>NZ_QGGO01000008.1 GCF_003148625.1 Arcicella aurantiaca | reverse complement strand
AAAATATGATTTTAAATATCCTTTGATAATAATTTGATAGTAATATTTAAAACATTTAACGCCCGAATGATGATAGTAAATACTGATCGCCATCATTTCACTGGTACTCATTTTGGAGACAGCTAAACTTTCTCCTGATTCAACCATGTGTTTTTCAAAACACTTACAAAAATCGTCGCAGTCAATGAAAATTTCTGTTAATTTTGTCGTTAGCAATGTTAGTCGGCTCATGATGTGTTCTTGTTTTTGTGCAATTACAAAAATACATTAGAGTCGGCAATATTGCTTTTTTTTGTTGTAAAAAATTGATTATCAGTTTGTTATATCAATAACTCACGTTAATTAATAAGTTGTTTATCAAGTGATTGAAGCATCTTTTTGACATTCTCAATAATTTCAAAATTATCGTGATGATTACCATCAATACAATCTGAGATGGCTAAGATGTTATACTTGTTATCACACATGACCAAATTATTTACAGTTTTTGCTCTTTTCCGACGTTGCCATTTAACATTTTCACCCGCAGCGGCGGCCGCCCTTTTTTTGAAGGCGTATGAGTTCCGTCTAATTGTAAACATTCGAGAGCTAATTTATCAGAAATAATTGAAGTTGAAGATTCAAATAATCGTTTAAAACTGTCATCTTTGCTCCATTTAGCATAATGATAATAAATATTTTGCCAAGTAACCAGTTGATTGTCAGGCTTTAGTGTTCTCCAAGAACAGCCAGATTTTAATACATATAGAATTGTATTGAAAATGTAATGATAGCTGACTTTCAAACGATTATGACCAATTTTGTGGGTCAAATGTGGTAAAATATAAATCTCAAAATCTGATTCTGAAACATTCACAGGTAACTTATTCATAGGATTTTATGATAAAGATACTTAAAATTCAACTAAACAACTTTTATTATAAAAAAGACAACTCATATTAGTTGTTAATTCATGCCAACTCGTTTTTTCCATTGCTCCAACTCATAAAGAACACGTGAAGGCATTAATCGGCTGTAAGATTGTATTTGTCGAGCATTCTTATGTCCCATCATAACTTGGACTACTCGTTGCTCAAACATGAATTCATTTTCTAACATACTGGCGAAAGTTTCTCTGAAATCCGAAATTCGGAGAGGATGCTCCAAATTTGTGTCAATTTTAGCGATACTGGCAAGGTGTTTTAATTCTTTGTTCAAATCAGAGTCGTCTGGACGAGGTAAAGCTTCTATTGAGCCATATTTTTCAATAATAGCTTGAGCTTCATCCAAGAGTATAGGCATAGACCAAGTGTCAGATTTTTGTCTTTGTACTCTCCAACATTTTCCCATTAGATGTTCACTCTTTAAATTAATATAATCAATCCAACTGAATCCTGTGTGCATTAGAAATTGAGCTATATCTTTTGCTCTTTCCAAAGATGGAATATCGACCGCCTGTAAAGCAGCTCTTTGAGCAGGAAGCAGATATTGAGGTGGTTTGTCAGCGTCATATTTTAATTCAAGCGAAACAAGTGGCATAGCATCAAGGTATTCTTTTTTTACTGCAAAAGCCACTAAGTCAAATACGAGCGTTAAGTGTTTGTTTCGATAGTTTCTGCAGAATTTAAGGTTATTATCTTTATTCTTTTGAGACATTAGCCAATTTTCAAATTTATCCAAATCTCTGTGGCGAATGCAGTCGATAGGTTTATTCTTACCAAAGAATTCATAAATGTTATTCATCCGAGAGCGATAACTTTTTTGGGTTAACTCTTTAATTCCTCGTTTTTGAATCTTGTGTTCTAAGAATTCTGTATAAATTCTTTCAACCGAAGGAGTAGTTTTTCGTTGAGTAGCCTTGATTATTTTAGCAGAGTCAGGGTCATAGTGCCGACGAATGTGATTATAAGTGATAGGTTCATCGGGATACAGTAGAGGTAGTACATCTACGATATTTCGCAATGTTTGCTCTGTATCACGCAGTCTTTTATTAACAAATTCTGCATTATAGTACGCAGAATCAACCCATTCACCATCTGCAGAGTCTTTACCAAGATAAGTCCACCAATACTTTTTGGGAATTTTAATTTTGAGAGAAAAAGCTGTATCTCTTGGTTGGTCTTCCAGAATAAGTTGGCAAGTAATAACTAATTCCTCAGATGGTTGTGTACATTTCCCGAATCCTCGTAGATAGAATAGTACGTTTAACATTGTTTTTTTTCATTAGACTTGAATTTTTGTTTATTCAAGTATTAATACGAAACAAATTCCTATCGGTAACGCAAGTCACATAAAAATGTGTCAGCAACAAAATAGTGTCAGCAGTATGAATAAACCAAGATGCGGTGGGAGGTCATTTTGATAAGTTTCTGATAATCAGGCATAAAAAAAGGTGTACATTATTGATGTACACCTGTAACAACTTACTTTTGTAGTCCGTACGGGATTCCTAAAGCTCTGATTATATGTCAATTATAGGTACGTAACCTAATTCCTTAGTAAATTTCTTAGTGTTGCAAGCAAAAAAAAGAATTGACGTATTTACTAAGCTTTTGAAAATTTCCAACACTGAATTTCTCCTCTAATTCAAAGGCTCTCATCTTCCAGCGTTGTGCTTCTGTATTTGCTTCGTCTAAAAGACGTTGCCACATTCCTGTTGGTTTTGTCTCTATCTCAATAAAGTAACCTATATTTGTCTCTAAAGCTTTACTAATTGCTTCAACAGTTGATACTTGTAAACTGTTATGTTCAATCGCTTTTCTTAAACCATTTGCAGTCATGCCAATTTTTTCGCAAAGCTCGCCTTGCGTCATACCTATTTCTTTAAGTCGGTATTTTAGCTTATTTGAAAAATCTTTCATTTGTTTATATTTGTTAATGTTTAATGTAAATTTGAAAATATTAATTGCCAACCTTAGTTACTTTTTTTAGTTGTGAAATCAGATTGTCATGTTTTTTTTGTAAATCCTTATTCTGTTGAATAATAATGATTATGACAAAGCCTATAATCAACATAGTCGTTATTAAAAAATTAATGATATAATTTGCAAAAGGTGGATTGAATTTAGGTATTAAGTAAGTCAAAAATGATAGTACTATAATAATAGTTATGATAACTCCATTTATCTGAAAAAAAGTCTTTATATCTTTAATTTCCAATTTTTTGCTTTCATAAATATTAATAACAGAAAAGAAAAATACTGCTAAAAATAAGAGTATAAACCAAAATGATGTACTTACTACGTGATAAACTAACGAATATTCAATTATGGAATCTGTATTAGCTGCTATCGGTGTCTTGACCGTTTTAGATAAACTTGCACTTGTTGTGGTGAAAATATTAGAGAATAAATCTAAAAAATAGTTGCTTAAATTTTTAGACTCTATGATTTCATCTTGTAAACTCAAAAGTTTTTTGTTGAGTGCATTGTTTCCATGTGTCTTTACAATTAACTCTTGAATAGCTACTGCTTCTTCTATTTTACTTTTAGTTCTCCAGTGTGAAGAAAAACCAAAATGGTTATCAACAATTAATATACTTGCAACTACCGAAATAATAACCCAAAGTTTATGGCTTACTTTATAAGTGTTGCTTAAAAATATTTCTAACAATTTGGTTATCCAATCCATTTTTACAAACCTAATAACTCCTTGATTGCCATTAATACAAATAAGATTAAGGTAATGATTGCTACAATCTTTATGCCTTCTATTCTGTCTGGGTGCATTAGTTACTTCCTAATATTTTGTTTTTCTTTTCTTGATATTCTTCTTCAGTCAAAATACCTTTTTCTTTCAATTCATGAAGTTTTTCTAAATCGGTTAAATTATTAGCCTTTTTTGCTTCATCTACACTTTTCAACATAGATTCCTTATAAGCAATATCTGTTAATTTCTCAGATGCTAATGTGAATATTACGCCAATTAATGGGCTTAAAAATAAGGATAAGAAAAATGCTCCTGCTCCTCCAATTTTTCTATAAGTTCCGAGTATCCCAACTAAAATTGTAAATACAAACCAAGAAAGATAAATCATAATCTAAGTGTTTTAAAGGTTAATAGATAATATTTGTAAAATAAATACGAAAAAAAGTGTGTAAAAATTTGCAAAGCAAACTTTTGTTCGCATATTTGTACCGTCTTACAAACAAAAGTAAGACAACACAACGACAAAACAAGTAAAAGTAAGATTAAATTATCAAACGGTCATGCCAACATTACAAGAAATAGCATTTGCTTTTCACTCTAAACATCGAACTGATAGAGGTCGTATTGGCCATGCTATTGCCGAAAGAATTGGGCTAAAGCGTCAGCAAGTGTTAGCTCGTTTGCGTGGAGATGTACCCATTGCAGATAGTGAAATGGACGCATTTTTAGAGGAACTTAAATTGCCTAAGGAGTCATGATAAAGGTTATCACACAAAAATACCGTGGGTTTGGTAAAGACCACGGTATTGAAACAAAATTGAAAATCCTATTCTTGGGTATTCCTATTTATGTCAGAGAGATAAGACATGAAGGTTATAAGGACTAATATTCAAGAGAGAATAAACGAAAGTCTTGGTCGTCAATTGATTGTATCTGTTGGTTTTCTTTATCCCAAAATTTTAGAGATATTTTTTTTAAATCATCGGAGATAGAATAAACTGTAAGCCTAACACTACCTGATTTTAAGCTTACAGTGTTGCCAATTTTGAATTGATTTTCTTCCATGTTGAAATGGGGGTTTAAGTGTGAGTAATTTGTTTATTTAGACATTTCAAATATACAACATTTAGCCCTCATTTTGTATATAAACATTAAATCCCCCAAAAGGGAATTAAGCGAAAGTCCGAAAGAGGACGAGTAGGAAAGGTCAGTTAACTTGGTGGTTATGACCTTTTAATTACGGGTGTGGTGTAGTCAGGTGCATAGTAATAATGGTAAGCTATTACAAGCGTAGG
This sequence comes from Arcicella aurantiaca, assembly GCF_003148625.1. Taxonomy (GTDB): domain Bacteria; phylum Bacteroidota; class Bacteroidia; order Cytophagales; family Spirosomataceae; genus Arcicella; species Arcicella aurantiaca. Next base: position 200,696 of record NZ_QGGO01000008.1, on the reverse strand, counting down.
TTCAAATCCTACCACCCGTGCAAATTGCGGATTAGAGCAGTAGGTAGCTCGCAAGGCTCATAACCTTGAGGTCGCAGGTTCGAGTCCTGCATCCGCTACAAGTCCACTTTAAGATTTTAAGGACTTAAAAAGTAAAATCTGAAGATATACTCGGAGGCGAAGACTTCAGGAACTCGTGTTGGTTCGATTCCAACTATATCGCAACAAATCAACGTGGTTAGATTGGGTCAACGGTGGGAGGTTATTTGTGTACGCCTCCCCCGTTTTATTACCCATGAAGACATTTTTTTTAGATTGGGATAGGCTGGTTTAGCCATGCCCTGCGTGGCTAAACACTTTACTATGGATAGTCTAAGAATTGCAGCTTATTTAATGCTGTTCATTGCTTTTTGCTTATTTATAATAGCCATTTGGCTTTTTAAAGAGGTTATTTTGCCAGATTTCAAGGTGAAACTTTTGTTATGGAACTTTTTGAATAAACTCCCCCAGTGGGGGAGACTTATTTCAAGAATCTTTTAATAATGACCTTATGAAAACAATAGTGCCACTTGTGGCTTTGGGAATACTGGTTTTGTATGTATTCAAAACAAAAAGGTCATAATGAGATACTATAAGTTAGACCCGAATGTATTACGAACATACCTTGCTGCAAAGGTTTGGTATGCCGTAAATGATGACAATACCGCTTATACGGCATCTGTGTTAGGTGAAAATACCAAAGAGCCGTGGGGAGTCAATGAAGAGTACGACGAGCCGTTAGACTTGTCAGATTGCACCGAAATTACCAAGTCTGCTTATATGCAGATTTACGAAAAGGTCATTGACCTTAACACTGTTTAGCATTAACTATTTAACAATAATAATTCTTACTTCTATGAAATACATTCTAAATAATTCCCCTCCAGCTTAGTGTTTTTATATCGCCCCCGAATGCGTTCGAGTGTAGCTACATCGGACTGTCATTCAAGACATATTCAAGACGCCCCTAAATCGTCATGACGGAAAAATATTGCCCAAAATTTGGGTATTTTTTTCAAGCCCGATTTTACTGTTAATCGGTTAGGGGTTTGATGTGTCAAACCCTAAAAAAAATCTTGTAAAGATGTTTTCTAAGTGTTTTACAAGTTTTACTGGTGTTTTCAAGTTGTACAACAATGTTTGCAAACAGTGAAAAAAAATCAAAAAATTCCATAATCAAAAAGCAAAATGAGCAATAAATTACCGAAAGGCGACCGCCTTAATGCAACCTATCGACACGAATTTTACCAAGAGCAACGCACGTCACCATTTGTTGGATATTCCAAAATGTTAGGACACGCTGAGGCAAAAGATAAAGAACATTTACTTGAGCAGTATATTTCAAGAATGCTCAAAAACGGATACCTTGACCGCTCTTATTGCATGAACTTTTACACTAATAACCAACAGGGAAATGGTCTCGATGAATTGTTGGTGAGTATTACACCATTTCAATTTCAAATTCATGGTGCAGCACAACTTTTTCCACATTTGAAAGATATGCTACAAAAGTTTTTTGCCAATAAAAATGACCCCACTAAGCAACAACAGTACCTCGCCTCCAGAAAACGAAGTGGCTCGCAAGTAGAGCCATTCTATGATTTTAAATTGACCTTCACTTCTGAACAGGCACTTATAGACCATTGCAATGAGGTCATACGCCGATTTGGCGAAGACCAACGCCCACGCCTAAAAGGATGGTATTGGAAGATGAGAGAAATAAATAATTTCGTCAATGCTTAAAGTCACGATTAGATTATCTGAAGCAGAGTATTGCATCATGCAAGCTCACACTTCCTACTGGTTGAATTGGTGCTTTGCACATTACAAGCATTCTAATACGATTAGAGTCGATACAGAGCCGATAGTCGCACAAATGTTTGGTAAATATTTTTCTAAGAAAACCTCAGAGCTTTCAAAGTTCCCGAAAGCAGGAAAGGCATTTGAAATTGAACATTACGAAATTATCGCATTCCTTGATGTAGTCAGTAAGAGCGATAAGCCAACAGCAGACCTTTGTAAGATTTTGAAAGAAGATGCAGCCAATTGGAAACCATCACTTTCAAAGCCTAATTTCGAGAATTGGTATAACTCGTCAGAGAATAGAATTTTAGCTGAATTTTTCGGGAAATTTGAGGATTTAGACGACGTGGAATATGAGTATATGATTAATATTTATAACCATAAAAATTTGCCAGTACCGCCATGAAATATGACTTTTTGAAAGTAATCCAATGGATTATATTTTGCCCGATTCTCATACCCATTGTTTTTGTCTTAGAGCAAAAACAAGTTTTCATTAATATCAAAAACTATATCTTAACCGATATTCAAACCCCAAGTACACAAGATGAATTTTAGCAACGAATTACAAACTGCGTATTCACACGTTTGGAATCCAGAAATCCCAACTTTTTCGCCTGAAGCTTTCTTAGGAAAATTAGAACAACAAGGCTTTACCATCGTGCCAATTCCAGCACGGCAGGTTCACGACATTGACAGGCTCATTAAAGCGGAGCAGATAATTGCTCTTCAAAGCAAATTACTTCTTATGCGAGCTGATGAAATTTTTGTGAGACAAAGGGAACTTGTTGAATTACGAAACACCGCAGTTAGAGAATATTATTTTGAATATAAAACTAACGTGGAATTAGATGGAAAAATCTGAAATCTATCAGTTTGCTCCGACGGATAAAATGGAGATGCCTCGACGTGTGGGGAACATCATCGCTGACCTAATGCAACAAGGTCAGGTTTGCCCAGAGTTGGAGGAATGTTACAGGATAATTCGGGAAGAATGTCCTACTTATCAGCATCTTGATAACAGTAACGCCCGCAAGATGCTCACAGGGCGAAAAATCAATAACATCATTCGTAAGTTACCCGTTTCGGCATACGTCCAGATTTTGGATAAGCTGGGTATTGCTTCAGGGAAGTTTCTCCCTGGGCGATAGCTCTCTATGCTCGAAAGTAGCTTGAAAACTTAAAAAAATGGCAAATTGGTATGTAGCAAACATTCGTTTTCAGCGTGAAGACGATTCAGGTGCATTAAAAACAATTAACGAAACCTATCTAATAGATGGAGTTTCGTACACAGAAGCAGAGGCAAGAGTTTTTGAAGTTATTGTCAAAAATACGCCTGACTTTCAGTTGATTAAGTTATCAAAAATGAAGCTTTCAGAGGTGTTTTTTGATGAAGATGGTGGAGAAATTTGGTACAAAATAAAGGTGATGTACATTTCTTTCGATGAAAAAACAGCTAAGGAAAAGAAGACACCGCACATGATGTTGGTTAATGGTGAAAACCCGATGCTTGCTTATTCGTATCTATCTAAGCAATTAGGCACTCTTAACGACTACCAAATTACGGACGTTAACATTACCCCAATTCTTGAAATTTATCCTTACACTCCAGAGCATGAATAATTCCAAAAGACAAAATCACATCAAGAAGCTTACTAAGATTATAGAAGTTTCTAAAGCTGAGTTGAATGATGATATATTCAACCAGAGCGAAAAAGAATTATCAGAACTGATAATTAGCCAGCAGGAACGTTTACTTGAGAAAATGACAAAATGACCATTATTGATACCCAAATAAATACTTATGTGGCAAATATGGTAAAGTGTTTGCCACACCTTTTGGGACTATCAAAAAGAGCTGCGTATATAGAACTGCGTGTATATGCAGTTGGAATAATTAGGCTGATAGATTTCCATTTAGGTCGTGATAATTCGGGTATAAAAATACCAATTGAGCCGATAATTGAGCCAAAAAATAACGGCTCATTATCGTCTCAAAACCATGAAATAACGGCTCAAAGCCACATTATTGGCTCATGTGTTGTGTGCGGTGCAAGCTTAAAAGGCAAAAGAAAAGGAGCTGTATTTTGCTCTAAAGAATGTAATAACTCAAACAGAAAAAATCATGCTATTACAAGCAATATTTGATACTCAAAAATATATTATTGATGAGCTAACTGAAGAACAAAAGGAGACAAGTATAAAGCGTTTGAAATATGAATTTATTGAAGTAATTGGGGATGCAATTATTAAAAATAACAAATTAGATTTTGAACGTGAGAATCAATTTGATGAATTTTCTCCACCATACAATCAACCAATTTTATTTAAAGGTTCATATTATGTATTTAATCATAATGATATGCAGGAAATTTTAGACAAGATAGAGCAAATAAGAGTTGACCCTTGGAATAATGATTTATTCAACCCTTTGATAAATATGCTAATAGGATGAGACACTGGACGGAATGCCTCCATGAAGGCAAGCGAATTTATCGGGATGATGTTGATAGGCTTATGTCACTACAAAAGGAAATGCAAGATTTAGAGATGAAACGTTTTAGCCTTTTAGCTGAAATTTCAGAACAGCAGGCACATATTTATTTATTAACAGTTTGTCAATACTCAATAGCAGAAATTGCAGATGCAATGACTGAATTCGATTCACATTTTGAACAATAAAATAATGAGCAAATTCACAATTAAAGATAGAGGAACATTCAAGGTAGTGACCTCTAAATCTGGTAAGCGTTTTTACGCTTACCTTGGAGAAATTGGACTATTTGGCAAAATTTTCATACCTAAAAATCAGCTATGTATTGTAGATAGTTTTCAGATTTCCCTATTAGAATCAATCATTTTTAGCGTCAATAATGATGCTTTGACCCTAAAGTTTTGGCTTACAAATAGAAAGAAATTAGCTCCGAATTTAGCATTTTTCTTAGAATCAGAATTTAGTTTTAATATTCCTGAATCACCCACAAACAGATTAAATCAAATGAAAAAGGAAATAAATGAGATTGACTTTAAGGATAGTTTTCAGGACTATTATTACAGTCCAATTAATACTCTTGGTTATGTAGAGCCTGCTAATTATCCATCAATTGACTTGCCAACTAACTCCGATTCTGACAGCTCCTCATCATCTTTTGATTTTGGTGGTGGAGACACTGGAGGCGGTGGAGCTGGAGGAGATTATTAACATTTTAATCTAAAATTTTATGACCTACGTAAAACTATTCACTATTGGTGAATCACAAATAATTTTCCGAAAAGCAATTTTAATTACGGGTGAATTTAAGCACGCCCAACTTAAAATAACAGCCTATATTCCAAAGCACATGATTGAAGGATTCATAGAAGCAAATACCGACCAAATGTATTGTTGCCATGATTGTCTCAATAAATTTTTTGATACGATTAATCAAGAATATGCTGAAAAAATTTATCGTCATAGCTTTATGCAACACCAGCTCCAATTTAAAAATCAAATGAGTTCCATTACTAAAAACCTTAATTAGATGACAATAGGCCAGTTTATTGAAGCATTCGTAAAAATCGAAGAAATAAACCCAAATCAATTTGGGTATCACCCGTTCCACATGATTTCAATTGACAATGAAAACAAAATGTCTGTTCATTGTCTTGTCGGTCATCGCTCAGAGCAGTGCTATGCAGCACTAAAAGCAGAATGGAAAAGTGGTTGTAATAATGTGATTATGGCTTGTGATTTCCCTCAAGCTTTTGATATTGAAAGTGATTTTGTTTTAGTATTTCAAATTTTAGACGGAGCAGTAAATTATAGAGTAATTCCGTACAATAAGAGAGGAGAAATCAAAGAGCCTAAAAAGGAATCCTACGATATTGTTAACCAGATTATGATGCAGTTTGATTACTTCTTGAGAAGATGACTAAACTATCAAAACGATACGAAAAAGTTAAAAAGGAATTTCTAAAATTAGAAAATCCTTTGGACAAATTGAAAAGGCTTCAAAAGGAAGAAAGAGCGTTTTGGGAGCAATACGAAGCTAAATCAAATGAGCTTACAGAATATTTTGGAAAATTGAATCTTGAATACGATAGGTATTCAATTCAAAAAGCAAGATTGTTTGATTGTGCAATCACATGGGATGAAAGGACGGATTATTATAATATTACGCCTTCAACTGAAGTAAGATTGGATATACAATTTTAATCAAAATTATGAAAGAAAATAAAGACAATGCCCAAATTTTTAATATGTTAATGTTTTCCCTTTTAATAATGGGAAATATATCACAGCAATTTAGAATTGCTAAAATAGAGAATGAATCCCTTAATAGGGATTTGAAACAACAAAAGCAGATTGAAAACTTAATTGATGTTCTCCAGAACCATCAAAAGGCTATTAAGAAAAATGATGAAAATTTAAGAAATTTGATTTTTGTATTAGAACTAAACGAAAAATATTAACATGAAAGGAAATACATTAATGTCCGCAAACACAGCAGTTAAAAGAGGATTCTGTACACTTGTTGAAGAAAATGAGATTATATGGATTGTAGAAAAAGATACGAATGAAAAACTAATAGGCTTTTCAACTGAAAAAGATTTGAATGAACAATTTTTGTCGGTAAGTTCAAGAGGAAAAATAATTTCAGTTTTTATGTAGTTAACAAAATAATATTCTGAGTACTGAGCAGCTATTTACCAAGGTAACAGAATATTATTTTGTTATCTTTGTAAAACGAAATAGCCAACACATTTTTTGTGTTGGCTATTTGAAAACTCAAGATTTCTAAAGAAAAAGTAAGATACGCAGGCAATATACTAAACTTACGCTATTTTACCATGTCAACAACTGTTAAAATCCCTGTACATCCGCACGTACACAAATTTCTACTACATCGGTTTTCTTCTAAAGATGTAATTTGTATAGATGTTGATTCTTTCTTAGGCTCAATTTTCCAAATCGCTCTGGAGAGGATTGAATACAAACTCAAACCAAGAACCCAGCCCGCCAATACGATAGAACTAAAATTCAAACTTCCAAATTCACTTTGTCATCTCAATTTGTCGGATGATGCAGCAATCAATTTAGGGCGTTTTTTGTATCAGTACTATAAAGAAGACATTGCATCTTTTGTCGATGGTCGAATATCTATTACAAAAAATCGTTCAGAAGCAATTTCATATTATCTTCAGGTAAACAAAATTGAAGATGAAATAGAACACGATAGTTGTGAAAAGTTTGTTTCTCGTCGGTTACGTGTACGAAATTCTTATCTAAGAAATTTTTCGAGAGACAACCCCCCAAAAGCCACTAACGTCCCTAAAAATTGAGAAACGTCCCCATTTTATAGTGTTTCACAGGCTGTAATTGCTTGAAAAACAGTTATATGTTTGTGAAACTTTGCTTTTTTGACGTCCCTTCATTTAAGATTTTGAGCTACTAATTTTGAAAACCAAACCATTGGATTTTCAATGAGTAGTTCTACATCAAATTATCAATATCTCACGAACCCCGTGCAGAATATAGGAGGCTATAAATCTGTACGGCTATTTCATTCCTCAGAAATTATCCAACAAATTTTTCAGCACAAGTCAAAAATTAAGCCCCCGCTTAAGTTTTTGCGAAATTTCAATCCCCTAATGGCTTTGGATGTGATGAAATTTGAAGGAGCTTTTGAGGTTGCAACTATTAGTGATAATATACAGAACTACGATGAGGAAACTTTTTCAATCACTTTTGACGCTCAAGGTTCTGAAAATGAATTTGAAGAATTTTTCAATCGAGAATTTCGAAGAAAAAATATTTGCGTAGAGCTAACAACGATGAACAATGTTGTTATTCTCCGTAATCCTTTCACGGCAAAGTACACTTACTTATCCGCAACAACCTTTCGGGACGTCGCTCGTCATCAGTTAACATTTCAGCGTGCAAAGTTTCTTGAGTACTCGCAAAAATTCAAAATCATCAAAACCGTAACGGTCAGAACGATAAGCTACATCGGAGTAGTTAGCAACGAATGTACAATTGTACTATTGCCAAACTGCTCAGTCGATTTGTTTCAGTACGGCTATGGACTTACGGAAAAAATTGCAGATGCTGATTTTCAAGCAAATCAAAGCAGTAATGTACTCCATAACGTTGCAGACGGCACATATTATTTTTTTGCAAGAAACATTCAATTACCTACATTATACGATTCTATTCGATTCAAAGTTGTGGCTGGAGTAGCCATAATTATTGATGAATTCTACAACTCACAAATAATAACAGAAAATGAAACTACACCTGATGAGGGCAACTTTGTTGTTGAGTAGCCTATTGCTATTTTTTAGCAGTTTTTCGCAGAACAATTATATTGAAGCCAACTCCGTTGCTGGAATTGAAGTGAAGCAAGGAGGCGGTTCCTCAAGTATTTGTCCTACCTACAAATCTGAGTTTTCTACAACAAGCTCAACCGATAAGTTCTTTTTCACGGCTATTGAGTGTAGTGCTGCATATCTCAAGTTTGAGATTTTCAACAATACTTCAGGAGCCGTGAAAGTAACTATCAAAAACCAAAGTGGTACATCCATCGTAGAGACACGGGTCATAGCTGCAGGTAATTCAACAGGACAAATGTTGTTACCCACCTACGTAGTCAACTACTTGTGGAAATTTGAAACGAGTACGATACCAGTAAGTTTTGTCAATGATGTTATTAGTCTTGACAGTAATGTTGGAGCTCTTTTTCAGCCAAAAAATAATGATATTGCAGTTCCTGTCAATACAGGATACAGGTTGAAGGCTGGGCAAACAATGACAATTGCGAATGTTGCTCAATATAACCCTATTCTCTCTGAATTAATTATAAGTCCAATTGCAGTAGGAACACAAACCGTAGTAATAGAAGCTTACAACACAGTTAGTAATACTGTGTTGGGAGAAAGTAATTTGGCAATTACGGTTACGGCTCCTTGCTCATTCTCTATTACCAATATAGTACAGGCGGGTATTCAAACCTATAATGTAACACTTAGTAGTAATAGAACGACCCGTCCATATTTCTATCAGGTTATCAATTCGCAAAGTATTGTTGTGAAAAGTGGGAACACTTCTGCAGTCAACTTAACTAATACAGAGCTGATTGATGTAGGCGATATTCCTTCAGGTAATTATACATTACGGATGGTTAGCACGTCTCAAGCTCTTTGTGGTGATGTAACCAAAACTTTTGCTCATACCAACAGTGCAGATATATGCACAATGAACGGCTCTGCAATACGGTCAGTGAATAGTTTTGTTGTTACGCTCCCTGTTATTTCGGGTGTATCTGCTTACGATTTTGTGTTGAAAACACCTTCCGACTCTGTAATAGTACAGGGAATAGCCACAGGCACAACAAAAAGTTTTGATTTTTCGGGAAGACAAGACGGAATATACACCTTGTTTTTGAAACCATCAAATTCTACAAAAATTTGTTCTCAAACGCTCAACTTAACTTTCACAAGCGTTAATTCAAGCAATTCGAGAGGATATTTGAAGAAGTATAACAATATTCCTGATTTTTTTGAGATAGCAGGTGCAGGTGATTTCGGTGGTGTTAAGGATGCAGGAACGGGTTGGGTTGTTCGTGAAAATAGAAATACATTCATTTGGCAAACATTTACAAAGGCATTATCAAATTCGACGAATGCAAGGGCGATAATTACGATTAGAGAAGACAGCTCTAATACGTCTCGACATATCAGTATCGCAGCTCTTAATAATAAGTTGCAGGTTATTCAACGCACAACAAAGGCAACTTCTAATGTTATCGTTAGTGAAAAAACAGGTACAACATTACCTGTTTGGTTAAGAATCGAAAGAAATGGAAATACTGCAGTATTAAAATATTCGGTGTCAGCACCTACAAGCGATGACCCCACTTGGATAACAATCTCAACAGTGCAGAATGCTTTTGCAGGTTGGAAACCAAATTTCTATAAGGGATTGTACACGACCTCAGCGAGTGTGAATAACCTTGTTTCTGCTGAATTTCACCGATTTCTGGGCGGTGTGTACACTGGAACTGACAATGCAATTGATAATAGCCCGCTTACAGCTCCAACATTGGCAGCATCAAATTTGACCCCTACCGCAAATGCTTCAGTAACGCTTACGGCTTCTGCTTGTAAAAACGGTTATTTAATCCATTTTTTCAAAAATGGTACTGAGGTTGGTACGGGAAGTTCATTAGGAATTACCGTAACCTACGGAGATTCTTACAAGGCTCGTTGCGAAAAAGGAATTGATGTTTCTGGATATAGTAATACAATTACTTTTTCAGCTCCAACACAACCAACCAACCCAACTACACCTGTATTATGTGGTATAACTGACGGACTAAAATTAGGTACGAAAATAGTAGGAACTACGCCGTATGATATGTACGCCCGTATTTTCAACAATAAACTGTGGCTTACACAGTCGCTCAATACTACACCTGAGAGCTTTTTAGTCCGAGCTGTTAATTTTGTCTCAATCACATTTACCAAGTCGTGGACGGGTTCAGATTATAGTTGTTTTGAGGGTCAAGTATCAGGCTATGGGGGTGTAGTTGAACCAACAGGATTTGCAACGCCAACTGGTTACACATTAACCACAACGGCTGATGGTGCAAAAATCTACACATTAGGAACTGTTGATGAAAATGGCGGTGGTGGTGGAACTCCTCCAACAAATGTGGCTGCGTTCCAAAATAAAATTAAGCTTGTTCCAATTGAGCAAACAAACGGAAAATACTCTCCACATCTTTTTGACAAAATTAGCACTGTTGTTTCTACCGACGCAGCTATCGGAAAAGCCTTTCCAAACTGGGCTGTGGCATGGCAAGTAGAGGGAGGAAACTTTAAGAATAATAATAGAAAGCCGCAGGATGTTGGTATTTCGTTCAACTACGACCATAATCCGTTGTTTTATAACGGTATAGGTGACCGTTGCGTTGACTATATCTATGAAACCAACCCAAATACGGGCGGTCCCTGGGTTGATGATATTGATACTTATTGCGGAACAGCCAATAAAAAATGGACGACTTTCATAAGTGCGATACCATTTTATGAGCGTGCATTTTCTGGATATGGTGCCGCAGGTGACGGAAAAAGAAACGAGTGGATTAACAATAGTGCAGAATGGGCATTTGACCAAGGGATTGAGTCCGCTCAAGCTCGTAGGTTAGGGCAAGGCGATAAATCAAACGGCAAAGTAAATGTCGGTGTCGTAAACGCAGACATTGAAATTGGTTTGGAGATGGGTCACGACTATCTACCACGACATTTGGCTTTCTTGCTCGGTGGTGGTAGTGCGACTCAAGGTTATTTCTTCTCTCAATATTCCGCTCCGATTAACGGAGTTGGAGCAGAACTTTCGACCTATCCAGATGACCAAGGGAACTATCCAGCCACAAGAAAAAATATTGATGGCAGCACAATCTATGAAGGCTCAAGCCCTGCAGTTAATAATATTCCTACGAGTTGGGACTGGAATACGTCCAATAAGATAACACTTAATGGACGTATAACTAATAAGGGTGTTATTGATTATCCTAACGTACTACCATGTATTGAGATTTCTTCTACTTCTGATATGACCTATAAGCACGGTCAAATCTATGCACGAAAAGGCGGCTGGAAATACGAAAGTCAAGTTATCAACGGAGAAACAGTTTGGGTTTTAAGTTATTCACCTTCCAATCCTGTTGACAATACGACTGTCGATAAGTTTGGTATGGATAGAAATACCAACCATATCATAGCTGATATTATCAATTATGGTGATGTCAATAAGGATTATTCAGTAAGAAAATTAGGAAATAGAAAGGTATTTCTACAAAGCAAAATCACGTGCGATAGAGCCCATGAAGGTGTTTTTCTCGATGCAGGTTTTACTAATCAGGCTCTCAAGTTCAAACATTTTGACCGTGAGTACAGCTTCGATATTGGTGGTTTTACCGCATTAACTGGATGCGAGTGGCAAATATGGGACCGTAATTACGACCAGAATTTGGACGGTTACCACGGTGCTTTTGGTTTAATTAACCTGATGCACCAACGGGTCAACGGTGGAAAAAGCTTTGTTGATTTGAAGCCATCGCTTACATTTTTACTTCATAATTCTGAGGTTAGTTACAACAATGGCACGACCTACGTAAAAAACAAGGCAACTGATTATATCCTTTCTGAGAATAATTTGCCACAAAGACAGGCTTTAAGTTCGGATGGTTACTGGGTTATTTTCGCAGCTCGACCAGAGGGCGTCGAGCCAACGAGTGCAAAGTTCCGAATTCAATATAATGGAACTTGGTACTATCATAGTATTACGGCAAACGACTGGGAAACAGTCGATTATGCCTACAAGGACGCAGCTCTTTCAACTTTGCCTCTCGCATCTAAGGACTATTACTTTGCTATTATAAAATTAGGCAGTGTGGCGGTCGATGGTGGTACAAGCGTAACTGCTCCAACTATCCAGAGCAATCCTGTTAATCCGATTTCAGGCAATAACGTAACATTCACTGCAAGTGGATGTTCGGGAACTGTGAAGTGGTGGTTGACGGATACCCAAATTGGTACAGGCACTACCTATTCGGTTAGTAATGCTTCGGCAAACAGTAGCTATTTCGCTACGTGTACCGTAGGTTCTGTTAGCTCAAGTGCGAGCAACACAATCAACATTGGCACAAATGAAGTCCCTGTATTCGTTTTCTGGGGAGAGAGCAACGCAGGTACACGCAACTTATTTTCCACTGCAAATAGTAATGAATTAGGTGTTAGAAATGGTGTTCGTATTCTTAATAATAGTAACAATACGCTCGAAACCTTAAACATTGCCACTACACAAAATGGTGGTAATAGTTCGTATGGTGAAAACGATTGTACTGCAAATGAGAACTGGGGTTGGGAAGTGCCAGCCGCTAATTATTTTGCTTCAGGTGCACTTCAGAAGCCAGAGTTAATCATTGTGAAAGTCGCACAAGGTGGAAGCTTTATTGGGCAGTGGAATGACGATATTTCTGGAGGGTATTACTCTATTGCTCAAGCTCGAATCAATGTCGTCAAAGCACAGTTGGCAAATGAAGGGAAAGTACCGAAATGGTACATTTTCTATTCGCAAGGTATAAATAATGCTACGCCTTCAGGACAGACATTAACTGACCCGTCACATTTCCCAAATTTAAGTGGTATAAATTATTGGGGAGCAGCAACAAGTACACTTTTCCCGAAGATTTTGGCAATGACATCGACGTCGGCAAAAATTGCAGTTACGAAGTTTGGACCTACACAATATGGTGATTATCTGAATAGCAAGATTGATGAAATCTGTAATGGAAGTGGTGGAAAATACATCGCAGTTAGTCCAACTGGATTAAGTGTTCAAGGCGACCAACTTCATTGGGATGCTGCTTCAACAAAGACCCTTTTTGGTAGAATGCTTACAGCTCACGGGCTGTAAGTACCCTTTGTTACGTCCTTTTTCAATTCTATACATAGCAATAATTTAGCATCATGACTCGAAATAATTTCAGATTACTACGCCAAATAATGAGTGCAAACATGGCTTGGCACATACACCAAGCCAGTGCCATCGGCCTAATGCCCTTGGTTATGCAGTTGATGAATGGAGAATTACAGGCAAGTGCTGAACCGCCTGCATTTGTTGAGGGAATTTCGCACGAAGCACAAAGGAATCTTGATATGTATGCAGCTCTAAAAGCAGAGCCTTACGTGTCAGACCGAGACACTTATTACTACGATCATTTTCCAATGAAAATGGGAGAGGTGCTAATGATACCAATTATTGGGGCTATTACTCAAGAAGATTATTGTGGAACGGCTGGTACAAATACTATAATGGGTTGGTACGATAAGGCGAAACATGATAGTAGTGTGAAAGTAATTATCGAAACGAAAAATTCTCCTGGAGGAGCTGTTTTTGGAACACGTGGCTTGGCTGAGAAAAAATTGGAAGTAAAACCTCCAATCATTGGCCATAACACAGGTATGGAAGCTTCTGCGTGCTTGTATATAGGTGCTACCGATGACTATAAGTTTGCTTCTAATGTCGATTGTATGACTGGTTCTTGTGGTGTTATGACCACTTTTCAGGATTGGTCGAAGTGGTACGAAGAAAATGGAGTCAAAATAATTGACCTATATTCCAAAACCTCACCCCTCAAAAATGACTCTTACCGTCGTGCCATGAATGGGGATTTTAAGGGTTACACCGATGGTATTTTGTTCAAATTTGATGAAAGCTTTATGAGTTTTGTGAAGCAATATCGTCCAAATGTTTCTCAAGAAGCCTTAAAAGGGGCTGATTTCTTAGGAGCTGATGCTATCGCCAGTGGCCTTATTGATGAAATCGGTTCATTTGAAAAAGTATATGAATTTGCCATGTCGGCAATTGATAATCCACAAATTATAACGCAAAAAAAACAACCAACAATGGAAAAGAAAACCGTTAAAATGTCCGCATTTATGGCAGGTCTTGCCACATTTTTCGGGGCAGAAATTGAAAATGACATTGATAACGCCAATGGCTCTGGAGAAGGAGAAGGCGAAGACAATGGAAATGACGATGGTGAAACGCCTGAAACAGTTGCACCCGAAGCAAAAACACCTCAAACACCTCAAGCAACAGTTGAAACGCAACCACAAGCAGAGGATAAAGATGCTATCATCGCACAATTAAGAGGTGAAAATTCGAAGTTAAAAGCTGCTGTAAAAAATCCGAAAGCATCGTCTCCAAAACGTGAAGAACCTGAGAAGTCAGCTCTTTCAAATAATGATGTAGATTGGATGAAAGCTGCAGGCTTAACATTCCCAGACGAAGATTAATTCTTAGTCTATCATCACAAAAAAATGTTCTACAAATCTTAAAAAACACCTATAAAAATGGCTACTATTCCAGCTCCTGTGATTAACACAGGTCTTGACCTTACAAAAATGGGTATCGTTGTTGCAAAATTAGCGAGTTCCCTTGTAAGAAAGTATTTCAAAAATACTGATGCTACTAAGCAAATTCCGATTGATTACGACGTAACAAAGTCGAAAAAGTATGGTAAAGTGCTTGTAAAAGGCAAATTCCGCAAGTATGACGGAGCGATTAAGACTACCGACGGACAAGTGATTTTGTCTGACCGTGAGTTAGTTGTCGGCGTTGGACAAAAAGAATTGCCACTTGAACCAGAAGCTTTTCGTAATACCTGGGCAAACGAAATGGCTGACATTTCAGCAGGGAAAGTGCCTTTAGAGGTTGCTATTTTGGATGATTACGCTAAAAACTCAATGCAGGATTTAGACGAATTGTTCTATAAAGGTGACACAGCTTCAGCCGATACATTCTTGAAAATCTGTGACGGATTAGAGAAAATCATGTTAGCTGAAACAACGGGAGCAACTCCAGCAATTGTACCAGTTTCTGTTCCTGCGTTCGATGCAGGTAGTGGCTCAGGTCTTAACGCTGTGGCTGGTAACTACAACACAGTGTGCAAAACTGTTTGGCGTGCTCAACAACAAGCTTTGAAGGAGAATGAAACAGATATGTATTTGAGTATTGATAATTACGCAGGCTTTGGGGATTCTTATCGTCGTGAATTTGGTCATGAGGCTACTTTCAATAAGGATATGTTAGACCAAGAGTTTGTGTACCTCGATGGTACTCAGAAAAAATGTAAAGTTCGTTCAGCGTCATGGTTAGGCACTTCAAACCGTGTTTGGGTATTTCCAAAAGGTGCTATCAGAATTGGTACAGACATCAAACAGATGGTTGGAAGTATTAAATTCAAAGACGAAGGATACTACTACTTGTACTTATGTAAGATGGTTTTTGGGGTACAAATTATTGACTTAGAAGCCGTAACCGTTTCGTCAAGAGCCTAAGAAATCTAATCGAGAATTTTTTGGATTGGTGCTAACAGTGCCAATCCATTTTCAATCAAACATTAATTTTCAACGACCTGACAGGTCACAAAAAATACAATGAAAACAGCAGAAGAAATTGCGGCAATGACCGAAGACGAAAAGACAAATTATATCTTATCGTTGCAAACTGAATCTGAGCATAAAGATTCTTTGAACGAATCATTAACAGCAGAAATCGCAAATGCAGGAAAGGAACAACCTAAACAAATCCTGAAAGTAGGTAAGACATCTTACGCTATGACCTACGGAGCCGTTAAAGTTGATAAGGAAACTTACAACTACGAAGCATTATCAAAACTTCCTCAAGAGAAATTGAAGGCAATTGTTGTGGCTGATGATGAGGCTTTCGTTAAGCAGTAAGCTTGTTTAAGCAAATATTTAGATAGTTCTACACCACATTAAAAAAACAAAAAATGGCAGCTAATAAAAGTATTGCCCCAAAAATTGGGAGTCAAAAGCGACCTGTAAACCCTGAAGCAAAGCTTGCAGGATTTAAGCTCGCTTGTTATTTACAGTTGTTCTCAAGTATTCTTACTTTTCCAGACCGTGCCGAATTAACGGCATTAATGACGGACGAAGACTATGTGACCGCCGTAACGGGAGCAACTGCAAACAAACCATTTGGAGCAACAACATTCGCAAAATGCGAGGTTGTGAAAGACTCTATAAAATTGAATGCTGAAGGTGATTTCTCAAAAGGAAATACAGCAGTAAAAAGTACAGCAGAAGTTGTATTTTATGCTGATAAAGGCTCAAGAGGTTTTGCCGCTAAATTGAAAGGAGCTGATGTTATTGTTGTTCTTCCTAAGTACAATGGTCAAATGTTGTTGATGGGAGATAAAGACGTTCCTGCAGTTGTAACAAAATACAAATACGAAGATGGTCCTGAAGTAGCAACAGTTACACTTACCGTTGAGTTTGAACCGTATGAAGTGCTTTCGCTCGCAGATGGTTCAATACTTGATTTAGTAGCTTAATCAAGAAAATGGCTAACCAAAAAATTGTACCTGTTGAAGCTCAGGGAGATGAGACACCAGAAAAAAAGCCAACGCAAATCGTTGCAGTGGCTGGGCTTGGAGAGGTTGATTTGAATAATCTTTCTGATTATCAGAAAGCAAAATATGAAGAATTGACCTCTGCAAGATAATAATATTAACCTCTAAAGATGGGCTGGGCTTATAGTCCAGTCCATATTTTTTTATGCACCCACTAAGAATTTGGCTAAATGGTGAGCAAGATTTTGATAATGGTTTTGAGCTATTCAGGAATTTTGGAGGTTCACAAACATGGTTGAAGCTGTTTGAGAAGTTGGGTTCAACAACTTACACTCGCATAGAGCTGCATAAGCAAATTGGAAAACTGCTTGATGAAATAGATGCTAATCATATTCCCAAACCGCAGGTTCAACAAATCATCAATTCGCCCCAAAAAAAGCCCTTAATTATTCAACAAATTGAGGATGAACGAAAGGCAAATCACAAAGAAGCTATACGCTTGCACCATACACTTGTTTTGTTCGTCGAGGAAAGTCTTAGCGGGGTGCAATCTACCATAGACGCTAAGAAAACAGTCTTTTCACTGCGAAGTACCTGGAATAAAATTGATGAAGCATGGAAGGTTCACGATGATTTTGAGGCAGAAGGAAAAGTACCTGAAGTGAAGGTCATTAAAGAAAAGGTTGAAGCAGAATATAAGATTGATTTGCTTACTGCAGCAGATAGACGAAGGACCTTGAAAACATACTTGTCACCGTCATATTTGAAACGTATTCCCGAAGTCAGGAGGGCGTTATTTGTTGAGGAAACCAAAAAAGAAATCGAAAAAATTAACGAAATATTAGCTGAAAATGAATCAACTATTTTCCTTCCTTAGTCTCGCAAAAGAAGAAAATGAAAACCTCTTAGTCGTCGATGGCATAGAGGATATTATTTGCGTGAAAACCTTACAACAAATTGTCGAGAATATCGCAGATAATCGTTTGATAGTCTTCAATTCAGAAGGTAAATTTTCGCTACATGATATAGTAGATAGAATAGTTAAGAAGCAAGAAAAAGTATGCGACATTTATTTTACGACCTATGGTTTATCTGAGCCATCGGTTCGCAAGCTTGCTAACCTAAAATTTCAGAAAAAGGTCGATAGAATATTCACGCTCCTTGATGCAAGAATAAGGCAGCGTCAACCAAATGCGTTTCAACTTATTAGCTCAATTGCCACAAAAATTGGATACGAAGAGTCGCACGCTAAGATTACAGTTATAGAAAACCCTGATATTGCTATAACAATATTAGGGTCTCAAAATTGGACAAGAAACACAAAACACGAAGCAGGAGCAGTGATATGCTCAAGAAAAACAGCACACTTTTACTCCGAATACATATTAAAATTGATAAATGATTACTCCTGAAAAATTACAAGAAATCGAATCGTTTGCAGGCTTATTTATCTTCAATAAGACTGAAATATTGCTAATTGTTGGTGTATCTCCAGATGCAAATTCTACTGAGATAGACAACACCATCAAAGCAGGTAGATTGAAGTCAAAAGCTAAAGTTTACCAATCAATTCTAAATTTAGCCTATAACGGTTCTGCTGAGGCACAAAAGCAAGTTCTACGAATGATACAAGAAAATGAACGCAAAAAGCTATGAAAAAGCAAGTTAAGACATCGCAAGGGTTAGAAGTTTTAACCCATAATCTTGAAAAAAATAAACCCATTGAGCTATCAGAGGCAATGAGTAATAAGTTAGCAATTATTAACTTTTTCTCTGACTTGTGGGAGCAAAACAAGATTCGTCATATTGATGAGCAAATGACCCGTCGTGAGATAATTGAAAAAGCTTTTCAAGTTTTCAATGTCGATTATTCTTCATTATACCGCATTTGGAACGAAGGACAAGAGAAGTTGGGGTTCACTTCTATCATGCCCAAAAATGCCTTACAGCAATATATTATCAATAAGGCAATGATGGCTATTGATAGAATAGAAGGTTCTGCAGAGCCTGATGAACGAGCTCACGCAGTACAACTGAAAAACCTGCGTGAAATTCATGATTCTATGCCAGATATTGAAGAAGAACGTGAGCCATTACCAACACCAATTTTTGTTTTCAATCCTGAGTTGTTAGCTAATCATTCGGCATTGAAAGGATTAGATATTGCCAAAATAGTTGAAGAATTAAGAGCGTCTGACGATGCTCCTAAGAGAAAAACAAAGAAAACCATAGGAGAAGCAGTACCATTCCAGGAACTGTAATTTCTCCATTTCTACACCTTAAAAATGATAAGTTCAACAGCTATTAATAAGCTGAAGTATGTGCATAACCATACTCAGCAACTCTATGCCAATATATTGCCCGTTACCATATCAGTTAATATTTGGGGGCGTGGTACAGGTAAAACTTGGGGTGTTACCGCTCGCAAAGCTTATACCAATGCAATCCTAATGCCTCGCTCAGTCGGAGCCATTGGGTGTCCATCATTCACCCACATGATGGAGCATATTTTTGGCGAGATTGTGAAGTCTTGGGAAGATATGGGCTTAGAAGAAGGAAAAGACTTTGTTTGCTTTCAAAAGCCTCCTGAGAGTTGGAAAAAGCCTTATCGTCGTATCTCAAAAAATCAGTATAGTCGTTGTATTTTCTTCCGTAACGGCTCAGTTATCAAATTATTCTCTTACAACTTCAATTCCCTGTCCAATGGTGAATCAATTGATTGGCTTATCATTGACGAAGCACGTCTGTGTAAGAAGACTAAAATTGATGAGTCAATCAAATGTTTGCGTGGAAATGAGGAGCATTTTGGTCATTTGAGCGTACACGGTTCAGTTACTTACGTAACTGATATGCCACGAAATCCGCAGGAATTTTGGTTGCTTGATTTCCGTGGAAAAGAGAAAAAAGAGAAATTAGACGAAGCTATACAATACGCTTACGTCATTTCTCAATTACAACAAGCGAAGCTCAAGACAAAATCAGAAAGCAAAAAACAATCAATTCAAGATGATATAGACGTCGTTACAAGAGTGTTGAATAAGTGCTGCATGGGGCTCACGATGGTAAGTCTTGCCAGCTCTTTGGATAATATCCATGCACTTGGTCCAAATAAGCTCAAAAACTGGAAAGAAACATCGACCGATTACGATTGGAAAGTTGCAGTATTGAACGAAATACAAACGCAAGTAACCAACGGATTTTATCCGTATTTGGATGAACACGTACATGGTTATTATACACCTGAGAATAAGAAGTATAAGATTAACTATGCTGAGAAAAGGGATTGTCGCTGGGATGGCGACATAGATTATACCCAACCTCTTATAATAGGTATGGACTATAACTCTGATATATCCTCTCTGTCTGTATATCAGCTACACAATAGAACGATAGTATTACTCAAGGTCTTCTATGTGCTACACCCTAAGAAGCGTGAAGATGTAGTACAAGACTTTAAGGACTACTATAAATATCTACCTAATAAGGAGGTTGTATATGCTTATGATAACACTGCCATTGCCACCGATGCAGACAAGACAGAGAAAGATACATACGCATATCGTACTAATACAGAATTATCGCAAGACTTTACAGTTATCCCTCTCTATCTAAGCCAAACTGACCATCAGTATCGCTACAATTTATGGCAAGGAGTGCTGAAAGGGGAACACCCTGACCTACCTAACTATACATTTGCCTATAATGTTGATAATGCTTTTAGATGGCAAAGAGCGTGCAAGAACACCCAAACAGAGATAAGAGTCGTTAAAGGCAAGACAACCTTTGGAAAGGATAAATCAGGCGAAAAGAAACGTTTGTTACCTGCTTACGAACTCCCCCACCTAACAGAAGCCAGCGACACAGGTTTATTAGCCGTTCTTAACTATTATAATCTATTCAATGTCCAAACGGTCAATCTTGATTCGTTAGGTATGTAGGCAGGTGCAAGCCCCCCCTCACATACATAACCGTTTTGAGCCATGTTACTGCATACGACCGTCAGGGCGGTTGCCGTCAGGCTTCGTTACAAAGGTTTAAAAAAATCGGAAATGATTTTTTTAAACCTTTGATTATCAGTAAATTAAGTTGAAATTTTTAAGAAAAATCATTGCAAAATCCCGATTTTTTCGTATATTTGTATATGGAAAAACGGTAAAAACCTGCTCTAACAGGGTTTTTCCTATCAATTTTTAACAAAAAAATTATTAAAATCATGTCAAACAACACAACAACCGCACAAAACGGTAAGGCTACTTCTATGCCTACCCAATTAGCCACAACTCCAAAGGCTAACACTAAAATTATTTCTCTTGATACAGAGGAAATCAAAGCACTACCAACAGTCTCACAAGTTTTCGAGCGAATTCAGCAAGGTATATCTTTGCAAGCCTTTCACGCAAAATCAAGCGTGAGATATAAGGAAATTTTTGACGGCTTACAAGAGGGGAAAGAGGGTACAGGCTTTATACTCAAAGCTTTTTTTCCAAGTGGGAGAATTTTAGAATTTCCTCATTTGATTAGTAATTTAGAATTTTTGGAAAATCAAGAGCGGAAAGGAAAAGAACACCTCAACGAATTAGAAGGAGAAATTCAAAGTTTCACTATTTCGTAAAACAAAAAAACCGTGCGAGGCTCTAACACTCGCACGGCTTAACAAAAATTTATTAAAGTCTTCTTACAACTTCAACAGGTCAAAATTATGTCAAATTCTCGAAAAATCAAAATTTCTAAAAAATATCGTTACAACAAATCAAACTTGGATATTCCTGTAATTTCGCCAAAACTTCTACTCCAGGGCGAATGGTTAAAACAAGCGGGTTTTTCCTCTACCAATACGGTGAGCGTCGAAATTTTCAATAAAATGTTAGTTATCACAGTTAATTGATTTATGAAAATTTGCACATACCGAGCAGGTATAAAAGCAGATTTTTATATTCAGTCTAAAGGAAATTACGCAGGAAGACCACTAAAAAAGCCAATCCCAAACTGTTTTGCAGTTTCAACAAAGAAACCATTTGCATACGAAATCTTTTATTGTCTCTTTAAAATGAAGATATATTATCCATATATCGGAGGAACAGCCGTGCCGTTTATAACCCTTTACGATTTCAAAAAAATTGCAGAACCTGCATTAAAGAAACAATATGATGAAGTGAAATTAAATGCTATTTCAAGTATTCAAAAGCTAATTGAAGTAGAGAAGAAGAAAATAGAAAAGTATCAAGAATTAGAATACGCATTATCAATACAAACATACAGAAATGGAAAATAACAAATTGCCTTGGGAAATCGTAGAACGCCCAATCTACTCAAATTATAATGAAATCGAAGGATATAAAGCTATTTTTCGAGACGATACAGAAACAGTTTTGAACGTTGCAAAATCTACTTACACACCAGTAACTAATGAAAGGTTTTTTCAAGTAGTCAATTTTTTAAGCCAGTACACAAAATTTCCCTTGAAAGATTTTGGAGAAGTGGACGGAGGGAAAAAGGTTTTAGCATTCTTACAAGTTACCGAACCACTCAAAATTTTAGGCTATGACTTTAAAGATTATTTGATGATTGGTAATTCTCATGATGGTTCGACAGGCTTTTTTATTGGTAATTCAAATATGATGGTAAGATGTAGTAACCGATTTACAAAACACTTTCGTAATATCGAAATTAGGCACACGACCAACCTACAAGAAAAAATAGAAAATTTACTTACCTACTTTCAAAATCATTATATGAATGAAAGAGCAGAAATGAAAAACACTTTTGAAAAATGGTCAGGTGTGGACATAGACGAAGAAGTTAAAACCATGTTAGTGGAACGCCTTGTAAATCTAAAACACGAAGAAAGAGCAGATAACAGTATAATTTCAGTAAGGAAAAAGAACCTTATGAAAATGATTAACCTTTCAATCGTAGAAGAAACAAACGCTTTAGGTAATAACCTTTTCGGATTGTTTAATGGTGTTACTCATTATACCACCCACACCCGAAAGAATCGGCAACAGATATTTTGTAATGCTTTAGGCGGAGCAAACGAAATCAATCAAACCGCTTATAAATTTTGTGATGCTTTTTCCAACTAAAAACCCTTATTACTATGTTCTTAATAACAAAAAATAGCCGACCAATAGCAATTTACAACAGTCAAGAAGATGCAGAATTTTACCGTAAAACACGCCATCAAAAGCACCTGTACACGATTGAAAACACGCTAAAGGAAATTACGGAAGACCATTACGACTTTTTACTTGAAGTTTTACCCCCAATCTATCATAACGGTTTTATGTTTGCGAACTCCGAACCCGTAGACCATTTAGCAATACAAGGGAGAGCAATCCCAATTTTTAACGGTTGTACCCAAAAAGGAGGGAAATATTATCAATTCATTTGTACAGTCGAAAGTATCAAAAATCTTTTACCGTCAGATATAGAAGTTTAATTATAATCAATTCACGGCTCAACAACTTGCTAACATCGTTAGTAGGTTAGCCGTCGCCCTCCTTTGTGACATTTTTGAGATTGGGGTCATAGCATCTGAAATAAATTGTTCCAATTCATTTCAGATGCTATGACCCCAATCTCAAAAATGCCTCTGAATCCCTATCCAACATCATTCCTCTTACGTCCTTTTTTCCAAATTTCTGAATTGTAATATTTGTCATCATGCAAATTATTCAGTTCGACACCATCAATACTATTACGATTAAGGAGTTAGTACGGCTTATTGATTTACACGATATTTCAAACAATCCCGTACCGTTCGACCTAATCGCCATCACCTGCAATTATTCCAAAAATGAAGGTGGTGAAATTGTGATATTATCCGATGTAATTCAGTACCGAAATGCCAGGATAAAAGAGGTCAAGTTAGATGTATTTGATAACATTTCAGTTACACCATACATCCCCAAAATTGCACCCAAATTGGCAGAGCGAGTAAGGCGTTTTTATTGCGAAAAAGATGATTCAATCCGTAACGCAAACATTAGATATATCACCCATTTTAAGCAATCTACACAAGACAAATTTAAGCGAATCGTCTATTAATGAATACACCTATCATCACCGAAAACTATGCGTATGTTCATAATACGCATACCTTATTTCAATTTGAGTCGGCAACAAAAATTGTTACTGCTTCAAATCCTGAGTTCATTCAGGAGGCAAAATCATTTGGCGAATTAGCTCCTTGGGGCGACAGTAATACATTTCCTCAAGATGCTCTTGAGATGATGAAGAAAAATAATACCCTTAGTTGGACGTCTCGACAAATCGTTAATTCTATCTATGCGTCAGGACTTCGAGTTAAGAAAAAAGTATTAGACCCGCTTACGAATGCTTTTATATTACAAGATTTTGAATTTCCAGAATGGAATGCCTTTCTACTCCGAAATACAAAATTACATTCTTACCAAATGCAAAAACTCCGTGACCTTAGAACATTCCTGTTGTCGCCAACGCAATTTCTATTTGAGAACGGAAAAATCGTAGGACTGAAAACACATCAAACACAACGTTTTCGCTACAATTTACAGAACGAATCTGGTGTCAAAGAGTATGGATACCTGAACGCTCAGTGGGAAAAAGGGAAAAAGATTGAGGATGAAACGACGCTTACATTCAGTCTTATTGAACCCGATTTTGATGCCATCAATAATTTGAAATTACTCTATAAGGAGGGTGAAAAATATCTGTACATTATCAAAGGAGCTTGCGAAGAAGAGTATTACCCATCTACGGAGTGGCAAACAATTTTGGAAAGTGGTTGGCTTGAAATCTCTAATAATGAACCTCGTTTCATTATGGCAGTAATTCAAAATCAAGCTATTGTGAATTACATCATCAAAATAAAAGATTGGTACTGGAGAGCAAAATACGGTAAAGACTGGGATTCTTGGAAAGCCGATAAACGCAAACAAAAGCGAGAGGAAACAATCAAAGAGTTTTCTGATATGGTTGGTGGCTCGTTGAACGCAGGTAAAACAATGATTGCTGATGTCATTACTCAGCTTAACCTTGATTTACAGTCTGAAGTCAAAGGGAAAACATCAAATTTCAAGGACTTTCAAGAAGCATGGGAGCTTGTCACTCAACCTCAAAATACCATCACAGGCTCATTAAAAGAACCTGCAGACACAGCTCGAAAAGAAATTATGTTGGCTCAAGGTCTCGATGTTTCATCATTCGGCAGCGTTCCAGACCAAAATACTCAAGGCGGCTCTGGAAAGTCTCAATCCATGAATATTTTGATGATTACCTCAGAATATTTAAGACAATTATCCGTCGAGGATTTGAATTTTATTCGTGATTTCAACGGTTGGGATTCTTCCATGACTTTCACTTATGAATTGCCAGTAATGCAAACCCTTGCCAATGTTCCACCTGCTCAGCGGGATTTACAAATCAAAAAATGATACAGCTGAATACATATTTTACCGACGAGGATATTTCAAAATATCTTAGAACAGATAAGACTTTTACCGTCAAAAACGTAGAAATACACCTGAAAGATGCTCTACGTAATTACATTTATCCCGCACTTAGTGAGGCATTTACGGACACATTAATGACCACACCTGTTGTAGCAATTGATGATTTGCTCAAATCTGCAGTAATAAATTTTGCAGCTGAATCATTCTACGATATGCTTCCTGTTAATGCTTCTAACACAGGAGCATGGGAACATAACACTGAGGAACAAAAGCCAATTCGCTTGGAAGTATTAGATACCGCTCGTGAATCTCGAATAAAAGCAGGTCATCGAAACCTCGACGATTTGCTCAAGTATCTTGAGGGGCATTTAGGAGATTTTGCGAATTGGGTAGCTACTCAAGAGTACCAGGTTTTCAATTCATTCCGAATTAAAACCACCTCAGAATTCAATGGGTTCTGTAATATCCGTAATTCTCGTGGTGTCATGCTTTGTCTTCAGTCTTCAATGCTCCAGACTGAAATGCTGTATATTTCTTCTATCGCACAAAAGTTAGATGCCCTCAATTTATCCGATGCACTGTTGCTTCAGTCAGAAAATTTACTCAAGACAGCTTTTGCAAATTATGCCTATTCATTAGGTGTTTGGGATTTAGCCAATACCTACGGTTATGATACTATTGTCAGTATTAATAATACATCGTCTAACCGTCAAAAAGGCTTCGCTAATGCAGTGATGGCAATGTTAGAAAGAATAGAAAAGCAGAAAGCAAGCATTGCTCAGTCGGCGATAAATCTACTTGAGAAAATTATTGAAGATAATACCATAGTCGAAATTGAGGACGTAACACCATATCAAAACTCAAAATTATCCACCGTTTTTAATTTTTAATCATGACCGCAGAAATCCACGAAATATTTAAGGAAGAGGCGAAAAAGATAGTTGGAGCTATCGTTCGTCGTGAAAATCATTTTGTCAAAAATACTGTTTTCCCAAGCCTGTTTGGACGTGTGCCAACCCGTTCAGAAATACGAAAAATTAAGAAGTTTCCTTCTGCTCAAAACCCCAATAATACTCATATTCAGTATGAAGGCAATTGGTTGGGAACGCTTACACCACAGGTTGTTAATGAAGTTTTGACCTTTGTTTTTTTTCCAACGCCAACCGCAAATCAAGTGATTTTAAAAGGTAGAGGCACTGGTAAAAAATTTGGTGTTACAAACTTAACTGAAATGGCAAAAGAAACGGCTCATGAAAATTAAGCTTCAAAATATCCCTGAAAGTCTCGACGAATGTAGTCTTACTCAAGTCAAAAAAATACTTGAGATTATAGACCTTGAGCTTGAGAAAGAAGACAGACAGATACAGATTTTTCTAACACTGTTAGAAGGAACATCGTCTGTTTTTCAGAGAGTTAAGATTTTTATCTCGAGTTTTTTTTACAAGCATATTTATGATGTTAGTGAAATGAAATACGAGGTTGCTGATATAGTGCAGCTCATTGATGAAAATATCCTGCTTTATACGCAAAAGATTTCAATGTTCCCTTTTGAAAAGTCTGCAGGTGATTTTCTCCAGAACATGACCTTCAATCAATTTCGTACCGTCGATGCTGAGTATTATAAGATTATCGAAGAGCTTAAAGCAACGGGTCAACTTAATATTTCCGATGAATTTATTTCTGCTCTGTACGATGTGAAGTTTTTTAAGGCTCGAATCAAAAAATATAAGCTTGTCATATTTCACTATTACAGCTCTAACCGAGAACAATTAACACTCGAATTTCCAGAAGTTTTCAATCCTAAAAAGGCTATCAAAACAAAGGAACAATTGACCTACGTTGAAGTTTGGGAAAATATTCTAAATGCAGTCGCCGAGAAACCACAGTTTTATGAAACCGTCGATAATCTCAATGTTCGGTACGTTCTCAAGTATATCAATGAAGCCATTAAATCCGCTGATGCACTCCAAAATAATACCACAAAATGACAGAACAACAATACATATCGTTTCTCAAGCTTTGTGCAGAAAAACACCCACAAATACTGCATAACGACGAAACCAATTACCGTTTTAGTGCTTATGGGGAGGAAATCGTCACGCAAATAGGAGCTGGAGGAGTTCTCAAAATTACCCAACCTTGCCTTATTATATATTGCCAGGAATTTGAGAACACAACAGTTGACTCAGGTCCACAAACCAGAAACTCCATAACTGTCAATTTTGAGATTTGCCAATACGCAGAAGCCAAAGATTTTGTTGCTCAAAAGACAGCCCAAACCATTGCTCAAGTCATTTCAATGGATATTATCAACGAAATGAAAGCTTATTATTTCGAGAACCTTGCACCATTTAATGGTGGCGTAAAACTGTCAGATACCGTTCGAGGAAATAATACTGCAGGTGGCAAAGCTTCATTGTACGGTTACAGAGTAGAATTAACAATTACGTCTCCAGTGTCATCGGGAGAAAATCACACTTTATTTACAGTACAACCATGATTTTCGTAGAAGAACTAAGCAAAATAATGCCAAATGCAAAGCCAACAAGGTTGCATTCGTTCTGTTCAATGTTTCAGCATTTCCAAAGTTTGCACCAAATTATTAATAAGGTTGCAATTGCTCAAATGCTTGCTCAGGTCGCCCATGAGTCTGCTGAACTTACTTACACCCGTGAAATAGCGAGTGGTTCTGCTTATGAAGGCAGAAAAGATTTAGGAAATACCAATGTAGGTGATGGAAAAAAATATAAAGGTCGTGGGTATATCCAATTGACAGGTCGAGATAATTACATTGCATTTACCAAATGGCTTCATAAATATAATCTGTATTCAGGTTTTGACTTCGAACAAACTCCAGAAGCAGTTGGTGATGACCTATGTCTTTCATTCTTAACCATCATTTTCTTCTGGGAAGAAAAAGGATTGTACAACCCAGAAATTTATTACAATTGTGCGAAAACGACTAAGATTATCAACGGCGGTTACAATGGTTTAGAATCCAGAAGTAGATATTTTGAACGTGCTAAAAAGATACTGTCATGAAGAAATTAACCCTATTCCTATGCTTATTAGTAGGTTGTAAGCAAAAAACTGAAGTCAAAAAAACTGACCTACAAATCAAAATTGATTCCCTTAACAAAGTTCAAACCAAATTACAAAATGAAAAAGATTCTATTTCTCGCCCTCCTTACCCCAACGATTCTGCTAAGCGTTCCGAATATTGGCAACGCTCAAGCTTCTGATAACTGTGAAATGAAAGTACGTTGCTCCAAATTAGATTCGGCAGCCGTATTAATCGAAAAAGGGAAAAACTGTGAATATCAACTTGACCTGTACAAGCAAATGCAAGGTCATTATCAAAATTTGACTCGTCTGTATGAAAGTGATAATCTAATGTATGTTGATACACTTTTTAAATTGAGAGTCAAGCTTTATGATTATGAAGGTCTCATAAGATACCAAAAAAAAAAAATAAAGCATAAAAATCAAAAGTTAGGAGGCTCTGTAGCATTCAATATACTCTTGCTACTTCTATTATTATAACGTCCTTTTTTACCAAAAACTACACCTGTAATTTTAAGACAAATAGTTCTACACCCTTAATTCTGCACACTTAGTTACGGCTAAGTGTGCTATTTCTGAAAATGGCTTATATCAAATTCTTCTCAAAAACTCCAAAATCCATCATGGGTTGGATTTTTGTCCTTGGTTCAATGCTCGACGTCCTTGCAACCGTCCAAATTATGGACCACTCACCATACCTCGCTATTTTTATAATGTCGCTCCGTGCAGGAATCGCAAAGTTAGAGGTAATGTACACCACTGGTCTATACATCCAAAACCCTCTAAATACACCTACTACTAATGAATAATCATCATCAATATTCAGACCTCAAATCTGCTTTAGCAGGAGGTTCATTTACTGTTTTTTGCAAAATAGTCGTGTTGGGTAGCTTAACCTTTGGTGACCTTGGTAAAAGCTTCTTGCTTGGTATTGTAGGTGCAGCAGGTGGTTGGTGCTTCAATTTCATTAAGAAAAAATTTTTCAATTAATTGGACTACACACCCGAAATATTAGCATATCTACGAGAATGGGCTACATCAACTGAAAAAATAATTGGAAAAGCCATCGACCGTCAAGGCGTTAAGATTTCAGAACCTGACGAAAAAAACATTCTTATAGAAGTCCTCCAGTCAGGGCTTAATACCCTACGCATTACCATTTCCGCACGTGATGCCCTTCGCTTTGTCGATATGGGTGCTGGTCGTGGATGGCGTAAAGGCGTACCTATGAATTCTATCAGTACAGGCAAAGCAAGAGTGAAAAAGCCAGTCTGGAATAAGCCACTTTTCAAACGCATCGCTCGTCTTCAGGAAGTTGTTACATCGACTCTCATTGAACAGGCTATCCAAGATTTCCCAAACAAACTATAATCTACACCAATGGCTTTCAAGGAAAAAAAAATACAATTAGAGATAGACGTAACTACTCAAAAAGCAGTTAGGGAAATCGCTCGTCTTCAGCATGAATTTTCAGACCTTCAACCCAAAATCGACAAAACTCGAAAAGAAGTTGACAAGGCATCAAAAGCCCTCGAAAAGTTCAAGAAAACCGATAGAAACGAAAACAATGAGGCTTGGAAAAAGGCTTATGATAACTATTATAAGGCTGATAAGGCATACCGTGACCTCAAAAAAACATCCGATAATTACACCGTTTCAATCGAGCGTCAGGTTAAGGAGTTAGGGGTCGCAGGTCTTACAAACAAGGAACTTAACCGTTATTATACCGAGCAAAAAAGAGCTCTTGACGGAGCAATCAGAGGAACAGAGGAATATGAAATAGCCCTTAAAAATCTCCGAAATGCCCAGGAAGAAAGATTCAAACGAAAAGACGATATTGCGGGTGAAAAATCACTAAGTCAGCAACTTAAAGGTGGATTGATGCCCGCTCTTATTGGCGGTGTTGCAGGTGGTGTTGTTGTAGCTGCTCAAGAAGCACTTGCGGGAGTTTTCGGGACTGTCGAAAACATGATTAAGAAGAAAGCTCAATTCGCAAAAGCAATGGGTAATCTTTCGGCAATCACTGGGTTAGACCCCGTAAAAGATGCGAAGGATTTAGAGTTCTATGCTGATGCAGCACGAGCGATGGGGAAAGCATTTTCAGCATCTTCAGTAGAAGTTGTAAATACTATTACGATTGTTGGGTCATTAAAACCTGAACTTCTAAAACAAAAAGAGGCACTTGTTTCTGTAACGAAAGATATTATTACACTTTCTAAAGCTTCAGGTGGAATGCTCTCAATTGAAGATTCCGCAAAAGCAGTTACTGGAGCTTTAAACCAATTCGGAGAAAGTGCATTCCAATCTACCCGTT
Organism: Arcicella aurantiaca; assembly: GCF_003148625.1. Classification (GTDB taxonomy): domain Bacteria; phylum Bacteroidota; class Bacteroidia; order Cytophagales; family Spirosomataceae; genus Arcicella; species Arcicella aurantiaca. The sequence goes on along the minus strand of NZ_QGGO01000008.1, from coordinate 170,139 downwards.
ACATTAATGTAATGGCTGCAGGAGCAAAAGCAGGCTCGTCAGAAATCAATGAAACAGCAGCAGCTTTTAAGGAATCAGGAGCAATACTAAATACTTCAAATATTTCATTTGAAGAGTCAAATGCTCTCGTTCAAGCTTTGTCATCAAAAATGATAAAAGGCTCTGAAGCAGGAACAAATCTAAGAAATATTTTCTCTCGATTACTTACAGGAACTGACGAGTTGAACCCTGCGGTCGTAGGATTAAATACTGCTTTGGATAATTTAGCAAAACTGTCTCCTGCTGAAATTGTTAAGCTTTTTGGTCAAGAATCAGTAGTAGCCGCTATGACCTTGGTTGATATGCGTAAAGAAGTAGCAAAACTTACAAAAGAAGTTACAAATACTTCCGAAGCTACTGACCAGATGGATAAACAACTAAATAACCTTAATGGAGATTTAGACAAGTTTTCTACATCGTGGTCTAATATGTGGCATTCGATGGGAAGTAGTTCTGATGGATTTTGGAGAAAGTTTTTGCAATCTTCAACATCAGCATTGGATTGGATTTCAGATAAAATGAGAAATACAACAATGGTTTATTCAGGAGGGATGATACCGATTGCATTTAAGTACGATTCAAAAGGAGCAGAAAAAGATAAAATAATATCTGCTAATGCACAAAAGAGAGAAAAATGGAATACGACGGCAGGTAAAGATGTAACAGATTCAAATAATTATTGGCTTCAAAATGCAAAAGGAAAAACCATTGATGATAAAAAAATAAATGCTTCTAAAGAAACTGTACGTGTTTCACGTGAGCAAGCTTTAGCCGCTAATAAAGCTTATAATGATGCCTTTTTTAAGGAGAAAGATAAATCATATTACAGTGTCGCTCAAAAGAAAGATGCTGAAAGGAACTTACAAGAATTAGCAGACCTTAAAAACCAAGCTTTAGCCAAACTGAAATTTGCTAAAGAAGAAAGCCAACGTCTTATCAAGAATGCCGATAATAATAAAAAAATCGTTGCGAAAATTAAAGAAGGTCAATTAAGAAAAGAGCAAGAGGATGCCCAAAAAGATAAGGGAAACAAAGGGAAAACCGATGCCGAAAAGTTAGCAGAAAAAAAAGTACAAGCAGAAGCCAATGCCAATGCCAAGATTTTGAAACTTCGTGTTGAGCAAATTGCCAACGAAAACGACAAAAAAGAAGCTCAAATTCGCCTTGAGTATCGTCAGGAAGTTGATGCAGAACAAAAACTCGTTGATGCCAAAGAATTATCTCAAGCAACTTTCGACTCCTGGATAATTGAACGCAATCGAGTTCTTGACAAAGAATTAGCTGATAACGATGCTGATGCCAACAAAAAGGCATTAGAAGCCGCTCAAAAAGTCAATCTTGAATATACCGAAAAGAAGCTAAAAGGGGAGATTAATACCCAAAATAAGGCTCTCAAAAATGCACAGAAAAATGAAGATTTAGCACGTGCAGAATCTATCGAATTATTCATTCTCAAGCTTGATTATGAACTTGCTTTACTTACTGCTAACGCTTCGCAAAAACTCGAAATCGAACGAAAATATCTGGACGATAAAGCCTTAATCGCTCAAAAATATGACGATTTAGCCGTTGACAAGTCCGAAAAGCAGAAAGCCAAAGACGCTAAAATTAAGGCAGATTTAGAGCAAAAACAGCAAAAGGTATATGCCAACATCCAAAAAGGTATTGGCATCACAGGCAATCTTGTAGGTGAGTTTTTCAATATGCAAAGAGCAGGAATTGAAAACGAGCAGATTCAGGAGGATAAGCGATACCAGAAAAAAATCCAGAACCTTGAGTCTCAGAAATCTCAAGGCGTTATTAGTGAGCAAGAGTATCAAGACCAAAAAGCAGCCATTGAACTTGAGCATAATAAAAAATCTGCTGAAATCAAGAAAAAAGCTTGGGAGGCAGACAAGCAAGCTCGTATTGCTCAAATAGTTATTGAAACCGCCAGAGCCGTAGTTGCTTCTTTGCCTAATATCCCTTTGTCTATCATTTCGGGTGTTACAGGTGCAGCACAATTAGCGGTCGCTTTATCTCAAGAGCCACCCAATTTTGATGCTTATGCAAAAGGTGGATTTACTGACAATAAAAGCCCCGACAAATTCAGCAAATTGCCAACGTCCACCGCCAAATGGGCAATTGTCAACGAAGAAGGCCCTGAATTTATCACGAATAATACAGGTGTCAATGCACCTGAGTTCCCGTACATTTTGCCGATACTTCGCAAAATGAACACGGGTCAAACTGTATTTCCTGACCTCAAGAATTTAGCAGCACAAATGCAAGTGCCACAATTCAAAAGAGGGGATTTTACGAGTGCTGCACCAAGTTTCATGGCTTCTACAAATACAGCTCCACAAAATCAGCACGTCGCTGATGCGATGGACGGACTATTATTACAAGCAATTAACCGTCTTAACGATAACTTAGAAACAGGCATACAGTCTTATGTAATGTTCACCCACAAGCACGCTGATGATTTCAACGAATTGTTAACTATTAATCAGGATACCCGTAAACGTGCATCCGCAAATCAAAATGGCAACATCAACAAGTAATTTAACACCAATATTGAGTGCAAGAAATCCACTTTTGTATCCGCTCGCAGTACAAAATGAACCTGCTATTACGCTTCGTCAAGCTGTTATTTATATTCAGTCCGTAGCAGGTGGAGACTTTGATTTGCCGATTAATGCTAATGCTCCGCTCATTACCATTAATCGTAACAATACTTACAACTTCAATTTGCAGGCTATTTTACAAGATAACCCGCATTTTCAGAGCGTAGCACGTCCGAGCCTTTTAAGTTTCACCGCTCAAAAATTAGTTAATTTTTCGTTAGATTATCAAATTCAAAGCAAAATTGTTTCTCAAGATGTCATTACCAAATCGGAAACCTTTACGGCTATTAATGCCAAAATAGCCCGTAAAAAATGGAATGCTGATGGACAAAATGCTCTTAAAAATCGCTTAGGAAATAACGGAATTATGTTTTTGCAAGGAGGTCCACGTTACAGAATTATATCCGAAAGTTCTCATTCATTTCTGTATTTTCTGTTCAACCTTGACCCTTGTCCTGAAGGCGTCGCCGTCGTAGCTGACTTTTTCGATGCTGATTTTTCATCAATCAGCTCTGTCAAGTATTCAGAAATTCACGAACTCAAGCAAAACGATGTCTATCAACTTAATGTATCGCTTCCTAAACTACGAGATATTGTTCCTCCAGACTTTTCACATTATTCCATCACGCTGTATAATGTCAACGAAGCTGGAGTATTAGGTGAACAATTTTCAGAAAGCTTTTTTTTCTATCTCGACGAATCCATAACAGATTTACCAGAGCGAACCATCTACTTCAAAAACCTTTTTGGCGTGTGGGATACCTTCAGAATTTCCGAAGGCATCACCACCACTACCGAATACAGCCGAGAGGTTTTTGCCAATGAAAATCTCGAAACAATTGACAATTCTGTTCAATTGTCCACTAAGCTTGCAATTCCTACGGGTGTATTGTCGCAAGGTTGGCTATCGTATTTATCAGAGGATTTATGTACATCCAAAGATATTTTTTATGTTGATGACACCGAAACCGTCCGTCTTAAAAGTGTTATGCAAAGCCTTGAGACTGATTCTTTCAATCCAAATGAGCAAACTATATTAGAATTTGAAATTGCCCAAAAGACACAATACTAATGTATCTACACTTCATAGACCTTAATTTTCAAGTCTATCTTACCGACGTCGAGATAGAACATACTTTGTCGTCTCCAGTATTCAATCCGCTCTCTGGAGACTGGTCATATCCGTTCACATTTGCGTCATCGCCAACCATTTTGGCAAAATTGGATTATCCAAATTTGGTGAACGTCAACCGTGTGGCCACAATTTCCTACAAAGTATTGTTGTTTGAAGTATCCCTTCAGCTATTTGAAGGAGTGCTTGCTCTCGACTATGCCGACGAAAATATTATTACCGCAACCCTTACCGTAACACCGGGAAATATTGCTCAAGCTTTTTGGCAAAAATCGTTGAATAAGTTTGACATCGGTAAAGACGTTATACCAACTCAAAACCTTAATGCAACACTCTATAAAGTTGATGGTAATTCAAGTGTGGGTGTGGTCTATGATAATTCATTGGGTCGCAATCTTACCGTTGGTATTACTATGCTTGAATGTATTAAGCGAATTTTTCGACCAACCACGCTCCAGATTTATAAAGGCACAGTGCTACTATCTGAAAAGCAAACCGCTCAGTTAGGAGTTACCCCTACGGATACCTCTAATATTCCACTTTTTGTAGAATTTTTAGCGGCTTACAATACCACACAGCAAAACAATGAAGTATTATTCTCGAATAAGCAATTCTTAGCCGTTTCTACGGGCATAAGTACAGACACATTTACGGTCAAATTCTCGTTTCGTGACGGCAATGCAGGCATAACCCAAACAGCCACTTTCATTCTTAATCCCTCGACGGTATCAACCATTACGGATTATCTGGACAATTCCCTAAAAGCCACATGGACAAAACCATACCAATTGCCCGAAATTGACAACACAAAACATTATTCCGAAGACGTGTTCAACGGAACAATTAACAAAACAGATGCAGGGAAAATATTAAGAAATGCCAACGTCATTACCGAAAAAACAAAGTATTCCTTAGTGCCAATGTTGTATTTAGAATTTGTACTCAGGAAGATTTTTAGCCTTGTGGGTTACACCGTCGTAGGGGATTTTTTGCAAAATGTGGACGTGAAAAAGATATTGATTTTCAATTTGTACACGCTTGACAAAATGCTCGACGGTCTCAAATATCCTGTTAATATCTACAATAATACCATCACTTACGCCAATCATTTGCCAGATGTTAAGTTTGGGGATTATCTCCAGTATCTTATCGACCAATTTGGTTTAGTGCTGCACTTTAATTTGTTCGTAAAAACCGTAGAATTAAGTCGTTTCAATACCAATATTTTGAAAGTGGATTATCTTGACCTAACAGGTAGAAGTTCTTATACGAGAAAAATACAATATCGAAAAGCTAAAAAACAGCAATTGAAATGGAATATTTCGGGTGATGCTCTTGCCAAGGAAAACACGGCGCCATACAATCCTATTCCGAGCGATGCTGTCGTTGAAGCCAATAAGGACGATTTCGAAGACTTGCCCTTACAAATACCGGGATTGACCAAAAACGCAAATCGCCCCCAAATTGAAGCTCAATCAATTTCACCGCTATTTGCTCAAGACAAAAATACCTCTCCATTGCGGTTTTTGTTTTGGGACGAAAACAAAGGAAAAATTGAAACAAATACCTTGTCTTTCGACCTCGAAAAAGCAACAGGTATTTATAAGACCTTCAATAAGGCTAAACAAGACTTTAATGATAATACACTCTATTTTGAAATTTCGGCAAAACTTACCCTTCAAGAACTCGTAGAATTTTCGTTTCTACGCAAAATACTCGCCTACGACGTTTTTTGGTTAGCCAGCTCAATATCAGTAAAAATAAGGTCAGACATAAATAAATATGTCGTTGAACTAAAGCTTCGTAGATACATAGGATAGTTTTAACGTCCTTTTTTGAAAATTCCTATGGCAGTTCCTTCGTAGAAAAAAAATACGATGGCAACAATTGATAGAAGTCCTGTAAAGCTCAATTTCAAAATTATTTCGGGTTCAACTATTATTCAAGAATTTCAGTTTTTTGATGTTACAAATCCTGTTGCACCTGTTCCTTTCGATATTAGAAATCTAAATTTTCGTGCTATCGGCGTACACAAACAGTCAGGTTCGATACTTCCAGTGGCTGTTTTTGATGCCAACGTCGTGCACGGTACTGAGGGTGTCCGAAATGGTTTGTGGCTAAAAAAGGACACTACTAATACGATGTTCTTATTCTACGATTGGGTTACCGATTCTGAACAACTTGTCAACGCCGCAGAAGGCGACTACGAATTTACGATTTGGGAAACCGACACGTTGGGCGTAGATGCCTGTGTGTCTGTACTATCTTATAACTGCAGTAAGACCAACACCGTCGATGCTCAGACCAATCAAGACGGAGCAATCATTGTCAATTGCTCTACTACTCAAGTAACAATCAACGTATCAATCAAAATTTTCAACTAATGAGAAATTTTCTTTTTCTATGCTTGCTCCTTAGTATGGGCAGTGCTTTTTCGCAGACCAATAGACAAGTATTGTCTCGTCAAAATGTCAATAATGCCGTATATCGTTTTGCTTATCGCACGGCACAAAAGAAATGCCCAACCTGCGAAGAACCCAAATACGGCTATGACCTTACGACCGATACCCTCGTAGCTCTAATGATTGAGCGAGTACAAAATAATTTGGTACTTACTCCCGACCGTAAAATTATGGTCAAAACCTCAACGCCGATAGAGCTCTACAAAGAGTTCTCCAGTGAGCTGGAAACCGCTACAAACTACACGTGGAAGGGCAAAACAATCTATACACAAAAGATTTACCTTACCTGGGCAAGTCCATCAATACAGTTAGTGTCAGGTGTTGACTATCTCTATTATTACCAAATGGTTGACGTCAATTTCGATGCCAACGGCAACGAAGAACGGAACGTAATTCCAATTGGTCCGCCTGTATATCTCAATCCTACTACCCACACGCTCACGGCTTATCGCCCAGCTCTCACTACTGGTCATTACGGTCAGCGTGCTGAAATCACAATCAATTATACAAAACAATAAATCATGAAAAATCTAATTTTTGCGAGCTTATTAGCTCTTGTTAGTCTCTGCTCTTATGCACAAGAGCAACACGCTGTCTTTTTAGATATGCCCGATTTGACGAAATCACAAGCCACAATGCTAATAGATGGCATCATCAATTATTATCAGTCAAAGCCTGATTCTACAAGTGCCGCAACGTTCAATCGTGTTGCCGAAATCAAAGCTTTTGTTGATAATCCAAATTTGTTAACGATGTCTTTCAGAAATCTACCGAAGAAAGTCGTTGATTTTATCGAACAAAAAGAGTTTCGAGGCTCAATTTTGGAATGGACACCCGAAAAAGATTATTCGTCATCTACGTTTCAATCTGACCAAATGATGATTGATTCTATGCAAAAAAGACTGAATACTGCTAAGAAAGTATTACTCGACAAGATTCAGTTTCAGTGCAAATATTTTCAATTAATTGGTATGCCATGCCCAATATATCCCAGCCCAAACTAATGAGAAAAGGACTTGTTCTTTCGGGCGGCGGTGCAAGGGGCTTGTTCGCTGTCCAAATCTTGAAAAGGATGCGTGACTATGGTTTTGATTTCAAAACCATAAAGTTTATTTCTGGAGTAAGTGTTGGGTCAATAATCGGAGCAATGATTGCCCAGGGCGATATAGACACTATCATTAAGGTATTCCCCACCTTGCGAAATAACGACGTTTACAAGGGTAAAATTTCGACTTTCAACATCGTCAAAAACCGCATACTGGGTAAAAACTATGTGTTAGATATTGAGCCATTGCACGCATTGTTAAGCAAATACATCTCACTTCAGAAGGCAAAAGATAAAGGAATTGTATTCCACATCGGTTTTGTGGACATGAATAGCGGAAAATACCGCACTTGCACACAGTATGATTTTGACACTGATGAAAACTACATTCGTGCCATCATGGCATCGTGTTCTCAACCCGTAATCTGGAAACCTCAGCGATTCTCAACCCATTTTGAAGAGTTTACCAACGCCTCAGATGGCGGTATCATCACCGTTTCGCCTATCAAGTCTGTGTTGCAACACAGACCCGACCAAGTTATAATCATCAACTCGTCGCCCGTAAATCCTACGGTGCATAAAGGTGATTTCACAATGGAGCAAATGTTGCTTCGCACCATTGATTTGGCTGTGGGCGAGAGCTTCGCCAAAGACATGGAACGCTTTAAGGAAATCAATAAAGACCCTTTCAGATTTGTTCCCTCTGTTATTTATCAAACTGATTTGGACGAAGATTCATTGAATTTCGAGGATGAGAATCTAAGAAAATTACGAATTGACAATGCCAATCAAATGTTTTTTAATCCTTTAACTCCTAAACAGTAAACACCCATAAACAAAACAGTATCTACAATTAATGAAAAAATTACTTATCCTTTTACTTATTTCTGTTCAGACGTTTTCACAAGTAAAAAACATTTCTAATGCCACAAGCAAAGACAAAAACAATTACTATTTGCCCAAAAAAGGCTATATAATTAGCTACAACAACATTTTAGGTCATGCCAATTGGGTTGGCTGGACTTTAAAAAAGACTGATATAGGAGTCGAGAAATATCCAGGCGTTTTCTATACGGATATTAGCTTAGGTGCAAACTTCAAGCGGGTTAATCGAAGTTTCTATAGTAACACCCACTACGACAGAGGTCACTTATGTAATTCGCAAGCTCGCACGTCAACAGTCCTGCTAAATAAAGAAACCTACGTGATGACTAACGCCGTGCCTCAAACCCCAAATCTTAACCGAGGAATTTGGAAAAAATATGAGGATTTGTGCCAACTGTGGGCGTTGAACAATGAAAATCTAACCATCTATGCAGGTGGACTTGGTAAGATTGGCACACTCAGTCAACAAAATGTAAACATTCCAGAATTCTATTGGAAGGTAATATTTGGGCATGGTACACAACCGCTTTGCTTGCTATTCAAGAATGACGATAAGACAGTTACCGCAAAAATTGTAGAGCTGAGTTACATACAGTCTAAAACAGGTTATCAATTCTAATTATGAAAAAGCTATTATTCCTATTCGCTTTTGCTACATTATTAATGAGCATGAAAGCAAGTGTTGCAACAATTACCACAGCCCAAACTGGTTATTCAGACGTTCCGAGTACGTTTCAGGGGGGCGTTATCCCTCAAGCTGGAGACATCGTGACTATTCGCCCAGGGGACACGCTCAAGGTTCGCAATCACTTCTACTGTAAGACTATTTCTTACGGTGAAGGTTCTGTCAAAGGTGTATTGTTAATTACCAACTTGTCATACCTACACACAGGTCAATAATGACATTTGATGCAAATAGAGGCTTATTAACTATTAACGAGAAAAAACGAAAGTCTATTCTCGTTAATAATATTGTGTATTTGCAGTCTAATATTAATTACACGGCAATTTACCTGAGAGACGGCAAAATGATATATGTACCATTTTCATTGTCGAAAATTGACCGATTAATTAGCTCAGTTGGTTTTGTACGCATACATCAATCTTACCTTGTCAATGATGATGCCATTGCCGCTATTTGTCCCACAGAAATACATCTTGTCAATAACACTGTTTTGCCCGTCTCAAGACGGCACAAAAAAAACTTGCTATGAAATATCTCTTATTTTTTCTATTGCTTTGCCTAATGAGCTGTACTGAAAAAGTAACTCCGCAGGCATTTAAGTACGTGTCTCCAAAACCGACACAACGTACCACAATCTATACCATCCGCTCAGGAGCATACGAAGACCCAACCGTTTGGAATTTGGGCGTAGTTCCAGAGCCTTACGACGTCGCTGATGTCAACGACAGTATAAGTATTTCGACTATAAGACAATTAAAGGGGCTGAAATCAACCAGAGGTGGGAAATTATATTGCTTGCCAGGGGGAAGTTTAAGTATCTCTCCAAAATATTAAATGTAGTATAACGTTGTGTTAGAGCCTATCAGTAATACTGATAGGCTCTTTTGTTTACTCTCCAAAGAATTCTCGCTCAATCGTCGAATCCTTGACCTTTGCGTACAGTTTCAGTTGACGGCTGCTCTTCCAACCCACAACCTTCTGTATTACCGTTTCACGCATACCTTTCACGTTAAACATATCGTCCACCGCAGTTTTTCGAGAAGTATGGAAAGTTAGATATTTTTCGATACCAACAATTTTGGCAACCTTCCTGATGCCAATATTTGATTTTTGGTTAGACTTGCGTGGGAGGTCCTCCAATGTACCGTATTTGTTTAATATGTCCAGTGCCTTTTCGGACAATGGAATGCGATGTTCAACCTTGGTTTTACCACGTGGGCGATTAATCCATTTTGTGCCGTTCTTGCCCGTTTTCATCATAGAATTCCGCAAACTATTATAGTCACCGTGGCTTAATGACGTTTCGGCACAAAAACGATAAATATCTGCAGTAATTGATAAGTCATCATTTAGGCGACCATCATTTTGAGCGTCCTCAATCTTTTGCAGCTCCGCACGGTCTAAGGAAATGGGCTCTTTGTCAGGAGCATTCTCAATTTTGTAGTCTTCGAGTGGCTTAATTTTGGTGAATCCCTTTTGTTTTGCCCATGTTGTTACAGTTTTGACTAATCGCTTATACTTCGCAATGGTGGAGTCCGCTTGACCTTTCATTATCAAATAATGCTCAAAGTCCAGCATGACAGCCTCAGTAAACTGCTCCGTCCTAAAACCAATCAATTTTCGGTCGATAAGATACTGTACAACTGTATTCCGTTTAGCGATGTATCCATCTACCGTGACCTGTGCCAAACGTCCTACATCAACAAGCTCTTGTTGTTGCTTAATATACAGCCTAAAATGCTCAAGCAACATTTGTTTTTGCTTGCCTTCAGGACGTTTCTCTTCAATTTGTTGTTTCTTATCTTGCCTGTGAATCGCCAAAATATCATTGGGGTCGATAGATTTCAACGTTTGCTCCTGAGCCAGCACGTCTCTGATGCTCTCCATTCTTTTCTCGAAATTCCGTTTGAGAGCCTCTTTCTTAGCAGAATCTTTTCCCTCAAAACATTGGTCTTTTGCATTCCACTGTGATTTTTTGGTTTTGATTCGTGTAGAAATCGGAACAGAATCTTTCCCATCAATTTTTAGGACGCTGTTAATTACGCCATCATCGGTATTGACAGTAGATTTCAGGAAGTAATAATAGAAGTCGAGTTGATTCACTGCAATGAAGTGATAGTTTTTTGCATGATGCGAAATAGTTAAGAATTAATAATGAAAGTTTCTGAACTGTACATCAAGGTTCTTGCCTACTAAAAATTCCTTAGTAAATTCCTTAGTAACGTTTATTAAACGGTCGAAATTTGCCCATAGAGTAGTGTAGGCTATTTTTTTTGAAAAAGGGTTTGTGAGGTGTTTTAAGGCTATTTTAGTTGGTTAGGCACAAAAAAGGCCAACCTGATAAGGTTAGCCTATAATTGAAATTTAATCAGTAGTCCGTACGGGAATCGAACCCGTGTTTCATCCGTGAAAGGGACGTGTCCTAACCCCTAGACGAACGGACCATTTGGGTTATTTCGAATTAGTTAACTTTTGTTTTTTATTTCGTTAACGTTGTTCGTTTTTCGTGATGCAAAGGTACGGCGATTTTTTTGAAACGCAAGCACTTTTGAAGAAAAAAAATCAAAAAAAATGAAAATAAATGTGAAATGGTTGATAATCAAAAGGTTGTGATGGTAACTTTTTTTAACTTTTTTTATATTTTTTTTGAGTCAATTTAAGTGCTTTTTTTGTATATAAATATATTCTAATTTTAAGGTAGAATAATGCCATTTGATTAAGCAAAAAGAATTCACTTTTAGATATGAAAAAAGAAAATACCATTTCCTTGTCGTTAAAAACAACATGGTCAGATATTCAAAATGATAAAGATTTATTAAAAGACTTCGAAATAAGTGTTTTGCCACCTTATATGAATACTTGTCGTTGGTTTGCAGGTAAGGCTCGTTTGCAAGAAAGATTTACTATCAAATTTTCTATGGAAATTCCGATAAAAGATTCTATTGCACTTCTATTTATCGTTGAAGTCAAATATGCTGATGGTGAAACTGAAAATTATTTACTTCCAGTTTCTTTTATTGATTCAACCCAAAGTCAGGAAGTTTCTCCGAAGGGAATCATAACTTTAGCATACATTAATGAAAAACGAGGATTGGTAATTGATGCTATTTATGATGAGCGTTTTCAGCAGGCACTTTTTTCTCATTTAGCTCATGCTGATAGTGTAGGGCAAGAAGAGAATGGAAAGATTGAATTTAATCGTGGTAAAGGACTTTCTGGAGAAGATATTAATGCTCCAATTTTATCGAGAGTTTTGCCTGTCGATTCTTCTAATTCGGCAATGACTTTCAATGATAAATATTTCCTTAAACTTTATCGAAAATTGTTTGAACAAACCAATCCAGAAGTGGATATGGTTGAATTTATTACAGAAAATTCAGATTTTGCTTATATTCCAGCTTTTGCTGGGAGTGTAGTGTGGAAAAGAGATGGGAAGCCTGATGTTACTTTGGGTATGATGCAACGAATGGTTGAAAATAAAGCTGATAGTTGGGTGCAGACGGGCGAACAGCTTGATTCCTTTGTAGATGCTTTTACAGATAAAACTTTTGCGATTAAAGAAGAGGTTTTTGAGCAGGTTGAGCTTTTGGCACAAAGAACCGCTGAAATGCACTTAGCTTTATATGCACCAGAAGCTGATACAATGTTTGCTCCAGAACAATTTAATGATGATTATCGCCAGTTTATTCATAAACGATTATCAGATTTACTCGAAAGAAGGTATAATCTTTTGATTGATAATTATACCAAAATTACCGACCCTGTTACGCAGAAATTAGCATGGGATTTTATGGAGGCGAAGGAATTGATAGATGAATTCGCTAAAGAAATTCTTAGCAGAGAAATAGATTCTCAGCGAATCAGAATACATGGAGACTATCATTTAGGTCAGGTTTTAGCAACTCATAATGATTATATTATTATTGATTTTGAAGGAGAACCTGAAAGTTCAATTACTGACCGTAAAATTAAGCATTCGCCTTTAAAAGACGTTGCAGGAATGATTAGAAGTTATCATTATGCCATATCTGCAAAAATGTTTAATGACCCAGATACGGCAAAATTTGACCCAATGAGAGTACAAACTGCTGCCGACCGTTGGTATAATCTTATTCAACAAACATATATGGAAAAATATTTGGATACTTTTGGGAATCCGCATCCATTGTTTAAGAATAATAATGAAATTAACTTTTTGATGCTAATTTATTTACTGGAAAAAGCCGTTTATGAGCTGGGATATGAAATTAGTTATCGTCCAGATTGGGTAAAAATACCTTTGAAGGGAATTGTAAATGTGATTCGAGAGATTGAAAAACTCAGAATGTGATTTTAAATATGAATTATGAGGTATGAATTGTGAAATAAATGGAACTCAAATTTTGATAAAGCTCTTTTTCATAACTCATAACTCATAACTCATAACTCATAACTCATAAGGTTACGCACCCCGCTCAACTCATAACATCTATCTAAGTTCTGAAAGAGTTGGTAAAATTAAATCCTTTTCGGAAACAATTGGATTTTCGATACCCCATTCAATATTAAGGGCAGGGTCATTATATAAAATACCTGATTCTGCTCCTTTATTCCAAAAGTCAGTACATTTATAAACAAAAATTGTTTCTTCAAGTGCCACAAAACCATGTGCAAAACCAACTGGAACAAAAAGCATATTGCCAATAGCTGAATCTAAAATGAATTTTGCGTGTTGTCCAAATGTTGGAGAATCTTTGCGAATGTCAACAACTACGTCCATTACTTTCCCTGTCATACATCTTACCAACTTTCCCTGTCCGTGTGGTTCGTATTGAAAATGTAGTCCACGAATTACACCTTTCTTAGACCATGAATAATTGTCTTGTACAAAATCATGAGGAATGCCATTTGCAGTAAAAAGATTCTTGTTATAAGATTCATAAAAATGACCTCTGTCATCGGCAAATTTTGTAGGAATACACTCAATTAAGCCTTTTATTTCGTGGGGTTTGAATTGCATCGGGGATAAATAATGATTTATTTGAATTAATAATCTTTGATTTTGACTACTAAGAGATTAATATTGTTCACGAAATTAATCTTATTCCTAAGATTAAGCAAATAAAGGGTTTCAATTTTCGGTATTGCTTTGTCGATGTTCGAGAATTGAAACTTCTAAAATCATAGTAACATATTTATACGGTTGTCGAATTTCTAATCTCGAACATCGAAACAAGCAATGACTAAAGCTCAATTATTTGACCAAATCAAACAAAAAAAATCATATCTCTGCGTAGGTTTAGATACTGATATTCAGAAAATTCCACAACATTTATTAGTTGAAAAAGACCCAATATTTGAGTTTAATCGCCAAATTATTGATGCTACTCATCAATTTGCGGTAGCATATAAGCCTAATATTGCTTTTTATGAAGCAATGGGAGCGAAGGGCTGGGAAAGTCTTCAAAAAACGATGGAATATATTCCCAAAGAATGTTTTACTATTGCTGATGCAAAACGTGGAGATATAGGTAATACATCTGGACTTTATGCAAGAGCATTTTTTGATAAAAACTCATCTGGACTTGATTTTGATTCTGTAACTGTTGCTCCATATATGGGAGCTGATTCTGTTACTCCTTTCCTTGACTTTCCGAATAAATGGGTGATTTTGCTGGCTCTTACCTCAAATGGTGGGAGTAAAGACTTTCAAAATTTACGTTTAGAAGATAATAAACAACTTTTTGAGGAGGTAATCAGAAAGTCGCAAGAATGGGCAACTGACGAACAATTAATGTATGTTGTGGGGGCAACCAAAGCAGATATGCTCACGCATATACGTACTTTAGCTCCCGAACATTTTTTGTTAGTACCGGGTGTTGGAGCTCAAGGTGGAAGTTTAGAAGAGGTTTCAAAATACGGTATGAATTCTCATTGTGGATTATTGGTTAATTCTTCAAGAGGAATTATCTATGCTTCGACTGATAAAGATTTTGCTAAAGTTGCAGGAGAGGAAGCTCAGAAAGTGCAAGTCGAGATGGAGAAATACCTGAATTTATATTTGTCTTAAACATTCACAGATTAAATGGAATTAACACCTGACGTAAAAATAGCTCCTGCCCCTTGGCATTTAACAGGCAATGCTTACATAATGATTTACAAATTCTCCAAAGAATTCGTAGAGAAACAAGGCTTTTTGTCTCATTATCAGAAAGATAGGTTTTTGGGTTATGTAGGTACAGTTATGTTGGTTGACTATAAAACGTCGGGTGTTGGGGTATATCAGGAATTATTATTTATTCCGGGAATGTTTACGTTTGATTGGAAGAAAGTATTTTCTATTTCCAAAATTTACGTTTCCAGTCGAGATAGTGTTTATAACGGTATTCAAAATTGGGGAATCCCGAAAGAATATGCCGATTTTGATTGGCAACAAAACCCAGACGGAACAGAAGATATTGCTGTAAAATTAGAAGGAGAGTCGTTTTTTAAGGCTAAATTCTCAAAAGGTTTTATTCCTTTTCCGCTTACGACTTCCATTTTGCCAATAACAGTTGTTCAGAAGCTTCATAAGGATTTATTTATCACCAATCCGACTGCTAAAGGGAAAGCTACATTCTCTAAATTAAAGTCGGTGGAGGTCAATGAAAGCCTTTTTCCAGATATTTCTAATGCTTCACCTTTATTAACCATGAAGGTCGAAAATTTTGAAATGACTTTTAATGAGCCAATTGTGAAGAAAAATTATTTTGTAACTGATTAGCGTTTTATTTGCCCATTCATTCCATGCAGATTGCCCATAAAAATATCATTGTAACAGGAGCTGCTTCTGGAATTGGAAAAGCTTTAATACTTCAATTAGTAGATTTTGAAGGGGCTAAAATAATAGCGGTTGATTTACATCCAATTGAGGCTTCTTCCGATAAAATAACGACTTTTATTTGTGATTTATCACAACAAACAGAAGTTGACCGACTTTTTGATTTTGCTCTCACACAGTTTCAAACCATTGATATTTTTATTGCCAATGCGGGTTTTGCATATTATGAAGAAATTTCAAAGCCTGATTGGCAACGAATAGAGAATATTTTTCAAGTAAATGTATTTTCGCCGATATATTCTTTTCAAAAAATGAAAGAATTGAACGTTGGTCGAGCATATTTTGTGATGATAACTTCTTCTGCCATGGCGAAGTTGGCAATTCCGGGTTATGCTCTTTATGGAGCTACCAAAGCTGCTCTTGATAGGTTTGAAGCTGCTTATCGTTTTGAGAATCAGGACTTAGGTCGTCTTTCTTTGATTTATCCTATTGCAACAAAAACTAATTTCTTTAAATCTTCAACTCATTTCTCAAATCTTAATATTCCTATCCCTTTTCCTGCTCAGATGCCTGAAGACGTTGCCAACGCAATGATAAAAGGTATTCTTCAAAACAAAACGCATATTTTTCCTTCCAAATTATTCCAAATTGGCAGATTTCTTCAAAAATTATTTGAAATCATCGTTTTGCCTTACCAATATTTTTACGCTAAAGAATTGAAAAAGTGGCTTCACGAAAAAAAATAAAAAATATTTTTTGCCATTTTTTGCCTTCACTTTTATGTTGATTGAAAAAAAAGTACGACAAGCGACATAAAAGAATGATGCCTTTTTTCTCGAAAAAATTATATAAAAATCTTGTTACTTGCGGTGTGACTTTCTTTTAAAGTTGCCGTTATAAATACGGATACAGAATAATACAACAAACTTATCGACGAGGAAAAGACCTCTGAATAAGCTGAAAATTAAGAAGAAACGCCTTTGGCGGAAGGAGTTTCTATTGATTTTTAAATTTATAAGTGTTAACAAAAAGATTATTTGCTGTGAGTGGCGGCTCGTCAGTAAAAATCGTAATTTGTCTAAGAAGTTTATAAGTAGATTAGCTCTCGGGATAACCCGAACCCTTAAAAATGACCCCAAAAGTGAAAACTTTTGGGGTTTTATGTTATTTGGCATGAAACTTGACAAATGGTAATTTTGGGAGGAGGGACTTTCAAAGTGCTATTCCCTATTTTAAGTATTTTTTTCTCCTACTAACCTTTTTTTGGTAACTCTCAGATTTTTAAAAACTTCCATATTTTTATTATTGACTTTTATTTAAAATTGCTTTTTTGGCATAATATTTGAAGTATTTCTATTACTCAGCGACATTCCGCCAAATGTTAGGATGAGAAAAACTTTGCTCCTGTCTAAGTGGCTTTGCATATTTTTCTTCTTTGTTTTAAATCCTTATAACTTTCTTGGCATTTGTTCCGTCTGGTTCAAAATGAATCGTCGTGTCGCTGTTATTCAATTGAATATCGAAACACAGTATATAGATATTTGAATACGTAAGGCCGCCACTTTATTTATTCACCTTTTGAGGCGTAGTCCGCCAACTACGTTTCAGTTCTGGTAACTGAGCCGCCACTTAGTTGCCTCTTTAATTAATTAAATTTTTAACATTTTTTCCGCCAAGTAACATGAGACAAGATTCCAACAATTCATTGCAATAAAGCAGAGATTGGAGGAGTGTTGTCTTTTTGTATTTACATGACATTTTAGCGATTATCAAAATTTGATATTTAAGACATTCAAGCCGTAGAGCTTGCGGGTTTTCCCGAAAGATAACTACTTAGGCGGATTGCGTAAAGGCTCGGAGCTATGCACTGAGTCTTTATTTTTTTATATGGACATACGTAAAGTGCCTAAAAGCTGTATTAGAAGGAGAAAATTGATTATGAGATTTTAGAGTGTATTCTTGAAATATTACAACAAAGTATTTTCTTTAATCTTAATGTTTTATCTGCGATGGTAACAAAATGCTACGATACTTTATGATAAACGTTATTAAAATAGTGTTTAAAAGTGATTTTTTGGAGGGTGAACGCTTAAAGTGAAAAAATTCGCATCAGATTTTTGATACTTATGGAACATAATGTTTTTTCGTGTAATTCTTGGAAAAATTATATAGTAAAAGTTTTTTTGACTCTGAATGTATGTTAATTTTGTAGAGTCAAACAACGAATTTATGGCGGTAATGAAGTTGAAAGACAAGATTCGAGGAAAGTTTTAGTTTTAGAATTTATGGCGGTAAGTGATGAAACTGAAATTTTCCACCAAGAATCAAAAGCGTAAGGAAAACGATTTTGCCTAAGAATACTTTAAAAATAACCCTAAGTCCATAAAAAAATAAAAACCCTTGAATTGGCGGATTCAAGGGTTTTTTTGTGCCTATCTTTTTAGCTCTTCCAATATTTCTTTAAATTATAACTGAAAGTAAGCATAAAGAATTGTTGTAGTACATTCGACTGTGAATCTTCAATGTAAGTTGTCGTAATATTTCTTTGAATACTTGTATTTAATTTCAGTAAGTCGAAAATCGATAGCCTGATTTCTCCTTGTTGTTTGGCAAATACTTTTTTCCCAATTGCCATATTCCAAAGCGTGTAAGCTTGATTGAAAGATGACGAAAGTCCAGAATATGAGTAGTAAGTGGCATCTGTATTGAAAACTATTCCTTTCCAGAAAATAATATTTAGTCTTACTTTTAAATTTTGATTGAAATAGTTATTGTTCAAACTCGATGAAATTGTGTTTTGAACGTAACTGAGATTTGAATTAGAAGAAATGGTAAAATCTACATTTGGACTAATATTACTACTTAAAACTAAACCGAAAGTATATTTTTGAGCATCGCTATAATTAAGAACAGTGTTTATTAAACCCGGTGTACGGCTGAAATTTGCCGTAATATTGGTGTTAATATTCATTTTAAGGGCTTTTACAGGAAATCCGTAAGACATAAATCCTCTAATGGAATATTGCCCATCTAAATTAACGGGACGAGATAATTGTGAGCCTGCTTTTAGCGTAATTTCTTTACTGATTACGGTGTCTCTGGTGGCAATAAAACTGCTATTAGTGATGTTCCCTTTTACAAAATTGGCACTCATTAAGGTGACAAAATTTGAAAAAGTAGTTGGACTTGTCGCCGTGTAACGTAATGACAATTGATGTTGATATTCTTGTGATAATGATGAATTCCCCGTTGAAAGTCTCAGTGGATTATTGTTATTTACTACCTCTTGTAACTGACTAATACTTGGTTGTTGCGTTTGTGTTTGATAGTTGAATCGCAAAGATTTTGCACTGCCATCTATGTTATAACGCATTGAAAAAGAGGGTAATATGTTGTTGAATGATTTGTCGAGATTATATACCTTAGGGAATATTTGTTCGTTCATTAAATGGGCGTTTTGGTATCTGATTTCGGCGGAAATATTCATTGCCTTTGAGAATTGTCTGAATCCCGTTCCGACTCTGTAATTATAATAATCGCTATTGAAAACATTACTTAAAAGGGTGTCTAAACGATTATATTTTTGCTCTGAATCTGAGAAATTGTACGCATATTTTTCAGATTGATTTTCATTATACCCAAAACTTGTACTGACAAAAACGGAACTTTGTTTACTCAAAGGTTCTGAATAATATAAATTTGAAGAGAACCCTAAGCCTTTAGCATCGGTATTTGAATTTTGATTTAAAATTTTTGATGAAGGATTTGCTCCATAAAAATTATTGGTTGACCTCAATTCATTATTAGCATTACGGTCGTTGTAAGTTGTGGTAATATTTAAGGTCAAAGCTCGTCCCATTTTGGCAAAGCGGTGACGAAATAAGATATTATTTGAAAAATTAACGGCATTGTTAGAGCTAATATTTCTATTGATAACGTCGTTTAATTTACTGGTCGGAAGTTTGGTTACGCCATCATAACCCGAGTTTGCTTCAGTATTTTGAAAACTAAGATTTGGTGTGAAAATCAAGGAATTTCGGTCATCAATTTTATATTCTAATCTAAAATACGCTCTGTGATTTAAGCTTTTTGTGCTTGAATTGCTTGATTCTGTATAAGTTTGACCAGTATTATTGCTCTGGATATATTGCTGAAAGGTGCTTTCGATGATTGAATTGTTAGCCTGATTTAAGAAATAACTACCTTGAAACTTCAATTTTGTTCCCCATTCATTTGAATAGTTTAATCCTAAAGCATTGGTCGTATTATAACCAGGTTGATTATTTACTAAGAAATTACCAGAATTATCGGTGCTACCACCGCCTTGTCCACCACCACGATTTCCACCACCGCCGCCACCACCTCTGCGAGATTGTGCAGAACCGCTGGAAACACCAATTAAATCCTCTGAAGAAAAATTTTGTTGATTGATATTATTTGCTTGAAATAAAACCGTCAGACGGCTATTCCCTTTAAAACGATTGATACTTGCGTTGCCTTTGTAGGTATCATTTGTGCCTATGCCTATTGAATTTCTCCCAAAAAGACCATTTCTCATGTCTGGGCGAGTGGTAATGTTTACGGTTTTTGTGGTGTTGCCATCATCTAAACCTGTCAATTGAGATTGTTCACTAAGTTGGTCGAATACTTGAATCTTATCAATTACCTCTGCTGGGATATTTTTCATGGCAGCGGTGGCATCTTTCCCGAAAAAAAGCTTTCCGTCAATCATGACTTGTTTAACTTCTTCTCCTTGAATTTGCATTTTACCATTGTCGATAACTGCTCCCGGTATTTTTTCAATTAATTCATCGGCATTGGCATCTGGATTTACCTTATACGCTTTAGCATTAAATTGAAGGGTATCTTTTTTCTGAATAACGGCAGCCACTTGCCCTACAATTTTTACTTCATTAAGCACTTGGCTGTCTTCTATCAAATAAATAGAATCAACTTTAACAGGTTCATCGCCAGATACTTGAATGTTTTTGCGAAACTCTTGATAACCCAAGAAAGAAACTCTAAGAGAATAATTGCCTCTTCGGACTGGAGATATTTGAAATTTGCCCATTGCATCAGTTGGAATTGTTCTCTTGCGAGAAGAATCAGCAAGATTTACCAACGAAACATACGCACTTCGTAAAGTTTTTTGAGTTGCCAATTCCCGAACCTCGCCACTTACAGAAGTTTGTGCGATTAAAATGGAGGTGCTGAACGTAAATAAGAGTAATAAAAGAAATTGTTTTTTCATGTTTTGAAATATTATATTCAAGCTTATAAGATAATTGTTTAGAATAAATTTGATAATAGAGAAAGAGTTTAAAGAGCTTTAATATACTTTAATTCAATACTGAAATTATAGATTTATGATATGAGATTTCTGAGTAGGGTTAGACAAATTTGTTTGTTCATGGTTTAATTTTTTTAGAGTAATTTTAAAAAAAATGGCATAATCTGAGACGATTATGCCATTTTTTGAGATAAGTCAGTGTTAAATTACTGAACTTTTAAAATTACTGCTCCGAGTGGAGGAACCGTAATTGCGATTGAATAAGCTTTGCCTTGCCAAGCAATTTCTTCTGCCATAAGTGCCGACTGATTGATCTTGCCACTTCCCCAGAAAGCTGGGTCGTCGGAGTTTAATACTTCAGTCCAAACTCCTTGCATTGGTACGCCAATGCGATATTCTGGTCTTGGGACAGGGGTCATATTTAAGACTACAATTAATTGGTCTTTGTGGGCATTACCTTTACGAGCATATACGACAATAGAATTTTCACGGTCACTTGTGTCAATCCATTCAAAACCTTCATGAGAGAATTGTTTATCGTACAAAGCTGCTTGGGTTTTGTACAAATTATTTAAGGCTTTTATCAAATCTTGGATTCCTTTGTGAGGAGCAAATTCTGTTAGCCACCATTCTAAACCTTTTTCAAAATTCCATTCAGACGTTTGTCCAAATTCGCCACCCATGAAGATAAGATTTGTTCCGGGGTGTGTAAACATATAAGTAAACAACAAACGCAAATTGGCAAAACGTTGCCATTCGTCACCGGGCATTTTTCCTATTAATGATTGTTTTCCATAAACAACTTCATCGTGCGAAAATGGTAACATGAAATTCTCTGTGAAGGCATAAACCGTTGAGAATGTCAATTGCTCTTGGTGATGTCTGCGATACATTGGGTCTTTTTCAAAATATTTCAGCGTATCATTCATCCAGCCCATCATCCATTTTTGTCCGAAGCCTAAACCTCCTGTGTAAATCGGACGAGAAACGCCTGTAAATGAAGTAGATTCTTCTGCAATCATTTGAATATCAGGAAATTGTGCATAGACAGTTTCGTTCAATTCCTTAAATAATGAAATAGAATCAAGGTTGTGATTTCCGCCAAAAATATTTGGTTCCCATTCGCCATCATTTCTTGAATAATCTAAATAAAGCATTGAAGCCACCGCATCAACTCTTAAACCATCGGCATGGTAACGTTCTAACCAATAAATGGCATTTGAAATTAAGAAACTACGAATTTCGTTTCTGCCATAATTGAAAATATATGATTTCCAGTCTGGATGATAACCTTTACGCATATCTGGGTGTTCGTAAAGATGTGTTCCATCAAACTCAAATAAACCATGAGCATCACCGGGGAAGTGCGAAGGAACCCAGTCTAAAATAACACCAATGTCATTTTTGTGACATTCCTCAACCAAATACATGAAGTCTTGTGGTTTTCCAAAACGTGACGAAGGAGCAAAATATCCCAAAACTTGATAACCCCACGAAGGCTCGTAAGGATGTTCCATAATTGGCATAAATTCAATGTGCGTAAAGCCCATTTCTTTTACATATTTTACCAATTGGTCGGCAAGTTCTACAAAAGTTAGTTTTTCGTCATGTTCTTTTCTTCTCCAAGAACCCACATGAACTTCGTAAACAGACATAGGAGATGCCAACGAATTTTTAGTATGACGTTTTGCCATCCAATCTGCATCCGTCCATTCGTACCAGTTATCCCAAACAATAGAAGCCGTGCGAGGAGGAACTTCAAAACTTTGGGCATACGGGTCCATTTTCTCTAAAAAACGTCCATCTTGAGCTTGAATACAAAATTTATAAGTTTCGCCTTTGCCAATATGAGGAATGAATCCTTCCCAAATACCTGAAGAATCCCAACGGACAAAAAGATGATGCGAGTCTTTGTCCCAATAATTGAAATTCCCAATTACCGAAACTGACTTTGCCGACGGAGCCCAAACCGAAAAGTAAGTTCCTTGAACACCCTGACATTCAGTTAAATGAGAGCCAAATTTTTCAAAAAGGCGATAGTGTTTTCCTGCTTTGAAAAGGTCAATGTCAAAGTCTGAAAAACGGCTAAATCCTTCTACATTTTTGAGTTGTACAGGTGGGGGAGGAGTTTCTTGAGCAACAGCTTCGACTTCCTTTTTTGTCGTTTTTTTCTTAGTTGGTTCAGCTATTTCAGAAGATTTCTTTGATGTTTTTGCCATCTTGTTTATGGTTAATGGAATTTGTCTAATGAGATTATTATGATTTTTTCTGTTTCAGTTCACAGAATTAATGTCTATGCGTAAAGATAAAATTTCTTTTGTAATACTCTCTAATTTATAGTTGAGAAATCAAGATTTTTTTGTTTCGTTAATCCATCGAAGATACAATAATTTATGGAAAAAGTTAAATTTAAAGAAAGCCTATTTGCACAAAGATAATGCCATAAAAATAACAAAAAAGTGCATTGATAGATATTGTAATTAAAAAGGGTAAATATTTTAATTTTCATCCATAAAATTGAGCAAGGCACGTTTTTTGCTTGTTTTTAGGCATAATAGCCGTAATTATTGAAATGATAATCCATAGTTTTTGATACAAAAATCTGGACTATTGTTGTTAATAAACAAAATGCCAAAGGCTTATTCATAACAACCTAAAAACCATAAATCCTATGCGGCTAACTTTTTTGAGAAATCGGGAAAAACGACCTGATAAACTAACGATTGCTCCTCTTCGTGTAGATGTTCATTCTCATTTATTGCCAGCTTTAGATGAAGGCTCAAAAAATATAGAAGAAAGCGTAAGTATGATTGCAGCGTTGAGAAATTTAGGTTTTCAGAAGTTGATTCTAACGCCACATATTATGGCGGGGTTTTATCCAAATTCTCCTCATAAGATAAAACAGCATTTGTTAGTTTTGAGAGAACATCTTGAAGACCAACACATAGACGTAGAAATTGAAGCCGCCGCCGAATATTATCTTGATGCTTTTTTCTTGAAAGAATTACTGTCCAAAAATGAATTATTGACTTTTAATTCTGAAGATGACAAAAAATATTTGCTTTTTGAAACGCAACATCTGCACGAACCCAAACAGCTTTTTGAAACAATTAAAAGAATAATTCGGCGTGGTTATATTCCTGTTTTGGCACATCCAGAACGTTATAATTATTTACAACGTGACCGTCTGTTGGTGCATCAACTCTACGAAACAGGAATTTTATTTCAAGTAAATATTAATTCTTTTTCGGGATATTATGGCAATGAATCTCGTGAATTAGCGGAGTATCTGTCAGTAGCTCAAATGATTAGCTTTTTAGGGACAGACTGCCACAAAGAAGAACATATTGAAATGCTACAAAAAACAATGGATTCGCCCATGTACCAAACCGTTTTGCGTGCAGGAGAAATTTTGAATAATAGAATTTAATAAAAGAGGTGTTGTAAAACTTTACGACACCTTTTTGTTTGTTATCATTTTTCATTTTTTTTAGCCAAAATCACAATCCTAAACGACTTCTTATTTATCTTTGTGAGCTATGCAACGCAAACTCATTCTTTCAAGTCCACTTCTGGAAATTACCATCAGCCGTCTCTGTCAGGAATTGATAGAGAACCATCAGGATTTTGCCGATACCGTTATCATTGGTCTTCAACCAAGAGGTATTCATTTTGCCAAACGAATTCATCAAGAATTAGAGCGAATTATTGATAGAAAAATTCCAATTGGTTTTTTGGATGCCACTTTCTATCGTGATGACTATCGCCGTCGTGAATTGGTAAAAGCCAACGAAACAAAAATCTCCTTTGTCATTGAAAATAAGAAAGTTATTTTGATTGACGACGTTCTGGCGACTGGGCGTATGGTACGTTCTGCTTTAGATGCTATGACGGCTTTCGGTCGTCCAGAAAAAGTAGAATTGTGCGTTTTGATTGATAGAATTTATAACCGAGACATTCCCATCAATGCGGATTATGTAGGTAAAAAAGTAAATACCCTTGATTCTGAAAAAGTATTAGTAGAATTGCAAGAACAAGGATACGAAGAAGATAAAATTTGGTTAATAACTAATAATTAGGGGTTGGGGATTAGGCAATAGGATTTATAGAAGAGATGTTTTGTTCTTCTACCTTCAAATCCTACATCCTAAACCCTAACCCCCAAACAAAATGCAGAAATTAAGTACCAGACATTTATTGGGTATTAAAGACCTTACGCCCAACGACATTGAACTCATCATGGCGACGGCTCGTGAGTTTAAAGAAGTTATCAATCGCCCCATTAAAAAAGTACCTTCTTTACGTGATGTAACCATTGCGAATGTCTTTTTTGAAAACTCCACTCGTACCCGTCTATCTTTTGAATTAGCTGAAAAACGTCTTTCTGCTGATACGTTAAATTTCTCAGCATCAGGGAGTTCTGTTAAAAAAGGAGAAACTCTTTTAGATACAGTTAATAATATTTTGGCAATGAAAGTGGACATGATTGTGATGCGTCATGCCAGTCCGGGAGCTCCCCATTTTCTATCTAAACATATTTCTGCCAATATCGTCAATGCGGGTGATGGCACGCATGAACACCCAACACAAGCTCTTTTGGACTCATTTTCGATGAGAGAAAAATTAGGAGGAGATTTGACAGGAAAGAAAATAGCTATTATTGGCGATATTCTCCATTCACGAGTGGCATTATCCAATATTTTTGCTTTGAAAAAACAAGGTGCGGAGGTTACGCTTTGTGGCCCTTCAACCTTAATTCCGAGATACGTTACTGATTTAGGCGTGAAGGTTTCACATGATGTAAAGAAGACTTTAGCTTGGTGCGATGTTGCCAACGTTTTGAGAATTCAGTTAGAACGTCAGCAAATTAAATATTTTCCTTCGCTTCGTGAATATTCTCTGTATTTCGGGATAAATAAAAAAATGCTCGACGATTTGAATAAAGAAATTGTCATTATGCACCCCGGCCCAATCAATCGTGGCGTTGAATTGTCTTCTGATGCTGCCGATTCTCAACATTCTATTATCCTCGACCAAGTTGAAAATGGCGTAGCCGTAAGAATGGCTGTGTTGTATTTATTGGCAGGACAGAATTAGTTAGGGGTTAGGATTTAGGGGTTAGTGTAAGATAAAATAAAAACCGCATGATTGACAATTTCAATGATGCGGTTTTTATTTTTCATACTATTTGAACTTTTCTTTTATAAAAAATGTAAGACTAATAATCTATCTAAAATTGTAGAGTGTTTAGTCAGTCTAATATTTCAAATGAAAAAAATCGTTACACGAATCATGATTTCTATAATCGCAATAATTGCTTTATTGGCAGTAGCCGTATTTATATTTCTTCAACAACCCATGTTTGGTAAAATTCCTTCGGGAGAACGTTTGGCACGTATTCAAAAATCGCCAAATTTTAGAGATGGCTCTTTTCAGAATCTTAATCATACCCCAGACTTATCTGAAGACGCTACCTATTACTCAGTGATGAAAGAGTTTATTTTTGGGGAGAAAAAACGGGTAAAACCTACCGATGTCATTCCTTCAACCAAAATAGATTTGTTGCATTTAGACCCTGCTAAGGACGTATTGGTTTGGTTTGGGCATTCGTCTTATTTTATACAAATTGATGGAAAAAAGATTTTGGTTGACCCTGTTTTAAGTGGTGCTGCTTCGCCAATTTCATTTACAACCAAAGCTTTTCAAGGAACAGATGCTTATACGGTGGAGGATTTACCTGCCATTGATTATCTGTTTATTTCGCACGACCACTGGGACCATTTAGATTATGACACAGTTTTGAAATTAAAATCAAAGGTTGGGAAAGTAATTTGTGGCTTGGGAACGGGCGAGCATTTTGAGTCTTGGGGATTTGATAAAAATATGATAATTGAAAAAGATTGGAACGAAGAAATTATCCTTGATAATGGTTTTGTGGCTCATACGGCTCCTGCAAGGCACTTTTCGGGTAGAGGGATTTTGAGAAATAGAGCTTTGTGGACTTCGTTTGCTTTAAAAACGCCAACTTTCAATTTTTTTATTGGTGGTGATAGTGGTTATGATACCCATTTTGCCCAAATTGGTAAAAATTATGGCCCTTTCGATTTAGCGATTTTAGAAAATGGACAGTACGATAAAAGCTGGAAATATATTCACATGATGCCTGAGGAGGTATTGCAAGCGGCGAAAGATTTGGGAGCGAAGCGTTTATTTCCAGTTCATTCTTCTAAATTTGCTTTGGGAAATCACGCTTGGGATGAACCATTGAAAAGAATTACCGAAGGCAATAAGTCGGTAAATATGCCTTTAATTACGCCTATTATTGGCGAACAAGTAAATTTGAAAGACACTACGCAAGTATTTAAACAGTGGTGGATAGGAGTGGAGTAGGAAGTTTGTTAATTATTTATGCGTATTTAAGAATAAATTATTTGACCTTTGGTAGTGGCGTATAGCATACACCACAATCGTCATAGCTTTGGCGTATGCCATACGCCACTACTATACGCCACAATCGTCATTCGTGAATAATATTTAGAAACATCACCTAAATCCTAACCACCAACCCCTATTTTAATGGATAAAAGAACACAAATATTTGAAGCAGCTCTGAAACTCTTTGTCGAGTTTGGGTTTCATGGCACGCCCACCAGTAAAATTGCTCAGGAGGCTGGCGTTGCCAATGGTACACTTTTTCATTATTTCCCGACGAAAGACGATTTAATTATCGCCTTATTTAAAGAAACCAAAGGAAAAATGATTGAATATGTTGCTGAAAATTCTGTTATTGAAAATACATTAAAAGGAATACTGAAAGGTCAATATTTGTCAACGCTTTATTGGGCGATGGACAATAAATTGGAGTTTCGTTTTGTGGAACAATTCAAAACGTCTCCCTATTTAACGATGATTGCTTCGGAAGAAATGGAAAAGCATCTCAAGCCATTGTTTGAGATGCTTAATAAGGGAATTGATGACAAAATTATAAAACCTTTGCCGTTAGATTTAATGTTAAGTCTTATCAGTAGTCATACCTATGGGCTTAATAATTATTTGGTAAATAACGATTTCTCAAAGGCAAAACAACATCAAATTATTAGTGATACTTTTGAGTTGATTTGGGAAATGATAAGCCTTAAATCAGTGGAGTAAATAGTCGATTTGAGAATCTAATAACCTCCTATGATAATTGATTTGCCCTGTGTGATACGTAAGATGTCCGTGTAAATGCACCAAAAAATATTCGGTGGTCATTTCATAACTCAATACTTCTTCTTCATAAATCTTTGCTAATCGTTCTTCATTAATTTGACTTAAAGTTGACAAAACAATCTCAGTCATTTCTTGAATCATCGTCAAGACTGTTTGCTTAGGAATATTTTTTGATGAAAATTCAGCTTCTCTATTTCTAATGTAAGGTATATTTCCTAAATTTTTACCAATGTATGTGCGGAGGTTTCCGATAAGGTGTAAAGCTAAATTTCCTCCCGAATTGTTAATTTCTTCTTTGATAATCCACAAAGAATCTTCGGATTTATAGCTTTCTATTTCTCGGTATAATATAGCCAAATCTCTTTGAAAGAGTTTGGATAGAGTTTGACTTAGCATATTTATAGTTTGTTTTTTGCCATGTCAATTAGTTTATGAAACATGGTATCAGTCTTGTAATATAGAGCATTTCAATTATCTTATTACGATTTGGGTAAATAAATAGTAAATGTTGCTCCATGATTAAGTTTGCTTGTAGCGATAATAAATCCATTTAAACGACTAACGATTTTTTTGCAAATTGTAAGTCCAACGCCTGTTCCAGAGTATTCACTTTTACCATGAAGACGTTTGAATAATTCAAAAATTTTCTGAGCATATTCTTGCTCGAAACCGATACCATTGTCAGTAACTGATATGCAATAATATGTCTTTTGGATGTCAACATTAGGGAGGTTTATATTTTCACCACTAATGATAAATGAATTAATTTTGATATGAGGAATTGTATCTTTCTTGCTGTATTTCAAGGCATTATTAATAAGATTTGAGAACAATTGAGATAAGAATGTACGGACACTATGGATAGTCGGCAGTTCTTCAATATCAAAAATAGCATCTTTTTCAATGATTATTTCTGCTGAAAAATTCTTTATTTCTTCAATTATTTCATTCAAATTACAAGAACTGAACTTCAATTCAGTAGCATTAGTTCTTGAAAAATTGAGTAAATCATTAATTAAATTTTGCATTCGTTCTCCAGCAGAAATAATTCGATTAAAATAATCGGTTGTGCGTTCAGAGAAAGTTTCAGTTTCTAAAATTCGGGTACTAAATGCTCTAATTTTGCGTAAAGGCTCTTGCAAGTCGTGACTCGCCACAAAACTGAATGATGAAAGTTCATTATTCATTTGTTCAAGTTCCAAATTTTTAGCCATTAATTCTTCTGTACGCACTCTTACTTTATCTTCCAACGACGCATTGAGTAGGTTTAAGGCCTCTTGTGATTCTTTTTGAACAGAAATGTCAGTATTTGTCCCAAACCACTGAACTATCTCTCCATTGTCATTTCGGAGTGGAATTGCTCTTGAAAGAAACCATTTATAGTCTCCGTGTTTGCTTTTTAATAAAAATGTATCCTCCCATTCTTCACCTGTTAAAATAGCTTTTTTAAAATGAGCGACAACTCCTTCCATTAAATCTGGATGATGAATGTGTTGCCAACCATTTTTCATCATTTCATCATAAGTTGTTCCTGTGTAGTTATACCAACGGTCGTTGTACCAACTAATTTTTCCTTGAGCATCCATCATCCAAGCTAATTGTGGAATAGAATTGGCTAAAGTTCTAAAACGGTTTTCGCTTTCTTTGATTTCTTCTTCGGCTTTTTTCTTTTGGGTAATATCTTGTACTGCCAAAATACTATACAAAGGTTTAAACGATAAACTATTGGTGTCAAAATATATTTGCTTATTGACTTTTAGCCAACGGATGTCTCCACATGGTAAAATAATGGGATGTTCAACTTCAATAGAATGGCTATTATTGAGTTTTAATGATTTATCAATTTCTTCTTCTAAAGCATTTTTATAATCTGGATGAAAAGTATTATGCCATTCTTCCCGACTAATTTTTAGACGTTCGGTAGATAAACCGTACATGATGGCAGCTTCTGGCGAAAGTTCTATTGTGTTAGTCAAATAATTAACTTCTGCCAAGGCTAAATTGGCTACTTTTAAGCCTCCGTGCAATTTTTCTTGCGTTTTACGGAGGTTTTCTTCGTATTTTTTTTGCTCGGTAATATCTCTTGATGTCGCTATAAGTTGCGATATATTTCCAGATTTATTGGCTACTGGCGACACTATGACATTCCACCATTTGGGTGTTCCTTTAACAGTATAGCAAGGTGCTGTAAATTGAGCCGTCTGACCTACTAATGCTTGATTAATAGCATTTTCAACAGTTTCTTGATAGTCTTTTTCCCATAAATCACTCCAGCGTTTGTTTTTTAAACTATCAAAATTGTCAATTTCCATTAAATATTGTCCATTGGTATTCATAAATAGAAGTCGTCCATTTGTGTCAATTATTTTCAGACAATCGGGGCTACTTTCTAAAACGGCTAAACTAAATGTGCCATCGTGAGAAACTGCTTCCGCAAGGGGAGAGCTAAGAGGGATGCTGTTGTTAGGTTTCATATATCATGCAAGAAATTAAATGCCTATATTATTTAGAATAAGGCTTTTAAGTGGGGATTAAATACTGAGGAATTTGTATTTGCGGTAAACTCCTTGGATGATATTTGTAAATAAGGGGGGCAATATTTACTTAAAATGAAGGGGTTAGTTTTTGTTTGTTTTCAAATTAAGGCTTGTTTTTAGTTAATGAACATAGCAAAGTTAAATAAATAGACTTATATTTTCTAATACTTCTATTGGTTAGTATTGTGTAAATACAGCCTTGAGATTATTGCTATTGGGTGTTTTTGAGATTGATTTCAGCTTGAATTTGTTTCAGTTTTTGTTTTTGAACCTTTGAATTTTTATAAGATGCAGAAATCAAAAATAATAAGATGGCAATATAAAGAAAACCAAAGCCATTTTTCACAAGTCCAAAAATCATTACACCCACACAAAATCCGATGAATCCCGCAGAAAGGATTTCATTTTGTTTTACCTTTTTTTCTTCTAACAACAACTCTTCAAGTGTTAATTTAGAATAATCCTTTTTGTCTAACATATTTTATTGGTTTAATGGTAAAATTAGTGATTTTGTGGAATTTATGGGGCTTTTGCTGTTGTCTGTGTCTTCACAGATGATAAATTGAAGTCGTCTGTGGAGACACAGACGATGGCAAAAGATAGGGATTGATTTTATAAAGTTCCTTCTCTATACATTTCGAAAAATCTCATTACTGCTTGACGCTGTTTAGGCTGTAATTGATTACCAAAAAATATTTCAAATTTAGAAAACATAAAAAAGTCAAAACGGGAATACTGCTTACTTGGATGTTGTTGTTGGGCAATTTTACTAAAAATGTTCCTGATATAATATTGACACGTTTCGATATTGATTCTTTTGGCAATAAAATCTTCTAAAGTATTACTAATATCATTTAAACAGTCATCCACCAACTTTTTCCGCCAAAATATTAGTCTATTTCTGTTAAGTTTAAGAATTTCTATGGTTTGTTGTCCTCTGTCACTTAATCCTTTTATTTCACCGTTTGGTAAAAAATAAAAATGTTTTTCTACTTCATCTATTTCAGGATTAAGGAGTACGGGTTTTTCTGCTAATAGAGTTTCGGAGTTTAATTGTAAATATTTATCAGTAGGAAGTCCATTTGCATCGAAGGATATTGGCTCTGATAAACGATTACCTGTAATTGGAAAATGATTTTTCTTCGCATTATTACATTTACTACAACCTAATGTAAGGTTACTCCATTCATAAGCCAACCAATAATACCCATAATGTTCGGGATCTTCTTCTATATTATCTACTTTAGCTTTAGGACGAAAATGTTCTACCTGTAAAGGTGCACCTGCGGACGTATCCGTCTCGCAATAGGCACATTTATGGTTATATAGTGCTTCCAATGCCTCAATCGTAGTTTTTCTATATACAGAACCGTTAAATTTATGCTTATTTTTTGTAATAAGAGAATCTTTAATAAGATCATTTCTTTTGGAATCTAATAGTTTTTTGGGTGGATTCTTAAAGTCTTTACTTATGCTAATCATAGGTTTACAAATCTATTTAGTGGTTGTAGGAATAAATAATTCATCAGGAAAATTCTCGTCACTTTTTTCAAAAACTTTGAGTGCTTGTTTCACTCGGTTATTTTCCTCCATTTCTTTGGCTGAATCTTCTGTTCTTACTTGTGAAATATCTGTATTTTGGATAGAAGTAAATTCTTCCATATCAAAAATCCCTGAAGTTAAAACCAAGTTTGGGGTGAGGTTCTTTAAATCAATATCTACTTTTTCAATTTTGATGCCTTCTGCTTGCGTTCTGTTTACTTTCAAAATAATTGTATTAGAAGCGGCTCCTAACAAAGGGATAGGACTATGCGTAGAAACGATAAATTGAATTTGTGGAAATACTTCAGAGAATTTACCTATTAAAAGTCTTTGGAATTTTGGATGTAGGTGCAAATCTATTTCATCAATAATAACGATTCCTTTTAACTGAGAAGGATTCTTAGCTTCAGGTTGGTTTTTAGAAAGTCTGACAATAATATCTCCTGCTAAGGCAATAATACTTTTGAATCCAGAGGCTAATTTTCTAAATGGTAATGGTTTATACGTAACTTCTTGATTTTCGTTATTTAAGTCTTGTTCTATATATTCAATTTGCTCCGTTTCTTTATTTACTTTGATGTCAGCTATATTAGGAATGAGTGTGCAAATGGCTTTTTTTAGTAGGTTAAACCTTTTTTTATCCTTGTACTCTAAACGTTCTAAGTCTGCATTTATATTGAATAAAAAACCGTCTGAATTAAATAGATTGTATGAAACAGAATTATTCCTATCTTCTACATTTTCACTTTTTACCCCCTGTAAATTTAATCGTCCAGGTCCGTAAGCAGCCAAATGAGTTAGCGGATGTTTATTGTCTCTTATACTATTGATGATACTTTGTTCTGGACTTTTATACTCTACTTGAATACTACAATTTTTATCCTCCAATAGATTAATATTGCCATCTAAGGTTCCATGAAGTCCTAAAAAGATAGCTTGGAGAATAGTAGTTTTGCCAAAACCATTTTCTCCTACTAAAAATATCCACTGTGTATCTACTGGAATATCCTCAATTTCTGTTTCGTCAATACCTTGAAAGTCTTTTACTTTTAATTGTTTAAGTGTATATGGAAGAATCTTGTCTGCTGATTCATATTGGTCTGGTTCGTGGGTGATTTCTTCTTCGTCTTGTTCTATCTCAAATAAATCTGACAGATCTATTGTCGCTTTTCTGGCTGCTTCAACTGTTAGATATATTACATTTAGTGTCTGTAAATATTTATCAAGATACATAATTAGTTCTTTCTTAGGACTCAATTGGAACATAGTACCCTTTCGCTCATTCTCTGAAAAAATTATATTAGAACTCTTAACGTTGATAATAAATGTGTACTTTGAGGTTGTTTCATCTAAAGGCTTATAAATGTCATCTATTTGGTATTGATTAATTTGAAAGTATATAGATTCATGATTTTGTGGGTAAATTTTTAACAAAAAGTCATCAGAAGTTTTTGCTACTAAATTGAACTCAGAAGTTTTGTTAAACTCTTTCACCTTCTGAGAAATTTCTTTCAGAATCTCTACAACCACTTTTGGTAATTGTTGTTTGCTCATGTTTGATATAATCTTTAAATAGATTCTAAAAATACTTTAATTATAGTTATTTTACAAAGAAGCCTTTTCAACTCTAAATTGAAGAGACTTCTTTGATTGGCTACAAATCCTCAATTCTAAACAAGTGCATAGGCATTAATTGTGGGTTTAATTCAATTGGATTAAATTCCCCCGTCCAAAAATATTTGGCTCCTGTCAATAAATCATGAACGATATATTCTTCGTCTGGACGTTTGCCGATGAGATTTAACGGTACTCGCACATAACCGCCTTGCGAATTGTACGCATCTAAATTGACGATGGATAAAATACGATTGCCGTTCCAATGGGTTTTGATATACGCCAAAATATTATCGTTTTCAATTTCACAGAAAGTAATATTATTGGTGCGTTGTAGTGCCGAATTTTCCTTTCTTGCTTGGTTGGTCATACGTATAATATGCGTGAGTTTATTCTCAAATTTCCAATCCCACTGTCTGATTTCGTACTTTTCAGAGTTTTTATATTCTTCTTTTCCTGGATTTGCTTCGTGAATCATCGACTCGTAGAAAGGTCCAAAAATTCCGTAATTTGATGAAAGCGTAGCCGCCATAAAATAACGAATCAAGAACAAAGGTTCAAGCCCGCTTTGCAACGAATACGGCAAAATATCATGAGTATTCGACCAAAAATTTGGTCGCATATACATCGCTTGGTCTGTTTTGGTTAGTTCATTCATGTAGCCAATCAAGTCCGCTTTTGTATTTCTCCACGTGTAATACGTATATGACTGCGTATAACCCAATTTTGCCAATTGTTCCATTACACGAGGTTTCGTGAAGGCTTCCGCTAAGAAAATCATATCAGGATAAACCGCTTGTACTTCTGCAATGACCCATTCCCAAAAGCCAAAAGCTTTGGTGTGTGGGTTATCTACCCGAATAATACGCACGCCCCATTCTGCCCACGTCATAATGACATTTTTAAGTTCTTGCCAAAGCCCTTGCCAATTTTCAGACTCAAAATTGATTGGGTAAATATCTTGGTATTTCTTCGGAGGATTTTCTGCGTATTGAATCGTTCCGTCAGGGCGAATCTTGAACCATTCTGGATGTTCTTTTGCCCAAGGGTGGTCGGGCGAGCATTGAATTGCCAAATCCATCGCTAACTCAATATCCATTGATTTACAGGTAGCAATTAAATGTTTGAGGTCGTCTAAAGTTCCTAATTCTGAATGAATAGCAGTATGTCCGCCTTCTTCTGAGCCAATGCCGTAAGGAACACCTGGCTCATCTTCTTGACAGGTTGTCGAATTATTTTTCCCTTTTCTGAATTGCATTCCGATGGGGTGAATCGGTGGAATATACAAAACATCAAAGCCCAGTGATTTCATACGGGGTAAAACATTTTCTTCAACATCTTTAAAATTTCCGTGCAAACGCTTGCGGTCGGTTGATGCTGAACGTGGGAACATGGAGTACCACGACGAAAATGCCGCTTTTTCTCTATCAACCCAAAGTTTTAATTCTTTATGAATGCTAACGTGTTGTTTATCTGGATATTGATGAATCCAATGGTGCATTTTTTCGCTACTGGCAAAGGCTACGGATTCATCATAATTTTTAGGGTCACGGAATAATTTAGCGTAGGCTTTTAGTTCGGTTTTATCTTCTTTACTGGCAATTGATGCCATTTTATCTAAAATATTCGCCCCAACCAATAGCTCAACATTTACGTGTTGTCCGTCCTTAATTTTCATTTCCATTTCATGCTCCCAACTTGCCGAATGGTCAACCCAAGCCTCGATTGTGTAGGTATAAAGTCCATTCTCTTTTACGTCGAAATAGGCTTCGTAATGGTCATTTCCGACAAAAGACATCGGGATACTTGTCCAGTCTTTATCTTTTGAAAATTTATAAAGTAGATTGGTAGAGAGGAGGTCGTGTCCGTCCAAAAATACATCAGCTTCCACTTTGATAGTGTCATCCACAAAGGCTTTCACCGCAAAACGCCCACCTTCTAATTGTGGAGTGATATGTTCAATTATTACTCGTTGTTGTCCTTGAATTGATTTAGAAAATTGATTCATAAATGTTTATGTTAAAAAATGGTAATTTGGTTTTAAGCTCAGTATAAGCGTGAATATAGATTGTTTTACACAATTTTTTGCTGATTTTTTAATATTTTGTAACTTGTGAGCGAAACCACATTTTATTCGTTTATAAAAAATGGCACGTAAATTGATATACCTACTGTAAATGTCATAAAAAGTGCTTAGATTTGCAGTATTAGCCTTTTTGAATAACAAATCCTTACAATAATATAAATAAAAATTGAATTTATGATACAAGTTTATAACATACTAAAATAAAAAATAACCCATTAATTAAGATTAAACCAAACCACCATGAAAAAGATTATCGCATCAGCATTGATTGTTTTGTGGGCCACTGGTCATCATAGCTTTGCCAATCAGATTGGCCCAGTAGGCAAAGGCGTAAGTACCGAAGAAGGTACAGCACGTTACTATGCGGCTAATCTCAAAGGAAAGTTAACATCTTTTGGGGAAAAATACGACGATTCACAACTGACAGCTTCTCATTCAAAATTTCCTCTTAATACCTTATTGAAAGTTACTAATTTAGAAAATAATCTTTCAGTACAAGTAAGAGTCAATGATTTTTGTAAATGTGAAGAAGAGGGTAAAATAATAAATTTATCAAAAGAAGCCGCTTCAAAATTAGGAATGATGGCAAGTGGAAAAGCTAAAGTTCGTTTAGAAGTAGTTTCTCATCCAACGCCTGAAAAAACAATTGATAAAGCTTTGGATAACTTACTGACCAAAGGACGTGAGGTAAGTTCTAAAGAAGAACCCAAAGAGAATAAAATTGTTGCAAATTCGGCAGTGCCAGCACCACCTTTTTCAATAAATAGAACGTATGATATTAATGGCTCAGAGAAATCACCAAAGGGTTTTGGAGTTCAAGTTACGGCACTTTCAAGCTTGAATATGGTTCAGGATTTATATGATGAATTGGTGAAAATGGGTATTAAAAAGGAAGAAATATACGTTCAGGTAGGAGAGAAGGATACTAATAAAATTTTTCGATTAATGTTTGGTGAATTTTATACGAAAGAAGCCGCAACTGAAAAATTAACGTGGTTGTCGCAACGTGGATATAAAGGCGTAATTCGGTCGCATTATAATTTGTAATAAATTGTAAATAAGGTTTTATGAAAGTCCAAGCTGTGAGGTTTGGACTTTTTTATGTTTTGCTCATCAAAATTTTAAAACTTATCTTTACTTGTTATCTAAATGATAACTGAATTTAGTTAAGAAATGATATCGAAGAAAAAAACAGAAGGATATGAGTGAATATTTTTTTCGAAAGTATCCCGCTACGCCATATATTTTTAAATGGTTATTGATAAGTATTTTGGTTGGTGTCTTGGTGGGTTCTGCATCGGCAGGTTTTCTCATTTCGCTCGATTGGGTTAGTAATTTCAGAGAAACGCATTTATGGCTGATTGCCTTTTTACCATTGGGCGGTTTTTTTGTTGGATTGATGTATCTACATTTTGGAAAAGATGTAGAGGCAGGAAATAATCTTCTTATTGAAATTATTGGGCAGAGCAAAGACAGTCAATCCAAGTCAATTATTCCCTTTCGGATGACGCCATTTATTTATTTGGGTACAATTGTTACGCATTTATTGGGTGGTTCGGCAGGGAGAGAGGGGACTGCACTTCAA
Organism: Arcicella aurantiaca; assembly: GCF_003148625.1. Lineage (GTDB taxonomy): Bacteria > Bacteroidota > Bacteroidia > Cytophagales > Spirosomataceae > Arcicella > Arcicella aurantiaca. The sequence goes on along the minus strand of NZ_QGGO01000008.1, from coordinate 132,620 downwards.
ATGGCAGGTGGAATTGTTGACCAATTAACCAAACCGCTCCGACTAACAGAAAGCGACCGTAAAATCTTATTAATTGCGGGCGTTTCAGCAGGTTTTGGGTCTGTTTTTGGAACGCCCTTAGCAGGAGCAATTTTTGGATTAGAGTTTTTTTTAGTGGGTCGCTTGCGGTACAATGCCATTTTCCCTGCTTTTATTTCGGGAATCATTGCCGATATGGTTACCAAACTTTGGCAAGCTAAACATACCCATTATCATATTGATTTTGTTCCAGAAATTAATCCTTTTAATCTTCTTTATGCCATTATTGGAGGTATTTTCTTCGGAATCTGTGCTGCTACTTTTAGCAAAGTAATTCATAAAGTTTCTTACCTTTTCAAATCAAAGATTTCTTACCCACCGCTTCGCCCAGTTATTGGAGGAATTATTGTGGCTCTTGCGGTTTGGACAATGGGAACTACAAAATACATTGGATTGGGTGTGCCAACCATCGTTGAATCTTTTGAGAATCAATTACCTGCTTATGATTTTGCTTTGAAAATGGCATTTACCATTCTCACACTTGCATCAGGATTTAAAGGGGGAGAAGTGACACCGCTTTTTTTTATTGGGGCAACATTAGGTAATGCTTTGTCGTATTTTATTCCACTCCCGATGGCATTATTGGCAGGAATGGGATTTGTAGCCGTTTTTGCAGGAGCAACTAATACGCCTTTAGCGTGTACAATGATGGCAATTGAATTGTTTGGAGCAGAATGTGGCGTTTATGTGGCTATTGCGTGTACAGTTTCTTATCTGATTTCGGGACACAATAGTATTTATAACAAACAAGTAATTGGAGAAGTCAAACATAGAAGATTTGATAGTCAAGAAGGAAAAATGATGGGAGAAATTATATAGAATTGACGAATGATTCGATTTACGATTGTTGAATTTATCGGGTAATTACTTAAACGAGGTACGGGTTTTTGAAATATTCACCAATCACTACTTTAACCATTGCCTAATTCCCAACCCCTAACCCCATTACACAATTAACCCTAAAATCAATCCTCCTAAAAAAATAAAGAAAGTCGGGATTTTTGTGAAATGAATAAGGGCGAAGGTAATAATGATGGTGATAAATCCTAAAATATCTACTCGCTGAACCATTGGTACTAAAAAAGTACAAGCCGCCGCAAGTGTTAAACCAATAGAAGTTGCATTGATACCGTCTAATGAAGCTCTGATTCCACGATATTGTTTGAGTTGTCCCCAAATTCTATACACGAAGAAAATCAAAAAAGTACCGGGTAAAAAAATCCCTGCTGCACCAACGGCACTGCCTAAAAGTTGTTCGTACCAAGTACCCCCTTTCATTACTAAAACGCCTAAATAAGAAGTAAGTGCAAATACAGGGCCGGGTAAAGCCTGAGAAAGTGCCATACCCGTCAAGAAATCATCACCACGAATAAGATGCTTAAATTCTACAAACTCTGTATAAAGCATGGGAGCTAATACTTGACCTCCACCAAAAACCAAACTTCCATTTCGATAAAAATTCTCAAAAAGTCGGACTGGTTCATAATCAGTGAAATGCCCTAAAACCGCTAAAAACAGTAAAAATCCCCAAAACAAATTAAAATTTGCCCAAGGAATTACCATTCTGTGTGGAGTTTGCTTTGGGTAATCTTTGTAATTAAAGGAAGTAAAAGTCCCGCCAATTATTAGAGCAATCGGACAAACCCATGGCGATTGATAATAAAAAGCAAATACCGCTGAAAGCAACATTAAAATAATGCCCGTGCTATTTTTAATAACTTTTTGCCCTAAAATAAATCCTGCATGAATAATAAAGGCAACCCCAATTGGCTGAATGAAACGAATTAAATCTCTATTTTGGAGATAAGTCATACCAAAGGCAGCCGCAGTCATAACAGCCACTGCGGGAGTAATCCAAACCAATAAAGTAATGTAGGCTAAATTTGGTCCACCAATTTTATACCCCAAAGCCGTAATGGTTTGAGTGGAGGTAGGGCCGGGAAGAAACGCACAAAGTGCTTGCAACTCAAGTAACTCTGCTTCGGTCAGATAATTTCTTTTCTTCACGAAGAGGTCTATGAACATAGCCAAATGAACTTGCGGCCCTCCAAACGAAGTGCACGCAAGCATCAGAACGTCTTTCAAGAAAATGAGTCGTCTGATTTTTTTCATTTTTTAAGTCCTAATTCAATCAATCTTTCATTTAAAAACTCACCTGCGGTCATGTCCACGTACATTTTTGGGTGTGTGGCATCTACGCAAGACTCTAAGCAAGTCAAGTTCATTTCTGAACGTGGGTGCATGAAAAAAGGAATTGAAAAACGAGAAGTTCCTAATTTTTCTTTTGGAGGATTTACTACTCTGTGAATCGTAGATTTTAATTTGTGATTGGTCAAACGGTCAAGCATATCGCCTACGTTTACCACTACATAATCAGGTAATGACGTAATTGGAATCCATTTTCCGTCCGTTCTCAAAACCTCTAAACCTTCGGCAGATGCTCCCATTAATAAAGTAATCAAGTTAATGTCACCATGTGCAGCAGCTCTTACAGCTCCTTCGGGCAAATCATCAGGATTTGGAATTGGGAAGTAATGAATAGCTCTCAGAATAGAATTTCCGTGTTTTACTTTATCTTCAAAATAATCTTCAGGTAATTCTAAATATAGAGCAATAGCACGTAATAAATTTTTACCCGCACTTTCTAAAGTACGATAAGTATGAAGCGTATCTTTTTCAAAATCAGGTAATTCGTTCGGAAAAACATTATCTGGATATTCCTCCCAAATAGGGTCGCCATCGTCCACTTTAGGTTGTCCGACGTGATAAAATTCTTTCAAATCTGCTACTTTAAAGCCTTTTGCCGTTTCTTTACCTTTTCCGATATAGCCACGTTGTCCAGCGATACCTTCAATAGCATATTTTTGTTTTAATTCGTCTGGCGAATAAAAAAACTTCTGAACGGTATCGTACAGTTTAGTTGTATTATCGTCCGAAAGTCCGTGATTTTTAATGGCAACGAAGCCAATATTATTAAAAGCAGCTCCTAAATCTTGTACGAATTTCGCTTTGCGAGTTGCGTCTCCAGAAGTAAAATCTGCTAAATCAAGTGATGGTATTGTGTCGAGAAGTGTCATGTTTTTTTTATAGTTTTTAGGTGTTAGAATTTAGGTGTTAGGTTTGATAGAAGTAAATAAAGAATTGAAAGGTTAATGACTTAATCTTTCAATTCTAACCCCTAAAACCTAACCCCTAAAACCTAACTCCTATTTCAACGCATTTTCATAATTTTTACTTACTGCATCCCAGTTTACTACGTTCCAGAAAGCAGTAATATAATCAGCACGTTTGTTTTGGTATTTCAAATAATATGCGTGTTCCCAAACGTCTAATGCTAAAACAGGCGTTCCTTTTTTCTCAGCAACGTCCATCAAAGGGTTGTCTTGATTTGGCGTTGAGGTAATAACCAATTTTTTATCTTGAACAATCAACCAAGCCCAACCAGAACCAAAACGAGTTGTACCTGCTTTGGCAAAATCTTCTTTAAATTTATCAAGAGAGCCAAAAGTTTTGTTGATGTCTTCTAATAATGCTCCTTTCGGACTGCCACCACCTTTTGGAGACATAACATTCCAGAAAAAGGTGTGATTCCAATGTCCACCTGCATTATTACGAACAGCCGCAGTTTGTTTTCCTGCATCTTTTAACAAGTCCCAAAGAGTTGTTTTTTCCAAGGGTGTTCCAGTAACTGCTTTGTTTAAATTATCAACATAAGCTTTATGATGACGACCGTGGTGGATTTCCATAGTCATTTTGTCAATATTAGGTTCTAAACTCTCTGGAGCATAAGGCAATGCAGGCAAAGTAAACGGAGCAGATTCAAGCGTAGTTTGCTCTAAAGTCATTTGGGTTAGCTTGTTATTATAGCTACTGCCAAAAGAGAAACTAAACGATTTGAACCCTGATAAAGCAAATGCTGATGCCAAGGTAGTTTGAAGGAAGTTTTTACGATTCATGGATTTTGTTGGCAATAATTTATTGCACGTTTATAAATAGATAGTAAGCGACTTGGGATAAGAAATAAAACTGAAACTAATTTTAGCGTTTATTTGATAGTATTTGATTCTTTGGGTTGTTCTCCAACAATTTTCAAATGATAAGTTTGAGTATCTTCTGGTTTAACAACAGGCATTTTTATGAGTTCTGTTAAGTTGGGCTTTACGATTGTTAAATTATCAATATTTGCCATTTCCTTTGCAGATTTTTTAACGTTTTCAATTCCCACAGGAGGTAATTCTATTTTAGCAATAGCGTTTTTATTTTGGTAATTTTTCAAGAAATCCAACATTATGGGAGATGTAGGAATTTCTGGATTCATTTTTAGGGCATTTTGTGAAAATCCTAAAAAAGAAAATGTACATAAACTAAAGGTAAAGATGAGCTTTTTCATTTGGTAGATGGTTTATGTCTAAGTTTATTAATCTCTTGGCTTGATAACCCTGTTAGTGTAACAATCATTTCGTCAGATAAACCATTTTGAATAGCCACTAAAGCTACCTCTATTTTACCTTCTATTTTACCTTCACCAAATGCCGTATCTGTAATACTTTTCCAGTCTCGATATATCTTTAAACTCTCTTCGTACTGTTCTCTCTCATTTTTAGTAAATTTTGCAACTTCTGCGGAATTAAATAGCTTTTTGAAAACTTTATCTTGAAGTTTTGCAGGGATTTTTTCTAAGCGATTAAGATTTTTGAAGACATAAAGCCATTTATCAAAATGTGTTTCTAATTCATCTTCTGATTTATTGAAATTTGGCATCTCCAAATATAAATAAGTCAGTTTATCATAAAAAACTTCACTATTTTGGTCTTTTAATTGCACTATATGTAAAACCTCTTTTTCTTGTTTGTCTTCTTGAAAAACAAAGTCTAAAATTCCTACGGTAAAAACTGCCGATAATTTATAATTCCAATCTCCTTTGATAGCTTGTTCTTGAATAGGAAAAGTAGAATAATAAATACTTCTATCTTTAAAATAATTTTGTTTTGCTTTCTGTAATTCTACAATGAATTTATCACCTTTTTCAGAGGTACAAAACAAATCAAAAATTGCTTTTCTATCCACATCAGAATATCCTAAATATTCATTTGAGGTATAACTCAAATCTTTGATAGTATGAGATTTTGGAATGATTTGATTCAAAAAATCAATCAGTAAATCCTTATTGGGTTCTGTACCAAATAGCTTTTTGAAACCAAAGTCTGTAAATGGATTGACGTATTTTTCTTTTAAATTCATTAGAATAGAAATAATTGGCTGTAAATCAATGTGTTGCTTTATTAATCTTTGTTTTACTCATAAACAATACGACTAACAATACTTCTACCCAATGTTATTTCGTCGGCATATTCTAAATCGCCCCCAATTGGTATTCCTCTGGCAATAGTCGTGATTTTTACATTTAAAGGTTTTAACCTTTTTGTTAAATAAAACGCAGTAGTATCACCTTCCATTGTAGGACTTAGCCCTAAAATAACTTCTTTTACGGCTAAATCTGTTCCTTGCTTTTCACTAATACGCTTCAATAATGATTCTATCTTTAAATCATTAGGTCCAATTCCTTCCAAAGGTGAGATGATTCCTCCCAAAACGTGATATAAACCTCTGTATTGTGAAGTATTCTCAATTGCTAAAACGTCACGAGTGTCTTCTACTACACATACAACGGATTCGTCTCGCTTTGGATTGGTACAAATTTGACATAACTCTTCATCTGAAATATTATGGCATTGCCGACAATACTGAGTTTTTGTCCGCATAGCAATAATCGCTTCTGATAATTGAAGCGTTTGGCGTTCATCACGTTTCAATAAATGTAACGCCATTCTCAAGGCAGTTTTCTTCCCAATACCAGGTAATTTGGAAATTTCTTCTACGGCGTTTTCTATGAGTTTTGATGGATAATTCAAGAGAGTTACGAATGATGAGCGGCTCACCGCTACGGTTATGAGTAATGAAGTAGTAATTGAAAAAATATAGAGGTCTAAGCGATAGGAAATTTTAATACCTCATAATTCATACCTACTACCTCATAGCTAAAAATCAAACAACTTTTGCATCAATTCCTCTACGACAAATATCGTTTCGCATCGGAACGAGTTCTTCAAATGTTCCCTTTTTAACTGAACATTTACCTCTGTAATGAATCAACAAAGTACATTGTTCAGCCTGTTCAGCAGAATGCCCGCATACATCGATGAGCGTTTCAATCACAAAGTCAAAAGTGTTTATTTCATCATTAAATACCATGAGGTCGTATTGGTCAACGTCAATTACTTCGTCCAATACTTCTACGTCTTCTTCAAATTGTTCGAAAGGTCGCATTTATTCTGTTGTGAATGTTTGGTTTATCATCTTTTCAGTAACATAATACTGATAAAATAATGATTGTGAAAAATAAAACTCTATAATCGTAGCAAATTTAACAAAATTTCTCAATTTTGGAGAACGGTTTTTAGTTATTAGTTACTGGTGTATCAGTTATTAGTTTTTTACGTCCATTAACGCACCCACTAATTACCAATAACTAATAACTTATCCCATGACCACAGGTTTAGCATTCGGAATTTTAGCTGTTTATTTTTTAATGCTTATCGTTGTTGCCCATTATACTTCTAAAGGTGCCGACACTAATACTTTCTTTACTGCCAATAAACAGTCTCCGTGGTGGCTTGTGGCAATTGGTATGATTGGTACATCTATTTCGGGAGTAACCTTTATTTCTGTACCTGGGGCAGTGGGTGTTGACAAACTTTCATACTACCAAATTATTCTGGGAAATTTAGTGGGTTACTTTGTGATAGCAACGGTGTTGTTACCACTTTATTATCGCTTAAATCTAATTTCTATTTATACATACTTAGAGCAACGTTTTGGGAAATGGTCTTACAAAACGGGGTCATCTTTTTTCTTATTAGCTCGTACTTTAGGTTCGGCAGCTCGTTTGTTTTTAGCCGTTCAAGTGTTGCAATTAGCCATTTTTGATGCTTGGGAAATTCCTTTCTGGATTTCGGCTTTAGTGACGATTGCTTTGATTTGGGTTTATACTTATCGTGGAGGTGTAAAAACAATCATTGTTACAGATACGCTTCAAACGTTTTTCCTTTTAACGGCTTTGGTACTTACAATTATCTTGATTGGTAATAAATTAGAATTAGGTTTGGGCGGATTAATTTCTACGATTCAGGAAAGTAAATATTCTCAAATGTTTTTCTTTGAAGATTTTTCTTACAAACATCATTTTGGTAAGGATTTTGTTTCGGGCATTTTTATTGCCATTGTAATGACTGGACTCGACCAAGATTTAATGCAGAAAAATTTAACGTGTAAAAATATTGGTGAGGCTCAAAAAAATATGTTTTGGTTTTGCTGCACTTTTGCCCTTACAACTTTGATGTTTGTAGGTTTAGGAGCATTACTTTATATTTATGCCGATAAAATTGGTTTTGAAATTCCTGCTCGTACAGATTTATTATATCCAAAATTAGCATTAAGCGGAGAGTTTGGGCTTTTAGCTGCCATCACGTTCTTATTAGGTATTACAGCTGCCACTTATGCCAGCTCAGATTCTGCTCTTACAGCCCTAACAACGGCTTTTTGTATTGATTTTATGCACATCGAAAAATACGAAGAGGCTCAACGTGGGAAAATAAAACATTATGTACATCTTGGTTTTTCAGCCTTGTTTTTTGTGATTATCTTGATTTTCCATGCCGTAAGTAGCCAGTCGATTATTTCAACGGTTTTCAATATTGCTGGATATACCTACGGCCCTCTTTTAGGTTTATTTGCTTTCGGATTGTTTACAAAAACACCTGTAAAAGACTCTTTAGTGCCTATTGTGTGTGTAATTTCCCCAATTTTAACCTATGTGCTTGATGTTAATTCTAAAGAATGGCTAAGTGGGTATCAATTTGGATTTGAAAAACTATTGGTAAACGGAGCTTTTACTTTTATTGGTTTAGCTTTGTTGAGTAAGAGAAAGTAAATTTAATCTTATATAGGTTTAACACTCATAATTAGATTTATTTCTTTTTAGAAAAGTGATAAATCTAATATTTTTTTGCACGGTTTTTGCCACCCAAAGGTTTGTACTTACACACTGCTATGAAAGTAAAACCGCTATCTATTTTCGCACATTTTTCCGTCATTCTTTCTTTACTTACGTCAAGTTGTAAAGAGAATACCCCCATGTCCAAACCTGAGTTTTCTGCTTTAACTTTTGACAATCCAGATGCCAATGGAGGAGCTTGGAAAACAGTAATTATTAATGCTCCACAAGATTATTTGGTAGAAACGCCTCAAAGTACGGATGCTGATACTTACCAAAATGAACTTATTCAGTCTAAAAATGCCGTTTCTCAGCGTACTTATGCACAAGAAGTAGCCATCAATTATTGGGCTTCTGGTGGTGTTTTGCGTTGGAATCAGATTGCGAGAGAATTGGTAGCAAAGTATAATCATCCTCCTAAAGAAGGTGAAAAACCAGACCCGATTAAACCAATGGCTTCGCCTCCATTTGCGGCTCGTGCTTATGCTTTATTAAGTGTTGCTCAATACGATGCTTTGGTTGCTACATGGTTTTATAAGTACAAATATCGCCGACTAAGTCCTTCTCATAGTGGCTTAAAAAGTTTTTTGCCCGAAACAGAATTGCCTTCATATCCTTCTGAAGATGCCGTTATTGCAGCGGTTTCTTATAAGATTTTGAGCAATTTATTCCCTGCTGAAAATAATTATTTGTACAATAAGGCTCTTGAACATGGAAATACTCGTTTATGGGCGGGAGCAAACGTGAAAAGTGATATTGTAGCAGGAGGACTTTTAGGAGAACAAATTGCTCAGAAAGTCATTGATTATGCTCGAAATGATAATTTTGATAATGCCAAAGACAAAGACCAAAAATGGAAAGAAAAAACTGATAAAATTAAAAATGGTTGGATAAGTCAAGATGACCCCAAACACGCTCCTTTGTTGCCATTAATGGGCTTGGTACAAACTTGGTTTGATAAAAATGAAGTATTGGGTAATCCGCAACCATCTCCACCGCCTGCTTTAACAAGCAAGGAATTTAAGCAAGATATTGATTCTGTCAAGAAAATAGGGGATACCCGAACCCAAGAACAAAAGCGAATTGCAGAGTTTTGGGCTGACGGTGTTGGTACTTTTACACCTCCAGGTCATTGGAATAAAATAGCAGAAGAACTTATCAGAAAAGAAAAATTTACGGAATTAAAAATTGCTAAAATTTTACAACAACTCAACCGTGCGGAGGAAGATGCCGCTATTGCCTGTTGGGCAACGAAGTATAAATATTTCTTCCCAAGACCTACGCAAGTAGATAAAACGATTAAGAACTCATTGAGTGTACCTAATTTCCCCTCATATACTTCGGGGCATTCAACATTTTCTGCTGCGGCCGCATTGGTTTTGGGGCATTATTTCCCGAAAGATTCTGTACGTTTAAAGAAAATGGCAAACGAAGCTGGGCTTTCCAGAATTTACGGGGGCATCCATTATTTCTGTGATAATGAAGGAGGTAAAATGTGCGGTGAGAAAATTGGCAAATTGGCAGTTGATTGGGGGAGGTAAAATGTGTGATTTTATTTAACAGGAAATATTTATAGAAATGTTTGACACGTTACGCTACACTTGGTATATTTGATTTAAAAATCTACAACTAATGTTTGAATTTTTACAAGGCATAAAAATTTATGTCTATGATTTTGACCATAATCCACCTCATTTTCACGCTATTAGTGCTGAGTACGAAGTATTAATTTCTATTATCACTTTGGAGGTGTTGAAAGGAGAAATGCCTAAACCTCAGCTAAAGAGAATTTTGAAATGGGCTAAAATAAATCAACAAGCATTATTGGAAGAATTTGAATTTTTAAATCCCCATCTTCGCAAATGAGACCTCCAAGAATTATCAAAATATTAAAAGTAGAACCATTTAAAATTACTTCTCTTTGGACAAATGGAGATGTACGTTTAAATGACTTTTCCAGTAAATTAGATATTTTTAGAAATACAGAAAGATTAAAGCCATTATTAGATTTTGAAAAATTTTCTCAAGTATCTATTAATGATGGCGATACGTTTTCTTGGGAGAATATTCAATACGTAAATACAAAAGGCAATTTAACCTCCATTTCATTTGACCCTGATACACTTTTTACCGAAAGTGTTTTAGCAGAAACTCCTCCAATTATTGAAATAGACTCCCGTAGAGAATTTACTCAAAGTGATTATGCAAATCGTAATGGATTGACGGCTTCTAAGGTTCGAACATGGGTGAAAAGAGGTAAATTGAAAAGTAGATACGTGCCACATTTAGGAATTACTTTAATTGTGACATAACATCTTTCCAAAAATTAATTTGCAAATACGCCATTTGTCATATATATTTATGCCATAATGTAAATTTGTAGATATGAAACAACCAATTGTATTAACTCGTCTTCAAAATCCTTTGGATTTAATTGAGCTTTCTCGCAAAGGGTTAAGTCGTGCAGCGGTAGATTTAGTAGCAAAAAAACTAAGTCTCTCTGACCGTGAAATGGCACGCATTTTAAATATTTCTGAAAGAACTTTTCATAGATATACGCCTGATACACAGTTAGATACTTCAAGTACAGAACGTCTTTTGAAGTTAATGCTTTTATACCAACACGGTGAGGAGGTTTTTGCTAATTTGGAAGATTTTAAACCTTGGATGCGTCAATCAATGCGAATTTTTGGGGATAAGTCAGCCCTTGACCTCTTAGACACCGTAACTGGTTTTGAATGGGTTGATAATGTATTGAGCAGAATTGAATTTGGAACGTATTCATGATAAAATTATATCGCCTTCAATCGGCACGTTATGGTTTAACTAAAGACTTTTTATCGGGGAAAGGAGCAGAACTTACGGGAGGACGTTGGAATCCTGTTGGAATGCCCGTTGTTTACACTTCTCGAACGGTTGAATTAGCATCTTTAGAATATTTAGTACATTATTTTGAAGGTTTTCCAAATAGTAAACTTCCTGATTTGTTAGTTGGAACGATTGAAATTGCTCAAGAAGATATTTTGACGATTGAAGCAGAAATGTTGCCGAAAAATTGGCGGAATTCTCCCGCTCCAAAATCTTTACAAACCGTTACAAACCAGTGGTTTAAAAGTGAAAAGTTTTTAGCTTTACAAATCCCGACGGCGGTACATTCTGCCCAAACGGAATTATCGTACAATGTGCTTTTGAATCCGCTTCATGAGCGAATGAACGATAGTATTCTCACGAAAATCTCTCCATTTTACTTCGATAGTCGTTACCAAAAACCACAAATTCAAGGAAATGTGATGAATGATTTGATTGAGGATATTTTGGGGAAAATGTAAGACTGATTACGAATCTTTCAGCCCAATGTCAGTAGGAAGTCCATCCAAACTTTTAAGATTATTCTCTTTGATATATTCTTGTAAGCCTTCTTCGCCTTTTTGTTCTGCCCATTTAAAATGTATGTCTCTTTCTTCAATGTAATCATACATCGGAATCCCAAAGCCACATGAAGTTTGTACCAAATGAATATCCGCAACGATAAGTTGACGAGTGCTTGGATAAATGGTAAAATGTGGAGCGTATAAATCCCACTCAGGGGTATTTGGTAATACCGCAAAGCCTTTTCCGTACAATCTGAGAATATTAGGCGTTTTGTCGAAAGAACAGAGCATAAATGTTATTCTTCCATTTTCTAAAGTATGGGCAGAAGTCTCATTTCCGCTACTAATTACGTCCATGTAACCCACTTTGTTTTCTCCCAAAACTCGGAACGCATCCATTCCTTTTGGCGAAAGATTGATATGTCCTTCAGTACTAAGCGGTGCGGTTGCAACAAAAAAGATATGCTGTTGTTTGATAAATTCCTGATGAGCAGGACTAATAGAATTACTAAATTTTCCCATTATTTTGAAGTTTATGGAGATAAAGATAAATGGTCTATTTGAATTATAAATGAAAATCCCCGCTAAATTAATTTTAGAGAGGATTTTCATTTCTGGGGGCAAAATTTATTTTTATACTGTCATACCCACTCTTCACAAGTGGTCAAGCAATTATTCAGGCTTAATTCTAACAATTTTTTTATCTCGCATCACTACTAAATCTGATTTTTTATATTTCTTATATTCAATCAAGTTTTCGTAAGTCTTTTCAAGTCCGAATAGAATTTTCTCTTTTATTTCAAGGGTTTTTTGTGGAGTCATAGTAGTATGATTTTAATTCGTTGAATTTTACATAATCAATAATATGAAGTAGCTCATTGATAGATTTATCAGCAATCAATTGATGATTTCCTTGTGAGTTATCAAAAATAAGTGCATAATCAACAATATCAAGATAGATATCGAATAGATTTTGTATTCCAGCTTTGTATCTTCTTTCAATAACATTATGCTCAATATTATGTCCTCCTTCTGAAAATCTTATTTTTACCCTTTCTTTGGCTAAACTAATTGTCTCTAACCAGAAATACAGTAGAATAACGGTATAACCTTTTGATTTGGCTTCAACAATTGTGTTCTTATAACTTTTAGTTGCCAAAGTAGTTTCAAATGCAAAACTATGATTATCAGATAGTAATTCTTTAATTCGATTCAACATAATTCTTCCCGCTTCTAATGATACATATTCGGGTTGAAATGGTGAAATTCCTTTGGCTATTTCATCGGCATTTACAAATTCTTTACAGTCCAAAATTTCGGGTAAAATAGTAAATGAAGCAGTAGTTTTCCCAGCTCCATTGCAACCTGAAATTATGTATAAATACTTGTCTTCCATTGGAAAAAAAACTACTTCAACAAATTCAACAAATACTGCCCATAACCACTTTTTACTAATGGTTCGGCAACTTTACGCAGTTGCTCAGTATCAATGAAGCCCATTCGGTAGGCAACTTCTTCAATACAACCTACTTTCAATCCTTGACGCTCTTCGATTACTTGTACAAATTGTCCCGCTTGCATCAATGAAGCAAATGTACCTGTATCTAACCAAGCCGTTCCACGGTTCAAAACGCCTACTTTTAGTTTACCTTGCTTCAAATATTCTTTGTTTACGTCCGTAATTTCATATTCACCACGTGGGGAAGGAGCAATATTTTTTGCAATTTCTACCACTGAATTATCATAAAAATATAATCCCGGAACCGCATAATTTGATTTTGGCTCATTAGGTTTTTCTTCAATAGAAAGAACATTAAATTCTTTGTCGAATTCTACTACGCCATAACGCTCAGGGTCATGTACTTGATAAGCATATACAACGCCACCGTCAGGGTCGTTATTGGCTTGAAGTAATTTACTCAAACCGCTTCCGTAAAAAATATTATCACCTAAAACCAACGCAACTTTATCATTTCCGATAAATTCTTCACCAATCACGAAAGCTTGAGCAAGTCCGTTTGGAAGTGGTTGTTCAGCATAAGAAAATTCACAACCTATTTGTGAACCATCACCCAAAAGTTTTTTGAAATGTGGTAAATCATGTGGTGTGGAGATAATTAAAATTTCTTTAATTCCCGCAAGCATCAAAATCGACAAAGGATAATAAATCATCGGTTTGTCGTAAACGGGCATTAATTGCTTGCTAACTGCCAAAGTCAATGGGTGAAGGCGTGTGCCTGAGCCTCCTGCAAGTATGATTCCTTTCATGTTTCTTAATGAGTGAATTGTGAATGAGTGAATGAGTGATTATCATTCGTTCTCATAAAAACTATGTTTTAATTAAATTAAAGAGCAGATATAGCTACTTTTAAACTATCTCTCCAATAGGGAACATCAATACCAAAAGTCGTTTTGATTTTCGTTTTATCCATTACTGAAAAAGCAGGGCGAGTAGCTTTTGTTGGGTATTCGCTCGTTTTTAAGGGTTTGACCGCCACTGTAATATTACCAATTTCAAAAATAGCTTTGGCAAAATCGTACCAAGAAACAGCTCCTTCGTTACTGTAATGATAGATACCATACGCTTTTTTGTCGGATGCAATAATGTCTAATAAAGCACCTGCTAAGTCAACACCATAAGTTGGCGTTCCGACTTGGTCGGCAATAATACCCAATGAGTCACGGTCTGTCCCTAATTTAATCATGGTTTTCATGAAATTATTGGCAAATTCAGAATATAACCATGCCGTTCTCACGATGTAATATTGGTCTAAAACATCAGTAATTGCTTTTTCTCCTTCCAATTTCGTAAGTCCATAAACACTAATCGGTTCAGCAGGACTTTCTTCGTTTAGAAGCGTAGGAACATTTCCTTCAAAAATAAAATCGGTAGAAATATGGAGTAATGTTGCCTTATATTTAACGCAAAGTTTAGCAATATTTTCAGCTCCATCACGATTGATTTTACGAGAAAGTTCTACTTCGTCTTCGGCTTTATCAACCGCTGTATAAGCTGCACAGTTGATGACAAAAGCAGGTTTTTCAGCAATGAAGAGTTTTTCTAAAACGTCAATGTCTAAAATGTTTCCTACAATTTCATCCGCAAAAGTGATGGATGTTATATTTCTTTGCGAAGCTACTTTGCCAAGGCATTGCCCTAATTGTCCTGTTCCGCCTAATACTAATATGTTCATTATTTAAGGGATTTGGGGGTAGGGATTAGGGGTTAGAAATTAGTGTGCAGAATGTTTGCTCAACTAATTCCTAACCCCTAATCCCTAATCCCTATTTATCTATTTGCGTACATTCCTTCATAATATTTCTGATAATTCCCCGAAGTTACATTATCCAACCATTCCTGATTATTCAAGAACCAATCAACAGTTTTTTCTAAACCTTCTTCAAATTGTAAAGATGGTTTCCAACCTAATTCGTTCATGATTTTAGTAGCGTCGATAGCATAGCGGAGGTCATGTCCAGCACGGTCGGTTACATACGTGATTAGTTGTTCTGAAGTACCTGCTGGACGACCTAATTTTTCATCCATTGTCTTGCAAACCAACATCACAATGTCAATATTTTTCCACTCGTTAAAACCACCAATATTATAAGTTTCACCAAGAACACCGTCGTGGAAAACGGTATCAATCGCTCTTGCATGGTCAACCACAAATAACCAATCTCTTACATTTTCGCCTTTTCCATAAACAGGAAGCGGTTTATTATTCAAGATATTATGAATCATTAGAGGCAATAATTTCTCTGGAAAGTGATTTGGCCCATAATTGTTAGAACAGTTTGTAATGACAACTGGCAACTTATAAGTATTTCCATACGCACGAACAAAGTGGTCAGATGAAGCCTTTGATGCTGAATATGGCGAACGTGGGTCGTAAGGCGTAGTTTCAGTAAAGAAATCTTCTGGATTGTGTAATTCTCCGTAAACTTCATCTGTTGAAACATGATAAAAACGTTTGCCTTCGTAACCAGATTCTTTCCACGTATTTTTGGCAGCATTCAATAAATTGCAAGTACCAATAACGTTTGTCATCACAAATGCCATAGGGTCGGTAATAGAACGGTCAACGTGAGATTCCGCTGCTAAGTGAATAACGCCATCAAATTGATGTTCTGCAAAAAGTTGGTCGATAAACGGAGCATCAACAATATCACCTTTTACGAAAGTATAATTAGGGGAATTTTCAATATCAGAAATATTTTCTAAATTCCCTGCATAAGTCAATTTGTCGAGATTAACGATTTGATAATTTGGATATTTAGTAACAAAAAGTCTTACAACGTGTGAGCCAATAAAACCTGCTCCGCCAGTGATTAATATTTTTTTCATTTGTTTTTATTCAATTATATAATCTTATTTCTGTTTGCACTATGATTTTCAAGATTTACAGATTTTAGGATTGAGTTTTTAATCCTAAAATCCATGAATTTTGCAAATCTCAGTTCAGATAGGGTTGGTTGCTTATACAAAACTAACTTATTTTTTTCTGCCAATTCCAAGCATCACCCAAAGCATCTTTGAGTGATTTTTGGGTTTGCCAACCTAATATTTCTTTTGATTTTGTACAGTCTGCATAAACGGCTGTAATATCTCCATCACGTCTTGGCTTAATTGCATAATCAACTTTTAAGCCAGTTGCTTCTTCAAATGCTGTAATAACTTCTAAAACCGAACTTCCTGTACCTGTTCCGATATTAAAGAAATCATAATAATTTCCTTCGGGTTGTTTGAGAAGTAAATCTAATGCTGACACATGAGCTTTTGCTAAATCAACTACGTGGATATAATCACGAACTGCCGTACCATCTGGCGTAGGATAATCATTTCCATAAACCGCTAATTGACCACGAATACCTGCGACAGACTGTGTAAGGAAAGGCACAAGATTGGCAGGAACTCCCAATGGTAATTCGCCTATTAAACAACTTTCATGAGCTCCAATTGGATTAAAATACCTTAATGAGATAGCATGGAAATGTTTGGTACTTGAAACGGTATCTTTAATAATAACTTCACAAACTTGTTTTGTATTTCCGTAAGGAGATGTAGCAGGTTTTACAGCCGAATTTTCTGTAACTGGTAAAGAATCGGGTTCACCATAAACGGTACATGAAGATGAAAAGACTAAGTTATTTACATTGTGTTCCATCATTTTCTCAAGCATCAAAACTGTTGCTGCAATATTATTTCGATAATATTTTAAAGGCTTTTCAACAGATTCTCCTACTGCTTTGGCTGCGGCAAAGTGAATAATGCCATCAATATCCTGTTCCGAGAAAACTTTATCCCAAGTAGAAGGTTCATTAATATCTGCTTCGTAATATTTTACAGATTTACCAATGATTTTCTCTATTCCTGCAAGAGCTTTCTTCTCTGAATTGGAGAAATTATCTAAAATAATGGATTCATAACCTGCGTTGTGAAGTTCTACTACTGTGTGTGAGCCAATGAAGCCTGCTCCGCCTGTGACTAAAATTTTCATGAAGGAATCTTCTTTAGAAGGTATATATGAATAGAAGTATATTTACTCGTTTTTACAAAAATACAATAATGCCTTGTTAGAAAAAACTATCCTGATGTATTTTGTGTAAACGGTAAGTAAAAATATCATTTTTTTGTATTTGTGCTTATCAAAAAGATATTGTATTTTAGTTAAATAAATAGTGAAACCATTTGAACCTGTCTCTTTCAGGATAAATCAGTAAATTGTCCGCTAAATCGCAGTTCGCTAATTTCGCTCAAAAACATGAAACAATCTGAAATTAAAGCCTTAATCTCTTTATTAGATGACGATGATTATGAAGTTCTAAATCATGTAGAAAATAAAATTCGTTCAATGGGAGATACCGTTATCCCGTACCTTGAAGACCGTTGGGAAGAATCCTCTTTAAGTCCTATAATGCAAAAGAAACTGGAAGATTTAATCCATGACTTGCAATACAATGCTTTTTATCAACGTCTAATACAATGGAAAAATAGTGAATCCCAAGACCTCTTGGAAGGAATGTGGGCAATTGCTACGTATCAATATCCAGAACTTTCGTTGGAAAAATTGCGTCAAGATTTAGAACAAATTTATTATGAAGTTTGGCTCGAAATCCGAGATAATATGCACCCAATGGACCAAATTAAAACCCTAAATTCGGTTATTTTTGGAAAGTTGAAATTTGGAGCAAATACCAAACATTTTCATTCAGCGTCTAATTCGATGCTTAATGTGGTAATTGATTCTAAAAAAGGAAATCCGATTTCTCTGTGTGTGATTTATTTATTGGTAGCTCAGAAATTAAATCTTCCAATTTGGGGTGTGAATCTTCCCAATTTATTTATCCTGACTTATAAATCGGGTGGAATGCAATTTTATATCAATGTGTTTAATCGTGGATTGGTTTTTAGTAAAGTAGATATAGATAGTTATATTTCTCAACTTAATTTATCTCAAAATGAGATTTTCTATCAACCATGTAATCACCTTGATATTATCCGCAGAGTGTTAAGAAATTTAACGTTGGCTTTTGAGAAAGTAGGTGACGATGACAAAGTAAAAGAAATAGAAAGAGCCTTAGAGGAAATGATGAAGTCGTGATTCAATAATGAAGTTATGTCTAAATAAGAAGTGTTGAAATCTTAGTATCCCCAACACTTTGGGGAACTTATCTTTTCAATTTCCATTTTGTTTTAACTTTTAACTTTTAACTTTTAACCCTAAATCGTTGCTGTGATGACAAAATCTTCAACATAGAAAACCCCCAATTCATGTTGCGTTTTCAATTGACCATCAATGAAAATTTCCCCTTGGATTGTCTTAGGTTTTTCATCAAAAGGCTCAATGTAAATATTGTCTTTGAAGGAAAGGTTCTTTTTTCCATACCATTTATAGAGACTTTCCTTAGCACACCAATAAATACACATTTTAAATAAATCTTCACCTGCATGAATACGCTCAGGGTTAGATAAAAATTTATGTGCAACTCTACTTAATTTATTAGAAACTCTCTCAATGTCGATACCAACTTCATCAGTCAAGCTAACAATAGCCACTGCATATTCGTTAGTATGTGATAATGAAACATAACCTTTAATTTCACAAAGAAAAGGATTGTTGAATTCGTCTTTTTCTATCCCTTGATAATTATATTCTAACAACTCAACCGTATATTTTACGCAAGTTCGGCTTGCCAACCATTCTAATTGTTTTAAAGGATGTGTTGCATTAGAAAGGCTTGGTAAATCTTCTTCTTTAATATTTAAGTATTTAAGAAAGAAATGGATGTTTTCCTCAATTTTCCAAAGTGTGATGATACATTGTTCGGAAATATTTTTTGAAAAAATTACGGCCATTTTGATGGTGGTTATTTGTTATTTGTTATTAGTTATCAGGAGGTTAGAAAAAGGTAATAATTTTATGGATAATTAGTCATATTTAAAAATGTTGTCATTCCCTGCAAAATAAGGTAATTTCGCTGATATTTTATGTAATTTCTACCAATAACTAATAACCAGTTGCCAATAACCAACAAAATGCAAGTAGAAAAAATAGATACATTTTCTGGACATCGTGACTGTGTTTATACGCTCGAAAGGGCTACCGAAAGTAGTCAGTTTTTTTCAGCAGGTGGAGATGGCTTAGTTGTCCGTTGGGATTTACTCAAACCTGATGCAGGAGAACTATTTGCTCAAATACCTGCTTCTATTTATGCTTTGTGTTTGGATGAAACAAGAAATCATTTATGGATTGGTCAAAATTTTGAAGGTATTCATTTGATTGATGTTGATTCGCAGGAAGAAATTGCTTCTATAAAAATTACTTCAGGGTCAATTTTTGACATAAAAATTTATAAAAATATTGCTTTAATTGGACTATCAGATGGAACGATTGTAGTAATGGACGTAGAGAGTTTTGGTATAAAAAAGCATATTAAAGCATCAGATAAAAGCGTTAGAAATATATCAATAAACCCAATTTTAAGGGAATTTGCAGTTGCATACAGCGATTTTTCTGTAAAAATCTTTGATTTGCAGGATTTTTCATTGAAATTAGTGTTAAATCACCACACAAACTCAGTTTTTAGTGTTTGCTATTCGCCTGATTATCAGTATTTACTCTCAACAGGCCGAGATGCTCACTTAAAAATTTGGAATGCGGAAGAAGGCTATCAGTTGCAAGAAGATATTGCAGCACATTTATTTGCCATAAATGATATAAAGTATAGTCCAGACGGAAAGTTATTTGCTACATGTAGTATGGATAAATCGGTGAAAATTTGGGATGCAGAACAATTCAAATTATTAAAAGTTATTGATAAAGCTCGTCACGCAGGACATGGGACTTCAATCAATAAATTGTGGTGGAGTCAATACGAAAACCTATTAGTTACAGCATCAGACGATAGACATATTTCTGTTTGGAGCTTGATATAGCGAATAGAGAATAGAGAAAATAAGTAGTAAGTTACGAATGTTTTGGGAACTTATATGATTGAAAGTCAATTCTTTTTAACTAATAACTAATAACTAATAACTAATAACTAATAACTAATAACTAATAACTAATAACTAATAACTAATAACTAATAACTAATAACTATAAAAATCCAACTTTGTTTTATATATCCTTAACCTGAGGAAATAAATTAAAAAATCATGAGAATTACTCCCCTTGAAATCAGACAACATACTTTCGATAAAAGTTTTAGAGGTTACGATACTGAGTCGGTTGATGCTTTCTTGCTTTCTCTTTCGCAGGAGTGGGAACGTGTATCGGAGGAACTTAGACAATCGAAACAGCAATTGGAAGTTGCTGAGCGTGAGATTGTAAGAATGAAAGAAATTGAAAATAGTCTTTTCAAAACTCTTAAAGCTGCCGAAGATGCTCAACAAGAAATAAATTCAAAAGCTCAAGCAGAAGCTGATTTAATTACAGATAAAGCTACCAAAGATGCGGAGGGAATAACTGCCGAAGCTCAGAAAGGTGCTGATATGATAATTTCTGAAGCTGAAAGTAAAGCCAAATTCTTAGTGGAGGATGCCGTGAATGACCTCAAAAATTATGAGCGTGATTTCAAGGCAATGGAACGATATAAAGATTATTTGGTGGTTGAATTAAAAAGTTTTGCTAATGATGCTCTCGACAAAGTAACTAAGTTTGAAGAACGTATCAATAGCAGAACAAATGAAGCAAGACTCAATGACCTTGATATAAAAATTGCAGAAAAAGAGGCAGCCATAACAGCTCCAATCCCTACAATTGTTACTCCAGAATTATCTTTTGAGACTACTCAAGAAGTGGAAGAGAACAAAATTGTTGAACCTATTGTTGAAGAGACGACAAGTAGTTTAATAATTAATGATTTAGAGTCAGTTGAAGAACCAATTAGAACAGAATTATCAAATGTAATTTCAGAACCATCTTCAAATTTCGTTGAGCCAGAAGTTAGCAATGAAGCTGAAATTGATTTTGAACCTGCCAGTGATTTTGATGATGAGAATGAAGAATTGCCGACAGTTCATGCTATATTGAGTGAAAAAGAAGTAGTAGCAGAGTTGCCAACTGTTCACAATATTTTGGTAGAAAAAGAAGCAGAACTACCAACAACTCATGCTATTTTAGGTGAAATCGAAGAAGAAGTTGAGTTGCCAACTGTTCATAAGATTTTAGCTGAGAAAGAAGAAGACATAGAATTGCCGACAGTTAATACAATATTAAGTGAAGAACATCAGGTAGATTTGTCTTCACTACCATTTAATGAAATTGCGGATAATTTGACAAAAGAAATGAAAGCAGCACGTGGCAGACCTCGAAAACTGACAAAAGATGATGGATTACCAACCGTTTCATCAGTAATGGAAGAATTTGCCAAAGAATCTCCTGCATCAATTAGTAATGGCGGAGGGTCTTTTTTCGATAATATTTAATATTATTTAAGTGCTATTAGAAAATTTCAAGTTGAAAAACCAGCTTGAAATTTTTTGTTTAAATGTACTACAAATAACTTCGTTTGTAGTGATAATTAATCGAAGAATAATTGTGCTTCGTTCAAAAATATGGGAACAATTGCCTTAGAAGGCTTAGAGTTTTTTGCATATCACGGTGTTTATGCTGAAGAGCAAAAAATAGGTAATCGCTATCAGATTGATATTCAGATAACTACTGATTTTTCAGAAGCAGCAGATACTGATAATCTTAAGGATACCGTTAATTATGGAGATTTATATGAAATAATTTCGGGTGTAATGCAAATTAAAGCTAAATTATTAGAGCATATTGCTCAATTGATTATTTCAAGCGTTAGAGAGCGATACCCTAAAATTGATAAAGTTGAAGTGGCAGTTTCTAAGTTTAATCCTCCAATTGGAGGAGTATGTTCACGAGCTAAAATAACCTTAGTAGGATAATTTATGGGTCATCAAGTAACTATAAAAGATATTGCTCGGCATCTGAATATTTCAGTGGCAACGGTTTCTCGTGCTATGCGAGATATGCCAGAAATTAAACCTGAGACACGTGAAGCGGTACTAAAATTAGCAAAAGAATGGGACTATCAGCCCAATATTTTAGCAACAAGTTTAGTAAAAAGCCGTACAAAAACTATTGGTGTAATTGTGCCAGATTTGGCATATCATTTTTTTGCATCTGTCATCAAAGGTATTGAAGAAGAGGCAATTGCAAGAGGATACAGTTTACTTTTAACACAGACCCGTGAACTTTATGAACGAGAATTGACAAATGTTCAAAATCTTTCGAGAGGGCAGGTAGAAGGGTTTATCATTTCACTTTCGCAGGAAACAACCGATTTTGAGCATCTTAAACGACTTCAACGAAAAGGGATTCCTGTTGTGTTTTTTGACCGTGATGCAGGTGAAATTGATGTTACCAAAGTAATGGTTGATAATGTAAATGCTGCTTTTGAAGCTACGAACCACTTAATTGATAACGGTTGTAAAAGAATAGCTTTTTTAGCTGGCCCTGCAAGTGTAACAGTGAGTAACCAACGACAAACAGGATATTTGCAAGCTCTCAATCATGCTGGGTTAGAAGTTGATAAAAGTTTAATCGTTCATGGAAACTATAACTTGCAGAAAATCATTGAGTTAACAAATTATCTTTTTGAATTGCAAAATCCTCCTGATGGATTAGTCGTTGTAAGTGACCGTTTAGCAGTTGGTGCAATTAAAGCATTAAAAGCTAAAAATATCAGAATTCCAGAAGATGTTGCTATTGTAAGTTTTAATGATGAACCTGTTTGTACCATTGTTTCGCCTTCATTGACAAGCGTTGCTCAACCTACAACAGAAATTGGAAAAATGGCGACCTCCTTATTAATTAGTCAGATTGAAAATTCAACAATTCAATACAATCCAGAAGTTATTATTTTAAAAACAGAACTAAAAGTTAGAGAGTCTTCTATGAAGATTAAATAAAATTTTATTTAATACCAATATTCGTGAGCCTATAAGTTTTGTCTAATTTTAATAGATTAACTTATAGGTTTATTTTCGTCCAATAGCTTCATCCACATATATTATGCAAAAAAACATACTACTAATCTTGTGCTTGATAACATCCTTATCAATATCAGCACAGACAAAGAAAAAATCAAAAAAGAATTTTGAAACTCCTCTACAAATTCCTAAAAAGGTATTGACTCATGATGTCTATGATTCGTGGAAAGAAATTCCAGACCGAATGATTAGCAATGATGGGACGAATGTTATTTATACACTTAATCCACAAGAAGGAGATGGGCGTGTTGTGGTTCATTCTTTAAAAAGTGCAAAAATAGATTCTGTTCAAAGAGCGGCTGATATTCGTTTAACTGATGATTCTGAATATGCCATTTTTAAGATAAAACCACAAATGAATTTGGTTAAATCTTTAAAACGTTTGAAGAAGAAAAAAGATGAAATGCCCAAAGATTCTTTAGGTATTTATAACCTTAAAACATACAGCGTAACAAAAATTCCTCATGTTTTGAACTATAAAATTCCTGAGAAAATAGGAGGGTGGCTTGCATACCAAATAGAGGATGCTAAGAAAATTGACATTAGCAAAAAGAAAGATACTTTAGTAAAAAGCGAAACTAAAAAGAAAGTATCTAAAAAAGAGTCTGAGGAAAACGGGTATCGTTTAGTATTGAAGAATTTAAAAACTAATGAGAATCAAGTATTTAGTTATGTAATAGATTATGACTTTACTAAAACAGCTAAAAAGTTGGTTTTTAGTACAACAGGGAATGATTCTACTTTTTTATCGGGCGTTTATGCCTATAATCTACAATCAGGTAATTTAACAAATATCCTAAAAGCAAAAGGTAAATTCAAGAAAATTACACAGTCGGAAGATGGTCAACAAATTGCTTTTATCGCTGATTTAGATACTAATACTAAAACACAAATTCGTTTGCCAAAACTATACATCTGGAAAGTTGGCGATGAACAAGCTAAAGTGGTAGCAGATGAAAATCAGACTTTTGCTCCGCAAAATTGGTTAGTTAGCGAACATTATCAACCACGTTTTTCTAAAGATGGCACCAAGTTATTTTTCGGAACCAATCCTAAGCCAATAGTTGCAGATACGACCCTTTTACCCGAAGAAATTGTAAACGTAGAAGTTTGGCATTGGCAGGATAAAAAACTGCAAACTCAGCAAAAGGTAAGTTTAGAAGAAGATAAAAAACGCTCATATTTAGCAGTTTTAAATTTGAATAATCTTAAAATAGTACAATTAGGTTTTTTAGAGATTCCGACTGTTAATTTAGATAAAGATGCCAATCATAACTTAGTTTTAGCTATTTCTGATATTCCGTATTCAAATCAACATTGGGATTGGAGCAACAAAAAGGATGTGTATTTAGTTAATCTTCAAGATGGCTCTCGTAAACAAATTGCGATGGCTTTACAAGGGAATCCGACTTTATCGCCAAATGCTCAATATGTAACTTGGTGGTCATTGTCTGATACTGCTTGGTTTGCTTACTCTATCAAAGATGAAAAAACGCTAAAACTAACTGATAATAAGAAAGTTAAGTTTTATGAAGAAGATGACGACCATCCTGATTTTCCACCCGCTTATGGTGCTGCTGGTTGGGTCGATGATTTGAAAGACCCAATGTTTGTAGTTTATGATAATTATGATGCTTGGGCGATTGACTTGAAAAATAACACGCCAATGCTTATAACTGGAGGGCGTGAGAATCGTGTAAAATATCGCTACGTGAATTTAGATGCGGATGAGCGATTTATATTGGGTAAAAATGCTCTCTGGAAACTGTTTTATGAGAAAGATAAGAGCGAAGGATTCGCAATTCCGACCAGTCCGTTGACAAAACCAAAAGATATTTACAAAGAATCATTCAGTTTATCAAACCCAATTAAAGCTAAAAGTGCTGATTATCTGATATTTACGAAACAAAACTTTCAAAATTTCCCAGATTTGTATTCGTCGGATTTGAGCTTTCAAAATGTGAAGAAAATTTCTGATGCAAATCCTCAGCAAAAAGAATATTTGTGGGGAAAAGTTGAAATCGTTGATTGGAAAGCTTATGATGGTACGCCATTGCAAGGACTTTTGTATAAACCAGAAAATTTTGACTCAACCAAGAAATATCCAATGATGGTTTATTTCTACGAAAAGAATACGGATAATCTGCATACACATTTTAGTCCATCGCCAATTCGTTCGTATATCAATTACCCATATTTCACATCAAATGGATATGTGATTTTTGTACCTGATATTGTTTACAAAGCTGGTGACCCAGGAAAAAGTGCATACAACTGTATTATTTCTGGAACGGAGAGTATAATTGCAAAAGGTTTTGTTAATAAAGACCGAATCGGAATTTCAGGACATAGTTGGGGTGGTTATCAAACTGCTTATTTAGTTACACAGACTAATATGTTTAGAGCTGCTGAAGCGGGAGCTCCAGTTTCTAATATGACATCTGCTTATGGTGGAATCCGTTGGGAATCAGGACTTTCTCGTCAGGCTCAATATGAAAAATCACAAACCAGAATTGGGGGAACACTTTGGGATAAGTTTGATAAATACATAGATAACTCGCCGCTTTTTCAAACGCCAAAAGTACAAACACCACTTTTGATGATGCACAATGATGACGATGGTGCTGTACCTTGGTATCAAGGAATTGAATTTTATATGGCACTCAAACGTTTGAATAAACCCGTTTGGCTTTTGAATTATAATGGAGAAAAACATGGTTTGACTTTAAGAAAAAACAGAAAGGATTTTGCCAAAAGGCTTTATCAATATTTTGACCATTATTTAAAAGATGCTCCTGCACCTGCATGGATGACGGAGGGTTTACCACTTTTAGAAAAGGGAATTAATCAAAAGTTGGAGGTTGGAAAATAAAAAAATAAAATTGGTAATTATAGGGTCGTTGTCCTTTAAAAGGATGACGACCCTTTTTGTATTTCTGAAAATATGCCCGATTTTTACCACTAACTAAATATCAAGAATTAACAACTTTGTGTATGAAATTAATAACTACTTTTATGCAACGAAGAAATTTTTTGGCAGTTTCATCATTAGCCTTAGCAATGAAAACTGTACCAGAGGGGTAAGCAAAATAAAAAAGGACTAATTCATTTATTACAGTTTTATGATAAATAACTAAAAGCTCCAGAGCAAACTTTTGGGGTATAGAAGTTTAAATGTCGTTTTTTTACACTTGACGTATGCAGATTAAAGTTATTTTTACTTTTTAATAAAATTGTTTTCATTTTATGATTTTCATGCCTAACATATTGCCTACCAAAGTCTTACGAAATTTCGTAAGTCATTATATGTTATTGCACGTACAAGTGAAGGGTGTTTCTGCCGAGCAAAGAATAAAACCATTTCCGCCTGATGCTGAACAATCGCTGTATTTTTATCCGAGAGACGTTGTTAAAAATATTGTACATAGTTCGTCTGAAATAAGAGATTCCGCATCAAGTATTTATGTAGGTCAGCAAACTTCAAGGATAAATTTGCAGTTTGGTGAAGACCATTTGGTGATTCAGGTTTGTTTTAGAGCAGGAATGATGCACCAATTATTAGGAAAAATTCCGATTACGGAATTTCAGGAAAAAGAAGTTGACGCAGAAGACTTCTCTGACAATGAAATGAAATTTTTGAATGAAGAACTGCGAGAAACTAATAATTATCAAGTAATGATTTCTTTGATTGATAATTATTTATTGAAAAAAGTGAATCGCTTAACGATTGATAATCAGCCAATTGACCGTGCGATAGCTTTTATGAAAGATGGCGATAAATCATTTTCATTAGATTGGTTGGCAGACCAAGCCTGTTTAAGTCCAAGACAATTTGAACGTAAATTTCGTGATAGATTAGGAATGAATCCCAAATATTACAGTCGAATTGTTCGGTTTAATCGAGCTTATCAGATGAAAATGAAGCAACCAAATTTAGATTGGCTCGCTATTGCATATACTTGTGATTATTACGATTTTGCTCATTTAATGCGTGATTTTAAAG
The DNA here is from genome assembly GCF_003148625.1 of Arcicella aurantiaca. GTDB lineage: Bacteria > Bacteroidota > Bacteroidia > Cytophagales > Spirosomataceae > Arcicella > Arcicella aurantiaca. The sequence goes on along the minus strand of NZ_QGGO01000008.1, from coordinate 105,594 downwards.
CATTTGCCGAAGTAACACCTTCGATGTTAGTTGCTCAAGAACTTTCATCTCCAGACGGTAAAAGAGCTATTTACATTTAATAATGTCGTTTTTTTACATTAAAAACGTTTCCAACGCCCACTAATTTTGTCTTGACTTTAACACTCGGGACAAATGAAAAACTTTATTTCAAAACTTAAAAACACGTATTTTTTTATTGTTTTTACTATCATAACGCTCTTAGGTGCAGTGACTACTTATGCCCAAACATATCAGGATGAGCAAGATATAAAAAGCAGAATTGATTTGATGGTGGCAGATTGGAACACCCACGATTTTAAAAATATGGAAAGTTATACAACTTCAGATGTAGAATGGATAAATATTGTAGGAATGTATTGGCGTGGTTTACCACAAGTAAAAATGTCGCATCAGGCAATTTTTGATGCCATTTTTAAAAATGTACCTTTTACAAAAAAAGAAGTTTCGGTAAGGTTTATTACGCCTGATGTCGCTGTGACGACGCTTTTATGTCATGTTGGTGCTTTTTTTCCTCCTGATGGTGTAGATAGAGGAAATAACAAAAGACCAGAAACGGATGATTTATTGACGATGGTTTTTGTGAAGAAAAATAATAAATGGTTATTAACCGCAGGACAAAATACGGTTGTCGATGAATATGCCCAACGGGTGAATCCTGCTAAAAAACAGTAAGTTTTTATGAAACGCCCACCTCAAAATTTTGACACCCAAAGTAATGATTAAGCGTTCCATCTGATACCATTGAAAATAACTAAAATTTATAATCAGATGAAAAAGATATTTCTGGTATTGTTCTGTAATGTGTTGTTTATTAATGGATTACACTCTCAGAATTACGTTTTGAGTCCTCTGGGAATCAGATTTCCCAATTATACAACTGCCACTCGTCCCGCTCCAAATAGTTTGGGTGCAGGTACGGTACTGTACAACTCAACGGATAATGTTTTGCAGTATAGTCAAGGGAGCAGTTGGTTGAGTTTTGGCTTACCAAGTGGATTATTAAATCAAACACTCAGAAATAATGGAAGTAGCTGGGTATCAGATGGATTGATGCAAAATGATGGAAATAGAATTTTGATTGGACTTAATAATAATGATTATGACGGACTGTTAAGAGTAAACGTAGGTGATGGAAGTACAGGTATTTTTGTATCATCGACTGATAATCCAGCAGTTTACGCTCAATCTAATACGTCGTCGGCTGTTTCTGGATTTTCTACTTCTGGAAATGCTATCTATGGACAATCAACATCTGGAACTGGATTGTCAGGAGTTTCCACGAATGGTACAGGCATATCAGCATCATCAACAAATGGAGTTGGAATTTCAGCTTATTCTGCCACAAAACAAGCAATTTATGCCACAGGAGTGACTTATCCAGCCATTTATGCTACGTCACAAAATACAGGTTTGGTTGCAGATGGTGGGTATTCGGGTGTACAAGGTTTTTCTGCGTCTGGTACGGGTGTAATTGCAGGAACGACTAATGGCGTAGGACTATCGGCAACTTGCAGTAATGGCATTGCTATTAAATCATTTGCAGATTCTGGCTATGCAATATCGGCAGAAGCTAACTCTGGGACTGCCATTTATGCTAAATCCATCAATAATGGCTTGGGCGTTTGGTCATCTACCAATACAAGTATGTCAATTTATGCCAGTAGTCAAAGTAGCTACGGAATTTATGGTTCTTCAACAAGTGGAATAGGAATCAAAGGTACATCTGCCTCATCTTACGGTGGTGAATTCTTTGGGAGACTTAGAATTTATGAAGGAGGGAATGGTACGGCAGGTATAGAGTTTACCAATGGAAATACGCCCCGAGAAGGTTTTATTGGAATGGGGTTGGGTAATGAAATGGGACTTTGGGGTTACGGCTATAATAACTGGGTACAGCGTTGGAATGTTGCAACGGGGCAAATTTGCCATGCTACTGCCCCAACTATTTGTTCTGATATTCGTTTGAAAAAAGATTTCAAAGCTCTATCTAATTCTCTTCAATCAGTAGTGAGTTTACAGGGCTATAACTACTATCTCCGAAATGAGAAAAATCTAAATCTTCAAACGGGATTTATAGCCCAAGAGATTCAGAAAATATTTCCAGAATTGGTCAATATAGGGTCAGATGGCTATTTATCAGTTGATTATACGGGTTTGATTCCTCATTTGGTAGAAAGTGTAAAATCTTTAAAAAATGAAAATGAAATACTCCAAAAACGGTTGTTGAAAATCGAAGAATTATTGAATATTTCGGATAATAAATTTGAAGCTATAATTGAAAAAACTCTAAACAATGAAAACAAATAAATTAATTCTGCTACTATTTGTAGCACTAACTTTTACTTTTTGTAATAAAAATACGGAGGTTGACCCCAATACAGGAACTACTACAAATCCAACCACGCCCACAGGAATAGGAAAGGGGCAAGCAGGGGTAAATGGTATTCTGAGTATTGACGCTTGGGATAAATTAGCCACTAACGAAAAAAATAGAATTAAAGATTGGAATACCATTTTTATGCACCAATCTGTCGGTGGAGATTTGGAAGATGGTGCCAATAATAACGGTTTTAAATTTGAATATTTTGACCTAAATGAAAAACCTAAAGGATTGAGTGGCAATGTGTTTAGTGTGTCAAATGGTAATCCAATCGGGAAAATGACTGAGTTTAAAAACAATGCTTTAGCCCATAAAAGTATTATTAAAATTGCCATTTTTAAGTTTGGTTACGCAGATATTACCGACGCTAATCTCGAACAGGTTAAAACGGCTTACAAAACACTGATAGATGATTTACGAAGTCAAATTCCTGATTTACGTTTTGTCCATGTTACACCACCATTGATTTATATTGTGAGTAAAGACGATGGAAATGCCGCCAAAATGAAAATGGCTCAATGGATGAAAGATACGTTTAAGGATAAAGACAATATTTGTGATTTACAAGAAATAGAATCTGATAATGGCAGTTGTAATCTCAATGGTGTTTGGACAATTTGTAATAAATATCGTTCAACATCAACTTGTCCAAGTAAAAGTCAAGGCGTTGATGCTCCCGAAGGACAAGGACATCTTTGTGAAAGTGCCGCCACTCGTATTAGCAAAGCCTTTTTATATAGTATTTATCAATCTGGAAAATAATAAAATAACGGAAGTATGTACTTAATGTCGCAAAACCTCACCCGTGCGACATTAAGTATATACTTCCATAAAATAATGAAAAAGATATTGATAATCAGTTTGTTATGTGTATGTGCTAATACATATTCTCAAAATATTGTAGGTACTTGGAAAAGGGTTTCGTCTGTATTAGAATACACAAATGGCAAAACCGATGACCTACAAAAACTGATGGAAAGTACATTTCCGTGTATTACAGAAATTAAATATGTTTTTGAACAATCAGGAAAACACTTTATGGTTATTCCAAAAGACTGTAAAAGTATTCCAAATACGGAAGCTAATTGGAAAGTTCTTGGGAATCAGTTGATTATGAATCAGAAATCAGGAAAGGAAATCCTAAATATAAATTATGACTTGGATTTTTCGGGTAATACTATGACCATGACGCCAATTATACCGAAGCAGCAAAGCCTTCTAAAACGAAAAGAATAATTCTCAAATATGAAAAACTATGAAACTATCAAACCTTATTATTGTATTTATTTTTATTACTTCATTAGCGTGTTCAACTAAAATTGATGACCCAACGCCATCATCCTCTCAGCCAATTTATATAACAGCTTTGTTAGGAAGATGGGAAGTGAAATCTGCCACTGTTTGGAAAAACCGAAAAGTAGGAGGCGTAATTCCTCTCGGACGATTCAGAGAAGGTTTAGCGTATATATTTTATAGTAATGGTACTTATGATGGTTGTATTCAAGCGGGGTCAGACTGGGATAATGCTGGACAAACAGGTACTTTGGGTCAGTGGAATTGTAGTACCAATAAAGCTGGTAAATGGAAAATTGAAGTAGGAGGAAAAAATGGCAATTTTCTTACAACAGGAAGTTTTATTGTTATGGACGCTCCAGATAATGTAAAACTCATTTATCAATTTTTGGAACAAACTGACAAAACCTTATTGTTGGAAGAAGCCCGTCAGCTCAATAGTGATGGTGACGAAGTTTTTACCTCTTTAGAATTAATGAAAAAATAAAAAAAACTCCTGACAACGATTGTGAAGTTGTCAGGAGTTAATGTTTTTGCTAATCTGTGATATTCAAAACAGTATTTACTGATTTTATATTGGAATAATAACTAACGCCTTCATTATCAGTAGTTTTTATTCTGTAATTAACCGTTTGTTCTTCTGATTTTACGTAATCTAAATATCTATAAAAGAGATTTTTATCTGAAAATTGATTTTTTGTTTTTGTTGGTATGACTGCTATGGGCTTAAATTCTCCATTTTGCGATTGTCGTTCTATTGTAAATTGAACAATTCCTCTTTCTTGAGTAGTAAGCCAGTCTATTGCCATGCCACTTTTGGTAACTGTCAAGTTAAAGTCTTTTAGCGTATAAGTAGTGGCAACTTTTACGGTAAATTCATCTTGCAAACACTTTTGGTTATCTTGAACGATATATTTTGTGGTAACATTCGGAGAGACTGAAACAGCTTCAATTTTTGAATTATCATGTAGCCAATTGTAAGTACCAGCCCATGATGCGTTTAAAAGAAGTGATTTTTGATTGGCTTCTAATTTCAATTCAGTTTTTTTGTTGACATCCTTAAAAATAGAAAATTGGTCTTTTATACTACCATCTTCGGTTATGAATTTAGCTTCCAAACGATTGCCCGAAACTTCTATAAATAAAGAACCTCCATCTTTATTATTAGAATATACCATCGCATCGTGAGGATAAGTTACTTGTCCACCGCCATTGGCAGCTCCACAACCGTTTACCACATATACAATGCCTTGACTTTCAGGAGATTTGCTATCTGTAACATAAGGACAAGAATTTGGCGAATTATCATAACGCCCATTAGACGAACCAAATGTATGAACTTTGGGATTATAAGTAGCCTCTAAGCCATAATGTCCCTTTATTTTTTGAGACCTTTCATAATTGTGGCTATGTCCATTGAGAACCAAATCAACTTTGTATCTTTCTAAAATTGGAACTACATTTTCTCGGATAGTTTTTAAGTCAATTTCTGTATCTGAATTATGTGAACCCATTGTATAGGGTGGATGATGCCAATAGACAATCGTCCATTTTTGTTTATTGGCTTTCAAGTCTTCTTCCAACCATTTCATCTGCTTACTATCGGGCGAATAAAGATATTTGTCTAACGCCTCAATTCCGTAAGAATCTAAACTGACAAAATGAATATTGGCATAATTATAAGAGTAGTAAGCTTTTGATTTAGAAGGCACTCCGCCAATTTCGCCATTAGTGGGCATCGAAAAGATTTTGAAATAGTCCAAAATAGGGTCTTCAATTACACGATTGGTGGTTGGGGTATAATCGTGATTACCGGGAGAAGGGAAAATAGCAGTTTGCATCATCAAACGGTCTGTTTGATAATACTCAAAAAAACGTTGTTGATACTCCCAATCATAGCCTTGTGCGTAGGCATTATCACCCAAGAGTAGCCAAAGATTAGTGTAATTATTTCCTACAAATTTTAAATATTGTTGATAAACTTTCGACTGAACATCTGTTCCCATACCCATATCACCTAATGCCCAAATTCTTACGGTTTGTTCTGTGCCAATGAGTGGTGGAGTTATAAAAAAAATATCAGCACTTGATAAAATTGTATTTCCCGTTTCAACTATATATAAATATTTTGTATTAGGAATTAAATTATCAATGGTTATAATATGTTCTTTTTTGGGAGAATCGTCTGATTTTGACTGGTTTAAATTATTTTTTGTTATGCCATAGATTATTTTTGAAGTAGTTGGCATATCTGTTCTCCAACGAATAGTCATACTCGTAGGGCTTGCCATTTGGAGATAAGGTCCACGTACAATTTTCTGTGACATTACCTTTGTTAAACTCAACAATAGCAACAACACGATTAAATATTTAATACTTAGGAATTTATACTTCATCATTTATTTTCAAATCTAAAATGGATTGGTCGGGCATCAATTACCTAACGCTTAATCCTGTTTATATTCAATACCCAAAGTTTCCAAATCATCTTCTGCTAATTCAGAAGGTTCAATATACATTTTTAGCTTTTTTGTATCGTCATTGCGTTTCCATTCGGCAGCGGCATCGTCGAGGATAGTTAGTAAAATCTCACGACTTTCATCATTTTCTTCCGAAAGAAATTCATCATAATTTTTGAAAACGATTTTGATAGTGGTTTCATCTAACCAATCCAAATCATTAATCATTTCGTCGAAAGCATCAAAATTACGTCCAAAATTGTCAGGAAACTTCAATTGAGCGATTAACTCTTCATAAAATTTATCAAGCGTATCAACTTGCTCGCCGTCTATATTGGCTACCAACGTTTTTTCGGTAGAATGTCTGTCGGATAACGATTGTAAAATGGTATAATTTGCCATGTTTGATAAGGTTTTAATTATTCAAATGTTTGTAATATATTTTTATTCCATAGTTTTTTAGCAAAATCAATAATTACTTTTGGAGCTTTATTGAAGGCTGGGTCAAGTTTATACTCTCCGCCTTCAAATTCTTTTTCGCCATATTTAATTTTAGCTCTACCTCGCATAGCATATTTTTGCTGACCTTGATACATGATAATTTTCATGTCGGAAGGACTCACATCACCATGACAAACGGTTCTGTACATAAGCCAAACTTCTGCAACACCGTTTTTATCGAGGTCTGTTACTTGAAAAGTATTTTTTACATAGTTAGCTTCTATGTCTAAAGGGCAATCCTTGATAAAATCATAAACTTTCCATGTTTGTTGAGCTTGGTTATTAGTAATAATATAATGATAAGCAAACAGGTCAGCGTTTGCTTCTTCTATTTCGTTCTCCTTTGCTTTTTTGGGTGTATATCTACCTGTTTCGGAAGTGACTACGATATTATCTCCCAAATTATCCGTCCACCGAACCGCATTTTGGGCTTTACCATCAACTTTAATAAAGTAAGGCAATTTATTAACATCCAATTTAGTAGATTTTATGGGCGTTTGTCCTAATAAATTTGTTGAAAATAAGACTGTTATTGCGAAAAAAAGTTTAAAGTAAGGCTTGTTGTTTTGTTTCATTGTGATGTGTTTTGTTTTCCCTTCCCGAAAGTTCAAAACTTTCGGGAAGGTTTTATCCAATTAGTGTTTTCTGTTATAGTTAGTTATAAGGTTGCTTACGCACGAGTTGTTGGTGAAAAAGAACACCAACAATGGTGAAAAGAACACCAACAATGGCGGAAAAAACGGGAAGGATTTATATATCTACTTCTTCCCAACCTATTTTAGATTGTGAGTTTTTTTTGTAGTATTTTAAAGGTACTCCGTATAGCTTTTTTAGTTTAATAATTGTCGTTTTTAATTCTTCTGCTTTCATTCCTGTTGAGTTATCTTTAAACATTATTTGATAAAATGAAGCCCAAAATATCGCAGAGTCATCCATATTAATTTCTTCATCAGGTCCAATAATTGATAGGCATTTAGATTCTGAAAATATGCTTTTTGCAAGATTATCATTAGTTGAAAGACATGAAGACAGGAAAAGACGTTTTTTACATAGCTTGTCAGCAATTATAGATGAAAGTTCTTTAAATGTTATTCTGTCTAATGTTGTTGATATTAATTTACTATTTCCGTGGCAGGAAATGTGTAAATAACGGTAATTTAGCCTTACAAATTCGCCAAGTAAATGTTCTAATTCTTTTTTAGTTCTGATATAGTAATACTTATGTTCAATGTTTGAAAAATTTAAAATTTTTGAAATGACTTCTCCTTCAAAATATCCTTTTTCTTCATCTTTAAATTCTAAACTTTCAATAATAAACACATAAGGTTTTGTTGAATTTTCATCTGCCATAAAAGTTATTTTTTAGATGTTTTGCATATTACTTCATTTCGTCCTTTTTCCTCGACAACATTTTACTCCCTAACCTCAACAAAACTCCGATAATGGTCATTAGTGTAATATGACTTTCCGTCTGAACCCGTAATTAATCGTTCTGTTCCTCGGTTTTTGCCGTTTACTTTTGGGTTTACGTCCCATTCTTGGTAGTTAATTCGCTTGCCCGACGCATCATTTTTGGGAAGTAAGCCTTCATAATTCCCGAATTTGCGTCCACCTACATATCCATCTATCGCTACGCCATTCTCACGGACATATTTCAAAACTTTTAAGGCTTTCTCAGGAGCGTTGCCTGTTCTAATGTCTGACTGCCTATCATTTGAGCGATTCTCAGAGCTATATTTTGAGTTCTCATTGTCGGAGTTCTCTCTACGATTACGTTTTTTGTGTTTCTTCTTATGTTTTCGTGAATAATTACTATCACTTTCATATTCAGAATGATTGTTTTCTTGATTGACATTCGTTTTGTCAGTAGGTTGACAGCTCGCTAATGTGCCAATAAGTAGAAAAAAGAAACAAAAAAGGAGATTTAATTTCGAGAATAATTTCATTATAATATCTGTTTTTTAACAAATTTACCGAAAACTCATTGTGCTTTGCATCTATTATGGTCAATATTTGCAAAACACCCCAAATTTCACGAAATTTGTATAATAAGTACATTAATCTGTAATGTTTTGTTATTAATTGATGTCAAAAATCTTTACTTGAATTCAAAAGGATAGCATTGCGAGAATTTCCTAACCTTTCGCTGAGTTTGCTAATCCAATCCATTCAAAAAAACTATGTCAGAACAAACCAGTAACATTATCCCCATTAACATTGAAGACGAAATGAGGGGAGCGTACATTGACTATTCAATGTCCGTTATTGTTTCCCGTGCTTTACCCGATGTCCGTGACGGACTCAAGCCTGTTCACCGTCGTGTCCTTTTTGGGATGGACGAATTGGGGGTAAATTATAATAAGTCCTACAAAAAATCAGCCCGTATCGTAGGGGAAGTTCTTGGTAAATTCCACCCACACGGAGACACCTCAGTTTATGATACAATGGTTCGTATGGCTCAAGAATGGTCATTACGTTATCCATTAGTAGATGGTCAAGGAAACTTTGGTTCTGTCGATGGAGACTCTCCAGCGGCTATGCGTTATACCGAAGCACGTTTAAAGCGTATTGCAGAGGAATTATTAGGAGATTTGAATAAAGAAACGGTTGATTTTCAACCAAACTTTGATGATTCTTTGATGGAGCCAACAGTTCTTCCATCAAAAATCCCCAATCTTCTATTAAACGGAACATCAGGTATTGCCGTAGGTATGGCAACCAACATGGCTCCGCACAATTTAACGGAAGTTGTGAGTGGTATTATTGCTTATATCGAAGACCGTGATATTACGATTGAAGGTTTAATGCAATATATCAAAGCTCCAGATTTTCCAACGGGTGGTACAATCTACGGAGTTTCAGGTATCAAAAATGCCTTTGAAACAGGTCGTGGACGTATTGTTGTTCGTGGAAATGCAACATTTGAAACTTCAAAAACAGGTAAAGACCAAATTATCGTTTCGGAAATTCCATACATGGTCAATAAAGCATCATTGATTAAACAATGTGCTGATTTGGTGAACGATAAGAAAATTGAAGGAATCTCAGAAATTCGTGATGAGTCAGACCGTCAAGGTATGCGTATCGTGTTTGATTTGAAACGTGATGCCGTTCCAAATGTCGTTTTGAATAACCTTTACAAACAATCAGCTCTTCAAAATTCATTCTCGGTAAATAACGTATGCCTTGTAAAAGGTCGTCCTTATACCTTGAACTTAAAAGAATTGATTCATTATTTCGTAGAACACCGTAACGAAGTAATCGTAAGACGTACAAATTTCGATTTGCGTGAAGCTCAAAAAAGAATTCATATCTTAGAAGGTTTCATTATTGCACTTGATAATCTTGATGCAGTAATTAAACTTATTCGTGAATCAAAAGACCCAAATACTGCTCAAGCAGGATTGATGTCTAATTTTGGACTTTCTGAAATTCAGTCTAAAGCTATTCTTGAAATGCGTTTACAGCGTTTGACAGGTATGGAACGTGATAAAATCATGGCTGAATATGCAGAAATCAAACGCTTAATTGATGATTTAGAAGATATTTTGGCAAAACCAGAACGTCAATTAGAAATCATCAAAACAGAATTGATTGAAATCAGAGAACGTTACGGAGATGCTCGTCGTACCCAAATCAACATGACGGACGATGAATTCTCGGTAGAAGATATGATTGCCGATGAAGAAATGTTAATTACTGTTTCTAATCAAGGTTATATCAAACGTACTCCAATTGGTGAATATAAAGCACAAGGTAGAGGTGGCGTAGGTTCAAGAGCCGTTGCTACAAAAGATAGCGATTATACTGAACACCTTTTCACGGCAACTATGCACAACTGGTTGCTATTCTTTACTGAAAGTGGAAAATGTTTCTGGTTAAGAGTTTATGCAGTGCCTGAAGGTTCAAAAACTGCCAAAGGACGTCCTGTTCAAAACTTAATGAACATTGAAAGTGGCGATTCTATCCGTGCGGTTATCAATGTGAAATCATTAACCGACCCTGACTATATCAATAATAACTTTATTGTGATGTGTACAGAAGACGGAACAATAAAGAAAACAACTTTAGAAGCATATTCACGTCCACGTCAAAATGGTATCATTGCCATCACGATTCGTGAAAATGACCGTTTATTAGATGTTTCTTTAACAAACGGAAATAATCACATCATCATTGCTACGAATACTGGTCGTTCAGTACGTTTTGAAGAATCAAGAGTTCGTCCAATGGGTCGTTCAGCAGCGGGTGTAAAAGGTATCTGGATTGATGAAGATAATTTGACCGAAAAAGCAATCGGAATGGTTTGTATTGAAGACCCAGAAACTCAACAATTATTAGTAGTTTCAGAAAAAGGCTTCGGTAAACGTTCAGATGTAGAAGATTATCGCTTGACAAACCGTGGTGGTAAAGGCGTTAAAGCTCTTAACATTACAGAGAAAACGGGTAACTTGGTCGCAATCAAGGAAGTAACTGATAATAATGACTTGATGATTATTACAAAATCAGGTATTTTAATTCGTATCGCCGTAGCAGACCTTCGTGTAATGGGACGTAATACGCAAGGAGTGAAGCTAATTCGTTTGAAAAATGAATCTGACGAGATTTCTTCAGTAACCAAAATCGTAAAAGACCCTGAAGAAGAAGTTGTAGTTGACGCAGATGCAGTAGTTGTTGAAGCAACTGCCGAAGTCAGTTCTGATATACAATCGTCAGTGGAAGAGGAGGGAAGTGTTCCTTTAGCTGATGAAAGTGGAGAAGAATAAAATTAAAATTGTCTGGATGAAAATCCAGACAATTTGTTAAACTTTTGTTAAGAATGTAACTTCTGAAACATAAGTTCGTTAAAACAGCAAATTATCCCATATCTAAATAGAACAATAATAAACAAACCATTCCAACCAACAATGAGAAAATTAACCCTTGCTCTTTTTGCTATTTTGATGACAGCAGGAGCAACCTTCGCTCAAGTGGACAAATTGATGCTTGAAGCAAATCGCAAAGCATACGCTGACGCTAAGAAAAAAGCAGATGAATCAATCATGAAAAAAGATTCATTGAAAGCAAAAACATGGCTTACACGTGGGGAAGCATATTTAGATATTGCAAATTCAAGAGATGCAGTCTTAACAACAGAAGAACCAACAGCAGCTTATAAAGCATTAGCCTCTTTCAAAAAAGCACTTGCTATTGACCCAGCATCGCCTGCAAAAAAATATTTGACAATGGTGATGGACAAAGAAGGTAAGCCAGAAGTAGAAGGACAGAAGATGTATGCTGCATTTATGGATGCAGGTATTACAAAATACCAAGCTAAAGATTTTACAGGAGCATTGAAAGACCTACAAATGGGTATGGAAGTAGCACCCAAAGATACAACTGCTGCCATGTACACAGGTGTAATTGGTCAATTAGCAAAAAATGACGCAGCAGCAAAAGTTGGTTACGAAAAATTCATGGAGTTAGGAGGGAAGGATGCAGGAATGGTTTATGCTTTAGCTCAAATTTATAAAGTAGAAAACAATGAAGAAAAAGCAATGGCCACAATCAACAAAGGTATTGCTTTGAATCCTGCTAATAAAGACTTGAAAGCTGAGAAAATTAATATGTTATTAGGTTTCAAGAAAATTGATGCAGCTATCCAAGAATTAGAGGCTTCTGTGGCAGGTGGTTCTAAAGTTTCACAAGAAATATTGAACTTAGGTATCTTGTATGAAAACAAAGCGAATGAATTAGAGAGTGAATTACGTGGTTACAGAGAGCAATTATCAAAAGGAAATGTAGATGGATTGAATAAAAAAATCCAAACACAAAAAGATAAAATCTCCGCTTTTGACGAAGAAATTAAACGTTTGTCAGACAAAGTTAAAAAAGACCCTAAAATAGCAGCAGCTTCTAAAAAACAAATAGGAGAGGTTACTCAAATGAAAGCTGAGGCAACAACAGCTTTAAATGAATTGAATGCTGAAGCGGCTCAACAAGCAGCAAGTGCTGTAAATTTAGCAGAGGTTACTAAAAAATATGATGCAGCGAAAGCTAAACAAGATGCAGCAAAAGCTCAGGCTTCTAAATATTATAAGCAAGCTTTAGAATTAGATCCTAATAATTACGACATCAATTTTAACTTAGGTGTTATGAACTTCAACGAAGCCGTAGTAATTAAGAAAGAAGTTGATTCGATGGATATGAATACTTATAAAGCGAAAGGTAAAGCAGTAGAAGACTTAGCAACAGAGAAATTCAAACAAGCATTACCATTTTTTGAGAAAGCTTATTCAATCAAACAAGAAGACGATTTAAAGTCAAGTTTGAGAAGCTTATACCAAATCTTAAAGATGGAAGAAAAATTGAAAGCTTTAGGAGAATAATATTCCAAAAAGTATTGATTGTAAAAGGCGTTGAACAAAATTGTTCAACGCCTTTTTATTTTGTAAAGTTTTGGAAATAATCGTTTTATAGGAGCGTTAATTTATTTCAGAATGTTTTATTTAACATAATATAAATTATACAACTTTTAAAAATTTTAAAAGTTGTATAAGAATTGTCTTGTTACGAATGAATTATATGAGAAGTGGACACTTGGAGATAAAAGATGATGAGATGTCATTCTAAAGGCTTTTATGTTACTGAAATAGCCATAAAATGAACCGCCTGAGAATCGTTTATATTTTATGAAACGTAATCTTGTTCGGGTTATTTAATTCTCAGAAATGGAAATTTTAGCGTTATATATAGATATGGTTTGTTCTGACGAATGATATTACAGTATTTCTTCTGACTTTTTTTTGATATTTCTCAAAACAATTAAGATTGTAAAAATAATTGAAAATTTGACTGTCTTGTTCATTATAAAATTTATAGTATCTCCTCTCCCTGAATTCTACATACTTCTTTAACTATAAAATTAGGTTGAACTATGATGTTTTATAATTTAAAATTAAGATTCGTTAGATTAAATAATTTTAAGAATTCTTTGTAGTTCTCTCAATTGAACTAACCAATTCAGTTCCTATAATCACTAAATCAAAACGAATCTTAGTTCATGACTTATACTTCCAAAATCCCTTTCAAATCAGCAGGTGAATATTTTACAGATTTTAATACTTTATTGTCAGCAATTCTATATACTAAAAACTTGTCGCCATCTGCTACAATTTCAGCTTCTGTACCATCTTTGTCAGCATAAAATTTTACGGTAGCTTCTGCTTCTTCATAAGTGCTACACGCCTTTGACATATTTGAGCGTTGTACTTCATTGAATAAGTCAACAAATTTCTCCCCTAAGCCAAATTCTAAAACTGCTCCAGAAAGTACATATTGAATATCGCAAAGAGCATCAGCAACTTCTATAAGGTCGTTATTTTCAATGGCCTCTTGAAGCTCTTTTAGCTCTTCTGCAATCAAGCTGACACGTAGTTTGCAACGCTCTGGCGATGGAATTTGTGGGGTATCTAAAACGGGTGCTTTGAAAGTATGATGAAATTCAGCTACTTGATTAAGAGAATCTATTTTTTGCATGATTTGATTATTTTGAGAGAATATTCTTTACTTGTGGATAATTGAACTCAAATTTACACATAATGTAGAATAGTATAAGGAGTCTTTCAACACTTTTTGTGGATAACTATGTAAGTGGCTATTTTTCAGCGTGTTATAATATTCACGTGGAACACTTGTTGTTAACTTGTTGATTTTGAGTTGATTACGTGTTTCACAAGTAGAAGAGAAAAAGTTGAAGACATACATATTTTTCTACTTAAACAGATTGCTTGGGTAAAATCATTTATCGATAAAGTGCTGATAATCAGTAGTAATAATACCATAGTAGTTTAGCGAATCTAAAGGAGAGTGGAAAACATCATACATTTAGACTTTTAGGTAGGACGTATCAGTAAATATATAGATGATAATGTTGATAAGTATAAGGGTGTACAGAGACGAATATTGAATTTTGCATTTGAATAGGGTAAAAACCACGACCCTTAATAGGATGAATGCTTAATAGGAAAGACGTCCCGATTGTTGATTAGGAGCTAAATAAATAGTTAATTATATAGAATGAATGTTCAGTTTTATTTGTAAAAAGGGCTTCTATCCTACTCTATCGCCTATTTTCGTTTATTTGTGCATAAATTGGCTGTTTATCTCCTGCTGATAACATTGCAGTGATTTTTATCACAACAGATTTTGAGGTTGGCGTATTACTTACGTCTGCAACGCTATCAATGGGTACTAAAACGTTGGCTTCTGGGAAGTAAGTAGCCACATTTTTTGAAGGAATATTATAAGGTACTATGATAAAATGCTCAGCTTTACGATGAATTCCTCCAAAAGTATTGTGCAAATCAACAATTTGATAGGGTTTAAAGCCTTCAGATTCAATGTCTTTTTCGTTCATGAGAATAACCCTTCTCTCGTTAAAAATGCCTCGGTAGCGGTCATTTAAACCATAAATTGTGGTATTGAATTGGTCATGAGTACGAATCGTCATCATCAAGAATTCATCTTTTTTCATTTTCAAAGGAATGAAAGGACATACCGTAAAATTAGCTTTTTGATTTTTAGTGGTGAACTTACCATTTCTTGGGGCATTTGGTAGATAAAAACCGCCTTCCTGACGCACAAGAGCATTATAATCGTCGAAACCATCAATTGTCTTTTCAATCAGTTCACGAATAAAATCATAGTTACTAATAAGTTTTTCCCAATCAACCTTACTTTTATCTTGTAGGGTAGCTTTTGCAATTTTTGCTACGATGGCTGGCTCACTCCATACAGTATCAGCAGGTGGTGTTAATATCCCTTTGGATTGTTGGACAACTCCCATGGAATTTTCGGTACTAACAAACTGTTTTCCAGACGCTTGAATATCTTCGTCAGTTCTTCCCAAACATGGTAAAATAATAGCCTTTTTGCCATGAATAAGATGGCTACGATTTAATTTTGTAGAAATATGAACCGTTAATTGACAATTTTGAAGAGCCTTTGCCGTAAATTCTGTATCTGGAGTAGCCGATAGGAAATTGCCACCTAATGCAACGAATACTTTTCCAGAATCATTGTGCATGGCTTTGATGGCATTCACTACATCAAAACCATGTTCTCTTGGCGACTTGAAATCAAAATTTTCATCTAATTTATCCAAAAATGCGTCGTTTGGTCTTTCAAAAATACCCATTGTACGGTCGCCTTGAACGTTTGAATGACCTCTCACAGGACAAGTGCCTGCTCCTTCTTTTCCGATACTTCCTTTCAAAAGGAGAATATTTACTACTTCTTGAATGGTAATAACTGAGTTTTTGTGCTGCGTTAGCCCCATTGCCCAACAAACAATAATTCGATTATGTTGGATTAATAAATTGGTCGCCTCCTTAATTTGTGTTAAAGAAATGCCACATTCTGCCACTAAATCATCAAGTTGATAATTCTTTAAATCGCCGATAAAAAGCTCGTAATTGGCAGTATTTTCTTGAATAAATTGGTGGTCGAAAACCGTATTAGGATTGTTTTTTTCAGCCTCATACAGTAAAATTGCCATCGCTTTTAGTAAAGCAAGGTCCGAATTTATCTTAATTTGGAGGTAAATATCCGTTAAAGAAGTCCCCCCAGAAATCATATCTGATACATTTTGGGGATGCTGAAATGCCAATAACCCCGTTTCAATCAATGGATTTACAGAGATTATTTTTGCTCCAGCTTTCTTTGCTTCTTCTAAAGCAGTTAACATTCGTGGATGATTTGTTCCGGGATTTTGCCCTAAAATCATGATAACTTCTGCTTTATTAAAGTCATCAAGCGTTACAGAACCTTTGCCTAACCCCAACGTTTGACTCAATGCTGACCCGCTTGATTCGTGGCACATATTGGAACAATCGGGTAAATTATTAGTACCAAACTGACGTACAAATAACTGATATAAGAAAGCTGCTTCGTTTGAAGCTCGTCCAGAAGTATAGAAAATACCATCATTTGGCGATGGTAAAGCATTCAATTCGTCTGCAATTAGTGTGGTTGCTTCTTCCCAACTGATTTTCTCATAGTGCGTTTTACCTTCTTTTATCACCATTGGATGCGTTAATCTTCCTTGCTGACCGAGCCAATAATCAGACTTTTGAGACAATTCTGCAACAGAATATCGCTGAAAAAAAACAGGACCTAATTTTAATGTTGTAGCTTCTTCGGCGATAGATTTTGCTCCGTTTTCACAGTATTCTGCGATGGAAGAACGTTCTCCATCAGGGTCTGGCCATGCACAAGAAGGACAATCAATCCCACCTTTTTGGTTCAAAGCTAAGAGAGTTTTCACTCCTCTAAACACATTCATTGCTCCAAACACGTGTTTGAAAGAATTGGTAACGGCTTTTACTCCTGCCGCAGTTTTGGCGGGAGTAGCAATAGTCATTCCAGTGAAATCAATGGGTGTTTGTGCGTTAATTACTTCTTGCTTTTTCATCGTTAAAGGGGTGAAACTTGTATTCTTTCTATACCACTATATACATTAAAATACTCATTTTTGAGAAAACCAATGAGTGTTAATCCAAATTGTTGAGCCAATTCTACTGCTAAACTTGAAGGAGCTCCAATAGCAACTAATACAGGAACGCCTGCCATAATTGTCTTTTGGACTAACTCAAAACTTAGCCGACCACTGACTAAAATAATTTTATCAGATAAGGCTAAATTATGAGAATTTCGAGATGCACCAATCAATTTATCTAAGGCATTATGTCTGCCAACATCTTCACGAAGCAATAAAATATCTCCATTTTTATCGAATAATCCTGCTGCATGAAGTCCGCCTGTGTATTGAAAAACTCGTTGTTGTTCTTGTAAAACCTTCGATAATCTAAAAATAACTGCATGATTTATCAGGTTATTTTGAATAGGAATATTCGGGCAACCTAATTTTTCAATGGATTCAATAGAGGCTTTTCCACAAATTCCACAACTTGATGTAGCATAAAAATTTCGTTCCAGTCCTGAAAGATTGACCTCAATTTCAGATTTTAATTCAACTCGAACAATGTTTTCGCTTGATTCTTGTCGCCCTAAATCCGTACAATATTTAATAGAATGAACCTGAGATGCTTCTTGAATAATACCTTCCGAATAAAGAAAACCCAGAGCTAATTCAAAATCATGTCCAGGTGTTCGCATAGTAACGGCAATACTTTTTTGTTGTCGATTTGTAATTTTTCCGAAGCCCAATCTAATTTCTAAAGGAGCTTCAACTGCCAATAAATCATCTTTTCTGGAAACGGTATTTCCAGAAACTTGATGAATTTGTATGGGGAAAATGCTAAACAAAATCTAAACTTAGATGATTGAGTAATATTAGAAAAATCCTAAAACTTAATTGGGCTTACTCTCCATGAATGTGCCATCGGTATAAAAAATTACAATACGTTCTATTTGTTTTCCCGATGGCAATGGTTGCTGAGTTGGTACAACAGGACGCTCAATTTTACGTCTTGGGGTAACATTAACAGGCGTTTGTACAACATTTGGCTCAGGCTGATAATTTCTGTTCGATTCTCGTGACGTTTGCTCAAAAGAATTTTGACTAATAACTCGTTGATTTGCAGTGTTTTGCCTGTTGATTTGTGGTGCATTTTGTTGTGGCACATCAGAATCAAAAAGTAGCCAATCTCGGTCAATATCAGGGAAAACTTTTAAAATTCGTTGAATAATGTCCAAACTGGGCTTATTTCTACCCGAAAGTATATGAGAAATGCTACTTCTTTGTATTCCGACAGTGTCTGCAAAATAACTTGGCGATATACCTTTGTCAATTATGATTTGCTCTATTTTCTTATTTAAATCCATGTTACAATTGTTTATTGTAAAGTGTACGTTGATTACAATTGCGAATATAGGATATTAATTTACAAAAAACAATAGCAGAGTTTATGTACAAATGTATTTTATTGAACAAGGATGATTTACTTTTGTAAAATAGGTGGTTATTTACAAATGTGTAGTAAGTATAAGCGTATGCGATTATTTAGATTTGTAAATTCCATCCATTTGTAAATTAACCTTCCCATCTCGATATAATCCACCAATTGCTTTTTTGAAATCCTTTTTTGACATTTGTAAATCTTTGTAAATTACTTCAGCATCCGTCTTGTCAGTGTATGGCAAAAAGCCATTTGAGGCAATTAGGAGTGAATAAATCTGAGATTTAAGATTGTCAATTCTATCAAAACCCTGCTTAACAACACTTAAATCTATTTTACCATCTGTTCGGATTTTCTTAATAAATCCTTTTGTAAATTCACCTAATGGGACGCTTTTAAATACTTCACTTTTGTAAATAATGCCCATGTAACGTTTGTCAATTAATGCTTTGATACCTAAATCGGTATATTCATAAGGAAGTAAATCTACTTCTTGTCCTTCGTTTAAGTTTGTAACATCAGTTTCTAAGAATTTATCTAACTTGGCTGAAGCAACTATTCGTTCAGTTTGTTCATCAATATAAATGTAAACTAAGTATGAACGCCCTGAAGCCATTTTAGAATGTTGTTCTCCAAAAGGAACAAATAAGTCTTTCATTAAGCCCCAGTCGAGGAATACGCCTAATTTGCTGACGTCTTTTACTTTTAGATAAGCAAACTCTCCAACAACTGCATAAGGTTTAAGGGTAGTCGCAATAAGACGGTCTTCAGAATCCCTGTAAACGAATACGTCTAAAAATTGCCCAATCTGTGTACCTTCTGGAACATATACTCTCGGAATAAGGATTTCTTCTCCATCGTAGCCATCTAAGTAAAGTCCAAAATCTAATTCTTTAATTACTTCAAGTTTGTTAAATTGCCCCAATCGTAAAGGAGCATCATCATATACCATATTTGTAAGATTTTAATTTTATGTAAAATTGCAATAAAAATAATGACTTGTTAAGTCTTTGAGTTGTAGAGGTGGAATAAATTACACTTATTTTTATCATTTATCTGAAATCAAAGTCTTTCATACCCATATAGAAAGACGCACTAACGCCACTTTTGTTATTAGACTTCTTGTGAAAGTGTTTTAGGTCGTCTTGACAGAAAGCTATATGAATTACAATGCCCTGAAGCCACATATTTCAGCATATCTACTTACTATGAACTCTTATGCCCTGAAGCCACATATTTCAGCATATCTACTTACTATGAACTCTTATGCCCTGAAGCCACATATTTCAGCATATCTACTTACTATGAACTCTTATGCCTATTTCAGCATATCTACTTATATGAACTCTTATGCCCTGAAGCCTCATATTTCAGAATATCTATTTAATGAACTCTTATGCTCTGAAGCCATAGATAAGTTTTATGTCAAACATCTTGTCAATAATAAGTGAAAGGTGGAATATAACAATTGTAAAAGCGACTATAAGGGATAAGAACTTCTAAATAGATTGATGAACACTTCTTAATTATAGCTTAGGGCTTAATAAATGTTATTCATTAATGAAGCTGATAATAATGTAATACGTGTGTGAGGGTTTAAAGAATGCTTAGGTATTATTTAATGCACAATTTGTTATTTGTTTTGATTCTCTTTGTTACATAATCTGGCAAACAAAAAAACCGTCGTGGAGCATCTCCTTTCACGACGGTTTTTTTGTTTAGATATAACTAAGAAAATAGTTTTAAACTACTACATTATTTTCTCTTAGTGCTGCATTTAAAGACGTCTTTAAATCAGTGCTTTCTTTGCGTTTTCCGATGATTAATGCACAAGGTACATTATATTCTCCCGCAGGAAACTTTTTCGTTAAGCTACCAGGAATAACAACGCTATTCTCAGGAACAAAACCAATGTATTCGACTGGAGTTTCACCAGTAACATCAATAATCTTAGAACTACCAGTAATTGTTACGCCTGCACCTAATACAGCACGTTTACCAATTCTTGCTCCCTCTACCACGATACAACGAGAACCAATGAAAGCACCATCTTCAATGATTACTGGAGCAGCCTGTGGTGGCTCAAGAACTCCACCAATACCAACACCACCACTCAAGTGTACATCTTTTCCGATTTGAGCACAACTTCCAACTGTTGCCCAAGTGTCAACCATTGTTCCAGAATCAACATAAGCACCAATATTTACATAAGAGGGCATCATGATTACTCCTTTCGCTAAAAACGCACCATAACGAGCAACAGCTGGTGGAACTACTCGAACTCCCAAAGAAGCATAATTGGTTTTAAGTTTCATTTTATCATGATACTCAAAAATACCTACTTCTTGTACTTGCATTTGACGAATAGGGAAATACATGACAATTGCCTTCTTCACCCAGTCGTTTACAGTCCAAGTTCCGTCTTCATTTGGTTGGGCAGTACGAAGTTCACCTTTATCTACTTTTTCTACAATTGTTTCTATTGCAGTGATTGTTTCGGGTTTCGAGCGGAGGCTTGTGTCTTCCCACGCTTGTTCAATAATTGCTTTTAATTGCTCCATTAAAATATTTATCTATTTGTTCATTATAAATTGAGTTACAAAGTAAAACCATTTACGTGAGACTTTTATATTTTTTAATGAATAAGACAACCAACAAAGAGGAGGTGCAAAGTGTTTTAATCTATACTATCTATACAGATTATAAGAGCAAAAATAATATTAACGTGGAGGAGGAAATTAAGAAGATTAAATATAACTATTTACAATGATGATATACCTATACTTTACTTTAAATATATTAAACTGTTGATTTTCAGTGATTTATATTATTTGTTTTGTCTTAATATGCTCATTGCCAAAGAAAATTTGGTGTCTAATTTTAACTATTTTTTTAGATGTTATCAATGTTTGCATGACAGAATGTCATATATGCTTTTAAGCTATTTTAATAATAAACATTGAAAATAGATTTCAGAACTAACACTGTTATCCATTCCTTTAACAAAGGAGACTCTCCCTTTGTTGATGATAAGTTCTTTATGCTGATTTTACTTTTAATCTTCATCAGTTTAATCATTAAACTCTTTATTTGGAGATACTAAAACTATGCCAGTATTTTTTAAAGATATTGAATAATAATTGATTTATGACCTAAATCAATCAAGTTTTCTGTAATGAAAAATATAATAGTATCATCCTTAAAGTTTTACCCCTTAAATTTAATATGAATGATTAAAGACTAACGTGATTAAATATTTACAGAGTGAAGACGGTGGAACTAAGTTTATAAGTTTAGTTCTTTAGAATGGGGTTTAAGAGAACAGTTATTTTTTGTTATGCTTTATTCCATTCTCATGAATTCTGCAAACACTTTTTTATGAAATCAAAAGAAAGCTCCTCTCCTATACTGACGCAGAAGCAAATTCAAAGTCTTCTCACTTGCTTTTTCTTTCATTTGCCCCACTCTTTCATTAAGGAAGGTAAAAACTATTTGCTTGAAACATTTTGTATATGAACCTATACACTAATTTAGAGTATAGGGTAAATTTAACAGACGCCAGAATACTATTATTTTTAGTAATTTTCGCTATTAAATTGGTATAATACTAATTTAATTGGTTAATAATGCTACTAATTATAGTCAATCTATGTACTCATAATTATCTGTTTCTTATTATTCATGTTTGTATAATAGCGTAAAATCTCCTACTTTTGTAAAGTAATTAAATCAAGTATTTTTATTTTTCATATTATTTAGAAGATGGCAAAGGTAAAAGTTGCAATTAATGGTTTTGGAAGAATAGGACGTTTAGTCTATCGCCAAATCTATAACATGGAAGGCATTGATGTTGTAGCAATCAATGATTTAACAAGTCCAAAAGTGTTAGCACATTTGTTGAAATACGATTCAGCACAAGGACGTTTCAATGCTGAAGTAAGCTCAACTGATAGTACAATCTCTGTAAATGGAGAAGAAGTTACAATTTATGCTCAAAGAGACCCAGCATTAATTCCTTGGGGAAATCATGACGTAGATGTAGTATTAGAATGTACAGGATTCTTTGCTGATAAAGACAAAGCTTCTGCTCACATTACTGCTGGGGCGAAAAAAGTTGTTATCTCTGCTCCTGCTACTGGTGATGCAAAAACAGTTGTATTTAATGTTAACCATAATATTTTAGATGGTAGTGAAACAGTAATTAGTGGTGCTTCTTGTACAACTAACTGTTTGGCTCCAATGGCTAAGGTTTTAGAAGAACAATTCGGAATCGTTAATGGTTTAATGACAACTGTTCACGCCTATACAAATGACCAAAATACGTTAGATGCTCCACACGCTAAAGGAGATTTACGTAGAGCAAGAGCTGCTGCTGAAAACATTGTTCCAAACTCAACTGGTGCTGCAAAAGCTATTGGCTTAGTATTACCATCATTGAAAGGTAAATTGGACGGGTCAGCACAGAGAGTTCCAACAATTACAGGTTCATTAACTGAACTTACTGTAATCTTAGGTAAAAAAGTAACAGCAGAAGAAATCAATACAGCAATGAAAGCTGCTTCTAACGAAAGCTTTGGTTACACTGAAGATGAAATCGTAAGTAGTGATATTATCGGAACTTCATTTGGTTCATTGTTTGATGCAACTCAAACTAAAGTACAAAATGTAGGTGATACACAATTGGTTCGTACTGTGGCTTGGTATGACAATGAAATGTCTTACGTTTCTCAATTAGTACGTACTGTTAACTATTTCGCTCAATTGATTAACAAATAGTTAATAAGGAATATTGAAGTTGTTTTCACTTTCGCTACCAATGTAAATTGTATATTATTTAAAGATGTCTTTTTAAAAAGATACCGAAAGTTTAAACAGCTTCAACAATAAAAAAGGGATTCCATTAATTTGAAATCCCTTTTTTATTGTTGAAAATACAAGATAAATAATTTATCGAAAATCCTTTGTCTGTAAATATCTCTTCAAATCTTGTTTTGATGCCGTAATGCCTTACGTTTAAATCTGACTGATACAAATCAAAAGTATGAGTAAGGTGTTTAACACCAAAATCAGTCAAAGTATCCAGAGAATAATCAAAAAATGGTCTATTATCAGTTTTTAAATGTAAAGTCCCCTCTTCTTTTATAATCTTATTATAGATTTCTAAAAAACGTTCATTCGTCATTCTACGCTTAACTCCACTTTGCAAATGATGAGGGTCAGGAAAGGTTATCCATATTTCGGAGACTTCATTCTCCAAAAAAAAAATTTCTAAATCATGAGCTTTTGCACGTAAAAAGCCCACATTACTCAAACCTTCCTGAAGTGCTTTATTACTACCCACAGCTATTCTATCTCCTTTGATATCAATACCAATAAAGTTTTTCTCAGGAAAAAGCCTTGCTAAGCCTACAGTATATTCTCCTTTTCCACAACCTAACTCTAAAACAATAGGATTTGAGTTTTTGAAAAAATGTTCATTCCAATTTCCTTTTATGGAACTAAATAAAGGTTTTCCTTCTTGAAGAACATTATCGTTATCTTGTATTTGTTTAAATCTTATTTCCTTTTTACGACTCATATATCTTAGATTATATTTATACTAATTATTTTAGCCATTACTTTTCCTATAATGAATTATACTTTCACTAAAGTCTTTTCTTAAATTTCTTAATTATTTTAGTCTTCATTAGTACAACTTGTAATTAGCTGAAAATCAGGCACTTACAAAAACATAGCTTACCCCGAGTAAAACTACATTCAACATCCTTACACAAAAAACCATAACTATCTGATTTACAGCAAGTTATAAAGCGAATTACATTCTATGAGAATCGAACAAACAAGACAATGATTCAATTAAAATTCAAATACTCAATTCTCAGCCCTTTCATAATTGTACAATTTTAATGAAAATTATCATACGATAACGACAATATAAAATTTGGTAGTTATAACTATAAAATGTTGTCCTGCATATTCAGAATTAACAAAGGATAATTTACTTTAAAAAGCTGAGTCTCAAAGTTAAAGATTTTTTATTTCAGCCACTACAAAAGTGCTTCCTCCAACATACACAAAATCATTTATTTTTGCATTTTGCTTAACAAAATTTATCGCCTCATTTACATCTTTGATAACAGTACCTAATAATGAAAAATTATTAGCTCTCATTTTCAAGACCTCTGCATCTAATGCACGTGGGGTATTGGATTGGCAAAAAATATAATTGGCATTTTTAGGAAACAGTTTTAGAATGCCGTCAATGTCTTTATCTGAAACAAATCCTAATACAAACCATAACGTTCCGAAACTAATAGTTGCTATGTTTTCCAAAACCTCAGTAATCCCGCTAACATTGTGTGCAGTATCACAAATAACTGTTGGCTGATTAGACAATTGTTGCCATCTGCCCTTCAATCCTGTTTGGATGATAACTTTAGAAATTCCGTTCTTAATATCTTCATCTGAAATATTATATCCATTCTTATTAAGAATCTGAACAGCAGATAGCACACCCAAAATATTTTTTCGTTGATAATTTCCAATGAGTTGAGATTGAAGTATATCATTGGTGTTAGATGCCTTATTAAGAATATTCAATTCTAAAAGCCCCTTTATGATTTTGCTTTCGTTGACCATGAAGTAATCTTCTGCAAAAAAAATAGGTGAATTAACCTCTAAAGCCTTATTTCTAAAAACTAATTCTGTTTCAGTATGTTTTTCGCTGATAACCACAGGAATATTTGGCTTAATTATTCCTGCTTTTTCGGCAGCTATTTTAGATAAAGCATCTCCTAAAATATCTGTATGGTCAAAACTTATATTTGTAATAAGCGATAATTCGGGAGTAATGACATTTGTCGAATCGAGCCTACCTCCTAACCCAACCTCAATAATTGCAATATCAACTTGTTCCGCCGCAAAATATTCAAATGCCATTCCAACGGTTAATTCAAAAAAAGAAGGTTTAACTTCTTCAATAAAAGATTTATTATCTTTAACAAATTGAATTACAGATTCTTCTGCAATAGGTTCTCCATTAATTCTGATACGTTCTGTAAAAGATTTTAGGTGTGGAGAGGTGTACAAACCTGTTTTATAACCTGCTGATTGTAAAATAGAAGCAAGAAAATGTGATGAACTCCCCTTCCCATTCGTTCCTGCGATATGAATCGACTTGAACTTTTTTTGTGGATTGTCAAGATGTTCACAAAGTGCATGGGTATTGTCTAAATTAGCTTTGAAAGCCTTTTTCCCGATTCTATGAAATACGGGTAATAATTGATATAAATAATCAATAGTCTCTGGATAAGTCATGTTTTAAATTTATTCCTTAAATACTCGTAATAAATCGGGGTGCAAAGATAGTGCTTATCTTTTATTAATGGATAGCCGTCTTTTGAAAAATAATCCTTTAATTTTGTATTTGAAAAACAAATTAAATCACGATTTTTCAAAGAAATAATCTTTGAGATAAAAGCATAAAATGAAAGAATCAGAAATCAATTTTAGAATTCAATTAGATGACCAAAGTATTCCAGAACAAATTTCTTGGTCTGCTACCGAAAACCCAAATGAAGGTATAGAAGAAACGAAGTCGATATTCATCGGCGTTTGGGACCATTACCACAAAGGACTTTTAGCATTACCACTTTGGACAAAAGATATGGATGTTTTTGAAATGAAACGATTTTATATTGAAATTATTGGTAGTGTTGGCAATACTTTAATCGAAGCTACGGGAGATGAAAAAATGGCCAAGAATATTGAAGGACTTTGCCGTGTCTTGACAAAAGATTTACAAGATGAAATGAAAGCTGCTGAAAAGCAGTAATTTGTGTTAATGATTGTTAATGCCAATTTCTTATCAAGGAATTGGCATATTTTTGGTCTTTAATTAAAGAAAACTCATGAAAAAAATCATATTAACGCCACTACTCTTTCTTACATTCATCACAAGCTTTGCACAAAAAGGAACTTCTTTTTTACAGGGAGGTAATCTTAGAACTGTTTTTGATGTTGCGAAAGTCCAAAACAAGCCAGTCTTTTTAGAAGTTTATGCTCAGACATGCCATGTTTGTAATGCTTTTAAACCGACTTTTGATTTACCACAGGTAGGAAATTTTTATAACCAAAATTTTATCTCCTACAAATTAGATATTATGACACCAGAAGGTCAGGCATTTTTGAATAAACAAGGTATTTGGATACAATCAACTCCAACTTTGCTTTTTTTTGACAAGGATGTTAAGTTGATGCACATTTCAATACTTGGTGAGAATAATAACACTCCACAAGCATTAATTGATGCAGGGACAAAAGCACTAAATCCAAAACAGAGAACAAGTGCCTACAAAGCAAGTTTTTTAGCAGGTAATAGAGAAAATAATTTTCTAATTGATTTTGCCATGATATCGAGATTGTTGAAAGACACGGTTAATAATATTGCGGCAATGAATGCTTATGCAAAGAAAATTCCGAAAAGCCAATATACAAATAATACCAGTTTTTTAGTTCTTCAAAAAATTATTATGGATGATGAAAATGACATTTTCAAAAACATGATGGCAAATTTAAAGGAGTTTAATAGTAAGTATGATAAGACATTGGTTAAGCAGACCGCAGAAAATATTATTATGTACTCGTTGTACAGTGCAAGAGGTATGAAATATTCGAGTAATAAAGTTCTTAAAGTTAGAGAAAATTTAGCCAAACTTGGAGTTAATACTAAATCTATTGATGGCAGAGTTTGGAGAGAAGAATCATCTGCTTATTTCAGAGAAAATAAACCAGAAAAAGCAATCGCTATTTTAAGTACTTTAATAGATGCAAAAACAGAAAAAGCTTCTTATAAGTTTTTGAGCGATTGGGTCAGAACGAGAACTTCAGATAAAGCAGCCATAGCAAAAGCGAATTTATGGTTAGCTAAAAGCAAATAAAAAAAATGCTCAATGAATTTTCATTGAGCATTTTTTTATAAATATGGACTTGAAAATTCTAATTGTTTTAAACCATTTTTTACTTCTGGACAACTCATAAATAATTTCCATAACATTTGAGAGCGATAATTTTCAATCATAATTATTTCAGGCCCTTGGTCAATTGCTAAAAATGAATCCGCAAACCAAGGACGATTCAAATTAAACGCATCTACAAAACCATAATTTTTCCAAAGTTTATCTCCGAGTTTAAAATAGAAAAACCTTAATGCTTGCATAGATTCAATGGGTGTAAAAGGCAAAGATGAAAGTGCAGCAGTTGGAGAGATTGTCCCATTATCGTTATTTGGTTCATGAGCCGAATAACCATTGTATTCGTCGCTGGCGGTTAAACCCCAACAATTTTCAGAATATCCATTATGCCTTTTGGAATTATTTTTACAATAAAGAAAATTGATTTTACTATGTGCAATATTTTGTTCAAGATAATTGGCGTAACTATCTTGAAGTCCATTGGGGTCTAAACCCAAGAAAGAATAATGAGCAAAAAATAGAGGTCCTCCATAAGCAAATCCAACAGGCAACTTTACACCAAAATAAGTATTTCCATTTTTAATCGCTCCATTCTTTGCCCAACCATTTTCGTACACCTCTTTTGGGATTGCGAAAGTGGGTGAAGATGCCGCTAAAATGTAAGTAATTAGTGCTTCATTGTACCCAGAAATTGGCATATTCATATCCCAATTAAAATTAGGAGACCAATGCCAATACAAAGTTTTCTCATTATTTTTTCTAAACCACGACCATTCTACATTATTCCAAATTGTATTTATCTTAGATTTCAGTTCTAACTCTTTTGGAGTATTATTTGAAAAATATTGTCTTGCGGTCAGTAATCCTTGCAATAAATAAGACGTTTCAACAAGGTCTGCACCATTATCTTTTTGACTAAATGCAATGGTGGCTCCTGTACTTCCATTCAACCAATGTGGAAAAGCACCATGATATTTTTGCGTTTTATCTTTTAGAAAATCTACTATTTTATCAATTCGTGCAAGCCCTTCTTCTCTCGAAATAAATTTTCTTTCTATCCCTACCAATATTGCCATAACGCCAAAACCACTACCCCCAGAAGTGACTGTTTCTCCCGAAGAATTCCTTTCTCTTGACAATCCAGAAACAGGATGCCCAAAATCCCAAAAATATTTAAAGGTCTGTTTCTGCACTAAATCTAATAATTGCTCATCTGAAATCTTTACAAATTTATCAGTTGAATCCATCGCTGTAATAAAAGTTACTCGTTCATCTTTACTCAAAAAACTACCATTTTGAGATTTCAATTCCTTATAAATTTCAACTGTATATTTTGAAAGACTTTTAAGTGGTGTTTTAGGTTTGAGAATTACGGCACTATCATTCTGAGCATATTCAACATCAACAGAAATAATATCAGAGGTTTGACTATCGGCTAAAATGATATTTTTAGGTACAAAATCTCTATTTAATTTGCTATTAAATATTAATTGAATATTCGGTCGATAATTAATTTCATAAAATGGCTGCAAAGAATGGTTATCCACAGCACTATTTATCAACTCTAAACTTGGCGGAACAACCTGCTTATTATCTCCTGATTTGCAAGACATTACGATAAAACAGAAAGCAAAATATTTGAAAAATTTCATATTAAAAACAATTAAAAAAGGTTGTCAATCAAAATTAACAACCTTTTAGCTTAAAAATATTAAAAAACAAATCTATCTACCAGCATCTTCAAGCTGATACAATGAATTTATATCTCCCGCAGAGAGAGCCTTGCTATAAACACGTACTTCATCCATCAAACCAGTCATTGGAACTTGCCATGAATCAGCAGTTGCACCTGGTAAATTTGTTCCCCATGCTCCAAGTACAACTTTAGAAGGAGTAGCTGCAATTAAGTTTCCAGTTGTTCCACGTTGTTCCCATTCTGGATTACTGATTTTCTTTCCATTAGCATAAACTTGAAAAATTGAACTTGCTCCATCATAAGTAATTACAACGTGCGACCATTTGCCTGCACCTTTAAATGCTAAGTCGCCACCTTTCGATGGTTCGTTACGAGAATCTTGCCAAGAGTCACCAGTTGGTAATTTAGAAACAAAAAGTCCTTTTACCAACATGGTATCTTTATCAGCTTTGAACCAACCAGTCTCTGCCATTAAGTTAATACTCCCCGCCCATTCATTAGGTCTTGTTAAGGTAAAAAATGAAGATGGATTAGAGCCATTATTTTTTACATTCACCCAAGCAGACACCGTAAAGCTCTTTAAAGTATTCAATGCAGCAATTTCATTATACTGTAAAAAACCAGCAGCGAAACTCACAGCTTGACCTTTTTTACCAGAAGTGAAAGTTGCATTTTTCGAAGTTGCAGCCGCTGCTCCTGTTTTAGTTTCCTTATCAGTTCCTTCAAAACCCCAGTGAGCTAATAAGTTAGACGCTCCAACTTCCTCAGCACTATTATAACCTCCAATTGGAGGAAGAGAAACTACTTCATCTTTTTTACAAGAAGTGAACACGGTAGCACCTAATAAAACTGTTGCAACAAAATAGATTTTAATTTTTTGGATTTTCATGTTTTAGTAATTTTTAATAGTTTAAAATGTTTTAATAAAAATTTGGATAGTTTAATTTGTTGAAAAATGAATTCAAAAAAGATAATTAATAACCAGAGTTTTGGTCGAGCGAACCGCCACTTAATGCAATTTGTAAACTTGGTACAGGAAGTAATTCGTGTTTGCCAGCGATGAACTTTTTCCCTGTTGCTTGTAAAACTTGGGCAGCTCTACCTGTACGAACTAAATCCCAAAAACGGTCATGTTCCAATGCTAACTCAACTCTTCTTTCTTTCCAGATAGCATTTCTTAAATCAGTCATGGAACTTGCGGTTGTATTGGTTAGTCCTGCCCGAGTACGAATTTTATTTAATTGAGTTTGAGCAACGCCCGTTTGTCCGAGTTCATTGGCGGCTTCTGCATTCATGAGTAACACCTCCGCATATCTTAACAAATGAAGGTTTTTCTGTTTTTGGTCACGGTTGCCCAAAAAAGTTTCAATCGTTTTGTTTTCACTATGGTAGGCTTTATAGTTGTAATATAAATTTTGTACAGAATCTGAACTTGGAATTCTGAAACCATCAAAAAGGGTTGTGCCACGATATTTTCCACTATTGTCGATTGAGATAATTGTTGAAGATTTTCTAATATCTCCTTTCTCATAAGCATCAACCAAATTTTGGGTAGGCGTACAAAAACCAAATCCTAAGTCTGTCCATCCACCTTTCCCTCCTACTCGTGGTCCTTGCCATGTACAATAGTTTTGAATGCCCAAATCTGAATTATTGAATTGACCAGTTTGTACTTCAAAAATTGATTCGATATTATTATCGCCAACTTGTCGCCAAAGTGTTGTATAATCTGTGGCTAAATTGTATTGCCCAGAATTGATAACCTCTTGAGTCAAACTCAAAACTTTCTGCCAGTTTTTTTGATATAAATAAACCTTAGCCAATAAGGTTTGAGCAGAACCTTTTGAAACGTGTCCGACAAGTGATTTTGTGCGAATCGGTAAATTGTCAACCGCATATTGCAAATCGTCAGTAATTACTTTGTAGATAGTATCAACAGAAGCACGTGTTTGAAAAGCAGGGTCGGTATTGGCATCTTTTGAATCTTTTGGCACACGCAATACTTTTGGTACTTTCCCAAAGATTCTTACCAAATTGAAATAGTAATATCCTCTGATAAATTTAACTTCTCCGATTAATTGCTTTTTCACGTCTTGCGTAATTGATGCAGATTCAAGAGCGGCAATGGCTTGATTTGAACGTGAGATTCCATTATAATATCCATTCCAAAGTGCAGCGACAAAACCGTTTGTTGGAGTTACGTTAAAATTATCAATATCTCCAATTCCAGGTTGGTCGCTTGCGGTGCTACCTTTTTCGGCATCATCTGAAATAATGTTGGTAGCTGAAATAAAACTTATTCCGTGAATATCTCCTTCACTGCCAAAAGCTTCTCCTGCCAAAAGACTATTGTAAACTCCATTCACCAAGTTTTGCGAAACATTGGGGTCGGTAGCCGTAGTACCTTGACCTTGTACGGGTACATCAAGAAAACTCTCTTTACAAGAAATATTTCCTAAAAAAGTGAGTACCGAAAAACCTATAATTAATATTTTTCTATTCATTGTTCGAAAATTTAAAACTGAATTTGACATTTCTGACAAATTAAAAACCAACACTCAGACCAGCAGCAATTGTTTTATTAGTTGGATACGCATTTAATTCTATCCCTGATTTAGTTGGGTCGCCCGCTAATTCAGGTGTAAATCCGCTAAAATCTTTATAGGTAAAAATATTTTGAGCCGTTACAAAAACTCTAACATTGCTCAACTTGGCTTTTTTAACCAAACTTGATGGCAAATTGTAACCTAAAGTCACATTATTGAGTCGGATGAAATTCCCCGACTCAATAAAGTAAGTAGAAGCAGGTAAGTTTCCTCCATTAGCGGCTGGCTCAGTTTGAGATTTATTTGCCGATGTCCAGCGAGTATAAGCCATTTGAGATTCAACATTATCTAAAACTCCCTGACGAAAAGCCTTTTTACCATTATAAACTTGGTTACCCGCATTTCCGAAAGCATCGAGATTTAAGTCGAAACCCTTAAATGACAGAGAAGCATTTAGACCAAAATAGGCAACAGGCTGATATGAACCTGCAAAAACACGGTCTTGGTCATCAATTTTGCCATCATTATTGGTGTCTTGATATTTAAAATCTCCCGGGGCAGCATTAGGTTGAATGGTTGAGCCTTGAGTATTTTTATAATTTTCTACTTCAGAATCATTTTGGAAAACCCCTAAAACTTTCAAAACATAAAAACTACCGACTGGCTGACCGTTATCCGTTTTTGTTGTGTAAGTCTGATTTGCACCAATTCCACCATCTAAAATTGGTTGACCGCCATTTAAACCAATCACTGAATTTTTATTAAAAGTTACGTTACCTCCTACTTTATACGTAAGGTCAGATGTAATGTTGCCTCTCCAATTCAGACTAAACTCCCAACCAATATTACTGATTGATGCTGCATTGGTTAAGACCACACCGTCGGCATCACCTGCCACAGAAGGAACTTTTACATTAATGAGTAAATCATTTGCTTTCTTATTATAATAATTAATTTCTCCTTGCAAACGACCGCCTACCATACCAAATTCTAAACCAAAATCTAACTCAGAAGTAGTTTCCCATTTTAGATTCGGGTCTTTTATCTGAGTAATAGCACTACCAGGCGTAGCAATACCTCCGCCATACGGGTATGCTAAGTTTGGAGTAATAGTCACCGTAAAAGCATCAGAAGGAATTCTATCATTTCCAACAATTCCCCAACTGGCACGCAATTTCAAATTTTTGAAGACACTTTGTTCTTGCATAAAGTTCTCATTACTCACTACCCAACCTGCTCCGAGTGAAGGGAAATATCCCCAACGATTTTGAATTGGAAATCTTGAACTACCATCTCTTCTTACCGTTGCAGTGAATAAATACTTATCGTCATAATTATAATTCACTCTTCCGATATAAGAATTACGAGTCCATTTATCTCCACTTCCATCATTGGTAGAGGTATTGGCATTACCTGTACTTATATACCATAAATCTTGATTGGCAGGAACATCTTTTCTGAAAGCTGAAAACCAAGTTTGGCTATATTTTTCTGCCGTTGTACCAATTAAAGCCGTAAAAGTATGCTTATCAATTTGGTGATTAAACGTAATGGTATTATCCCAAACCCAACGAAAAGTTTCTGTATTTCTCATCGTTAGATTACTATTCGGATTACGTTGATTTCCTCCTGAAGTAATAAAAGTTGTTAAATCATTATTGAATTGCTGATTATAAACTCTGTTATTAGCATTCAGCCAATCACCGCCTAAACTCGAACGAAACTTCAAGGACTTAATCGGCTGATATTCAGCATAAAAATTTCCTTGTAAGCGATTATCTTTCAATAGATTATCATTATTTTCAATATCTAAAACAGGGTTTCCAACATTTTGATAAACGGAAGTATTTCCATATTTACCGTCAATTTTAGAAGGTATAATTGGAGCAGCCCGATAAGCATTATTATAAGCAGTACCCAAATTTACATCTTGATTATAACCGTTAGAAAACGAAACATTGGTGCCAACTTTAAATTTTTCTGAAAGATTAAATTCATTATTTGACCTTACCGTAATACGGTCATATTTACTATTAATGACAATTCCTTCATCGGTTAAATAACCAACACTTAAAAAATAAATAGACTTATCAGTTCCGCCCGATAAGGATAAATTATGGTTTTGCATCCAAGCCGTTCTCAATATTTGTCCGTACCAATCAGTAGAAACCGCCCCCGCAGGAATACTACCTCCACTTGCTGTACTTGCATAGTTGGCATATTCAGCGGCATTTGCCATTTTAACTAAATTAGACGCTTCTCTAAAACCCACATTGGCATTATAAGAAATTTTCATTTTCCCATTTTCTCCACGTTTGGTCGTTAGGATAATAACGCCATTTGCTCCTCTTGCCCCATAAATAGCCGTAGCTGAAGCATCTTTCAAAATATCCATACTTACAATATCGGCAGTATTAATATTTGAAATATCATCCGTCAAAACTCCATCAACCACAAATAATGCTGATGTTCCCGCTAAGGCAGTACCAGTTCCCCTAATTTTTACCACAGGTGATGAACCCGGTTTTCCACTACTAATGATTTGAACACCCGCCACTTTTCCTTGAATTGCCTGAGTAGCAGTTAATACTGATTGTTTAGTTAGTTCTTCTCCTTTAACACTTGCCGTTGCTCCTGTTACATCAACCTTACGCTGTGTTCCATAACCCACAACCACTACTTGGTCAAGCTCTTGGATTTTCTCAATGAGCGTAACATTAATATTACTTCTTCCATTGAGTACAATTTCGGTATTTTCGTATCCTATAAATGAAAATATCAAAGTAGCGTTTTGCGAAGCGTGTATTGAGAATTTTCCATTCGCATCAGTAGCAATTCCAGAAGACGACCCTTTTATCCGAACAGAAACACTTGGAAGTGGTTCACCTTTAAGATTTGTTACTACACCCGAAACCTCAGCTTGCTTTTGCTGAAAAGTGAAATAGTTTTTCGATGCCATAATCTCAGAAAATGGCATCGAAAATAAAATAAGAAAAGAGGTAATTAGGAAAGGTTTAGAGGTTTGATGTCGTAAATGGTATTTATAATGTTTTTTCATATTCAATTTAGTTTTTGTTTAAAAAATAGCAAAAGGCAATTATTTTAGAATCAGTTTAGCCTCCACAGTGGAGTTTCCTTGTTTAATGAGAGCTTTATAAATACCGTTTTTTGCCTTAAATCCAACTTGGTGAATTCCGTTTGAAAAGGATTTTGAAGCGACAATTATATTTTTTTCTGATAATTCATTTAAAATTGAAATTTCAATAGGTTCATTTCCCTTTACTGCAAAGTCAAGAATATAAGTTGATTTATCTGGATGCACCATTAATTCTACTCCTTGATAAATTTGCTTGGGTAAATACATATAAAAACCTGTTGGGTAATTCGGTTTTTTGATGCCCATTAATGAAAGTCCTTTCTGTAATTCTTCCATTGACTCACCCAATTTCCAAAGTAAGCCAGAACGATAATTTTCCATCATCACTACAATAGGTCCTTGGTCAATGGCTAAATATTGATTTGAATACCAATTCTTCTGATTATTGTAAGCATCATAAAACCCATATTTATTAAATAATTGATTACCTTTCTTTAGATATAAATATCGCATTGCTTGAAAGGCTGCAAAAGGTGTGTATGGAAATGACGATAATGCTGCCGTCGGGCTTATTGTCCCATTATCATTCGTTGGCGAATGGGCATCGTAAAAGTTATAATCGTCACTTGCGGTAAGTCCCCAGTTTTCCGCAGAATAATCAAACTCCTTTTTACCGTCCTTTACGCAATGTTCATAGTTAATTAAAGTATGAGCCAAATTCTGTTTCCAATAATTAGCATCTTCATCTTCCATTAATCGTGAGTCAAGACTCAAATATGAATAATGGGCAAAAAACAGAGGACCTCCTTTAGCAAATCCTAATGGAAGGTTATAGCCGAGATAGTCGTTGCCATTTTTATAAAAATCACTTTTCTTCCAAGTGTTTTGATACACATTTGGTTTTATTGAATGCGTTGGAGACGACAATGCTAAAACATAGGTTATCAAACATTCATTATAACCTCTAATTGGCATATTCATTTTCCAATCATAATTGGGCGACCAATGCCAATACAAATAATTATCCCCACGAGAAGCATACCAATCCCACTCAACGGTTTCCCACAATTCGGTTATTTGCTTTCTTAGTAATTTCTCTTGCTGATTTTCTTTATCAAAATATTTTCTGGCAACCAACAAGCCATTCATTAAATAAGCGGTTTCTACTAAATCACCACCGTTATCATACATACCAAAAGGAACTACTTTTCCTGTTCTACCATCTAACCAATGCGACCAAGCTCCATGAAAACGGTCTGCTTTTTTTAAAAAAGAAGCAATTTTAATTAAATGATTTACAGCTTCTTCTCTTTTAATCCATTGTCTATTTGATGCCACCACAATACTCATTACGCCAAAGCCTGTTCCGCCCGTAGTAACAATATTTGGCGTGGCAGTTCTTTCAGCCGCCATTCCTGAAATTGGATGGGCAAAATCCCAGAAATAACCAAAAGTTGCTTTTTGCACAGTCTCAATATATTCTCTCGGTTCGTTAGTCGTCTGGACTTGGCGTTCATTTTGTGCTTGAATTCTGGTTGAAGAACTTACTACACATAGCATCATTGATGCAATTATTTTTTTCATGATAAGTTTATGGATAAACAGATTAGTATTGAAATGAATCAAAAAACAAATTCATCTTCAGTTATGAATTATATTTTTTAATTAAAAATTACAATTTATAGGACAAATTTAGCGTAATTTGAAAAGGCAATCCTAATTTTTGACTACATCAATACTACATCAAACCTACGTTTTTACGCTAAAATCAAAGATTTTACCTACGTCACCCATAATTTTTAATAAAAAATGGTTTTTTATGAAAAGAAAAGTACGAATCTCCTTAACAATACTTTTGTGTAATATATACGCTATAATTTATGTCAAATCATTTGGGCAAAACATTCAAGATTTGTGTAATTCTGATATTGTCCATTATACCAAACAAGATTATAATGGTTATTATCAAAATTGGGATTTGGTACAAAGTCCATCTTCAAAATTTATATATGCCGCAAATTCAAAAGGACTATTAGAATATGATGGTAGCTCTTGGAAACTGTATCAGTATGCTCAAAATCAAAAAATACGTTCTGTGGCGGTTGATAAATCTGGAGATATTTATACAGGCTCGTTGGGAGAGTTTGGCGTTTGGAAAAAGAATCATTTAGGAGAACTTACTTATCAATCTTTAAAGCAAAAAATTAATGACCCTTATTTTGTGAATGAAGAAATATGGAATATTGTACCAACCTCGAAGGGAATCATATTTCAATCTTTTGCTTATATTTTTCTTTATCAAAATGACAAAATCAAAAAACTGAAAGCCCCCGGAAATATCTTATTTGTTTATGAAGTAAGAAATCGGCTATTTATTGAAGTATTAGAAAAAGGGCTTTATGAGATAAAAGGAGAAAATTTTGAAAAAATTGAAGGAAGTGATTTTTTAGGAAAAGAGTCTATACATACTATACTGCCAATTCATCAAAATGGACTTTTAATTGGCACGAGTAAGGGATTATTTATTTTTGAAAACAATCAATTTAAGGAATTTAATAGAACGACAAACCAAATATTCTTGCAAGAACAACTTAATAATGGATTACAACTCACAGAAGATACCTATGTGTTTGGAACAATATTAAATGGCATCATTATCACAAATGCAGAAGGGGAAATTTTACAACATTTTAATCAAAAAAACGGACTGCAAAACAATACGGTTTTATCATTAGCGAAAGATGTGGAAGGGAATCTTTGGGTAGGGATGGACAAAGGGATTGACTTGATTCTACTAAACTCAAATTTAAAGTACTTCACCGATTACGATGGCAAATTAGGAACGGTTTATGACATTGCTCTTTTTCAGAAACGATTGTACGTCGGTACAAATCATGGGGTATTTGTGAATGATTTAAAACCGAATTCAAAATTTCAAATTATTCCAAAAACGCAAGGGCAGGTCTGGACTTTAGAAGTGATTGATAATCAACTTTTATGCGGGCATAATAGCGGAACTTTTAGCATAGAAAATCATTCAGCCACCTTAATTTCAACAGTTACAGGCGGCTGGGTTATAAAAAAACTAATAAAACACCCTGATTTATTGATTGAAGGAACATATACGCATTTGTGTATTTATAAAAAGAACAAACTCGGTAAATGGCAATTTGACCATATTGTAAATGGTTTCTCAGCCCCAATTAGGCAGTTAGAAGAAGATTCAGAAGGTAATATTTGGGTAAATAAAACGTCAAATTCTGTATCAAAATTGACGCTATCACCTGATTCCAAACGTGTCAGTAAACTTGTGGAATTTAATCAAACTTCAATCATAGAGAATTATAAAAACCTCATCAAAATTAAGGATAAAATCATCTTGACAGGCGAAACTAATTTATTAGAATATGATTCAAAAAGCGGACAATTTAAAACCTCTAATATTTTACAAGCTATTCAAAATCAAAATATTAATAAAATATTTCCAATTAACCAGAATCTTATATTTTCAATAGAAAAAAATGGAACATTGCATTTCATCAATGAAAAAAATGAGGTGAATAATATTTCATTTAAGCGAGATTTATGGGTAGATGATTATGAAAACATGAGAGCGATTGACCCACAAAATATTTTGCTCTGTACCGAAAATGGATTCGCTATATTGCCACAAAATCATCATTCAATACTTGGAAAACAAATTCCTATAAAGACGATTATTCGGGGTATTTCAGTATTAGATTACCCCGAAAAAAGTAAAATTATTAATACCAACGAGTTTAAGGAAGATTTTAAACTTGAATCTTATCAAAATAGTATAATCTTGAGTTTCGCTACACCTCAATATTCTCGGCAAATTCAATATAGTTATTGGTTAGAAAACTCAACAAAGGGTTGGTCGCCTTGGCAAAATATTTCTCAAAAGGAGTTCAATAATTTATCTGCTGGCAAATATATATTTCATTTAAAATCATCTCTGAATGATTCTGAAACTACCTTTTCATTTGAAATCAAACAACCATGGTATTGGAATTGGTGGAGTAAATTGTTCTACTTTTTTCTGTTAGTTGGTATCGCAAGTTTTTCTTTATGGATGCACAATCGTAAAATACTTATAGAGCAAGAAAACCTAAAAAGAAGACACGAAAAGAAATTGAAGCGACAAATTGAACAAAGCGAAAAAACGATTATTCAAATAAGAAATGAGCAACTTGAAAAAGATATTATTAGAAAATCGGAAGAATTAGCCAATTCAACTATGTCATTAATTAAGAAAAATGAACTTTTAGTCGAAATAAAGAAGGAAACCGATAGTTTACCCCACGAAATTGGGAATCGTTCTTTACGGGAACATCGTATCTACAAGAAAATTCTACATTTGGTAGAAAGTAATATTTCCACAGAACAAGATTGGCAAATTTTTGAGGCAAATTTCAACGAAGTTCATCAAGAATTTTTAGAAAAATTATTGGAAAAATTTCCAAACTTAACGCCAAGTGATTTAAAATTAGCTGCTTATTTACGCATGAATTTGTCAACTAAAGAAATTGCTCAACTTTTCAACATCACCAATCGAAGTGTTGAATTGAAAAGGTATCGTTTACGGAAAAAATTAAATTTAGATACAGAAGTAAACCTCGGAGAATTTATGATGAAATTTAGAATTATGACTTAGAACTTCAAAATAAAAGCCTGTCAAATCTGATAGGCTTTTATTTCTTTTTGATATATTCAAATTTTGTTCTCAAAATATGGGCGGCATCTTCATCTCCCAATTCTACGGCTCTTGTAAAATCATAAATGGCATTTTCAACTTGTCCTACACAATATCGAGCCATTCCCCGCCAACGTAAAGCAACTGCATTTTCGGAACGATAATACCAATCAGCTTTATCAAATTCTAAAAATGCCTTATCAAACTCTTCTAATTTATATAAAGTTTTTCCCTTCCAGACGTACAACTCTCCAATCGTATTATCGAAAGAAATTGACTGTTCAAAATCAAACAAGGCAGAGTAATAATTTTCAAGATGAAATTGACATTTGCCTCTTAAAAAATACGCTTTTGAAGATTTAGGAAAATATTTCAATTTCTCGGAAAAGAATAATTGAGCTTCAAAATATTTCTTTCCTTCTAATAAAATTTCCCCTTCTCCCAATTTTTCACGGTCACGAAAAGAAAAAAACTTTTTCTCTAACCAATTAAAAAACATCATGGTTAGCACAAAAGGCATGAAAAAAAGTAACAGTAACCATTCCATGATTTTAAAAATTATAGATTAAGAAATCAAGAAACTCTGGAAATTAAAAACCAAATTCGGCTTTAACTTTTTTCGTTAAACCCTCCACAACAATTTGGTATGAATGATTTGTTAGTTCGCTCAATTGTTTGGTTGGTGCAATGTCTCCATTAACAGTATTCCAATGTTTTTTATTCAAATGATAACCTCCACCAATATAATCAAACTTTTCTCTGAGTTCAAGAGCAAAATTGGGTTCACATTTTAAACTAACGCTAAAAACTTCAGTATCGAGGCTGGTTAAGGCAAATATTTTCCCAGCCACTTTATAAACTAAAGTATCTGGACCAAAAGGTAGTTCTTCAGTAACTCCTTTTTTAGCTAAACAAAACTCTCTGAATTCTTCTATATTCACTGTAAAACGGACAGCCTTGTCCGAAGTTCCGAAGTTAAATTTTAAAAATACGGACAGCCTTGTCCGAAGTTAATTTTTTAAAATACGGACAAGGCTGTCCGAACTA
Source organism: Arcicella aurantiaca (assembly GCF_003148625.1). Lineage (GTDB taxonomy): Bacteria > Bacteroidota > Bacteroidia > Cytophagales > Spirosomataceae > Arcicella > Arcicella aurantiaca. The sequence continues at coordinate 64,968 of NZ_QGGO01000008.1, read as the reverse complement.
CATGTATTATCTAAAAATTGCTCTATAAATCATGACGCACAAACACATTAAAAACATCAAAATTGATATTTTATTAATGGTGTGCATAGTTTTGATGTTAAAATTTGTTGGCTTTGATGGGTCTTGTTTCCCAAAAATTCTAAAGAAATAGCTAAAAGCTTCTCCTAATTTGAATTGTTCTTTTAATTTAGACATATATATGGAACTCGAAACTCCAGATTCGAGTGTTTTACGTTTTTACGATTCTGGAGAATCGTTATACATTATTTGGTTCAAACCAAATACCATCTTCTTTCATAATTTCAATCAATTCATTAACTGCATTATCAGAATGAACTGATTTTTTCACTACTTCTTGACCTCGATACAATGAAATCTTGTCCTTTCCAACACCCACATAACCATAATCGGCATCAGCCATTTCACCCGGACCATTCACGATACAACCCATAATACCAATTTTTACGCCTTTCAAATGTTCCGTTCTTTTACGAATCATAGCAGTGGTTTCCTGCAAGTCAAATAACGTTCTACCACAAGATGGACACGAAATATATTCTGTCTTGCTCATACGGGTACGAGCAGCTTGCAAAATACCAAAAGCTGTTGAATTGTAACTTTTTGACAAGGCTAAAAGTTCTGATTTTGAAGATAATTCTGGCATTTTCAATAAAATACCGTCACCCAAACCATCAATTAACAAACCTCCGCAATCGGTGGCAGAAAATAACTGAAAATCACTTTCTGGTAAATTTTCATATTCTCTTAAAATTACAACAGGAAGCGTAATCTTATTTTCAATCAATTCAAAGAAAAATCTCCTCAATTCTGGCATTGCGTGTGCATTATCTGTTTGTACACACAAAACCGTTTTAGTTTCAACTTTTAATAATGAAATTGTTTTCTCATCTAATTCAGCAAGAGAAAGCTTTAAAAAATTAAGACTTTCATGTTTCAGAGCCGTCGATTCTACAAATTCATTTAAAGAAAATAATGGAATTTTGTTGATTTTATCGGCTTGTTCTTTCCAAATACTATAATCCAAAATTTCTTTTAATCCCATTGGCAACATGAATTTCGCAGGATTTTGAGCGGTGTAAATGTAGTCAGCTCCTAAATCATTCATTGTCCATTTATCAGGCAAAGGCAAATAAAAATGTCCAATCGTTTTTAAATCATCATGTTCCGAAACTTCAATTTGCGAATAATCAGCAATAACCCTTGGTACATTATGACCACCAAAGTTTGCTACTTCATGCGTTGTTCTTCTGTGATATTGAAAGGGATTTATTGGTGAATCGAATTTCAGTTGTGAATTGATAGTTGTGAGTTGTGAGTTAAAATTCGCAATCAATTTTGAATTTTCTTTTCTATTTGAATATCTATCAATTAAAGCTTTTGCCACAGGAGCTTCCAGTTCTGGGTCTTCTGTTAAGCTAACTCTTACAGTATCTCCTAAACCGTCTTCCAATAATGTACCAATTCCAACGGCAGATTTAATTCTTCCATCTTCGCCTTCTCCAGCTTCTGTAACACCTAAATGCAAGGGATAAGGTTTTAAACCTTCTTCGTTCAGTTTTTTGCATAATAAACGATACGCCTCCACCATCACTTGTGTGTTAGAAGCCTTCATTGAAAGAACGATATTATCATAATTTTCGTCTTCGCAAATTCTCAAAAACTCCAAAGCAGATTCAACCATTCCGAGTGGCGTATCTCCGTACCGACTTAAAATTCTATCACTTAACGAACCATGATTTGTACCAATACGCATGGCAGTACCATATTCTTTACAGATATTTACTAAAGGCAAAAATTTATCCCTGATTCTATCTAATTCAGCCTGATACGAAGATTCGGTATAATCTATGGTTTCAAAACGCTTTTTGTCAGCATAATTACCGGGGTTTATTCTAACTTTTTCAACCAAGCGAGCTGCTAATTCTGCTGCATTTGGCGTAAAGTGAATATCGGCAACTAATGGAACGTTATATCCTCTTACTCTTAACTCTTTACGAATATTATCTAAATTTTGAGCTTCTTTTACCGATGGTGCAGTAATACGTACATATTCGCAACCAGACTCAACCATTCTAATGGTTTGTTCTACCGACCCAATGGTATCCATCGTGTCAATGGTAGTCATTGACTGCACTCTTATCGGAAAATCTGAACCCATCGGTACATCGCCAATATTGACAGTAATGGTTTTACGGCGAGAATACTCCGTTAATGAGTTGGCATAACGGTTTCCGTTTTCAATAAGGTTTACTACTTGTGAGTTATTGCTTGACATTTTTTTGCTTTAATCGGATTATTTTCAATGATTTAGGGATAATTATTTACTCCAGATATTTGATTTCAATTTCAGTTAGACCTGTAACTTTCAAAATATCATCATCTGACATTCCAATATTTTTCAAATTCTGAGCAATTTCTAAGGCAACTGAACGCTTCATTTTCAAAGATGCTACCTTCGTTGATTCTTTTTTCTTTGCTTCCGCCAATTCTACAGGCGATAAATCTTCAAAGCTAATTAAGTCAACTACTCGCTTTATTCCTTCATTTGATTCATTTACATTCGGTCGTTCTGGACTGTGAATTGATTGATAAATTAAATCTAACCAATCTCGAATTCTTTTAGGAGTTTCTTTATCAGGATGGTTTGGATTTAGACATACGAATTGATGACCATAAATATCTCTTTCCTCTCCCTTAAATGTTTTTGGATTGATATTCACCATTAAAAATTCATCTTTTACTGGTTTGCCGTTTTTCTGATTAATTGAATATGGTGCAGTCAAAACTACTATCATATACACTATCTGTTCAATTCCATATTCTGCACTACGTCTTTGTTGTTCGGCAATGACCATAAAAAAGTAATGTAAAAATCTATCGAAATTATGGTCGTACTCTACTTTTTGAATTTCAATCACTACTCGTTTATCAATTGTTTCTGCAAAAATATCAAGCTCAAAATCTATATGACCAATTTTAGGATTAAACTTTTTTTCAGTTTCAATAGTATCAATTTCAACATCAATTTCTAAAATATCTTTAACAAACTGTTTAAAAACAATTTTATCAGTAAAGGCTTTTTTGAAAATAACTTCGTTATCTAAATTTCCGAGCATGATTATCGTATTTTGATTTCTTTACAAAGGTAAAAAAATACCTCGACAAACTTATAACGTTTATCGAGGCATGATAGTTATGATTAATTGGTATTTTTAGTTAGTTCATTAGAACCTCGAATATGAATTATCTTTGATTTTTCAATATTCTCCTTTGTTTTAGTTATAATATTGAGAATCACCGTTTTTTTTATTTTCTTTCCAACTACCAATAAATCTTTGCTATCAAATTGTTCAATTTTCAAAATATATGAAGAATCAATTTTATTATATTTTTGGTTTTTCACTAACTCATTATTGACCATGAATAAGGCAGTTTTGTACTTGGAATAATTTGCAGCAATTGTACTAAAATATATCCAATTAAACTTATGGCTTTTTTTCGTGTTAATAAAAACCTGTCCATTTGTTCCAGCTTTATTTCCAATTCGTAGATTATCAATAAATAAAGGGTCAAATTGGGGAATGCCTACACATTCAACCGAATCTAAATAATAGGTTGGTTCTCGATTCTGAGCATTGTTCTGTGAATATAATTTCAAACTATAAATTGAAATTATTAGGAGGACTACAATTTTCTTCATGCTTTATTAAAAATCGCCAAAAGTATCCACTAAGTATTTTTGAACAATTGAAATATCTCCTTTAGATGTCAAATCTGGTACGTTTTCCTCCACAGAAACTGTAATTACCTTTTTCTGATTTTCACGAGCCATTTTCATTACCGCACTTGGCAACTCACGCTCATTACGCACAGGATTAAATGGTTCTTTGGTTACATATTCCAAAATGTCATCATAATTGAAATGAAATACATTCATGTTTACACCAATTTTACCATTTGCATCTTTGGCAGAATCAATTTGTTCGTCGTTTGGCTTTTCAATAATTTCTACCAAATAACCTTCTTCATCGGCTTTAATAACCGCAAAGGCTTTTACACGTTCAGGTTCAACACCCAACGCAATACTTTCATAAGAAACTACGGCATTTTGAATTGGGTTTTCTTTTAAAAGTGTCAAAACTTGTACTGAATACAAATTATCAGAATTACAAACAGTAAATCTTCCACCTTTCCAATCAGGCGTTTGTTCTAAAGCTTGTTGAATAGCATCGGCAGTTCCTGCGGGTTTTTCACGGTCTGCTGCGATTTGTTGTGTAGCATATCTAAACTTCATTCCCCATGCTTTTCCATCCTCCACTAATTTATCATAATAAGGCTTTGTAACGGTATCTTTCGGATTTTTCAAGATTAAAACCTCATCGTATCCTGCTAAATGAGCATTATAAATAAGGTAATCCATAAAAGGTCTTCCGTCTTTCCCAACGCCAATCATTCCTTTTGGAAGTGTATTAGCTTGTTGTACCAAAGCTGAATCAAGTGCTTCTGAACCTTCAACTTTTTTCATTCGTGACGACATTCCGCCCGCCATGATTAATAATTTTGCCATTTATTTTTCGTTCTATTTTTTACTTTTTTAATCTTCCTTTGTTCCTTCATCAACTCGAATGATGTAAGCCCTCCCACCTTGATTTTCAATGGCTTTCGCTACTTCAAGAGCATTTTGAGGAGCATAAACAAACATACAACCACCTCCGCCAGAACCATTTATTTTTCCTCCTAAAGCTCCTGCGTCTAAACCCGCTTGAATCATTCTATCAATTTTAGGGGTTGAAATTTTCAATTTATCTCTCAAATTATCTTGATGAATATTCAGTAATTCACCTAAATCTTTATCATTAAATGACGGAGATTTCAATAAATCTAAAGCTTTTACCAAAATATCACGATTAGCAATATTTGCCTGAATTAAAGCAAATTCTTCTGTGGTGAGAAGTTTTTCATAATCGGCTAATTCTTCTGGATTTGTAGTAAATAATGAATATTCTGGATTGACTTTCTTTATTTTATCAATTGCTTCAATTACTCCATATTTTACTCTTTTCAATATGCCAACGGTGTCTTTCGGTTCTTGCGAATCACCTAAAACAAATGTACCTAATTGGGGTTTTAAAGTCTCTACCTTAATTTTTGGGGTAGATTCTAAATAAATAACATTTCCAACCGCAGTTGAATAATGGTCCATCATCCCACCTGCTTCTTTAAATTCTGCCACCTCTGCCTGATAGGCAATTTCAGCAATGTTTTCTTCAGAAAGAACTTTGGGGTTATCAGCAACTTTTGTTAAGAAGTGAATCCAATTAACTAATAATGCCGAAGAACTTGAAGTTCCAGAATTGATAGGAATATTTCCTCTAACAGTACATTCTACACCATTCTGAAAGGTATAACCATTTCTTTGCAAGATATTTAAAGCTGATTTAAAATAGTCCCTTTTTGAAGTATAGGGCATTTCTGGAAAAATATCAAAACTTACATTTCTTCTAATATCTGGTAAATGAATAATGGCTTTTGACTCATGGGAAGAATGACCTTTAATATTAACTCTTCGTGAAATAGCCGCCGCAATAACAGGTAAACCTAAATAATCTTGATGCTCTCCAAAAAGGCAAATTCTACCAGGAGTTGATACACTAATCGTATTTTTCATTCAAATTTCGGCAATAAATTACTGTGAAATTAGTAAAAACAATTTATAAGTAAAAGTAACACAGACTTTAGTCTGTAAACAACTTACAGACTAAAGTCTGTGTTACACTAATACTCATCAGTCAAAGCAAAAATGGGTTTGTTAGTTTTCCATTTTCCACGAGTAAAATTAAGTAAAAGTAACACAGACTTTAGTCTGTATGTAAAATTACAAAACTTACAGACTAAAGTCTGTGTTACGTTAATACTCATCATTTAAAGCAAAAATGGGTTTGTTAGTTTTCCATTTTCCACGAGTAAAATCTGGAATTTTGATTGGTGCTGAACCTTTCGCAATTGATTCTTCTGACAGAGGACTAATCGCCGACCATGCGGCTGCATCATATACGTCAATTGGTGGAGCAACATTTCTTTTAATAGATTCGATAAAAGCTCTAATCACAAAAAAGTCGATTCCGCCATGACCCGCATTTTCGGCACTTTGTGCGTGTGTTTTCCAAAGTGGATGGTCGTATTTTTCTTGATATTCTTTAAAATCGTCCCAAGTGTGTGGCTTTTTACTAATTCCTTCCAAGTAAATATGATTGCCGTCATTCATCCAAAGACCATTTGTTCCTTGTACTCTAAAACCTAAAGAATATGGACGTGGCAAGTTGGTATCATGCGTAATCGTTATGGTTTCACCATTAGCACATTTTATATTGGTTGTTACAATATCTCCTAACTTAAACTTCACTTTGGCATTTGGGTGATTCTCTCCTCCTTTTTTTACAATATATTCATGCAAACCCATTGATTTAGTTGCCATTGAGGTCAAATACAAAAACTGATTTCCACGATTTATATTTAACATTTCTGCTACTGGGCCTAAACCATGCGTTGGATATAAATCTCCGTTTCTATCTACGGAATGTTGAGTTCTCCAACGAGCTTCTGAAATGGCTTTTTCTCCAAATTCTACACCTCCGCCATAATATTGTTTACCGTCGTTAAATTTTACTTCACGTAAATCATGCTGATAACCGCATTGTGTGTGTAATAAATCTCCAAACATATTCTGACGCACCATATTCAATACCGCCATTACATCACGACGATAACAGACATTTTCGAGAATCATACAATGTGAGCCTGTCTTTTCGTAAGTATTTACCAAATCCCAAGATTCTTGCAAAGTTACCGTTGCCGAAACCTCCACTGCGGTATATTTCCCTGCTTTCATGGCAACAACTGCCATTGGAACGTGCCATTCCCAAGGCGTTGCAATGACGATTCCATCTAAATCATCACGTTTAACCATATTCTCAAAATCGTGTTCTCCATTCTTATAAACAACAGGCTCTTTCCGATTTTTTGATTTAATGAGGGCTAAAGTCTTATCAATTTCAGTCTGGTTGATGTCGCAAATCGCATTAATTTCTACATCAGGTCTAAAAAGTGCTTGTTCTACGTGGTTACGCCCTCTCAGACCGACACCAATAAAGCCAAGTCGTACTTTTTTCTCTTCTTTTTCCTTTCCAAAAATGACGTTGGGTAATACAATTGCGGAAGAACCCGCCAAAGCAGTATGTTGCAGAAATGCTCTACGTTTCATAGTTTTTGAGATATTAATGAAGTTATTTTATTTTTTCGTTAAGTTACAAGACTTTTTTGAACTACTCCCGTTTCAAAGGTGTTTTTTCAATGTATGTTCATTTTTCAGAATTTTGTTTAATTATTTTAAAAACTTATTAAACAAAACCAAACAATTTTGAAAACATACAGTTGTAATAATAAAGAACAAACGCAGATTTAGTTTAATAGTGTTGCTGACAACCTTTCAGACGACTTTTAAACTTGGAGACTAAATCCCCGAAAATTGTCTCAATCCTTTAATGAATTAGCTGACCCTTGAAGGATAACCAATTTCATAAAAACATAAAAAGCATGACGCAAAAAAAAGTGGCGGTGTTTAGAAAAGAGCATTTTAATGCCGCTCACCGTCTGAATAATCCGAATTGGTCGGATGAGAAAAATGAACGTGTCTATGGAAAATGTAATAACTATAACTTTCATGGGCATAATTACGACCTAATAGTACAAGTAACAGGGGAAATAGACCCAGAAACAGGGTATGTAATGGATATGAAAATTTTGAGTGAATTGATAAAGTGTGAAGTTTTAGATAACTTTGACCATAAAAATCTAAACCTTGATACCGAAGAATTTAAAGATTTGAATCCGTCCGCTGAAAATATTGCCATCGTCATTTACGATAAACTTAGAGACAAAATCAACAAAAACTTTGACCTTAAAATTAGATTGTATGAAACCGAACGAAACTTTGTTGAATACCCTATTGGTTGATAACAACAAAAAAATTATGTTTACTGACGAAGAAATTGGCGATGAGCATATTATGACTTCGGTGGATACTCCCATGCGTGACGATGCTTTTGAAATGAGCGATGAAGAAAAAATGGCTCAAATTGAATATCATTTTCGTCAAATTATGGAAACATTAGGCTTAGACTTGAAGGATGATTCTTTGAAAGGAACGCCCAAAAGAGTGGCTAAAATGTACGTAAAAGAGATTTTTAGCGGTCTTGACCCTAAAAATATGCCATCGGTAGCACTTTTTGACAATAAATATCAGTACAATGAAATGTTAGTAGAAAAAAATATTTCTTTCTATTCAAACTGCGAACATCATTTTGTACCCATTTTTGGAAAGGCTCATGTAGCTTATATTGCCAACGGACAAGTCATCGGACTTTCTAAATTAAATAGAATTGTGCAACACTTTGCCAAACGTCCACAAGTACAAGAACGTTTGACCATGCAAATTGCCAAAGAATTACAGAAGATTTTAGGTACAGAGGACGTGGCAATTATGATTGATGCCAAACACCTTTGTGTGGCTTCACGTGGGGTGAAAGATGATACCTCCTCAACAATTACAAGTTATTATGGCGGTAAATTTCAGGACGATGCAACTAAGGCGGAGTTTTTGAAATATATTTCGTAATTCAGAATTTTCTGAACAATATTTCTTTATAATATCCTGTGGCTGAGTTTCTCAGCCACAGGATAAACTTAATTATCTTCTTTTGGAATATAGCGGACAACTTCAACGCCAAATTTCCTCAAAAACTCAACTCCTTCGTCTTTACCAATTCCTTTATATTCTGCATAAGAATTAAGGAAAATTACCTTAGAAATTTTCATGCTATAAATAATTCTGGCACAGGCAATACAAGGCGATAAAGTTACATAAATCGTTGAACCTTCAATGAATGCTCCATTTTTGGCAGCATATAAAATCGCATTTTGTTCTGCATGAAGTGCCAAAGAGCAACTTCCTTTTGAGTCTCTTTCGCAACCATCAATTGGAAATTCAATATCGCAATTGTGTGTACCTGCGGGTGGACCATTATAGCCAATTGAAATAATGCGGGTATCTTTAGTCAAAACTGCCCCAACTTGTGCTTTGATACAATGTGAACGTTTGGCAAGATTTATCGCCAAGTCCATAAATATATCGTCAAAATCTGGTTTTTGCATATTTGGTGTTTTTAGCATAGTAGTTTAAAGTTCACTTTCATAAACTTTAAACTCACTAATATTAATGATGAACTCCTCCTTCACCATGAACGTGTCCGTGTTCAATTTCAGACTGAGTAGCATCTCTAACACCTAAAATAGTACCTTTAAAGAACATTTCTTTGTCGGCTAAAGGATGATTAAAATCCATTCTTACAAAGTCAGCTTCTACGGCTAAAACTCTACCGTTCAATTGATTACCTCTATCATCAGTCATTGGTAAATAGTTCCCAACTTCCAACATTTCTTCAACGTATTCACCGTCAACTTTAAAAATATCTTTAGGTAATTCAACAACCGCAGTTGGGTCATATTCTCCGTATCCATCTTCTGCTGGAATAGAAAATTCAAAGGTGTCACCCACAGAAAGACCTTCAATATTTTCTTCAAAGGCTTCAGGTAAGCCACTCATTCCCTGAATGAATGCCATAGGGTCTTCTTGCTCAACGGTTTCGATTAGTTCTTTTTCTCCATCGGCATCGGTTACTGTCAATTCATACATTAACGTAACAACTTTTTCATTCGTAATTTGCATTATGCTAAGTTTTTAAAATGATTCACGAAGTTAATCATATCCCATAAAAAGGTAACAGTTTTTGCTTAACTTTATGATTAAGAAATTAAAAAAACTATCCATTTGAATTTTTTAGCACATACTTATCTCTCTGGGAACGATGACGACCTTAAAATTGGCAATTTTTTAGGCGATTTTGTAAAAGGTCGTTTAAATAAATTACACAACTCACCGTACTCACAAGGCATAATTAAGGGAATGGCTCTGCATCGAGAAATTGACTTTTTTACAGATTCACATCCCATTGTTAGGCAAAGTATAGACCGCCTACAACCCAAATACCGTAAATTTTCGGGAATCGTTGTTGATATGTTTTATGACAATGTTTTTGCTAAAAATTTTACAGATTATTCGGAAGTAAATCTCTCTGAATTTAGCCAACAATTTTATGATTTATTGATACTCAGAAAAGACGAAATTCCAGAACCAATGGACAGAATGGTAAATTCAATGATTAAAAGAAATTGGTTTACAAGTTATGCGACTTACGAAGGGATTGAATGGTCTTTGAAAGGAATTTCTCAACGTTTGAGCTTTAAATCAGGCATTGAGAATGCCACTGAGGATTTGAAGAATGATTATGAACTGTATGAAATTGAATTTAAAGAGTTTTTCCCTGAGTTAATTGAACATTGCCAAAAGTTTATCAATGCTAATGCTTAGATTGTTAATTTTACAAGCCAAAACCTAATCTCTATTACAAAAATGCCTAAATCTGCTGCTGACGTTTTAAAAGATTTAAAGAAAAAAGTTTACGCTCCACTGTATTTATTACACGGTGATGAACCGTATTATATCGACAAAGTGTCGGATTTTATTGAAGAAAATGCCCTTTCCCCTTCCGACAGAAGCTTTAATCAATTTGTGTTTTTTGGGAAAGATTTAACTGTTCCTGCCTTAATTTCACACGCAAAACGCTTTCCGATGATGGCAGAACGCCAGTTGATTTTGGTGAAAGAAGCCCAAGGTTTACAAGGAATTGAGCAGAAAGAAATGCAGGTGGCTTTAGAAAATTATGCAAAAAATCCGTTATCGTCCACCATTTTAGTTTTGGTTTTTAAGGCTTCTGCCGATGAACGAAAAACTTGGGTAAAAACATTTGACAAAGCAGGGATTTTAATGACTTCTAAGAAGTTTTACGACAACAAAATCCCGGATTGGATACTTGAATATTGCCATGAACATGGTTTAAAAATCAGTCGAAAAGCCATTGAAATGTTGGTAGAAAACGTTGGGAATGATTTAAAACGTTTGGCATCAGAAATTGACAAAATCATGCTCAATTTGCGAATTGACGAAGAAATCAACGCTCAAGTTGTAGAAAAATATGTGGGTATTAGTAAAGAATATAATTATTTTGAATTTCAGAAAGCGTTAATAAACAGAGATGTTTTGCGAGCAAATCAAATTGTTAATTTCTTTGCTGCCAATCCCAAAGATAATCCGCTTGCCCCAATCGTATTATTGCTTTATAATTTCTTTTCAAAAGTGCTTCTCACTCATGCAACACAAGATAAATCGGAGAGAAATTTAGCGGTGGTTTTAGGGGTAAATCCTTTTTTTACTAAAGATTATATTTCTGCCATTCGTAATTATAATTTGGCAAAAGTTGTACAGATTATTGGTGAAATTAAAAAGTTAGATTTAAAGTCGAAAGGCGTAGAAAGTGGTTCTTTGAGCGATGGTGAAGCATTAAAAGAAATGACCTTTAGAATTTTGCACTAATTATTTAAAAAAAAGTTTTCTAAAACATTTAAAAGCATCTGAGGTTAAAAACTTAGATGCTTTTTTGTTCACTTTCATTTAAAAACAATCATGTCAAAAAATATATTAATCGTTGGTGCAAGTTCTGGAATTGGCTTTGAAGCCGCTAAAATCTTATTAAGCAAGGGTTATAATGTTTACACGGCTTCGAGAAATCAGCCTGATTTAGCAGGAATTACGCACCTTGTTTGGGATGCACAAAATCCAGACACAAATGCTTTTGCAAACCTTCCAGAAACCTTAGATGGAGTCGTTTATTGCCCTGGAACTATAAATTTAAAGCCTTTTCATCGTTTGAGTCAGGAGGATTTCAAAAATGATTTTCAAATAAATGTCTTAGGAGCGATTTCAGTCATTCAAGCGGTTTTACCTAAATTAAAAAAGGCTGAAAGTGCTTCTGTGGTATTATATAGCACTGTGGCAGTGAAAGTTGGAATGGGTTTTCATGCTTCTGTGGCGGCATCAAAAGGAGCTATTGAAGGCTTGACGCTATCCTTAGCTGCTGAATTAGCACCTGCAAAAATCAGGGTCAATTGTATTGCTCCTTCTTTGACAGATACACCGCTGGCAAAAAATCTACTTTCAAATGATGAAAAGAAAGAAGCGTCAAATAAAAGGCATCCAATCGGGCGTTTTGGTACATCAGCAGACATTGCAAACATTACCACTTTTTTACTTTCAGATGAATCGACTTGGATTACAGGACAAGTTTTGGGCGTTGATGGCGGAATGGGGTCTATAAAAATGATGTAACTTGATGCTTACGCATCGAATAATGTATTTTTTGCCGATGCGGAAGTAGCGGATTACAGACCATTTAAAAAATATTTTGGGCGATTCATCCCAATTTGACAAACAGCATCAAAGTTTTATGTACTTTGGTGCTGTTTTAATTTTCATCCTTAAACAATTTAACAAATGAGCTTTTTATTATTCTTTTTCGTTTTAGCAGCCGTAGTGGTTTTTCTCTCTATTGTTGTAGTCAATCAAGGTACGGTAGCAGTGATTACTATTTTTGGGAAATACCAAAGAATTATGACACCGGGTTTGAACTTCAAAATTCCATTTATTGAATTTATTTTCAAGAGAATTTCAATCCAAAACCGTTCGATGGAGCTTGATTTTCAAGCCATTACTGCCGACCAAGCCAATGTTAATTTCAAAGCTATGTTGGTGTATGCCGTTGTTAATCAAGACGAAAATACCATTAAGAATGTAGCTTTTAAATACATGGATGAGCGTTCTTTTATGCAAGCACTCATTCGCACGGTTGAAGGAACGATTAGAGCTTTTGTGGCAACCAAAAGACAAGCTGAGGTTTTATTATTACGTGGTGAAATTGTTCAAAATGTAAAATTAGAATTAGACGAAACGCTTGAACAATGGGGTTATCATTTGATTGATTTACAGTTGAATGACATCGCTTTTGATGAATCTATTATGCGTTCAATGGCTCAGGTTGTGGCATCGAATAACTTGAAAGCAGCCGCAGAAAATGAAGGTCAGGCATTATTAATTACCAAAACGAAAGCTGCCGAAGCGGAAGGAAATGCTATCAGAATTTCGGCAGAAGCAGAAAAAATTGCGTCTCAATTACGTGGACAAGGTGTGGCTCTTTTCCGTGAAGAAGTGGCAAAAGGTATGGCAGAGTCAGCGAAAGTAATGGCAGATGCTAACTTAGATTCTTCATTAATTTTATTCTCAATGTGGACAGAAGCCGTTAAACATTTTGCAGAACAAGGTGAAGGAAACGTTATTTTCTTGGACGGTTCAACCGAAGGAATGGAAAAAACGATGAAACAAATTATGGCAGTTCAGCAACTGAAAAGCAGTGATTTGAATAAGTAATTTTGAATTAAAAAAGCAGAATGGAAATCCATTCTGCTTTTTTAATCAAAATAATAAGTACAATGATGATTTAAGTATTTCGATTAATATAAACCTGAATACTAATAACTTACAGAATACAAAATAGTAATTTTATCGATACTAAATCCTAATCCCTAAATCCCAACCCCTACTTAGTAACATTAATTAGTTGCTTCACCTCCACCTTTTACATCATCATTTTTAACACCTTTCGTTTTCTTTTGTTCCACGAATTTCATGTTACCAATTTTAAGATTTAAGGTCAATTTGATGTTTTGGTTGTAAATATTATTGACACTTACTTGGTTAAATTGAGCAGAATTTAACGTTGAAGTCATTGACATTCCTCCGAAGAAGTTTTCTCCCGCTAAACCGATACTTCCTTTTTTGTTAGGTAAATCTTTCTTTAAACCCAATGAGTACATACCAGCACCGCCTTGCATACCTTGTAATTGTACTTGATTGCCTCTGTATCCTCCAAATCCTTGAATTCCCCAACCGTTTGGCAATTGCACTTGCGTCATTATTCTTCCGCCCAAAGTCCAGCCCGAATTATTAATGGTTGCATATTTTCCTGTGGCATCAACTACCTGACCATCTAAGTAATTATACATTAAATCTATTCCGCCGTTCAAGCTCCATTTTGAAGTCAAGAAAACATTTCCAAAAATATTTGTACCGAAAGTTTGTTGCTTACCTACGTTTTGGAAAGTTGTAACAATAGCACCTGCCAAAGTGTCTGACGGAGAACTGATACGCAAAATTGAGTTATTAGTTTGTCTTCCAAAAATAGACATATTTAAGTAAGTCTTATTGATATTTGTACTTAAACTCAATTCAACATTATTGGTAATTTCTGGTTTTAAACTTGGATTACCAATGGTGATATTCTGTGGATTAGCAGCGTTAAAGTTTGGATTTAATTGTTGTAATCCCGGGCGAGAAATACGGTTATTGTACGCCAATTTCAAAGTAGAATTACCGCCAAGACTTTTTGAAATATTAACACTTGGTACTAAATTTCCATAAGATGGAATAGCAATGTTTCCTTTTTGGTCATTTGCCTCAATCGTTGTGTATTCGTAACGAGTTCCAACCTTAAAAGTATATTTGTTTTTCGTTGAATAGGTGTACGAAACATACCCAGAAGAGATATTTTGAGTATAATTCAACAAACCTGCTGGATTTTTAGCATCCGACGCAAATGCTCCTGTACTTCCTGCAAAAAGATATTGATAATCACTATCAACTTTACGAAAAATGCTTTTTAAACCTACTTCAAACATCTGATTTGTTTTAATAGGCGTTACATAATCTGTCTGTAATGTAAATTCTTTGTTTACGTTACCATTTAAGTTTCTTTGACGACTTACCAATGTTTTAGCGTTATTTAACAAATCTGCATCAAAATTATTAGTCAAGTTGTTTTGGCTATACATCGTTGAAATTGACCATTCTTGTTGAGGTTTGAAAGTTCTAACGTAGTCTAAGTTTACATCAATTGAATTTGAATTATCCTTGCTGTCAACATTACGGAATGAAGTTGAACTTAACTTCTCATTTACAAACAAATTGGTCGTATAGTCTTGTCCACGATTGAAATTACGTGTTCCAAAATTGATTGAAGCCGCCAAAGATTGTTTTTTAGAAATCTCATAATCGAAACCTAAATTATATCTTCCAAACAAACCATTATCCTGAGCATCAGCCGTTTGTTTCGTTAAAACTGTATTGTTATTTTGTAAGGTAGATTGGTCTAAAGTTGTGAATGCTTTGTTGTAAAATGCACGACCAAAACCGCCTAATGTTACCCCTAATTTACCTGAACGATAACTTCCATTCAATCCTAAATTTGAACCTCTCAAACCAAGTCCAGAGTCAATATTCAATGAAAATCCTTCAATCGTTGACTTTTTAGTAAGAATGTTAATAATACCTGCCGCACCTTCAGCATCATATTTGGCAGATGGCGAAGTGATTACTTCAACTTTCTGTATCAAGTCAGCAGGAATCATTTTAAGAGCATCTGCAATACTGCTTGCAACTATCGTTGAAGGTTTGTTATTAATCAAAACTTTAATATTCGTAGTTCCTCTCAAAGACACATTACCATCTAAATCGACCGATAACATGGGTACTTTCTTGAGAACGTCTGCGGCATCACCTCCACGAGACGACAAATCTTTTTCGGCATTATAAACCAAACGGTCAACTTTTTCCTCAATCATAGATTTTTCACCAGAAACGGTTACACCTTCAAGCATTTTTGAACTTGGACTCAACTTGATAACGCCTAATTCTATATCTTTTCCTTTTTCTATTTTGATATTATCAAAAACTTTATTGTCGTAACCGATAAAAGTTATCAATAATTTATACTCGCCTACGGCAATTTTAGACATTGAAAATTTACCTTTTTCGTCAGCAATAGTTCCATCAATTGGTTTATTGGTAGTTTTATTGATTAATGAAATATTGGCAAACTCAACTGCCCCAGTTAAGGCTGAATCAACCACATACCCCGTAATTTTTGAGTTACCTTTTGGAGCATTACTTTCAAAACTTGGCGTACTTGGTTGATTATTTTGACGGTTTCTTCCGTTTCCATCTCCGCCACCTCCGCCTGGAGGAGGTCCAAATTGTGCATTTACGATGGCACTTGACATCAATATTAAAGCGAAAATATAGCTTAGCTTTTTCATATTTTTGATTTTTTTATGTTCTACTGTAAAATCTGGAACAAAGCAAATCATAAAAAATTACATTCTTTTTAGTATTATATAGTTCAGCAATACTATTCGACAAACAGGCTTATAAACTCGTATTGCCGATTTGCCGAATAAATGAATCCAATTATCGAAAAAGGAGGTAGATTAGTAGAAAAACATCCCAAAATGAGTCAAATCAAAACCAAAAAGTATGTTTTTTTCTAAAATAATGCAGTCCTTTGAGTGATAATTACAAAAACGATATGCAAGTTTTCATTCAACGATATAGAGTTTTCTTATTACACCTTGCTTTTTGGTGTGTATATTCTTCATTCTTTTTCTATCAAATCACATTCTCTCGGCATGGCGAAGAACCTGATTACCCAAGAGCTTTTGCTGATGCCACAGCTCAAGTATTTACGATGGTTTTGGCGAGTTATCTAAACTATTTTTATTTTTTACCACGTTTCCTGAAAAATAAAAATATGGGCAGGTATTTACTTGAATACATCATTCCTTTCGTGGTCTTGATTTTATTCCTCATTTACGTAAAAAGATACATTTATCTCTGTTATGATGACGGACGACACGGTTTTCTGTACAGTACAAAATTTATTGTACAGTCATTTTCAAGCTCGCTTTTTATTGTCATTTTCGTTGGAATGTTGAAGTTTGCAGAAGATTGGTTTGAATTAGAAGCAAAAAGAAAAGAGGTAGAAAACGAAAAACTTACAGCAGAATTACGCTTTCTTAAAGCACAAATCAACCCTCATTTCTTGTTCAATACTCTCAATAATTTATACTATTTGGCATTTACCAATTCGCCCAATACAACCGAAGTTATTGCCAAACTTTCCCAAATGATGCGTTACATGATTTATGACTCAAATCATGCGAAAGTGCCTGTTTCTAAGGAAATTGAGTACATGGAAAATTATATAAGTTTAGAAAAATTAAGATTAAACAATCAAATTCCTATTCAATTTGAAGTGCAAGGAAATACCGATAGACATTCAATTGTTCCTCTGATTTTTATAGCTTTCTTGGAAAATGCCTTTAAACATGGCGTAAGTAACAACGCAAAAGAAGCATGGGTAAATATTTCGATTAAATTTGAAGGCAACAATTGTATTTATAAGGTTGAAAACTCAAAAATACCCAAGAATACCAATAATGAAGAAAAATCTGGAATAGGTTTAATAAACTTACAACGCAGATTAGATTTGAGTTATCCAGATAATTACACATTAAATGTGGAGGATAACCCGCAAAATTATTCAGTTACTTTAAACTTGAATTTGATATGAAAATTAATTGTTTGGTAGTCGAAGATGAGCCGTTAGCAAGAAATCTAATGACTGCATACATTGAGAAAATACCTTATTTGAATTTGCTCCAAGCGTGTTCAAATCCATTAGAAGCGATTGATTTTTTGAGAGAAAATACCGTAGATTTGTTATTTTTGGATGTACAAATGCCTGAAATTACGGGAATTACACTTTTAAAGATTCTTCAAAAAAAACCATTAGTCATTCTAACAACTGCATACTCCGAATATGCTTTAGAAGGATACGAACATGATGTGATGGATTATTTATTAAAGCCTATCACTTTTGAACGTTTTTTAAAAGCAGTAGAAAAAGCTCATGCAAGATTGAGCAATGTTACTTCAAATACGATAATTCAGGAGAAAGTTGTTAGTCCTCCAGATGGCGTACAGCCATTCATTTTTGTAAAAGACGGCACAAAATTAGTTAAAATCAAGCTTAATGATATTCTGTACGTAGAAGGTTTAAAAGACTACGTAACCATACACACACGCACGCAGAAAGTTGTTACGTTACAGCGTTTAAAAACTTTGGAGGAGGAATTACCCGAAAATAAATTTATTCGCATTCACAACTCATTTATCGTTGCTTTTGAAGCCATTGAAGCCATTGAAAAAGAAAAAGTACAAATTAGTTCAGTTTTCATTCCAATTAGTGACACTTACAGAAAAACGTTTAAAGAGTTTATTGATGCGTCAAATTTGAGCAAATAAGTACTAAAGTTAAAGTTCCAATAAAATATCTCGAATTAGCTCATATCTTTCTGAAGTAATCAAATGTCCATTTTCTGGTAGAAAAATAAAACGTCTCGGTGTATTCAGTACAGAATCTACATATTTTCCATTTGATGGTTCTATAATCCAATCTTTTCCGCCCTGTAAAATAGTTACAGGGCATTTTATTTTATTCCAATCTTGAGCGAGTTTTTCCAATTCCCTCCGATGAGCAAATTTTTCATCACTTGCCCTATTTGCATATTTTGGTAAGAAAAAACGAGCAAATTTTGAATTCACAGGTTTAGAAAACCACCAAAACTTTTCTTTTTGAGGGTCACAAGCTGGAGCGACCAAAATAAGTTCATCTACCAATTTGGGATTGTCCATTGCCAATTTGGCTGCAATTGGAGCTCCATACGAGCGTCCTAAGACCACAACTCGTCTTTGGTGGGAAGAAATCAGCGGTTTCAATAAATTAGCCTGTAAAGCAATAGATGTTTCTCCAACTCCTGATTTATTGTACCCTGCACGGTCTGGGGCAACAATTTGAAACTTCTTCAACAAAAGACTATCCTTAAAAAACTCCTTATAACCAAACCAAGCCCCCGGAGCTCCATGAATGAGCATTAATATCGGTTTATCAGTATTCTTTGAAAAAGCGTAATGAATTGTATGGTTTAGTGTATCAGAAAAAGCAAATGATGGTAAGTATTCCTTATTTTGATAATATTGAGAAATTGCGGTGTCATTAAATTTAAAGTTCTGCATACAAGCAGAAAGTAAGAAAACGTAAAAACTTAAAAGCAATCCATTTTTTAATCGTAAAAATATATTCATAATAACTGAGGCAATTTTCTTCATCATCAAACTTGCCTTTCAAAATTATTCAACGAGCCAGATATCGCTCTCTTTAATGTATAAAAATTTATCATTCCAAATTACCCTTTTCCAAATATCATTCCCTCCTATCACATTTAGTCGATGTCCCTTGTCAATACTTTCAGCAATTTCAGCACCCGCAGAAGGTTCAGAACGTAAGTAAACACCATCACGATTTATAATACCTTGGTGATACTTGTCAGGTAAATTCAAAAGTAATCCAATACCCAATAAATACACCCATAAAAATATTTTTTGATTAAGCGGTATATACTGCCTTTTGTATTTTTTAGTGAATAATATCACAAAGATATATATCCCCAAAACCATAAGTAAAGCCACCAAGAAACCTGAATATTGTTTGTAAAACAAAATTAAGAAGTTAAAATCGTTCAATTCATACCCTTTCAATTCATGAGAAGTACCAATTTCATTCAATTTCAGTAGGACTTTTTGAGAGGGTTTTTGCTCATAAGCCTTGTTTAAATAGTAGAGTGTTTTCAAAAAATCACCTTTTTTTTCTTTTATAGATGCCAATTTCAAAAAAAAGTTACTCGACGGATTTTTTAAATTTTGGAGATTTTGTTCAAAAATTGGCTCTGCCGAAAAGAAATTCGCAAATTTATATAAAGAATCTGCACGTCGTAACGTTGTAGCATCACTCTGACTTTTAGCAAGTTGCAGAGAGGTAAGAAAAAAAGTTAAAAAAAATATGATTTTTTTTAGATAGTTAGCTTGCATCGTGTTTTATAAATTCGTAGTTTTGCACCGCAATTAAGGAAAACAAAATGACAAAAACAAAAGAAGTTTAAGTCAGTTATTTCGAGAAAAGCAATGATTCCGTAGCTCAGCTGGTAGAGCAATACACTTTTAATGTATGGGTCCTGGGTTCGAATCCCAGCGGGATCACGAGGGTTACAAATAGTAACACTCCCTTCGTGTCAGAGGACACACTTTATATATACAAACTAAGCATCTAATGCAGCGTTTGAAGATTCCGTAGCTCAGCTGGTAGAGCAATACACTTTTAATGTATGGGTCCTGGGTTCGAATCCCAGCGGGATCACTTCTAAGGTTTTTAGTACACAAAAAAGGTTCTGATTAATGCTTAATTGCATTTCAGAACCTTTTTTATTTGTCTTCTTTTCGCCCTTCTGTTCATTCGTACCGAGAATATTGAGTTTCGTATAAAGATTAACTCTAATTCGTATAGCGAAACCATCTAATCGTATCGACATTTCTATTAATCAAATAATTTCTATTAACACGGCATTGTTTTGGTTTTTGTTAAAAAAATCCACACAAAAAACCCTAATAATTATGCCCTACAACACTCCTTACAACCCAATGAAAATCTCCTTTTATTTCAAGTATTCGCAAACCTCAGCGAAGAAAAATCAAGGTTTCGGCTCTATTTATTATTACCTGATGCTGGGTAATAGAAAAACAAAAGAAAAATCCACTGCAATATCCTGCCACATCAACGAATGGGATGCCTACAACAAACAGTTTATCGGTAAAGATGCCGTATCAAGAAACCTTAAAATTAAGCAGATAAGCGATATTTTAGAACAAAATAAGCTAATTAAGGAAGTTTTGAACGAGCCTTTTACGGGCGATGAATTAATAGAAATGACTACCGTTAGTGAACGGTTCAAAAAGACCTTCCTAACCGTTCTACAAGAATATATTGATGAGCAGTTTTACAAAATAAGGAAGCCAAAGATGACAAAATCTCAGGCGAACATTGAAGAGTCCACTTGGAGAACATATCAGAAACGTCAAAAAAACATTGTTGAGTTTCTAAAAAATACTAAGAAGACAGGTATTCCTGTGGCTGACTTTGATGCACGAATGTGTGAACTCCTTGATAATTATCTTACACAAACTGGACGTGGGCAAGCATACGCTACAAAACACGTAAAACTTGTAAAAACGGTTATGACTTTTGCCAAAAGTAACAAATTGATTAAAGTCAACTTTGCAGAAACCTACAAGATTAAACCTGAGCCAAAACGAACCGTGAAAACGCTCCGTCAGGAAGACTATGATAAACTTGAAAAAATAAGACCATTGCTCTCAAATACGGAGCTTAAATACCTTGATGTACTTCTGTTCATGCGTGAAACCTTTATGCACGTTGGCGACTATTTAGAAACTACCTCAGAAAATATTACCAAATATGACAACGGACAAGTTTGGATTATAAAGCCTCGTGTTAAAAGAATTGAAGAGAATAATCAAATACAAGTCATTCCACTATCTGAAACAGCCCTTAAAATCATCGAGAAATACGGTTCTATTGAACAAATGCCTCATACCAAGCAAACTACTATCAATCGCTACATTAAACAAGCCTGTGCCAAAGCAGACATCAAACTAAATGTATCCTCAAAATGTGGTAGAAGTTCGGGAATTTCGCTAAAGTATAATTTTGGCGGAATGAGAGAAAGTTCAATAGCAGCCATTGCGGGCTGGACTTCCACCAGAGAACTCGTAAACTACTTAGAAATTGACATGGTTCAACTGCACAATGAGTTCTTGGGAGAAAGAGCCTAATTTATATTTCGATTAGGTAATTCTACGCTAAAGAGTTCTCAAATACGAAACTATCTTTGCAAATAATTTTAAACACTTAAACAAATTCACCATGAAAAAGATTACACTATTATTTTTACTTATTGCTATTGCTCTAAATAGTTGTAAAACAAAAGATGCAACACCAGCTCCGAAAGCAGAATTTACTTATACAATAAACGATGAAGGATTAGTTAATTTTAGAAGTGTATCAACAAATGCTACTACAACAGAGTGGCTCATTGATAATTCAAAAAAAACATCTACCTCATTTGATTATCAATTCAGTAGAAATGGCAATTACCAAGTAAGTTTAACGGCAAAGGATGCTTCTGGTCAGAGTGATGTTGTTGTAAAATCAATACCAATTAATAATAGAACAGCATCATTGACTATTTATCGAGCATATCCTACGGGAAAAAGTACAGTAACTGTTACTCTTGATAATAAATATAGTGGCTTAATTAGTGGAGAGTACTATTTTAGTTCTACTCCAGATTGTGGTAATGTTTATTCAGCCTCTTTTAACAAACTTCAAGCAGGTTCACATTCTTATTTTTGTAAAGAAATATTAACTGGAGCTACTTGGTCAGGAACTGTAAATGTTACTGGAGGAGTTTGTCATTTCGTTAGTTTAATCAAATAAATTCAAATAGCTTTTATGAAATATCTTTTATTTATCCTAATCACATTTAGTTTAGTGGGCTGTACATCCGACAAAGTTTTATTTAACGTTTCTACAAGAAATCAATTAATTGGAGATGATATTGAATTACAAACACTTCAGTTTTATACAGAAAAGCAGTTTCAATTACATCGTGAATTATCAAATTCGGATGTTTCTGTTAAATCAGGTAAAATCAAACAATTGAATGGGAAGCGTGTTAACATCCTTAATTTTTATTCATTAACACCTTGTTTGTTAAAGGCAGATTCCACAGATACTATGAACTTTGCTTTTGAAGAAGGAAATGATAGAACATTGAAATTTTACTTAAATCGTAAAAATGGAGAATACAGGCTTTACTATAATCCATCAAACTATGAAATCAAATATGGAGATGAAAAGTTTGTACTTAAAGCTCCTTATGAAGTCAGATTATTAATTTCCAGAAGTTCTCTTAATTTAACTAAAATAACAAAATCGACTGTTAAAGGAATTAAGATTAAGAACTAAACAAAAAAGCCATTCAAATATGAATGGCTTTTTTGTTACTTACGTTTATCAATCGCTGGTAATAATATCACATTTGTAGTTTTTACAGCATCAAACCTATCATCTGTAGTAATTACTGGTAAACTTAAATATTGAGAAGTAGCAGCAATAATTGAATCCATTAATTTCATTGAGGTAGTCAATCGAATTCTTATAGCCAGCTCTCTAATTACTTCATTTAAGTAAACTACTGTAATTCCTTTCAAAAAGGTTCTCAATACGGCTCTATCTTGAGCCGTCATTTTTTTATCACATTGAATTTCCATTTCGGTAATCTCAGAAATTACGATGTTTTTATTTCCAACTGCGTCCAATTCTAATGATTGCCCTTTCAGAAAATAACCGAGGCAGTTAGTATCAAGTAAAATATATTCTTGCTGATTCATCATCTTAAATCTCGTTGTAGTTCTAATGGGTCTGTTCCAAATCTGATTTTACCAACAAAATCTCTTGCGTTAAAAGGTTTTGCTGTTTGATTAAGATTTTTGAAAATTTTATCTATATCGGCTTTCTTAGCATTTGCTGGTACTTTAATTGTCATGGTCGTAAAAGTTTATTTGATAAACAAATATAAGATTTTTTCATTCATTATGTGATGATTTAATTTTTGTTCTATCTTTGCACCGCCTAATTTCACCAAAATAGATTACCAAAACATAATGCAGGAAGATATACCCTGCATGGAGTTCCGCTTGCGGCGGAATTATGTTTTGGCTATTTTGGTAGTGAAAATTAGGCAGCCATGCGGGGTTTTAATGTATTGCCATAAAAGCGGAAGCCACTCAAATTGAGTGGCTTTTGTGTTTGAGATACAACTACTTTCTATCATCACTTATAATCAGTTTGCCAGTAATTATCAAAAATCCAATTATGGCACTTAAAACTACTAAACCTGCAACTACGGCAACTTCTACTACATTCCTTTGTTCTCGAGTAGTTGCTGTTTTTCGAGCATCAATGTATTGGTTATAAGAATTAAAACCATGTTCCGTTAGCTTTGCCCTTATTTGTTCTTGTGTCAAACCTGCTTTTAATAATAGCTTCTCATACTGATAATAATCATCAAGAACTGCTTTGTTAGTATCAATCTTCAAATTTTTTAGTATCATTTTCGTGTGTCTTAAATGGTTTTCAAAATATTGACTGATTCGGTAATAATATATTTTTGAGAACTATATCCCCAGTGATAAGCATCCTGTAAGCTAAGTCCTACGGTTTCAATTGCCCGATAACGACTATTTGAATTGACAATGTTCTGGAGAGCATTGTTAAACTTCAAGAATGCCCCGAACTTCGTAATCACCACTTTTATGTTATTTCCAAATTGAGAATTGAGAAAGTTTAAGTGGTTTTGTGTGGCTGTTTCAAATTGGTTTTCGTTCAAAATATTGGCTACTTCATCATTGATGCCGTGAGAATACACCATGTAAACCGTGATGTTATTGGTGATTGACCTGAGTGCAGTCATAGCAGCGTTGGCACGTGCAATAATTTTATTCCGATAATTGGTATCTGCTCCTTCGTTGTATTGCCCAATCAAAGAACCTCCCTGAGACAAATTGACCAAGAAAACTTTCTTACCACCAAATGCTCCTGCATCCACCAGATTAGCAAGTCCTAAATCCCAGCCGTGTGAGTTGGCAGGAGCAGCGAATTGGTCGATTGAATTATTTCCACTAATATTAAGCGGTTCAAAAACTAACGATGAATTGTTTAAAATCTTGATATTCCTCACTCCTATTTCCGATGGCGAGGCATGGTCATTATGCACTTGGTTTCCTGCGTTGGATTCTCCTGCAAATGCCATTAAAATTACTTCTTCATTACTAACTGTTCCGCCAGTTGTTCCACCTGATGATGGTACGGTAGTAATGTTTGTTGGACTGTATGACGAAGGCGTAAAAACATTTTTTATGGCTTCGGCAGTATTGCCAAGTAGAAGCTTTATGGGGTTACTGCTTGTTTTTGCCAGTTTAAACAATTGTAAAAAGTTATTCCAAGCATCTTTAAGTTTTGTTTTTGAACTTTTACTGACTTTACTAAATGAAATGCCAAATAAGACAAGGAAAACTCCGAGTATGATGAACCCGAATATTTTCAAAATTTTTAGTACCATTGGTGTGTTGTTTATGGGTTGATTTTATGGAATGTAACAAGTTAGGCTGCCATGCGAGGTTTTAATTTCTCCTCAAACAAACTCACCATATCCCTTGTGGGTTTATAATTCATCGTAATTACTTCAATTTTCATTCCTTCGTTTCCAGTTAAATGATTTCCTGTTTTTGCTGATGATGGCATCTTTATTTGAAATTGATACCATTTGTTTCGCTTGCGGTACTTTTCTAAAATCGGACTTGGAAAGGTAGTCAGCATAAATTTCCCAACTAAGTTTTGGCAGGTTTTCAATAATTGCTCAAAGTCCTTTTCGGTGTATCCATCATAATGCCCCATGTTAGCTTGGAAGTATGGCGGGTCAATAAAATGAAAAGTATCTGGCGTATCCATGTTTTCTAATACTCGATTGGCATCACGATTAAATATTTGGGTTCTTTCCAAACGTTTCAAATACCGCTGGTCTATCATTTCCTTTTTGTTTTGGAAGCCCATAGCCGTATTTCGTTGGCGTTGAAACTTCCATGAATTGTCGATGATATTTAGAAATGACTGTTGGCTCAAAACCAATAATGCCCATGCTCTTTCAACGTTGGTGTACTTTTTAGGATTGTTGTAAATCATTGATGCCCGTTGATGCTCCTTTTCAGAAAACAATGTTTTGTCCAACTCCGCACTCAAAGCTTTGAACTCTTTCTTACAAGTTCTGTAAAAATTAATAACCTCATCATTGGTATCGTTAATGGCTTCTATTTTTACTGGTTCTTTTGCGAAGAAAACTGCTCCACCGCCAAAAAAACACTCTGTATATACCTCATGGGGAGGTATCAGTTGCAGGATTTTGGGTGCGAGATTGGTTTTGCCACCGTAATAATTGATTGGAGTCAATAATTGAACAGATTGAGGTTCTTCTACTTTCGGAACAACCTTAATGGGGTTTGAAATAATTTTGCCTAATTTCATTTTATGGGTTGTTTACAAAAAAAGCCAGCTTGCGGTCTGGCTTTTTGGGGTTCGGGTATCGTAAAAACGCTGGTACTTCCTGGTCTTTACGAATTGTTTTTAATGTTTTGCGTTTGGGTTCTAATCTCCTGAGCTAAACGTTTAATTTCCTGCTGTGCTTTTCGAACTCTTGTGCCAGCTGAGTCATTACCTTCTAAAAACTTCTCGAAGTCTTTTTCTATACTTGCGAATTGAGCTTTCTGAGCTACAAAATCGGCTTTTAATTTTTCGTACATTTTGATTCGTGTTTAAATATTAAAAATTATTTCTTTTCTCTAATTGAACTCAATTTGGAAGAAGGAACTTTGTACAATAATTTCCCGATTCTCAAATTGATATAATACTCGTAATCTGGAGCTTCTGGGAAAATATCAATGTAATTGTTTTTTGGTAATTTTATTTCTGGAATTCTAAAGAATGTTTTAGCTTCTAATGTATCATTTGGTGTAAGAGTCTTTTTAGTATCAAGTTGATAATCTCCCGGACTAAAATCTGTTACTTCACACTCAAAGGTTTCTTTAAAACTGAACACATAGTCAACATTTGAGTAAATGACTTTATTTGTTGACTCAGCTTTTGAATGAGCTAAATTCAATTCGTATTGTTCAATTTCTTGTGGAGTTTTCAGTTTTACCAAACTTTTCTTAATGTGTAAATCTGCTACTCTATTTACACTCAGATTAGCTCTTTGAAGATTAAACTTTTTAGAGACTAAAATAAAATCTACATTCTTCGCTTCTTCATCGGTAAATATTTTATCAATTTTGAAATTAGTTCCAACATACTGAGGCTGATTAATTTCAGCAGGTTTATAGATGAGTGTTCCTTTAGGGAATGTAAACGAAAATTGATTATCCGAAGCAATATCCCATACGGTTACATCTTCCAACAACTCATATAAAGTAGTTGGAACAAGTTTTGGCATTTCATCACCAGCACCAACATTTGAATTACCTAATAATGGATTTGCAATACTATTTTTATTTTTTTTAGTAATAAGGTACACAACAAAAACAATAATGGCTAAACCAATAATTGACAGAGCCACTAAAATAGGCTTAGATATTTTCTTAAATAATTTCATGTTGTAGTTTATTTAAACTATAAAATGTTCTGAGTAATAAAATTTACCTTTTGCGGTAACGATATGCTTAAAGCCTGTATCATCTTGATTGCCAAATTCAATAATTAAACTGTTTGGAATAACTACGGCTTGAACTTCATCATAAAAAATGTATGTCATGGTTTTAACTTTTTAGTACATTTTTAATTGTACGTTTTAGACTCTAAATATTGGAATGTTTGTAATTCTAACTTCTGGATTTGGTGTATTAGAATTAGTATTTGTGATTAGTAAAATTCTCTTAAAATAGTTAGTAGATTTATCATTATCTACATAGAAATCATTCGATAAACTTGGAGCTAATTCAGAATGTTCGTTAAAATACCCTCCTGTATAGGTTTGACCTTCATTAAAAGTAACTCCGTCTTTTGTAAATGTTTTTAAAGGAACAAATTCAAATTGTTTTGCTCTGGACATTTCTGCGACTTTCTGCATTGCTTCAGTATCGACATATAGAGTTCTTACTTTGTTACCTACCAGAATTTGATTACTTGCCAACTTGGAAGGAAATAATTTTCTGTACAGTAAAGCAAACAATGCGTAAACCAAAACAATACTAACGGCTATCCAAGCCCATTTTGAGGATGATTTTGTATCTTCTTGACGAAGAAAACGAATTGATTTTGATACCGAAATAATCAATCCGATGATAGCAGCTATTGCGAGAATTAATATTAACATTTCTTTATGTGTTTAAAAACCAAACTCTGCTTTTACTTGTCTGGTGATGTCGTTAATGGCATAATTCAGAATCAATTGGATTTCATCTGGACGAGCAGGAATTCCATCGTTGGTGGTGATGCTTGTAATCTGTGAGTTTCTTAGTTCAATAAATACTCGTCCATTGTTGTAGTAATGGGTTTTGTTGTTGTATTTATTGTAGATTTCGCTAATCTTGAAAATTGAGAATATGTTCATACTTGGCGTTTTTGGTTTACAAAATAGTTGATGGTAAGATATGTGAAGCCTACAATTAAACTCCCAATGAAAATAATGGCATTGGTGATTTTCTTAAAGACTTTGAAGTATCGTAATCCAAAAAAGATACCACCAACGACTGCTGCAATAATAGCGGCAGCAGTCCAGTTTAACTTGGCAAGTATTGCCATTGTTGTGGTATTTGAATTTCCTGTTTCTACTACTTCTTCTGGCGGTTCAGTAATTGGTTCTCCTTCGGGTGGTTTTACTTTCAATGTTGAAACGCCATTATTGATAGTTAGTAAGAAGTTGGCGGTTAATCGCTCTGCCCACATTCTACCGACTTCCTGAGAACCAGCAGGATTCCAATGTCCGTCCCCTGCGTTGTTTGGCTGACCACGTAAAGTTTGTGGTAACGTATGGGTATCAATACCAAAATGTGTGAAGTCGTTTGTTGCCGTTACAGAATCAATGGCTTGTAACTTGTTTTGAATTGAAATTGCCGATTCTGTCAACCATGCTGATTTCGCAATTACAAATGGCATTCTGAATAACCCAGAATTATTACGAGCTGTGTCAATTATGGTTTTATAATTACCAATTAGCTCATTCATTTTCACGGAGTCACTTGCATCATCATTTTCACCATGTTGAACAAGAACGGCGGAAACTCCTGTTCTTTTCCCGAATGTTTTCAGTACATTTTCAAAATGAAAATACGGGATTCCTGAGTTGTATAGGTTGTAATCTTCAACTCCTGCAATCGAAGCAGCAAAGCCATGAACAAATGGGCGTTGTGCAGCTTCATCTGCCCACATT
Source organism: Arcicella aurantiaca (assembly GCF_003148625.1). Taxonomy (GTDB): domain Bacteria; phylum Bacteroidota; class Bacteroidia; order Cytophagales; family Spirosomataceae; genus Arcicella; species Arcicella aurantiaca. The sequence goes on along the minus strand of NZ_QGGO01000008.1, from coordinate 36,093 downwards.
TTTACGGAACTCCCTCCCATTGCGGTATTTATGATTGCCACGGGACAATTATCACGTGTGGCAATTAAATCCGCCATCTTCGACCACGGTCCAACTTGGAAGCCATCGTACAAGTTGGAAACATTTCCAGCTACGGCAGCGGCAGCGGCATAAATATCAGTTGCTTTGCGGTAAGTTCCACCTGAGTATTTTGCTAATGTTTTCCAATCTGCATCAACGTGGGCTTGATAGTTATTGTAAATTCTTACTCGGCTATCAGTAGCGTGTTGTTCACCGTTTGAACTTGCCAATGAATGTCCAACAATGACAAACACATAACCTACCCCTAAATTATACTTTGTTGGAGTATTATTTGTCACCAACGAATCAACAAAATAGTATTCGTACAAACCTTTTGGCAGGGTCAGATTTGCCGTATAATTATTCCCATTTTTGGTAAGTGTAACAGGAATTACTGCATTGGTTTCGGTATTTTTCAAAACTACGGATGCCGTTCCTGTGGTAGTTTCTGTAAACTTGATTTCAATGTGACCCATGCCATTAGAGTCCATTGCATAGACTTCGTTGGCTGGTGGTGTGTTATAAGTAAGTGCCATGTTATTGTTGTTTATTCAGCCACAGAGCCTCTTCTACAAGATTGATAAATGTTTGTTTTTCGCCTTCGATGGCAACTTTTATGTGATAATCTTCTGGGTCAACGTATCCATTTTTTACCAAAATCATCGCTACATAAATGAGTTCGTATAAGGTATTTTCATTCTTTTTGACTCTGACCAGCGTAAAGTTGATAACTTCAAGCTGGTCTTTGGTTAGGGGAATTATATTTGCTTCGGCTGTCATTATTGTTGCGGATTATTCTTTGTTAAGTCCATTCTCAAAGCCGTCATTAAGGGTTCAACTTGGGCGTAAGGCAACTGTCCAAGAGTTTGAAATATGCCTTCTACTATTTTAGAGTCAATTTGCAGGAGTAACGGCTGATTGCTCTGTGGCGGTTGTTGTTCCTGCTTCGGTTGTTTCTGTTGAGGTTGTTGTGTTGGTTTCGGCTTCATTTGTATTTGGAACTGGTAAGTTATTGTCGATTATATTTTGGCTTTGGTATGGATTCTGAAAGATGTTTTGATTTTCGTCAAAAACTTCATGGATTAGCTTAAAACCAAACCCTTGAAGTGCCATATCCATCATTTCTTTATGCGAGTTTGCATTGTAAATTAATGGCACGAGTGAAGCAAGAATGGTATTGTTTCCGTCACTTACTTTTTTCCCTTCAAAGTATGTTTCATAATAGATTTTGCGGAACTCTTGAATCGTACCATCTTCTTGTTTGATAAAAGAAGACTCCAATAACCTAATCATCATTAAGTCTGTTTTGTCGGGAGGAACTGGTAGTTTTTCTACTGGTAAGAAAATGTCGTTTTGCATGGCTTTATATTTGGTGAATGTCAGACCCGTTGTATTTCAATCGGATTGACTGATTGTTTGGAATTTGATTTGTTGTTGAACCTGATAAGTTCACATAGTTTTGACTTAATGTCTGACTGGCAATTGATTTATTTGTCAATGTCAATTCTCTTCCTTTGTTAGCAGTTGTTGGAGCATCAATCGTAAATGTTGACCCTGGCGAAGTAGTGATAATTACTACGTTATCGGTACTATTGATTGTATAAGTTGCTGTTCCACCCGAGATTGTACGGATTGGACTCGTCAATGAACCTTGAATAATTAGATTGCCATTTTGATAAAGTCTCATTTTTTCTACACCATTTCCATAAAAAATATGGTCATATCTGGACATGAAAAACACTGAGCCTTCTAATACTGAATCTACATCACCAAAATATGTATTGTTGAGACTACTAACTCCTAAAATTCTTCTATCTGCTCCTGCCGAATCTTTCCAATACGTAAAAGCATTGTTATTCATCACTACATAAGAATTGAATCTTGTAGCAGATAAATATGAAATACCTGCAACGGTTAAATCTGACTTCGCTTTGATTGCCCCTGCAAATTGGTTTGCCGTGCCATCGTCCGATTGAGAACCAAAGAGGTTTCGAGTCAGGTAGGACGTGAAAATAGAGTTTGCGGTATCAATTCTTAGTGCGTAAGTACCTCCCGAACCTCTAAAATTATGTGCCGTGTCTGCATCATAGTAAGTTTCCGTATTACCGATTAAAAAGGCAGCTACTCCATTACGCTTATAAATTCTTTGATATGTTCCATCATTATAAGCAAAGTAACTACCACCTAAAAGAACACTACCGCTTGCATTAATATCGCCGTTTAAATCTAAGGTGAAATTGGGATTTGTATTATTAACCCCTACTCGTTGTAAAGGACTGATATACAAGGGTTGAACATCTATTGAACCGTCAGATGAAATTGTATGAAACTCAAATCCTCCTTTGGTTGTGGTATTAGCACCTGACGAATAGAATCTTGTATTTCCGCTATAAAAATCCATCCCGAACTTACTCGCACCATTGTAAAAGCCACCGTTTCCTGTTAGGTTAAACCCCTTTGTAACATTGATTGCTCCAGTAATATCTACATTTCCAGAAGTATCCGCACTTACAAATTCACGCCAAGACATTGCTCCATTATGAGACGTTTTACGGTAGTAAATACGTTGGTCAAAAAAACTTCCTGCTATCTGCATAGCATAGTTATTTCCTGTATTGCTATGACGTGCCGAAATTAAGTGCCACCAAGATGACGCCCCTGACGGGAAATTTACAGGTGCATAAGTTTCATAAAAGCCTGACCTTCCACCCATTTCGCCAGCATCATGAAGCGTTTCGGTACGTGTTCCTGAGTTGCCAAACGAGAAATAACCATCTACATTTAACCCTGCTTTTGCATGAATTGCACCCGAAAACTGGGCAAATGTTCCGTTGTCAGTCTGATTTCCAAATAGCCACTTAGTGATTCCTGCACTCGAAAAAGCAGCAGAACCAATACCTATATAATTTGACGTTGTACCATCGAAAATACGGTTCATGGCTGAACCATTGTTTCCATATCCAATGTACATTCCATCATAAACACCGCCAATATTCTGAATCACACGAGTATTCATGTACACGTTGTCACTTCCTAAATCTTGGATAACTGGATAGGTTACCGTTCTAAGCCTCAGATGAGAAACATTTGCAGTTCCTACAACATCCAAAGGGTATTGAGGAGTGGTAGTTTTAATTCCTACAAAATCGTTTGTTGCTGAAATAACAAATGGTATTGTTCCAGCCAATTTGTTAAGGAAACTTAATCCCCCATTTGAGACTCCCGAAATGAAAGGGTTAAAAACCCAATCACCTGAGTTAGCTATATTTGACGAAAATCTTAATGTATCGCTTGCACCATCCGCAAGAATATGAGTTCTTGCTAATGGTGAACTTAAACCAAAACCTGCATTACCAACGGTTGTTAGTGCTACACTTGACCTTGTTAGGTTAAGAAAATATAAATTTGACTGAATGCTATTGGTACTAAATGTTCCGTTTGTTCCAGTTACTGTAAGGTCTGATTTTATCTTTACTGCACCGTTGAATTGTGCAAAAGTCCCATCATCTGAACCACCACCAAAAATCCATTTATTTATGCCAACACTTGAAAACGTTGAACTAACTAAATTTAGGTAATTATTGACTCCACCATCATACAATCTAACAGGTGCGTTGGACTGATTGTAGCCCAAATAAATACCGTCATTATTAAACCCTGCCATATTCCCAACTACCCGAAGATTGCCCCAAATACCGCCATTATCATATAGAGCAGTTAATCCATTAATTTGGTATTGACCCGATGCGACGTTGAGTGTGCCATTTATTGTACCACCAGACTTCAAAAAAGGGTCAACAAAAGCAACTGTACCACCTGCGGTTTTTGTTGCAACCTGTCCAGCCGTACCCGTAGTGGGTAAAAGTCTTGGGGTTACATTATCCCGAATGTGATTTCCTACTTTTTGAGAAAGTAATGTTATCCGTTGCTCTAAAGTCATTTGTTAAACTAATGCTGCGTTGAATGTTGCGACAAAATCGGTGTTAGGTTCGCCAATACCCAAATTGGCGTTTACTTGCGTAATTTGGGCGGCGGTTAATGTTTGAGGAGCATCAAAACGAACACGAAAGCCAACGGCGGTTAATAAACTACCGATAGAGTTATTATCTGAACCAAGACGACTTTCAATTTCTTGAAGGGTATCAAAAGCTGAGCTTGCACCACCTAAAAGTTCATTTTTTGTAGCAGTTGCAGCAGCTGATACAACGCTTTGAATTTTATTAGAACTGTAAGTTTTTGAGGCACTTGGCGTTACATCATCGATTAACGTTGTGGCATTTGCAACTTCATTAATTGCCCCTACAAGGTTGGTCTTTTCAGTCGTTACTAATGCCGACAAATTACCTTGATTTTGGAATAATTGCTTTATTTTTCCGCCAATAGCAGTAGCAAGTGCGGATATTCTTTCCTGTAAAGTCATAGTCGTATTATAAAAGTGAAATCAAGAATTGTAATTCAAAATCGGTATTATCATCATACTGCGTTTCTGATTGAATATCTCCAAAATCATTAATGTTTGTGGGATTATCTTTCAATGCGTAGAAAATATCTTTTGCCAAAAACTTGACTCCGCTAATCATTCCAGCAATTATTACATGATAGCCTTGACCCTTTTTTCCTCCAGTTGGTAATATTCCTATTGAAGCATCAAAGGGAATTAGGGTATTTGTATCTATTGATTTCGCTTTGGGAATTACTTTAACGGGCATATCATTATTGGTAATATTCAATATAAATCTTTGCTTCTGGCATAATAGCTGACGTTACTTTCATGTGAAAGACCGAAATCAATGCCCCTGAGTCGATTGTTATTTGAGAATCTGAAACGGGTGAGCCATTGGCAAAATCTCCGTCTTGATTATATTCTACTTCACATTCTATCAAATGGATTGTACAATAACTTGCACCTTTGGGTACATCTGTGAGTCGGTACACATTACCAATTGACTCGTTGGTTAGATTGATAATTCTCTTTCCAAGAAAATACCTTCCAGCAGTTTGTACAATGGTTACTGGAGATTGCCTACTGGTAAGTCCTTGATTATTACTCTGTGGCTGATTTTTCAAAACTGTATTAACCTCTTGAACTCGTGAAAAGTATTCATACATTTTTTTTATCCGCTCAAAGAAGCTAAACACCAAAATAGCAATCAGAACTAAAAGTCCAAAAATGATATACAACGCTATATTTTGTGTTTTAAAAACCTTCATCTTTATTTTTTAAAATGATTATAAATCCAGTATCCTATTGCTCCAAATCCTAATAAAACAATACCCAAAATCCATTTTATTTTCTTGATTGAATAAATGAAAATCGTTCCAATCGTAATTAAAACAGCAATAATTAGAAACAACGTTTTGGCAAAAAATGAGTTTTTTTCTTCTTTGGGCGTTGTTGCATTATTGCCAAGTAATGGCGGTTCTGTTGGGCTTGTTGTCGTGGGATTCGTAGTTGTTCCACCTCCTGACGATTGAGTCTGTACATAAACTTTGACAGTTCCGAGAAAATCAATATTCCAAGCGGTATCTTGGATACGATAACTTATTTCGGAATAACCTTCAAAAACGGCAGGAGCATTGAAGTGGATTACTCCTGCCGATATTGATGCAGAGCCTTTTGTTGCTCCTGTCAGACTTAAAAAAAACTTCCGTTGGCGTAATCTGCTACTAAGTCAGCTAATGGTATGTCAACACTACCGTTGGCAGGAGCGGTTTTGGTAACGCCTGTAATTGCCGTTGGTTTTCGTTTGGTGGTACAAATGATTGACTGTGCCGAAACGCCAAGATTTGTTTTTTGAGCCGTAGCTTTGAAAGTATCGCCTTGAACTCTTACGATTCCCCCGAAAAGAACATACCCTTGATTGGTGCTATCTGTTACCGAAGCAATTGCGGTTGTTCCTGCATTTTTAAATAATGAAACTGCACTACCTGCCATACAATTCACTCGAATGTCAGAGGTTGTATCCACAAAGCTTTTCGGGAAACTTGGCGTATCCGTTGTTGATGGAGCAGAGGTATTTAATGCTGAAGTTCCAGAACTAATCACATCGCCACTCGCACCTTTAATGTCATAACTAAATGAATCCGCTCCCGAATAACCAGCCGTTGGCGTGTAAGTAATTGTCTGGTTTACAATTGAAAGCGTCCCGTGGAGTGGTTGTGTTGTAACAACCAAAGTTCCACCTGTTGGGATTGTCATGGTCAAACTTCCCGTTGAACCACCACCGCCAGCCGTAAACACTGCACTGTCGAATGTGATTGCAACGGTTTGTCCACCTTGTACAAAACTGTATGAAGTATTGGCAGGAGCTACATTCGTAAACTTCCATTGACAAACAGGGCTTGCACCTGCACTTTGGTAAGTGGCTGTTGCTCCGTTTAGCGTTACAGAATTATTATTTCCTCCTGTTGCTCCTGCTTGAGTTTGAACAATTAGGTCCACATTCGTTGAACCATTTTGTTTTACGATGAAAGTAACTCCATCCAAGATTCCACCAGCAGCGTAAACGTAGCCTTTGAACTTGTACTTTTGGATAACCGTTGGACTGCCTGATTCTCTAAACCAAACATCTCCCGAAAAACCTGTTGTATTGGTAGTATTCCAGTTGAAGGTCGAAGATGCCATCCAATACTGTGAACCGTTCCATAAGCCCGTCCCATCTTGGTTCATATTGTTCCAAGTTGTACCTGAGTCGAACGAGATTTGCAAACCAACTGGAGTGCCAGTAACTTCAATGGCTATATCGTTATTGTTACCGTCGTGATAGTCACGCCCAATAACAATGTTTGCTATATTCAGAGACATAGTTTATATTTTTAGGTTAAACAACTAAGTACGTCCATTCGCCATCTACTTTTCGAGGAACTAACATGGAATTCGGGAATACTTGATTTGAGAATACTTGTGAGGCTTGAGTCCCTGTCAGGTTGATTGTCAACATAAGAGCCGAATTGATTACTTTGTAAATCGGCAAAATATACTCTTCTCCATAAGTTTCAAAGCCTACTGGAGCAATGTTAATTTCAGCGACTCCCTGTGAACTTTCGTAATCAACACCATCCAAAATAGCAATGTCTGGGTAAGTCTTTAGCTGAATTAAATTATAGACTAAATCTCTTATCTGTGCAACTGCACCAACCGAAGCTGGACGTAAGAAACTTGCCAATTCAGAGTTGTATTCGTCAGAACCACCATCATAAATTCCCGTAGCAGAATATTGCCAGCCTCCATCAATTTTGATAAAAGTATAACCATTGGTAGTATCAAAATACAAGTCCTTATTTGCCCCTAACGTGCTGGCAGGTGAGCCTGCACCTGTATGAATAGTTGCTCCTGTAATGGTTGTGCTATTTACGGGAGAAATCGCACTGATTTTATTCTTTAAGTCAGTTTCTAAAGCTGATATTTTTTGAGCTAACGTAGTAATTTCGGTATTATTTGTACTCGAAGAGTTTCCCAAAAGTGGATTACTAATACTCACTTTATCTTTGATAAAAAAGTAAAAAACGGCAAAAGCAGCTCCTATAAATAGAAGTATTCCGACAATGATTTTCTGTGTTTTTTTCATGACTTTTATTGTTCTTGAATGATGACATTCTGAGGTTCTGGTGCTTTTGGAAAAATGACTGGTAATACAAACTTGACAAATAAAAACGCTAACCCGAATATTAAAAATAATACTACTGATAGGGTGATTACCCCAATTGATTGTTTCTGTTTAGCCAATGACGTTTGTTCTTCCAACGCTTTCTGGGCTGTTTTTTCTTTTTCTTCGGCTAAGGCAAGTGTGGCAATTGTAACCTTGTCTTTTGACTGTTTGGTAGCCTCTTGTGCGACCAATAAGTTTTGTTTTGCTAACTGAACTTCTGATTCAGCTTTTGAAACTTCTGCGTTTTTTCCAAAAAGGGAAATAACACCGCCAACGGCTGTTTCTATAAGGGGTAAAAATGCTGCGAATGCCATTTTTTCTTCTTTCATTGTGTTATCAATATTTTCATCTTTTACTTTATTTATGCCAAAGATTTTCTGAAACCAATTACGGTCATCATACTCAGTCTCTGACTTATCGACTACCGTAACAGATGAATAGCTACTATAATACTCGGTATTTCTTTTTAGATATAAATACTGTTGATTATCAGAATCTTGTGTATAATAGACTTGAAAATATTTATCAGTTATTTCAGTAATTGTACCAATAAATTCCTTTTCCTTTAGCGTTAAAGCTTTTGTTTTTAAAGTAGAATCTAAATACAATACTGCTTTTTTATAGGCATACATAGTATCCCCAATTTCTGGCTTAACTCTCGCTCCTGATACTGTTTGACTTGCCATTATCAGGATGATTTAGGAATTCTAATCACATTGACTGGAGGCGGTACAGCTTCTTTACTTTTTTCTTTTTTCTTCTTAATCAATGCCACTATTCCCCAGATAAGTCCAATCACAAAAAGTAATACGATACCGATAATTCCCCAAGTACCAAGCGACGCTCCAAGAGCAGAATTACCAAGAAGTGGATTAGTGTCCGTTTTTGTGAGTGACTCTAAATATTTCTTCTGTTTTTCTTCTTCGGCGTCAGCAATTGCTTTTTGTTGAGAAACCGAACCCAATACCAAGTCTGACGCTGCTACCCAAACTATCTTTCTAAAAACTACATGACCAGACGATTCCTCTTTGACAGAATTTGGCATGACGTACATTTCTCCACGTTGCGGTACGTTTGCTAATAATCCTTCTGCGGCAGCTTTTTCAAGCATTTTCAAAAAGATGGAAGATGGACCCGAATCTGGTATATATTCAAACATTGAAACCGCTACTGCATATTCACCATCTTGCTGTTTGGCTGATTGTATATTTGCCCATTTGATTAATCCCTCATTTGACTTGTCATTTGGAATTGTCCGATAGTGCGGATTTGATAATCCTGAGTCATTAAAACAATCTACCTCTGGTGTACCAATCGGTATCGACAACGCTTGGTCTTTTACAAGGGTCAATGGTGTTTTTAAATCTGTTGAAATTGCCATATCATCATGCCTTACGGCTTTTTCTTAAAAATAAAATATAAAGAAACCCCTAAAATGAAGATTACCGAACCTAAAATCAGAAATACAGAGTTGGAGGTTGGAGCTTCTTCACCGTTTTTCAAAAAGTATTTTTTACCATTTATTTTCACGGCTTGAATCCATTGTTTGGCTCTTCTAAATAGTTGGTCACCACCTTCTACTAATCCTTTGGGTTCTGTCAATACTCCCAAGTGGTCATACTTGATGCCTTCTTGTTTGGTCAAATAGAAGTAAGCTGGATAAATAAAGTTGGTTACAAAAACGTCATTGATGTAATAGCCATTATCCAATGCTCCAACGGGGTCTCCGAGTTCTACCAAGAAATCAACCGTCTGATTGGCAAACTCAGGGTCAGCACCACTTACTATAAATTCACCGTAAGGGTCAACTGACATTTCACCGTTTTCTTCAGTAATTACTTTGGTAAAAGTCTTTTCTAAAAATCCTTCTGACAGTATGCCCTTATGCTTTGCTTTTGCGTAAGGAATTCTGTTTTCTCCTGTTCCTGTGTACCAATGGATTCCATTGAAATTATCCCCTTGTGGAATAGAATCAACAACAGTACAAGTCCACCAACCTGTTGGTATTTCGGCTTTTGTCCTAAAAGCCCTTACTACTCCTTCAACATCCCAAACTTTACCAATATCTCGGTTTAGTTGTATTTCGTTGGCAGCTGCAATTTTTGTGAGGCGGTCAAACGATACTCTACCTGTTTCATCCCAAAGAGCAATTTGTCTATATTTTTTTGCCATTGTTTTGCGTATTTTGAATAGCTAAAGCAGCTTTCTTTTTGGATGCTTTTACTAATGCGATAATTCCCAAAATCAAACCTCCTGGCAAAAGAATAAATAGAAGTATAGACAATAACCAGTTTGTTTTAATCCATGTCAAAAACGGACTTTCAGCATTATTGCTTGGGTCTGGGGTTTCTCCATCTGTACCACTTGAATCTTGTGTATCACCAGAATTGTCAGTTGTACCACTGCCTGTATCAGTCTTCTTGGTACTTTTAAAAATACCTAACAAGCCATTGAACACATTAACGATTTTATCAAAAGTTGAACCTCCTGTGGAATCTGGTGTTGTTGGTGTAGTAGATGGTACAGTACCGCTATTGTCGGGAGTATTGTCTTTAGGGTCAGTAGCTGATGTTTCAAACAAATCATTGTCGGCGGTATCAATATATTTCTTTTCATTATTTCTATTGACTACTTCGGTAAAGAATCGAGACTCACCAATACCTGCCACATTTACTTTGCTGACTTTCCCAATATAACCAGCCGTAAAGCCTTCTGATGCTGAACTAATGGTTGGAGCATCATAAATGTCCACATAGTCGGTATTTGATTTTAATGATACATATTGTCCTACTTGCATGGTATTTACTGATTAAGTACCGATAAGGGTACTGGTTTAATTCCTTGATTGATTATCATTCTTCGCATCATCAATGGCGTAACTAACGATGAGCGTTCAATGGGTAAGTCCAAACTGGTATAGTTCTGGATGGTCTCATAACAGAGCTTTGAACAAAAATTCCTTTCGTTATTAAAAACAGGAATTTTGTACATCATACCAATCACGCCAAGTCGGTCGTATTTTGTACCTACCTGAGCTTGACAAATTCTGTATGCTTCAAGCCAATACTCAGACGGTAAGGGATATAATTCAAACCGTTCTGGATAGTGGATGTATTCCCAGTTTCTGAATTCAACGCCTGACTTATCCCAAGCGGAAGCTCTGACGTTGTTCTTTTCGTTGAATACTATCTCACAATGTACCCACTCACCCCTTACAGCCATTGCCATTAGCCTCTGCATGAAGTAGGTATCAACATTTCTGAAATTCTCAAATAATATGTACATAGCTAATTTTTGAAGGGATTTAGGGGAAAGGAAAAGCCACAAACCATTTCCCCTATGATGTAATCCCTAAATCGTTTACAAGTATGTCGGCTGCTCCGTGTGGACCTAATGCACGGATTAAATATTCTGCTCCAACTGTGTGAACCGTTCCTAAATATCGGTTGATAAGTCCGTCAAGTGACAATGCCTTCGTTCCATCATTGTCCATTCGGTTCTTGCCTCTGTTATATGAGAAAAATATCTTGTGAATATCTTTCACGACATCAAACTTGTTATCAACAATCATCTCCGAAAGGTGCAATGCTCCTGCATTGATGTTGGTTTCGGCATCTTTCAGAGCATTTTTTGACACCTGAGTAATTGACCCCAATTTCTTCTGGAAGAACTGTAAATCTGAAACCGTCAGAAGCTTACGTTTCTTTTGAGTCGTCAAAGTATCCGCTGCCGAACTTGTATCTATCTGCATCAAACCAACAAATCCACCCGGACTAACGTAGTTGGTTTTGCCTTCGGTATTCTCAACCGACATTACTACGTAGATGTACAATGCTGGAATGGAGAATCTTTCAGAAGCTTGTTTGACCAGCGTACCATGTTTGTCAATTAGCTTTTGAATCAACACTTTATTATTAGCTCTTTCGGTAGCATCAAACTTGGTTGGTTTATCTTTTGAACTTCGCTTCTCAACGATTTTTGTCATCGGGAAAGAACCACCTGAGAAACTTACAATATCAGGACTTCCGTTGATGCCCTGTGAAATAACCGTTTCTTGAGCTTCGGCAAACTCCCAAACTCTACCTTTGATTTCGGCAATTAGCTTATCATCTGGAGTATAATTATCGGTTGATAAATCTGCTTTTTTGGTAGATTGATTGATAAAATACCAACTACCTAAAGCAATCACAATGACTGAGAATAGGATTAAGAATCCCTTGATTACCTTATTCATATTATTTCTTTTTGAGTTCTTGGAATGCTTGTTTTTTGGCTTCTTTCAAAGACATATTGTAGAAGGTTACTCGTTCTACTTTGGCAATGCCCGACTGTTTGCGTATCTGTTTGGCACGTTTGTCAATGTCCAAAATGGTATTTTTTTCATCTTCTTTTTTATAAGGTTTAAGAAGATTTTCATTGATTTGTACCGTTACCTTTTCTGAATTTCCAGTTGATAATCCATAAATGGTTGATTCTTTGCCTCTGAATAATGACTTTGAAGTTTTAAATTCTTGAACTTTGAAAACCTTATTTCTCAAGGCTTTGTCTTCGCCAGTATAGCTGGCTAATGAACCTTTCTTAAACTTTGCCATTTTGAAGTCTATTTTTAATGTTTCTATAAAATGCTTTGGGAGCGTTAATCAGAACAATTGCAAGTACACTTACTACCGTCACGGTGATGATGGCAACTTCTGTCCAAGCGTAATTTGTATAGTAAAAATTCTGTGTGGTATCCTCTGCTTTCATCAACTGAGTTTTGTCGTACAGAATTGGACATTTACTGTCCAAAAATGCCATTACTTCACTCCATTGAACCTTTCCGTCTTTGTTATAATCCAGTCCAGAATTCCCTTTATAAGCTGCCGAACCAGCCGAATAAAGAACATAACCACCTGACTTTTCAAACGCTACTGGAAAGTGTATCAAAGCGTACAAATCATAGGCATTTTTAGGAATACCGTTCTCTTTCACTCGATTGATAAGGTACTGGCGAACATACTTCATGTAATTCTGCCAAGTTCCTGCTCTTAGTGCGTCGGTAGTTGTTCCTAAATCTTCCCTTGCCGTTTTCTTGGTTATCTGAATGAAGCCATAAGCACCTATGCCATTTGTCACCAATTGCATATTGGACTCGGCATTCATACAAATCATTAACCAGTTCGGGTTTGCGATTTTGATACGTGAGTCAGCACAAATACTTCTGACCACCTTCTCAAATTCAGTCTGGTTTATGTTGGTAGGTAGCTTACTTAGGAATACCAGCATTTTCTTTCTTTTTAGCGATAGCCTTTTCAACTATCAAATAGCCAATCCAAGCTAATGAAGCAATACCACTCAGTATTCCGAGTGCAACTGATACAAACTGCATTTTTGGGGTTACTTCGTATTTCATGAGCCTTTGCCTGTGAAGTACCCAGCCGTAAAAACTGACAAGGCTGGTATCACATAATTTTTGGTGAATCCCCAAACTTTACCAATGAAGGTTTCGGGAGGTTTAATCTGTCTAATTATCACTTGTGAGTTTTGATAAACTCCTTCAATTGCAAGACTTGAACGTTCAATTTTTTGATTGTTCAAATCCAGCCGTTTGAAATGTTTTAATTCAATTTTTTGTAAGGAATATAATCGGCTTATTTGCTTGAAACGCTTCTGGATAGTATCGCACCGAGCATCATTTTCGTTGATGTCCCGAATGGTTTTTAAGGGAATCAGTACGTATTGGGCTGTATCTTGCTGAACCTTTACCGTATCGGTTTGTGAATATCCTGAGTACATCGTCAGCAGGAATATCACGGCTAAAAATTGGCTTCTTATCATTTTTCAAGTCTTTATTTAGGTTGGCATCTAAGGCATGAATCCTGACTTCCAAAGCATTTATTTTACTTCTCAAAATTTTATTTTCACGCTGCCAAACTTGCTGGTAAATCTTGATTGAATCTATCCGAGATTTATTCTTGACTAATTCAATTTCTAACTCGGCATTGTGTTGTACGTTTTGATACCACTTAAAGGAACTAAAAACTGCATACACAAAGAATATGGTAAGTACCCACGCCCAGACTTTCACCATCAAAAAGGCTATTTCAACAATGCGTTTTATGTATGGCTCAATTAGTAGTTTAAGCATGGGGTAAACGGTTCATTATCTCGTAGAGTTGTTTCATCGTTTCCTTATGATTGTCCCTCACGAGTTGTTGTAATTCATCGTAACGTTTTTCTACATTGGTCATTTTTGTTTTGACTTCAATCATGTCCTTTTGCAAACTTGAAATTTCTTTGTTGGCATCGTCAATTTCCTTTGCACGAGCATCAATTCTCTGCTTCGTTTCGTCCTTGTGGGTTCTGAAAACATAAGTCAAAATTCCGATTGACCCTGTGATGAATAGGGACAATAGAATCCCAGCGATGTTGTCTAAAAAATTGAATTCGAGTAATATCATTCTGTTGAATCTTTGGCGGTTGATTTCTTGATTTCTTTAGCTTTTTTGGCGTTTTCGGCATAAATCTCATGGAGTTGCCTTCGTGCTTTTTCAAAAGCTTTTGATTCTTCGTAGGCTGAGTTTAACGCTGGGTCACTCCGCCAACCTTCTCGTTTGGTCTTTTGGGGAGAAAGGATTCGAGTCTTTATTGAATCTGCTTTCTTTGCCACTTTTACCGAATCAAAACGTTTAGCATTGAATGGCTCAAACTCAACTGAAGTATCTGGTTTTATGCCGTAATACTCAGAGGATTGATTGGTTTTTACCGATTTGGTAAAACCAAAGATGCTATCAATTCTCTGGTAGTCTGCTTGCGTGCAACCTGTTAAGAATAGTAGCAATGCGATGTACTTTATCTTTTTCATACCAAAAGAATTGAAGTTGATTACAGATGATTACATTCCGTTTGTTTCGCTTATGAATCCAGACTCCTTGTCTTCGTTTGCCGTTTTCAAACCTTCCCCAAGTGTTGAAGCCTACCGTATAAAACTCTTGCGTTTGGGTATTGTAGTTGGTCACAATCTCCACGTGGTAGTTGGGAGCAAAATAGAAAATGGCAACATCGCCCTGACGGACTGGTACATTCCTGACTACTTTTCCATACTTGCGAATGATACTGGCTTTGGGGAACGTCCATGATACTGCCCGACCATCTACTTTTGGGTTGACTCCGTTTTGTTTATGGCAATACATAGCACCCCATGAGCAGTAAGCATCGCCATACCGTCCACCATTCATCAAAGCATACTTGTTTATCTTGCCATCGTTTCGGTTAGTTTTTTCATAATTGCCAACCTGAGCAAAGGCTGTATCCACAATGGCTTGGCGGATTATCCTGCATTCGCTACTGGACTGTGCAGGTAGATTAAACACCATGAAAAGACCATAGACAAGAGCAATCCAAGTGAAACGGTGATTTGAAACTGTGGCGTACATTCTGTAAAAAGTTTGGTGGTTAAATCAAAGTGTGGGTCGTCTTTTGGATTGACAAATCTTGAAATTGAACGAAAATTAAGTCTTAACATTCCGATTGAAACCAACCAACATAAACTCCAAAATTGTGTGGTTTGTATAGCATGAATCCACTCAGCTCCCAGAGAAATTGAAATACTTTTTTCACCTAATTCAACCAAATGGTTGATATAACCCGTTAAGAAATAGAGAGCCGTTAGCACACAGGTCAATAAAAGCATGACTTTCTTCAAACTCATTCCTTCACCAAACACTTCACTTTGTGATTCTTCCACTATCTTAGGTAAATCTCCTTCAATGAACATTTCCTTTGCTTGCTTTTCGGCATCATCGGCAAACTCACGAAGTATCTTTGCACTGTCAATATTTCCTTTTCCGACCTCAGTCATTGCCTCGGCTCTGAATCTTTTGGCATTGTCGAACAAATCGTTTCGTTCTTCAATCTGTTGGTCAATTTTTTTCTGTTTTGCAGCAGCTTTTAAATCGGCAAGTTCTTTCAACCTTTGTTGTTGCTGTTCAATTTGTGCCTTTGCTTCTGCTTCTTCACTCTCAAAATTTGTATTCATGGCTTTTGAAAATTTTGAAACAAGGGACTGGATGCTTTTTTCTGGCGGTTGGGTGTGTTAGTGAAATTTTATCCAGCCCTTGAATATTTTGATTAGAAACTTTGTCCTTTGATGGATTTAACTCCAGAACTAACCGCCCATTTGACGAATAACCCAATGATGATGGCAGAGAGTACAAAGCCTCCTGCAATCCATTGTCCCGCTTGGGTAATGGTTTCTTTGGCAATGGTTACGTTATTTTCCGTTTTAATAACGGGTGATGTTTTACCCGAAAAGAAGTCCTTTATCTGTTGGTCATTAAGGACGTTTACTATTTTCTCCCAGATTTGGTTCATGTTATTTCGCTCCGAGTTTTTGCAAACGAATTACGATGTCATTGCGAATACCATCCGCTCCGACATAGCTAATATCTAATAAGTCCTTAACCAACGAGCCTTTCCCCTGCGTGAAATAGTTTCGGTTATAGGCTTCATTAATATACACCAATTGCCAGTCTGCCAATGGACGTAAATCGTTTACGATGATAGTGTTGATTCCGATATTAGTGAGATGCCATTCTCTGAGGTAGTTTCCAAGTTTCAGAACAATGGCTGAGCCTTTAGTATCTACCCAATTGACTTGTGCTTTATCCTGCGAAGGAATCCCCGTTGTAGGGGGATACGGAACGCTTTGTGGCAATTTTGCCAGCGTGTCTTTTGTTCCTTTGTTGTACAGAATAAGACCAAACGCTCCCAGAGCAATCAAAACAGCTACTACAATCCAACGGAAATACTTCAACCAAATCTGTTTTCCGAGTGATGATTTGTTAGTTTCCATTTTTGTTGTTTTTGAAGAGTAATTTGACACCTAAATAACCCAGCCCCAAAACGCCTACAACCCAAAGAATAATAGTTACGGCACTAACTCCAGACGAGTCTGAATTGCCAGCCTGTGGGTCTTGTGCAGCAGTTACTCCAGAAGTTTCCTCTGTGGTTTCACCTTTAGAGTCATACTTTGGTAATGCTTTGGCTTGTGGTCTTTGGGTTGTGGAGTATCCACTACCTTTGGCACACCAACCGATAGCACGTCCCTTTTGGTCGTAAATCTTCCAGAAAGTATAGGTTAAATACTTCTTCTCCTGACCATCAGTATAACCGACCACATCACCGTAGGCAACAACTTTTACTTTGTTGGCAAGTGTTGATGGCGTTTCTCTTATATAAATTCCTTTGGGAGCATCTGAATACACAGCCTTCAAAGCCTTGTTATCAGTGGTTACTGGAATAGTTTCCTTTTCAAATTCATCTTCAAAATCAATTTGAGAAGTAGGAAACCAGAGATATGAGACCAAGTCATTTCCAGTAGTGTAATACGGCTCTTGTAGCGTAATCTTTGTGTAAGCTACTTTAACGATAACACCGTTTGTGGCTTTTACAGAGACAGTTGCAGTATCTTGAACAATACCGATGATTTCACCAGCTTTGTAAGAAGAACTATTACCACCTACACCACCTTGTACCTGAGCATATCCGACTACCAAACTTTTGGCTTTCACCAATCTGTTTTGTCCACTCCGAGAGTCTGCTACCGTGAGTGAGTTAATATAATCAAGTAGATTTAGCATCGCTTTCTGGTTTTAGTTTAGGAAACCAAGTATAGACGATTTTCGAGAATCCGTTGGCTGAAACCACCACTACCATGATGAATAGCCCAAGCAGTAATCCACCCACGAAAAAGTCTAATATAGAGTATCCCTTCTCTTTAATTTTTTCTTTATTTTCTTCGCTCATTGTCGTAATATTTTATGTGATTAGCTTAAAATCAAAAGAGTTATGGATAAGTAAAATGTACCTACCATAACTCTTTTGCTGAATCTCAAAAAACTATTTCTTTACAACCTTGCCAGATTTGCCACCGCCTAATACTTTCTTCAAGATTAATCCGATACCAATTAGACCAACAACGATTAATCCCCAGCCCCACCATGCAATAGCAGCTAATCCAGTTTTAGAGTCATTTCCTAATGCTGGGTCAGTTGGTTCAACGGCTGGTTTAGAAGGGTCAGTGCCAGAGACTACATTGTTTTGTAAACCATTGATGGCTGTTGGAGTAGTTACCCCGCCAAGTGCTGCGTCATAAACGATTTTCTTGCCTTCTTTCTTGAAAGGAATCTTTGTCGTCAATGTGTAAGTCAATGTTACGGTTTCGCCATTTCCAAAAACTAAGTCGGACGAGTTCAAATCAAGATTAGTCGTGAAATCTGTTGCTGAACCATTAAATACCACCGCACACCATTCTTTTGTTGGAGCAAACCAGTGCGGAGCGGGTGTTCTTGGCGGTGTGGCAGAGGCAGCGGTTGCATCTGTATCCCAAGCGATGATTTGAGCTTTTGTTCCTCTGGAAATCAAAATTTGTTTTCCTTTGGTGTTATCCGTTAAATCACCTGCGACTTGACCTTCGCCCAATAGGAACGCTTCCGTGTAGGCAACTCCAGCAGCAGGACCTAAGAAATAGGCAGCTACTTCATTTTGTGATGCTATTAATGTCATTGCGGACAACATAGCAAACTTCATCTTTTGAAGAATTTTCATTGTATTGAATTGGATTTGATGTGTTACTGATTTATTTTATTTGATTGGCGTACAGTTGGCGAACCTCCTGTACGCTTTTGAAATTCATTCCTGCTTTTAGGCAAGCTTGGAGTGCGTAATTATCTGCTTTTTCTTCATCTTCAAGCGTTGCTTTTTTACTGAAAACCGTCATCGTTTTCAGATGTCCAACTTCGTGCATGATTACAAAATATCGCACCTCTGGACTAAGCCTTTCAAACTCGTTTCGATTGAAGTGCAGAACTGCCCCTTTGCCGTCCCACTTGAATTTTATGTGTGTTAGTGAATCTGTAAATTCAATTCGGCTGATGCCTTGCGGTCTGAGACTACTAAAAAATGGCATACGATTGACCCAAAATAAACTCTGCGTTAATCTCAGCTACTTCACCAATGCCCTGAAGAACGATTGAGGTTGTACCGTTTGTAATTATACGATTGTTAAGAGCAGTCAAATCAAATACGAAAAACTGAGCTTCATCATCAACAATTAATACTGTTGGTAAAACCACCTCTTCTTGGGTTTCGTTAAAAACGGATTCATTCTTAATAACCAATTGAATGGCATCAAAACCAGCATCATGAGCTACGTTGATTGTATTAATTACCGTTGGACGAAGAGCTAATTCCTGAGAGATTTTGCAGAACTTTACATCAACGTCATTGATGCTTGAAGCACTCACAATAAATTCTCTTGACTTATTCCCAACAACACCTTCTTCTGTGTACGTTTTTTTCTCTGATAAAACCGAACTTGCTGGTGTACAATGAGACGCTAACAATGTTAATGATAATATACCAGTTACTTGCTTTTGAGCAGAAAGTTTAAATTTTCTCGTTGGATATTCTCCTTTTAGCGTTGGGCGACAGCCTTTGTAAGTTTCTTGAAACATGATATTTGACTTTTTTAGGACTGGAAATCTGAAGCATAGCTTCAAGAATTCTTCATCGGTGAAATACTGGGTTGTGGGGTTAATAAACATTTAGAATGTTCTGTTTTTCGATGTGACAAATTTGGCGAAAATCTCAGAAGGCTATTTTCTATCTTGCACTTGAGCGTACTTCATCGCACTTGGGCGAACTTCGCTAAACTTCATTGCACTTTATTGTACTAAATTGTATTTCCTCTCACTCCTTTTTTTGGGCAAAAAAAAACGCCAACCCTTGAGAGTTGACGTTTTTCGTAATTACTAATTTCTGGTTTTTATCAAGAACTTTGTGCTAATTAAATCCTCGACAAAGACTTTTGGATTAGTGGTTCGGACATCTTTGCCAGAATAATTCTTCCAACGCATTGCCAAACCTTTAGAAAAATCTTTGTCTGATTTAAGAGAATCAAAACGGCTTCCTGCTTTTAAGCTTGCTACTATTTCTTGTGGAGTAGTTCCTTGAACTATTTCTCCATCATGTGTTTTATATCCCATTTTTTTACGCTGCTATTTGATTGATACGAGTGATAAGGAAATCATATACTACTTTTTGATTGAGTTTTTTCAAACCTTCAAAATTTGCCTCCGACCGTGGGAACTTGTAATTTTTTGAATACTCAATGAGGTTATGCAAGAATATGACCCAGTTCTCAATTTTCTCATACTCAACCGTGCCTGAGTGTTGACGGAACTCAATGGTATTGTGTCGGCTGTATGATTGTAAGTTCACTTTGTAGTAACGACCATCAAAAGCGGAAATTAGCCCTTGCATTGTTCTGGCATTCTCAACCGCCGTTCTGTGGTTTTTGATGGATTGGGTGTAACTGTTGTTCCTTCTACTATGTGGCAGGAAACTATCAATTTCCTCTTCAAAATTCATGTAATTAATCAAAATATTTTGAAGAATTGGAAAGGTAATTTGTGAGGCATCAAAGTGAACATGAAGTCCACAAGAATTATTGACACGAGCATTTTGCATTTGCAATACCGTACAAACTTTCTTGAGTTGAAATAAACCATCCTGCCCTACTAAGATTGGACTTACCAATTCAAAAGGATTAGTTCCTTGTAATGAACCATCAGTTACCAGTTTCCATTGTGGTCTGGTTCTATGGTTATAATCTTCCACTTCACAGGCAATACCCATATTTACTAAAGCATCTCTAAGCGTTGGGCGAGTCACATTGAAGGCTTCAATTTCAATCCCGAATTTTTCGGTAACAGGTTTTAATTGTCGATTACCTATAACACTAATCAAATTACCCGCATTTTCTCTTTGTGGTTGATTTGTTGCCGTTTGTGGCGGTGGAATGGCTACGGTTGGAGTAGTTGTTGGAGTTGCTGGAGCAGAAGCGTCACGGCTGATTCTTTGGACATTTCTTGAAATTATTTGACTTGATGTTTGCCGTGGTGATGCTTGGGGAGTAGTTCGTGATGGAAGCTGACCGTTTCGCTGCATAGCTGCATAAACGTTTTGGATTGCTCCGTAAGCACCTAATACCTGCAAAGCAGCTATTTCATTGCGGGTTTTGCCCAACAAAATTAATTGCTGTATTTTCCAAGTCTTCGTTCGAGACTGGGCGAGAATTTCTTCTACTGTCATGTTTGCCTAA
The DNA here is from genome assembly GCF_003148625.1 of Arcicella aurantiaca. Taxonomy (GTDB): domain Bacteria; phylum Bacteroidota; class Bacteroidia; order Cytophagales; family Spirosomataceae; genus Arcicella; species Arcicella aurantiaca. The sequence goes on along the minus strand of NZ_QGGO01000008.1, from coordinate 15,240 downwards.
TTTTTAATTGTGTGTTATTGATTTGAATTGAATTTAAAAATCCACCCGTTGCGGTCAGGTGGATTTTTATTTTTGGGTTTGGAATATTTTTATTGTGATTTTGGGAATATTTTATTTCAGAAATTCCGATTGATTAATAGATAATCACTCTTTCAAATTTGTCTGTAACATCTTCAAAATCTAATTCACCATCACGAAGACTGGTCACGAATATGATTTGTTCTTCAATTGTTAAGAATAAAAGTCCACCATAAAAGCCATTCATGCTATCTTTTGAAATGACACCGTCCAAGAATTCCCCAGATTCAATATGTTTAAATCTCGTAGTTGGTAGCGTATTTTTCTTTGCTGGTAAACGAGAATTATTGTAAGCAGAATCTATGGAATCTTTTACATCAATCTTTTTGATGATTTGTTCTTGAATACCAATGTCACAATTTTCTGGAAATCTAATATTCAAATCCAAGTAGCATTTTAAAGCTTCTTCTAAAGAATCATATTCCTGACTTACTTGTAATTCAACATTATTCTCAAAAAATACACTTCCATACACAAGAAATATTGAAGCTTGAGAAATACCTTTTGGTAATAGAATTGCATTTGTCATGATTGAATTATTTTAAAGCGTTAACAATCCCAACAAAAAGTGTATCTTTTTTCTTTTGGAAATCTGGTAATTGGTCATAGTCAACAATACAAGGGTGTGTTTTCTTAGCTTCGTCCTTTACCTTTCCATAAACCCAACCTGCCTCTGCTTTTTCTTTCAACCAAGCTTGATGTTGCATATCTACACCAGCACTCGGATTCTTTAGCCTAAATTCAACTCCTTTAATGGCTGAATCTCTTTGCCATTGAGGAGCATTATCCCAAGACTTTTGCGACTTATCACCATTAATTTCACACCATTGGCGATTAGCTTCATGGCAAACTTTAGCAATTTGTTCTATTTTCTTTTTCATTTTTTGGGCTTTAATCTTTGGGAAATAAAATATACTGTCCATTTTTCGGGTATTTCCGTACCTGCGAAAACCACTCTAACCAACGGTTGTAAGTACCTTCTTCTCTCATGGTTTCTATTTCAAACCCAGTAGGGTTCAATCTTCTAAAAATATCAATTTGCCAATCTTTTAGTGGCTGACGTTTTAAGTCAGTCACTTTAAAATTAAACTCTGCTTGAAAGTAAGTATCGTATTCCTGCATTGATTGAATGTAGGAAGTCGGATGTTCGCCAACTTCAAGAGCGAGCGTTTTGAGATATATTTTAGACTTTTCAACTGGCAACGTTTAGATAATTTATTTGTTCGGCGGTAAGAAAAGACTCCAGTATTAGCGGAAAGTTTGAATTCTTTAACATTTCAAATTTGGGGACTTGCTTCTCTAAGGCATTTATTTTGGATAGTTCAGCACTTCTCGCTTCTCTTGTTATGCCTTGTCTGTACAAATCTTTTTTCTTGACTTCAATTTTGACAAGAAAGTAAGCCAAGAATGCAGCTACGGCATCACCACGAACTTGGGCATTCCGAATCATTACTCCTTTGCCCCATTGTACAGCTATGTATCCCGCTGCTACGATTGTACTTATGACGAAACCAACTACGATGGTGGTAACTATTGAATATTCTGGTATCATACGATTGCTTCTATTTTTTTGCCAACGGCTTTGTACATTTTATTCCCAAGTTTTGTAATGAGTTCGTTTCCAACATTTTGAAAAACGTATTCTTCATTCAACCAGACTATTCTTTGTGCAAAATCACCGTCTGGATTTTTGACCCTTTGGTTCTCTTTTTCAACTTCTTGCAAAGCTTGAATCATTGCTTTTCTTGCTTTCCCGATGTTGGCATACGGATTTTTCGAGTCTGCATCATCGGTTTGCTTCACAATTGCCCTTTGGAAATAAGTCCACAACTTTGGTGGAACTTGCGTGGTATCGTGATAAGTGATAATAGTATCATTATTCCGAATTCTATTTCCTGCCAAAACGTCCTTAAAGCCTTCAAAACGCTTTCCTGCGATGTTTCCAGTAATGATATTGTTACAATCGTCATAGACAATTATAAAATCTCGAAGTACACGGCAAGGGTCAGAAAAGTCTTTAATATCGCCATCGGTCACTACATACCAATTGTACAAATCATCATTGGCATTGCCAATTTTAGAAATTGCACTTGCCGAAATTTTCTTTAACGACCCCGGCATTTTGTTAAACTCAGGTATCGTATTCCGAACTTCATTGATGATTAAAGACTTCTTTTCAAACACATCATTTTTACCGTCTGGGTTGAAAATGAGAACTCTTTTCTTCTTTCCACGTTTGTAAGCAGCGTATTGAAGTTCAATAATCATGGCAAGTAATGACGATGTTTTGCCAGTTCTTTGCCTTCCAACTATCAGCCAGTTATATGACTGTACTTCATCGTCACTCTTCTTTGCCATCTTCTACTTGGGGTTCTGGTTCAATATTTTCGCTTTGGTCATCAATTTGTTCTGGAGAATTTTCCAAAACTCCCTCTTCAATCACTTCAACATCTTCACTTGGAGAATCTTCTAAAACCTGCTCTTCAATTTCTTCTTCAATTGGCGTTTCTTTTTTCACTTTTGCCATAATGTTTTCCATCAATTTCTTGCCAAACTCAATACCTTTTTCTTTGTGAGCCAAACCAAAGTCGAGAACTAAATCACCGATTAACTCATCAAATGGTTCATTGAATTTTCTGTAAATTAATTCGACAGGATTGATACCCGAAAAGTCGGGATTGATGCCATTGCGATAATCTTCTTCAAACTCAAAGACAAAATATTCAATACAACTTTCACGTAGGATTTCGTCAATTTCTACACTTTCAATTTTTCTGACGTGCTTTTGATTGCGGATGATTTTCTGAATATCCTGTGGCAAATCCTTGATTTCGTCATAATCCAAATCCTTATGCGTATTGAAGATTTCGTCATCACCTTTGTTGGTTACTATCAATTTGGCAATAATTCTCTTGAACAGAAATGATTTCTTGACATTCAGAATCATCAAGTCGGCTTTCATTTCGGCTTTTTTCCGAAAAATCTTAGCTGTACCAGCATCAATGTCATATTGGATTTGTTGTGGCGAATTGTCCCAGCCATCATTTTCAAACTGGATAGGTTGTTGTTGATTTGATGGATTTAACATTGAAGCGTTCGGAGTATTACCCATACCACCAAAGGCGTTTTTTGCCTGTTCGTAAGCCTCTGCTCCTGTTCTCACGGCATTGACTCCGTCAAGCACTCCACGACCAAGTTTTTTAAGAGTATTTAATGAATTATTCATTGTGTATTTTCTTTTCGAGTTCTTTAACAATATCAATTATTCTTTTGATTGGAGAAGGCAATTTTGATTGAAGCCATTTCCAAGTTGCGGTGAAACCTTCTTCTTTAAGTCTATTCCAGATAGTTCTTTGAATGACTCCTTTTGTCTTGAGATGTTCATGCTCAAAAAACTTGATTAGCTTTTTCTTTCTGCTCCACCGCCACGAAGTTCTGGCGTACTCAAGTTCCACCGCTTTTTGAATGAGTGGACTAACATTTACACCCTGTTTAGTAATTACTCCCTGTTTGATTAATTTGGTAATCAGCAAATTGGTATGAATAACATTGAAATGTTCTAAGTCTGACATTTCCTCTTTGAAGGCAATTGCTTCTGAAGCTATTTGAAAGTTTTGTTCCCAAAACTCAACACCTCCCTCTGCGATGATTTTGACAATCTTAACGCCTCCAGTCGGCTCACGGATTATGATTGCTAATTCTTCCAAGTTCTTTAATAAATTGAATGTCAAAATCTGTTAAGCCTTCAAAAACAACTTGTTCAAGTTCGTCTCTACTAAAATTTGAAAAGGTTCTTCTCTCATTAATTACGTAGTTGATAAGGTTAGAAACATTAACAAGAACAGAGGATATTTTAAGCGTAAAAAGTATTTGATTTGCTAATTCATCAATGCGTTTTGTAGCGTTTACCCTTTCCGTGTTTTCTTGCGTATTCGTGGGTATTCTGCCGTTTACACTTCCGTTTACGTTTCCGTTTACTTGCGTATCCCTCTGTAAATCAATACTTTGGAATGGGTTTACGTTGTTGTAATTTTTAGAAGCATTAATAACCTCTAACATATCACGTTTATTACCGATGTGTTCTAAGCAAATAGCTTCAATAAGTTCTATCAGCGAAGTACCACGATGTTCGGCTAATGCAGCTAATTGAACCTCTAATTCTTCATCTAAGTCAAGTCTGATACCACCTTCCTGTAAAAGCTTTATCAATTCATGTCTGGAATCAACGAAAAGCAGTAAATACTTTGAATTGTCCAGTCCCATGTTTCTGGCTTCGGCTTCAAATTCAATCTTGGTTGATTTTGTAACTTTTACGGAAAGACTTTCCGTTTTGGGTTCGTCAATTGGTTGGCTTATTGGGGTCATGATAGGTTTTGTTTTAGGGCATTTTGCACAACTTCGTTTTGCTGAGAGATGAAGTTTTGAACTTCTTTTTCCGATACTTTTGCTAATCTGGCAAAAGCATTATTGATAGCGGTTTTCATGGCATTGGCTGTTATTTTCCCTTCAGTAAAAATCTGTAAATCAAGAATTTCATTTTGTTTGACAACCACTACAAAACCTTCTGAAGCATTGGCAACTTGGCAGTTTTTAGAAATTTCTTTTAATTGAATAATTTTGGACTTAATATCCTCAAAACTTGGACTTTCCGACATGGTTTGATGGCTTTTTGATTGCTTAAAACAAAAGGAAGTGGTATATTTACAACAATTCCACTCGTCATATTTATAGCCACTCCGTCTTTTGCTTTTTTTAATGTTTTAAAATTAATGTGCTTATTCAGCGGTTACAATAGCAGAAACGCTTTGGTAACAGTTTGGAAACACATTGTAAACACTTTCATTCAAAAGGCATGACTGTATTAGCAAAAAAGCAATTACGCTCTTCGATTGGGCTTCCTAACCGCAAGACTTTTAACCAACACATTATTCGTGCAGGGATTAAAGAAAAACTACCCGAATGGTTTTGGGGACAATACTATTTTTATGATGACCAGATTTCAGTCTTAGAGATGATTTTTGGAAAGAAACTTATTGAAGCATAAAAAAACCGCCTGTAATGGGCGGTTTTTTTGTGGGTGTGGGGGTAGCATTGGATTGAGACTATGAGAAAAGTTTTAATCTTTTTTAAAAATCAGGTAATTCTACTCTAAAAACTTATTTGAACTTTTACTAATATTGCAAAATAACTAAACTAACAACTAATGAAAAATAATGTCCAACTTACAGATTCTACCTGTTCTTTTTATCTCTTTTCTTTTGCTCACGTGAGCAATCACATTTCTTATCGTCAATTTTGTTAGTAACTCTTTATGATTATTGGGACATAAAGTCTATAAACTAATCTGAGTGTCACTATTGAAAAACACTATCGAGGAATCTATCAATTACATTTAATATTCAAAACAATTTATGGCGGTTATATTCCAAATCTTCCAAATCGGTTGGATAGACGCCATAAATAATCTCTTTTCACAGCTTATGGCGGCTATACGCTCATTGGTGGCAATCGCAGAAAAACACTTAGCATCATTCCAATATTACAAATAAATTTAACAACCATTACTTTCCATGAAAAAAACAATAATTGTATTTTTTTTAGCTTTTGTAACAAACATTTGCCTTGCCCAGAATAAAAGTCACGCCTTCTTCATGATTGGTAATTATGCTTATCCAGAATGGGAAAAGTTAGAATTTGATTTTACAGACGAAGGACGTGAAATAACCTACTCATATAGGAAGAACGAAAGCGGACATAAATTAATGGTTCTTGGTACAAAATATGTGAGAAATCAAAAGGTACTTATGGTTCGAATTCCAAAATACAATAAAATTTACTTAATTTTTAGAGATAGAAAAAATAGGAGAATCTTAATGACAAGTGAGGACAATACATATAAAAAATATTTTCCACTCGGTTACGAAGGACCAGTTGATGGACGAGGTACATATTGTGATAGTTGTGCAAACGAACCTGATGAAGCATTTTATATTTTAGATTCTTTTTTTTAACATAATTTACAAACAAATGGACAATAGAAATACACCCAAAATGGGAGCATTAAAAGTTTTTTCAATTATAGGAATTATCTTAAGCGTACTAATTACTGTTTTTGGTTTTTTAGGTATTAGTAATTTAGATGCAAGTGTGTACAATTCAGAAACAAACAATTTTGATTACAACTCTATTAATGGTAGAGACCCATTGTTTTTCTTGTTTCTTTTCAATGGAGCATTTTTTCTTACATTTTCGATAGTTGCTTGCGTTAAAGCATTTAAAAACTATAACTAATGCAAATCAATGTAACTTTTAATTTTGGACACATCCACGGACGAACAAAAGCGACTGCCACCAACTCCAGTTTGCAAAACGAAAAATAAAGTGTAACATATTTTACAATGCCCACACCCACAAAAAAACCGCCTCTTATGAGCGGTTTTTTTGTGGGTGTGGGGGTATATCAATTTGATAATTATTTTGTGTTTTATTTCTAAGTCCTAATGACCCTTTCGACACATATTCAAAAATGGTAGAATCCAAATACAGTAAAGAAAGCATAAACTTTATTTTTTAATTGCCATAGGGTTACATTTCTGATATATTTGCCTCATGGAAGCAAATAAGAAAAAACGCCAATCAAACCAATATGACAAGATTTTTAAGGAGAATATCGAAGCCGTAATTTCGAGTATCATGCAAAATATACTTGAAATTACGGCTGTTTCTGTGGAAGAACTGCCTGATGATATTCAGCATACCAAAGAACGTAAACCCGACACTTTAAAGAAAATCACAGATGATAAAGGCAACACATTTGTCCTTCAAATTGAATTTCAAGTAAAGAATGAAGATGAAATGGTTTATCGTATGCTTGATTATTACGGAATGCTTGAACGAAAGTACAAGCTACCTGTAAAACAATTCGTAATTTTTCTTGGTGCAGACAAATTGACAATGCCAACCGAACTTAATCGAGAACGATTAAAGTTCAGCTATCCACTTGTTTCACTTTCAACACTTGACTATCATATTTTTCTCAAATCGGATAAACCAGAAGAAATCATACTGGGCATTTTGGCAAATTTCAAAGGTGAAAACCCTGAAAATGCTCTAAAACAGATACTTATTCGTGTCAAGGAAACTACTGAAGGAGATTTTTCGTTAAATAGATACTTTAATCAGTTGCGTGTATTGGCTCAACTTCGTAACTTAGAACTAAATTTAAAAAACGCTATGGACAGCATCGCAGAATATATCAAAGAAGAAAGAGACGTTCTCTACCTACGTGGACAAGAGAAAATTATCGAAAGCCTTTTGACAAAGCTAAATTATAGCCTTGAACAAATTGCAGACATAGCTGGCGTTTCGTTAGACTTTGTTAAATCAGTTAAGCAAAAACTTACCACAAAATAGATACTTGGTAGCCACTTGAATGACGGACAAAAGCAGCCGCTACCAACTCATAAGAACTAATTTTCATGACTTTAAATACAAAAACCGCCTGTTGTGGGCGGTTTTTTTGTGGGTGTGGGGGTAGCACATTACTTGTATTTTGCTGTTTTATCGTTATTATTTTCAATAATTATTTTAATTTTTATTGAGATTAGGTAATTCTACGCTAAAAGATTAACAATTTTTATTTTAATATTGCGTCTTCGCTTTTATGAAGCGTTAATTGTCTAACTATTAAGCCAACTACTATGAAATTGTATTCCACTCTAAAGCCTTTAACACCTCCCCTATATTACTCTTCTTTTTATCAACTCGAGTAATCTCATTTGACATTGTAATTTTATTTTGCTGCTTGGCAAATAGTTGGTGGAAAATATTATCCAGCTTGAGGTGGTAGTATTACAAAACAAATAAATATTAATAATGAAATTTTAATGAGCCAATTTTCTGCACAGGAACCATCATTGGGTTATCACTACCAAATTAGGTATGCTTTACATCTTTTGTTAAAATCAAAAGAAAAAGAAGATTCTTTCATAAAACTTGAGAATCTTGATGATGTAGAAATTGGCGACCTTAACATTGTCGAATTGCACCAAACAAAATTTCACAATAAACATGCTTCAAACTTGACAGATTCAGGCGTGGATATTTGGAAGACTCTTAGAGTTTGGAGTGAAATGATAACAACTGGTAACATTGATTTGGATAATGCTATACTGGTCTTGGTGACAACTTCTAAAATATCCCCTGATTCAATACTTGATAAATTAACAGAAAACAAAACTGATAAAAAAACTTCCCAAGAAATAGTAGACAGACTTAATGAAGTTACACGAAATTCAAAAAGTGGAACAAATCCAGAAACCAAGAGTAGTGGATTACAACCATCTTTTAAGGCTTTCAATAAACTTTCAAACGAACAAAAACAAAAACTAATACAAAGTATTAACATTAGGGATAAGGCACTAAAATTCGATGAATTAAAACGTCAAATCCAACATGAACTACAACTTTATTTCCTCCCGAAGGAGATGGAATTAGCTTTTAATGAATTACAAGGTTGGTGGTATGAACAATGTATAAAACATTTGACGAATGAGAAAAATAAAATTACTTATCAAGAAATAAAAAACTATGTTCGATATATTGCCGATAAGTATAAGTCAGACAATTTACCGATTGATAAATATATTATGGGATTAGATGTCTCTGAGGCAGACTATGATGAAATGTGCTTCGTTAAGCAATTACAAGAAATCAACTTAGGGAAAAATGCCATAAATCAATCCAAAAGAGATTATTACCGAGCAAGCGAACAACGCTCTAAATGGATGAGAGAAAATCTTCTGAATGCTGAAGAAGAAATAAATTATGACTTTAGACTGAAAGATGATTGGAAAGGTAAATTTGCTTTTCTTGAGGATGAAATTGAAAATGTCCCAGATGAAGTAGTTATTGAAAAATGTAAACAATTTTACAAGCAATTTTATGGGGAGAATTTTCCTAATATTTTTATCCGCACGAGAGTTACTGAAATTTTTCTCGTTAAGGGCAGTTGTCAGATGCTCGCAGATAAAAAAAGTATTGTCTGGCATCCAAACTATTTAAAAAGATAAAATCTATGCTACCAAATTGGGATGAGAGATCAAACACTATTGCACACTTACTAAATCCTGCGTTTTGTGGAGAGGTAATTCGTCGTTGTATGTTTGCGTACCAAAAAGAACAAAAAACAGCTATGCCTTTTCAACTTGCTTTTTTGATTTTACCTATTGTTTTACATAAAGAAAACAGAGAACGTTTGCCCAAAACAAGTGGAAAAAACTTTATAAGTTGGATAGAAGAAAATCAAATTATAAAAAAAGATTTACCTAACATCATTAAAAATATAAATTCTTTTACAAAAGAGAGCATTATGTTTTTAATGATGTATAAGATAATTATTATAAACGAAAGCGGCAATTTTGAAGCTATTGCTAAGGGCAAAATACTATCTTATGAAAACGAAGTAGTTGAATGTTACAAAAAAGCTGAATTATTGGGGAAATTATTAGCGAAAGCTGGAAATAGCCAATTTATATTCGTCAATTTAGGGATTAAACCATAAAAATATGCAAATAATTGACATTATTCTTTACTCAAGAAGTGGAGAGCAAAGGATACTATCATTTGATACAGGAAAAGTAAATATTATTACAGGAGATAGTAAAACAGGTAAAACTGCAATTATAGATATTGTTGATTATTGCTTGGGAAGCAGTGATTTCAAAGTAGCAGAAGGTGTAGTTAGAGAATATGTTTGGTGGTATGCAGTAAGATATCAATTAAAGCAGGGACAAATTTTGATAGCACGTCCCAATCCAATAAAATATCAAAATAGTGCCTCTTCCGTTTATTTTATACAGGGAGATGTAGTTTCTATTCCGATTTTTGAGGAGTTAAAACCAAATATTAATACCGAAAATTTATTGCAAAAATTAGCTAATATTATTGGTATTGATGAATATACACATCAAGCTGAAATGTACACGAGACCTGAAATGAATGTAACTTTTAAGCACAGTCGTTTCTATTGTTTTCAACCACAAACTGATATCGACCAAAGAGACTTTTTATTTTATCACCAAAAGAAAGATATTTGGACAGAGCAGTCAATTAAAGATACATTGCCCTATTTTTTAGGTGCAATAGATACGGAAAGCATAAAATTTGTACGCCAACTGGCGGAAAAAAAAAGGAATTTTAATCGTTTAGAGAGAGAATTAAAAGAAGCACAGTCCATTGTTGATAAAACTATTGGACAAGTTTTTGATTTGATAAACGAGGCTAAACAAGTAAGCTTGATACAACTTAATGAATTTCCTAAAGATAGAGAAGAAGGATTAAAAATACTTCAAGCTGTTTCTACTCAAGATATATTACAAGAAAAAGCAGATGCAGAAAACGAAGTCTTAAGTTCGTTGCAAAGTCAAAGATTTGAAAAAAATAAGGAACTGGATGTCATTAGACAGGCTATTCAATCAACAGAAGATTACCAAAGAGAAACACAAGGTTATGAGAGCGAGGGTACTTACCAAGCATTAAGACTTGAAAGTATAAACATATATCCTATTAATACGGAGGTTGACAACTCTGTTTGCCCATTATGTGATAGTAAATTAGAAAATACAGTACCTAAAATTGAGCAAATTAAAAAATCCTTAATAGGTTTACAAGCTAATCTTCAAATAACAAAAAGAGAAAAACCAAAACTTAAACAATATTTAGATAATCTTTATAAGCAGCAAAGTGAACTGAAAAACCAAAATCGAGAAATTGAAAAATCTATTAATGCAATATATAAGGAAAACGAACAAGCTAAACGTTTGAAAGACTTAAATATTCGAAAAGGAAGAGTTTTAGGAAGAATAAGTCTTTATCTCGAAAGTAAGATTGAAGTGGCTGATTATTCTGAAACAAGACATAAGTTAACTTTACTGAAAAATGAAATAGAAGCCTTAAGTAACCAGTTAAACTCAGAAGATAAAGAAGATAAACTTGCAAGTATCCTTGACCAATTAAGTTTACAAATGACAACTTGGGCAAAAGAATTGGAGTTGGAGTTTAAGGATCGGACGATAAAGTTTGACATCAAAAAACTAACCTTATATATTATTTCAGCCGATAAACCGAGAATAAGATTTGACCAAACTGGTAGTGGTGAGAATTGGGTTGCATATCATTTACTAATTCATTTTGCATTACACAAGTATTTTGTACTGAATAAAAGACCAACACCGAATTTTTTGATAATCGACCAAATGTCCCAAGCATATTTTCCACCTGAAAAAGACATAAATGGTACTGGAGAAATTGAACAAAGTGAAGATGATAAAGCGATAAATCGTCTTTTTGACTTTATATTTAAGCGAACAAATGAATTAGAAGGAAAGCTACAAACAATAATTATTGACCACGCAAAACTTAAAGATGAAAAATTTGAAGGAGCAATAAAAGAGGAGTGGAGAAATGGGAAAAAACTTGTCCCAGTAAAATGGACAGAAATACACTATTGAGAAACAATTACCCTCGAGGAATCTATCAAATACATTTAGTATTCAAAAAATAATTTATAGAGTTTATATTCTCAAACGGTTGGATAGACGACATAAATAATCATTTTTCCTCGGCTTATGGCGGTTATATACTCGTTAGGCCTCATTTAAAAAAAACGCTTGCGAATTAGGATTTGATTGATATAGAGATAATAATACAAGCAACAATCTTTTTGATTTTAGGATTAATCCTTGCTTTACCGATTTTTATACTTTTCAAATTAAAACAATCTTTGGTCGTCTATTCCTTGACAACTCTAATCATATTAGGAGTAATAATCTGGATTTTTGCATGGTGGAGTGATAAATCCGCCTTGATTTTGTTAGACCATTATGGATTTAATTCTAACGGATTTAATGATACTGAAAGATTCCAAAATGTAACACAGGAAAATATAGATAAAGTAAAGAGTTTGGAAACAAGTATCATGGGAATTGGTTGGCCCTTAAAAGCGATTTTTGGATTTTTAATGACAATTCCATATTTGATATTTGTTTATATTGTGAAAGTATTGATTGATAGAATAAAGAAAAAGAAAAACGAGGCCTAACAAGCGGTATAAAATATTGGGGTTTTGCTGGTAAACCAAGGGTTTCGCCCGCTGGCAAGCTTTTCTATCGGTTGATAGATAAGTGTCCACGAAATCCCCAACATTCCATACCGCAGACGTCACCTGCAACCGTTGGGGACACTGTTAACTTGAAACTGACTGCAAGAAACAAACAGACAAAAACTAACTTTGTGACTTAATAAAACACTATATGAATATATTTAAACGGCTCTTTTCATCAAACACTTTGAACGAAATATTTACACCAAACACAGTCGCTAAGTTGACTTATGTGAGTAGGACAATAATTGAAGACGATTTAGAAAAATATTTATCGTTGCCAGGTAAGCAGATTGTTATTTATGGACATTCAGGCGGTGGCAAGACAACATTGCTTCGTAATAAGTTAAGAGAAGTTGAACAAAATTTTATCAAGACACATTGTGAATCATCAACTTCATTTAATGACCTTTTGCTTCAAGCATTTGATGAACTGAACAGATTCTATGTTTCAGAGAAAACGACAAACACTGAATATACAATCAGTAGCGAATTAAAGGCAGAGTTTAGCGGAATAAGTTCTCAATTGAATTCTTCAATTAAAGAAAGTAACGGAGAAAAAAGCGTTAGGATTATTCCACCACAACTAACTCCACAAAAGTTAGCAAAGTTTTTAGGCGAAATAAGTTGTGTTTGGATTATAGAGGATTTTCATAAAGTTGTTCCAGAAGAAAAAAAGAGAATAGCAGATGTAGTTAAAATATTTATTGATGCCGCAAATGATTACGCTAAGGTTAAAATTGTTTGCATCGGTGCGGTTGGAACTGCAAGAGAACTTATTGAACTTGATAACAATTTAAACAATAGAGTGGCAGAACTCTTCGTGCCATTGTTGACGGATGTAGAAATTGAATCAATAGTTACTAAAGGATTTGAGTTACTCAATGTCAATATTGACAAAGATTTAAAAGAAAAAATAGTTTACTACTCTAATAATTTAGCATCTCTAACACATCAAATATGTTACGACCTTTGTTTTCATTCCAACATAAAGCGACTTAGATTTTTTCCGAAGAAACTAAACAGTGGTTCGTTTAGAGTTGCAGTTAATTCATACGTTAGAAAAAATTCTGACACCTTTACAAAAATATATGACTCAATTGTTTGTCAAAAGTATGGATGGAATGTTCTCAAAACATTTGAACATTTAGAAAAAGAATCGCTTTCGTTTGACGAGATAAAAAATAATATCCCGACTTCTAAAAGACCAACAGATGAAGAACTGATAAACTACTTAGAGCAAGTTGGTTCTGCTGAATATAAGGAAGTAATTCGCCTTGATAGAAACTCAAGGAAGTATTCTATTTCAAGTCCTTTCTTTAGAGCATTTCTAAAAATGAAATTTGCACTTGAACAAAGTGAACAAAAGGAAATCAACAACAAGAAGAATAAGAAAAGGCATCATAAATTTTCCATTGATACCCCCCACATGTTTGAACATAAGTTTATACTCAACGATGAATTCTTGACCACATACAATCAGGTTTTAGAAAACATCATAATGAATGAAATAAAAATCAAGCGAAAAATAATCATACCAAAGGACAACAAGAAGGACGAGAAAATATAAGACACTAACCAAAATACAAATGAGTTTTATATCCTTGAACAACCTTTGGTGCGAACCCCAAACAGTAGTGCTTCATGGGAACAGCACTGCTGCAGGTAAGTAACATAAGATTAAACGAAATAAAAAAAGAAGGGCTTTGTTCGGTAATCAAAAAGTAGTGCTTCTAACAAACTTTGGTGTGTTATCAAAGTACCTGCTTCTAATTCCTTCTTTTTTTTACTTCGTTAGCCCCTTCTTCGTTAGCAGAAATGTTATAAAACCAGACTTAAAATGAATTTCACAGAAAAAGTTGAAAGATTAAAAATATTAGTTATTGGTGCTTCTACTGATGTCGCAATAACAGATGAACAGGAAAAAGAATATATTCAATTAAGAAAAGACTTAAACTTAGTTTCAAAATTTAAATCTCGCCAATCAAAAGAACTTAAAATATGCTCTTCTTTAAAAGAGTTTAGAAGAGAAATGCAAAATAAGGGGGGGTATGCAGAACGTAGAGAGTCAATAAGAGATATATTTTATTCCTTATTAGAAGACGAGGATTCTTTGTTAGATTCTATTGAAGAAATTCAATCAAGTGTTAATTTTGGACATTTAAAACTTCTTCCCCAAGATATTCAGGACAAGGGCAGAGAAATGTCGGAAGTATATTTGTACTTGTATTGTATCGAAAATTCATTAAGAATATTTATTGACGAAGTTAGAAAAACAGAAACGGTTAATATTCCCAAAAAAGTTCAAGATACTATCGACAAATTGAAGAAAAGTGAAGAAGAAAGCAAGTATTTACCATTAAGAGGAGACAATGATTTATTTTATTGTGACTTTATAGAATTAGGTAAAATTATAGTAGGAAATTGGAATGTTTTTAGCAAATATTTTCCTAAACAAAATGAACATTGGGTAAACGTTATAGTAGATGAACTTTACAAAATTCGTTGTCTTGTTGCTCATAATGGTTACGTTGGAAAAGATGAAAGAGATGCTTTAAAAGTATATTACAAAAATATTACAGCACAACTTAAAATATAAAAAACACTATATTTATACAAGATAGGCGAACGTAAGTAATTCAACATTTTATAATAGTTAAAAATTTGTAAGTAATTGAGCGGACGGAATTCTATTTCCTATCCTGTATAAACATTCAGCGTTGGTGGCAATTCCCCCTACTCAAAAAAACGAGTTGCAAAAGCAGGCTAACGTTTGTACGTTTGCGACACAAAGAGAAATAGACCGATTTAAAATTGGTGTTCGTAGCCCGATGGCCATTCCGGTTGAGATGTATCGTGTTCTATAATCTTTTTATAGAGCTTGTGTTGCAATCATTGGTGGCATTTATTTGACCCCGTTCAGAATATTGATAAACCTTTATATACATCTTCTTTGTATTTTTTTCATCAAAAACAACAAGAAGATGCAACAGAAAACCAAA
>NZ_QGGO01000007.1:156041-236908 GCF_003148625.1 Arcicella aurantiaca | reverse complement strand
GTTGCATACGTGTTACGCACCCGTGCGCCACTATGTATTGCTACACCGTTCGACTTGCATGTATTAGGCCTGCCGCTAGCGTTCATCCTGAGCCAGGATCAAACTCTCCATTGTAAATATCTATAAAATGAAGTTGCTCTTTCATGCTCTCTTTTTAATAAAGAAACATAACTACAACTCCTGTTTTTGAATAAAGTTAATATTCTCTCTTCCTATCAATATCTCAAAGAACTCTTACAATTTTAACCTCTAGCAGTCAAAATCTATGTGGCTAAATAAACCTTTTTATATACTCGCCCCGTCGTTTCGGAGTGCAAAGTTGCACCTTTTATTTTAAAACAACAAATTATATTTGAAAAAATATCCGAAAATTATTTGTAAAAAATACACAAAAACCTGAAAACCAAATATTTACACCAAATAAAAAATAATAAAAAATTAACCCATAAAATCAATCATTTCCCCCTATGAAAAAATAATTAAAAAATATATCAAAATAATTATAACACAAAAGTCACGAATATCTCTATATCCGTGACTGAATGAAAGTATGAAAATATTTATTGTGCTTTTCCTAACCAAAGAGCTGCATTCAAGTGTAGGGCTGGATGCGAGGTATATCCTGATGGAACATCTCCAGACCAACCGTTAAACAAGTTATCGTTGGTATCACCTGTGCCATCGTCTGAAGGAGAACTATCTCCGACAAATACAATACGCCCTGTTCCATAAGTTGATAGTAATGCCATTACTTGTGTATTATTTCCAACTGTTCCGCTCATTCTCCAAAATAAACCTTGAACATTTGTATTAGTCGTAGGTGTTAGCGTTGCGGTTGCTCCATTATAAAATGCCAATTTTGATGCAGTTCCTGCTAAACCGTTCAATACTTTTTGAGCATTTGCATTTGTTCCTGTATAAACTTTAGTTGTTGGTTTTTCACTAATGTCAACAAAGTCCACAGTGAAACCAAAAGGATTATTATTGTTGATTCCATTGTTTGTCATTAAATCGTTGATTACTCTTGGAGAATCATAGCCGTCTCCATCTCTATCTGATGGGTTATATCCATTTGCATCAGTTCCTGCTGTGGTGGCGGCGGTATGGTCTGTAACAATCATTAAGCCACCTCCATTGGCTACAAAATTCATTATTGCGGTTTTCTCAGCAGCAGTAAATAATCTGTTTGGTTCAATTAACATATAAACATCATAATTACTTAAATCTTGTGGATTTGATGTATTTCCATAAGTGATTGCTGTACCTGCTGGAAGTGTTTCTACCAAATGACCTTTTTTTACTAATTCTACTGCCCAAGCAGACATTCCTCCTTTCCAATATGTTTCAGGTGTTGAAGCCGTAATGCCTGTATAAGAAGGTGTTGGGATTCTTTGTGCTGAGCTTTCTACGGTTGTGCCTCCTGTATATAAAGGTACGCTTACTGTTCCATCGGCATCTATCAACCAATCTGCACTACCTGCATTTTCATATTTTGTGGCATCAAACAGGAATTTTTTACCTGTAATTCCGCCACCACCTCCAGCGTTATCATTAATGGTGATGTCATCAATATTGATTCTGTTTGTACCTCCTGAGGCTTTACGAATTTCAACACGGACTGTTCCTGTTACATTTAAAGTAAATGTTTTTGTTTGAAGGGTGGTAGTTGTGGTGATATTTGTGCCAGACTGAGTCCATGTGCTACCACTATTTGTAGAATACCATAATCCCCAAGTTGAGGCACCGTCTGTTCCGTAGGTAGCGTGCTTAACTGTTACAGTGCTGATACCTGTTGTTTGGTCGAACAACATTGAGATTTTTCCTGTGTTGCGTACACGTGCTGACCATGAACCTGCTTTTACATCTGCCGTTAAATTACCTATTATAGCATCATATAAATTCCATGATTTTGCTTGAAGCGTTACATTATCTCCACTACTTGAGCCAGTTGGAGCTACATCGTAAGCAGTTTTTGGACTTGTCCCTCCTACTTCAAAGCCTTCAGTAAGAGAAATAGCTTGGATTTTGGCAGATTTATTTTGATTTGAATTTGTTGGTACTAATTCGTCAACTGAGTGGCAACTCGTTAACATTGCTCCTATTGTAAAAAGAGCAATAAAAGAAGGTTTAATTTTAGAGAAGTGAAACATGATTTAGGTTGGTTTTGATGAAATAAAATTACAAAAACGTTTATGAGTGATGAATTTATGGATATTTATGCAAATATCTGTCAATAAACGTAATTTTAATTATTGGGATTATTAAGGATTTGTTATTATTTTTCTCTAAAAATAACATTGAGATACAAATGAAAGCTTTTGTGTTTTGAAGGGAATTGACTGAATATTTGTCATTAAAAAAGCCTTATTAAAAGTTGAGGGCTTTTAATAAGGCTTATGATTACTTTATACTAAAATTTTCTTGGCATATTCAACGCATTTGGCTACTTCTTTTACTGCGTCTGAACCTTCTGGAATGTCATATTCTAATTCAACAGTTACAGGAATTGGGTATTTTTTGTTTTTCACCAACAACAAAATATCTTTGATTGGCGTATCACCTTGTCCCCATGATAAATTATTTTTCCCATCAGCAGTACGGTCTTTCATGTGCATACTCGTAATTCTATCGTGTTTTGCTTCAATCAAAGCTAATAGAGATTCCTTTGTATTTTTTCCACCAACCGCAATGTAGTGACCACAGTCAAGATTTAATGAATTGTATGGAGATTGAGCAAGGGCTGTATCCCAAAGTGTATCATTTGCTTGTAAATGTGCATGATAACCTACATAAACTTTGTGTTTTGAACCAAAATCACCTAATCTTTTGGTTTGGTTTGTGTCTGTTGGAATTTCAACGGTTACTGAAGTTGCACCTAATGCTTTAGCCGCTTTCATTCCATATTCGATTTCAGCATCCGTATTATTTGCCCCAAAAGCATTTGGTTTGAAAGCATAAATCGTAATTCCAGCTTCTTTGAATTTTTTACCAATCTCAACAAATTTATCCATTGAAGCTGTTGCTCTCCATTCAGCAACTCTTCTATTATAATCAGCCATTTCCTTTTTTTGCTCATCCGTCAAAGGAGGTCTTTGTGGTTGTCCGCCTTTTGGTGGAATTGGTGGCATTTTAATAGGATTGATTGGTTTTCCTGCAAAAGTTTCGGCAGGGTCTCCCATCATTTCGATGGCACTTATGTTTGAAGCTACACAAAATTGTAATAATTGGTCAATATCATGTGGCATACTTCTAAATGAATACGTAATTACGCCCACTTGTACACCACCAAATTTTGAATTAGGTTTTCCCAATTCTGGTCCATTTGCATTTTTGGCAAAAATAGAGTTCTTGCTCAATAATACACCAACGGCAGCCGCAGGAATGATTGACATAAACCCACGACGTGAAATTTCATTTTTCATTGTAAAATCTTGATTGATAAGTTTTATAGTTATGACCTTAAAGTAATATTATACCAAGCGAAAAGCGAATAAATTAACTTACAAGTTATCAACAAGCGATTCTACATGATTTTGCAAACCTAAATCCTTTTAGGATAAAAATACTAAATTTGTCAAATTTAATTTGTCCCCATAGGTTTAAATTCGATGGCAGAAACTGACATAATTATCTGCGAATCTTTAGCATTTTCGTTCTTGAATACAAAATAAACATCGTGCTGCCCAGCATTAGCAGGAACGGCAATTTTGAATTTGCTTGGCGGTCTGCGTTGTGGTGCTGCTGGAGCGGCACTACCCGCAGGAGCAGCAGGTGCAGGTCCAAATCTTACTTCTTGTGGTTCAATTTTTTCACTTGTTCCAATAATTGTTCCCGTTGGAGAATCCAATCTTACTTCCACAATTCCGCCCGATGCCCCAACTCTGGTTTGTGCTTGTCCCGCAATTTCAATTTCGCTAATATCTGTTAAATCAACATTATTATAAGCAAGGTAAGCATTGTTGCCAACCATTGAGAATGAACGCATTGGTGTAATGGTCAATTGTGTTCCTTTTGATTTATCTGAAATTTCTGGATTCAATTTGGCATTTCTCAATACGATTAAATCTTCTGTTGCTAAGGATTTCATCACCTTTGTGCCTTTATCTTTATAAGCTGCACGCAAAATATATGACCCGTTTTCTTTCTGTCCTGTTGGAATTTTGGTATCATAATTTCCTTTCGTTGGTAACGATTTCGCTGTTTTGGGTTCGTTGATATTCAAAATATATTCAACAATGATATTGGCTTCTGCTTGTGAAATTTGTGGGTGAGCCGCCATTCTGTGGTCGCCCCAAACGCCTCCGCCACCAGCAATTACTTTATTTGAAAGGTTTTCAATTGCTTTTGCATCGCCTTTATATCTTGTGGCAATATCACGATAACTTGGTCCAACCGATTTTGTGTCGATAATATGACAAGATTTACAGTCGTTTTTATTCAACATTCTTTCGCCCATTGAAGCAAATGCAGAAGCGTCAACGCCACGATGATTTTGAGATGCTTCAATTTTATCATAACCAACTGGCAAGTAATCAATACTTACTGATACTTGGTCGGGTTTGATTTTTCCGCTGTTCAAATCTCCGTCTTCTTTATCGGCAACACTTACTTCGTATTCAATTGGTTTATTTGGGAAGTAAAATGTTTTGTTTCCTTTCTTAATATTAAAAGCAACCGCAGGCGATTCGTTACCCACTTTTACTTCCAGAGATTCACTATTTGTTTCTCCTTTGCTATCTTTTACGGTCAAAGTAACGTCGTAAGTTCCTGCTTTGTCGAAAGTTACACTTGGGTTTTCAGTTTTAAGGACACGTTTTCCTGCCTTACTTTTTATTTCCCATACATACGTTAATTTATCGCCATCATAATCCATTGTTCCTTTTGAAGAAAAATTTACTTTTAAGGGAGCAGCACCTGTTAAATTATCAGCAGAAGCCACCACTTTGGGCATACGATTTCCGCCATTGTATTCCACTTTTACGAGTCTGGCGTTGTCATTTCCTTTGAACCATGCCGACCCATATTCCAAAACGTACAAATCTCCATCGGGGGCAAAATCCATATCAATAGCACTACCAAAATCTGTACTTGGCATAAAACGCTCCATTGATTTATAGTTACCGCTTTCGTCCATCGTAACCGACATAATCCAACCACGCATGAAATCTGTGATTAACCATTTTCCTTCGTAATAATCAGGGAAAACTCGTTGTCCATTCGGGAAATCTGATTTATGAAAAACAGGCCCGCCCGTAGCACTTCTTCCTGAACTTCCAACCAATGGAAAATCCTCTGAAATACCGTAAGGATACCAAATAAATGCTTTTTGAGCAGGAGGCAAATTCTTTAAACCTGTATTGTTTGGAGAATCGTTGATTGGATTCAATGGGTCATATTTTGAATCTGGGCGAGCTTTTTTTGCTTCAAAATCCCAATCGGTATAAACTTTATTATTACCGATAAAATAAGGCCAACCGAAATTTGAAGCCCCTCTTGCTTGGTTAAATTCATCATAACCTCTTGGTCCTTGCTCGCCATCAACTGAGGCATCTGGCCCTACTTCACCCCAATACAAATAACCCGTTTTACTGTCGATAGTTGGTCTCCAAGGGTTACGGTGTCCCATTGTGTAAATTTCTTTTTTCACTAAACCGTCTCCATTATTTGGTAAGGTTTCGTATAAATTTCCTTTGGGAATCGTGTATGAAGCATCCGTTTGGGAAACATCCGTTTGGGGCGTTATTCTCAAGATTTTACCTGTCAAGCTGTTGGTGTTTCCTGCACCACGTTGGTCGTCCCAATATTCCCAGCCTTTGCGTTCATCAAGGTTAGCATAACCGTCTGAACCACTATTTGAGGTATTGTTTCCAACGGTGAGGTACAAGTTTCCAGATTTGTCAAAAACCATTCCTCCGCCTGTGTGGCAACATTCTTCACGTTGAGTTGGCACTTCCAAAACTATTTTTTTAGAACTTGTCACTAACTCTTCGCCTTTTAGTTCCCAACGAGCCAAAACGTGTTGCGTTTTAGCAGTATCGGCATAATACATATAAATCCAGTGATTTTTTTCAAAATTTGGGTCATGAATTAAACCCATCAAACCTTCTTCTGCTTCACGCTTTTGTCCTTTAGCATTGGTATATTTTGTATTTACGGGAATCGTCGCAATTGTTTTGATAATTCCTGTGTTTGGGTCAAACTGCTTTAACGCTCCTTTGCGTTCTACAAATAGAACACGACCATCTTTTAGCAAGGTCATTTCCATTGGTTCGTCCAATTTATCGCCTAAAACTACTTTTGTAAAGCGGTTTTCTTCGGGGGTATTTTGAGCAAAAGAAAGATTGGTGATTGTTAGACAGAAAAGAAAAGCTGAAAACTTAGCAAGCGTCTGTTTAGACTTTCGGAAGTTTTCAGAAAGTAATAGTAAATTTTTCATCATTTGAAAGGTTGGTAATAATTGGGATTGATTTTATAAGAAAGTAAAAGTGCAAAAAAAACTTAGAAAACTATCAAACTTTCGACAATTAGGAATATTAATTCGATTTATCGCCCTTTTTAAGGGACGATATAACCGAAAATAAAGGGAATGAAAAAGCAGTGGGGAACAAAAGTCACCGATTGGTATTGAAGCAGTAAATAATGATAAGATATATTTTAAAGAATCCCCTGAGAAGGGTCTATTTCTTTCTCATAATATGGACTATCTTTTGGGAACTCAGTAAGTTCCATATCAGTAGAGACAATTTTTACAGGTATGTCCATATTATTTTTATATCTAAGTGCTGTCTTTTCGTAACGAAAAACTCTAATTATTTCGTTATTGTACTTGATTCCAAAATTTTGCATAAAGGTGTTTAATTTATAGGTTTTGTAAAACACAAAGTTATGAAGTATTTTTTTTCGGTTTTAGCGTAGAATTACCTAATTTAAAAAAATATTCAAACTATTTTGGTAAAATTATATCTATTCTTATGGTTTGTAAAAATCAATAAATTGAAAGAAGGTATTAGATTGTAAAAAGCTTAGAGATAAATAATAGACTTCCTGCGAAAGTGTTTTAAGTCGTAAAACAACATCTTTTCGGCTACAAATAGCGAAAATTTTTCAACCGTAGCTATGCTTTCAAAATTCCCGCTATTTTCACTCGAAAATATACCATTTTTCAATCATAAAACACTTTCGCAGGAAGTCTAATCAATTTAATTATTCTCTACAACTTTTGAAATACTCATTCTTGCTTCTTCTACAACTTCTTCTGCGGTTTTATTATTTCTGTCAATTGGTGTAAGGGCTGTCCATTTTAAATGTTGAAAACTTTTGAGGGGAAAAAAACCTTTTGGATTCATTTTGTTTACATTTTCAATGGCAACAGGAACAACTAAAGCGTTGGGAGCTTTTTTCATCAAAACTGCCACACCGCCAACTGAAAAGGGTTTTAATACTCCTGTGCGTGAGCGTGTGCCTTCTGGAAAAATACAAGCGGAGAAGTTTGTTTGCTCAATCATTTTAGCCAATTTGGCAATTTCTACTACGGCTTGTTTTCCGTCTTCTCGGTCGATTAAAGCCGCTCCGCTTTTTTGTAAATTATACGAAATAGAAGGAATACCTTTTGCCAATTCTATCTTGGAAACAAAAACAGGAAAATGTTTACGTAAATACCAAATCATGCCAATAATATCAAACATACTTTGGTGATTGGCAATGAAAATGATTGGTTTGTCGGTTGGTAATGGTGCTTTTTGGATAAATGAAAGCCGAGTCCCTACAATTCTTGCTCCGTTGAGTAAAAAGAAGTTTAGCCAATGAACCGATTTTTGGTGAACACGCTGACCAAAAAGCTCAAAGCAAATAATTTGTATTGGGTGAAATATGAACAGAATCAGAAGGAAATACACTAAATATATACTACTGAGGAAAAAATCGAATGCTTTTCTCATGACTATTGAAGATGCGGTTTAAAGCAATTTTGTTGATGATAAATTTTGAGGACACAAAATTACAAGGAATTTTGTGATTTTAATGTAGAGACGTTGCCTGCAACGTCTTTGTTAAAAGGATAACAATTGTTTATACACCATAAAAAGACCTTGCAGGTATATAAAAAAGACCTTGCAGGTATATAAAAAAGACGTTGCAGGTATATAAAAAAAGACGTTGCAGGCAACGTCTCTACTAAAAATTACCATTTGCGTTTATAGGTTGTATAATCCTTTCTTGGTCCTTCTTTCTTTTTCGGATTTGGATTTACGTCTCCTAATAACTGTTGGGCTAAATCAGGGCGTTTTAGTTTTTGTAAACGCTGTCTAATCCAACTTTTAAATTCATTTTTGTACCAGAAGAAATAGTTATTTTGATTTTGCTTTTCTTCTTTTGTTTTGGCAGTATAAACAGGTTGCAAAGTATATGGATGTACACCTGTGTAATAAATCACCTCCGCAACGGTCATGGGAGTTGGCGTAAAATCCTGTACTTGTTCTAATCTAAAACCTAAATCTTTGGTTTCGGCTGCTAAATTTGCCATATCTTGTTCTTCACAACCTGGGTGAGAACTTATAAAATACGGAATCAAAGGCTGATTTAAACCGTGCTTATCTTGAATTTTATCATATTTCTCCTTGAATTTTCTGAAATACTTAAATCCCGGTTTACGCATCACTTTTAGCGTAGCATCAGAAGTATGTTCTGGAGCTACTTTCAATCTACCCGACACGTGGCGAGTAATTAATTGTTCCATATATTCATCATGATTTCCGTCGGTATTGTTCTTATTGAAATCATCAACCAAAAGGTCATATCTTACTCCAGAACCTACAAAGGCTTTTTTGATTTCTGGTAAAGCATCTACTTTGCGGTAAATCTCGGTCAGAGGTTTATGCGAAGTATCTAAATTTGAGCAAATAACAGGATTGATACAACTTGGAGCTTGGCATCTTGCACAAATAGATTCGTCCTTGCCTTTCATGCGGTACATATTGGCAGAAGGGCCTCCCAAATCTGAAAGATAGCCTTTAAATTCTGGGTGTTCAGCAATTTGTTTTACTTCTTTCATGATGGATTCTTCGGAACGAGAAGCCACAAATTTTCCTTGATGAGCCGAAATCGTACAGAAACTACAACCTCCAAAACAACCTCTGTGCATATTGACAGAGAATTTAATCATTTCGTAAGCAGGAATTGCTCCACGATTTTTGTATTTGGGGTGCGGCAAACGAGTATAAGGTAAATCAAATGATTTATCCATTTCCTCTTCGTCCATCGTTTTGAAAGGCGGATTTATGACCAAAGTCTTTTTCCCGACTTTCTGAACAATACGGTTTGCTTGCCATTTGTTAGATTCTACTTCTACAATTTTGAAGTTGGAAGCGTATTTAATTTTATCTTCCAAACAAACTTCGTGACTTGCCAATTCAATCGTTTCCCAAGTATCATGAGGCAGAACGGGTTTATCTTCCAAATAAGCAATTTGTTTTACATCACGAATTTCATTTAAAGGCACGCCACTTTTTACTAACCTCAAAATATCTCTCAAAGGTTGTTCGCCCATGCCGTACACGAGCATATCCGCCCCTGCATCTTCCAAAATGGTAGGAAATAATTTATCTTTCCAATAATCATAATGAGTTACTCGACGCAATGAAGCCTCGATTCCACCAATCAAAACAGGAACGTCTGGGTAAATCTTTTTGAGAATTTGAGTATAAACCGTTGTGGCATAGTCAGGTCTGAAACCCGCTTCGCCTCCCGGTGTATAACTATCATTTGAACGCAATCTTTTATTGGCAGTATAATGATTCACCATAGAATCCATACAACCCGCCGTTACTCCGAAGAAATATTTGGGAGTACCCATTTTTTTAAAATCACGGAGGTCATCACGCCAATTTGGTTGCGGAATAATACCAATTCTAAAACCCTCGCTCTCGATGATACGCCCAATAACGGCCGCACCAAAAGCAGGGTGGTCCACGTAGGCATCTCCCGAAATCAATATTACATCTAATTGTTCCCAGCCCCGCTGTTCAACTTCTTTCTTCGTAATTGGCAACCAATGGCTGATTGGTCTTTCTCTTATCGTAATCATAATACAAAATTAAGCGATATAACCTGTTGATTTTTAATAAATCGGAATTATCTACTATTTGGCGGAATTAAGGTTAGGCTTCTCCGAAGCCCGTAATTCGAGGCTATTCTTGTGCTACAAAGGTTGAATTTCTCCGAAATTGTGTCGATTTATACCTCGGAGAGGTTCAACCTTTGTAGAATATAGTGAAAATTCTCGTACCCACTTCGGAGAAGTGTAACCTTAAAAGAGTCCGCCAAATGGTAGATAATTCCGTAATAAATTGATTTTAATTCTATCACTTTCAATTGTCTTTCACCACAGGAATAGAGATAACACTTCATTTATGTTTATGGTTTTCAATAAGTTATAAATTGGATATTAGACTTCTTGCGAAAGTGTTTTAAGTCGTAAAACAATATCTTTTCGGCTACAAATAGCGAAAATTTTTCAACCGTAGCTCTGCTATGCTTTCAAAATTCTCGCTATTTTCACTCGAAAATATATCATTTTTCAATCATAAAACACTTTCGCAAGAAGTCTATTGAAAAAAATAAAAGCCAAGATTACCTTTTATGGCAAACTTGGCTTTTGTATTTAGGCTATTTTAGAAAGTTATATCAACTTATTTCTTGCGACTAAGCACACGAACTTTTCTTTCTAATTTCTCAATTTTCTTATTTTGGTCAATTACATAAAGGGTCAATTCTTCTACTTTTTGAAGTAACAATGCCTGAGTTTGAGCAAGGTCGATGCCATTTTGCGAAACCTCCGCCGTTGAAGGAATTTCTGGTAAATGTTTGTTTTCTTTGATGAAAGTTTCCACTTCTTTTAATGGACGAAGTTTATAGGCTGGTTCAAAAACATAATCAGCCCAAAAAGCTGTTCCATTGGTTGCTACACGTACTTTTTCAGTAATAATGCCACCGCTTACTGCCAATTTATAGGTACTTCCCGAAGGAATAGCCACTGTTGAATTTCCTACGATGATTCCATCAGGAAATGAAACAGGCGACTGTGCAACCGATTGTTGTATCAATAAAAACGTACAAATAATAAAGCAGTAAATAGCTTTTTTCATGACAGTAATGATTTTGGAAGGAAAATTCTAATTAGATTTTTGGTAAATATCTAACTTTTTTAAGATTTTTCAAAAGATGTTTTACAGCAATTGAGTCATCGGTTATTTACCTATTTGCGACCAATAATAGATAGTTGTAATAAAAAATAGATAGCTTTTAAACGTTGGGGCAATAGTTATGCGTCAAGTTGTGTATTTCTAATCAGCACCTACATCAAGCGAGAAGCGATTTGCCAGAAAACGAATGAGTAAATTAATCAGAAAACAATAGCTTATATTAGTAGCAAATTCCAGCACTAATACCTAACGACTAAACCCTAATTCCTATTTATTATTAACTCAAAATCAAGCAATTATAGTTTTATATGAATCCAACATTTTATATAAACCAAATAAAAGATATTACCACTCAATTTGAAAAAATTGACCTCATGCAAATGGATGGTGTCAGTTTGATGAATCGGGTTGATGTAAAATATATTATTCCAATTCATTTGCTCCCTTTGATTTTGGAAGAAGCCCTTCCGCTCTATCGAATATTAGAAGTAAAAGGAGAACGTTTATCTGCCTATGAAAGTAAATATTTTGATACTCAGGATTTAGATTTATACCATCATCATCAGTCTGGAAGAGGCAGTCGATATAAAATTAGGTTTAGAACCTATCTCAATTCGTCCTTATCATTTTTGGAAATTAAGCATAAAAATAACAAAGGCAGAACCATCAAAAAACGCATTGAAGGCACTCCAAATGACGTTTTTAGTCCGCAAATGTCTCAGTTTTTAGAAAAAACAAGTCCTTATCGTCCTTTTGATATTCAAGAAAATTTAGGCGTAAATTATCGCCGAATGACCTTAGTGAACAGAACCAGTCCAGAACGTTTGACGATAGACATTAATTTACAATTTCAGGGGAATAATCAAGAAGTTAATTTTCCAAAAATTGCCATTGCAGAGGTAAAACAAGAACAATTGGGAGCATCACCCATCATTGATATTTTCAGAAAATATCATCTCAGAGAAGGCTCAATAAGCAAATACTGCTTAGGAGTTATCAGCACTCAACCTACTATCAAATATAATCGATTCAAAACCAAATACTTACATTTACAAAAGACAATTAACCAATATGACTTATTTGCAATCAATAATGCTTCAACATCCAATTCTTCTAAATATTCAATGGTTTAGTGCTTCGTTAACGCAATTTCTGACCCAGTTTTCATTTGATTTTATTGCTGTTTTTATCTTAATCAGAATTATTTATTACAGACACTATCGTAGAACAGACCATTTTCTTACATTTTTTGGCTTCAACGTAATCATATTTTTGCTCACATATCTACTCAATAAAGTGGAAATGAGCATGGGTGCGGCTTTTGGATTATTTGCCGTTTTTTCGATGCTACGTTACCGCACCGAAGGAATTTCTACCAAAGACATGACCTATCTTTTTATGGTTATTGCTATCGGTTTGATTTCTGCCATCAGTAAAGATTCTTGGCAAGAATTAGTATTTATCACTACCATTTTATTATTGATAACTGCTTTATTGGAAGGAAGTTGGCTCATTAAAAAAGAGCATACCAAAGTGGCTGTTTATGACAAAATTGGGCTGATTAGTCCTGTCAATAGACCACTTTTAATAGAGGATTTGAGTGCAAGAACAGGATTGAATATTCATCGAGTGGAAATTCAAGACTATGATTTTTTGAAAGACTCCGTACAAATCATCATGTATTATTACGAATAAAAAAATGAAAATATCACAATATCGCTCTTTAATAATTCTCCTATTCTTGGCACTCATTTTCAATCAAACTCATGCTCAAAATGAAGGTTTAGGGCTTTGGAATAGTATCAGTATAGAAAAAAAAATAGGCAAAAAGTTTGCCGTTTCATTGTACGGTCAAGCCCGAATGGTTGATAATATTTCTTATACACAAACGTATTTGGGAGAAGTTGGGCTATCCTACAAAATTCATAAAAATTGGGAAATTTCGGGATATTATCGCTACATAGAACGTCGAAAAAATGAAACAAAGGAATTTAAACACCGTGACCGCTTTTATGCAGATTTATCTTACGAACGAAAAGTAAAATTCTTGAAATTTGAAAACCGATTGCGTTATCAAAGTCAGTTTAAAGATAATGATGGAGAAACCGATTTTGATGCCAGTTATTTGCGAAACAAATTAGAAATATCGTATCCGAATAAATCAAAATTTACGCCTTACGTTTCTGCCGATTTATTTTATGAAATTGGGGCAAAAGTTGACCAAATACGTCCCAAAGCAGGTATTTCATATAAATTTGCCAAACACCACGCTATTGATGTTTCTGTGTTTTCTAACATAGATTTAGTAGGAACGGAATCGTCGGGAGCGATTATTGGCTTGGGCTATAAATTCAAGTTTTAGGACGCTTTTTTCAGAAGCATCGCTATTCCTAAAATGGGTCCAATTGCCAAAAATATGTACAAATAATGGGGGTTTATGACATTAGATAAAATCCCTATTATTTGGATACTGAGAATCGTCAAGGAAAAACCAATGCTATTGGTAATGGTCAATAATGTACCTTTTGATTCAATGGGGGCATTTTGAGCCACCAAAGTTGAAAATAGCGGAGAATCGGCAATCACGACCATTCCCCAAAATAACAAGAAACCAAACAGCACAGGCACAGAAGCATACATCAGCATAATTGGGGAAATCAGGCAACAAAAACAAGAAAGACTAAGAGCAAAAACCGCTACTTTTTTAGTGCCAAAATATTCGGAAAGATAACCACCAACAACGCAAGCAATTGACCCAGAAGCAATAATGACAAAAGCCCACTGAGATACATTAATATCTGTGAGATGATGTTGGGTTTTGTAGGATAAAATCAATGCGGGCAAAAACGCCCAAAAAGTGTATAATTCCCACATGTGTCCAAAATATCCTAAGGCTGGACTTCGGAAATTATGAATTTTGAAACCTGTGGTAATGGCTCGAAAATCTATTTTCTTCGCAACCGTTGAATACTGCCCCTGTGGCACTAAAAGTACCATCATAGAACCACCCAAAACCGAAAGCCCAGCAGTTGCCCAAAGCACAAATTCCCACGAATAATTAGTATTAAATCCTTTCAGAAAATGAGGGAAAGCAGTCCCCAAAACCAAAGCACCAACCAATAATCCCAAAGATTTTCCTAAACCTTTTTGATAATGGTCTGAAGCGATTTTCATACCTACGGGATAAATTCCTGCTAAGAAAAAACCTGTTAAAAATCGAGAAATCAGCAAAATGCTTTCAGTTGTATGCACCATCACTACGCTAATATTACAGAAAGCCGCCAAAATAGAGCAAACAAAAAATATACGAGTAGCCACAAATCTATCCACAAGTCCAGACAAAGCAAAAAGGAAAGTTCCCGAAATAAAACCAAACTGAACCGCACTTACTAAATGAGCGAGATTATTGGCATCAATATTAAAATGTTTGGTCAAATCTGGCAAAATAGCATTTCCTGCAAACCAAAGCGACGTGCAGCAAAACTGAGAAAGGACAATAACGGGCAATATTCGTTTCATCGTGGCGTGTTTTGTTTCAGAAGTCTTTGTTACGAAGTTATCACTTAGTTGGAAAAATAAGTCATTTTGTATATTTATAGGCTTATAAAAAGACAAAATGCTCTATTTTAGGTTTCCCAAACAATATAGATTTGACTTTTATTGTATTTTCTAAAAACTCACAGCATGAATCTATATTTACAAAAACTCACTTTCATCTTTTTTGTACTAATTACCAATACTATTTTTGGGCAAGCGGATTCTTTGCAAGAACCCGAAAAAAAGATTTTTAGGCAAAAACTAAATTTTGTCATCAATGCAGATTTTAGGCAAACATTAGTAAAAAACTCTCCCATTACCATTTATGGTGCTTATGCAGGACTAAAATTCAAAGACAAACATTTGTATTCGCTTGGATATTATACACTTACGGATTCCTCCAAACAGAAATTCAAGGCTCAGAATCAACGGCAAGCAGCCCCATTAGTGCCACCTAAACAAGTCAACGGTGAAGTTTCTCTTTGGTTTTTGAGTTTGGGATATACTCGAACAATTTATAATGGAAAGATTTTTAAGATAGATATTCCCATTGAAATTGGCGTTGGAGAAGGTTCTAATGGCATTTATGATGCCGACGGACAACTCTTAAAGCTTACCACAGATAATGTTTATCCAATGCAAGCAGGAATTTCTACCATTATAAATGTTACTCGTTGGTTTGGAGTTCACTTGCAAGGTGGAGAAAGGTTTATCATGGGGCAATCCATGTTTCAAAATCAGTATAGCGGTTTGTATTATACCTTTGGCATAAACCTAAATTTTGGAAGAATTTATCGGGATTTTGTACTGAAAACAGATTGATGTTATAACGCCGTCAGGATTTGAGTTCTGACGGCATTAAATTTTACTTTTTACTTGAAGAAGGCACTGCCATTTCTACATTTTCTTTGACAGGAATCCCAAAATTGGGTGTTCCGTCGGCATTCCATGTAAACTTTTGCATTCTTGGCGAACGGAAACCTCCGCAACCTTGTCCAGCTTTTGAATTGGCATGATATAAAATCCAATCTTCTTTTCCGTTTGGTGATTTGAAGAATGAATTATGCCCGGGGGCAAAAACACCATTTTCAATAGATTGCTTAAATACAGGCTCTGGAGATTTCTTCCAACTTGCAGGGTTTAACAAATCTGCATTAGCGTCGGCAGTTAATAAACCCAAAGCATAAAAATCTGTCCAACAACCACTTGCGGAATAAATAACAAATACTTTTTTGCCGTTTTTTAATATCTGAGGACCTTCATTTACGTTTACATGAGGCAAATTTGGGTCGCCTTTAATATCTCCGTGTTTCTCCCAATCAAAGTCTGAACCTGATATTTTTGAACGCTCGCTTTCAATAGTCCAAGGGTTTTTCATACGAGCAATGTAAATATTTTGCTGACCGTTTTTATCACCTTCCCAACCCGACCAAATCATATACAATTTTCCTCCGTGTTCAAAAACATCGCCGTCAATTGCCCATTTGTCGTTTTTAGCATCGGCTACTTTTCCTTTAAAAACCCACTCGCCAGTCATTGGGTCGTTGGTGGTACATTCCAACACATACATTCTGTGGTGATTATTATCTCCATCATCTCCCGCAAAATACATATACCATTTTCCTTGAATAAAATGTACTTCGGGAGCCCATAGTTCTTTGGAATACGAAGTTCCTTTTGGTGGTGTCCAAATTACTTTAGATTGAGCCATTTTGAGGTCAGACAAGTTTTTGGTTTTCCAAATGGTCAAACTATTCTGTAAGGTGTGCGTATAATAATAATACCCATCTTTGTAAAAACTGTAAGGGTCAGCTCCAGAAGGTAAAAGTGGGTTTGTAAAAACGTTCGTTGAAGACGTTTGTCCATAATTGAAAGAAAGGGAAACGCACAGTATTCCCAAAATAAAAAGTATTTTTTTCATAAGTAGAGACGTTGCCTGCAACGTCTTAGGTTTAAGATAACCTCTTAAGTTTAAGATAACCTCTTAGGTTTAAGATAACGTCTTAGGTTTAAGATAACCTCTTAAGTTTAAGATAACCTCTTAAGTTTAAGATAACCTCTTAGGTTTAAGACATTACAGGCAACAATTTTCATAATAAGTTATTAAATAATCTGATTAAACGTTGAAGGCAATATTTATCTGGTGGTACATTTACGTTGATAAAAAGACGTTGCAGGCAAGACAGGCAAGACGTTGCAGGTAAGACAGGCAAGACGTTGCAGGTAAGACAGGCAAGACATTGCAGGTAAGACAGGCAAGACGTTGCAGGCAACGTCTCTACCATTATTTATTCTTCGATTAAATCCTTCTCGCCAACCTGCTGTCTCCACATGGCATAATACAAACCTTTATTTTCCAATAATTCATCATGCGAGCCGTTTTCTACAATTTTTCCTTTTTCTAACACGAAAATATTGGTGGCGTGCATGATGGTACTGAGACGGTGGGCAATTACGATGGTTAAATGCGTTGTGCCTTCCGAAACTTCACGGATGGTTTCAGAGATTTCTTCTTCTGTTAGTGAATCTAAAGAAGAGGTTGCTTCGTCAAAAACTAATAAGTTTGGATTACGTAATAATGCTCTGGCGATACTCAAACGTTGTTTTTCTCCTCCCGAAACCTTCACGCCACCTTCTCCGATAATGGTATCTAAACCGTTTTCGGCACGGTCTAAAAGGGTATGACAAGCGGCTTTTCTTAATACGTCCAAACACTGTTCGTCAGTCGCCAAAGGATTTACGAATAATAAATTTTCACGAATTGTTCCCGAAAATAACTGCGTGTCTTGCGTTACAAAACCGATGCGTTCACGAAGTTGGTCGAAATCAATTTCATCATAATTATGACCATTGTACAAAATTTTTCCTTCTTTCGGGCGATACAATCCGACCAATAATTTCACCAAAGTAGATTTCCCAGAACCCGATGGCCCAACAAAAGCAATCGTTTCTCCCTGCGTTGCCTTGAAGGTAATTTTACGCAAAGCATCTTTATTCGCCGATTGATGTTTGAATTTAACGTCTTGAAATTCAAGCGAATCAATACTAATGACAGGATATGGATTAGCGGGTTTTACTTCCACAGGAATCTTGAAAATATCCTCAAAATTTTGTAATGAAACCTCCGCTTCACGGTAAGTATTTACCACATTACCAATTTCTTGAAGTGGGCCAAACAAGAAGAACGAATAAATATTAAGTGAATAGAATTGTCCGAGTGTAATTTTGTTTTCGTAAATCAAATAAATCAAAACCAAGACCATCATGGCACGTAAGAAGTTTACGACTGTTCCTTGTACAAACGACATGGAACGCACGTAACGCACTTTTTTCAATTCTAATTTCAAGATTTTCTGAGTCGTGGCGTTCAACTGAGCGATTTCTTGTTTTGCCAAACCCAACGATTTTACCAATTCAATATTGCGTAAAGATTCCGTAGTAGAACCCGCCAAACCTGTTGATTCCTTCACAATTTGAATCTGAATGGTTTTGATTTTCTTACTCAAAACCGAACTAATCCACGCAATGAGTGGTCCCGTTATCAAAAACAAAGGCACAATCATCCAGTGAACAGAATACGCATACACCGAAATGAAAATCAAAGCAATTACTGATTGGAAAAGAATGTTAATTCCTACGGTGATAATTTTCTCAACGTCGGTACGTACTTTTTGTAATTTTCCTAAAGTCTCGCCAGAACGTTGGTCTTCAAAAGATTCGTAAGGTAATTCCAAAGAATGACTGATACCGTCTGCGTAGATTTGAGCTCCTACTTTTTGGGTAACGGTATTGATAAAATAATCTTGAAAATTTTTGGCTACCCGACTCACAAAAGCCACACCAATTGACGCTAAAGTCAATGGAATAATGGCACGTAAAAAGTCTTCAACTGTATGCGTATCAGCACGATAGACATTGGCTACATCGTCAATAATTTTACGAAAAATATAAGGGTCAAGAAGAGAGAAAATTTGATTGATTGCAGCTAAAAATAATGCTCCAAGCACGGTTGCTTGGTGTTTTTTCAAATAACGTAATAGTATTTTCATCGGGGATTTTATTCGTAAATGGTTCGTTTATGTCATAAGCATTAAGCCGTATATAATAAACTAAAATAATTTATTACATACGACTTATCACCTAAAGCATATATAAACTAAACCCCAATCTAAAACATTAAGTTCTATCCTTACGGTTTTGCCATGAAATCGTAAATAGGACGAGTTTGTAGCAACATTACAGGACTTGACGGAAGACAAGCCGTAATATTCAAATTATGAGAAAGGATATTCGAAGAGCTACCCACCATCCATCGTTTACCACAACAATTATCAAAATAGAAACCCAATTCTTTCATCGTCCAGATACTATTAGCAGGCAAATTTTTATACGAATATTTCCCTGTATATGCTCCTCCTGTATTTGGATATTCAAAAATATCTCCAGAATTAGGACTACAAATGAGATTTGTCAAACCCGAAATTGCTTGAAATTTTGTACCAACTACCGTTAAACCATTGTATTGTGCCGTTGGACCAGCAGGAGCAAAAACCGTTGTTGCACCACTCGGAACTGCCACTTTCAATAATTGAGAAGTTCCTTCTTTGATGGCAACGAAAAGTCCCGTTGTTCCATAATTTTCAATATCTTGCAATGGGGCAGTAGTGGTATTTACCACTGAAGCAATACCCGTTGAAATTTGAACTTTAAGCAGTTTTTGAGGAAAATTAGAGTTCACCCCAGTAACCGCCCAAGCCATATCTGCCACGCCTGGCATATCACAAATACCTGTTACAGAATATACAGGAGTACCTGCAATTTTAATTTGCGAAACAGGAGCAAAACCAACAGGAGATGCACAAGGGTCAACTTTATAAATGTATGATGGAAAACCCGCAGGAACAGGTGAACCTGCACTTCCTAACAAAACTAAAGCATATACAGAAGGACAAACTAACACTTTGGCACTTGATACTTTTGAGTCGGAATTGGGAGTACTTGGAGTAGTTAAATCATTGGTCTGGCAAGCCCAAACTGTCATGGCGGCAACGCTTGCTCCTATTAGCAAACGTAAGAAGTTTGATTTTTTCATGATTGAAATTGTTTAAAGTTGTGAAAATATAAATGCTAACTCCCATACAAATCAGGAAGAGAATAGCCCAATGTTTAACAAAATCATATATTTCAAATACAAAGTGTGGTAAGCAAAATGCTCCCTCAGACTGAGGATATTATCGAAGTGCTACTTAGAAGAATTTAATAAAAGTATAAACATTATTGGGAAATTCAAACAATATCGGTGACAATTGATTAAATGGTTGTTTAGATAATATTTAAGCTGATTTTATCATCTCAAAAAAAGATGGTGTGCCATCAAACACAAAAGGTTGAAACATCATGAGTAGATGAATTGTTCGAGTAATTTTCACTAAATTTGAACTAACAATTCATAAATCAATATCAATGAAAAAGGCATTAACTATCAGCTCTTTAGCTTTATCAATTATTGTTTCATCTTGTGACAAATTAAGTAACTCTACCGAAAAAATTGGCGAAACCGCAGGTTCGATGGTAAAAGGGATTGAAACAGGTGTAAAAAAAGCACGTGCCATCAATTTAACTTATACCGATGCCCTTATCAATAAAGGAATTACCAACGGAAAAGTCTCTCTCAAAAGCGACAAAGACGGTGGCACAGACAATCTTCTAAGCGTTTATTTGATTTTCTCTAAAAAATTTAAAGGTAAAGTATTAGCAAAAGCTTACGACAATCAAGGTTTAGAAATGGGCAGAAGTACCGTAAAAATTGATGCACGGTCGGGAGATGCAGGTTTTTATGATTTCCATTTCGATAAAAGAACAAACATCGACCGTGACGGGAAGATAATTTTGGAATAATTTTTCGATTCAGTATTATGTATTAAAAGATATGTAGGGATGTATGCGATACGTTCACATTGTCAGGAAATGGGCGTATGCGATATGTCCACATTGTCAGGAAATGGGCGTATGCGATACGCCCCTACAAAATATCAAACATCGACCTTGAAACCTCGAACTTCAAAACACAAACACTTCATGAGCAATAAAACAAAAACAATCGTTGCCCCAACTTTAGAAAGCATCTACGAAGCTGCCGAAAAGTTGAGAGGCATAGCCGTACACACGCCTTTGATGGAAAATTTAATCCTTTCGGAGCGTTATGAGGCAAATATTTTCTTGAAAAGAGAAGACCTACAAATTGTCCGTTCTTACAAAATAAGAGGTGCGTATAATAAAATGGTTAGGCTTTCAAAAGCTGAACTCGACAAAGGGGTTGTGTGTGCTTCTGCGGGAAACCATGCACAAGGATTGGCGTATGCTTGCCATAAAATGGGCGTAAAAGGAGCGATTTTTATGCCTACAACCACGCCAAATCAGAAAATAAAGCAGGTAAAAATGTTTGGTAAAGACGACATCGAAATTATGATGGTGGGTGATACTTACGATGATGCCGCCAAAGCTGCCAAACAATATTGTGAAGAACATCACGCTACTTTTGTGTCGGCATTTGATGATATTGATGTTATTACGGGACAGGCTACCGTCGGACTGGAGATTTTTAGAGATGCTGATATAAAAATTGATTATTTATTCCTTGCCATTGGTGGCGGAGGCGTTTCTGCGGGGATTTCTACGGTTTTCAAACAGTTATCGCCACATACCAAAATTATTGGCGTTGAGCCTGCTGGTGCGGCGTCTATGAAGGCGAGTATTGATGCGGGTCATGTAGTGGGTTTAGAGAAAATCGACAAATTTGTAGATGGTGCGGCTGTGGGAAAAGTAGGCGAAATTCCGTTTGCCATTTGTCAGAAAAATTTGGACGACATCATCATTGTTCCCGAAGGGAAAGTTTGTACTACCATTTTGGAACTATACAACGAATCTGCCATCGTAGCCGAACCCGCAGGAGCTTTGACCATTGCGGCTTTGGATTTTATGAAAGACCAAATTAAAGGTAAAAATGTAGTTTGTTTAGTTTCTGGGGGGAATAACGACATCACTCGCACCGAAGAAATCAAAGAACGTTCTTTGCTTTACGAAGGGTTAAAACACTATTTTATGGTGCGTTTTCCACAACGTGCAGGAGCATTACGCAACTTTTTGAATAACGTTTTAGGACCAGACGACGACATTACTTTCTTTGAATATCAGAAGAAAACCAGTCGAGAATCAGGACCCGTTTTATTAGGAATAGAACTAAAGACCAGAGAAGATTACGCTGCCCTCATTGACAGAATGAAAGCAGAAAACATTGTTTACCAAGAACTTAACGAACAACCCGATTTGTTTTCGGTATTGGTGTAAGCCGATGCTTCCGCATCGGACGCAATTATATTCCGATGCGGAAGCATCAGGCTACAAAAAATTAACAACATTAACGAAAGCAACGCACTGAGCATGATTATTATAAAGCCGTTTGGTGTGTATGCTTACGCAAAACAACTTTCTGAAATATGCCAATAATTGAATTTACAGCAGGAAAATTAACAAAAGAAGTAAAAGAAAAACTCATAACACAACTGACAGACATTTCAGTAGAAATTACAGGAATACCCAAACATTTGTTTTTTATAACGATAAATGAAAAACCAGACGAAGATATTGCTGTTGGAGGTGTTAGTGTACAAAAAATAAAAGAAGAATTGAACAATCAGAAATAACTATGAACTGCTAACACAAGGGCAAGAAATGTAACCCGATGCTTCCGCATCGAACGTAAATATATTCCGATGCAGAAGCATCGAGTTACAAAAATAGTAAGAGTAGAAATTTTCAATTTTAGTCTTATTCCCGCTCAGTAGCTCGCATCTTGCGAGTTACTACATTAACAGGCAGCCAGCCTACTTATATAGTTAATAACATTCCGATGCAGAGACGGAGTGCCGTCCAACATCGGATTACAAAATAAAAAAATCATGCTCAACGTCGCTCTTATTGGTTTTGGTTTATCGGGAAGATATTTACAAGCTCCCTTTTTTGAAACTAATCCAAATTTCAATCTTAAAACTATTGTTTCTAATAGTCAAAATCCAAAGGAATATTTTCCGAATGTCAATGTTGCCAAAAGTTTAGACGAAGTTTTGGCAGATGATTCTATCGACTTGGTAAGTATTTGTTCGCCCAATTCAACGCATTTTGAGTATGCAAAAAAAACGTTATTGGCAGGTAAAAATGTTTTGGTAGAAAAACCATTTACCGCAACTATCGAAGAAGCCGAAGAACTCATTGCGTTAGGAAAAGAAACAGGGAAATTATTAACAATCTTCCAAAATCGCCGTTTTGATAGTGATTTTATGACGGTCAAAAAAATTATTGATGATGGTTTATTGGGCGAAATTTTAAACTTTGAAGCACATTTCAATCGCTTCAAACCCGTTTTGAATCCTAAAAAATGGAAAGAAACGGTTAGTCCTGCCAACGGAATTTTATACGATTTAGGAGCTCACATTATCGACCAAGCTATTGTCCTTTTTGGTTCTCCGCAAAGCGTTTGGGGACAATCTTTCACGCAAAGAGAAGGTTCTGAAATTGAAGATGCTTTTGATATTCGTTTGGACTATGGCAAATTGAAAGTTACGTTGAGGTCGAGTTTATTGGTTCGTGAAGATTCTCCAAGATATATTATTCATGGTACAAAAGGCTCGTTCGTAAAATACGGAATTGATGTGCAAGAAGACCACCTAAAAGCAGGTTTACAGCCAAATGACGCAGGTTTTGGCGTTGAACCAAGTTCTCAAGTTGGCATTTTGAATGCTGATATGAATGGCTTGGGAATTAGAGGAACTGTTGAAACTTTGACGGGGAATTGGTCATTATTATTCCAAAATTTACACGATGTAATTGTCGATGGTAAAGAATTGATTATTAAGCCTGAAGAGGTTTTAGAGCAAATCAAGATTATTGAAAAAGTGAGAGCGTAACACAGACTTTAGTCTGTATGTCGATGATTAACATACAGACTAAAGTCTGTGTTACGGCAATTTATATCTTGCAGAAATCCTTTTTATACTATCAACAGGCTGTTTTTTACTATACTGCTTTGCTTTAATTGTTGGTATTTTCTTCTTTTTTTCTTCTAAAAGTCTTTTTACATCAACATACACATTCTTCAACGATGCTGGATTGGTAATATAATACCTCAAACTCATATTAAAATTTGCCGTATCAATATTGTATTTTTTCAACGCTTTCACTTTTAATTTTTGATAAATAAAAAGGGCTGAATCAGTATTGCTAATGTGCATATCATTCACCTGCGACTCCAGTACGTGAATATCCGATAAAATGACTGCCATTTTATCTTCTGCTATTAAATCATTGGGTTTATCGTCAGATTCACAAGCGGTTAGCCCTAATAAAAGTAAAAGTATTCTAAATCTCATAATTCAAATTTACGGCGAATTTGGGTAGATTTTATATTATTAAGGATTTTTAAGAAATACTATCCCACTCTTGGACAACGTTTAAATTCTTTGGTTCTATCAAAAAGGAAACGGTAAGTGATATATTCTTTGTCACGTGTTGTTCCTAATTGCGACACAAAACGGTTCATTTTGGGGTTAAAATCGCCCACCCAATTCATGTCAATTGTTTCGTATTGATAATGTGGATTGTCTCGTCCAGCCTGACGGAAACGCAAAGCAATGGCAGATTCAATCCCTTTTCCTTGAAAATCTGGCACAACCCCGAAAATCATTCCGCAAGTACGAGTAACTACGCCACGTTGTAACAAAAGCCAAAATTTTAGTTTTTGCCAAAGTCCAAATTTTCCATCAAGATGTTTTACAATTTGGTTGATGTCTGGAATAACAATAAAGAAAGCAATCGGACGCTCGCCTGCGTAGGCAAACCATGTGAGTTGTTCGTCAATGATTGGCTTCATGGTTTTTACTAAACTTTGTGCCTGCTCCGAACTCATGGCTTTTACCCCCGGAAATTTCGCCCAACCTTCATTAAAAACCGTTCTGAAATCTTCTCCGTATTTTTCTAACTTACGCTTTTCAATATGTCTGAAATCATAATCTGGATT
The DNA here is from genome assembly GCF_003148625.1 of Arcicella aurantiaca. Lineage (GTDB taxonomy): Bacteria > Bacteroidota > Bacteroidia > Cytophagales > Spirosomataceae > Arcicella > Arcicella aurantiaca. Next base: position 212,101 of record NZ_QGGO01000007.1, on the reverse strand, counting down.
GGCATAAACCTTTTTTGCCTTTTCTTCAACGGTGTCTGCTACGGTTGCCGCTCTGATTGGCGAAACATAAACGTATTGTTGGAAATAATCTTTGAAACCATAATTCTCGAAAAATGGAATGTAATATTGTTTCGTCCAAGCCATTTTATAAGTTGGCTCGTATTGCCAACCTTTGGTCATTAAGCCCCAAAAAGCATCACGTTCGCCAAAGTTAATTGGCCCATCCATTGCTTCCATGCCTTTAGATGTCAACCAATTTTTACAAGTATCAAATAATAAAAAAGCGGCTTTTTCATCTTCAATACATTCAAAAAAGCCCATTCCGCCTGTTGGTTGTTCCTCTTTTGTGGCAGTTTCATGATTGATAAAAGCCGCTACACGACCGATAGTTTCGCCAGATTCGTTTTGTAAAATCCAACGGATAGCTTCACCATGTTTGAAGTATTTATTCTTATTCGGATTAAACGTATTCTCAACATCTTGGTCAAGCGGACGAATCCAATTAGTGTCTTGTTCGTACAGTTTTACGGGTAATAAAAGGAATTCTTGTTGTAATTTTTTATCGTCAGCGACTTCTAAAATGGTCATTGTGGTTTCTTGTTTAATTTTTTAGTAAAGATAGGGGATTTTGAGAGAATTGAGGAAAAAGTAACTAAGTACAATTAATGTGGTTGTCGTTAAGCCTTTTTTCATAAACACGTATTTTGGAACGAAAAATATCTCATTCCGTTATACTTTTATTAGTTTTGTAGAAGAAACCAAATCTTATCACGATGGTTGATAAAGCACTTGTCATTAAAGATTTTACGGAAACCATGAATGAGAATATTAAAGATACTTTAAACTTAGCATTAGATACCTTTGATGAATGTCTTAAAATGTTATGATTACTGTCATTGCGAGGCACGAAGCAATCTGCCCACTCACGAGATAAGATTTTCCAATACCATTTCATCAATCATACGGATTGCTTCGTGCCTCGCAATGACAGCAGTCAAACATAAAAGCCTTACTAATGGTAGAAGAATTTATCAATTATATAAAAGAAAAATATCAAATAAACGAATAAATGCAACCTTTAAAAATATACAATACCCTCAGCCGAGAAAAAGAATTGTTTACCCCTCTAAACGCCCCTCACGTGGGTATTTACGTTTGTGGGCCAACTGTTTATAATTATGTTCATTTAGGAAACGTCCGTACTTTCATGACTTTCGATGTGTTGTATCGTTATTTGATGCACCTCGGCTATAAAGTGCGTTATGTACGAAATATTACCGACGTGGGTCACTTGGTGGGTGATGGCGATGAAGGCGAAGACAAAATCGGGAAAATGGCGAAGTTAGAGCAACTCGAACCAATGGAAATTGTACAACGTTATACCAACGATTTTCATAAAGTTTTAGAGCAATTTAATTTCTTGCCTCCAAGCATTGAACCTTCTGCAACGGGACACATCGTTGAGCAAATCGAAACGACTCAAACCCTTATCAATAAAGGTTTAGCTTATGAATCAAACGGTTCTGTTTATTTTGACATTGCCAAATACAACGAACAAGGCGGTGAATATGGTAAACTTTCGGGTAGAATTTTGGACGATTTATTAACCGAAACTCGTGATTTAGACGGTGTTGGCGAAAAACGCAGTCCACTTGATTTTGCTCTTTGGAAAAAAGCCGCTCCCGAACACATCATGCGTTGGAATTCTCCTTGGGGCGAAGGTTTCCCAGGCTGGCATTTAGAATGTACTTGCATGAGTACCAAATACTTAGGAGATAGCTTTGATATTCACGGAGGAGGGATGGACTTAAAATTCCCTCACCATGAATGTGAAATTGCCCAAGCAAAAGGAGCAAACGACCGTGAACCTGTACGTTATTGGATGCACTCAAATATGCTTACAGTGAACGGACAAAAAATGTCAAAATCCTTAGGTAATTCGTTCTTACCTGCCGAGCTTTTTGCTGGTTCTCATCCGCTATTAGAGCAACCATATAGCCCAATGACAGTTCGTTTCTTCATGTTGCAGTCGCAATACAGAAGTACGCTTGATTTCTCAAATGATGCCTTGAAAGCAGCTCAAAAAGGCTACAAACGTTTAATCAACGGATTGAGAATTATTAAAAATTTGGAATACGTTGCTGATGATTCTATCGTTATTGATGAGAAACAAGTTGCCGAAATTGAGAAAGGTATTCAAGGATGTTATGATGGCTTAAACGATGATATGAACACCGCAGTAACCATTGCAGGTTTGTTCAATCTCGTGAAAAAAATCAATCAATTGTATATGGGGCAAGTACAAACAGCTCAAATTGGTGAAGCTACTTTCAACCTTTTAAAAGAGAAATTTGTCTTAATTATCGAAGGCGTTTTAGGAATCGTTGAAGAGCAAAGCACTTCCGTTGAGGCTTTTGCCAAAGGAATGTTATCATTATACAAAGAATATAAAGAAGCTAAGCAATACGATAAAGTCGATGAAATCAGAGGATATTTCAAAGCCAATGGTTTAGTAATCAAAGACATGAAAACCCGTATTGATTGGGCTTATGAAGAATAGATAAAAGGTGTTAGGTTTTGGGTTTTAGGGGTTAGTTACAATGTACCTCCCTAAATCCTAAACCCCAACCCCCAACCCCTAAAAAATGAGAACACCCAGTATCACGCCCATTATTCGGGCAATAATTGCTATAAACGTTATTGTATTCATCGTTCAATCTATTAATCCACAATATGATAGAATGATTGTCTCGCTGTTTGGTTTGCACTATTTTTCTTCGGAACAATTCAATCCCATTCAGTTAGTAACGTATATGTTTGTGCATTCAGGGATTGGGCATATTTTTGGAAATATGTTAGGTCTGTTTTTCTTAGGACCAATTTTAGAAATGTTTTGGGGAGAAAAACGCTTTTTAGCTTTTTATCTTGGTACGGGTATTGGAGCTGGCTTGTTGTATATGGGGTTAAAATATTACGACATCAGTGCTTTGCAGGCGGCGTCAGAAGCATACATTCAAAATCCAGATTTTAAGCAATTTGAAAGCCTTATTCAAAAGTTTTATTCTGAAGGAATTCCATCAAATGTGTATGGTTTATTAGAAAATACAGGCAACGTTTCATTGAAAGAATCAGTATTTGTGATTGAAGAAAGTTTGAAAAGTGTTTTAAATACACCGATGATTGGTGCATCAGGAGCTGTTTTTGGCGTCATGGCAGGCTTTGCTATTTTATTTCCAAACACAGAATTAATGCTTTTCCCAATACCTGTTCCGATTAAAGCCAAATATTTTGTAACTTTCTATGCACTTTATGAAATTTATGCGGGCATACACAAAATGCCCGGTGATAATGTAGCACATTTTGCCCATATTGGAGGCATGATTTTTGCTTTCATTTTAATAAAATTCTGGGGAAATCAAAGGAATAATTTTTATTAAAATTATATTTACAAATATGGTAACTTTTTATTAATCAAAACGTTATCAGAATAACTGATGATAATTTATATTTATAAATTGGTTTAAAAATCACCAATCGTAATTCACAAATCACAACTAAAAATATGAGTGGGATTTTAGATGACTTCAAAGACGCTTTCGCCAAGCGTAACAACGGTTTAATTCAGTTAATTTGGCTGAATGTGGCGGTGTATGTGGTCATGTTATTGTGTTTGATAACATTAACGGTGTTTTTCAAAAAACCCGATGTTTTTGAAAATGCACTTTCATATTTCAGCCTCACACCAGCGATGGGAACGTTTCTTTTTCGCCCTTGGACAATACTTACTTACGCATTCTTTCATTCGGTAAATCCAATTGCTCACCTTCTGCCCAATATGTTAATGTTATATTGGTTTGGGGCAATTATTCAAGAGTTTTTAGGTAGTCGTAGATTAATAAATTTATACATTCTTGGTGCGTTATTTGGTGGAATTTTAGCATTACTTTCTTTTAATTTCATTCCGTATTATCAAGGAGCAATCAATACAACTATTATTGGTGCATCTGGAAGTGTCATGGCTATTGTTTTTGCAGCCGCTACCTTAATGCCTGATTACACTTTCTTTTTGTTTTTGATTGGACCAGTTCGGATTAAATACATCGCCTTTTTCTTCTTCTTGATTTCATTGGCAGGAGCTATTGGTACAAATGCAGGCGGAGGAATTGTTCACTTAGGCGGTGCTTTTTTAGGATATTTATACGTAAAACAATTGCAAGCAGGTAGAGACTGGGGAACACCACTTGATGCCATTTTTGATTTCTTCCAAAATATTTTTAAACGTACCGAAAAACCAACCATCAAAGTTGCTTATCGTCAGAAAGAATCAACTTATAGTAGTTCTCCTGCGGGCGTTGGTGGAGGCTATCCAGACGATGATGAAGTAGATGAGATTTTAGATAAAATATCTCGCTCAGGTTACGAAAGTTTAACCAAAGAAGAAAAACAGAAATTATTTAAAGCGTCACAGAAATAACGGTAAAATTGATACTTACAAAAGCAAAACGGTTAAGCTCAAAACGCTTGACCGTTTTGCTTTGTAAGAACCTCAAAAAATTTATGTAAATTTGTCGAAAGATTCTTAGCATCTTTACCGATAGATATTTATTGAACCTGTTTAAACTTTCTGTTTCGGTATAAACCTGTTCATTTTTAATCTGCTAATCCAATATTTTCTCAACGTAGCTCTGCTATGCAGTTCCACTGGGGCTTCAAATATTGAAATAACAGGTTCAAAATGATTCAAATTTCTTCTCAAAACAGAAAGTTTAAACAGGTTCATTACAAACATTTTGAAAACTTTGTAGTTATATCTTTACACTTTTCGACAATTGAAACTCATGAAAATCACTCCTGGCAAAATATTGGCTCAAATTAACTCCCCTGAGGATTTAAGAAACAGAGACCGCTCGGAATTAATCCAAATTTGTGATGAACTTCGTCAATATATTATTGATGATGTTTCTGTTTTTGGAGGACATTTTGGGGCTTCTTTGGGTGTGGTTGAGTTATCAGTGGCTCTACATTATGTTTTCAATACGCCTACCGATAATTTGGTTTGGGACGTTGGACATCAGGCTTATGGACATAAAATATTAACAGGACGACGTGATGTATTCCATACAAATCGTCTTTACGGAGGTATTTCGGGTTTCCCAAAACGCAAAGAAAGTAAATACGATGCTTTTGGCGTTGGACACTCATCGACTTCGATTTCGGCAGCTTTGGGTATGTCAGTAGCATCTCAATATAAAGGTGAAAAAAATCGTCAACACGTTGCCGTAATTGGCGATGGTTCAATGACAGCAGGTATGGCATTTGAAGCCATGAATCATGCGGGAGATATTCCCAACAACATGATTATTATCTTGAATGATAACTGCATGGCAATTGACCCTAATGTAGGGGCTTTAAAAGAATATTTGACCGATATTACCACTTCTCATACGTACAATCGTGTGAAAGACGAAGTTTGGAATTTGTTGGGGAAGATGTCTAAATTCGGAAAATCAGCCCAAGATATTGTTTCCAAAATTGAAAATGGACTGAAAGCAACTTTATTAAATCAAAGTAACTTATTTGAGTCATTAAATCTTCGTTATTTTGGTCCTATCGACGGGCATGACGTAGAATATATGGTAACGGTTTTGAATGATTTGAAAGACATTCCCGGTCCAAAAATTCTTCATTGTATTACCACCAAAGGGAAAGGTTACGCACTTGCCGAAAAAGACCAAACACTTTGGCACGCTCCCGGAAAATTTGACAAAATCACAGGGGAAATCAAGAAAAAGGTTTTCACCACTCCACAGCCTCCAAAGTACCAAGATGTTTTTGGAAATACTATTGTAGAATTAGCAGAAAAAAACTCCAAAATTATGGGTGTTACTCCTGCTATGCCTTCGGGAAGTTCCTTGAATATCATGATGAAAACCATGCCTGACCGTGCTTTTGACGTAGGTATTGCTGAACAACACGCCGTGACTTTTTCGGCAGGAATGGCAACGCAAGGCTTGACAGTTTTCTGTAATATTTATTCTTCTTTTATGCAACGTGCTTACGACCAAGTAGTACACGACGTAGCGATTCAAGAATTACCCGTAATTTTCTGTCTCGACCGTGCGGGTTTTGCAGGTGCGGATGGACCAACGCATCATGGGGCTTATGACCTTGCGTATATGCGTTGTATTCCGAATATGATTGTATTTTCTCCGATGAATGAAAAGGAGTTGCGTGATATTATGTTTACAGTTTCGCAAGATGATTTTAAAGATTTAAAACAGTGTATTTCTATCAGATACCCACGTGGAGAAGGCGTTATGCCTGAGTGGAGAACTCCATTTGAGAAAATGGAAATTGGAAAAGGTAGAAAGATAAAAGACGGTGAAAATGTAGCTATTTTAACACTCGGACACATTGGAAATTATGCCGTTGAAACTTGTAAAATCCTCGAAAAAGAAGGCATCAATCCAGCTCATTATGATATGCGTTTTGTGAAGCCTTTGGACGAAGTGATGTTACATGAAATCTTCCAAAATTATGATAAAGTAATTACCGTTGAAGATGGTTGTATTCAAGGCGGATTTGGTTCGGCAGTTGCAGAATTTATGTTAGACCATAATTATTCGGCACAAATAAAACGTTTGGGCATTCCTGATAGAATTGTTGAACATGGCGAACAAATTGAACTTCATCGTGAATGTGGTTTCGACCCAGAAGGAATTGCAGAAGCTGTTAGAGCGATTTTAGGAACAAAGAAAATTCAGCAAAAAACAGAAGATGTGAAGTTGGTGTTGAATTAATAATCAGAACTATAAACTATTTGTCACAGACAAATTTAGACCACTGATGAAACGGATTATACTGATTTACACAGCAGATAAAGAAAAATCAGCGAAAATCAGTATAATCCGTTCAATCAGTGGTCTTTCGTTTGTGTTGAGACAAACCCTTTATTGTTCGGTTAATGATTTCGAAACTACTACATTTTTCCCCATAACGGAGTTATCATTTTTCTTTAATTTTCCGTGTAAATCCGTTGAATCAGTACAATCTGTGGTCTAATTTTAGTTTACGATTTCAGCTTACTTCTTCTCCCGAATTTTCTTCACAATTCTCACCGCTGACATAATGATTACAGCAAAAAGAATTAGTCCTAAAATACCCCAAATCCAATCTACTGCATTTTTTAACACTACTAAAAACACGATAGCAAAAAGGAAAACCGTAGCAATTTCGTTGAATAGTCTTAGCTGAAAACCTGTAAATCTAAATTTATCTTGACGTAATTCTAAGATTAATTTTCTACAATAAAAATGATAGATAATTAGTCCAACCACAAAACTCAATTTGATGTGTAGCCAACCGTGAGCTGCGAAAGAATCCCACCAAGTCCAATAAACCATTGTCACTCCCGAAATTATCGTCAGCCACATAGCAGGAACCATAATCGCATTGAAAAGGATTTTCTCCATTTTCTTGAATTGCTCTTGAATGATAGTACGCTCTAAATCGGGCTTCTCGTTGGCTTCTGTATGATATACAAATAGGCGTGGCAAATAGAAAAGTCCTGCAAACCAACTGGTTACGAAGATAATATGAATGGCTTTGATGTGTTCGTAAGTCATTTTGAGTTTATAAGTTTATGTGTTGATGAGTTTATGAGTGTTATAGACAACGACATGACGTATTGGAATTAGATTAGACAACTTTTTGATAGTTGTCTAATCTAAACAACATAATTCCAAAATATATTCTGATACGTTATGTCGTACTCTATAACTGAATAAAGAATATTCCTTTTTTACTCATAAACGCTAAACTCATAAACTTCACTTATATTTTTTGAAAAAGCTATTCAATTTCATCTGAATGACACCTAAAATAGCTTCACGGAAGATATTGGCAGACATTTTTGATTGTCCTTTGGTACGGTCTGTAAAGATAATTGGCACTTCTACAATCTTGAAGCCGTATTTCCAAGTGGTAAATTTCATCTCTACTTGGAAGGCATAACCAACAAACTTAATGGTATCTAAATTGATAGTTCTCAATACTTTTGCCGTGTAGCATTTAAAACCTGCCGTTACATCTTTTACAGGAATACCCGTAATGAAACGCACATAATATCCTGCAAAATATGACATTAAAACACGACTCATTGGCCAGTTCACTACATTAACACCGTGAATATATCTTGAGCCAATTGCCATATCAGCACCGTCGTTTGCACAGGCATTATAAAGTTTCACTAAATCATCTGGATTATGTGAAAAATCTGCATCCATTTCAAAAATATACTCGTAGTTTAATCCTAAAGCATATTTAAATCCATGAATATAGGCAGTTCCTAAGCCTAATTTGCCTTTACGTTCTTGTAGGTGTAAACGATTTGTACCAAATTCTGTTTGTAATTCTTTAACTTTTTTTCCTGTTCCATCAGGAGAACCATCATCCACAATCAATAAATCAAAAGAAGGTTCAAGGCTCATCACTTTACGTATAATGGCTTCTATATTTTCTATTTCGTTATAAGTAGGAATGATGACGATACGTGAATTCATTTAATTTTAGTTTTTTTGAGAAGATGAATACTTACCATCTTTCTTTTATACAAAGTTACAAAAGCAAAGCCAATTTTATAGGATTGCTTATCGGTTATAACAGATACAATTTACTATGTGGTCATTTACCATACCTGTTGCCTGCATAAATGCGTAGCAAATTGTAGTACCTATAAACTTGAATCCTCTTTTTTTAAGGGTTTTACTCATAGCATCTGAAATATCAGTTCTTGCAGGTACACTTCCTAAACTACTCCTTTGATTTACAATGGGTTGCCCTCCCACAAATTGCCAAATATATTCTCTAAAGCTTCCATATTCTTGTTGAATTTCGAGAAATATCCGAGCGTTGGTAATTGTTCCTTCTATCTTCAAACGATTTCTGATGATGCCTGCGTCTTGCATGAGTTCTTCTACCTTTTGGGCGTCATATTTAACAATTTTTAAGGCTTCGAAATTGTCAAATGCTTTCCTAAAGCTCTCTCTTTTTCTCAAAATGGTTATCCAACTCAATCCTGCTTGAAAGCCTTCGAGAATCAAAAACTCAAATAATTTATCATCATCATAAAGTGGAACGCCCCATTCTTCATCATGATATTTTATATAAAGTTCATCATTCCCAGCCCATTGGCAACGGGTTATATTTTCTTTTTTGATAGTCATATAAAGTGCTGTTTACCTATTACAAATTTAAGTGGCATTTATGGAGTATGCTATCAAAGTATTCCGAAAACTTAAAAGTTTAGTTTCTAACAAGACTACACACTCAAAATATTATTTATTGCTCTGAAAAGTTAAAGAAACAGAAAAGCCGAGACTATAAATCTCGGCTTTTGCTTTATTACACCAATATGAAAATCCGTTTGGACTTTCTCCCTGCCGAGGCAAGGAGGAAATCTTTAGTACGGTTTTATAGTAATCCACTGATTTGTTTTTCTATCATAAGCCAAATGTTCATCTGGCCATTCTATATATTGTTTCATAGGAGTTTGTTTGTCTAAATTCCCGTTTTTTATCAATTCTTGAAATAAATAATTACCACGTTCTTTCACAACTTCCTCTGCTAAATGTGGTGTATTGGCAACCTCCTCAAATGCTGTTGGCATGAATGAATTGGGGGCTAATTTGAATTTTCCTAAAACCCCTCTTTTAAAAGCTGAGCTTGAACCAACTGGGCGAATCAGGAAAAAGTAATTCCAGCCATTTTCTGCTTGGTAATACTTTTGTAGTTTAAAATTGGGAGTATTTTTGGCGTAAAAACCTCTAAACTGAGGTTGAAATTTTGTTGTATTGGTTGCTTCTGGAGCAGGTAAATAGAGGTAAGTAACAATATTGGTTAAGAGGCTATCTTGTTGACTTTTAGAAAAATAATTGTCAAAGTCGTTATTATTAGATTGACAGGAAATGAGCGTTAATGTAATGAGTAAGCCTAAAAGTATCGTTTTCATATTGGTAGTTATTTGAGGTGGCAGGAGTTGGGTTTTAGGCTTCAGTTGAAATTATCCAATTCGATTACCTAAAACCTAACTCCTAAACCCTAATCTATTTCACGTAAACAGTTGTTTGTGGATTAAATTCCGTCCAACCAAGTGTCCAGTCTGTATCATTAAATGCACCTGCGAAAGTTGTTTTTGTAAAGAAGGCAGGTAAAGTTGTTGGTAAGTTCACTCCTTTTAGTGTAGAAGTTGCACCTAAAATAAATGTAGGACGACCCGTTGACCATAAAGAAGAACTTAAACCAAGCGTTGAAGTATTATCCAATAATTTGTTTCCAGTTTGAGCAACGAACCATTCTGAAGGCTTTTGAGTACCAATCAAGATGGCTGGAGCAGCCGTAGATTGTTCGTTATCAACGATACCGAAACCACGTGGTAAGTTAGCATCTCCTTGTCCGAAACCATTTGTACCCCATTTGTCTAAACCAGCTACGATAACGTTTTGAAGCGTAATATCTCCTTTGGCAGCATTACCTTTTGCATCACCTCTTTGGCTATCAATATAAACACCGTTTGGATAACCCGTAATTACCGTGTTATAGATTTTCAATTTACTGTTACGACGTAATTGAGCTCCATTTTGGAATTGAGAACTAATTGTAATCAAACTTCCTTTTGGTCCGATGATAGACATATTGGCAAATGTAGCCGAAGTAAATGGTGTGTTTGAAGAACCAGCAGCATCATTATCAACCTCAAATCCGTTTGAACCAGAAATATCTGCTTGAGTAGCTCCACGAATACCAATTCCGTATTGAATATTTCCAGAGAAACCATTATCAACATCAAAATCATCATCTAAACCTTTGTAAGCTACCAAATATTTAGCGTTTACATTTCCACCAAACCATTCAAATGAATCATCTAATCCAAAAGTAGCTTGTAAATATTCTAACGTTGTACCTGCTCCTACTGAACCAAAAGTGAATGAGTTTACTTCTTGGTTAGGGTTGATTGGAATACCTGCAAATTCAACACGAACATACTTTAAAGAACCAGAGTTATCAGCGTTATCTGTACCTCCGTGGAATGCACCATAAGCACCTTCTAATTCACGGTTTGCTTGAGCATCTGGTAAGTTGTTGATTGCTTTACCACAGATTACAATGCCACCCCAGTCACCCGGTTCACGCTCACCTGCTGCACGCTCAGAGGTAAACACGATTGGTTTCGCTGCTGTACCTTCTGCAATTAATTTACTTCCTCTTTGAACCACTAAAGTACCTTTTGTAGCACGTTCACCGATAATAACTGTACCCGGTTGGATTGTCAAAGTAGCTGTTTTGGTAACCGTTCCAAATACTGCTTCTGTACCTAAACGAACAAAACCACTCAATTTATAGATTTTGTCAGCCGTCCAAGTAATGTTTCCTTCTAAATTACCCGAAACTGTAACTACTGTTGGAGCAGGAATTGCAGAAACTGTTACTGGAATAGTAGTTAAAGAAGAAACTTGGTTATTGTTATCAGTTACTTGAATGGTAAAATTAACTACCGAGTTAGCTGCAAGTGACTCAATAACGTAATCTTTAGTATAGTCAAGTGTTGTTTGTCCAGTTCCAGTTTGAGAATCAAAAGCAGAACCATTTTTCAAAACTGTAATTGCTTTTACGCCACCTGGAGCATTAATTGATGCTTTGATTTGAACGGTTGCTCCTGGAATTCCCGATAAAGTTCCGCTTGTTGTGATTGTTGGAATTGGCACAATTGCTGGAGTATCGTCTTTACAAGCCTGAAACATTGTTATTACCGAAAGTAACAGAGCAATAATTTTGATAGATTTCATGAGTTTCGAAATGAATAGTTTATAATATATTAAAGTGAAATAATGTTTATTTTATTTGTACAAATGTTTTAACCGATTTACTGAACAGCGTATTCTTTCTTGATTCTCTCTAAATTCTTATCAAATTTTAAGTCTTTCTATTAACGGATTGTATAAACTACACCCAAAGAATAAACTCTACCCGGAGAATAAGACTGGATTGTTTGGTCTGAGTCGCTACTGAAATTACCGTCTCTATTTCCGTCTTGAAGAATCAAGTTTCTGTTATTCAGAATATCTGTGATACCACCTTTCACGATTAAGTTTTTATAAACTTCTTTCGAGAAAGTTAAGTCTAATACATTACGTGGCATTTCGTACCAGTCTGGATAACCTGCTGCAAATGAGTTACCTACTGCATAAATACGTTTTCCGATTACGTTGAATAATAAACTAACTTGTGTGTTTTTCTTCGTATCGTTGTAGTTAATCCCTGCATTGATAATGTATGGAGATTGTCCTTGTAATGGGCGATTATCAGATTGGTTAATCGTGCTTGCATTAAATTTCACACGGCTATAAATAAATGCACCGTTGAATACCAAATTGATTTTATTCAAGAATTTAGAATCGGTCAATTTATCCAATGATTTTCTAACCTCTAATTCGATACCTGTACTGAAAGCACTTTCTGCATTACTAAAACTGATGTTGTTGTTATTCACACCGTCAAAAACAACTTCAATTGGTGTTTTAAAGTACTTATAGAAAGCCGCAACCGATATAATTTCAGAAGGTGTTGGATAGAACTCATAACGGAAATCAGCATTATCAATCTGAGCATTTTCAAGATTTGAATTACCTGTAATTACACGGTTATTCACAAAATCATAGAAAGAGAATGGAGCAATTTCACGGAATTCAGGACGGTTTACTGTTTTTCCATAAGCAAAACGTAACAATGATTTTTCAGAGAAATTGTAGGTCAAGTTTGCTGAAGGTAAAATATTCGTAATGTCACGATTATAGTTTACAGGAGCATTTTTACTGATGTCATAACTATTCAATTTCTGAACGTTTTTCTCTATACGTAATCCTGCAATCAAATTCAATTTTTTCGTGAAAGAATAGTTTCCTGATGCGTAAAAAGCAATTTGGTTATTACTTGCCGAGTATGAATCTGAAGCGTTTGTTTGCTCATCAATTTTGACACCGTTAGTTAAATTGATATTTTGTTGAGCAAAAATTTGGTCGATTGGCAAATTTCCAACATCAAATAATGAACCGTTTGCACGAACAAAACCTAAGTTACGAGCATTGAAAGAACGGTCTTTGTTTTCGTAGAAGCCCCCAAATTTCAATTCTAATTCTTTATTATTTTCTTTCGTTGCACCTTTCACAAGGGTCAATTTCTGAACCACATTGAAACCTCCCATCAATGCTTTTTCATCAAGTAAGATATTTGTTCTACCTAAGTTTACTGTTTGTGCTGCCCCAAATGGTACTAACAAACTTGGCTCTGAACCATTATCGGTTGAATATCTGAAACGTTTGTAATCAGGTTGGTCACGGTAAGTTTTGTTATAAGCTACCACCCAGTCAACTAAAGTTTTATCATCGTTTAATTTATGACGACCCAAAACCTGACCTGTATAAATTCCTCTAAAAATTTGGTCTAAAGAACGAATATTCCAAGTTCCACCGTTTTCAAATCCATTTCTGTTTACATACTGAGCATTGCTCATTTGGTTGAAAAGGTTTTTGAACTCAAATGTATGTTTATCGTTGATTTTCAATGCCCAGTTATGAAGAATACCCAAACGAATGGCATTGTTATATTGCAAGTCTCTAAACTTTGTATCTTCATTAATTGAAATTTCACTACTTGAACCCGCTGTATATCCGAAATCACTTCTCAACATTTCAAAGATTGAGTTCGTGTTGCTATAATTTACCGCCGTTACGTTGGCTAATTTAATCCCGTCGTTATCAATGAATTTGTATGCACCTGTAAGCGTCATACGTAAATCTGGAAGTGCAGTAGTTGATGTTGGCGTCCAAGTATTACGTAATAATTGTCCTGCCTGAGTCAAGGCAACTGGATTTGACGTAGCAATTTGTTTTAAACCCGCCGTTGTAGGGAAATATTTAGGTAAGTCTGCAAATCCGTTGTTAAAACCTAATAAGTAGTTTTTACCTCTTTGTGGTTGCAACATTTCTTTACCTGTTGTTCCTTCACGAGAACCTCCGCTAATGTCAATGGTGAAATAATTATTGTCAGGAATACTTTTTGTGAAGATTTTTACAACACCACCTGCAAATTCACCTGGCAATTCGGCTGCAGGAGATTTGAATACTAAAATACGGTCGATTTGTGCTGACGGAATAACGTCAAATGAGAATGAACGAACGTCTGCTTCCATACTTGGAGCAAAAGCGTTGTTTAATAAAACGGTATTATAACGCTCATTAAGACCACGAATGTTAATAAAACGTTCTCCAAAAATAGTAACTCCCGGAACACGTTTTACTACCTCAGCAGCGTTACGGTCAAGTGTTTTACCGATTTGAGCCGCAGAAATACCACTTACAATTTGTTGAGCTGCTTTAATTTCTGAAATTACCGAAACCTCTGTATTTGTTAATTTCTGACCAACAACTTTAACTTCATTAAGTGTCGAACCTTCTTCGTCAAGTGATGTATTGATTTCTGTAACTTGGTCTGCAAGAACCTTTACATTTTCAATAAATTTAGATTTATATCCTACGAATGAGATTTTTAATTTGTAAGTACCTACTGGTAAGCGACTTAAAGAGAAGAATCCGTTAATATCGGCAGCACCGCCTTTATTATGTCCTTCAAGAAAGACTGTTGCTCCTACTAAATCTTCTTTTGATTTAGCGTCTTTGATTGTTCCTCTGATTGTACCCTCTTGGGCGAAAGCGAATGAAATAGAAGCGATTAAAACTAAAATTGTACTCAGTAACTTTTGCATCATCATATTGGTTTTTTGATGCTACAAAATTAGAGTGGCTATTTAACCCCAATGTTACGGGTTCATTATGCTTAGATTATGCTTATGTTACCGTAATGTTAAGAAGAGGAGTTTGGAGTTTTTTTTAGGTATGAGGTAGTAGGTATGAATTATGAGGTATGAATTATGAGGTATGAGGTCGTAGGTATGGGGTATTTTTTAGGTATGAGGTCGTAGGTATGAATTATGAGGTAT
This sequence comes from Arcicella aurantiaca, assembly GCF_003148625.1. GTDB lineage: Bacteria > Bacteroidota > Bacteroidia > Cytophagales > Spirosomataceae > Arcicella > Arcicella aurantiaca. Next base: position 197,049 of record NZ_QGGO01000007.1, on the reverse strand, counting down.
GAGGTATGGGGTCGTAAGTAGTTATGGGGTATGTAGTAATGTCTGCCTTATAACTCATAATTCATAACTCATAATTCATAACTCATAACTCATAATTCATAATTCATAACTCATAATTCATAATTCATAACTCATAATTCATAACTCATAATTCATAACTCATAATTCATAATTCATAATTCATAATTCATACCTACGACCTCATAACTCATAACTCATAATTCATACCTAAAAATAAAAACCCTATTCATCAAAATGATAATGGATTCCTAAAGTGAAAGTGGCTTTATTGGAGAATTGACGATATACCGTTCCGTCATTTTGTTGCCAAAGAAATGCTTCGCCAGGTTCGGCAATCATAAAATATTTTCCTTCACCAGTAAGACTAAAACGGTCGCTTAATTGATACGACAATCCTGCTTTTCCTGTTAATAAATATCCCGGTGTTGTGTAAGTATCAGGTATTTCTTTTAAAGTATTGATGAGTCCGCCAACAGGTTTTACCGAAAAAAAAGTCAATCCAGCTCCCATTCCCACATAAGGCTTCACAACCCAATCCGTCGGGTACCATTCAAAATCAAAAGTTAACGGAACTTGCGTTATTGATACATTATTGGCTTTTGTCTGTGCCATAAAATGATTATTCATCATACCAATGGTCATTCCCATCGCAAAATAGTCGCTCGGAAAATACTTAAAGGTCAACGCATTGCTAATTCCCATTTGCTCTGAAGCAATTCCTTTATTAGCTCCCAAAGGCATCAAAACCCCAGTTTGGAGTCCTAAAGTAAAATGACCGACGGTTGTCTGTTGAGAAAACACTCGTGAAACGTTTAATAAAATGATTGATATTAAAACTGTATAGAATCTCAAAGACATATTTTTGGATATTGATTTATGAACCTGTTTAACGAAAAGCTAAATTAGTAAATTTTACTGAAAGACTTTTTAAAATACATATTTCAATCTCAGCGTCACGTTTCTACCCATTTCATCGGTAAAATATCTAAAGCGATTCAAATATTCTCGATATGATAAATTAAAAGCATTACTAACTGTTAAACCTAAACTGATTTTCTGAATTTTCATGCCCGCATCTATTCTCCAAATACTATATGCGGGCGGTGGCGGTGCAAAATCGCTTTTGTCTTCCACACGGGTTTGTTGAGCAACTAATTGATTGCCAATACTTACAAAGGAATCATATTTCTTGAACGAATATTTCAAAGTACTTTCTAAACGGTCAGCAGGAATATTAACCATAAAAACATCATTTAAAATATCTTTTGCTCGAATAATTGAATATTTTTCATTGATAGATAAACGATTCGTTATCAGATAATTAATCGACAAATCTACTCCTGCAAAACGGGCATCAACTTGGGTATAATCAAAGGCTGGGAAAGCCCCACGTACCGTCAAAACTGTTTGTGGAATACCGTTTTCAATGCGTGGTCTTAGATAAATAAAATCATTGATATAGTTCAAATAAGCCGTTAATTCAATGGCAATTTTCTCTTTTTCAAAATTAGTAGTTAACGAAAAATTATGAGCAACTTCTGGCTTTAGGTTAATATTTCCTTTTTCATAAGCCGCTGCTCCGTGATGCACACCATCTGAAAACAATTCATTCATATTCGGAGAACGCCACGCATTGGCTACATTAAGTTTAAAACTCAGAGCATCATTAAGAGAATAATTTGCCCCCAAGGTTGCAGAAAAATTGCCAAAATTGAAAGTATTATCAAAATACACACCCGAAGGACTCAAGCCAAAAGCCTGTGCATTTCTGAAATCATAACGTAGTCCCGTTTCAAATTCCCATTTCTGTTTAAGATAACGTTCTATCACGAAAACACCACCGCTAATTACCTGATAATTAGGAATCAAAACGGTATTTATCAGAGGTTTACGTAGTTCATAAGCAGAAGAAAGATTTTCTTGATACAAACCACTCACTCCCACCGAACCGCTGATATTTTTGAAAATCGGTTTATGGTCTAACAATAATTCTCCTGTGTAAGTCGTGAGTTTAAAATTGAGTGTATTGAGGGCTTTATTACCACGTGGAGCATCATATTCTAAACGCCAATCGTACTGCCGACTCAGCGTTAGCGACCATTTTCCAAGATTTTCAGCAATGATAAAACTTTTGATTTTGAATAAATTATGAGCTAAATCTTGATTCGGGCGGTTAATGTCATAACTCGATTCAACAGGCGTATAAATTTCATTAGGTCTTGTATTCTGAATGGCATTTTGCAAATCAGTCAAATTCCCAATGTGCGAACCCGTGAAAATTCCCAATTGCGTATCGAAATAACTAAAGAATAATTCCGTTCCGAAATGTTGTTTTTTATACCCTACCGCTGCCGAAATATTCCGTTCTTGCACGCCTGTATTCAGCATATAATAATCAGCCGTTTTGATGTCTCCCCCACGCTTGTACGTACCCTGCAAACGCCAAGACAAACCTTGAATTTTAGGAAATCCACCTTCAAGAATTCCCGAAAAAACGCTCATTTTTCCATTACTCAAACCTACTGCATTTATTTCTCCATGAATTTTCGCAGAATCTGGCAATGGGTCTGGCTCAACCATAATAACGCCTGCAATAGCATCTGAGCCGTATCTAACACCTGCCGCACCTTTCACAACGGTTAGTTTTTTGGCAACAAATGGGTCTATTTCGGGAGCGTGTTCACTCCCCCATTGTTGTCCTTCCTGTCTGATTCCATTATTCAAAATCAAAACTCGATTGGAGTGCATTCCATGAATAATTGGTTTTGAAATAGAGCTTCCTGTTTGCAAGGAAGTTACACCTGTAATGGCTTTGAGAGATTCCCCTAAACTTTGTCCACGAGTTTGTTCAAGAGCTTGTCCGTCGAGCGTAGTTCTGGTTTGGGTTAGCGTTTCAATCTTTTTCCCTGCCACAACCACTTCTTGCAAGTGTTCGTCTTTGTCTTCCAAAGAAAAATCTTCGTTATGTTCTTGTGTTAAATTAACAACAATCTCAACTTTCTGAAAACCAACTGCTTGGCAAATCAAAGTGTATTGTCCTTGACATAAGTTTTTGAAATTATATCTTCCATTGCCATCGGCAAAAGTGGAAATATTTGTCCCTTTAATATAGATAACCGCTCCCGCAACGGCTTGATGAATATCTTTTTCATGCACAACGCCTTTCAACGAACAAATACAAGAAGTCTTTTGTGCCAATATTGGCAACCAAGCACCCAAAAATAACGTAATTATGATACTAATTTTTTTCACGAATTCCGACGAAGTTTTAGACCGCAATTTACGCAGATTTTCACAAGAAATCTTAATTTATGCAACATTATTGCAGATAATAATCAACCAACACAATGTTTACCTCAAAAGAAGAATTAGTTAAACAAAAAGCAATTTCAATAATGTTTAACAAAAGTTATAAAAATATAAACAAAGTAACAACAAGCAAAAAAAGTATCCACAGAGGTCAAAAAAGCAATAAATTTATCAAAAACAATAAATTTAAATTATCAAGGAAAAATAAATTAAAAAAAATGACAATTAAAAGTTGCATTTTCGTTTAACAATATCATATATTTGTTAAACAAATCACCAACAAAGCTAATACAATGACAGCCTTAGAATTCACATATCACATAGGTAAGGTTTCTAAATCATTAAAACCGTTTGCCATGAAGCTCACAAGAGATTATGAAGAAGCAAATGATTTGTTGCAAGATACCTTACTCAAAGCCTTTACTAACCGAGATAAATACACAGAAGGAACTAATTTGAAAGCATGGTTATATACAATCATGAAAAATACTTTCATCACCAATTATCAAAGAATGGTGAGAAAAAATACTTTCATTGATACTTCTGATAACTTACATTTTATCAATTCCGTAGAAAGTAGCACAGATAATATGGCAATTAGCACTTTTGCCATGAATGATATTAACAAAGCAGTTGGACTACTTGATGATGCCTATAAAACACCTTTTATGATGTATTTCAGAGGATTCAAATACCATGAAATTGCTGAAAAATTAGATATTCCAATTGGGACAGTAAAAAATAGAATTCACATTGCAAGAAAAGAATTAAAGGATAGATTATATATGTATGCTTACTCAAATTAGTTGATTAACAAGGAGTTATATTTCATCAACAAACTCCATAAAACTGTTATCAATTTTACTGATGGTACTAAAATCAGGCATTTTAATATAATTTAATTGATTAGTTTTTTGGTTAACAGAAGAAAGTTTACAAAAAGTCAGGCATTGTCTGACTTTTTTGTTTATAAGTTTTTTAGGACTCAATTTCAAAATTAAAACAGTCGATTATTTGTACTAATCACGCATTTATTAGAAACAAATCGTATTTTTATCAATTCATCATCAAACCAAAAAACAACCAATAATTCCATGAAAAAACAGCTTACAACACTCCTACTTTCAACCACAATTTTTACTTCGGCATTTTCCCAAAAGGTTATCCAACGTGACCCAATCATCGAAAATATGGTTGCAGAAGTGAATAGCGATAGTCTGAAATCTCATATTTTGAAATTAGTCAGTTTCGGCACTCGTAGCACATTAAGCACCACAACTGACCCAAAAAGAGGAATCGGAGCAGCCCGTAATTGGGTTTTAAGTCGCTTTCAAGAATTTGCCAAACAGTCGGAAGGCAGAATGACGGCAAAAATTGACTCGTGGACACTCAAACCCGACGGAAAAAGAGTAGATGCCGAGATAGAAATGGGTAACGTGATGGCAACTTTGAAGGGAACAGACCCCAATGACGACCGCATTTTCTTGGTTTCGGGACATATTGATAGTCGAGTTTCAAACGTAATGAACCGCACCGCTGATGCCCCAGGAGCAAATGATGATGGTTCGGGAACGGCAGCCGTGATTGAATTGGCAAGAGTTATGGCTAAAGCAAAATTTCCTGCAACAGTAATTTTCTTGGTTGTGAGTGGCGAAGAACAAGGACTTTTAGGAGCAGAACACCTTGCCAATCAAGCATTTGAAGAAAAATGGAACATTGAAGGCATTTTGAATAATGACATCATGGGTTCAAATAATTCTAACGAAACAAATATCATCGACAATACCAGAATTCGTATTTTTAGTGAAGGTTTGCCATTTTTTGAATTAGATAAAAAAGCAATCAGTATTCGTAATTTTGGACAAGAAAATGATGGAAAAGCTCGTACATTAGCACGTTATGCGAAAGAAGTTGGTGAGCGTTATGTGGATAATTTAGAAGTAGTGATGGTTTACAGAAATGACCGCTTCTTGCGTGGTGGCGACCATACGCCGTTTGTGCAAAAAGGCTTCCCAGCGGTTAGAATCACGGAAATGAACGAAAATTACGAACATCAACACCAAGATTTACGTACTGAAAAAGGTATCAAATTCGGTGATGTTCCAGAGGCAATGGACTTTGAATATCTCCGTAAAAATACAGCCATGAACTTAGCAACGCTTTCAAACTTGGCAAAAGCACCCGCAACGGTTCAGAACTTAACAATTGATACCAAAAATTTAACAAATTCAACAACATTATTTTGGCAAGCACCCAAAACAGGAAAAGTAAAAGGTTATTACGTTTTAATGCGTGAAACTTATCAACCATTTTGGCAAAAAAAGATTTTCACGACCAAAAACGGAATCGTCCTCCCCTACTCAAAAGACCATTATTTCTTTGCAGTTCAAGCAGTTAGCGAAGACGGGAACGAAAGTTTACCCGTTTTACCAAAAGTTGGAATGTAACACGGGAATCCTTCCCGTGATAATAAAAAAATGCTTGGCGATATGAAATTGCCAAGCATTTTTTTATTTGGAACTATCTACTATTTGGCAAAATCAAGAAAATGGGCAAAAAAGCCACTGTCAGCGGTTGTACGACGAATAGTTGATAATTCCGTTTTAATTTCATTCATCATTACGGACTGTATCAACAACCATTTCAACTGAATCTTTTGCAACTATAACTTTAGGGATTTCCGTCGGTTTATTGGTTTTCAAATTTGCAATTCTACGGTTTGCCAAATCCACAAAATTACAATCGGCGTTAGGTTTTTTCATTGTTCTACAAACTCTAAGATACTCCTGATAAAAGATTAAAGACATTTCTTTATCATTCTTCTTTTTTTCATATATTTCAGCTAATCTAAAAGTAGCTTTTGGACGTGAGTTGACCAAATTATGAAAACGATGAATAGCAGTTTCTGTCTGCCCTAATTTATCGGAAATATCTGCAAGACCCAATTCGTAATCGGTCAATCGGTCAGACTTCCCTAAGTCGATTGCTAAATAGAAATTATCAGTAGATTCTCGTAAAATATCCACATTATTTTCAGTGGACTTCAACTGAGCAAATGCTAAACCAGCCCTTACATTTTCGGTATCTTCTCCAATCTTTAAAAGTCGATTAAAAACAGCTATTGCCTGTGGAATACTATCCATTTGGTAAAATGCAGTACCTAACAATCTCTGATAAAAACTGGTAGAGTCACCTAAAGACATAGTAAACAGCAAATCATTTTTCACTCCATAAAAGTCTGATTTTCTGTAAAATAACCTACTTCTTAGGTGTCTCACTTTAATAGAAGAACTATCCAGTTCGAATCCTTTAATGATAAGAGGTTCGGCTAAATCATCTTTAGAATCATTTAAGTACAAATTGGCTAAACTAACCACACTTTCAATATCTTTATTATCAATTTCGATGGCTTTTTGAAGGTAAGAAATACCCAATTTTGCCCGCTCCATTCGAGCATTAATCCGAGCCAATTCTTTTAAATAATAGGTATTTGTTGAGTCAAGTTGGTTTAAACGTTGGAACGTTTTAAGTGTTTCTACCAAACTATAGTCTTTCTCAGCTACAACCGCAATTTGCAGTAAAATTTCAGCAGAAAATGGCGATTTACTCAAAGCAGAATAATACAATTTTTTAGCTTGCGACAAACGACCTAATTTGAAGTTACAAAGAGCTTGTTTTTGTAAAATTTCACTTTGTGTACTATCCCCAATATTGAGTTTTTCTAAGTACGAAAGTGCCTGTGCATATTGACCTTTCTGTATTAAATCATTGATAGAATTATTTTCATTTTGAGCGAATAATCTAACAGAAAATAAACAACAAATAATTAGCAGAATAATGTGAAGATTTTTCATAATTGAATAGACTTTAAGTATAAACTAATTTCTTAGGTGAAAATACTAAAACTTTAGTTGAAGAACAAATGTGCATAATAATTGAAGCACATTTGTGGCTAAACAGTTTCAGAATAAACAATTGAATAAAATATAAAGATTCATAAAGAGTGTAAAGGAGATAGTCTTTGCTCTTTTTATTTTAACTATTCCATGAAAAAACATTGATTTTCTCAATAAATATTGAACATTTAATAGATTGGCTGTAACTTCATTGTCTAATTCTGAAACAAATGCCAGTTATCCAACACGCTGATTATCAAGCACCTTTTTGGTTGCCCGAAGGTCACTTACAAACGATTTACCCATCTGTATTTCGTAAAGTTGAGGGGGTGAACTACTTGCGTGAAAGAATTAGTACACACGATGGTGATTTTTTGGATTTAGATTTTTCGGATTACGGAGTTTCAATTGCGGATTACGGATTATTCAACGAGAAAACATTGATTGAAGATAAAGAGGGCTATTCCATAAAATCCGAAATCGTAAATCGTAAATCCGAAATCGTAATTCTCTCACATGGTCTTGAGGGCGATTCAAATCGGCAGTACATCACGGGCATGGTTAAACAATTCAATACCAATGGTTTTGATTGTCTGGCTTGGAATTTCAGAAGTTGTTCTGGCGAACTCAATCAAACCAAACGCTTTTATCACAGCGGAGCAACCGACGACTTAGACACGGTGATAAAACACGCTATTTCAAAGGGTTATCAAAAAATATATTTAGTCGGATTCAGTCTTGGAGGTAATTTGACCCTCAAATTTTTGGGCGAAAAAGGGCAAAATCTTTACCCAGAAGTCCAAAAAGCGGTCGTTTTTTCAGTACCTTTGCACCTGTCAAGTAGCAGTCAGACAATCGGTTGGCTTTATACCAAACGATTCAACAAATCCTTGATAAAGAAAATACAGGAGAAATCTCAACGCTATCCTGAGTTTCAAATAAATACTTCAAACATCCCGAAAATCAAAACATTAAAAGATTTCGATGATTGTTACACTTCACAACTACATGGATTTAAAGACGCCGAAGATTACTACGAGCGTAATAGTTCGCTGTACTTTTTGGATAAAATTACTGTCCAGACGCTAATCGTTAATGCCCAAAATGACCCTTTTCTCTCAAAAGACTGTTTTCCTTTTGAAAAAGTAAAGCATTTAGACAAAGTTCACTTTCAAGCCCCCGAAATGGGCGGACATTGTGGCTTTTATCAAGCTGATTATCAAGGCATTTTATGGTCGGAGAAGCGAGCTTTGGAGTGGGTGATGGGTTAAATTTAAAACTAATTAAATAATAAAAGTATGAATCCAAAATCATATTCAAAATACAAATATGAAGATTTAATCAATCTTGGTATTCAGGTAAAGAGAACTGAAATATTTGGAAAAATAGTTGATTCAAAGCCCAGTGATTACTTATTAGAAACTTTATCGTTTAATTCTCAGCTCCCAATGGCAACCGAAAAAGCTAAATGTGAACTGATTATTTCGCCAATATTAAATGAAGTTGTAAGGAAAAATTTAAAGAAATTAACCTACTTTTCAGGCTATAACTTTGATGTAGATGAAAAAAACGGCTTAAAAGGTTTTTGTGATTATTTGATTTCAGCCATCTATGATTCACCCATGATTGAAGCCCCAATTATCAGCATTATTGAAGCAAAAAATGATAATTTCGAGTTGGGAATTCCGCAATGTATTGCCACTATGTATGCCGCTCAAATCTTTAATGAAAGAAAAGGGAAGGAGCAAAAATCAGTTTATGGAGCAGTTTCTATCGGGACAGAATGGCAGTTTTTGAAATTAGAAAATATGATTGCTTATCAGGATACAGAATATTATTCCATCAGAAATTTACCCGAATTATTGGGAGTTTTACAGACCATTGTTGAGGAGTATTGAAATATAAAAGATTAAAAAATAAATGTTAACCAACACAGCACAAGAAATTAACTTCGTCATTGATTTTGACTCAACTTTTACTAAAGTTGAAGGACTTGACGAATTGGCAGCCATTGCCTTGAAAGGTCATAAAGACCAAGACAAAATTGTAGGTCAGATTAAAGCTATTACTGATAGAGGTATGGCTGGCGAAATCGGATTTGCGGAATCCTTGAAAGAAAGAGTAGCTCTTTTGCCTGCTAATAGCTCGCACGTAACGGAGTTGATTGAGTTTTTGATGGGAAAAATCTCTGATTCATTTGCTCGCAACGAAGCCTTCATTCGTGAAAATACTAAAAATATCTATATTGTATCGTCTGGATTCAAGGATTTTATTGTGCCTGTGGCTGCTTCAATGGGTGTTTTAGAGAAAAATGTTTTCGCTAATACTTTCACTTACGACGAAGAAGGAAACATTACAGGTTACGACGAAAGCAATCTGTTATCACAAGATAAAGGCAAGGTGAAATTATTGCAATCGCTTGATTTTGAGGGAGATATTTACGCAATTGGTGACGGCTACACAGATTACGAAATGCGTGAAGCGGGTTTGGCAAACAAGTTTTTTGCTTTTACAGAAAACGTTGAACGCCAGAAAGTTACCGACAAAGCAGACGAAATCGTACATTCATTTGATGAGTTTTTGTATATCAATGGGTTAAGTCGTTCACAGTCGTATCCGAAATCAAAAATTAAGGTTTTATTATTAGAAAACGTTCACCCAAAAGCTGTTGAAGCATTTAAAATTGAAGGTTTTCAAGTAGAATTATTGAAAGGAGCTTTGGATGAGGACGAATTAATTGAGAAAATTAAAGGCGTATCAATCTTAGGTTTACGTTCAAAAACAAACCTGACGAAACGAGTTTTGGAACATCCAAACGCAAGTCGTTTGATGGCTGTTGGTGCATTTTGTATCGGAACAAACCAAATCAATTTGGACGAATGCGAGCGTAGAGGTATTGCAGTTTTCAATGCTCCCTACTCAAATACTCGTTCGGTAGTAGAAATGGCAATCGGTGAAATGATTATTTTGACCCGTGACATCATGACGAAATCGAACAAAATGCACGAAGGTGTTTGGGATAAATCTGCCAAAAATTCTTACGAAATCAGAGGGAAGAAATTAGGTTTGGTTGGTTACGGAAGCATCGGAACACAAATTTCTGTCATTGCAGAAGCTATGGGTATGCAAGTTTATTTCTACGATGCCGTTGATAAATTAGCTTTAGGAAATGCCAAGAAATGTAAAACTTTAGAAGAATTATTAAACATTTCTGATTTTATTTCGCTGCACGTAGATGGACGCAAATCAAATGCAAACATCATTGGTGAACGTGAATTTGCTCAAATGAAAGACAATGTAATTTTCATAAATCTTTCTCGTGGACACGTAGTTGAAATTCCTGCTTTGGTAAATGCCTTGAAATCAGGAAAAGTTTGGGGTGCGGCAGTTGACGTTTTCCCTTACGAACCAAAAACAAACGACGAAGAATTTATCAATGAATTGCGTGGTTTGCCAAGAGTAATTTTAACACCACACGTAGGAGGTTCAACTGAAGAAGCCCAAGCGAATATTGGCGAATTTGTACCAAGTAAATTGTTACAATTCATGAACAATGGTAGCACGTATGGTTCTGTGAACTTCCCTGAATTGCAGTTACCTCCGTTGGAAGATGCTCACCGTTTGTTGCATATTCACCAAAATGTACCAGGTATTTTAGCAAAAATCAACAATATTTTTGCCAAATATAATGTAAATATCAAAGGTCAATATTTGAAAACTACCAACGAAATCGGTTATGTTATCACTGATATTTCAAAAGAATATGCCGACGAAATTGTAGCAGAATTGAAAGGAATTGATAATACAATTAAGTTTAGATTATTGTATTAAATAGGCATTGGGATTTAGTTGTTGGGCATTTGCATTGAAACTCGCTATTAATCAAGCTATTACAACATAATCAAACACGTACTGATTTCACATATAGTTAGAAAATGATAAAGCCCCTTTCTTTTCAGATTGGGGCTTTCTATTGCATAGCGGTACAGGTAAATAAAAATGTCAATAACTCTTTTTAGCAGGAACGATTCTACTATCCAGAGCCGTCCAAAGCAAGTTTTTATAGGTATCCCCAAGCGGTATTGGAGTATCTTTGTCCAAGTAAATATTTCCGCCTTCTACATATTCAATTTTATCCAAAGAAATAATAAATGAACGATGAACACGTAAAAAATTATCGTGTGGCAACGTTTCATTTCCTTCCAAATCTTTCATATTCAAAAGTGACACAAATTTACCTTTGGTTGTATTAAAAGTTACATAATTTCCTAACCCTTCAATAAAAAGGATTTCCGAAAAGAATATTTTTTGCATTCGGTTATCGGTTTTCACAAAGATAAAATCCTTCGTTTTTATGCCACTGTTTGAAGGAACTTCAATAGGAATTGTAGGTGGAAATAAAATATCCTGAGCCTTCTGTACAGCCTGTAAAAGTCGTTCAAAAGAAATTGGTTTTAATAGATAATCAATCACATTATGTTCATATCCATCAAGTGCATATTGTTTATAAGCGGTTGTGAGGATAAATTTACATCTACCTTTAGTTAGTTTTATGAAATCCAATCCCGAAAGTTCAGGCATTTGAATATCAATAAAAATCAAATCTATTTTTTGAGTATAAATTATCTCCAAAGCCTCCACAGGTCCAAGACTTACAGCTACTATATTTAAAAAAGGGATACTCTTGACATGAAATTTTATGACATCAATCGCTGCCTGTTCATCATCAATTACTAAACAATTTATCATAGTGTTATTCTAATTTAATATACAAAGCCACTTCATAAAATTCTGGTTCATGCTTGATATCTAAGCTATAATTATCAACATATCCCAGAGAAAGTCGCTTTTGTGTGTTATCAATTCCAATACCTTCAGAATCCTCCTTGGGGCCTCGTCGGGTAAGATTAAAAGTAGTAAAGAATAAATTATTATCTTCAACTTTTAATCTTATTTTCAGCGGATTATTCTTATCAAATAATTCTCCATATTTAAGGGCATTTTCAACAAAAGTTATCAAAATCAAGGGCATAATTTCATGCCTCTTTTCGACTCCTACTATATCGAATTCTACTTGTAAACGTCCATTAAAACGCAATTGATTGATTTCAACAAAGTTCTGTATATGTTTTATTTCTTTTTGTAAAGAGACTTTCAAGTTATCGTCATCATCGTCAATTGCATAGTGCATCATGTCCGTTAGTAAAGAAATTCCCTTTGATAGATTGGGAGAATATGGCAACGATTCATGGTAAAAATAATTCAATTTTCGGAAGAGAAAATCAGGGTTAATTTGATTTTTCAAGTTATATAACTGAGTCTCTATAATAGATTGTTCGAGATAGTGATTTTCTTGCTCAATTTGTATTTTAATGCGTTCTTGTGTTACAATTCTATTAACATACCAGAATACAAAAACAAAAGGGAAGACACCCAATATATCAATTAAATTAGCCACATAATTTTCAATAAATGTAAGGTCAACTGATTTATCCCCTTCAGCAACAGGAAGAAAATTATTCATTAAAACACTCACAAAAGCAACTCCTCCAATATTAAAAATCATTAATAGAATAAATTTCGAGATTTGCTTTTTTTCCAAATATAAGGGTATAATACAATATAGAGTTATGTAAAAAACTATCGTTTTTACAAGTACATTATATAAAATAATAAGAAGAGATACTATATAAATTTTTGTAGGAGAACCAGTAAAATGCCCTACACAATGAAACAAATAATTTATTGTCCATAAAATAATATGAAATTTCAAACTTTTCATGGCACTATCGACATTTGAAAGTTATTCTCCATTTCTGTATGACTAAACATGATATTACATTCTTTAAAATAGGATATTTTTTGCTTAATACTTTCTACACTTTCAAGAATATGTGGGATGGTTACATTATTTTTTTTAATATAATAACCTGAAAACATTACGTAATTATCGTCAATATCCATTTTTAGTTTTATCTGCATACCAAACAAGCAACAATGTTCCAAAATAGGTAGAAATATTAATGGTCTAACCTTTTTGAAGGTAGGATTGCCATTGATAGAAACAACAATTACATCAGAATATCTATTTACATTTTCCAAATCAATATAGTTTTTCAAATAATTTATTTCATTTTCCAATAATGCTTTGCCTTCATAATGATTATCCCTAATTGTATATCTCATCATATCTGATAGTTTAAGAATGGCAGTTGATGTACTTTTAGAATAAGGCAAAAATTGGGCATAGAAAAAGTTTAACATATTATAAAAAAAATGAGGATTTATCTGATTCTTTAGTGCCAATAGTTCTGCACTTAAAATATTATTACGCAATACATTTTGTTTATCTTGAAGAAAACGTTGATATTTTGCATTCGCAATAAAAATTTTACTAAACCAAAAAATAAGAGCAAAAGCAAAAGAATGTTGTATCGAAAGAATTGTAAGGTTAATACTTTTTCCAATATTAGGAGAAGGAATATCTTGAGGAGAGAGGTAATGAAACAATTGTCCAACTTGATAATTAATCTCAAAAATTAAAAAAACAAGTATTGCTACAAAAAAACATAATTTAAAATATTTTTTTAAGGGTAAAGTGGATGGAAAAATATTTAAGTTTAGAATATAAAATGATACCACAGTGCCAAAACTTATTTTAAATACACTTACGAAAATACCCTTTATTGTAAAAGTACCTTCATCAATCAAATCTTTTACAAGATAATAGTACATAAAATAATAGTACATAAAATACCCAACCCAAAAAATTATATGATTTCTCTTTTTATCCATTTAGTATGTTCATGTGATTAACTCAAAATTACCAATTCTAAAATAGTCATTGAGAATAAATAGTGTTTTTTACATGAAACAGTCAAAATCATTGATTAACTCCTTTCCATAATGTACCAATACCTTTTCAAACCAAAAATCTCCTAAAATCGGTTTACCCTTGTTTTTGCCCAATTAGTCATTTTTATTGAGGGGTTCGTGTAATATATTTTTTTTTTTGAAAACATAAAACCAACTTTAGGAAAATTAAGGGTTCTACAAGGGTATTCTACACAGGCAGCATTGTCCTCAATATATAAATCAGTCTCTGCACATTTTATAAAAGAGAAGGCTTGTAATTCGTTACAAGCCTTTTTAATTTATTAAAGAATCAAACTTAAATCTACTTTATACAATTTCGAGTCTTCTACAATATTTAACTGATATTTAAATGGATACCCCAGAGCTAATCGTCTTTGTGTATTTACAATCCCTATCCCTTCCGATAATTCAGTTGGTCCTCTACGTTTAAGGTTAAAAGTAGAAAACAGCAACTCGTTATCCACAACCCTTATTTGTATTTTAAGCGGGTTTTCACTATCAAATAATTCTCCATATTTAAAGGCATTTTCAACAAATGTTATCAAAACTAAAGGCATAATTTGATGCTTATTATCAATCTCAGTTACTTCAAAATCAACGTATAAGCGTCCATCAAATCTTAGTTGATTTATTTCAATAAAATTATGAATATGTTTAATTTCTTTTATTAGTAACACTTTTCCATTAGCATCTTCTTCATCAATTGCATAGTGCATCATATCTGTTAACAAGGCAATTCCTTTTGAGAGGTTTGGAGAATAAATGATAGATTCTTGATAAAAATGGTTTAGTTTACGAAATAAGAAATCTGGATTAATTTGATTTTTGAGATTGTTTAATTCTGTTTGTGTAATGGATTGTTCGAGTCGAAAATTTTCCAGTTCTATTATTTGTTGAGCTTTTATTTCTTTTTCTATTTTCCCTATGTAAAATAACGTAAAAGCAAAGGGGAGTGTAAGAATAAATATATTCATCATAAATAAAAAATCTTGCAACATTGATAACTCATTAGAGTTATCTCCCCTTGGAATAGGTATCTTAAAAAAAGTGTAAAAAAAATGGATAAAAAAATGTGTAAAACATATTGACATAAAAAAGAGAATGGTTGTCAAACTATATTTCCCTTTTTCCCAATACCTTGGAATTATAAATAAAAGAGAAATATAATAGGGTATTATATACATACATAAATTCAATAGTATTATAAAAAAGGGATACCAATAAACTTCTGTTTCATATATACCAAAATGTAATATACAATACAACACATAAAATATAGCCCAATAAATTATATGATATTTTAAGTTTTTCATGATAAAATGACAATAAAAATGCTATATAACTCTGTATTATGGGTATAGTTTACACTTAAACTCTGATAATATTTATTGACCATTTTACGTCTTAAAACATTATGAAACTCATCAATATCACTTATCTCTATTTCTTGTTTTTTGGTATAGGTACATACAAATTGTATTTGATTTTCTTCTATTGATATTCCAATGTTCACCTCTTTCCCAAAATGATAACTACTACTCAAAATAGGCTGTAATACCAATGGTACAATCCGTCTATATTTGACGTTACCCATAACAATCAATTGACTTTGATAGCTACTCTGACTTTCAATATTTTCTAAATAGATGTATCTCTCAAGATAAGCTATTTCTTGTTCTAAGGGTATAGTATTAGTTTCATCATTATCTCTGATAGAATATCTCATCATATCAGCAAGGGAAAGAATACTCTTTGAAAGTTTGACTGAATAAGGAATCGACTGTGCGTATAAAAAATTAAGGCTATTATAAAAAAAGTGAGGATTTATTTGGTTTTTAAGGCTCATCAGTTCAGCATTCGATATATGTTTATTCAAGGTAAAATATTTCTTTTCTTTTTCTTTCTTCTGCTCAAGTTCAGCTAATAATTTTTTAAAAATCCAAAATGAAAATGTTATATTAAGGACTCTAAAAAAAGAATATATTACATTTATAAATTCTTGTAAAAATTCAACCGAAGAAAATATCTGAGGATATAATTGCTGTAAACTCCGAAACAATCCATAAATACCTGAAACTATTAAAAAATAAGAACCCAAACTCACCAAAAGCAACCATAAATATTTTTTAGTAGTTAAAAAACGTGGAAATAAAATATTCAAATATAAATATGTGAGAGATAGAGTTGTGACATCTCCAACAAAAATTCTTAAAAAAAATGGAATCGTTAAAGAGCCAGTCCCAATTCTTGCACAAATACTTATCCCATTAATCAATAAAAAATACCCTACCCAAAAAATGATATGATTTCTCCTTTTATCCATTTTACCTATTACAACTTTTAAACAAAATTATCAATTATCAAACTTTCAATACTTCAAAAATCATTTTATTACGTTAAATAGCCTTTAATCGGGGTGAACAGCCTTATATCCTGTATCAACACTTAAAGAAGCCCTTAGTAGTTACGAAGCCTTTTTTCTTTTTCTAACTCTCCTTCCAATTTTCAGCCGTATCTTTGTACATTAAAATTGGAGATTGATATGATGTCAAACATCAATCCCTAATTCACTAATTATTTCATTAAAATCATGGGTGATTTAAAAATAAAAAAAGAAGATATTATTCGAGCGTTATCAACCGTTCAAGAACCTGACTTGAAAAAGGATTTAATAACGCTCAATATGATTAAAGACATTGAATTGGGTGTGGGTGAAGTCCGTTTTACGGTTGTTCTAACTACTCCTGCGTGTCCTTTGAAGGAAAAAATCCGTAAAGATTGTGTTGATGCAATTCATACACACGTTGAACCTGATTTGAGCGTGGTGGTAAACATGACGGCTGATGTTACTTCTTCTCGTATGGGCGGAACGCTTTTGCCTGATGTAAAAAATATCATTGCTATTTCTTCTGGTAAAGGGGGGGTTGGAAAATCTACGGTGACTGCCAATTTAGCAATGGCTCTTAAACAATCTGGAGCAAAGGTTGGTATTATTGATGCCGATATTTCAGGTCCTTCTATTCCTGTCATGTTTGGGGCTGAAGATATGCAACCAATGGTTCACCAAGTTGATGGCAAAAACATGATTCAGCCTATCATGCAGTACGGAATCAAAATGATTTCAATGGGTTTTCTTGCACCACAAGATAATCCTGTGCCTTGGAGAGGACCAATGGCAACGCAGGCTTTACGTCAATTTTTTAGCGATACACATTGGGGAGAATTAGATTATTTATTGATTGACCTTCCTCCGGGAACTTCAGATATTCACCTTTCTTTGGTACAATTAGTTCCTGTAACGGGTGCAGTTATCGTCACAACACCTCAAAAAGTGGCTTTGGCAGATGCTACCAAAGGATTGATGTTCTTCCGTCAATCACAAATTAATGTTCCTGTTTTGGGTGTAATTGAAAACATGGCGTATTTTACACCAGAAGAATTGCCTGATAATAAATATTACATTTTCGGGAAAGATGGGGGAAAGAATTTAGCTACTAAATTTGAGACTGAACTTTTAGGCGAAATTCCAATTGTTCAAGGCATTCGTGAGGCTGGAGATGCTGGTCGCCCTGCGGTGATGGACGAAGGCGTTATCGCTACGGCTTTCCGTGAATCAGCTAATTTATTGGCTCAGCAAGTAGCCATTAGAAATGCCAATAAAGCAAAAACGCAACCTGTACAGGTAAGAGTATAATTTTTGTTATTCGATGTTCGATGTTTGTATTAAAAATTAACAAACATTGAACATCAAATTATGATTTCACTTCGCCTTTCAATTCTATTAAACACTTATTACACAGACAATTACCATCATATTCCCATTCGGTAATATCGGCAATGTATTCGGTTTCGGCTTTGGTCAAAACCAATTTCATACAGTCACATTGCAAGACATTATTTACTTTACAAGTGAAAATTTCTCCGCATCTTGGACAACTATCTGCTACGTGTTTTTCCATATTTATAACTTATCGTATGTTCTGAACTTCCCGAAAGTAAAAAAGAACTTTGGGAAAGTCTAATATGATAATTCAACTTCTACTTTATCCTTAACTCCAAGAAATTATAACCCGTTCCATTACTCTTTTTTTCACCTAAAATAACGTCTATTGGACTGGCAAAAAGTGGACAATCTAATACTACTGTGTGAAATTCGCCATTTTCGCCACATACATCTACTCCTTTCCTTTCCAACGCCACAATGGTTTCTGGGTTTATTATTTTACCTAAAAACCCTTGCCCTAAATGGTCATTGCAAGAAACTATCATGGCTACTACTCCTGATTCAATCATACTGAAAACCAGACCCTTACGGTCTTTTTGCCATAAAGGCAAATGACAATTTAGATTGGCAGATTGACAAACGCTCTCTTCCCATTCTCGGTGAACGTCAATATCTATATCACCAAAAACAGCATCAGTTAATTCATATTGCTGGCTAAGTTCTTGGAGTTTTTGGATAAAATTTCCTGTATAATCACTCCAAGTTGCTGAAATAAAATCAATCGGAACATTCATTGCCTTGGCTTGAGCTTGCAAAATGCTCGTATGCAAGCCGTGCGAGCGACTAATTTCTCCGTTTTCATTCAAAGCATTTAATAAAACTGCTGGTTGCTGATTCATTTGCATCAAAGCAAAACAAGAATCTTTACCACCTGACCATGAGCAAATTAAGTTCATTTATTTAGGAATCAAATCTGTAAAAAAGTAAGTCGAAGTTAAATCATCGCCGTCTGAATTTTTGAAATGATAGGTTTTATCAACGGTTTCTCCAATATCAAATTTAATGGGCTTTTTAAAATAAGGCGTTTCAAAAACGAAGGTATGGAATTCGCCATTTTCACCACAAGGGTCAACCGTTGGTGGTAAATCTTTGACAAAATCACGGTCGAGAATTCTACCACAAAATGATTTATCTAATTGATTTCCATTGATGGCAACGACAATTGTTTTAAAACCTAAATCCCAAAATTCATCTAATAATTCCAAAGAAGGGCGTTTCCAGATTGGGAAAACACCTTTCATGCCTACTTCTGCCAAACGTTGTTCTCGATGTAGGCGTAAATCTTCCAAGAAAATATCGCCAAAAATAGAATATTCAATCCCCGATTCAATTAATGGTTGCATAGTTTCAGCCATTTTTGCTTGATATTCTTCCATCGAAACAGTTTCTGCCAAACGCAATTTTACCAAATCAATACCAATATTTTCAGCTTGTTGGTCGAGCAACTCTTCCCGAACGCCGTGCATCGAAACTCTTTTGAAAGAATCATTCAAGGACGTTAAAAGATATTCAACTTCGTATTCTTTATTTTGAAGAATATGATAAAGAGAAAGGGCTGAGTCTTTCCCTCCAGACCAATTCATTAAGGCTCTTTTTTGCATTTGAATAGTAATTGGGGTTGAGTTTTTAGGTGACAGAGACAGGCTTTACTATTTTCCAAGAATACTAACTTTTGAATCATTATCAGCACAATTCATTTTAATATAAATTTGGTCTGACACTTTCGCACCAGACCAATGAACAAGTTAGAGGCTATTTAATGTGTTATTGTTAAACTAAAATTTCATTGAAAACTGCATAAACTTTGTGTTTCAATGATTCAGGAATATTAAAAAGTGTAGGGTGAAATAATGCTGCCAAAATTTCGATACCATTTACTAAGGTCGAGGCACTTGGTTGGGTAAATAAATCATAATCAAGGATATAAACCGATTTATTTTGTACTGCTTGCAGATTTTCCCAACCTTTTTGGGAACTTAACAGGTGTAATTCTTCTAAACTCCGCTTGGTTTCAAAACCGCAAGGAGCTATGACTAAAACTTCGGGGTCGTATTTCAATACTTTTTCCCAAGAAGTCACAATGCTATCTCCCGAAGGATTACTTAACATATCCACACCACCTGCATACGCAATTTGATGCGGAATCCAGTGTCCACAGTTATAAATTGGTTCAATCCATTCCATGACCATCACTCGCTTCGGCAAAGCCCGATGTTCTCGGAGAATGTCAATGGCGGTATCTATTCGGTTCTGAAGATTCGCCAAATAATGAAAAGCAGCTTCTTCTCGACCCAATGCCGAAGCAATTGTGATGGCAGACTGAAATACATCAGTCAAGCTTTGGGGGGTTAATGTGATGATGAGAGGTGTTTTTTCAAGATTATCAATGACCGCTTGGGTGCATTTGGTATCAATTTGGCAAACTTCACAAACGTCTTGCGTAATAACAATGTCGGGTGCAATGGCTTGTAGTTTATCTTCTTCTACATAATAAAGACTTTTTCCTTGTGCTTTTGAAGCAGAAAAAATACGGTCAATTTCTTCACTCGAATAGTCTTTACCTTCCAAAACACAACGAACTAAAATCTCTTTTTCTGTTCGAGATTTTTGGGGGCATTCAAACGTTACGCCATACAAAAGGTCTTGCAAACCCATGTCGTAAATCATCTGGGTTGCGGCAGGAAGGAAGGAAACGGCTTTCATTTTTTATGATTTATAGAACGCAGGCGGGGTTTGAACCCCGCCTGCGTTAGTTCAATTAGCGTTTTGTGTGTAAATCATATCACAACTTTTACATTAATCATGCAGTGATTGTTTCTGATTTTCCAAAAAATAGAACCATGAAGCTACGCTATCGCTAATTTTGGAAAACGTACTTGCAATAATTCAAATGCCCCGAACATTAATCCACTATATGCTAACGTACCCACCAAAAAGTTTTTCATAAATGGAAATCCTTGAATGAGACATTGTTGTAAACCAGCCCAATCACGGCTCAATGGAAGCATCGTTCTTAAATCTGTTCCGCCACCGATAAACACAATAGTATCTGCCAAAACCCAATGTCCAACTGCCGCACAAATAGCGGCTATGAAAATATTTTTTACATTTATCTTTTGCAAAATTTGTTTGCTGTAAAGTGTAATCAGCCCAAATATGGCATAAATCCAATACCAACCGCTATACATTACGCCATATTTGCCTTGATAAACTACTTTATTTATCACCAAATCACTCACCAAAAGCATCCCCAACGGAAACAAAATGGCTTTCCATTTATTGGAAAAATACGCTCCTCCAAACATACACATAGCACCCAAAGGTGTGTATTCATTGAAAGAAGTCAATTTTTCGACATTCAGAATTCTGATAATAGCCATTACCAAAATAAAAAATAAAAGCGTTAAAAAACGAGGTTTTAATGTCTGTTTCATGGTAGTTGGGGGTATTGATTATTTGGACTAACGCAAGCTGGGTTCAAACCCAGCTTGCGTTTAAATCTGGATTATTAAAACGTTATACTAAGACCTGTCATAAAGTTAAATCTTCGACTATTATAGCCGTAAACATCAAAATATTGTTCGTCAGTAATATTTTTCAAATCCACATAAGCCTTAATGTTTTTTGTAAATTTATATTCTGCATAAAAATCAAGCGTTGTGTAGGCATTTAGCGTTACGCTTTCTGTCTTGAAAGTTGCACTATTATAAAAACGGTCAGTACGTTTTCCGATGCTTCTTAAATTGGTGCTAACATACAATTTAGGAGAAACAGAATAACCAATACCGAAGTTAATAATGCTTTCTGGACGACGGAAAAGGTTGTTGTAAGTAGTATCTTTTTTGGCAATTTGCGTAGTAATTGCTCCTTGCAATAGCGTTACATTTGCCCATAAATTAAACTTCCCGATTTGCGTTTTCCCTTCAACTTCCCAACCATAATCATGTTGTTTATCAAAATTGATATAACGTCCATAAGGGGCTTTTGAAAGAGACTCAAAATAAATAACATCTTTTATGTTTCTATCAAAATACAACACTCTGATATTTGAATTTTTATCTTTCGAGAAGGCTTGAATACCTGCTTCAGTAGAAACTGATTTTTCTGGCTTCAATCCTTTATTTCCGTAAGGAGAATATAATTGGTATAACGAAGGAGCTTTGAAACCAGAAGATAGATTGACAAAAACTTTCAATTGGTCGTCAATCAAATAAGATGGATTAAATGAATAGGTAAAATTGCTACCATACAAAGAATGATTGTTATAACGTCCACCCAATTCTAAGAAAAACCCAGCATTTGTTTTCAATAATCCCGAAGCATACACACTGAAAATATTGGTTTTAGCAGTATCTGCACCAAGAGCTGGCGAAGCATATTTCCCATATTGACTGTATGACACGTAAGTTTGGTCTGTATTAGCAAAACGATAATCTGCACCTGCTACCAATTCAAAATCATCATTGATTTTCAAAGAGTTATAAATTTCTGCGTAGTGAGTATCGCCTCCGTAAAACTGTTTAACATACTTATTGAAAGCTCCTTTTTCTACTGAGGTAGAATCATCCACAAAGTTTCTCTCGCTTTTGCTATATCCGTAATTAAACGTCAATTTACCTTTTGCATAACTATGAACTAAACCCAAAGCAAACATCTTGAATTTTTGGTCGATGGTATAGTCTTTTTCATCAGCAAAAGCACCTGCATCAATATCGTTTTTGTAGCCATTGATTAAAGTACGAAATTTTACTTGAAGGTTTTTAGTAAGATTATATCCAACATTGGCTAAGATATTATTTTGACGAATTCCGTCATTATCGAATCCTTTATTACCATCTTTATCGAAGGCTGCCGAAAAACCATCTGATTGCAAACGAGTGTATTGAACATTGTAATAACCTTTATTAAAAGCTCCATTAATCCCAACGGTTGCTCTGTAAGTTCCATAAGAACCTGCATTTACCGAAGCACTACCACTGATTGGTTGATTTGATTTTCCTTTTTTCGTGAAAATATTAATCACACCAGCCACAGCATCAGAACCATAAAGCGTTGATTGAGCCCCTTTCAAGATTTCAATACGCTCACATTCTGCAACGGTAATCATATTGAGGTCAAAATTTGATGAGATTCCAGAAGGGTCATAAACGGGCATTCCGTCAATTAAAATAAGAGTATTTCCTGTACTTGCTCCACGCAAATACACGTCTTGATTAGTACCAGATGTATTTTGTGAACCCACAATCATAAATCCTGCTTGACGAGTCAATAATTCTGTAATCGTCTGAGATTGATACTTTTGTAGAATAGAATCAGAAAGAATCGTAACCACTTTTCCTGTTTGTGATTGTTTTTGTTCTGTTTTGTTTCCAGTAATAATTACTTCATCTAAGTTCTTATTAGCAACGGTTGATACGTTGTTTTGAGCGAAAGTAAATTGGGCAAAACATAAGCCCACGAATAAAAAGATTTTTTGTAAAGTTTTCAACATTTGAAGGGTTAACAATACATAGAAATTAGTAATTGACTTGATTATTTTTGCATAGAAATACGAAAATAACAAAACCAATCAGAGAAGATTTTGCTCTTCTGACGCTAAAATGATGTAATGTTTGATTAAAAAAAGAGAAATTCTAACGCTCAATTTTGTTCATCCTCCGTAAACAAAAATCAAGAATGATTTAATGGCAGGTCTCCTGACTCGTTTTATCATTACTGAACCTTCCCGATTTCAGTTATCAGTTATCAGTTATCAGCTATCAGAAATTAACTCTGTTTACTGTTTACTGCTTACTGCCAACTGTTCCCAGTGGTTATTGAAGAATGGTAATGACTTTGTAAAACTTACAGTTGCGGGGACAGTATCGGCTTTTACCGATTTCCCTATTAAGCGTTAAATTCGTTCGATAACGAATAGAAAGCACCATAAACTGATGCAAAGGTAGTGGGAAATTTGAAAAATATTATGGTATCACGGGATTTTTTCCCGTGAGGCGTGTTTTGAACGAATACTTATAATTCACATGGGAAGGATTCCCATGCTACATTTTACACCTCTAATCTAAACCCAACGCCGTGAACATTGGTTAATTTAACGCTTGGGTCTTGGCTAATATATTTACGAAGTCGAGTAATGAAAACGTCTAAACTTCTACCTTTGAAATAGTCGTCGTCGCCCCAAATGGCTATCAGGATTTTATCTCTCGACAAAGTTTCGTTTTTATGTTGAACCAAAAACTCCAAAAGGTCTGATTCTCGGTGAGTTAGGTCTTGAATTTTATCCTCAAAGATTAGTTTAAGATTCTTGGTATCAAAAGTATATTTACCAAGTGTATGTACCGTCACAGGTTGTTGATTGGTCTTTTTTCCTGTACGTTTTAAAATGGCTTCGATTCTCAAAACCAATTCTTCAATACTGAACGGTTTTGTCAAATAATCATCCGCACCCAATTTTAAGCCTTTGATGCGGTCTTCTTTCAACGATTTTGCCGTCAGGAAAATAATTGGCACATCACTTCCTGTACTCCGAATGTACTCTGCAAGCGTAAAACCGTCCATTTCTGGAAGCATCACATCAAGAATATAAATGTCGTATTGATTCTGTTGAAAGGCTCTTTGTCCTGCTTTTCCTGTTGTTTGTAGGTCTATTTCGTAGCCTTCTTGTTCGAGATTGTCTTTTACCACAAAACCTAAACTATCGTCGTCTTCAACTAATAATATCTTTGTCATTCGGTTTTTATTTGAATATGTTTTCGATTTCAGTGAATCGAACTACATTTACTTGCTAATTTAGGGGTTTTGAAGAATATTTACAATTCATTCTATTTTGCCCTCCTTCAACCACGCTTATAAACTAACTTTGTGTTGATATTTTAAAACTAATCATTCATCAAGATAAAGACATGTTCCAATTAGATTCCAATAAAACTTATCCCAAGAAATTATATTCAAAAGCAGTTATTCGTTTTCAAGATTGTGACCCACTTCAACATTTGAATAATGCCAAATATTTCGACTATTTTTTCAATGCTCGTGAAGACCAAGTAGCAGAGGTTTATCAATTTGACTACAATGATTATTTTATTCATAATCAAACATCTTGGGTCGTTTATAACCATCAAATTGCGTATGTTTCTTCTGCAAAAGTGAGTGAATGGGTCAAGATAATTTCATCGGCCATTTATCATAACGAAAATACTTTAGTGACAGAATTTGTCATGACTGACCACGACTGTAAAACCGTTCGTGCGGTACTTTGGACGACCTCAAAATACATTGATGTACGCACAGGAAAGAAAACCAATCATCAACCAGAAGTGGAAAATTTCTTAAATGCTATATGCGTTGAGGGCATTGATTTTGAGCATATTACTTTAAATGACCGTATCAAAACCATTAAAAAGGAGTTAGCAGAAGGTACTTTTATTACTTCTTAAATTGATTTGGAGTTGGCAGGAAAAAGTTTATCCCGTAATGCCAAAAATGGAATTTCAATTGTTTTAGACAGTAACCATCCCAATAAATAAACAACTCCGAAATACACAAAAAACACCAAAAGTTTAACAGGATAGTGAGCATCTAAATATCCTCCATTGGGTAGAATAAACCACCAAATCAAAGGCCAATGAATGATATACATTGAGTATGAATACAAACCCATTTTTGCCATGCCATTGTATATTTTTTCAAGAAATGGAGATAGTTTTATTTCAGAATAAATACTCAACAATAATATTCCGCCAAAACCTAAATATAAAGACGTAAAACCCCAAGTGGTCATTTGTGGGTTTTCATCCCAAAAAATGGCACATGGCAACAGTAAAATTAGGCTTCCTATCCTAAGTTTTTGTCTATTGTTTATCACAAAATCTGTTAATTGGTCACGGTGAAAATGATAAAAATAGGACAATAATGTTCCGAAAAGTAACGAGTCTATTCTTAAATGTGTAGGAGAAACATTAGTAGTATGCGAAAATGGCTGAGTAAGGGTTACGTAAGTTCTGAGAGCCAAACATATTAGGGCAATTACAGCAAACAAATAAGGAATAACCTTGAAAGGCTTTTGACTTGATTTATTGAAAAATATCAAGGTTAAGAATAAAAGCGGAAGTAATAAATAAAAATGTTCTTCTACGTCAATCGACCAAGTATGAATCCAAAAAGCATTGCCACCTACATAGTTTTTGTAGAAAAGAGCTTCTACTTGAATGGCATGATAATCTATTTTAGCAATGGGGTCAATTTTCGTTTGAATAACATAAATAATAATTAACAGGTAAAATAAAGGGTAGATTTTTAAGCCACGACGAACAAAAAAGCGTAGAAAATCAATTTTCCCTGTTTTTTTAAATTCTCCAAACAACAAACCCGAAACCAAAAAACCACTCAATACAAAGAATAAATCTACCCCAACCCAGCCAATTTTGTACATAAATAAATTAATACCATAATGTCTAAAAAGGGTTAACGATACAGCAATGGCTCTTAAAAAATCTATGGCTTGGTTACGATTATTGGGGATTACACTCATATTTATTTTATTTTGCGAAACACATTATGGGCAATTCTTTGTAACAAATTTACGCTGAATTGTTGAAAATAAACCAGAATAGTATCCGATTAACAAAATAAGACACACTTATCAATTTTATGCAAGCACAAGAAATACTAAAACAATATTGGGGTTATGATACTTTTCGTCCGTTGCAAGCTGACATTATTCAGTCGGTCATTGATGGGTGTGATACGCTTGCTCTTATGCCTACGGGCGGTGGCAAATCCTTGTGTTTTCAAGTGCCTGCTCTCATGTCAGAAGGTATTTGCATTGTGGTATCTCCTTTAATTGCTTTGATGCAAGACCAAGTTTTACAACTCAAAAATCGTGGTATTTCAGCCGTGGGTATTTTTTCGGGAATGCACAAAAACCAAATTGATATTGCCCTCGACAATTGTATTTATGGCGATATAAAATTTCTGTATGTTTCTCCTGAAAGACTACAAACCAAGATTTTTATTGAACGAGCCAAGCAAATGAAAATCAATTTGTTGGCAATTGATGAAGCTCACTGTATTTCGCAATGGGGTTACGACTTCCGTCCGCCATATATGAAAATTGCGGAGTTTCGTAAACTCATTGCTCCTGTTCCCATGATTGCTTTAACGGCTACCGCAACCGAAGAAGTCAAATCTGACATCATCGGGCGTTTGGAAATGAATAATCCGCAAACCTTTCAACAGAGTTTTGCAAGAGCCAATTTATCGTATTCAGCCTTTAAAGAAGACGATAAAGAAAGACGTTTGATGAAAATTTTACAAAATGTACAAGGCTCAGCGGTGGTATATGTGCGTAATCGCAGACGTACACAAGAGGTTTCGGATTTATTGAATAAATATAATGTTCAATCTACTTTTTATCATGCAGGATTGAACGCTACCGAACGCACGAAAAGACAAGAATCTTGGATAAAAAATCAAGTGCGTGTGATTGTTGCCACCAATGCTTTCGGAATGGGAATTGATAAACCCGATGTCAGAACGGTTATACATTTGGATTTACCAGATACTTTAGAAGCCTATTATCAAGAAGCAGGACGTGCTGGACGGGACGGCGAAAAGGCTTATGGAGTCGCATTGTTTAATCAATCTGACATTGATGGATTAGAGAAAAATGTGCAACAAGCTTATCCACCCATTGAACTCATCCGACGAGTTTATCAGTGTTTGGGAAATCTTTTTCAGTTGGCAGTTGGAGCAGGAGAATTTGCCAGTTATGATTTTGATTTGATAGAATTTCAACGTCGTTTCGACCTCCCTCCTACCAATACTTATTTTGCTCTAAAAATTCTTGAAATTCAAGGTTTTTTACAATTATCAGAAGCCCTTAAAAGTAGTTCTAAAATTATGCTAATTGTTGATAATCGGCAATTGTATGATTTTCAATTGAGAAATCCGAAGTACGATTCTTTCATTAAATTATTGCTCAGAATGTACGGAGGAGAGCTTTTTGGAACATATTTGAGTATTTCAGAAGCTAATATTGCCAAAGCATTTTCAATTCCTGTCAATGAAGTAACTGCTTGGCTACAAATCTTGGAAAAGTTTGATATTTTGATTTACGACAAACAAAAAGATAAACCACAACTGACTTTTCTCACTCCCAGATTCGACCTTCGAGAATTGCCTTTGCA
This sequence comes from Arcicella aurantiaca, assembly GCF_003148625.1. GTDB lineage: Bacteria > Bacteroidota > Bacteroidia > Cytophagales > Spirosomataceae > Arcicella > Arcicella aurantiaca. The sequence goes on along the minus strand of NZ_QGGO01000007.1, from coordinate 168,976 downwards.
AGAAATGGAAATCAAAAATCGAAAAGAAAGAGACTTACAAAAAGCAAAAGCCGTTAAGCATTACATGGAGCATCATAATCGTTGCAGAACGCAATTATTATTAGAATATTTCAACGAAATCACAGACGAAGAATGTGGTATTTGCGATAATTGCTTAAAGAAAAAAAGGGAAAGTAAAGTCGAAAATCAAGACCAAGAGGTTGAAGAATTTATCCGTCAAAAAATAAAGCAATTATTACAAAACGGAGCTATGAGTTTGCAATTGATTACCCAAATAATGCAACCAAATAATCAATCTAAATTCCAAACGATTATTCGTGAAATGATTGCTAATGAAGAAATCAAATACGACGAAGAAGGGAATTTGATATAAATAGTATCCAAACAAAAAATGGTACACAGATAATACGAATGCAAGCATCAGTGTTATCTGTGTCCTAATTGGTTACGACAATAAAGTTTACTGATAAATGCCAGCCGCAACTTTCTCGGTAATAGCTTTTGGAGCAAGCCAAGCCAAGAATGCTCCTAACTTATTAATAAATCCCGGAATCACTTCTGTTTTACTCGCAAACATAGCATCTACTGAAATTTTAGCTACTTCTTGCGGAGTCATTACTACTTTTTCTGCGGCTTCTCTGGCTTTTGGTGGAATATCCGCACGGTCGTTAAAGTTTGTATCCGTTGCTCCCGGGCAAATACACGTTACAGAAACGGGGGAATCTTTCAATTCATATTTCAATGCTCTTGAAAAATTAAGCACAAAAATCTTCGTTGCCGCATAAACTGCCATTTGTGGTAACGCCTGATACGCTGTTGAGCTGGCAATATTTAGAATATATGACTGAGAATGATTCTTTAACATCGGTAAAAACACCTGACACATTTCTGTTAAAGTAATCATGTTTAGGTTCATCATATCACGATTTTGTTCAATCGTGAATCTATCAAAATTACCCGCAGCTCCATATCCTGCATTATTTACTAAAACAGAAACTTTATATCCATTTTGTTCAACCCACTTATAAACCGTTCTAGCGGCGTCTGGTGCTGACAAATCTGCTGCCAAGAATTGAACTTTCACAGCATATTTTTCTTGTATTTCCTTAGCTACATCTTCTAATTGGCTCGCCGAACGTGCAATTAGTATAAGATTAAATTTCTTCTTGGCTAATTCAATAGTTATTTCTTTCCCTATCCCCTTACTTGCTCCTGTGATTAATGCGTACATATCTTTTAAATTTATAATTTCTTGCTACAAATCTAATCACCAATTACCAATCACCAATCACCAATCACGAAAAAAGCCCCACCATAAGGCAGGGCTTTGTGTATTGAAAAATCTAAAAATTATTTTTTCGGAGTTTTCGGAGCTGGCGTTTTCACCGCTGGAGCAGGTGTTGCTGGAGTAGCCGAAGCTGGATTCAACATCACTTTTAATCCATCTGGGTCATCAGTTTTGATTGCTACTGCTTTATCAACATATTCTTGAGCTTTTACTAAATCTTTAGTAACGTTGATATGGTAACCTGCTAAATATTTGTAAGACTCATACAGTTGGTCTTTATTAGCTTTTGCCATGTCAACAACTGTCAAGAATTTCTCATAGTGAGGTACAGCCAACCATTTCGTTCCAGTATAATCAACGTAACTATTTGTTCTTGCACGATACAAGTGGAAAGGAGCGAATTTTTCGTTGATTCCAATTGCTTTTGCATACATAGAATCTGCTTTCAAACCTTGATTGTATCTTCCTAAAGTATCTTCACGTGGCGTATAAGCTGTTACAAAATATTGAGCCATTGCAGCGTTATACCAGTCTGTACTTGTCAAAGCTTGTTTCTTTTTGCCTTTCCAATCCATTGATTTTGTTGCATAATCAACAGCTTTAGCATACTTTTTCTGTCCATAAGCAATATTGTACATTGTAGCATTATGGTTATTGTTAGTATCTAATGGAGCTGCTTTCTCGTAATATGTAATCGCTAAAGAATCTTGTTTTAAGCACTGATAACCTTTTGCAAAGTACACGTTATCTAAGAAATAAGGCTTAACACCTGCTTTTACCATTTTCTCTAAGTTATCAATACCGTCTTGACATTTTCCTAATTCAATATTTGAATAACCTTTCATTCTAAATACGTCATTATCAGTTGCTCCACCTGCTTCTGCTTTTTGAGTAAATTCTAAAGCTGATTCATAATCTTTAGCTAAGAAAATCAATTTTGCAGTTTCTAATAATACAGGAGGTGTTGCTTCTGCTCTATCAACATACTTTCTGAATAATGCAGATGCTTGCTTATAACGGTTAAAGATGATATAATATTCACCCATACGTTTGTAATAAGGAGCAAAAGAAGAATCCGTTTCGTAAGCACTTTGGTAGTTATTTACTGTAAATTGGTAGTTTTTACCTCTCAAATAAACAACGCCTAATCTGATATAAGCTTTAGCAGTTTTATTTACTAAAATAGACTGTTCATAAGCTGTTGCAGCAGGTCCACCATCATTTTTCAATAAATAAGCATCTCCTTTAACAATATTCATGTCTGCAGTTAAAGGCTTTTTCGTTTTTTCAGTAATTAAATCAATTAAACGAACAGCTTCACCTGGGTCATTTGTATGCTCATACAAAGTGTACGCTTCTGCAATACGAAACATTACTTCCGCATTTTTCATTTTTGTATCTAACAAAATTTTATCAAATGCAGCTTTTGCACCCTGAGCGTTTTTGTCAGCCAACATCAATGTTGCCAAACCTACTGAGTTTAAAGGTTGTTTTGGTTCAGCGGCTAATCCTTTTTCAAAAGTTGCTTTTGCACCTGCCAAATCACCAGTACGAACTTGAGCATACCCTAAGTAATACATATTTTCAGCAGTTGGCGAAGCAGTCACTACTGCTGTCATAGTTGCCTTTGCTTTCGTTGGCTGGTCTCCATCCAACTGCGCTAATCCTTGCTGAACTGTTTGTCCGTTTACCATAGTAGTAAATAACAAACCTGCAGCCACCAATAGAGATTTCATTTTTACGTTCATCGTCGTCTTGAGTTTTTTAGTTGTAAGTAGTTGTTAAGTGCTTACGCACATTAATTTAAATCGTTTTTCTGTTTAGTTCTATTTTCTTAAATTCTGAATCAAAAGCTTAAATGACAAAACTTTTATGTTATTTCTTTTTTAAGACTATTTACAAAATTAAAATAAAAAAATTGTAATAAAAACCCAACATTTATTCTTTATCTATTCTTTTTTCAGATTTTACATAAATGGATTATTTTTATAATAATTTGCAAATTCCGAAAGATATTTATCTGACGCCATCAAAATTCTGAAGTAACAACTTATAACATTGCTTAACAAAACATTAACAACTATTGAGATTTGACTTGTCTAATCTGTAAAGGTTGCGTTAACGGAATCAATCCGTTTTTGTAAACAATTAACTGTCCTTGTTCAAGTGTCATATAATTAACAAAACCTGTTCCAAGACCCATGTGAGCTTCCTTCAGAATTAATCTAATTTTACGAGTCAATGGATACTTTTTCAAAGCTAAATTATATCCAAATGGTTGATAATAATCTTCAGTTTTAGCATTGGGTTTATTCGCTACCGAAAGTACATTTACACTTCTGATAAACTTCAATGATGTAGGGTCATCGCCATCACTTATCCAATTTACTCCAATAACTCCCATTGCATTGGCATGAGTTTTTACATATTCAATTACATCTTTATTAGATTTTGCCGCAAAAAAAGACACTTTTTGTTTTCTATCAATTTTGAATGTGTCTAATAAAAATGTCAGATTACTTGAACTTGTTCCATCAAAAACTAAAACAATATCTTGCCCAGAACCACCTTTACCTACTTCCGACCATCTCTTTTTTGTACCCTTCATTACTCCTTCCAACTCCTGAGTAGTAATTAATGTATCATGATTTGCTTTATTGGTAATTAGAGCAATACCATCACCCGCAAATTTAAAACTCTTATATCTAATATCGTCTTGCTTAAAAATCGCTTTTTCTTTCTCATCCAATTCTCTTGCCACCACTGCCATGCGAGCTTTGTCATTCAACATCATCGCAACGGCTTCTCCTTCTGGTTTGAAAACCAAATTTATCTTTGTATATGGAAATGTCTTTTCAAATGCTGACTTTTCAGCTTCAATTATTTGTCGAAAAGATTCGTCAACAGCGACTGTAATAGTTCCTTTTGCAGGTGTATCCAATTCTTTTCCTTCTTTGTCTTTACCTCCCCCACAAGAAACTAAAGCACTCATTCCAAGTCCTATTAGTGTCAAATTCAATAACTTTTTCATAATTTTAATTGTTGTACCGAATGATTGGTAATTAAGATTGTAATGCTGTCATCTAATGTTTTACTTACTCCCGTTGCTCCCATCATAATACGAATACTCCTCATCGTCTTCTTCATCCTCATCTCTATTTTTTTGATAAACCCTCCACGCTCTAAATAACCCATATACAATCAACACTGCTCCTAAAGCATACGCCCACTTATAAGAAGGCAACATCATTTGAGCAAAAGCGGATTCTGGATATAAAACCAACATTACTCCGATAATGGAATATGATAACGCCATTAAGGCATTGACTATTGCAAAAATTCTATTTGGCATATTTTCCGTAACACGAATCTCCCAATTCGTATTATAAACTGTTAAGAAAAATGAAACCTGCCAGTTTCCTGACAGGTTTTCATTTTTTAAGCTATGATTTTCGATTACTCGAACAAATACTATTCTGATAATTGGAAGTTAATCGGAATAGTAAATCTTGAACGTACTGCACGTCCAGATTGTTTACCTGGAGTCCATTTCGGTACAGATTTAATTACTCTTGTTGCTTCCTCATCACAACCAAACCCTACTGATTTCAATGTTTCAACGTTTTGAATAGAACCATCCGTATTTACTACGAATTGGATATAAACTTTACCTGAAACGTTTGCACGTTGTGCTGCCGCTGGGTATTTAAGGTTTTTCTGCAAGAATTTTGCAAAAGCTCCCATACCACCTGGGAATTCAGCTTGTTGTTCTACCGCCGTAAAGATTTCTTCTTCTTTTGGTTTTGGTGGTTCAACTGGTGCTTCTTCCTTCGCTGGTTTAGCATCTGGGTCAGTTGGTGGTGCTTCTACTTCAGTTTCACCTTTTACAGTTTCCGCAGCAGTGTTACCTACTACAACTTCTGGTGGTGGTTCTGGTTTTGTTACCTCTTCATCTTTTTTGATTTCAGGAGGTAAGAATTTTGTTGTCGTCACCTTCGGAATTTCTTTCGGTGGTGGTGGTGGCGGTGGTGGTGGTGGTGGTGGTGGTACTTTATTCTCTGGTGGTGGCTGGTCAATTTTCATTACCTCAGCTGTTACCTCTGTTTTATTCTTTTCGATTGTCTCTGCTAATTTATTGTAAGCAAAAGATAAAGCAAAAAGTGTTGTTACAGAAGCTATGCCTACCAGTAAAGACCTTGTAACCACTTTAGGATATTCTTTTCTCAAGACAAAAGCACCATAACTTTTGTTTTTGTCTCTGAAAATAATATCATCCAATGTTGCATTTGGACTTATTACGTTTGACATAATTCTTGATGTTAATACTGTTGAACAATTAACAAATTGCAATTGAGTGGACAAACCATTATCAATTGTTACATTGTAATTATACTAATTTCTTCGCTAATCTTTCTTGAATTAAAATTAAAACTATTTAATTAGTTTTCAAAACATTTTCAACTATTTTTTTAGTTTTAGTTTTAAAACATTGAATGATTATAGCATAGAGGTTTTCTTGAATTGGTTCATTTCAAACCTCAGACCCTTTTTGAATTAAAGTCCTGATTTTTTAATCAAGGCTTCTGAATCTGGGTCAATTTCTAAGATGGCGTAACGCTTGTTTCCTGTGATAACACATTCATCCAATAAATCAACCATATTTTTGTACTTAGCACCTTTTGTGGCTTTAATTACAATGGTAAAGTTATCACCAATTCTTTTCTTTAAATCAAACAAAATAGTACGGATACCTTTGTTTGAATAATCAGTTTTTTGTATTTGAGTTGTAGCGTCGGTAGGAAGACCTTGATAGTAATATACTTTCTCAGCGTCAGGAATAACTGTCAATGTTTCAGACATTTTCACTGGTGATTTTTCTTCCGTTTCCGTTTTGTCAGGCATATTCAACTCCATTACTACGGGCTTTGCTAACGTCGTGGTTAACATGAAAAAGGTAATTAGTAAGAAACCTAAGTCCACCATTGGTGTCATGTCAATTTTGGTTGACGCTTTCTTACTACGTTTTTTACCACCTTTTTTGCCCCCACCGTCTTGACTTATTTCTGCCATTTTTTCTGGGGTTTGTTAAGTAGTTAATAGTTGATGATTAATAATTAATAGTTGAAATTAACAAATACTAATTTTACTAACCTTCAAACTACTTAGTTGTATTTCTAATAGTTAAACCTTAATATATTCTACAGATGATAAAATGTATTGACTATTCTCTATCAACTATTAATTAAGTTCTATAAGACCCTGCCTTTCAAGAGAGAGGCAGGGTTAAAACTACTGAGTACAACTAAAATAAAATTATTGAGGCTTACCTTCTGGTGATGTAACCAACTGAAATTTGTTGATATTCTGTTCTTGCAAAGTACCAACAATTTGGTTAAATACTTTGTAGTTTGAATTTGCATCACCTTTGATAGCAACTTGTAGGGCTGGATTCGCAATTTTTGCGTAGCTAACCCAAAGGAAAAGTTCATTATTTGCAGAGTCACAAGGAATACCTTTCATCAAACCTTGTGCTTTTACATCTGAAGGTTTCATTCCTAATACTTGACGCATCGCACCTGCTGGATAACCCACTAATTCAGAAGCGTTATAGTTTTTTTGCATTTCTGGAGTGATTGCAATACCCATACGGTTTGCCATTCTTTCCAACATTGCATCTTTAGCTAATTTATCGTCAGTTCCTAAGAAAATACCGCCTTCTGGGCCTACTGATACTGTAAGAAAACCAGCATTTGCAGGCAACGCTTTCTCTGAAATTGATGATGGTGGTGTGATTGTTACCGCTTCTTCTGGTTTAAACTTTGCTGTTAACATGAAGAAAGTCAGTAGCAAGAACGCCACGTCACACATCGCTGTCATATCGAGGGAAACGCTTTGTCGTTTTGCTTTAACTTTTGGCATAATATTGTTTAGTTATGAGTTTTTAGTTATTTAGTTATGAGTTACGTTACTTTAAAAAATCAGAATAACGAATAACTGTTTAACAGAAACGAATAACTATTAATTATGGTGTGTTGCATAGTTTTGGTTGATGCTCAAGCCAATTTCGTCAACGCTATAAGTCAATTCGTCAATTTTAGACGTAAAGAAGTTATACGCAATGATACAAACCGCTGAAGTACCAATACCTAATGCCGTGTTGATTAGGGCTTCAGAGATACCGTTTGCTAATGCAGTTGAGTCTGTCGAACCTCCTGAGTTACCAAGTGCCGAGAACGCTTTAATCATACCTACTACCGTTCCTAAAAGACCGATTAGCGTAGAAACTGATGCTAACGTAGCGATGATAGTTAAGTTTTTCTCCAACATTGGTAATTCCAATGAAGTAGCTTCTTCAACTTCTTTGCTAAGAGCAGCTAATTTTTGTTCTTTGTCCAATGAACCGTCTGTTGTTAACTGCTTGTATTTTTTTACTGCAGCTAATGTAACGTTTCCTACTGAACCTTTTTGTTTGTCACATTCTTTCAATGCTCCTTCTGTATCATCTTTGTCTAATAAAGACTGGATTTTACGAACGAATGCGTTAACATCGCCACTACCTTTAGCTTTACTGATTGTGATAAGACGCTCAATTGAGAAAGTTAGAGCTGTTAAAAAACACGTTAAAAGTACAGGTACAATAACACCACCTTTGTAAGCAAGTGCTAAAAAGTCTCCTGAATGTGCGTGTCCTTCGTTAGTACCGCCTTCAAAACGTGAACCGTCTCCCATCACAAAATGGAAAAACAATTGTGCAATAACAAAAAGAATAATCATAACCACGCCTGCTGGAATGCCGCCTGATTTTTTTTGAGCTGGTGCTGCTGGTTTTGCAGCTGGAGTTTTTGCTTGTGTACTCATTAGTTTGGTAATTTTGGGTTTAAGTTAAAAAACAGTTTTAGGTGAATTTTAAAATAAAAAAATGAAAAATGACCTGTTCACAAAAGATTCTACTGAATTATCTTGCTTCCACAGTCTGACAAATCTAACATAAAAAAATTTTAATTTGAATATGCTTTGTATCAAGTTTTAGTAAAAAAATATTCAACTATTCCTTCGCATTGTACTATCTCAATAAATTCATCGGTTTTGAAACTTTTTTGATGTACTATTTCAAGAATATAATTTTTCATATAAAACATATAATTTTTCATATATGATGTTTTTTTAGAATATTTTGGCAAAAAATTGGACAATTTGCTCTAACCCATAAGTATTTTCTGGAATTTTTGAGTGGGGTAAAATACTTATCATTTTTTCTAAACTTGGGTTATTTCCTCGCAGAATAATTTTAATGTTTTCTGGATTATCGAGGAGATTGGTAAAAAAAGGCATCAGTTTTGAAAAATTCGAGTTGAAGTTGGTGTCGATGAATATTAAGGTACTGTCCGAATCGTTGAGAAGTTTATTTATATAGCTCAGGTTTAGTATATCTGAATGGTTATCGAAATCATGTATCATTAATTCTTTTTGATGTTCTTTTAAAGAAGCGATAATTGGATTTGAAAACTTGATTTCTTCTGGAGAATCAGTAATTTGAAGATAAAGAAAAAGGTTCATGGCTTTGACAATGAAATAAAATGATTGGGACTCATTAAGAATGGACTATAATGCTAATGGGCTTGATGTTAATTTTGTTATCTTTGATTCTTTAAAACTTAACATCAAGACTTTGGCACAAGTATATCAATATAATCGTGAGAATGCACGTCGTAAAACGAAAGCTTTACCTTTAAAGGAAGCTATTGAGGATATGTTGGAATTATATAAGCTTCGTTCTAAGTTTAATGAAACTTACATTGTGGCTTATTGGGAACAAATTATGGGATTACCTATTTCTTCTCGAACAACCGAACTTTATATTAAAGAGCGTAAGCTTTTTGTTCAATTGGATTCTGCTCCTTTGCGTAATGAGTTGTTATTAGCTAAAACTAAAATTGTTACATTGTTGAACAAACAAGTTGGTGAAGACATCATTGATGATGTTATTTTTATTTAATTCAACAAGATTTACTTCATTTGGTTGGTGGCTTTAATTTTCTTAAAGTCACTCTTTAGAGAAAAGTATTTAATTATGTAAACAACTGATATTAAGACGAATATTGCTAATAAGGAAATGTGCAAAATTTGTTTTTCTTCGGTTTGCTCAAGCATTTGGTGGTTTTCTTTTGAATAGCCTTTGTGTCTTTCTGTTAATTCTATCAACTCCCGATTTTTATCACTCAATTCATTATTTTGACGAATCAAGTCATTGTATTTATTGGTAAATTCTATTTTTGAGTCTTCTTGGATATGTTTGAGTTCGTCTAAAATCTCATTATCTTTTTTAATAATTTCATTTAGGGCATCGATAGTTGTTTGTAAATCGTCTTTTGAGCGATTGCCAAATAATCCTGTTGAAAGGCTTTCTGTTTCTTTATATTTTCGATAAAGGGTTTCTCTTTCAAGGGTTAGTTTATTAATTTCTTCTTGAGCTAAGACAATATTTGAAGAAATGAGAAAGAGCAGAATGATTAGTGTGTTTTTCATAGTTAGGGAATATTTAAAGTAAAATCCCGCAAAATTTGTGTTTCTTGCGGGATTCAACATGTACAATACGTGGAAATACTTTTATAATGTATGTCTCTGGAATTCAACTCCTTTTATTTCCGAAACGTCTAATAATTTAATTCCATAACGTTGAAATGCTGGTGCTTCAAGTTCCATTTCTGTTGGCATTGTTTGACAGAAACTATCAATCATTTTTCTCAACCTGATTGTATCATCTTCACGATAAGTAAACACAATTGGTTCTACTGGCACAGGTTCTTCAATCTTGATTTCCTCCTCCTCTACTGTCTCTGGCTCTTCTGTTTCATCTTCATTTTCTAAATCGACGTCAACTTCGTCCACAGGTTCATCATCATTGGGTTTTCCATTAGTATCAACAACGATTTCTTTTTTATCAAATCCTGCTGCAATTACCGTGATACTCATTTGTTCGCCAAGTGTTTCATCTATGATAAAACCTAACTTGAAACCTTTGGGTGCTTGTCCGCCAATTGCCTCCATAATGTGTGAGGTAATGGCTTGTTGTTCTTTTACACCCATCACTTTTTGCATACTGGTAGCTACGGTAACAAGGATACGCTCAGCACCTTTAATATCACGGTTATTTAAAAGCGGAGAATCAAGTGCTTTTTCAATAACTTCTTTTGCACGGTTTGGTCCTTGTGCGGTTGCTTTACTCATTACTGCCTGTCCAGCGTTACTCAAAACTTTTTTAACATCTCTAAAGTCGGCATTTACCTTACCTGATTTTGTAATTACCTCTGCCACTGATTTGGCAGCATTTGCCAATACATCATCTGCATGTTCAAAAGCTTCTAAGATATTAAGGTCTTCGAAGATTTCAAGTAATTTATCATTCAAGACAACTAAAACGGTGTCACAAGTTTGTTGCAACATTCTGATACCCGCATTGGCAGCATCAATTTTATCCGTCCCTTCCCATGAATATGGAGCAGTAACAATAGCAACTGTTAGGATTTCTAATTCTTTGGCGATACGAGCAATCTCTGGGGCAGCACCAGTACCTGTACCACCACCCATACCAGCGGTAATAAATACCATCTTGGTATCACCTTGCAAGAGTGCTTTTATTTGAGCTTCACTTTCAAGAGCAGCCAAACGCCCTTGTTCGGGTTCTGTTCCTGCTCCGAGTCCTTCAGTTAGGATTGCTCCTAATTGTAACTTGGTAGGAACTTTATTGTCGTTAAGAGCTTGTAAATCAGTATTACAGACAACAAAGTCCACATCTTTGATTTCCATCTCGTACATGTGTTCAACGGCATTACTACCGCCGCCACCAACGCCAATAACTTTAATAATATTATCTTTCTTTTCAGAGGGGATTTCGATATTGTGATCGTAAAAAGCCATAGTGTATATATTCAGGAAAGGATACTTTGAATAAGGATATTAAATTATAATTAATTCGGGGGGGAATAGATTATAATCATTAAAGGATTTTCTATAATTTTAACCAATAAAACGGTTATCTATATCAAGCAATAATATATTCTTTATAATAGCAAATAACTGATAACCAATACTTAATTTTTAAACAGCTATTCAAAATTAAAAGAAAAAATTGAAAACCCTTGTCAAGTTTCAGAAATTTTTGAAAGAAAAATCTACTTAAACCGCCAACCTATGAAAAGCCTAAAGTTTACCTTTACCTTTCTTGCACTTATCTTCTTATTTTACCAAACTCCTAATTTTATTGATTGGGTTCTTGGACATTCTCGTTTCAGACATATCCACATCAATCTTAATTTAGTTGAAGTTTTCTTTGATGCTCTTGGTATTCTGACAACCTTAATATTCTTGTTAGCTATTACTTACAACAAAATATGGGAAGCTAATACCTTCAAAAAAAAACTTTCTCTTATTGGTTTTGGAATTGTCTTTGTGTTTGCATTTCTCATCATTAAAGGAATGTATAATAACTTCCGTGCAGTAGATAAATTGTATGCTTACTACAAGAAAAACATTGGTATTGCTGGCAACGTTTTTATGGTAGATGATACGCTCGGACATTGTGGAGTACCCAATGGCTCTGGCAATACTATTTATTCATTAGGACATTCAGGAATAAGTGTTCCAATCAAACTCAATTCGGATGGATTTAGAATTACAGAGAAAAGTATCTCCTCGAAATCTGATAGTTTGATGATGTTTTTGGGTTGTTCATTTACTTGGGGGGATTATGTATTAGCTGAACAAAATTATCCAACAATTGCAAGTCAATCTCTAAATTACGAAGTCCTCAATTGCGGAGTAGATGCGTATGGTTTGGCACAAATGCTCATTTTGGCAGAACGAAATATTCCTAAATACCGCCCAAAAGTTTTATCTGTACAATATTCTCCTTGGTTAGCGGATAGAGCAAGATTTATGTTTTTCCCTTCTGCTCATGGTGTGATGCCATTTCCTTTTATCACAAAAAATGAACGTGGAGATTTATATGTTCATGAACCTTATTTTCGCTCTGCTTTATATAATCCTGCTTATCGAGTTTATAAAACCTCTCATACTTCATTTTTAGACAAACTTTCTTTTATCTATAATGTTGGGATTCCTGTTGCTATTGTTGACAAATGGAAACAGCAAATCGTTCAATGGAAAATGATGCTGGGCTTAGTACCTGTTTCTGAAAATGATAATCAAAAAATAGAAAAGTATGTTTACGAACGGCTTTATAAACTTTGTGAACAATATGGCGTAAAAATGGTGGTTTTTAATGTAGGCGGTTTTGGTTATTCTGACGAACAGAGAATGTCGAACCATTATGACCGAAAGCGATTCAAAGAAACAGTTGATAGCGGTTTAGTTAGAAATATCACTTTTATTGACGGTGATTCTGTATTAAGAGCTAATATTCTTCCTAAAGAGAATTATTCAAAATACGTTCATTGGGGTAAAATCAGTAAAACAGATTCTTCGATTTATGATAACCACCCCAACGTTATGGCTCACAAAATGATGGCTGAAACTCTGTCAAAACAACTTATCAGTAAACAGTAAACAGTAAACAGTAAACAGTAAACAGTAAACAGTAAACAGTAAACAGTAAACAGTAAACAGTAAACAGTAAACAGTAAACAGT
>NZ_QGGO01000007.1:0-155736 GCF_003148625.1 Arcicella aurantiaca | reverse complement strand
TAACTGTTAACTGATAACTGATAACTGTTAACTGATAACTGTTTCTATCTTTCAAATAACAATCTTTTACCTTGTACACTTTCGTTAAATTGACCATTTTCAAAGGCTAAATGTCCTGAAACAATGGTATGAGTAATGGTAGAATTAAAAGTTTTACCTTCTAATGGTGACCATCCACATTGGTAATAAACGTTTTCTTTTGAAACAGTCGTCGTGTTTTCTAAATCTACCAACACTAAATCTGCCCAATAACCTTCACGAATATATCCACGTTTTGAAATTTGGAAACAGTCGGCAACGGCATGAGACATTTTTTCAGCAATACGTTCTAATGAAATTTTGCCTTCGTGATAAAACTCTAACATCAAATTCAAAGGATGTTGCACCAATGGCAAACCTGATGGAGACGACCAATAAGGATTTTCTTTTTCCGACCATAAATGTGGAGCGTGGTCGGTAGCAATAACGTCGATTTTATTGTCTAATAATGCTTGGAAAATTCTTTGTTTATGTCCGTCGGCTTTGATGGCAGGATTACATTTTATTTGATTTCCCAACGTTTCATAATCACGAGCATCAAAATACAGGTGGTGAACACAAACTTCTGACGTAATTCTCTTTTCTTTTAAAGGAATATCATTTCTAAATAATTCCGTTTCGTCTCCTGTCGAAATATGTAAAATATGTAAACGAGTATTATGTTTTTTTGCCAATTCAATTGCCATTGACGACGAATTGTAACACGCCTCTACACTACGAATTTCTGGGTGAACTCTTGGATGAGGATTATCCCCAAATTTCTGTTTGTAGATTTCTGTATTGGCTTTGATAATTCCTTCTACTTCGCAGTGAGTGGCAATTAATAATGAACTTTTTGAAAAAATATTATCCAGCGTTTGTTCATTATCTACCAACATATTTCCCGTAGAAGAACCCATAAATACCTTCAATCCGCAAACATTTTCTGGATTTGTCTTTAAAGCCTCTTCAAGATTATCATTAGAAACTCCCATATAAAATGAGTAATTCGCTAAAGATGTACGAGCAGCAATTTCGTATTTATCCGCCAAAAGGTCTTGAGTCAGGGCATTCGGAACAGTATTGGGCATTTCCATAAAAGTGGTAACGCCACCCGCCACACCTGCACGTGCTTCTGAGTGAATACAAGCTTTATGCGTAAGTCCCGGTTCACGGAAGTGTACTTGGTCATCAATAACTCCTGGGAAAAGGTATTTTCCTTTTGCATCAATAACGTTATCGGCTTGTAAGCCAGATAACCCTGTTCCAATTTTATCAATTAAGCCGTCTTTCACAAAAACGTCTTTCGTTTCGATTTTGCCTTCGTTGACAACTTGGGCATTGAGGATAAGTATTGTGTTCATGGCGTAAAATTACAAAAGCCATAATTTTAGATTACAGTTTTTACAATTTTAATTTTTCTGATATTACCTCTTCATAACTGCTTATGATACAAAAGGCATTATTAACTTAAAATAGGACAAAATCTGTTTATAAAAAATAACCTTGTACTATTCCAAGTTTTTTAGGGATTAGCAGGATACTACATGGGGGTTAATGAAATCGGTATAAGTTATTTTACAAAAAAATAAAGTAAATGTGCAAATAATGTGTTGGGTTTGAAGCGATTAAGATAATGAAAAATGTAAGTAGAAGAAATTTCTTAGGAACACTTGCAGGACTTTCTCTCATAAATATTGAAGAGTTAAAAGCAGATGTTCCGTTTGGCAAAAAAGATATTTCTGATTTCTGTAAAAAACTAAAACCTATCGGCAGAATACTACAAACCGAAGGATATTACGTTTGGTGTAACGCTCCTATTTATGCCCCAGATGGCAAAGTTCACGTATTTTATTCGAGATGGGCAGATAAATATAAGATGGGGGGATGGATTCATAAATCAGAAATTGCTCATGCAGTAGCTGATAGTCCAGAATCAGAATTCAAATACGTTGAAACTATCCTTGCTCCAAGAGGTGCAGGTTTTTGGGATGGCACAACTTGCCATAATCCTCACATTCAGTTTATTGATGGTAAATATTGCTTGTTTTACATGGGCAATTCAAACGGAAAAACCAATACAAAACGCATTGGCTTAGCCACTGCTGATTCTTTGGATGGTCCTTGGAAACGCCCTGACAGCCCTTTATTAGAAGCAGGTTCGGATGGTTCATGGGATGACCACTGTACTACAAACCCCGCTTTTTTGAAGCATCCAAATGGTGAATATTGGCTTTATTACAAATCTTGGAATACCAAAGAATACAACGAAGCAAAAAATCCAAGTATTAGAGGAAATCGAAAATACGGCTTAGCTATTGCCAAAAACCTTGAAGGCCCTTACGTAAGATATGAAGGAAATCCAATTGTAGATTTTTCGGGATATGGTGAAAACCGACAAGTGGAAGATGCTTATATCTATTATGAGAAAAAGAAATTCAAAATGATAATGCGTGATATGGGTTTCTTTAACCATGAAGTAGGATTATACTTTGAGTCGAAAGATGGTCTTCATTGGGCAAAACCCAAAATTGCCTATCACGGAGCAGACACTTATTTTAAACAAGCTCCTCCTCCCGCCTACTTGACTCGCTATGGTAGATTTGAACGCCCACAGATATTAATGAAAGATGGCAAACCAGCTTATCTTTTCACCACCACACAAGGTGGAAATTATATGACATCCTCAGGTTTTGTTTTCAAAATAGAGCCTTAGGTTTTGGTGTTGAAATATAGATGCGACTTGCCAATATTATTTGTGTCAGATTAACACCGTTTTTTACCCATTTAAAATTTAGATTACAATTTTTCCAAACAATTCATTTTAAAGTATATGAAAGCAATTCGACTATTATCGAAAATCATCATGTTGTCTTTAGTCTCTTTAATGGGATTTGCTCAAGACAGGGTGATTACGGGACTTGTTACCGATGGCGTTTCGGGTTCAGGTATTCCGGGAGTAAGCATTTTACTCAAAAATTCAGCTCGTGGTGTTACCAGCGACGCATCTGGGAATTTTAAAATTGCGGTAGCAGATGAGAATGGCGTTTTAGTATTTTCATCGGTAGGTTATACAACCCAACAAGTAAGTATTAACAGCCGTTCAATCATTAATATTGCCTTATCTCCAGATACAAAATCACTTGACGAAGTAGTTGTGGTAGGTTATGGTACACAAAAGAAAGCTAACGTTACGGGGTCAATGGCAAATTTCAATGCTAAAGATTTAGACCAACGTCCAGTAGCAAGAGTTGACCAAGCTCTTATTGGGCAGTTAGCAGGTGTTAGTGTAAAACAAACAAGTGGAACTCCCGGTAAAGGTTTTAGCGTACAAGTACGTGGTTCGGGTTCAATTTCTGCAAGTAATGAACCTTTATATGTAATTGATGGATTTCCTTTGGAAACATCTGGACAAAATGCCTCTGGTGGTTTTAGTACAGGTAACCCATTAGATAACTTAAACCCAAATGACATCGAGAATATTCAAGTATTGAAAGATGCCTCGTCGGCGGCAATTTATGGTTCTCGTGCGGCAAATGGTGTTGTTTTAATTACCACTAAAAAAGGACAAGATAGTAAAGCAAAAATCAGCTTAAATGTGTATTCGGGTATCACAAAAGCAACTCGTATGCTTGATATGTTGAATGCAGAAGAATGGATTGACCGTGCTACTGAAATGATTAACGCTCAGTGGGTAGCTTCTGGAACTGGACGTACAGCTTCACAAACAACTGCTGAAAGAAGAGCTATTCTTAAATTGGCAGGAACTGCGGTAAATACTTCATTGATGTTAGATGACCGTTGGACGCAAGAAGGACATCCGGGATTAACTTATATCGACTGGCAAAAAGAAGCTTTCAGAACGGGAATGGTGAAAAACTATCAACTTTCTGCAAGTGGAGGAAATGCTAATGTTAAATATTATGTTTCTGGAAATTTATTAAATCAAGACGGTACAACGCTAAATACATTCTATAAAAACTATTCTGCTCGTGCCAATGTAGAAGTAAAAGCGAATGAGAAATTAAAATTCGGAATAAATT
The DNA here is from genome assembly GCF_003148625.1 of Arcicella aurantiaca. GTDB lineage: Bacteria > Bacteroidota > Bacteroidia > Cytophagales > Spirosomataceae > Arcicella > Arcicella aurantiaca. The sequence goes on along the minus strand of NZ_QGGO01000007.1, from coordinate 151,675 downwards.
TAGCACCGTCATATTCTGAAGCTAACGACCCCGGAATTGAAGGAAAAGATGCCATCATTCACATTGTAGCAGGTATGACTCCTGTACAAGAAGCTAATGCTGGACTTGATGCTAACACAGGAGCTTTTCCAAGTTATGCGTGGAGTGTTTCAAGAAATAGCCCAATTCGTCAATTAGAAAATAACGTAGGTTTAACTAAAAACTTCCGTACTTTATTCTCTACTTATGTTGATTATGAATTATTGAAAGGTTTAACATTCAGAAGTTCAATCAACTTTGACAATACAGATGCTTCAACAAAAAGATATAGTCCTGATTGGGTAAATGGTAGCCAAACAGCTCGTTTAAATACTCCGGGAATATCTACTTCTGGTAGTTTTTCAACTTTGAGAAAGCAAACAATTGTTAATGAAAATACACTTTCATACAACACAACGATTGCAAAAGACCATGATTTATCAACCGTGATTGGATACGCTTATAACTTAACAAAGTTGGCAACTTCAACAATGTCATCAGCGGGTGGATTTAACAGTAGTACAATTACGACCTTAAACGCTGCGGCTTCGGTAACTGGAAATACCAACGAAACTCAAAACGTTTTACTTTCTTACTTCGGACGTGTTCAGTATGGTTTCAAAGGGAAATATTTACTTTCTGCAAGTTTACGTCGTGATGGTTCTTCTCGTTTTGGAGATAATAATAAATGGGGACTTTTCCCTTCAGCTTCAGTAGGTTGGAGATTAAGTGAAGAGGACTTCATGAAAAATGTTAGTGCCGTTAGTGAATTAAAATTAAGAGCATCGTGGGGACAAGCTGGTAACTATAATATCGGTGATTATAGCAGTATTGCTACTTTAGGTTTTGCTAACTATACATTTGGTGCTGCTCAAGTGGGTGGACAATCTCCAAACCGTATTTCAAATCCAGATTTAACTTGGGAAAAATCACAAACAATTGACGTTGGGGTAGATGTTGGTTTCTTGAAAAACCGTTTTACAGCAGCTTTTGACTATTATACCAAGAAAAACACCGACTTATTATTGAACGTTCCAGTACCTCTTGCAACAGGTTTTGCTACTTCTTTAACAAATATTGGTGAAGTATTAAACCAAGGTTGGGAATTTGAATTGACTTCAAGAAATATTAATCAGGGAGCTTTCCAATGGACTACTTCTGTAAACTTGAGCCATAACGAAAACAAAGTTGTTCACTTAGCTCCAGGTGATGCTCAAATTTATATTCCTTCTTCTTTTGATATTCCTCATAGTGTATTAAAAGTTGGTGACCCAATGTATGCTTTCTATGTAGTGAAAATGACTGGTATTTTATCACAAGCAGATATTGATAACAAAGTTGCTTTGTATGGTACTCAAACCGCAGGTGACCCTAAATATTTTGATGCTAATAACGATGGTAAAATTGATGCAAATGACCGTGTTTACGCAGGAAAACCAAATCCTGATTTAATCTACGGTATCACAAATACCTTGAAATACAAAGGTTTCGACTTATCAGTATTAGTACAAGGACAAACAGGTGGTTCGGTTTATTCATTGTTTGGTCGTGCAGTTGATAGAACTGGACAAGGCTATACAGATAACGCTCTTGGCATTTATAGAAACCGTTGGCGTTCGGCTGAAAACCCAGGTGAAGGTTTGAGAGGAAAAGCATATTCAACTTTTGGTAGAATTAAAAATACTGACTGGTTGTGGTCTTCAGATTATTGGAGAATCAGAAATATCACCGTAGGTTATGATTTAGGTAAAATTGTTAGTAAGAAATATCTTCAAGGAGCAAGAATTTATGCTACTGCTGAAAACTGGTTTGGTGCAGACCAATACAAAGGAGGCTGGAACCCTGATGCTATCAATACTAACTTGAGTGGTGATGCTTCGTTCCCACAAGGTGGAGATTATGGTGGACTTCCATTGGCTCGTTCAATCATTTTCGGGGTAAACCTAACGTTTTAAATAATTTAGTGAATGAGTGAGTGGTGATTTAGTGATTGAATAACAAGCAAATTATATTCCCTAAAACATCCATTTTTAAAGGTGAAATCTTATGACACTTTCATTTTAAACTCACTAATTCAAAACAATATTCTAATTATAAAATCATGAAACGAATATATATCTTTTTATCAGCAGCCATTTTAGGATTAGCAGGTTGTACTGATGAACTCGACCAAAAACCAATTTCAAGTGCTACAACCTTGACATTTTATCAAAGCAACAACGATTTCTTACAAGGCATCAACTCGGTATATGCTTCATTGTCGGGCTATCCAGACCGTCAATTGAATTTATCAGAAACTCGTTCTGATAATTTATATGCAGTTTCTGATGGTGGTGTACGTGACTGGGAAGGTGTGAATAGTTTTCATCCTACTTTGGCAACAAACCCATATATTTCAGAAGCATGGTCAGCCAATTATAGCGGTATTTTTAAGGCTAATACTTTCTTAGACCAATTAGCTAAAAATGGAGCTGTCATTACTGATGCTACTTTAAAACCACGCTTTGAAGCAGAAGCTCGTTATTTGAGAGCTATGTATTATTTCGACTTAGTTCGTTGGTTTGGAAAAGTACCTTTGATTGATAAAGTAGTTTCTCAAAACGAAGCTTTAGCCATTCCAAGAAGTTCGGTAGCTGACGTTTATAAATTGATTATTAGCGACTTACAATTTGCCACGCAAAATTTACCTGCTACTTACACTACTGCAAACGTTGGGCGTGCTACTAATAATGCTGCAAAATCTTTATTGGCATTAGTATATATGACTCGTTCGGGAGCAACTTATAACATTGAAGGAGCAGGTTTAGGCGTAAACGAGTGGGCTTTGGCTTATTCTTTATTAAACGAAGTTATCAGTAGTGGTAAATATTCATTGTTGCCAACTTACCCAAGTATTTTCTCATATACCAATGAAAACAATGCAGAAGTAATTTTTGATGTTCAGTTTATCAGTGGAGGTTTAGGATTAGGAACAACTTTTCCTGTTGTTTTAGCTCCTGATACTTATTTTACGGCAAATGGTTTACCAAATCAGACCTTAACAATTCGTCCGATTTCTAACGACCTTTTGAACTCTTATGCTACCGCTGATACTCGTAGAGCATTCAGTATTTTGAGTGGTTATACAAACAACGGTGTACAAGAAACTCGTTCATTCTTCAAGAAATATATCGACCTTACGAAATACGGAAAAAGCCGTACCGACTGGCCAATCAACTTTATCACCATGCGTTATGCAGACGTGTTAATGATGAAAGCTGAATGTATTTTACAAGGCGGTGGAGGTACTCAAGACGAAGCCGTTACGATTGTAAACTCTATCAGAAAAAGAGCAGGTTTAGGTAATATTACGTCTTTGACTTTACCTCAATTAATGGAAGAGCGTCGTAAAGAATTTGCAGGAGAAGGTACTCGTTGGCATGACTTAGTGCGTTCTGGTTTAGTTGAAAAAACCATTACGGCTTGGATTCCAGTAGAAGATGTTTTGAAACAAATGAAAGCCTTCAAAACTGATTATATCCTTTATCCAATTCCACAATCTGAATTAGACGTAAAATCTGGTTTATATACTCAGAACAACGGATATTAAGATTTGATTATTTGTAATAAAAAACGGTCGTTAAAGATTTCTCTTTACCGACCGTTTTTTGTTTTCTGGAATAAAAGTTAATTTAAACATTATAAGGATTAATACATATAAGCCCTCTCTATATCGGCAAAATCTTTGGTATTTCGAGAGATAATTGTAAAACCATAAGTCAAAGCTGTCGAAGCAATAATTGCGTCAGGAAATTTTATTTTCTTTTGCTTTCTCAGAACGACACACGTATCAATAATTGATTTATTTGTCTCTATTACATTTGCTAAAGCCATAAACTCTTCTGTGGCTTTGGAAACATTTTTGTAACCCAACACTTCAATATAAGTAACAAATGAAATGGTGAAATCCTTGTCAATAACGCCTTTTAGCAATAACATTCCTTTTTCAGATAGAACTCCCGATTGAGCATCAATAATAACATTGGTATCTATCAAATATCTCGTTCCCATTCGTTGCGGCTTTGAGTTACATACGCTTGCATTTTTTCACCTTCTTCTTTACTCAGTGTACCAAAAAAATCAGATGGTTTTTGACGTATTGATTGACTTTTAGACGTTTCTAAATGTTTTAAGTCTTCGTGCTTTGCCGTAATATTATTCCATTCTTCAATAGGAATTACTACCGCAGTATGTCTGCCTTCTGTATCAGAAATATATTGTAAGTCCATGATAATTAATAGTTAACGATTTTATGAGACAAATATATTATAAAAACCTTCCCGAAAGGTTTAAAACTTTCGGGAAGGTCAATAAATACCCCTTAATCCAACAAACCCTTATAATTAGAATCCTTCGGAGGATTAACAGCTTTCGGTTTTTCTGTTGGAGCATCTAAAGTTATCAGATTAAATTCTCCGTTGTTATAAGCATCTAACATTTGTTGTCCTTTATCAGTCAAAATACCGTTTTGAATATCTACTGAATTGATAAAATCCATTGAATAATCCATCGCACGTTTCATTTCTCCCAATTTTTTACTCATATCATCTTGGATATATTCCATTGATTCATCAAAGTAAAACTTCTTGTCTGGATTACCTTTGAAGATGCTAATAGCCGTTTTCAAAGCATTTGAAGAAGCCTTCACAATTTCGTATTCTGCCTCTTTTAATTTTACTTTAATTTCGGTTTCCTTGATGATATAATCTGCCGAAGAAGCTACTTTTTCCATGAATCCCAAAACCGTTTTCATGTTTTTTTGTAGTGGAAAAAGCTTTTCATTCATTTCTTGTAAACCTGCTCCTTCGATGGTTGCCAAAGCGGCAGCCTCTTTCATTCCCGGTTTATCGGTCATTGAATTTGCTTTGTTGGCTTCAGCAAATTTGGCTTTAATATTTTCGTTATTTTCCGTGATTTTTTTGTTCAATTTCACTAATTGTCCAGCCAAAATATCAATTTGTCCCGACATTTTTTCTTTCTTCTCACGCAAGTCCGAAATATAAATTTTCATAATGGCAATCGGGTCGAGTTGAATAACCAAACCTGTGATTTTACGCATCAAAGTCTTGAACAAAAAGAAAACCGCTGTTCTTACGTCACGACTCGTAATTAAGAAAATCACTAAACCCAAAACCGCTAAAAGTCCACCCAAATAAAGTGTATTTGAAGTCACTTCAATCAAAAATTTCAGGATTTCATTAATGTAATATAAACCAAAGGCTCCCGCTGCTCCTAAAAAAAGCATTGATGTAATTCCTTCTGGTTTGCTCCAAAATGATTTTTGAGGTCCTTCTCCTCCAATTTGTGATAAGTCTGCTGCCATTGTTATTTTGTTAATTTGGTTAAAAGTTATTTTGTGAGTGTTTCCCATTTTAATAGACTCAGTCCAAACTTGGATTCTTATGATTAAGAGATTTTAAGATAAAATCAAATGAAAAATCCAACAATTCTTTAATCCAATAAATCTAAGTTCAGATAAGCTTTATCAGCTCAAATACTGCTGAATTTTTGCAATATCGCCTTTTATTTGTTCTACGAAAGAACTATACGTGATTTCGTAATTATTTTTATTAGCGGTAATCTTAGCACTTTGTTCCGAAATATCACCTGTAATCTTTGTAATTTTCTCACTATTAGCATTTATTCTGTTTTGCAATTCAATAATTTGCTTAGCAAGCGTTTCATTTTCATCTTGCGTTGTTTTCAAATCGTTTTTCAATCCGCCAACTTTCTGAGAAATAGCATTTTCCACATCTTTCAAAAAATTCTGACGGTCGGTATCTAAAATACCAACATATTGATTAGCCGTTGTGGATAAAACCGAAACGTCTGTAATTCCTCCCATCGCTTTGAAACTTGCCCAAGCCGCCTGATACTGTTTATCTTCTGGAAGCCCCAAACCTGCCAAACTTTTCAAAGCTTGCATATATTCAAAATAGTCTGGTCCTTTCAGATTTGAATTTTCAATCAATTGCACAAAATGGTCAACAAACTTTTTATCAACTACACCCGTTCCTGCCGAATTTTGTACCGCTACTGTTTGCTGAACCTCCACTTTGGGCGGTGTTCCCTCCTGCGTAGGCGTTGTGGTTGTTTGGGTTTGCGTATGAGTGGTATCTTCTTCAATAAAGAAACTCAATATTTTGCGTCCAAGACTTTTTTCTTCTTCTGCCATTTTTATATTCAATGTTTGTATTTCGATATTCAAAAACTTTATACAATATTAATGATTCTGTTCAATCAAACGCTATTTCAATTTAAGAATGGTTACAGGACTTGATGGTGTCTTGGTTTTTAATGATGTTCTTTAATTTTCCATACAATCACAGTAATTCAATACTTCATCACACGCTTTGCTTGGTTCATCACATTCATTTTCACTTCTCTCCGCCAACTGATAATTTTGAATCATCAAAGTAATCGAGACACTTAAAACCAATGAAACAACAATACTTTTCAATAATTAAAAATATTTTTTAAATGATTTGCAACTTCTTTTTCTAAACCTGCATCTTATGAATATTAAAACCTATTAAATGACTTATTACAAATTCTGAAATTGACATTTATCATTACCACTCAAATTAAAAATCAACCAAAACTTTAGAAAATCTACCAGTAATCCATTAAAATAACCGATTAGCTATTTTGTATAACAAGGTACTGGTTTTAACATATAACTTTGACACAGAAATTAAAACAAAAACAATCTCTAAACTCTCAAATACTAAACCTTTTAACCTGAAAAAATACTAAATCTATCTTTTAAAATCAAATACTCTAAACAACATAAATACCTGTATATCAAACCTCTAAACATATTTAACTTTTAAATAATACTAAATCTATTTCTCTGAAAAATTACAATTCTCTAAATAAATTTTAAATCAATAAAAATATTCTAAACAGTCAATAAAATGAAAAATCTCGTAAAAACCTTCGCAATTGCAACTTTAGCAGCTATCACTTTCACGTCAAATGCTGACAATGGAAACTCTACACCAAGTAAATCTAAAACTTTTGAAATAGGTATGTATCAATCTATCAATACCTTACAAATGAATGTAATGATTGAAAAAGCAACCGATAAAAACATTACGGTTGTGCTGAAAAATCAGAATGGGAAAGTGCTTTATAAAGGAAATGTAGATAAAAATTCGGCAGTTTATCACGGAAGATATGACATGAAAGGTTTAGAAGACGGCACTTACACTTTTGAATTCACAAAAGGTGATGAAAAAATTGTAAAAGAAGTAAACTTAACAACTCAACAAGCCATTGACGAGAATCGTATCATCCAATTAGATTAATTAAAACCGAACGCTTAGTGTATCAATTACGAACACAAACAAAGTAAACAAAAAACAATAACACCTTGATTGTCAAATATTTAATCATTTGGCACAAATATTTCAAAATAATTTCTAAACGATATTTAAAATTTAAAAACTATTCTAAACAAATCAAGAAATGAAAACTTTAGTAAAAACTTTCGCAATCGCAGTTTTATCGGCAATGACATTTATCGCTAACGCAAAAGATAATAATGTTGAGCCAACAAAAGCAAAAACTTTTGAAGTAGGAATGTTTCAAACCATTAACTCATTAAAAATGAACATAATGATTGAAAAAACGACAGACGAAAATTTATTGGTAGTTTTGAAAGACGAAAAAGGTGAAATTTTAGTAAGAGAACACGTAAGCAAAAAAGATAAAAATTATCACGGGAAATACGATATGAGTCAATTGGAAGATGGAAAATATACTTTTGAATTTACAAAAGGCGATGAAAAAATTGTGAAAGAAGTAAATTTAGTAACGACAAAACCAACTACAATCAACCGCCAGATTGCTTTACAATAGTTTAACCTCCAACTTATTCTATGAAAATGGAAGCCGTAACCCAAATCTAATTTGGTTACGGCTTTTTTATTTTTGTTTAAATCGTTGCAATCCGTAAATTGGTATTCAGAACAATCTTAAAATATTTAACAATGCAAATTTTTCAAAACCTTGCCTCACTCAAAGCACAAGTTGGACAAGAAATAGGCACAACGGCATACATGACCGTAAGCCAAGAAATGATTAATGATTTTGCCAAAGCTACGCAAGACTTTCAGTGGATTCACGTCAATGAAGAAATGGCGAGCAAATATTCTCCCTTCAAAACTACTGTTGCACATGGTTTCCTGACGCTTTCACTCGCTCCTAAATTTATGGCAGACCTTTTTAAAGTAGAATCTGTAAAAATGGGCGTGAATTATGGAGCAAACAAAATTCGTTTTACCTCAGCCGTTCCTTCGGGCAGTCAGGTGCGTATGAGAGCGAGTTTATTGGAAGCAGAAGATGCTCAACCTTCTGGACTTAGAATTACGATGAATTGTATTTTTGAAATTGAAGGACAAGAAAAACCCGCTTGTGTAGCCGAGTTAATTTCAATGCTTTATGAGTAATCTGTATCTCGATTCTCCAGAATCGAAAAAAGAGGTATAAACAAAAACGAACTTGGAAGTTCATTGTACACAACAAAACCATGAGACTAAAAGACAGAGTAGCCATCATTACGGGGGCAGCCAGAGGAATTGGCAAAGCCGCTGCCGAATTATTTTGCCGTGAAGGAGCAACCGTTATCATCTGGGATTTATTAGATGCGGGTATAGAAACTGCCGCTGCTCTTCGCAAACAAGGATTTAAGTGTGAATTTTTACAAATTAGTACAACCGATGTTCCTGCTATTGAAGCGGCAACGCTTGATATTTTTGAGCGTTTCGGGCATATTGATATTTTGGTAAATAACGCAGGAATTACGAGAGACAAAACGCTTTTGAAAATGTCGCATCTGGAATGGCAACAGGTTATTGATGTGAATTTGACAGGTGTTTTTAATTGTACAAGAACAGTTGCTCCGTACATGGTTCAAAATAATTATGGACGAATTATTTGTACGTCTTCCATTGTGGGCGTTCATGGTAATTTCGGACAAACCAATTATGTGGCGGCCAAAGCAGGCGTTATCGGAATGGTAAAAACATGGGCGAAAGAATTAGGGAAGAGCGGAATTACCTCAAATGCAGTTGCTCCAGGGTTTATCAAAACTGAAATGACTGATGCCATGCCAGAAGAAGTACGTCAAGAAATGATAAAATTGATTCCTGTAAAAAGAATGGGCGACCCAATGGATATTGCGAATGCTTATTTATTCTTGGCTTCAGACGAAGCGAGTTTTGTAAATGGTCAGGTATTAGGCGTAAACGGAGGGCAAGCATCTTAATTTATTGAATTATGAGGTTGAAATTTCAACCTCATAATTCAACACTAATTTTATTATTTCTTTCCTTTTTTACCATGCGGAGGAATTGGCAATTCTTCTTTGAACACACCCGCAGAATCAAATTTCACAGCTTTATGATTAGTGCCATCACTTAAACCTACGATGATATTTCCATCAGCGTCTTTTCCTGCTTTTTTGATAGAATAACCTGCATAATTAGCAGTAATGTAAGTTCCTACACTTGCAGGAAGGTCAGCCACAGCCACTTCTGTTAGTTTTGCTTTTTTGCCATAATGTGCCAATGCCTGTACAAATGCTCCATTTGCGTCAAATAATAAACCAGTTTCTACGCTATTTAATGACACACCAACTACATACTGTCCTTTTTCATCTTTACCTGCAAATTTGATAGTTGAACCTGCATAATTAGCATTGATGTAAGAAGTAACAGTAGCTGGTAAAGTTGCAATATCAACACTTGTCAATTTTCCTTTACATTTTCCTTTTGTCACGGTGTCATTCACAGCAGCAGTACGAGCGGCAGATGCTTCAATAGATGCAAGTACGTCATCAGAATTATCGGCATTTACCTCTTGCTGATTACAACTTGCTAAGAATAACCCAGAAACGGCTGTCAATAAAAACAATATTTTTTTCATGCTATTTTTTATTAAAGATTAAATGTTTTGTAGTAGAATACGCAAATCATTTTATTCATATTGCCTGATTTAATATAATTTTTAAAATATTCCAAAGGTAAAAATCGCTCAAAACGAAATTCGTTCATCTTTTATTTTGTGATATTATTAAAATATTTACTTCGTTTAAATAATATATTTTTTTACAAACATCAGGCAATACAGCAATATCAAGTCATGTAATCTTCATCAAACAGTAAAGGATTTGCAAACCCCAAACTTTAAATTTTCAATTCAATTAATAACAACAAAACAACATGAGAAAGAATCTTTTAGTAATATGCGGATTATTTTTATTGACATTAGCGTCATGCAGTGAACAATCAAACATTACTCCAACTGACACAACTTCAACAGTATCTTCAGCAAGAGGTTCTGCTGATAGTACCAAGAAAAACACAACTAAAGTGGCAGTTACTCAGGCAAATTTATTAACTGCAATTTCATCTTATTTAACCACAAATTATGCAGGATACACTTTTGTAAGTGCATATAGTAAATCTGTTAGCAGTGTAATTACGGGTTATTCAGTTGATATTACTTTAAATAGCGTTCCATATCACATCCATTTTGATGCCGCAGGAGCTTTTGTAAGTGTAAATTCAACAGGAAGAAAAGGAAAAGTTGATCAATCAATCGCAGTCGTTACGCAAACAGAATTATTAGCAGCCATTACAAGCTACCTAAATACCAATTACGCAGGATACACATTCATCAATGCTTATAGTAAAACCTCAAATAGCACCTTAACAGGCTATTCGGTAAATATTACTTATAATAGCGTTAATTATCACGTAACATTTGATGCAACAGGTGTTTTCATTAGTGCAGGAACAAGAAAAGTAAAGACAGCCACAACCAATGTACCAGTAGCTCAGGCTGATTTATTAGCAGCAATTTCAACGTATTTAAACACAAATTATGCAGGATATACTTTTGTAAATGCGTATAGTGAAGCAGTTGCAGGTGTGATTACTAATTATGACGTAAACATTACTTCAAATTCTGTAACATATCACGTAGTATTCGATGCAACAGGCGTTTTTGTAAGTGTTGGAACGAAAAAATCTGGTAAGAAAAAATAAGTCAATTACTTATTTGATTTGAGTACAACAATTAATTTTCAAGTATATTAAAGTGCCTTTAAGGTTGTTAGTGTTCTGAACACTGACAACCTTATTTTGATGAATATTTCAACTCATCAATTCGCCAACCCCAATACTTGATTTCCATTAAAAATCAAACGCCCTTTTATTTGAAGGTATTTTGCATTGGCATTTTGAGTTAAGGTTACGTTGTGAGGAGTTTGTATTATTACTTCATCATTTACCGTTGGAATACAATTACAAGACCATGTACTTGTATTATTCCAATTTCCACTATTGACGCTTTCTATCATATTGGTACTGATTTTATATAGCTTCCCTTCATAAAAAGTAGCTACATAAAGTTCCCCGTTGGGTTCTTCTCCAAAACTTACGGGATTGGGTAGCGTAATATTTTGTAATATATTCTGAAACGTTCCATTCGTATTTCGTTTCAAAGTCCAGAATTTTCCTGTTTGATAATCTCCATAAACATACCAACCCCGCAAAGATTGATATTGTGTTCCTCTGTACACAAATCCACCCAAAACCGACCCCCCAACTCCATTAGAATTGTAACCCGCATAGTCGAGCAAAGGCATTACATAATTTGACGCATCTCCGCAACCCGTACTTACATAAGGATGTGAGCCTTCATAGCATCGCCAACCATAATTGAGCCCGCCAGCGTGATTATTTGGGGAAAAATCCACTTCCTCCCAATCATCCTGCCCATTATCACCAATCCATAAATCGCCCGTTTCTTTATCAAAACTCCAATGCCACGGATTTCGTAAACCTCTCGCCCAAATTTCATCAGGAATATTATCGCCTGCAATTTGATAGGGATTTGTAGATGGAATACTATACGGAGAGCCATTATTTACATCAATACGCAAGATTTTCCCAAATAAATTTTGAAGGTTTTGAGCATTTCCGTCAGTATCCCCTATTGAACCTCTCGCCCCAGAAGCTCCATCACCCGTTGTAATGTATAAAAAATCATCTTTACCAAAAGCCAAATGTCCAGAACGATGCCCATTGACAGGATATGGAACAACTAAAACGATTTGCTCCGAATTTGGGTCAGCAATATTGGAATTATTAGCACTCCGAGTGTAACGAGCATAAACTGAAGCCTCCGCATTTTTCTGAACATAATGAACATATAAATAACCGTTTTGAGCATAATTTGGGTGAAAGGTAAATCCAAAAATACCGCCCCATTCTGCATCTCTAATTTTAGAAGAAATATCCAAGAAAGGCGTATTCAGAAGAGTTCCATTTTGTACTATTTGAATTTTACCATCTAATTGAGAAACGAATAATCGTCCATCACCCACAGAAGCAATATTTGTAGGGTGGAATAATCCAGAAACTATTTCAGTCAATTTCAACTCAGGATTTTGAGCATTTGAAATATTTGGAAATATCACGCCAAACAGAATAAAAAGGTAAAAATTGAGTAATAAATATTTCATGGAATTGCAGTATTTTTCGATACAAATATATGCTCTGTTCTTAACGTTCTAATGGTCAATTAGATAAAACAGATAGAATATAAATAAAACAAGTCAAAAACTTTTTAATTCTCAGATAATACTCGTAATTTTGCACCCCTGATTTTATGTCAGTTATGAATTTTTAAGTTGTGATTTGTGAATAAGATTCTTTTCAGCATTCACTAAATCACTAATTCACAACTCATCAATAAGAAAAGGAACGTGTATCTCAAATAAAACAACACAAAATGCCAACTATACAACAGTTAGTAAGAAACGGCAGAGAGCAATTGACGTTTAAATCAAAGTCTCCTGCATTAGATTCTTGTCCTCAACGTCGTGGTGTTTGTACAAGAGTTTATACAACTACGCCAAAGAAGCCAAACTCGGCTATGCGTAAAGTAGCTCGTGTACGTTTAACCAACGGAAAAGAAGTAAACGCTTATATTCCAGGAGAAGGACACAACTTGCAAGAACACTCAATCGTATTGATTCGTGGTGGTCGTGTTAAAGATTTACCAGGGGTTCGTTATCACATCATTCGTGGTGCATTAGATACCGCAGGTGTTAACGGCCGTCGTCAACGTCGTTCTAAATACGGTGCTAAACGTCCTAAACCAGGTCAAGTACAAGCTCCAGTAAAAGGAAAGAAAAAATAGTAAATAGAACGTAATTAATAGAGAATAGTTATTCTGTTACTCATTAATTCTTAACTATTAACTAAAACAGTCCAGTATGCTTTCGTTAAGGGCAGAAGATGGGCTAAATTTAAAAACTTAACAATACAAATGAGAAAGTCAAAACCAAAGAAAAGATACGTATTACCTGACCCTAAATTTAGGGATGTAATGGTAACTAAGTTTGTTAATAACTTGATGTACGACGGAAAAAAATCAACGGCATTCACGATTTTTTACGGTGCATTAGAGAAAGTTGAAGAAAGAACTAAGGAGAAAAACGGTTTAGAGTTATTCAAAAAAGCTTTAAATAATGTTATGCCTACGGTAGAGGTTAAATCTCGTCGTGTGGGTGGTGCTACATTCCAAGTTCCAACGGAAGTACGTGCTGACCGTAAATTGTCAGTAGGTATGAAATGGTTAATTCTTTATGCTCGTAAGCGTGGAGATAAAACTATGATTGACCGTTTAGCTAACGAAATCATGGCAGCCGCTAAAGGTGAAGGTGCAGCAGTTAAGAAAAAAGACGATACGCACCGTATGGCAGAAGCAAACAAAGCATTCTCTCACTTCAGATTCTAATTCAAATATTAACAACGAGATACACAAACAAAAAGAGCGAAAATCGAAAGGTTTTCGCTCTTTTGTTTTGCGAACCTCTCAGAAGTTTCAGAACTTTGCAAAAACAAAAAGTTTATAATCTTATGCTTCAAAGAATCCAAACCTTATTATTAGCCGTTGTTGCAGTAGCGATGTTATCGGTTACGGCCTTGCCTATCTGGGAGAAAAGTAGTGCTACCTTAAACGAAAAAGTAACGCTTACTTCTTTTGCCTTAGAACATTGTAAAGGCACTACTTGTGTGAGTAGTGATAGCACAGTATTCATTTTATTATTAGCCATTGTGTCAGCAGTATTAGCAGCCTTTTCAATTACGCAATATAAAAAGAGAATGTTGCAAATGACTTTAGGCTTAGTCAACTCTATTATGATTGCCACCGTTTTAGGATATACTTTCTATCAAGTTTTCAAAGTTGGTATTCCAATGTTTGAACCTGAAAGTCAAGGAAGTTATGGGGCGGGATTTATCGCTGCGGTATTAGCAATGTTATGTAATATGATTGCCAACCGTTTTATTCGTAGAGACGAAATGTTAGTAAAATCTGCCGATAGAATGAGATAATCAATTGTGATTGAGAGAATTGTGATTTAGTGATTAGTAAGCTTCCGATAGCAAAACTCACCAAATCACAATTCACTAATTCACAATTAAACCAGCCCTTCTTTCAACAAATCATGCAAATGCACAAAGCCTAAGGGCTTATTGTCTTCTACCACAACCAACTGCGTAATATTTTTCTCCTGCATAATCTGTAAAGCCTCCACCGCATAAGCATCAGGTGAAATTGCTTTTGGCGTTACCGTCATAATATCCTTCGCAAATAGTCCCGCAAATGAATCATATTTGTTCAGCATTCTACGCACATCTCCATCTGTAATAATTCCTGCTAATTCTTGATTTTCGGTCAAAACAGCCGTTGCCCCTAATCTTTTAGAACTAATTTCTAAAATTGATTCTTTCACGGTTGAGTTTTCATTAACAATTGGCAATTCATGATTTGGATAAATATCTGAAACCTTCAAATACAATTTCTTTCCCAAAGCTCCTCCTGGATGGTATTTTGCAAAGTCTTTACTACTAAAACCTCTGTATTCTAACAAACAAACTGCCAAAGCATCACCCAAAGCCAAAGCGACTGTGGTACTGGTAGTTGGAGCAAGATTCAGTGGGTCTGCTTCTTTTTCAGCCAGTGCATGAAGGAGAAAATCAGCATTTTTTCCCAGATAAGAACTTGGATTAGACACCATCGCAATTAACTTTACATTAGTTCTTTTAATCAGAGGTACTAAAACCTTTATTTCGGGCGTATCCCCCGACCGTGAAATGCACATTACGGTATCACCAGACTGAATCATTCCTAAATCACCGTGAATCGCATCAGCAGCGTGCATAAACAAAGAAGGCGTACCCGTAGAATTTAAAGTAGCCACAATTTTTTGAGCAATAATTGCCGATTTACCAATACCTGTAACAACCAATCGCCCTTGTAGGTTAAGTAGGTGATTTACACAGTTTTCAAATTCGGAATCAATCAAATGAACAATTTTTAGGATAGCATTAGCCTCTTCCTCTAAAACTTTTTTTGCAGTTGATTGAATATTTTTTATTAATTTCAATGTTAGAAGTTATTTTGAATGACTGATTTTTTATTGAATAATTGCAAAGATACTAAATAAGAATGCCTGTAATATCAATGTTCTACGGTTTACTTGTTTCAATGTACTACATGGATAACAAGCAGCATAACTTACCCCATATTCATGTTAGATATGGAGAAGAAGAAGCAGTATTTTCAATTCCAGAGGGTGATATGATTGACGGTGTTTTGACTAAAAGAAAACGTAAATTAGTAGAAGCATGGATAGAAATTCATCAAGAAGATTTAATGGCAGATTGGAGTTTGGCAGTAATTGGTGAAAAAGTTTTTCCAATTGAACCCTTAAAATAATATAGAAATGAATCCAAGAGTTAAAAATGTTGAAGCAAATCATGACTTTACTTTAAAATTGACTTTTGATAATAATGAGGTAAAGTCATTTGATGTAAAACCATATTTAGAGTATGGAGTATTTAAAGAACTAAAAGATTTAAGCCGCTTTTTAACGGTAAAGCCATTTCTGGGAACAGTAAAATGGTTAAATGAACAAGACTTTTGCCCTGACACATTATATTTAGAGAGTACAAATATTATATAATCAACCACCAAATACATTACAAAACCTCAAATACGTTTGAATAATATGAGTGTTACCCAAGAAACCGCCGACTTGCTAAAAGAGAAGCTCAAAGAGACCTTCGGCTTTTCTCAGTTCCGTGGTGAACAAGAAGACATTATTAAGAACACACTTTCAGGAGAAAACACCTTCGTAATAATGCCGACAGGAGCGGGAAAATCGCTTTGCTACCAAATGCCTGCCATTGCTATGGAAGGTACAGCCATCGTGATTTCGCCGTTGATTGCCTTGATGAAAAATCAAGTGGACCAAATGAATGCTTTTGGCATTAATGCTCAATTCCTCAATTCTTCATTGAATAGAGCAGAAATGACAAAGGTTAAAAATGCGGTTATTAAAGGAGAAGTTAAATTATTATATATCGCTCCTGAGTCTTTGACGAAGGAAGACAATTTAACTTTCTTAAAGCAAGCAAATATTTCTTTTGTTGCGATTGATGAAGCTCACTGTATTTCGGAATGGGGACATGATTTCCGTCCAGAATACCGTCGTATCAGAAATATCGTTGAGAGTATGGACAAAGCTTTGCCAATTATTGCTCTTACCGCTACGGCAACGCCAAAAGTTCAACAGGATATTCAGAAAAATTTGAATTTAGACGATGCTCGTTTATTCAAATCTTCTTTTAATCGTAAGAACCTTTACTACGAAATCCGTGCAAAACGTGATGATATTGATAAGCAAATTATCAAATACATCAAAGTTAATCACGGAAAGGCAGGTATCATTTACTGTTTGAGCCGTAAGAAAGTAGAAGAAATTGCTAATTTATTAAACGTAAATGGCATCAAAGCTCTTCCTTATCACGCAGGTTTAGACAGCGACGTGAGAATGGCAAACCAAGAGGCTTTCTTGAATGAAGAAACCGAAGTTATGGTTGCTACGATTGCCTTCGGAATGGGAATTGATAAGCCAGATGTTCGTTTTGTAATTCACTATGACGCTCCAAAATCGTTAGAAGGATATTATCAAGAAACTGGTCGTGCAGGTCGTGATGGTTTGGAAGGAACGTGTATCATGTTCTATGCCAAAGAAGACATCAACAAATTAGACAAATTCAATAAAGATAAAACCGTTGTTGAGCGTGATACAGCCAGAATGTTGCTTCACGAGATGGTTCATTATGCGAATTTAGGAACGTGTCGTCGTCGCCAATTATTAAACTATTTTGGCGAACACATGGATAAAGATTGTGGTTTCTGTGATAACTGTAACAAGCCAACACCAAAGTACAAAGTTGAGGAGGCAGTGGTATTAGCACTTCAAACGGTTGAATTGACAGGTGAAAGCTTTGATGCACAACATATTGCTGATATTTTGATGGGATATAAAAGTCAATTCGTTGGCTCAAATGACCACCAAAAAATTGCAACATTTGGAAAAGCAAAAAGTTATTTCAAACTCAATTCAGACGATGATGAAGATGACGACGACGATGAAGACGACGAAGTAGAATTCTCTGATGAAGAAGATGAAGATGGAAATCCAATTCCAAAAGCAAAAGCGAAAAAAACTCCAAAATCTAAAAGCAGAAAAAATGCTGAACCAGAACCAATCGAACAATGTGTTTCAATGGTTCGTCAAATTGCCGTTTTAGGTTTCTTAGAAAAAGACGTTGAAAATTATGGCGTTTTGAAATTGTCAGACAAAGGTCGTTCGTACATGAAAGACCCATTCCCTTTGACACTCTCGAAAGACCATGATTATGAAAACGAGAAAATTGAAGAAGACGAAGAAAAAGAAGCCTCAGGCGGAAGTGGTTCTTATGACGTAGCGTTATTTGAATTGCTCAAAAACCTTCGTAAAAAATTAGCCAAAGAAAAAAATCTTCCTCCGTATGTTATCTTCCAAGACCCATCTTTGGAAGAAATGGCAACAACTTATCCAACCACCAAAGATGATATGGCAAATATCAACGGTGTGGGTATGGGGAAAGTGGTGAAATTTGGTCGTCAATTCATTGATTTGATTAAAAAATACGTTGAGGATAATGAGATTGAAACTGCTTCGGAAGTAGTAGTGAAATCGGCGGTTAATAAATCAAAAATCAAGATTCATATCATTCAACAAGTTGATAGAAAAGTAGATTTAGACATCATTGCCGACCAAAAAGAGTTAGCAATGGCAGAACTCATCGAAGAAATTGAGCATATCTGTTATTCTGGCACAAAATTGAACTTAGATTATTATATCAATCAAGTTATCGAACCTGATAAACAAGATGAAATTTTCGATTATTTCATGGCAGCCGAAAGTGATAATATCGCCGTGGCAATGGATGAATGTGACATCGAAGACATCACAGAAGAAGAATTACGATTGATGAGAATTAAGTTTTTGAGTGAAGTAGCGAATTAAATTTTGGCATTATGTTATAGGCTATAAGCAATAGGCAAATCATCTAACGTTTGCTTATAGCCTAAAACTTAAAGCTTAACTATAAAAAATGAATACACTAATTTTAGGTTCGGGCGGACGTGAACACGCTTTTGCATGGAGAATTGCCCAAAGCCCTCTTTGTGATAAATTGTTTGTAGCTCCGGGAAATGCGGGAACAGCACAAATTGCAACCAATTTACCTATTGGCTATAATGATTTTGAGAAAATTGCAGAAGCAGTTATCTCGAATAATATTGAATTGGTCATTGTTGGCCCTGAAGAGCCATTAGTAAAAGGAATTCGTGATTATTTCCAGTCGAGAGAAGACTTGAAACATATTTTAATGGTTGGACCAGATTCACACGGTGCAATGTTGGAAGGGTCGAAAGATTTTTCTAAAAATTTCATGGTGAAATACGGAATTCCAACAGCCAAATCTGCCACTTTTACAAAAGATACGCTTCAAGAAGGAATGCAATATCTTGAAAGTCAGAAACTCCCAATAGTTCTTAAAGCAGATGGATTAGCCGCAGGAAAAGGTGTAATTATTGCCTTAACTTTAGATGAAGCCCAAACTACCCTTTCTGAAATGTTGGTCGATGCTAAATTTGGAGATGCCAGCAGTAAAGTCGTAATAGAAGAGTTTTTAACAGGTATTGAATTATCAGTTTTTGTTTTAACAGACGGAAATTCATACAAAATCCTTCCCGAAGCTAAAGACTACAAACGTATTGGAGAAGGAGATACAGGTTTAAATACGGGGGGTATGGGTGCAGTTTCGCCAGTGCCATTTGCCAATGAGAAATTCATGCAAGCCGTTGAAAATGACGTAATTATTCCTACGATTGAAGGACTTAAAAAGGAAGGAATTAAGTATAATGGATTCATCTTTATCGGTTTAATGAACCACGAAGGCGAACCACAAGTAATTGAATACAACGCAAGAATGGGCGACCCAGAAACGGAGGTAGTTTTACCAAGAATCGAGTCGGATATTTTAGCATTAATGATTGCCACTGCCAAAGGCGAACTTCATGAAGTAGATTTCGTGGTAAGCAAACAACACGCAGTTACCACTGTGGTTGTAGCAGGTGGTTATCCGGGAGATTATAAAAAAGGCGATGTTATCGTTGGTTATGACTCTGTAAAAGACGCAACAATTTTTCATGCAGGAACAAAATTGGACGGAGATTTGGTAGTAACCAATGGCGGTCGAGTTATGGTTCTTACAGGAATGTCAAATACGCTTGAAAGAGCAATTCAAAAATCTCAAAAAGCGGCCCAAGATGTGCTTTTTGAGGGTAAATACTATCGTAAAGATATCGGGCTTGATGTGTTGAGGTACTAATTTGGAAGTAATTTCAAAAACTTATTGAATATAAGTAAATATTAGGATTTAGTTATCTGGAATAAGTATTGTAATTTTCTATTAATCAAACTATTACAATAAATTCATTAGCAAATCTTAATGAATACTTACCACGGAAGTCGTCGCTTAAAGTGACGACTTCCGTGTGGATTAGAATATCTAAATTAAGTTTAGTCTTCCCTTTTAACAATCAAGCCTCATCCTTACTTAAATATATATAATTATGGGATGTAAATCGTGTTCCTCAGGTAGCTGTGGGACTAAAAATAAAGAAGATGGTACAAAAGTAGGCGGTTGTCAGAACAACGGAGCCTGCGGTACTGGTGGTTGTAACAAAATGAACGTATTTGACTGGTTGTCGAATATGGATGTTCCAACTTTCAGTAAATTCAACATCGTAGAGGTCAAGTTTAAGGGTGGAAGAAAAGAGTATTTCCGCAATACAAACCAAGTTGAGCTTTACGCTGGCGACCCTGTTATTGTAGATGTACCAAGTGGACATCATTTAGGTTTTGTATCGCTTCAGGGTGAGTTAGTTCGTCTGCAAATGCTCAAAAAAGGCATTAAGGATAATGACGAAATCAAGGCTATTTATCGTAAAGCAAATGATAAAGACCTTGAAAAACACGAACAGGCAGTCGCTCGTGATTACCCGACGATGTACCGCACTCGTGAAATCATCAAAGAACTGAAGTTAAATATGAAACTCTCAGATGTTGAGTTTCAGTCAGACAATACAAAAGCAATTTTCTACTATTCTTCTGATGACCGTGTAGATTTTCGTGAGTTAATCAAAACTTTAGCGGGAGAGTTTAAAGTAAGAATTGAAATGAAGCAAATTTCGCTTCGTCAAGAAGCTGCTCGTGTGGGTGGTATTGGCGTTTGCGGACGTGAATTATGCTGTTCTACTTGGCTTACAGACTTCAAAAATGTAACAACTTCGGCGGCTCGTTATCAAAATCTATCTTTAAATCCTGTTAAACTTTCTGGTCAATGCGGTCGTTTAAAATGCTGCTTGAATTATGAATTAGAGACCTACATGGATGCTCTTAAAGATATTCCAACTATTGAAAAACCACTCCAAACACTTAAAGGAGATGCTTTTTTACAGAAAACGGATATTTTCAAAAGAGTGATGTGGTTTGGATATAGAGGCGAAGAAAGTAACTGGATTCCCGTTTCGGTTGACCGTGTTCGTGAGATTTTGAACATGAATGAAAGTGGACAAAAACCACAAACAATCGACGGTGCAGAATCAGCAAAAATTGAGTTAGAATTAGAAAAAGGAAGTGGACCATTGAATGCCGATTTGGACAAAATGGACAAAAAATACGGCGGAGGAAATAAAAAGAGATTTGATAAAAATAAATCTGACCGTACTGATTTTAAACAAGAAAGAAAAGATTCTCCACGTCCAGAACGCAAAGATTTCAAAAAAGATAATCAACGTCCAGAACGTAAGGATTTCAAGCAAGAAAGACGTGATGTAAAAGCTGATAATAAACCCCAAAATGCTGAAAAACCTGTAAATCAAGCAGGAAATAAACCGCAAGGAGAACAGCAAAAAGGGAATCATCAGCCACGCCAACAAGGACAAAAGGGCAATAAACAACACAATGCTCGTCCGCAGAATCAGCAGGGTAACGGAGAAGGACAACAACCTAAACCGCAAAACCAACAACGTCAGCAAGGTAATAACGGAGAAGGGCAACAACCTAAACCACAAAATCAGCAACGTCAGCAAGGTAATAACGGAGAAGGGCAACAGCCTAAACCACAAAACCAACAACGTCAGCAAGGTAACGGAGAAGGGCAACAGCCTAAACCGCAAAACCAGCAACGTCAACAAGGACAGCAACCCAATGGTGATGGGCAACAACAACCTAAACCACAAAATCAGCAACGTCCAAACAACGGTAAACAACAAGGAAACAAACCTCCACAAAACCAACAACGCCCTCAGAATCAACAAAATGGAGGCAATAAAGGTCCAAAACCAAACAATCGCCCACCTGAAAATAAAGGCGATGGACAGGCTTAGGTTATAAATTTTAATGCTTAATGTTCAACAAATAATCTTCAATCTTCGTTATTTTGAAAATTGTTTGTTGAACATTATCATTTGACTATCTCCCAAAACATACACAATGAGTCACTCATTCAGAATTATCTTCTCACTTTTTGCTGTTTCTTTCCTCCTTTCGTGCGATTCTAACACGATTTTGAAGGATAATTATGACATTCCAGACGCCAAGTGGTTTATTAAAGATACCCCAACCTTTACGTTTGAAGTTACAGATACTCAAATACCGTATAATGTGTTTTATAATGTCAGAAATAATAGAGATTATCTGTATCATAACCTTTATATGACTCATTATTTGACTGATGAAAAAGGGAAAGTGATACATCAACACTTAGATGAAATTGTGCTTTTTGACCCCATTACAGGCAAACCACTCGGAGAAGGTTTAGGAGATATTTACGACCATAAAGTTTTAGCATTTAAAGATTTTAAATTCCCGAAAAAGGGAAAATATAAAATTCAAATTCGCCAATATATGCGTCAAAATCCATTAGTTGATATTGTGAGTGCAGGCGTTTCGGTAGAAAAAACATTAAAGTGACCATTTTATAAATCATGCAAAAATTTCTTCCTTTATTTCCTTTAAACTTAGTACCTTTTCCTTTAGAAGACCTCAATTTGCATATTTTTGAGCCTCGGTATCGTCAATTGCTAAATGAAAGTTTAGACCATGGAACAAACTTTGGCATTCCCGTTTTTTTAGATGGGAAATTACTGGGATTCGGCACGGAAGTCAAAGTCATAAAACTTTCAAAAAGATACGATGATGGGCGTATGGATGTACGTACACAAGGAATTAGAGTATTTAGAATTATTGATTTTCAAAATCCTGTTGAGATGAAATTATATGCTGGCGGAGTTGTAGAATTATTGCCCGAGCCAGAAATTAGCCCCTCAGTAATGGTAGGCTTATCGCAAAGAGTGGAAACGCTGTATAAATTATTAGGCGAAAAACATTCTTTTGATGTGAATAAACCTCAACCATATTCCTTTCAGATTGCCCACAAAATAGGTTTATCATTAGAAGAAGAATATAACTTACTAAAAATGCCCACCGAAGCCGAACGTCAAGGCTTTTTGATTCAACATTTAGAAAGGGTAATTGGTGTTTTACAAGAAGTTGAACGCACCAAAGAACGCATAAAATTGAATGGGCATTTTAAAAATCTCGACCCTTTGAATTTTTAAATTCTTATACCTCAAAAATATCAATCTCTTCACATTTCTTAGTATTTTTACGGTACACAAATTATCTGTAAATCAGAAATTCATGATTTAACCCGCCCCATAAATAATATTGTGTTGTTTATTTTTCAATAAATAATCAGTCAGTCATTGAAAACAGATATATCTTTAGTTATCAACGACTTATTACCTAACCATTCCACATAAAAATCATGAAATTGCTTTCAAATTGCTACTCGGCAATACTACTATTCTATATACTGAGTTGTTTCCCTGTTATGGCTTCTTTTCAGAAGGACTCTCTGAATAATGCTAAAAACAACAATCGAACATTTTTTAATCTTGAAAAAACTCAAAAAATAATGATGGCTACTTTAGCCAAACCAACTCCATTTTATAATAAGGATTCTTTATTAAAACACTTCCGACATTTTTTTGCCAACCCACAACAAATAAACTACCCAGATTATATAAAAGGAATGTCTCTTCAATTGAAAAAGAAAATTAACATCTTAGAATATGATGCCATCAAAAATGTGTTTCAGTTGGAGCAATTAACCGATTTACACAGCAGGTTTTCATTAATAAATAGTGCCAATTGTTTGGTAAATAAAACGGAAAGTAATTTTGTAAGAGTAAAGGATATTGATGGACGAGATATTATGATTCAACCTTTAGAAAATAAGGAAAAATATAGCTTTGTCGATAAATTCAAGCAGGGATTTGTTCGTGTAAAACAAGAAAAAGGGGGCTATGGTTTCTTAAATATTTGTGGAGATGAAATAGTAAAATGCCAATATACTCATGCCGAAAATTTTAATAATGGCAAAGCATTAGTAAAAAAAGGTTCATGGTTTTTTATAGATTTTGAAGGTACACAATCTGCTCCTCTACATAATGTATCTGATGCTATTGCACTCACAAAAGGTATTAGTTTAGTCAGGTTCAATACAGGGAAATATGCACTTATTGATAATCAATTTGCGAAAACACAAACGCCAATATCTGATATTTTTGATAGTATTATTCCATTAAATGCTCAAAATTTCAAAGTTCAATCTGGCTCTGAATCTAAAATTATTAACCTTGAAGGAACAGAAAGTTTATCAATTGTTCATTAATACTTCAGCAAGGCTATCTTCAAGCAATTTTTGCTAAAACTTTCTTGAAGATAGCAAACAGAAAGTTTTAGCAAAAATTATGGTTCAATCAGGAAGAATTTTCCAATAAAACTTAACAATTCTACGTCTTGCATCAATGTCATTATACTTTATTTTATTTTCAGGAAACTCCTCTCCTTTTCCTTCTTTTCTTAAATCTACAAATACAGATTTTACGCCTGTTATATAATCTAATTTTTGAAAAATCATTGTATTTACTAAACTTCCAACCTCTTCAGCTCTAAGCCTTGACAGTTCTTGATTAAGCCTCGACGAATTATTTAGCAAAGAACTATCAACAGTTTCGTGATATAAACTTTGCCCTATTTCGGTATATAGTTTTGATTTTGGATTAATTGGGTCAGCATCTGCATAACCATATACCACAATTTTTATTCTTAGCTTTTTGTTAATATATCTATTTGCAGACACCACTATTGAATCTAAAATGGGTTCAAAAAATTGTTGCATTTTAGGTACATTTTTTTCGGAGATTTTATATCCTCCCGCAAAAACAACTTCATTCGGAATTTTATAAATAGAGCTATTTCTTATTCCTTCCTGAATCATCACTAATGTCAAAGAATCATCAATTGCTTTTGCACGCAATTCTGAAAACACATTTGTTTCTCCTTTCAAATCGCTTTTCAGTGTTTCCTTCAATACCTTATCATTGGTTGCATTCAGCCTAATGATACTATCACGAGCAGCAATATTTTTTTGAACTAAAAGAGCATTCATGGTAAATATTTTCTCTATTTCATCATCTATTTCACCATCTTCTAATTTCGCTTTAGCCAAACTATCCACTTTATTGGCAACTTCTAACGTCTTTTGGTCATTAGCATAAAGATTTTCAAATAATTGCTTATTATCAATTATCATTTTTTTGCTGACCTTTCCACATGAGAAACAGAAAATTAGGGGCAGAAAAAGCCCTGCAACAGATTTTTTAAAATACATGATTTATATTATTAGTGGTTTTTATAATCACAAAGATAATTGACAGCTTTTAAACAAATTCTTTTCCTAAGAATTTTGAAATATTTTTAGAAATAACGTTGTTAAACCATGAATCAAGATTTAATATAATTTGGCTATCAAAATTCTGACTATTCTGAAAGTGTTAATAAAAATGTGTAATTTTGTCTATAAGCTATATAGAATAGCACATTTCATTAGCCAACCATGTAAAATTTATTTTCGTTTTATCGTTTTACTGATTGCATTTCGAAAATATTCAACTTCTTAGACATGATTTCTAAAAAAGCAAAATACGCACTTAAAGCCTTGAAAGTGTTGGCACGAGAGTACGAAAAAGGGCCATTATTGATTTCAAATATCGCTGAATCAGAAAATATTCCTAAGAAATTCTTAGAAGCAATTTTATTGGAATTGCGTAATCATGGTATTTTACAAAGTCAGAAAGGAAAAGGTGGCGGATATTATTTAAGAATCCCACCAGACCAAGTAACTTTTGCCAAAATTATCCGCATTATTGATGGGCCAATCTCTCCTACGTTATGCGTTTCTTTACATTTTTATGGAAAATGCGACGACTGCGGAGATGAAGAAACTTGTTCACTTCGTGAAGTAATGGTAAAATGGCGTGACGCCAACTTAGTGGTATTAGAACAAAATACCTTGTTAGACTTGATTAACAATTAACTTATTCTATCAAGTTTTTAACACATCATCAATAAAACAAAAGAATTCAAAAAGCATTGGCAATCCCAATGCTTTTTTCTTTGCCCGTCATTATAATTCTTCGATACTACTAATAATATTTTTTCGTTTTAGGGAAAAATCTTCAGAAGAAAATCTAAGCTTTTGATTATCAGTCTATTTCTACAAAATTTGCAAAAGATTTTTTTTCAAACCAACGCAACTCTCATGGATTATTCTACGTATATAAAACACAAAAACTGCTATCAAGTAAATACCCACTTACCAGATACGTTTTAAAGTAAAACGTAAAACATTTTTAACTCAATTCATTTAAACCCTCTATTAAAATGCAAAACGAAAATCAAGTAGAAAAAATTAATCGTCATGACTTTTTGAAAAAATTAGGACTCAGTGGAGCAAGTCTCATGGCTGTCTATTGTGGTGTAACTATGACTTCTTGTAAAAACGAAGAAAGTACTACACCTGCTACCTCTACGGGAAAAACAGTGACATTTGACATGGGAACTACCGCTTATGCTAAATTATTAACCAAAGGCGGCTATCATGTGGATAGTGCCAATAGTATTGTGATTGCCAATACAAGCGATAATGGCTATGTTGCAGTTACATTGGTATGTACCCATGAAGGACAACTAAAGGTACAATATGCCACAAACAAGTTTATGTGTACCGCTCATGGAGCTACCTTCGACAATAAAGGAAATGCCCTTTCAGTTGCTTCAAGAGCTTTAACAACCTACAAAGTATCTCAAACAGGCAATGTTTTGACTGTCACGATTTAACCCTACCTCATATAATTTTTCAAGCACCTTCTACATGAATGGTGCTTGAAAATACATTATCCTTTATTCCAATCCAATATCATAATCAATCATGAAAAAGCTATTTATTATATTGTTATGTACGATATCATCTCCAATATTTTCACAAGATGACTTGATGAAAATTCTTGATACAGAAAGTAAAAATCAAGTTGACTACGCTACCGCTACTTTCAAAGGAACGAGACTAATAAATGGACAAACCATTGAAACCGTTAATAAAAACCATTTGAATTTCTGGATTTCACACCGTTTTGGAGCAATCAACTCTGGCTTTATCGAGAATTTCTTTGGTCTTGACGAAGCCCGTATCAGATTAGGTTTAGAATATGGAATAACCGACCAACTGACAATCGGTGCAGGGAGAAGTTCTCAGGAAAAAATGTATGACTTTTATGCTAAATACAAACTCCTTCGTCAGTCTAACCTCATACCCGTAACCTTAACATTATATGGTAGCAATGCCATCAGTACAGTTGCCACAGGTTCGGCGTTAGAATCTGGAACAGTCATGAAATACTATGATAATCTTGAAAGAATGACCTACACAGGACAAGCAATTATAGCGAGAAAATTCAACGATAAACTATCCTTACAATTGATGCCTACCTTTTTACATTTTAATAAGGCAGAAACAACAGATACTCCCAACAATATACTGGCATTGGGTGCTGGTGGACGTTTGAAATTAAGTAAAAGACTTAGCCTCAGTGCAGAATATTATGCAAATTTTAACAGACCAAGTTCAAGTAACTATCATAATTCATTAGCACTTGGTTTTGATATTGAGACAGGCGGACACGTTTTTCAGTTTCATTTAACCAATTCAAGAGGAATGATTGAACGTCAATTTATTGCACAAACTACCAAACAATGGAGCGATGGAGGAATTTTCTATGGCTTTAATATTTCAAGAAGCTTTAGCTTTGATAAACGAGCTAAAGGAATGAATAAATAAAAACTAAATTGTCATTCTTAATTCAATCCTATAATTCAAGATTAACGTATATCAAGCAAACATTAATCGTTATGAAAAATTTCATTAAATTAATTATTATTACTTGCTTAACCTCAAGTACAACTTTCGGGCAACTTTTTTCTACCCAAAGCGGAGAAACGAGTTTTTTTTCAGAAACGCCAGTAGAAAATATTTCTGGTGTCAACAAAACCGTCGGGGCAATTCTTAATACCTCAACTAAGGAAATTGCCGTGAGCATGAAAATGACCGCCTTTGACTTTCCAAACAAACTGATGCAGGAACATTTCAATGAAAACTATATCGAATCTGATAAATTTCCAACAGGTCTTTTCAAGGGAAAAATTGTTGAAGATATTGACTTAACTAAAAACGGCACTTACGACGTTACAGCCAAAGGGCAACTAACTTTGCATGGAATAACGCAAGCACGTGAAATAAAAGGGAAACTCACTGTGGATAATCAGAAGATAACATTAACCAGCAATTTTGATGTAAAACTTGTTGACCACAAAATTGATGTTCCCAAACTCGTTTTCTCCAAAATTGCAGAAGTAATCGCAGTAAAATCAAAATATATATTTAGCCCTTATGTAAAGAAATAAAGTGATGAAATACCCTAAAAAGCCATGACTGTTATCAGTCATGGCTTTTTATTTTCTCCACAATTTTTTTTATATATAAACTAAATGTAATCATATCGAAAAAAATAAAGATTATTCATTGAAATAATGTTGTTATTCAAAGAATAATTTTTATTTTTACGATATAAATGAATCTATAACCAAACCACTTCGGCACGAAATTTGTCTTTAAATAATTCAAAATAAGAACATTATCTTCTTGTAAATGAAATTATCAAACAATTTTGACCGCTATCAAAATCAATATGAAAAAACTAAATCAATTTATGATATTGCAATGGCTTATTTTTTTGCCATTAATTCTTCCTTTGAGTATTGCATCGGGAGCTTTACAAGGAATTAAGCATGCTTTTTTGGGATTAGTTGACCAAATAAGGAACGATGTTTATTCGCCCCTTATTCATGAAGATAACCAAGATTTTTTTGCTTAAACTCATCAGGGTCAAGTTCTAAGAATTCCTCCCAAAAAGCATTTGGAGGAACAGCCGCTTTACAAATTATTGGTTCTTTCTTGACAGGATGAATAAAATAAACTTGTCTGGCATGAAGATTTATACTCGCATCAGCATTTGGTCTATCATAACCATACTTCAAATCGCCACGAATAGGACTTCCAATCGTGGCGAGTTGAACTCTGATTTGGTGCGGTCTTCCTGTCAATAATTCAACCTCCAAAAGGAAAAATTTATTAATTTCTCCAAGCACTCTATAATTTAACTCTGCTTTCTGCGAACCTTTCACTTCTTCTTCATAAGCAGTCACCACATTTTTTGATTCATCCTTAATCAACCAATGAGTCAATTTACCTTTAAGGTCTTTTGGTCTTCGTCTAACAACTGCCCAATAAGTTTTTCGAATATCTCTTTTTCGAAAAAGCTCCATCATTCTTTCAAGCCCTTTTGAGGTACGAGCAAAAACAACAAGCCCACTCACAGGACGGTCGAGCCGATGCACAGGGTGCAGGAATACATCACCAGGCTTACCATATTCCTTTTTGATATAATCCTTAACAGCATCAGTAAGAGTACGGTCGCCAGTAGAATCTCCTTGAACCAAGATACCAGCTCTTTTATTTACCACAATGATGTGGTTATCTTCATAAACTACGTGAAAATCTTTCATTTTTTAAGTGTTTAGTGATTGGTGGTTAGGATTCAGGAATTGGGTATTAGAAATTTGGATATAAATTTGAGATTTTGACAACTCAATATTTACCTCTTTACTCGCTAACTTCTCCCTAATCCCCAACACCTAATCCCTAAATTTTAGTAACTTTCTTTTTCGCTTGGGAAATCAACCGACTTCACATCTTTAACATATTGAGAAATAGCCTCATTCATTATACCGTCTAAATCAGCATATCTACGGAGGAATCTCGGTTTAAACTCCTTATTTATTCCTAACATATCATGAACAACCAAAATCTGTCCGTCTGCATCAGCTCCAGCACCAATACCAACGGTAGGAATTGTAATACTTTGAGAAACTTTTTTAGTCAAGTCAGAAGGAATTTTCTCTAAAACAACACCAAAAGCACCAACTTCGTCCAACATTTTGGCATCCTCCATCAATTTTTTGGCTTCCTCTTCTTCTTTTGCTCTAACGGTATAAGTTCCAAATTTATAAATTGACTGAGGAGTAAGCCCCAAATGCCCCATTACAGGTATCCCAGCACTTAAAACCCTAACAATCGATTCTTTAATTTCGGAACCACCTTCCATCTTTACAGCATGAGCACCAGATTCTTTCATAATTCTAATGGCAGAACGTAATGCCTCAGTAGAATTTCCTTGGTAAGACCCAAAAGGAATGTCAACTACAACCAATGCTCTTTTTACAGCTTTTACCACCGAAGTAGCATGGTAAATCATTTGGTCAAGCGTGATTGGAAGCGTAGTTTCATGCCCAGCCATCACATTTGAAGCAGAATCACCAACAAGTATTAAATCAACACCAGCCGCATCAACGATACGAGCCATTGAATAATCATAAGCAGTAAGGCAAGAAATTTTCTCTCCTCGGTTTTTCATTTCTTGCAAAATATGCGTCGTAACTCGCTTAATTTCAGTATGTACAGACATGAATTTTCTAATTAAGATTTAAAAAAGAAGATAATTATCAGGTAAAAATATGTTTCATACGAAGTAAAAACACTTTGAGTTTACGGTATTCACATATCGGCACGCTTGTTGTATATTTGTGCAACAATAGAATTATCACAAAATTAAGATTAATCGTGCGTAATAACGCCTAAAAGCAGAGTATATCACGTTTTTTTGTGAAAAAAATATGAATTTTCGCATTTTAGCACTTGTTTTTTTAGAAAAAGCGTTACTTTTACTCACAAGAATTGTCAAACTACTAAATTAGTCCGTCGCAAAACTTTATCATTTTATCAAAATTAAGTAAATATGACACAGATTTTTTCAGGAAATAGCCTTTTGCAGAAAACTACAAAAAGGTTAACTATGGGGCTATTGACCTGCCTTAGTATAGGTCACTTAGCATCAGCCCAAGACTTGAAGACTAAACCTACAATCGTTAGCTCTTTAACCGATAACGGAATCACTACTACTACCTATTCAAACGGACAGGTTGTAAAAACAGTAGCAGATGGTTATTACCTTGATTCAGCTTTTTATAAAAACAGCAACGTTTTGCGTTCAACTAAACCAAAAAGTTATTGGAAACTTACAGACCGTGTTGGTGTTGCCATTCCTTTTTGTAAAGAAGGAGAAGACAAATCATTGTTTTTAAAGCCAGGTGCTTACAATACCCTTTCAATAAATCGTTTCTGGGGAATCTTAGGATTAGGTTTAATGGGAGGATACCAAAATTTTGGGGTGAGTGATGATTACAAAGGTGCAGATGGTCAAATTGCTAAAAATATAAATATCATAAATGCGACAAGACCTTTAAGTGAAAGAATCGCTCCAAGTTCAGTTAAATATGATACTCAAGGAAACTACGAAGATTTCTATTTATTAATCGGACCTGCATTAGCTTTACCAGTAAGTAAGAAAATTAATGTTGATGTTGATTTAAAAGGAGGTTTATTCAATAGTTCAGCTCCAAGATTTGGTGCTGTAACAACAGGTGCTTTAGGTGCTGATGCTATCATATTCCGTACTTCGCCTTCAGCATCAAAAAACCAATTAGGTGGTTTATTAAGTGTTGACATTCTTTACAATTTTGCTAAAAACTGGGCAGTTGGATTAAATGGACAAGGATTCTTAACTTCAACTCCTTATACAGTAGATGGTGGAGATGTGACTCCTTCATCAATTAAAGTATTAACCAGAGAATATACTCGTACTCATGGTGGTTGTAACTTCGGTTTAGCTCTTTCTCACACATTTGGAGAGAAAACAGGAAATACGATTTATTCATTATTACCTCCTCCTCCAGCACCAGTTGTTTGTGCTATTCCTACTTTACAAGGAGAAAACGGAATGATGTATGATAATGGCTCAACTACAATTCCTTCTTTCCGTTGGAAAAGCACTTCTGCAACTCCAGAGAATGAAGAATATATCTTCAAACTTTACAAAGCTGACGGTTCTGGAACTCCAATCTATCAACAAACTACTAAAAATGCTAACTTGAGCTTACCAGCAAACGTTTCATTAGTAAATGGAGATGATTGTAGCTTCTATTACTACACAGTTCAGTCAAGTGTAGAAGGAAAATGTTTATCTGAAGCATCTGCTGCAAGTTTTGGATACAGAGCTAAACCAGTTGTTCAGAATATTGTTGCAAAACCTGTTGAAGACCAATATATGTTCAAAATTTTTGGAGGCTCAACAGCTACAAAATATTTCGGAGGTTCTTCAGCTTACAAGCCACGTCGTAAAGCTCGTAAAGCAACAACTGTTGCTCCTGCTAAACCTGCTGATGCAGTGGCGGTTGCTAAACCAAAACGTTTAGTTCCAAGACGTAAGAAATCTGTTTCAGGTGCTACTGGTGTAAAAACTTATAGCTCAACTGTTAACTACGAAAACGTTGCTACTGACCCAAATATCAAATGGCCTAAGGATCTTCCACTTCCAAAGAATCCAGCAGTATATGAATATGAAGTTCAACGTTTGAATGCAGGAGATTGTAAACCAACTGGTACTGTGGCTAAATATAAATTCTATATTGACCCTAAAAAACCAGAAGATATTCGTATCATTCCTGACAAACCTAAAAAATAATCAATTAAGGTTTATATACAAAAAGTCCTCTTGATAACTTCGAGAGGACTTTTTTTGCTCATAACACAACCTTTTTATTCTTTTTTACGTCTTAGTATCGATTGAGTTCATTTGACCTAAAATTCACTTATTCTTAACACAGTACAAACTATTATGATAGTTACTTCGTAAATATGACATAAAACTAAAAGACAATATAAAATAGCTTATGGAGACTGCAAAAGCCCTTAGAATCTTTCTTTGGGCTTTTTTCTCAATATTATTCAACACAATATCTATCAGGATTAACGATTAACTTTCAGTAGGTGTATTCATTCTTATTTAAAGCTATTATTAAATAAAAAGCCTCTATTGGTTCACAATAGAGGCTTTAATTAAGTCTTTCGGATATACTATCCTTTGAAAGCTGCTTGTACTTCATCTTGAAGAATGATTTCTTCTTTGAATGTATAAGCACCAGTTACAGGGCTTTTTACAGCTTTAATAACTTTAGCGTATTTTACACCACCTTCTTTTTTCAGGGTTGCAACTACCTTCTTTGCCATTTTTTTATAATAAGTTATGAAGTTGATAATTTAAAATTAAAATGATGACAAGCATCACTTGTAATTCTATATGTGTCTAACTCCTAAGTGGATTACTTGATTTCTTTGTGTACCGTTACTTTCTTCAAGAAAGGATTGTATTTTTTCAACTCTAAACGAGCTGTAGTATTTTTACGATTCTTTTTGGTAATGTAACGAGACATTCCTGGAACTCCTGATGTTTTTTGTTCAGTACATTCCAAAATTACTTGGATTCTATTGCCTTTCTTAGCCATTGCTTTATGATAAAATTATGCGTTAATCGTTGTGACGTAAATGAAGCAATCATCATTGTTATCAACTGATTATAAGTTACTTATGAATAAGCAACAACCAATAACGATTAGCTATTTCCCAAACAGGACTGCAAAGGTAGTAAATCTTTGAGTTTTAGGCAAATATGTCTTAAAAAGTTTTTATTTTTTTTTAATATTCTCAAGATATAAATTTCAAATGAAAGACTTTAAATGAAAAAACATCATAAAATACTAAAAATCAAACAGTTACATTTCTATATAAATTCCCTATTTTCCTCCCACAACAATCTCAAAAAGCGAATCTATATCCAGATATTTATTCGCTGCTTCTAAAAGCATAACATCTGAAATTTGTTGAATATTAGAAATATAATTTTGATAAAAATCTAAGGAAAGATTCTCTGAAAAGATTACTTTATATCTGTCTGCAATATCAAATGGTGTATTTAATGACCCTGCAAATGAACCTATCATATAATTTTTTACGGTTTCTAACTCATTACTTGATATTAATTCGGTTTGCAAAATTTTAATTTCCTTATGAATTTCGTCAATTGTTTGCTGAGTAAATTCCTTTTTTACATCTGTTCCAATTACAAAGTAGCCAGCTTGTCC
Organism: Arcicella aurantiaca; assembly: GCF_003148625.1. GTDB lineage: Bacteria > Bacteroidota > Bacteroidia > Cytophagales > Spirosomataceae > Arcicella > Arcicella aurantiaca. Next base: position 117,570 of record NZ_QGGO01000007.1, on the reverse strand, counting down.
AAACAACGCTAAATTGGACGAAATTCCATAAGTGAAGCCTTTATCTTCTCGAATATTTTTCATTAATCTTGAGCCAAAATAACCACCTAAAGTTTCATTTAATAACAACATTGTAAAGAAGTCTGGATGTTTACGAGTCATAAACTGCTTACCCATACGTATAGACGATTGAACAGCCCCTTCTTTCTCTACCAACACATTCTCGCCTTTATTGAACATTGCCAAAGAGTATTCCTTTTTAAGAGGACTTTTTCCCAAATCGGTTTTCCCAAAATACTGCTCTATTAATGCTATTTCAGCTTCGCCAACATTACCTGATAGAAAAATTTTGAAAGGCTTTCCTTTCCAAAAATCACTGTAAAAATTGATAAGTAAATCTTGATTTACTGCTTGAATTGCTTCTTCTGAAATTGAATTCCCATAAGGATGTGAGTCTCCAAAAATCTTTTTCCGAAATGTTTTATTGGCAATAAACGCAGTTTTACCTGAGTTAACTTGTAGCGTTTGTTGTTGAATTTTCTTTAACGTTTCTAATTCTCCTTCTGGAAAAACGGCATCGTTTAACAATTCTTGCACCATTGGCAATAATGAGGAAAGATGTTTTTTTAATCCATAAACAGTAAAACTTGCACGGTCTAAACCTTGTCCAGACTCTGTAAATGACCCGAATTTATCAAAATATTCACTAATCTCTGCGGAGTTATATTTTGTTGTCCCTTCGGTAATCATTTTGGCTGTAAATAAAGAAACGCCATTTTGTGATTCTTGTAAATTACCTGCATCAAAACTAAACTCTACTTTAATGACTGGCTGTTCGCCAACATTTATAACATACAGAGAAATTCCGTTTGATAAAGTAATTACTTGTACTGGCGGAATATTTATGTTTTGAATTGTTTGAAAATCAGGACTTATTGTTCTATCTAACATAGCTTATTTAGTGTTTAATATAATAGAACCGTGACTTAAAGTTACGAAGCTATTATTTCTATGTGGTTACAAACAAAAATGACACTTCCGAAGAAATGTCATTTTTAAGAAATTATATGATTCGGAATAATAATTCCGACAAATTCTAATTAGCAATTACTTTTGGAGCTGCATTAAAATTAGCATGAAGTGAAATTCTTAACGTTTGTGCTAAAGGACTTCCGCTTCCTGAAGGGATTAAATAAGCAAAATCTAAACCGTATTTTTTCTCTAATTTAACACCGAAACCTGCTGTAAAATAAGGATTACCACCTTTGTCAGTACTTCTATGGAAATAACCTAAACGAGCAGCAAACATATCGTTGTATAAATATTCACCACCTAATGAAAGATTAATTTCTTTTAATTCTTCTCCGAAACCATCTGGAGCATCACCAAATGAACCTAAAATACCGCCAATAGCTGTACTTGGTTGTTTCAATTTACCTGTTGCAGGGTCAATTGTTGGCGTTGGTACCATCAGTTTATTAATATCAACTGTTAATGTCAATTTGTTATGAGCATCAATCGTATTAATTGCGGCTAAACCTGCTTTGAAGTTTGTAGGAACAAAGTTAGATTCTGAACCACCGTAAGAAACTCTACCCGTAATATTTTGAATCATCAAACCCCAGTTATAGTTCCATTTTTTATCACTTTTTGACGTATGGAATAAACCAATATCGGCTGCTACAGTTGAAGCTGGTTGAACATTAAAACCTAAAGATGAAGTAGTTGCTAAACCACTTAACAAAGTAGAATTAATATATTTGATATTTACACCCAAACCTAACTTTTCAGACAATTTGCGTGAATATGAAATAGAAATTGCATATTCTTTTGAATTATAATTACCTAAAGAATTACCAGTGTTATCAGTAGCTTGGAAAAGTCCTTGGTCAAAATAATGGATTGAAGCACCAATTACTTGGTTGTTCTTAATTTTTTTGTAAAAACTACCATTAAGTAATGCCATATCGTTTACCAATTGACGTAACCAAGGCGTATATGATAACGAAACGCCCATGTCTTTACCTGCAAATGGCATTTTACCTGGATTCCAGAAAATTGAGTTTGCATCACCATCTCCAGCTGAAATAGCAACACCGGCATCACCCATACCCGCAGAACGTGCATCAGGAGTAATGATTAATGATGGAATAGCTGGGGTAGGAATACGTGTATCTGAAGATAGAGGTACAGTTGTCTGTGCGAAAATTGTCGCAGTTGACATAGTTAATCCAAGCATTAAAGACGCTCTAAGAGCGTTAGTAACATTTTTAATCATTGTCTTTAAGGTTAAAGTTTCTCGAAACGAGGCTTAATAACGCATTGTAAAATATCAACTAACAGAAATCCGTTGGGTATTCTCAAAAGTAATCAATAAACCTTTTCTAAGCAAAACTTACTGTTAAATTCACAATAGTAAATTATTTAACGGACACTATTTTACCACTTCCTGAGGCTTGGTAACTTGTTGTTAGTGATTTTGCAAAAATACGATAAAAGTAGTTACCTGTAACAATCGGAACGGAATCTTCTGCAAGATTCCACGAAATTTTATCAAATGGACTACTTATTTGGTACACATTTTCACTAATCTGCTTTATTAATCGACCATAACTATCATATATTTCGATGATTACATTAAAGTCTTCGCCTACTCTTTCATGCTCGAAACTAAAATTAGTTGTTTGGATAAAAGGATTAGGATAACAAAATACGCTTTTAAGTAAATTATTTTTAGCACTATTTACCTCAAACCTTAACGTAGATTCTGTTGAATTATTGTAATTATCCCAAATTTTTAATTTCAGCTTATGTTTTCCTATTGGTAAATTGGTAAAATTATATTGAATTTGACCTGATGTATAATCGTCTAAACTATTTGTAAAATGCTGATTAACAAACACTTTACTTGTATCATCAATCGTTAAAAGGAGTTGATGTCCTAAGCCATCTGTTGCAATATTTATACCGTTTTCATCCGAAATTTTTGCTATTAAAACAGGACTATTATTGGTTTGTCCGCCATCAACAAAGGTTTCATCATTGAGAAACATTTTAATTTTAGGAGGTTGATTGTCAATTAAACTTTGATTGTTTGCACCACCTACTATTAGTTTAGACGAACCCAAGCCGTCAGAGGTTGCATCAGTTGTTTGAGCATATACAAATATTTTACCTTCACCATATTGGTAGTTTATATCTTTGGGTACTACAAATGAACATAAGAAACTACCATTTTGAACTTTTACTTGCCCATCAAAAAGTTTGTTTTGATAATCTTGATAGACAAATTTACTTCCTTGATTTCCTAATGTTTGAAGATTCTTTTGTTTGTCGTAAACTGTAATCTGAGCGATTCCGTTAAAATTAGTGTTTTTTGTTTTTGAATCTCTTGTTACAATTTCTCCTTCCAAAACAACTTTTGTCAGAGCTTTGAGTGTATCACCTTGAAGAATTGTTTTACCATTTATTTTCGTAAGGATTACGTCATTTTCTGGATAATTCAAACGTAATGAGGGGTCACCAAGTAAGGTGAAATTTCTATTGATAACTCCTTGTAAACTATTATTTTTGGTATAAACCATCACGTCTCCCAAACGTGGCATTTGCCCATTTATTGGCTTAAAAATTGACTCATAAAAGGCTTGATTTATCACAAAATTGGTATTCTGAAAAACAGGGCGAGTAGTGGTTAATAAGGCAATAGCTCCACCTTTTGCATTTAATAAAGAAAGTTCTGCTCCCGAAACTTGGTTGGGGTCATCAAATCGTCCAAATTGACAAGTTGCTGTTAACATCAAGGGAAGCGTATTATAATTTGTCAAATTAACAATATCACTAATGCTTAGAATTTGCTCATCTGTCCACCCAGACTCCGCTCCATGACCATTATAGTTCATTATCAACACACCGTTTTGAAATGCTTGATTAATGGCTTTTTTTGCTTCTGGCGAACGTTGCCCTTCAGGCAAAGACACCAACGGAAAGGCATCTAAATAAACCTTTTCTTTTTTATAAACTCCTGTTTGAGCATCTACTTTTTTGGCAAAAGAATCAGCATCTTCTTGATGTATATTTCCATCTCCATTATCGGCAATAAAAGCGAGTTTGCTTCTCCAGTCGCCAACAGTGGTTTTATCAGCACTATAATGAATAAGTTTATTGACAATGTCGTCAGCTTCCTGCACACTTTTTACGGGTAAACGCCCAATTCCTATTTCTAAAGTATGGTTTCCACTGCCATTTTCTTCCCAAGTTCCTTCATTATTACTCAAAAACCCATAATAATCGTCCGACGAAAAACTATAAATTGGGTGTAGTGACTCTCTACTTTGATAAGTTGGTATTAAAATTTCTTTGGTTTCGTTTGTAATGACATTCAATCTTTTTTTGTAGTCAAACGAAGCGTCTCCAAATAGTAACAAATACTTCAATTTCGTTGAATTACGCTCGTACAAAGTTTTCACAAAATCTCGAATGGCAGAAATATCTTGTCTGCCAGAAGAAAACTCATGATAAATCTCTTGAGTTGAAACCACTTGTACTACTAATTTGTCATGTTGTCTTCGGAAATCGGCTAAACGATTGGCTTGTTTTCGTAAAGATTCAGAAGTAACAATCAACAAATCAGGGATTTCTAAATTTTGTAAATTCTGGTTTTTAATCTTTTGAGAAGAAATAGGTTCTAAAAAACCAGCATTGTTGTAAACAATAAATTCCTTTAAAGATGTTGAATTTATGCCAAAAACTATTTTTTGATTTTGTACTGTAAATAATTGATTTTGAGGTAGAAAAGGATTTGAAATGTCCCAAATTTTCAAATTTGTATTAGTTTCATTTAATGAAAATTTCACACTGTAATATTTAAGACTTTCAAGAGACCTAAAGGCGGTCTGATTACCATACAGTTTAAGATTACGAACGGTTTGAACTCCCAAGAAATTCAAATATCCAACTCCTGCGTTTAAAGATTTTCTGTTGTAGGTTAAACCTATTTTTAAATCCGTGGCATTGGTAAAATCAGGATTTATTATGAATGATTTTGAACTGAAAGAGCCTTTATAGTCATAACGGTCTTCACCAATGGCATTTAACGTAGTAGTTCCCACAGACAATCCGTTGGCTTTTACGGCAAATTCAGTTTGTCCAAAAGCTGATGCGGCTAACGAAGTTATAATTTTCAGAGGGGAGTTAACTATAATTCCCGTTTGATTGAAAGTAAAAATTTGTTCCAAATTACCACTAAACTCTTCCCCTACCCACTCACGTCCAGAACCTGCAAAAGGAGCTTGAGCAAGAATATTTTTTCGGTCAACTTCATGAAAATCATAATCATCAAAAGTGGAAATTTCTTGTGTAGCCGATATGGAATTTTGGTCTTTGATTCTTAACCCTTTCGTTTCTGAAACTGTCAAAAAGTAGAATGTTGTATCGGCATAAAGATTGAACTGATGACTAAATGATTTGCTCAATGAATCATACATAATTTTATGAGGACTTTGCCCATAAAACAACACAAAATCTTGATTATCAAACTTTTCATCGGTTTCTCCTTCAACTGCAATGGCATTTTCAATTAAATCTTTTGGGCGGGATATATTATTTGCTTGAGGCAACATTCCACCTCCGTTTCCATAAATTTTTATATTTTGAGGATTAATTTGAGCAATATTAAAACCTACCTTTTGGAAAAACGAAGCATCTAATTTATAGATTCCAGCATTAGCGACACCAATTTTCACCCAATCCCCTTTTGCTAAAACCGAGTTTTGAGCCAACGATTTTGGAAGTGAAAAAACAAAGAAAATAAGGATGGTATATGGTAGTTTTAGTTTCAAGATGCTAATTAATTTCTACTAAAAGTTAACGATGCGAAGGAATTAAAATTATTAAGAATAGACAAGATTTACACCTTTTTCACCAAAGCATTTGAAGAAACAACATAGCGTTTTCCATTTTTGTGGTCGGTACATAAAAATCGGGTTCTACGCAATTCTCCTTTTGTAAAAATACGTCCGTTGAGTTCAAAGTTTTCTCCTGCTTGCAAACTTGTAAGCACAATTGTTCCTTCTTCAATATTGGTATCAAATTGCCTCAGAGCTATCATTAAAGGCTTAGCACCTTGCGTAGTAGCTGCTGGATTTTTGAGATAATCAATGAGAGGATTCAATAATTCAATAGGCAAAATTGCGGGTTGTAGTAAAGGTTGAAAGGTTTCTCTAAAATAGCGTTTCCATTCTTTTCCGTGCGGTTCGGGTTTATTTCCATACTTTTTAAAAGTCTGCAAATGAGCCACTTCATGAATGTAAGTTACCAAAAATGAATATGGATTAAGATTGGCATTAACGGTAATTTGATGTCCTCGGTCACGACGGTAGCAATAATCTCCCAATTTAGATTGACGTGGGCGAGTTATCTTGAATTTAAACTGATATTCCTTCCAAAGTTTGTAGCAATATTCGGTAGTAGTTTCTGGAAAATATTTTTGAAAAATGGCTAAATCGTTATTCATTTTGGTTGGTATGACTTTATACAAAGATAGAAAATTCTTTGGTTTGGCGTTATTTAAAGTGTCATTTGATTAGAATAATGAAACCAGTATCTTTGAGAAAACTAAATAATTTATCTCTACAAAATGATTAATATTAATAATCCTCACGACAAATTCTTCAAAGAATCGTTCTCTCGCTTAGAGGTTGTTCAAAGTTTTATTGAAGAAGTTTTCCCCATAAATCTACGTGAAAGAATTAATCTTGGAAAACTTCAACTAACAAATTCGTCTTTCACTGAAGCCGATTTATCGGAACACTTTGCTGATTTGGCTTATCAAACAGAATTTGCTGGACAAGATATTCTAATAACCTTGCTTTTTGAACATAAATCATATTCTGAAAAACATCCTCATTGGCAACTTTTACAGTATATGTTGAATATTTGGAAAGAGGAAGAAAAACAAGATAAAAAACCTTCTATTGTTATTCCAATTATCATTCATCATGGTACGACCCTTTGGAAGAAAACTACGATGAAAAGCTATTTTAGTAAAATCCACATTGACCTTCAGCAATTTCTACCTGAGTTTGATTATCTACTTTTTTCATTGAATAATTGGGAAGATTATCAAATCGCCAATTTTAAGAATACATTTCTCAGCACAGCAGCAATGCTTTTAAAACATAGTCGAGATGAAAAGGAAAAATTTCTTCAATTAGAATCTTTTTGGGTAGAAAAACTCAATGCTTTAGATGCAGCCCATGAAGTTGAATTTATTCACTCTGTCTTTAAATATATTGATAACGGTATCAACTTGACATCAAATGACTTAATTATTATCTTTACTAAAGTTTCAAAAACTGTAACAAATATCGCCATGACTATCGCAGAAGAAATTACATTGGAAGCTACTGAAAAAACTACTTTAAACCACATAAAAGGCTTAATTAAAAATGGTTTTTCGGCAGAAATTATCGCTAAGTCATTTGAACTTCCTTTGCAAAAAGTAGAAGAAATTATACAAAAAATAAAGAATTCTTCTCATTAGAAAACACATATTTCAAAATAAAAAAGCCTGACTATTTTTCAATAATCAGGCTTTTTTATTTTATCCCATCAATTCAATTGGCTCACTGTGGTCATTCAAAAATTTGAAATCAGTAATACCAAATGAAGTATCTTGAATTAGATTTACCCAAGTTTTATACTTGAAAAACCATTTCATTCGTCTCGACGGAAAACCTTTGGTAAAGTATGCGTGCAAGAACGGATGCAAGATAATGGTTGGTTTTTTCTCGTTTTGCTTTTCCAGAATATGCTCTAAATGATGTTCGATAATATCTGAAATAGCAATACTTGCTGTAATTTTTCCAGTTCCTCCACAAGCAGGACAATTTTCTGCCGTGATAACATTCATTTCTGGACGTACACGCTGGCGAGTAATCTGCATCAAGCCAAACTTCGTCAATGGTAAAATTGTGAACTTAGAACGGTCAGATTTCATTTCTTCCTTCATGATGTCTTGAATCAGCTTTTTGTTTTCAGCTTTCTTCATATCAATAAAGTCAATAACGATGATTCCGCCCATATCTCGCAATCTCAACTGACGAGCAATCTCTTTTGCTGCTTCTCGGTTTACGCTTAATGCGGTAGCTTCTTGGTCTTCTTCACTATTAGATTTATTTCCCGAATTGACGTCAATTACGTGTAATGCCTCTGTGTGTTCAACTATCAAATAACCGCCTTGTGGCAAACTTACCGAACGTCCAAACAACATTTTCAATTGTTTTTCAATACCTAATTGCTCAAAAACTTTCGTTTTTCCTTGATGTAACTTAACAATTTTCTCTTTTTCAGGAGCAATATTTAGTACATAATTACGAGCTTCTTGGTATAATTCGGGCGTATCAACAACAACGCTATCGAAGTTTTCATTCAATAAGTCTCTCAACATTGATGTTGCTCGACTCATCTCTCCGATTATTTTATCACGGGGTTTAGCACTTTTCAGAGCTTTCATACCCGCATCCCATTTGGCAATTGATTCACGGAGGTCTTTATCCAATTCCTCTACTTCTTTGCCTTCTGCGACTGTTCTAACAATTACCCCGAAATTGGCAGGTTTAATCGACGACATTAATCTTTGCAGACGTTGACGTTCGGTTTTTGCTGTAATTTTTTTCGAGATATTTACCCCATTTGAAAAAGGTACTAACACAGTATAACGTCCAGCGATAGAAATATCGCAAGACAAACGTGGTCCTTTTGTTGAAATAGGTTCTTTGACAACCTGCACTAAAATTGGCGTGTTTTTACTCAACACCTTATCAATTTTATCGTGTTTGTCAATTTCTGGCTCTAACTTGAAATTATCTAAACGTCCAGATTTTATTCTTTCAGCAATAACTTCTTTCGTAAACTTGTTTAGGGAATTAACGTTTGGGCCTAAATCGTGGTAGTGAAGAAAGGCGTCTTTCTCATAACCAATGTCAATAAAGGCAGCATTTAATCCCGTAACCATCTTCTTGACCGTTCCGAGATAAATATCTCCAACAGAAAAGTGTGGCTCGGACTCCTCTAAGTGATACTCCACAATACGCTTGTCTTGCAACAGAGCGATGCGGTCACCTTTGGGAGTCGAATTGATAATTAATTCGTTACTCACAGGTGAATTTAGCATTTAGATTGACAAAATGAGAAGAAAATATGCGTCGTGAGTGTTCTTAGGTAAGCCTCTAATAATCAATAAATTATAGATATGTTCGAGCCTGTTGAGAAAAAGAAATACGATTTCTAAATCAGGGAAATCATTGACGTTGTATCCAACTGTCAGGCGTGTATCTGTGTATTTTAACGAACTCATGGCTCAATACTCACACCTCTTAATCAATAATTAATAAAATTTTGTCTATAATATTTTTCTTAGTTCGACTTTTAAATGTGGGTGACGTGCTTGGTTTTATAGAAGAAAGAAGAGTAATTGTACAGATTTGGGCGTTTAATGAAAAGCCTAAATACCGACGACCGAATACCAATCTTTACCAAATGTCATAACCGATAATTACATAAATGCCTGAAAATGAAAACATTAAGTAACTAAATTATTTTTCAAGACAACAATCTCACAAAACGACAAAAACAGGCAAATTCCATTGTATGAATTTTGCCTGTTTTTATAAAGGGTTCAGGGGTTGGGGATTAGGTCTATTAATAAATTAAAAAACACTAAGTCTAACCTCTAATCCCTAAACTATTTCTTCTTATGTCTATTCTTTCTAAGACGCTTCTTTCTTTTGTGCGTTGAGATCTTATGTCTCTTTCTTTTCTTTCCGCAAGGCATGATTGTAAAAGGTTTTAAATGTTAAAAAAATATTTGATTAGATGATAGAGTTTAGAGATTAGATGATAGAAACCAAGTTTGTAATCATTGAGCATAATATACTGAATATAACTTCTTTTCTATATAATCTTTACTCTACAATCTATTCTCTGCAATTTGAACTCTAATGTAACTTTGATAAAATATCGTTGGCAGCAGCTTTTTCTTGTGGGTCTTGGCTATTTTTCAAGACTTTTTCTAAAATCTGCGTGGCTTCTTCTTTTCTATCTAACTCTGCTAAGCAATATCCCAAATTTAATGCCGCCTTTGAATTTGCGGGATTGTTCTTCAGTATTTGCTTGAAACGGTCAACGGCTTTTCCAAATTGGTTTGACCGTATCGATAAGATTCCTAAACTAAACAAGGCTGGCTCATAATCTGGCTCTTTAGCAATAACTTCTCTCAACATCGTAATTCCTTGCATTGGCGTTTGAGTTGCGGTATATGTCATTGCCATATTGGTTTTTGCCAAGAGATTATTAGGGTTTTTATCCAAAACTTTTTGATAAACCTCACGAGCCTTCTCTCCCATCTTTACTGTCTTGTCGCTTTGGAGAGCATAAGTGAAGGCTTCATAATATAAACCACCCGCTTTCATCAAATTGTTTTCCGAAGGGTCAATTTTAACAATTTCGTCTGCATAATAAGCCGCACTATCGTAACGAGTATATTTTACAAACTGATTAATTAAATCTTCGGCTGGCTTTATTTTGCCCTTACCACTTGCTTTCGTGTAAACTCCCTTCAAATTATCTATTACTGTTTGTTGTTCTTTCGACAATGACTCTGTGTGGCTTTCAGTAACTTGTGGAGTTTCCTCTTTTACACCTTTATCACGATTGGCTGAACCAGTAGTAGTTTCTTTATTGGGTTGTTCTAAGGTCTTTTTTTCATCGTTCACGACTACTTTTGGCAAACTATATAATCCGCCAACTGTGGCAAGTGCGATACCAATGATTACTATAAAAGACTTTTGCATCTATAAAGATAGTTAGTTGTTGTAGGTTATTAGTTATTAGTTGGGAATAATTATCAAACCTATTGTAATAATTAATAGTTTCAGACAAAAATTTGTAAACTAATAACCAATAACTATTAACTAAATTACAACTTTGCGTTAGATTTTACTTGCTCAACAAATGTTTTTGCAGGTTTGAAACTTGGGATAAAATGTTCAGGAATCTCGATTGTTGTATTTTTTGAGATATTACGAGCAATTTTATGAGCTCTCTTCTTGTTCACGAAGCTACCGAACCCTCTTACATATACAGCCTCTCCATTTGCGAGATTGTCCTTAATTACTGAGAAAAAAGACTCAATTGCACTTGAAACATCTGCTTTGTCGATGCCAGTCTTGTCTGCGATTTCTACGATTACGTCTGCCTTAGTCACTTGTTGAAAATTTTAAGTTAAAAATATATTAAACAATAATGGTTGCTTCCTTTTTAGCTGATAATGAAGACTTTAGCTCAATTTTCATGAACCAATATCACCATTTTTGTAAACCCTTTAGCATTAGGGGACACAAAGGTACGGTTTTGCTTTTAATTATGAAAGAAACAGAAAATAATTGTCATAACTTTTTTTTTGTAAATGCTTAATTGTTAGACATTTGAGCGTACAAATGATAATTAAACTTATCTATTTGATTATTTTCATTTTATTATGTTTGTAAAAGAAGATTGTAACTTGTGGATATATTCACTCCTAAATATTGTTTAAAAAGTATTCTATTTATCCGCAAAATCAACCAATGCAAGACCATATATTTTCCCAAAAAATAACCACTTGGTATCATCAAAACAAAAGAAATTTACCTTGGCGAGACATTCACAACCCTTATTTTATTTGGCTTTCGGAGGTTATTCTTCAACAAACTCGGGTGGTGCAAGGAATGCCTTATTATTATAAATTTATTGAGGCTTTCCCAACTGTACAGGATTTGGCGACGGCAGATGAAAAGGATGTGTTACGACTTTGGCAAGGTTTAGGCTATTATTCAAGAGCCAGAAATTTACATACAACCGCTAAAATGGTGATAGAAAATTATGGTGGCGAATTTCCAAATACTTATTCTGAATTATTAAAACTAAAAGGTATTGGTACTTATACGGCTGCTGCTATTGCTTCGTTTGCCTTTGGTGAAAAGGTTGCTGTTTTAGATGGAAATGTTTATCGGGTACTTTCAAGAGTTTTTGGAGAGGAAACAGACATTGCGAGTAATGAAGCTAAAAAGGTTTTTACAAAGTTAGCAGAAGCCGTTCTCCCAGAAAAAAATATAGATATTCACAATCAAGCCATCATGGAATTTGGAGCAATGCAATGTACGCCTGCTTCACCTAACTGTATGTTTTGTCCTTTAACGTTTGAATGTGTAGCCAATGCAACAGGAAAAGTGGGTATTTTACCTGTAAAATCTAAAAAGGTAAAAGTTAGAGAACGTTTTTTTAATTATTTTGTGATTGAACAAAATCGTAATTTTGCCATGCACGAGCGTACACACAAGGATGTATGGTCGGGTATGTATGATTTTTACCTAAAGGAATTTGCGGAAAATATTCAAGCGTTTGACGACATTATTGGGGAGGATACCTTTTTACATAACGTTTTGAAAAACTCAGTTGTGAAAAGAGAATCCAAAACTTATACTCACGTTTTGACGCATCAAAGAATCCATACAAAATTTTGGCATTTAGTAATCAATGATGATTTTCTTATAAATTTGCCTTCAGATTTAAAATGGTTTTCCCTTGATGAAGTTGATAATTTACCCAAATCTACCTTAGTGAATAATTACTTAATTGACTTCGTATTTTAATCTATTTTCAGTAAATTCATAAAAATTTAAACAAAAACCATAGATATGGCTGGCGTAAACAAAGTAATTTTATTAGGAAATCTTGGGGCTGACCCTGAGATTCGTTCTCTACCGAGTGGCTCTAAAGTGGCTACATTCAACATTGCTACATCTGAAGCTTACAACAACAAAGACGGTGTTAGGGTAGAACAAACCGAATGGCACAGAATTGAACTGTGGGATAATTTGGCGAATATCGCTGAACAATATCTTCACAAGGGGGATTCAGTTTATGTAGAAGGTAAAATCCGTACCGAAGAATATACGGATAAAGATAATATCAATCGCAGAGTTACCAAAATCAGAGGAACTGCGATGACTTTGGTGGGTGGACGTAGAGATAATCAAGAGGGTGGCGGTTCAGCACCTGCACCACAAGCTCCACGCCCAGCTCCAGTACAAACAACACCTCCTACTCCAGAATTCAATACAAATGCTGGCGGAGAAGGTAGTGACGATTTACCATTTTAAGTTATTTTAAGGTTTTAGAGGTTAGGTTTTAGGAATCTGTTAGGGAGTAAAATCAATACCTAATTTCTAAAACCTACCCCTAAAAACTAAAACTTCAACACAATTTCCATTGGAAACACGATTATCCGACGAACCTCACCCGATTTGGGTGCTTTTGGCACAAGTTGAAAGCACCTCTTCATACAGCGTTTATGGAATCAACGCACTTGTTTTAATTGGTTTGCTTTTACTTTCTGCGATGTTGGCAGGCTCTGAGGTTGCCTTCTTTTCTCTTTCTGCCGAAGAACGTTCTGCTTGTCGTGAAAGTGAAAGTAGCAGTGAAAGAACTATTGCCAAATTATTAGATAAACCTCAATTATTACTGGCAACTTTACTGATTTTCATCAATTTAGTAAATATTACCTTCATCACCATTTCAACGTATGTTACTGAACAAATTGTGGGCGAAGAGCAAAAAGAAGGCTTAGTCGCTACTTTAATTCTATTAGTAGGCGTAACTTTTATCATTACCTTTTTCGGAGAATTAATTCCAAAAGTATGGGCTCAACAAAATAATTTACGTTTTGCCAGAATAACTGCTCCCTTAATTAGCATTGCTACAACCATTTTCCAGCCACTTTCGTCATTATTATTAGGAATCAGTAATATCATTGAAAAACGTGTTGAACGAAAAGGCTATACCATCACGGCTGATGAATTGAATCACGCCTTGGAAATAACCACAGGAAAAGATACTTCAGAACAAGAAAAAGATATTTTGAAAGGCATTGTCAATTTTGGAAGTATTTCTGCCAAAAGTGTGATGCGTTCGAGAAGAGATATTACAGCATTTGATATTACTTACGATTTCCATGAGTTGATGGATAAAATCAATAAATCTGGATATTCACGTGTACCTGTTTACAAAGAAACCATTGATAAAATTGAGGGTGTTCTTTATATCAAAGACTTACTTCCACATCTTGAAAAAGACGAGCATTATGTTTGGCAAGAATTAATTCGTCAACCATTTTTTATTCCTGAAAGTAAAAAAATTGATGATTTACTTTATGATTTTCAAGAGAAAAGAGTTCACATGGCACTCGTTGTAAATGAATACGGCGAAACCGAAGGACTCGTAACGATGGAAGATATTATTGAGGAAATTGTTGGAGATATTCATGATGAATCAGACGTTGAAGATTTAGGTTACGTAAAATTGCCTGATGGTTCTTTTGAATTTGAAGGAAAAGTTGCACTAAATGATGTATGTCGTGCGTTAGATGTTGACAACGATTATTTTGATAAAGTCAGAGGCGATAGCGAATCATTAGGCGGACTTATTATAGAATTGTTTACTCGCTTGCCTCATGCTGGCGAAGAAATTGAATACGAAAAATACAAATTTAGAATTGCTTCGGTAGATACTCGAAGAATTAAAAAAGTGAAAGTAACTCCTAAGCTGGAAATTGACGAAGTCAGTAAAGAGCTTTCGTAAGACAAAAATCATGAAAAAATACCTCTTATTCCTTTTGCCTCTGCTATCATGTCAAAAAGCAGTTTCCCCTTCGGATAATTTCAATGATGCTCAAGATTTAGGAATCATTGAAAATACGCAGATAAAGGAGGCATCAGGCATTGTGTCGAGTTATCAGAACAAAGGCTTACTTTGGACGCACAATGACAGCGGAGATAACAATCGTATTTTTTCGATAGATGTTAACGGTAAAGGCACTCGTGAGTTTTATTTAGAAGGAGCTACTAATCGTGACTGGGAGGCAATTGCGATTGCCAAATTTACAGAAGGCTCATATTTATACATCGGTGAAATTGGGGATAATAATGCAGAATACGCTACCTCTGCCATTTATCGTGTACCTGAGCCAACTATTACCAGTGCAACTCCGCAGACCAATACTTTAAAAAACGTACAAAAAATAACGTATAAATATCCTGATGGAGCAAGAGACGTTGAATGTTTTTTAGTTGACCAAGTTTCAAAAGACATTTATATTGTTAGTAAAAGAGATAATTTAAAACGCCTTTATCGTTTGCCATATCCGCAGTCATATACTACAACGATGACAGCAGAATTTGTCCAAGAATTAGCATTTTCAACTGGAACTGCCACACCACTTTTCATTACTGACGGTAATATTTCAGCAGATAATCAAGAAATTATTATCAAAAATTACCTTCAAATTTTTCATTGGAGACGTGGCAGTAATGAGAGCGTTCCAGAAGCATTGAAACGCACGCCAACGATGCTTCCTTATAATGCCGAAGCACAAGGTGAAGGAATTTGCTTTGGTCAAGACGGAGCAGGATATTATACCATTAGCGAGGAAGGTCCTAATAAAATGCCTATCAAACTATATTATTATAGTAGAAAGTAGGGGATTTCAGAATTGATTAAAACACTAAAAATCATTCTTTTAACCGTCATTATATCCTTATTATCCTGTTAAAACTACTTTAACAGTTAAAAAGAAAATCCTAATGAACAACTAACAAAATAATATTACCAACACTTCAATAATCACGATTGGGCGAAAATGGCAAATATGTATGCTGTTTGAAATACTATTCTTCTGTAAGCTTTGAACCACGAATAACTTCAATACCTTCTGTGGATACTTCCGAGGCTGGCCATGCAGGCAATTCATCTCCTTTTTTTAGTTTCTTTGCAGGATTCAAAAAGGCTTTAATTTCAAAGGCCTGCCCTACATCTTCGCTACTTACACTACCAATGATAACTCTTCCAACCCAATCTTTTCCATTTTGGATTTCTATTGGCTGTTGAACATAATACTTGTTTGTACTTTTAGATTTCACAACGACCCAAACTTCACTTGCCTTTTCTGCTGTACCTTCAATAGATACAATACGGGGAACGATAGTATTTGTAGAAGGACTTTTAATGTATAGTCTTTCATGTTTATGAATAAATAATTGATAAAAAACAAAACTCAAAAGCAGCGTAATACCTAAAAAAAGTAATATTCTACTTAATGTAAACATACTCTTTGTAGGCGTGGATTTTGGCAATGAGTTTACACGTTCATCTTCAAGTACAAAATTCGTTTTATTACCACTTTCTTTTGCAAATGAGCGACAAGTATTTAAAATCTTTTGGCTTGGTGTATAATTATTATCGGTAAAAAGCAGAGCCAACGTATTTGTGCTTGGGATATGTAAATTATTCTTTGTTCTACTAATTCCTCTTTGAACAAAAAACTCTTCTTCAAAGGCTTCTTTCAATGATTCATAATTTTTTCTATTGGTATTATATTCAAAAATTGGAAATCGGTCTGTATCCAATTGATTATAAAAAAAATAACGTTTTTTGATGTCATCTCGCAAGGTTTTAAAGTCAAAATCTTTATTGAGAAAGGCTAAAGGGAAGGTTTCGGTAATAAAACGGGAACTTTTCATAAATTTTTGGTAGTGTTTATTTCTTAAAGTAAATATAAGGGAAAAAATAGGAAAGTAATTTGCTTCAAAAAATAATCATTGAAATTAAATTTGGGAAATTTAAAATAGCCATTTTGTTCATTCTCAGTCGTATATCTTACTGAACTAAACAAAAAACTAAATTGTCAAGCCTCCAAATTCCCCATAAACATGAACACCGTAAATGATTTAAGCATATCTAAACTCAATTTATATGTGTATAAAAGCAAAATACAAATTGATATTTCAAACATTATTATGCTCGAAGCTCAGGTAAATTATACTATTATTTATTTGAAAAATGGCAAGAAGATGATGGTTTCTAAAACCTTGAAATCTTTTGAGGAATTATTACTGAATTACCGCTTTTACAGAATTCACAGAGCATTTCTGATTAATTCTGAACACTTACAAGCGTATGATTCAACTTTAGGACAAGCTCGTTTGACGAATGACTATACCGTTTCGACGTCCCGAAGAAAGAAGGAGTTTTTTGAAAAACAAATGAATCGGGCTTCGCTTACATCAATCAAAGCCCTTATTTCTTAATGTGCGGATTTATCAGGTATTGGAGCAGAAGCGTGAAAATTATCATAGATTTTTTGTGCATAATTGTCTAATAATTCGACTACTTTTTCTCGACTATTTGACTTTACAATAAATCCAATGTGGTACTCTAAGTCTATCCGCCAATAGATTTCAGAGTCATTGAAACTTTCAGTATTAGGGTGTTGCTGATTTGACAAGGAGATAATAATCCCCGAATAGTTATTTTCAACCGCTGGCAAAGTATAGTCTTCACCTTTTGCCATGGCTGTTTCTATTTTTGCCCATTCACGCCAAAGATTTATTCCAGAAGAAGCCTCAACCATTTCGGCTAAATTTGCCCCTCCTACTCTCGAAGCAGTCTCTAAAAAGATAATTTCACCCGTTTCATGGTCTTTGATAAATTCAGAATGACTTGCCGAATATTTCATACCAAATGCTTTCATTACCTGCGTATTGGCTTTCTGTAAGGCTTTATCATCTTTTGAGCCAAATGGAACTGTTACAGAGCGAAAAATTCCTCCACCATGAGCCACTTCCATTGGCGTTGATAGATATTGACTACAACGAGTAAAAACAAATTTACCATCTACCGAAAGCGAATCTACATGAAAAACGTCACCAGGTCGGAATTGTTCTACTAAATATTCATGTCGTTTGTCACCCAGATGATGAACCACTTCCCATAATTGTTCTGAATTATATACCTTCTTAATACCTGTTGCAGAAGCTTCAGAACGTGGTTTGACAACACAAGGAAAAGTTACTTTTTGAGTAAATTCAAAAATATCATGGTCATTAAATAGACTTGTGAACATCGGCACTTTTACACCTGCTTCTTGAGCTTTCATTCGCATAGCCAATTTATCTCTAAAATGTCGGCTGGTGGTTTGTCCCATTCCTGCTATACGAAAATGTTCCCGTAAATGAGCCGCTTTTTCAACATCAAAATCATCCAAAGCCACAATTCTATCCACTTTTTTCGACCGCATCATGTATGCCAAACCCGCAATGATTTCATCCATAGAAAATGAGCCGTCAGGTTTTTCTTCCAGATAAAAAACTTCGTCAATAAATTCACGAGCCCAAGGTTTATGTTCTAATTTTTTATTGGTCAAAAGATAAACAGTATTCCCCGCTTGCTTGCATGAGCGTAAAAATTCGTTGCCTTTAAAAAAAGTTGAAATACAGAGGAAAGAGAGCGATTGAGTCATCTTGATTTTAGAATTTTAAACGGAACACAGATTTTACAGATTAGACACGGATTTTATTTTTAAAATGATATTTACATATTATGAATCAGTGTCCAATCTGTAAAATCCGTGTTCTATGTTCCATACGGTTTAAATTAGTCATTAATTTCCTGAAAATCAATAGCCTAAACCATCTTCTCCAAAAACTCCAACAACAACCTAACTCCAAAGGCTGTTCCTGCTCTTTGTGGAGCAAATTCAATATCTCCAAAAGCTGTTCCTGCAATATCAAGATGAGCCCAATTTTGGTGATTTTCGGTAAAAACCTCTAAAAACTTAGTGGCTGAAATTGCCCCCGCCATTGGTTTACCCGAATAATTACGGACATCGGCAACGTCTGAGGTAATATCTTCTTTATAAACGTCCCAAAGTGGTAAACGCCACAATCGTTCTCCTGTTTGGTCGCCTGCTTGGGCAAGTTTTTGGGCTAATTCATCATTATTTGTAAATAAACCTGCTGCATGATACCCCAACGTCGCCACACAACTACCCGTGAGCGTTGCCAAGTCAATCATGGTATCGGGTTGATAATTTTTCACAAGATAATTTAAACCATCTGCTAAAATCAAACGACCTTCGGCATCGGTATCAATTATTTCAATGGTTTTTCCAGAATATGAACCAATTACATCGCTTGGTTTGAAAGATTTTCCATCAACAGCATTTTCACAGGCAGGAATTACGCCAATTAAATGAACTGGTAATTGTAATTTTGCCGCCAATTCTATCGTTCCCAACACTGCGGCTGCTCCGCCCATATCCGACTTCATTAGGTGCATATTAGTCGAAGATTTTATCGAAATTCCGCCCGTATCAAACGTTACGCCTTTCCCAACTAAACCTACTTTTTGTTTCGCTTCTGGCGATTTATATTCCATCACAATCAAAACAGGGGAATGTTCGCTACCTTGCCCAACGGCTAAAAGAGCTTCTAATTTCTGTGATTTCAGTTGTTGTTTTTCTAAAATATTGACAGAATATCCAAACTTTTTACCCGAATTCAATGCCCAATCTGCCAACGTTTGAGGCGTTTTTTTATTGGCAGGTGCATTCATCAAGTCAAAAATCTGCATTTGCGTTTTGGCAATGGCTTTTGCTCTTGAGATAATATCATTCGTATTTTCAAGAGATGAAAGGATATTTAAAATCCCATTTTTCTGAAAAATTGGCGATGTCCCTTTTCTATCAGTTTTGTATAAATCCAAATCATAACCGCCCAACATTGAGCCAATCACGGCGTATTCAATCCATTCATTAGGTAGATTCTGAACATCAATCGTTACGCCATCAGGAAGTTTCGTTTTTTGTTTTAAGAATAGCGTTCTAAAGGCTTTAATAATATCTAACGAATTAGGTTTCTTACCTAAACCTAAAAATATAATTTTCTGATTTTCAGCATTATAAAAGATTTGAAATTCCTTCAAATCAGCTTTGAAATCCTGATTTACTAAATCAAAATTAAGAGCATAATCAGCACACGATTTTTGAAGTTTACCATCAAAGTTTCCATCTTGTAAAAAAGACTGAACGATAACCTTTGAGTCAGCATTTAATTGAGTAATATGGTTGATTTTCATGTTTTGTACCACAGGTTTCCAACCTGTGAGTCATTTATATATTTGAACAGATTGCTCCCTGTCTATCATTGATTCGTTCTGGACAGGTTGGAAACCTGCCCTACAAAATAAACAAAAAATGCCACCTTGCGGGTGGCATTCTTGTATTGTCAATATTCGTCTTCATTAAAGAAGAAATCGTCTTTGGTCGGATAATCTGGCCAAATTTCTTCGATGCTTTCATACGGTTGACCGTCGTCTTCAAGTTCTTGTAGGTTTTCAACTACTTCTAATGGCGACCCTGTACGGATAGCGTAGTCAATAAGTTCATCTTTGGTTGCAGGCCATGGTGCATCTTCAAGGTATGATGCCAATTCAAGTGTCCAGTACATAATCTATGAATTTGGTTACGATTAATTACTAATTTAAAACCCTGAAAATAAGTTTATTATACTTCGTATTTTTCGCTTTTTTTCTTAGGATTGCAAAAGTATAATTTTTTTCCTTATGAAAAACTGTTTCCATTTAAAAATTATTACTTCCAAATAACACAAATTTTCTGAAAACATTATATTTTGCCTAAAATAAATTTTATTTCTATGACTCTTACTAAGTTTTCACCTGTCATTGAGGTGTGTGCTTTCTCGCTCGAATCGTGCCTTGCTGCCGAAAAAGGGGGAGCAAAACGTATTGAACTTTGTGCTGCCATGTACGAAGGTGGCACAACACCATCAGCAGGTTTAATCTCTTTAGCTAAACAACAAACTTCTATCGAAATTCATGCCATGATTCGCCCACGTGGGGGTGATTTTTGTTATGCTGATGACGAAATTGAAGTTATGAAAGCTGACATTCAAGTTGTAAAATCGCTGGGATGCGACGGCATCGTTTTGGGAGTTTTACAAAAAGATGGTCGGGTAAATATTGCTCAAACAAAAGAATTGGTTGAATTAGCAAAACCACTACAAGTTACTTTTCACCGAGCTATTGATATGGCTCGTGATTATTTTGAAGCCCTCGAAGATATTATTGAAGCGGGTTGTCATAGAATTTTAACCTCTGGACAAAAAAATACGGTAATGGAAGGAATTGAAGACCTTACAGAATTGGTAAAACGTGCCGATGGAAGGATTCAAATCATGGCAGGAAGTGGCGTAAATGTACAAAATGCACAAACCCTTGCGAGTACAGGCGTAAATGCCTTACACCTAACAGGAAAATCAAGTAGAGATTCTGAAATGGTTTTTAGAAAAGAAGGAATTGCAATGGGAGGACTATCGGAAGTTCCAGAATATGATATTGTTTATTCAGATGCGGATAAAATTCGGGCGGTGGTGGATTTATTATAGTAACACAAACTTCAGTCTGTCCGTTAATCGTTACAGACAGACTGAAGTCTGTGTTACTATAAAAACCGCTGTAAATATTCCGTTATCTGAGCCATACAACTCAAAGCTAAAGCAGGTTTTAATAATAAGGTAAACACAACTCCAAAACCCGCCCCGTAAAGGTGAGCCGAGTGTCCGATATTATCCAAATTTCGTTTTGACATATAATATGAATAAAACGAATAAAGTACCGCATACATAAAGGCTGGCATTGGAATAAAGTAAATCAAAATTGTATCAGTTGGATTAAATAAAATTGCCGAAAAAACAACGGCAGAAACCCCTCCAGATGCCCCAAGTGCATTATATCCGCTATTATTTTTATATTTTGCAAAATCAGGATAATTGGCAACAATAATTCCTATTAAATATAAAGCAGCGTATAAAAGACTTCCTGTACTTTCGCCGAATAAAACAGAAAAGTAATACTCTACATTCGCTCCAAAAAAGTATAAACTCAACATATTAAAAAACAAATGTCCATAATCTGCATGAAGAAAACCCGACGTTAGAAAACGGTAATATTCTTGATTTCTCTGCACTGAATATGGATTCATTATCCATTTGTGCATAATACTGTAATTGTTCCAAGCGTAAAGACTCAAAACAACGGTAATTCCTATAAAAATGAAAGTTAATGACATGGGCTTCTTTTAAAAATGTTAACTGTTATCTGTTAATTGTTCACTGATTATACTTCTCTGTCAATCAACATTTCAGCAAATGCTTTTAGTTCGGTTTTTCGTTCGTCTTCAACTTTCAATTTGGCAAGACATTCCAAACCTTTATCAAAATACGCATTGATTTTGGCTTCGGCTAATTGTTTGATACCCAATTTATCATAGATTTCAGTAACGGCTTTTACTTTCTCGGCATTGTCAAATTCCTTGGCATTTAACCAATAATTTAAAGATTCTTTGGTTTCGCCCGTTGCTTTTTCAATGGCTTCGATGAGCATATAGGTTTTTTTGTTAGAAATAATATCGCCTCCCACTTGCTTTCCAAATTTCTCAGGGTCACCGTAAACGTCCAATAAATCATCTTTTAATTGAAATCCTAAGCCGATATTAATACCAACTTCGTATAATAATTCACATGATTTATCACTTGCTCCGCCAATAATTCCGCCTAATTCTAAGGCATAACCTAATAAAACGGAAGTTTTTAGCTTAATCATTTCCAAATATTCGGCTTCGGTTACGTTTTCACGACTCTCGAAATTCATATCCAATTGCTGACCTTCGCAAACCTCAGCCGCCGTGCGATTAAAGCGTTTCATGGCTTTTTTGAAACGACTATCTTCCACTTCCATCAATAATTCATACGCCTGCACGAGCATTACATCACCCGAAAGAATGGCAATATTAGCATTCCATTTTTCATGAACCGTTGGTTTTCCACGACGAAGCGGAGCATTATCCATAATATCGTCGTGCATCAAAGTGAAATTATGAAACACCTCAACCGCAGAAGCAGGTTTCACGGCTTTTTGCCAATCGTCTGTGAATAAAGCAGTTGCCATTAAAGTCATCATTGGACGTAATCGTTTGCCACCTAATGACATCAAATAACGGATTGGTTCGTATAATTCTGGAGGATTTTCACCGTAAGTCTGTTGAGAAAATTCTTCGTTGAGAGCTTGTTGGAAGTTTTTGGTAGTCATCAAAAAATGATATTTGTAAAATGAATTTCTAAATGAATGAGTGGATTACCCATTTTTAATTCAACTAAAAAACCGAACTCATGTTTTTGCAAACATTAAATTCCACCAAATTTAGAAAGAAGAATTTAAACCCCTTACTCGTTTCAGATTTATTTTGGCTAACTTTGCGGTCGAAGGAACTTTACATTAAAATTCCCAAACTGTAAACAAGCATAATGTTAACTCATCAATTAAAACTCCGTAAGCCACTCGCAGTTTTCGATTTAGAAACTACGGGTATCAATATGATTAAAGACCGTATTGTAGAAATCAGTATCGCCAAAGCTAATATTGATGGAACTGTTACGGTAAAAACCAGAAGAGTAAATCCGGGAATGCCCATTCCTTTGGAGTCGTCTTTAGTACACGGAATCTATGACGAAGACGTAGCAAACGAGCCAAATTTCAAACAAATTGCCAAATCAATGGCTCAGTTTTTGGAAGGTTGTGACTTGGCGGGTTTCAATTCTAATCGCTTTGATGTGCCAATGTTAGTGGAAGAATTCCTAAGAAATGACGTTGATTTCGACGTAAAAAATCGTCGTTTGATTGACGCTCAACGTATTTTCCATTTGATGGAACCTCGTAATCTGGGAGCTGCTTATAAATTTTATTGTCAAAAAGAATTAATTGACGCCCACTCTGCCGAAGCCGATACTATCGCTACTTTAGAAGTTCTTAACGCTCAAGTTCAACATTATGCAGGCGTAAAAATCAAGAATGCACAAGGTGAAGAAATTGAACCTGTAAAGAACGACATGGATGCTTTACATGAGATAACTGCTTCAAAAATAGTCGATTTTGCCCAAAGAATAACCTATAACAAAGATGGCATTGAAGTAATTAATTTTGGGAAACACGCAGGCAAACCCGTCTTACAAGTCTTAAAAGAAGAGCCATCTTATTATGATTGGATGATGAAAGGAGATTTCCCGATGGACACCAAAAGAAAATTAACAGAAATAAAGTTGAGAGCTTTTAACAATAAGTAGAAAATAATCGTTTCAATTTTAAAGGCAAAACCGTATTTTTGCATCTTATTACGTAAACCAAGCATTATGCAAATACCTGACATTATCCGACAAATTCCTTTGAACTACTACATTTGGTTCAGTACAGCACTTTTTTGCATCGGAATCATCGGCGTATTGACTCGCCGAAATGCCATTATCATTTTCATGTCTGTTGAGTTAATGCTCAACTCTGTGAATCTTCTCTTAGCAGCATTTTCATCGTACAAGTCTGACCCATCTGGGCAAATTTTTGTATTTTTCATCATGGCTGTAGCGGCTGCGGAAGTAGCAGTTGGTCTGGCAATTATCGTTATGATTTACAGAAATATCCAAACTATTGATGTTGGCTTGTTGAATAAATTGAAATGGTAATGTTAGGGGTTAGGTTTTAGAAATTAGGGGTTAGTGTTCAGAAAATAACACTAATGCTAAATCTTAAACTAATTCTTTACAGATACTTAGAATTGAGTTAATTAGTTATTATGGAGATAAGCACTTCACAAATTTATAACTCATAGCTCATCACTCATAGCTAAAAAATATGTCTTTAATTACACTAATTCCACTTCTTCCTCTCCTTGGTTTCCTTATTAATGGAATCGGGTTTCGCCATGTACCCAAGTCATTGGCAGGAATCATTAGTACGGGAGCAGCCTTAGCATCTTTTGCTTGTGTGTTGTCTTTATTCTTTGGTTTTGACGGAAAACCACAAATAGTTTCAGTTTTCGATTGGATTACCGTCGGAAAATTGAATATCTCAATGTCATTCCTTATTGACCAATTATCTTTATTGATGTTGTTAATCATCACGGGAGTTGGTTCATTAATTCATATTTATTCAATCGGCTACATGAGCCACGACGAAGGTTTCGGTAAGTTTTTCGCTTTCCTAAACCTTTTTTTATTCTTCATGCTACTTTTAGTAATGGGGTCAAATTACGTGGTAATGTTCATTGGTTGGGAAGGCGTAGGTTTATGTTCTTATCTATTAATTGGATTCTGGAACAAAAACAACAACTACGGAAATGCTGCTCGTAAAGCCTTTATTATGAACCGTATCGGTGACTTAGGCTTTTTGTTAGGTATTTTCTTAATCATCACGCATTTCGGTTCTGTTGAATATGCAGACGTATTAGAAAGAGTAACTGACGGTGGATATGCTTCGGGCGATAAAACTTTATTCTACATTACAATTTTATTGTTTGTAGGAGCAATGGGGAAATCAGCTCAAATTCCATTATATACATGGTTACCAGATGCGATGGCAGGTCCAACGCCAGTATCTGCACTTATCCACGCAGCTACAATGGTAACAGCGGGTATTTACATGATTATCCGTTCAAACTTCATGTATTCGCTTGCACCAGATACCTTACACATTGTGGCTTGGGTTGGTACTGCAACGGCAATTTTAGCAGCTTCAATTGGTTTATTCCAAAACGATATTAAAAAAGTATTGGCTTACTCAACGGTTTCTCAATTGGGATATATGTTTATGGGCTTGGGTGTAATGGCTTATTCTTCGTCATTCTTCCACGTAATGACTCACGCCTTCTTCAAAGCATTATTATTCTTGGGAGCAGGTTCTGTGATTCATGCTATGTCAGACGAGCAAGATATTCGTAAAATGGGAGGTTTGCGTAAAGCGTTACCAATCACATTTATTACGTTCTTAATTGCAACTATTGCCATTTCAGGTATTCCTCCATTTGCAGGTTTCTTCTCGAAAGACGAAATTTTAGCTCACGTTTTCGAACATGACAAAGTTATGTGGGGTTTTGCAGTATTTGGTTCAATGATGACTTCATTCTATATGTTCCGTTTGTTATTCTTGACATTCTTCGGAGAATTCAGAGGAACGCACGAACAAGAACATCATTTACACGAATCACCAATTACGATGACTGCTCCATTAATGATTTTGGCAGTGCTTTCGGCAGCGGGTGGATTCTTCAATTTGCCACATATTTTTGGAGGACACGCAAGTTTAGCTGAATTTATGGCTCCACTTTTTGCCCATTCTAATGTAGAACACGCCGCAGTTGATGAATCATTGGAAAAAACGTTAATGATTGTTTCTGTAATTGCCGCTTTGGTTTCAGCAGGTTTAGCTTATGTAATTTATGTAGGTAAAAAGACCATTCCTGTGGCTGACGAACAAGTATCTGGATTCCAGAAAGTTGTTTACAATAAATACTATATCGACGAACTTTATGATAAAGTATTTGTGAAACCCATCACGGCATTGTCTAATTTCTTCTCTTCTGTATTTGAATTCTTAGTAATAGATTTAATTGTAGAAGGCATAGGCAAATTGGTAAAAGCATTATCGGCAGAAGCTCGTTTATTACAAAATGGCACTACGGGTTACTACATTTTTGCCATGGTATTGTCAATCGCCATCATCATTATCTATAGTTTGAAAAGTTTTATTTTAGGGTAATATAAAATATAAAGATGCTAACAATTTCACTAATTCTCCTACCCATCATTGCAGGGCTTATCACCCTCACGACAAAAGGGGAAAATACTAAAAAAGTTGCTGCTGCTTTTGCATTTGCAGAATTAGCTTTGGGCCTATTCATTTATGGCTCATTTGTACCTGATGCAACTACGCAATTTGCTACAAGTTTTGACTGGATTCATTCAGCGGGAATTAAATTCTCAGTAGGTATCGACGGAATCAGCTTAATTCTGGTTTGTCTTACCACTTTGATGGTTCCATTTATCATTCTTTCTACTTACGGGAATGATTACAAAAATGCTCCAACTTTCTATGCTCTAATCTTGTTTATGCAAGCGGCATTGATTGGTGTATTTACCGCAAGAGATATTTTCTTATTCTATTTCTTCTTTGAAGCAGCCCTAATTCCAGTGTATTTCATCGCTGCTATTTGGGGAGGTGAAAACCGTATTAAGGTTACTTTCAAATTCTTTGTTTACACCATTTTCGGGTCGTTATTTATGTTGTTGGCTTTGGTTTATTTGTATCTTCAAACACCAGGTATTGCTCATAAATCAGACTTTGCTTCAATCTATGAGGCAGCGAAAATGTTAGATATTACGCAACAAAGCTATATTTTTGGAGCATTCTTTATTGCTTTTGCTATCAAAATGCCATTGTTCCCGTTCCACACTTGGCAACCAGATACTTACGTAGAAGCTCCAACGGCTGGTACGATGTTATTGTCAGGTATCATGTTGAAAATGGGTACTTACGGTTTGATTCGCTTTGTGTTGCCAATCGTTCCAGCAGCGGTTGATAAGTACGGAATGATTGCCGTTATTCTTTCAGTAATCGGTATTGTGTACGGTTCAATCATCGCCATTCAGCAAAAAGACATGAAACGTTTAATTGCGTATTCATCATTTGCACACGTAGGTTTGATGTCGGCAGGTATTTTCAGTGGAAATATTGACGGTATTCAAGGAGCCTTAATTCAAATGTTGGCTCACGGTATCAACGTAGTAGGTCTTTTCTTCATCGTTGAAATTATCCAACAACGTACAAATTCTCGTGAATTAGCTCGTTTAGGTGGTATCACGCAAACAACGCCAAACTTAACGGTTTACTTCATCATTTTAATGTTAGGTTCGGTTGCACTTCCATTAACGAATGGTTTTGTGGGTGAATTTTTATTATTGAAAGGAGTTTACGCTTACAACGCATGGGTTGGAGCAATAGCAGGATTAACAATCATTTTGGGTGCAGTGTATATGTTGAGAATGGTTCAGAAATCAATGTTTGGAATAACCTCAAAAATCACTGAAGGATTTACAGACTTAACTTTCTCAGAAAAAGCAGTATTATTTCCTTTGTCATTTATGGTTATTGCCTTAGGACTTGCTCCTAATATGTTCTTAAAATTAACAGAACCAGCCGTTATTCAATTATTATCAATCATTAAGTAATAGAGGTTTTAGGTATTTGGTTTTAGGTTTTAGAAATCAAGATATAGAATTTCGGTCGAACATTTATACAAATAATTGTACCAAACCGATAACTACTAACTTGTACTAACCCCTAACCCCTAACCCCTAACCCCTAATCACTGATATTATGAACGCAATTATAGCATTATCACTTTTTGGAATAAGTAGTTTGTTTTTAGGGTTTTTAAACAACCGTAAAATCTTATTACCTGCAACCTTAATTTTTATCCTCATTGCTTTGGGGCTAAATTTTGCAGACTGGAATCATGAGTATTTTTGGTTCAACGGTATGCTAAAAACCGATAATTTATCCATCAATTTTAGTACCGTAATCTTAGTTGCAGCACTTTTAGTCGTTGCAATTTCAAGACACTTTGGCGATGATGAAGAACATTCTCACCCTGCTGAATACTACGCCATTATGCTTTTCTCAGTTGTTGGGGCAATCATGATGGTAACTTACGAAAACTTAATCATGCTTTTTGTAGGTTTAGAGATTCTTTCGGTATCCATGTATGTACTTACAGGTTCTGATAAGCGTAATTTACGTTCAAATGAAGCAGCATTGAAGTATTTTTTGATGGGTTCATTCGCAACAGGTATTTTACTTTTTGGTGTAGCATTAGTTTACGGAGCTACTGGTTCATTCCAAATTCATGGAATTGGAGCGGCAGTAAACGAAGCAAAAGCACAAATGGGCGGACAATATGGTCCAATCTTGATGGCAGGTACCATTTTGATAATGGTAGGTTTGTTATTTAAAATCTCAGCCGCACCTTTTCACTTCTGGACACCAGACGTTTATGACGGAGCTCCAACCATTTTTA
Source organism: Arcicella aurantiaca (assembly GCF_003148625.1). Taxonomy (GTDB): domain Bacteria; phylum Bacteroidota; class Bacteroidia; order Cytophagales; family Spirosomataceae; genus Arcicella; species Arcicella aurantiaca. Next base: position 88,742 of record NZ_QGGO01000007.1, on the reverse strand, counting down.
CAGCCTTCATGTCAACAGTTGTGAAAACAGCAGGTGTTGCCGCAACATACCGTTTATTATCTACTTCATTTCCAGGAATGTACGGTCTTTGGGGAAATCCATTAGTATATATTACAGGTTTAACATTAATCATCGGTAATATTACAGCAGTTTATCAACAAAGCTTCAAGCGTATGTTGGCATACTCAAGTATCTCTCACGCAGGATATTTATTAATTACAGTATTGGCAAAACGCCCTGAAACAAACTCATCAATATTATTTTACTCATTGGCATATTCGATTGCTACCATTTCAGCATTTGCTGTATTAATTGTAGTTTCAGAAGCGAAAGCAAAAGCAGGAAAAGCAGATGAAAGTTTTGATGCTTTAAACGGTTTAGCGAAAAACAATCCATTCTTGGCATTTGTATTAACAGTTTCAATGTTGTCATTGGCAGGAATTCCTTTAACGGCAGGATTTTTCGGTAAATTCTTTATCTTTACTGATGCTTTTGCTAATCCATCAATATTATTTAAAGGTTTATTGGTAATCGCAATTTTAATGTCAGCAATTGGTATTTATTACTATTTCAAGCCAATTATCGCAGCATACATGAGAAATGGAGATACTGAAAAAATCGAAATTTCACCCATTTATAAATATACTCTAATCTTAACAACAGCCTTGACTATCATTTTGGGAATTGCTCCAGACTTAGTCAAAAAACTTTTCTAACACATTGCCGAAATCAAACTTAATCAATAAAAAAGACCTTATTGCCTATTTTTTAGTAGCAGGAACGGGAGCAGCAGTTCAACTGATAGCTGGAAGTATTCTTCGGAACACATTTCATTTTTCATACAGTTCTGCCGTATCGTTGGCTTATCTTATATCGTTCATTGTTGGTTTTGTTTTGACTAAAATGTTCGCTTTTGATGCTCGAAATACCAATCAAACTCGCAGGGAGATGCTCAAGTTTATGATGGTAGCAGTTGGTTCTTGGGGAATAACGGTTTTTTTCTCTGTTACATCTCTCAAATTTGTAGAATCAACATTAGGTAAAAACACGATAATACTACCATTTTCAGAAAAGCCAATGAACTTAAACGAGTTAGGCTGTCAGATAGTTGGAATGGGCGTCAGTTTTGTATTTAATTATATTTTACATAAAACATTTACTTTTAGGAGTACAGGCTTTTATGATAGATTGAAAAAATTAGTTTCATAAGCATGAAATTTAAGAGGCTTTCGTTTTAGCGAAAGCCTTTTTTGATGAAAAAAAATCATAAATATTACTTATCCAAGATTTAAGTAGTCAAAAAACATCTTCAAATATCTTCAAAAGGTGAAAATACCCTTAAGTTTAAGGTAGTTTTAAGAAAAAATTTGTACTTTTTTTAGAAAAACCAATCAAAAAGAAAGAACTTTTAAGAATTATTAAAATTTCATTAAGATTTCTTGCACAGAATAAAACTTGTACATAAATTTGTATCAAATCAAACCCAAATTCACCACAGAAATGAAAAAATTCTTTGCATTCGCATTAGTAGCTTCAATGATGTCATTAGCTGCTTGTTCTGAGAAAAAAGCTGAAACTACTGCAACTGATTCAGTAACTGTTGATACTACTGTTGCTGTTGATACTGCTGCTGTTGTTGATACTGCTGCTGCTGTTGATACTGCTGCTGCTGCTAAGTAATTAGAGCCAATAGTTTCTTTCGAAAGAGAACATATAAAAGTCTTGACACAGTCAGGACTTTTATGCTTTAAGATTTAAAATTCTCCTTCTTTAGAAAAACAATATTTGAGAAATTATTACAATAACTTAACAATAAAAATGAAAAAATTCTTTGCATTCGCATTAGTAGCTTCAATGATGTCATTAGCTGCTTGTTCTGAGAAAAAAGCTGAAACTACTGCAACTGATTCAGTAACTGTTGATACTACTGTTGCTGTTGATACTGCTGCTGTTGTTGATACTGCTGCTGCTATGGCTGCTGATACTGCTGCTGCTAAGTAATTAGTACCAAAAGTTTCTTTCGAAAGAAAACACAAGGGAGTCTTGACAATGTCAAGGCTCTTTTTTTATGACTAATGTAAAACTCTTTTGACTATATTTGTTATCCTCCAAAATTCAAATAAATGCAAGATAGAAAAACTCGAAACTATTGGTGGCTAAACGCTAATCCTCGAATCTGGACAATCAATTCATTAAAGGTTGACCAAATTTTGCATTATACCTCTTATAATGAATTCGGGAATAAACGAAGAATCTATAAAAACTTTGAAATGGTGCAAAAAGGCGATTGGCTTATCGGGTATGAATCTACACCGGTTAAGCAAGTAAAAGCCATTTTTGAAATCACAGAGCCACTCCATCGAGACTCAAAACATGATGAAGTTATTTCGTTTAAATTGATAGACAAAATCCCAGAACCGATAGATTGGTCGGAATTAAAAGCTATCCATTTCTTTAAAGGTTCTGAAATTCTTAAAAACAATCAAGGAAGTTTATTCAAGTTAACAGAAGATGAATTTGAGGCGATTCAAGCGATGATTGATGCACAGAAGGAGTCATTACAACATGAAGACATTTTACTTCCTTATGAAAAAAAGGAAGCCTTAAACGACCTTTTTATTGAAGATGATAAATTTGATGACATTGTTGATACCCTCAAATATAAGAAAAACATCATTTTACAAGGACCTCCCGGTGTCGGAAAAACTTTTATAGCCAAACGCTTGGCATACACTTTAATTGGCACACAGGACGATAATAGAATTAAAATGGTACAATTTCATCAATCGTACTCTTATGAAGATTTTATTCAAGGTTTAAGACCAGATGATAATGGAGGTTTTAAGCTAAAAAATGGTATTTTTTATGATTTTTGTCGGCAAGCTCAACGTAATTCTGGAATTGACCATTTCTTTATTATTGATGAAATTAATCGAGGAAATTTGAGTAAGATTTTTGGAGAATTACTGCTACTGATAGAGTCTGATAAACGTGGACGAGCCAATGAAATGCCTCTAACTTATGGCGATAAAGACTCTGAACCATTTTATGTACCCGATAATCTACACATTATTGGTACAATGAACACCGCAGACCGTTCTTTGGCAATAATAGATTACGCTTTACGCCGTAGGTTTGCGTTCATCGCTCTTGAACCATTATTTAATCAAAAATTTATTGATTTTTTGATGGCGAAAGGCATTTCAGCATCATTTGCCGAAGAAATAACCTTACGCATTTCGGCTTTGAACTATAAGATTTTGAATGATAGAAATCTTGGAAAGGGTTTTCAAATTGGACATAGTTATTTCTCCAATTTTAATGAAAATGATAATCCACAAAAATGGTATAAAAGAATTATCAATTTGGAAATTGCTCCACTTTTAGGAGAATATTGGTTTGATAATGAAGAAAAAGCCAAAGTAGAAATTAATAAGTTGATTGAAAAAATTTGACTATCTCCCAATAATTGATTCCAATTCAAAACATATATTATTTACTTTGCTACGCTTGGAACAGGTTGGAGGAAAGAGATTTAATTGAAATTTCAAGCGATGAATCGCCTGATTTACTCAATTTATTGACAAAAATATTTCTAAGTGGTTCAAAAACATTATTAAAAAGAGGTTTAGAACAACAATATTTATTGCAAACGGAAACCTATCAGGGTATAAAAGGTAAATTAGATATTAGTCAATCTTTCAAAAGGAATTTATTTGTAAAAGGACTTGCTGTTTGTGAATATGATGAACTTTCGATTGACATTTTACCTAATCAAATACTGAAAACAACATTCGTAAATCTTTACAGAACGGAGGAATTAGACATAAAATTAAGACATGAAATCAAGTCAATTTTGTGGCGAATGAATGAAGTAAGTGAAATTAAGATTTCAGAAGGTATTTTCAGACATATTAATACACCCAAAAGTAACATACTATACCGTTTTCTATTGAATATCAGCGAGTTAATCTATCAAAATTTAATACCTAACCAAATAGAAGGACGATTTACTTTTAGGGATTTTGTACAAAATGAAAGGCAAATGGCGAAGGTTTTTGAAGAGTTTATTCGTAATTTTTATAAAATTGAAGTTCCCGAAGCCAAAGTTTACCGAGAAGATTTACATTGGAAAATGGCGGGAGAAAACGCTCATTTTTTACCAAAAATGCAAACTGATATTTCCATGAAATTGAATGGTAAAAAACTGATAATTGATGCTAAATATTATACCCAGACTTTACAGCAATACTATCATTCAGAAAAAATCCATTCGCCACATTTGTATCAACTTTTTGCTTATTTGAAAAATCAAGAAGATACACAAGCTGAGGGGATTTTGATTTATCCAACTATTGAAAAGTCGTTGAGTTTGTCCTATACGCACGAAGGACACACAATCAGGGTTGAAACACTAAATTTGAACCAAGATTGGCAAGGAATTAAAGCCGATTTATTGGCTATAATTAGGGGTTAGTTTTCAGTGGTTAGGTCTTAGCGTAGCGTTATAATTTCATAAAGGTATTGTGAAATACAATAATAAACTAACATCTAATGGATAGTTCGCTTAAATCGTCGCTGTGCATTCTTTATTAAATTTCAATCGTAAAAACCTTATTTTTTGAATTAAACAAATACGATTTCTTCTGATTTTGAAAGAACAGATTTACGATATTTGTTTGGTCGTCAAACATATCAAACAAAACAATATTTTGAATTCTTGAACCATTAAGCGATTCATTTACAGGCATTTCCAAATACACCCAAGTAGCTTCTCCTTCATTTTCTTTTCCGACATACTGAAAAGCAATTCTTTGATTTTTAGGATTGATTATCGTAAAATATTTGCGTACATAAGCTTCAACCAGAGCATCATTTTTATCGGTATTTTCAATCACAATTTTCCGATTTTGATTATTGGCAGAAATAGCTTTTTGCAGGTCATCGGTAAAAAGTCTAAGGCTAATTTCAAAGGATTTTGACTTGGCATTATAACGCATTTCAGTCAAGCTTGTATGGAAATCATGCGTATTCAGGTTATGAGAAGAAGGTGTAAAAGAAGTTTGTAGGATTAGAATCATTCCTAAAACCAAAAACCTGCAAGTGTTTTTGAGACTTGCAGGTTTTATTGATTTAGTGACTTCCCGAAAGTTTAAAACTTTCGGGAAGTTGAAACTACTCTTGTTATTTCTTTGCAAAAAAATCATTCAATTTCGATGCGAAAACATCGAGTTACGATTACTTAAAAATCTTGAAAATATCGTTTCCGAAAGCAAAAACCATTAATCCTAAAAGAATCACCGTTCCCACTTGTTGTGCAATTTCTTGCACTCTGATTGAAGGCGTTTTACCCGTAATCATTTCCCAAATCAAGAAAAGAGCATGTCCACCATCTAAAGCAGGAATTGGAAGTGCATTCATAAATGCTAATGACATGGATAATAACCCAGTTAAAAACCAGAAATTAGCCCAATCCCATTTTCCACCAAAAATCTTTGCAATTCCCACTGGACCACTCACGGCATTTGAAGCAGAAACTTCTCCTTTGAAAATCTTTTTAAAACCTTTCAAATTTGTTCCAACAACGGCAAATGCTTCTACAAAACCAGCGTTGAATGCTTGTCCAATGGTATAATCTTCGTGAGTATCTTTCAACAATGAATTTGGTCTGATACCAATTTTACCTTCACTCGAAACACTAATTTTCAAAGTATCTAAAGCACCTTTTCTGTCGATGATAGCTGAGACAGTTTTGCCTTTGTTATCCATCAAGATTGGAGCTAATTCTTGATAGAATTTTACAGGCTTTCCTGCAACATTCACAAATTTATCTCCTGTTTTCAAACCTGCTTTAAAAGCACCGCCACCGCCTTCATTTTCGGCAACTTCTTTAATGTCAAATGGTAAACCTTCTTGGATAAATTCTCCTTTTTTCCCATCAGCTAATTTATCTAAAAAGCCTTTTGGTAAGGTTATTTCTTTGGTTTCGCCATTGCGTTCGATGGTATATTTGGCATCATCTTCCATGATTAGTTTGGTAACTTCATCAAAACGCACGGGAACATTGCCATTTACTTTTAAAATCTTATCGCCAGTTTTGAAGCCAACTTCTTCTGCAATTTTTCCTGCAAAAATACCTTGCTTGTTTACTTCAGAAAGCGTTACATAATTATTTCCAGAATGATAACGAATACCCCAGAAAATAAGGATTCCTAAAATAATATTAACAATGATACCACCCAACATTACGATAAGACGTTGCCAAGCAGGTTTGCCTCTAAATTCCCAAGGTTCTGGAACAGTGGCTAATTTAGACGCATCTTGCGTTTCGTCAATCATTCCTGCAATAGAAACGTAACCACCCAACGGAAACCAACCGATACCATATTCAGTTTCGCCAACTTTCTTTTTAAACAAAGCAAAATTTAAAACCGTAGGAACAGGGAATAAAAAATCGAAGAAAAGATAAAATTTATCTACTCGCATTTTGAACCACTTTGCTGTGATATAATGCCCAAATTCGTGTAAACTAACTAAAATTGACAGTGCTAAAATCAACTGTCCCGCCATTACTAAACCTTCCATGTATTGAGTGAATTGTGAATGAGTGAATTGTGAGTTTTATCCCAATATTTCAATCTTCACTTAATGAAATTTATTAAATATTATTTTTTAACTGTCGATATGTTTTGCTTTAATGGACTTTTCACTTAAATCTATTGAAAAATTATCAAAAGCACTCTTAATTTTTTCCAAAATTTTATCGTAATATTCTGGTAATAACTCTCCAATTTTAGAAATTATCAAATTATTTCTTATTGTTGTTACCTTATTACAACGAACTTCACTTTCTATTTCTAATGAACTTGAAAGCATTTCTTTTGTTAGTAATACAGCAAAGCTATCTTCTCTAATCTTTGAGGTAATTGGACAAACCAATAAATCATTATCTAAAAGGTTACTCTCTTCATTACTAACAATTATTGCGGGTCGTTTCTTGGATGTATTTGGTTTATCTGAAAACGGAAATTACACCCAAATAATATCAAATTGCTTGTAATCTGCCATCCGCTTTCTGTTTTTTATAGATTTCGTCCCAAACATCTTCTGCGGGGTCATCCCAAAGTTGCTCCAAAGCATCTGACGAAGCAGCTAACCAAAAGTTGCTATTTTCTTCTTCGGTTGAATGCTCCCAAGTTTTTGGGTGTTCAACAATCCATTCAGTAAACTCTTTTTGAGTCTGTTCTGGCATTGTTTTGAATAACAAAATAAGTGCCTGTGTCTGAGATGATGCTTGTATTGTCATAAAAATTGATAGTATTTTATGAAATGGGTAATCAAAATTACAATAACTCCCTCGCAAATCGTCTTGTCTCCTCATCCGTTTGCACGTAATCATCAATGCTTGGTTTTTGAATAAACGTTACTTTGTTCATACAAGTTTCAATGAAATCTGACATGGCTAAGAACCCTATTTTGTCTTGTAAAAATGCTTCTACGGCTACTTCGTTGGCGGCATTCATGATACAAGGTAAATTTCCGCCTTTTTCCATTGCGTCAAAAGCTAATTGCAAGTTACGAAATGTTTTTTTATCGGGCTGTTCAAATGTGAGAGACGGATATTTTGTGAAGTCAAAACGTGGAAAATCTGATTTTAGTCTGTTGGGGAAACCCAAGGCAAACTGAATCGGTAATTTCATATCGGGCAAACCCATTTGTGCCTTCATCGAACCGTCTTCAAACTGAACTAATGAATGAATGATTGACTGCGGATGCACTACGACTTCAATTTGAGAGGCTTGTAAACCAAAAAGCCATTTTGCTTCAATCACCTCCAAACCTTTATTCATCAAACTGGCAGAATCAATGGTAATTTTTGCTCCCATTACCCAATTTGGATGTTTTAATGCCTGAGCTTTCGTTACAGTTTCTAACTCCGCTCGTTGTTTTCCACGAAAAGGACCACCCGAAGCCGTCAAAATTATCTTTTCAATGGGATTATGAAATTCTCCGACCAAACATTGAAAAATAGCCGAATGTTCAGAATCAACGGGGTAGATATTTACGCCTTTTTCTTCTGCAAGTTTCGTAATAATTTCACCTGCGACTACTAACGTTTCTTTATTAGCAAGGGCAATGTGTTTACCTGCTTCAATGGCTTTAATCGTTGGTAAAAGTCCTGCGTAACCAACCATTGAGGTCAAAACCATATCAACAGTTTCCATTTGCACAACATCCTCAACAGCTTTCATACCTGCGTAAACCTTCACGTCGGTATGCGAAAGAGCCGTAAAAACTTTGTCATAAAGGGTTTCGTTGGTAATAACTACACAATTTGGATTGAACTTAATACTTTGTTCAATCAATAAATCGGCGTTGTTTTGAGCCGTTAAAATTTCTACTTCAAAACTATCTGGATTCGCTTCAATGACTTCTAATGCCTGTGTGCCAATCGAACCCGTTGAGCCAAGAATGGCTATTCTTCTTTTTTGCATATAATTTACGTTCACGCCAAATCTAAGGCTTTTAAACGTCTCAATAATTCTTTATCTGAAATGTCTTCTTGTTCTGATTTATCATAAATTGAGATGAGGTAAATTTCATCATCTTTTATATGAAAATGTGTAATCACTCTTGCACCACCTCTTTTCCCCTTTCCTTTGGATTCAATAGCGAGACGAATTTTGTAGCAACCTAACGGTAAAGCATCTCCTTGAATTGGGTCTGTTTTGAGTGATTCAAAAAGTAAGACTATTTCAGAAGCAAGTGAGCGATACTTTTTAGCCAAAGGTTTAGCTTCACGACTAAAATAATTTGTAACAATTAATTCTGTCATAAATATCCCTCCCTCTTTAATTCGTTCAAAAATTCATCGCCTGATTGTAATTTTATTTTTCCTTGTTTATGTAGGTTTATTTCATTTACAGCCTCTGAAATTCCATCAAGAATCCGCTTTTGTTCAGCCGATAAAGAAGGTTCTTCTACCTTAATATTTTTTTCAACCTTTGCGAAATCAAAGGCTTTAACCACTTTTAGAAAAAAAGAAGCGTGATTATCAGGTATTGAAATTGTTAATTGTCTCATGATTGTGCTTTTTTATCAAATAATATCTGTAAGTTTCTTTCATAAATTCCACCTGCATCTACTCTGGTAATATTTTCAAGGGAAACCATTAGAAAACTTCTATCTAAGGTTGATTTTGTTCCGAAAGCATTAATTACCAACGTTTCTTCGTCAATATCTTCCAATTGACCGATAATATAAACGCTACTGTCAAGGTCTTGGATTCGGACGGTTAGATGATTAAAATTATCAAAAGCGGATTTTATAATAGTTTCAATAGACTCCAAATTGATATTTTTTACTTCCGATTCGTATTCTTTCTTGAAAATCAATTTGAAGGTATTTTCAATATCATTTCCTCCCCAGTTGATTCGAGTAATATTATCTCTTCTCAGAATTGAAATTCCATCAAATAAACTTTCATCATTAAACTTTTTAAGGACTAAAAACTCTTCATTGAAATCAATAATAAAGCCATAATCGGCTTCGCTATAACTGTCTGTGTAAATATATACGAAGGTTTTGTCATCTCTTAATTTACTCAAATATTTTATTTCTACACTCATTTCTTAATTTTCTACTGATTGTAATTATGGGTCTTTTTCTCGCCACTAAGTCACGAAGACTTTATTTCAATAAGATAATAACGTTGTCAGCGTTTTGATGGTTAACAACGTTTAGGAGTTCATCACTTTGTGGCATAAACCAACACAAATTTAAGGTTTAAAAATTGACAAACCTTACCATACGATATTTATCCTTACTTCGTCCACTCATTATCCACCATTCGCCAGATATTCAATGGATTATTCTGTTTCAATTCATCGGGTAGTAAACTATCTGGAAAACTTTGATAGCTGGCTGGACGCACAAATCGTTTAATAGCGTCTGGTCCAACCGAAGTAAAACGTCCGTCGGTAGAAGCTGGAAAGGGTCCTCCGTGTTGCATGGCAAAACAAACTTCAACGCCTGTTGGCACATTATTAAAGTTTAATCTTCCAGATATATTTCTTAAAATATCAACAATTTCTTCATTGGTTTGGAGTTCCGATTCTGTCGCCATTAAAGTTGCGGTAAGTTGTCCTTCCAAATGTCCTAAAACCTCCGTTAATTGAGCTAAATCTTTACATTTTACTACTAAAGAAAAAGGGCCAAAAACCTCTTGATGCAAGGTTGGATTTTTTAAGAAAACATCTGCCGAAACGGAGGCAATCGTGGCTGTTCCTTGAATTTCAACGGTTTTTTCAATTTTGGAAACAGACTCCGTAATAACACCATCTTGAGCCAAAGCAAGTGATTTCTTCGCTTCAAAATTCTTATAAATTCCTGTATTTAACATGGTAGCAGGAACAACTTTCTCAATTTCATCTGACAAAACATCCATGAATTTTTCAAGATTTTCATTCTCAATGCCAATAATCAATCCCGGATTTGTACAAAATTGACCAACACCCAAAGTAATTGAATTGGCATAAATAAAAGCTACATTTTCGGCATCATTAGCCATTTTTTCGGGCATCAAAATAACTGGATTTACACTGCCCATTTCTGAAAAAACAGGGATTGGCTCTTTCCTTTGATTTGCCATATCAAACAAAGCTTTTCCTCCTGCGAACGAACCCGTAAAACCAACTGCTTTTGTTTCTGGGTGCATCACTAAGGCTCTTCCAACCTCAAATCCATCGCCACTTTCCAAATGTGCAAATACGCCTTCGGGCATATTTGTACGCTCAACAGCGTTTAAAACTGCCTTTGCAACCATCGCTGACGTGCGTGCGTGGGCAGGATGACCTTTTACCACCACAGGACAACCAGCAGCTAAAGCCGAAGCCGTATCGCCACCCGCCGTTGAATAAGCAAATGGAAAATTACTCGCTCCAAAAACGGCAACCGTACCAATGGGAACTAACATTTTACGTAAATCCACTTTAGGAATTGGCTGACGATGAGGGTCTGCCGTATCAATGCGAGCTGCTACCCAAGAGCCTTCTTCCAACAAATTGGCAAAAGTATTTAGCTGAAAAATCGTGCGTCCACGTTCTCCAAGTAAACGAGCTTCTGGCAAATTTGTTTCTTCCATGGCAGTTTGGATTAATTCCATTCCCAAAGCCTCAATTTCATCAGCAATTGTTCTTAGAAAAACTGCCTTTTCTTTTCCCGAAATTTTACGATATTTTTTGAACGCTTCTGCCGCTTGAAGCATTATGTCATTGACCTGTTGCATGATTGGTTTTGAGTAAATTTTAGTACAAAAATACACTTGTTTTTAACAGGCTTTCAAAGATTTATGGAAAGCAATTTTCAAAAAAATAATAAAATACCAAGAATCAATGTTTTTCGTTATGTATGGTATAAATATTGCAAATATTTTCGCTGGAAATACTGTAATACAATCTATTAGCCGTATTTTTATTAAATTGCAAGAAATTATGATTTATTGATAAATTTATAATTTCTTGAAAACCTTTTTTCTTAGCATATCTATTAAATAGCGATATAAGACACGATAATATTGAATTTTAAAGTGAGTAGATTTTGAGTGTTTTTTGATATTTTAAGTGTTTCTATATTTACTGGTAATTTTTCGATGATATTTAATTATAAAAATATATCCACCCTCCTGTTTACTCTTCTGGTATTCAGCCAATTATCCTTTTCTCAAAAGAAAGATTCAAAGAAAAAAGGAGAATACACTTCTTCTCAACTTCAAGAAGCTGAAGCCTATTTTACGGAAGGAATGAAGTTTTATATGATGGAAGACTATGAAAGAGCTGTTCCATCATACCAAAAAGCCCTTGAAATTACCCCTGATAATAGTGGTATTTTTTACGCATTGTCTAATAATTACCAAAAATTAAAAGAGGAAGATAAAGCCATTCTTTTTGCCGAAAAGGCGGTTCAACAAGACCCAGAAAATGCTAACTACGGTGAATTATTAGCGGATTTGTACGTCCGCAAGCACAAATACGAAGAAGCAGCGAAAGTTTATCAAAATTTAATTGCCCAAAATCCTTCAAAAGCAGAATACCACGTTGAGCAAGCGGCGGTTTATATTTTTGATAATCAGTACGACGAAGCCTTAAAATCTTATGACCGTGCTGAACGAATCATGGGTGTAAATGAAGAAGTGACTCGTCAGAAACAAATGGTTTTGATGAAAATTGGCAAGGTTGATGATGCCGTGAAGGAAGGTGAGAAATTGGTTTCGTCTGACCCAGAAGAAATTGAATTTAGCATCGACCAAGCTGAATTATTGATGTCTAATAAGCAAAGCGAAAAAGCCATTCCATACCTTGAGAAAATTCTAAAACTTAATCCTGATAACGCCCAAGCTCACGTAATGTTGGCACAATTGTATCAAGAAAAAGGCGATATGGAAAAGTGTAATCGTGAATTAGAATTAGCATTTGCTGATAATAATTTAGACGCTACTACCAAAGCCAGAATTTTGATGGGATACATGAGCATGGTAAAAGATGAAAAATCAAGAGAAACTGCTTTTAATCTGGTAAAATCGTTGGTAAAACAAAATCCAAACGACCCAAAATCTCATGCCATTTATGGTGATTTGTTACTTCAAAAAGGAGACGAAAAAGGTGCAAGAGACGAATATGTGAAAGCTGCCCGTTTGGATAAATCAGTCAATGAGGTTTGGGGAAATATCATCAATATGGATTTCAGATTGAAACAGGTTGATAGTGCCATTGTCCATAGCGAAGAAGCCATTGAGGTTTTCCCAAATCAATCAGCATTTTGGTACTTAAATGGTTCGGCATATTATCAAAAGCGTAATCATGCAAAAGCGGTGGAGTCGTTGGAAGAAGCCCGCCGACTTGCCCCTGAAGGTTCAGATTTGACTCAACATATTTACGCTTTATTGGGCGATACTTATAATAGTTTGAACAAACATGAAAAGTCGGACGATGCCTACGAAGCAGCTTTGAAAGAAAATCCTTCAAACGACCATGTTCTTAATAATTATAGTTACTTTTTATCTTTAAGGAAAGAAAAATTAGTGCGTGCCTCTCAATTGGCAGAATTATTAGTAGAAAAACATCCAGACGATGCCACCTATTTAGACACTTACGCATGGGTGTTGTATGTGATGAAAGACTACAAAAAAGCAAAGCCATTTTTGGAAAGAGCCGTTGAACTGAATGACCAGAAAAAAAATAAAAGTGGTGTGATTGTAGAACATTATGGCGATGTTTTATTTCAATTAGGCGAAAGAGATAAAGCCGTTGAACAATGGAAAAAAGCAAAAATTGTTGGCACAACCAGCACTTTAATCAATCAAAAAATAGCTGAAATGAAGCTTATTGAATAAAGTAGCACATTATCTATATTCCAAACAGGTTAAAACCTGTGCTACTTCATAAATAACCCTAAAAATGAACAAATCCATTTTATTCCTTCTTGCATCAATACTTTTTTTTGCCTCTTGTAAACGTCAGCAGATAAATCAAACTACTGCTTTACCAGAAGTTAAAGATTCCCTTCAAGTAGTCAATACACCTTCCATTGTTAAAGATTCTGTCCAAGTTGTCACATCGCCCAACAATCCCGTAAAAGCAGGAGAAATGGAGGAAGAAAAAGTAAAAATTGATGAAATTGACTTTAAATATTTGAAAGCGAAGTCAAAAGTATTATTGAAAACAGCAAATGATAATTTTGATGCCAGTGCAAATATTAGAATACAAAAAGACAGTATAATTTGGCTATCTGTCTCGTGGGGAATCGTGGGCGAAGTTGTAAGGGCATATATTAAGCCTGATTCAATTTTTTTGTATCAATTCAATAAAAAAACATTAAAAAAAGAATATCATAAATATAGCTTTGATGATTTAAGTAAGGATTTTAACTTCAACTTAAATTTTAATATCATTCAATCTGCAATAATTGGAAGTCAACCCATTAAAAAGAAATATAAAGTTTCAAAAGAAAAAGGATTCTTTCTTTTAAAACAAAAAGAGGGCAAAGTTACGGTTGATAATTATGTTGGAGAGTTTGACCGAAAATTGAAAAAAGTCATGCTTGAAGACCAATTACCAACACAGCGAAAAATGACGCTTGATTTTGAAGATTTTACCACTTTGAATCAGTATCTTTTCCCTTATACAAGTGTGCTGACATTGGATGTACAGTCGCCAGACGACCAAAAATTTTATCAGACTTTAATTCAGTTGAAACACACAAAAGTAGAATTGTCGGATACTCCTTTGGAATTTCCCTTTAAGTTTCAATAAAATTATTGAATAAAAATTAAACTTAATCACTGTAAACTTATTAACTCCTTACAACATATCTCATTCACAAAAGCAGCCCCGAAATTATTTTCAGGACTGCTTCTTGTTTTGTTATGTTTATCAATTTCTGACAGTTTCGGACAGAACAGACGCAAGTCTAATCGACGTGCAAGATTAGAAGCAGCTAAACGTGATAACCTCCAAAAAATTCAAGAAATCAACAAAATCATTGAAAAAACGGAGCAGAAAAAAGAGGTAAGTGTAGGGAAATTAAATGCAATCGGAGAGCGAATCAATAAGCAGTCTCGACAAATTGACATCATTTCTGAAAATCAGCAACTCCTTGAAAATGAGGCACAAGAACTTACCAGAGTAACAACAGAATTATCTGGCAATTTAGAAAAACTGAAAGCAGAATATGCCAAAATGATTTTCGCTTCTGCCAAAACAAGTAATAAATTCAATAAATTGAGTTTCTTGTTTTCGTCAGCCAATTTCAATCAATTAGTAAGACGCTACAAATATCTTCAACAATATTCGGAAGCACGTGAAAAACAAGCTGTTCTTATCCAAAAAGTAAGAACAGAATTATTAGCCGAGCAAGTAAAAGTTTTACAGAAAAAACAAGAACAGGCTTCTGTATTACGGGAAAAAATCACGGAAACACAAAGTTTGCAGGTTTTGAAAGGGAAACAATCAGACGTAGTTTCTCAGTTAAATCAAAAAGAAAGAGTGCTCAAAAATCAATTGGCAAGTAACAAACAAGCCGTTGAACGATTGGAAAATATGATTGCCCGCATTGTAGAACGAGAAATTAAACGCTCGCAAGAACGTGAACGCAATAGTAGGGCAAACGATGCCAACAAATCAAACAAAGCAGAATCTTCTAATAAATCAATTGCCATGAATGCCGAAGAAAGTAAATTGGCAACATCATTTTCTGCTTTGCGTGGACGAATGCCTTGGCCTGTCGGTTCTGGCTTTATTTCAGACCATTTTGGGGTTCATCGTCACCCAGTCTTGAAAGGCATCAAAACCAACAACAATGGCGTGGATATTCAGACGAGTGCTGGAAATGACGTAAAAGTGGTTTATGATGGAATTGTACAATCAGTAGTTTCAATTCCCGGGGCAAATATGATTGTGGCGGTTCAACATGGAGATTACTTTACGGTTTATAGTAAGTTATCAAACGTAAATGTTTCGACAGGACAAAAAATTCATTCAGGGCAAAAAATTGGCGTAGTTGCCACCGATAATGACGGAACATCAGAAATCAATTTTCAGGTTTGGAAGAATTTTGACAAAATCAATCCAGAGAATTGGCTTCGAGGAAGATGATTTTTTTTAGAGAATAGATATTAGAGGTTAGAGTTTAGAGAATAGATTACAGAGATTAGAGAATAGATATTAGATTACAGAGATTAGAGGTTAGAGAACAGATTACAGAGATTAGAGGTTAGAGAAAAAACATCACTATTTACTTTAACATCTGGGTCTTTTCATCAAACTGTGTCAATTTCTACTTTTGGTTTCAAAAATGTTTATTTCAAGGCAATGAGACCACTTTTAAAAATACTTGACACAGTTGAATGAAAATACTCTAACATCTATTCTCTAAACTCTACTCTCTATAATCTAAACTCTACTCTCTATAATCTAAACTCTATTCTCTATTCTCTAAACAGACATTGGCATTCTTTTTGACTTACCCTTTAAAAGATTCAGTCCAAACGTGGAATATTCCAAGACTTTTCATAATTTTGCAGTCCGATTTTCAATCAGGAACTTTCAATAAGTTAATTGTCTTTTAAACTCATTTTCAATTCCTTACAAAGACGATTAACCATTAACAATAACAATAAACCAACAAATGGCAAAGAAAGAAGAAAAATCACCACTTGAATTTTTAGAAAGTGCTGAGGGCTTACAACACGAATTACAGCATGAAATAAATGTAGTTCAGACTACTGTAGAAAAAAATAAAACTATAATCTATGGCGTAGTAGGTGCTTTAGTAATAGGGCTATTTGGCTATTTCGGTTACAAATATTATACTTCTTCACAAGATGAGGAAGGACAAGCTAAATTGTTTGGTGCAGTTTATAAATTTGAAGCAGATTCAAATAAAGTTGCAGCCAAAGACATGGAAAAAATTGCTTCTGATTTCGGTGGAAACACTGGAAATTTAGCTAATTTTTATGCAGGTGTTGCTAACTTGAAAGAAGGTAAATTCGATAAAGCTATCGAACAATTAAAATCTTTCAGTAGTTCTGATTTATTGGTTCAAGCTCGTGCTTATTCATTAATTGGCGACGCTTATTCTGAAAAGAAAGCATACAGCGACGCTATTGATTATTACAAAAAAGCATCTGAATATAAGGCAAATAAGTTTTTCACGCCTACTTATATGATGAAATTAGCGGCTGCTTACGAAGCTAACAAAGAGCAAAAAGAGGCATTAGCTATTTATAACGAAGTAGTTGAAAAATATGCTGAATCTTCAGAAGCTATCAATGCAAAAAAATTCAAGGCTGTTTTAGAAGGAGCTGAGTAATAATTTACAATTGATAATGAATAGTTGACAATTAAATTATCAACATTGAAAAAGGAATCGGACTCACGTTCTATTCCTTTTTCTTTTTTCGGTTATCAATTATCACTTGTTAATTTTAATTAAAATCATGTCTTCAGCACATAAAAATTTAAGTATCTTTTCAACGGATAATCTTCCAGATATTAGTGAAAAACGTTTTGCATTAGTAGTAGCAGAATGGAATGAACAAGTAACAGAAGCTCTTGCACAAGGTGCAGCAAAAACGCTTTTGGAGTACGGAGCAAAACCAGAAAATATCGTTAGAGCAAATGTTCCGGGTAGTTATGAGTTGACTTTTGCAGCTCAGAAAATGGCTCAAAAAAATGACATTGATGCCGTTATTTGCATTGGTTGCGTAATTCAGGGAGAAACAAAACACAATGATTATATCAATCACGCCGTGGCTCAGGGATTGACAAACGTGAGTTTAAAATACGATAAACCTGTAATTTTTGGGGTATTAACGCCCAATACGGAACAACAAGCACTTGACCGTGCGGGAGGAATTCATGGCAATAAAGGTGATGAAGCAGCCATTACAGCCGTAAAAATGTTAGCGTTTTAGATTAGTTATTAGTTATTGGTTATTGGATATTGGTTATTGGTTATTGGAGAATTAGTTAATTGGTGAAGTATTGTATAAAACTCCCCAATAACCAATCTACCAATAACCAATCTACCAGTAACCAATATCCAGTAACCAATATCCAGTAACCAATCTACCAATATCCAGTAACCAATCTACCAATATCCAATAACCAATCTACCAATATCCAGTAACCAATAACCAATCTACCAATATCCAGTAACCAATCTACCAATATCCAGTAACCAATCTACTAATAACCAGTAACCAGTAACCAATCTACTAATAACCAGTAACCAATCTACCTTCCAATAGCGACACGTCTCAAAATAGTGTCAATTACTTGCATGGTGGTAATTCCATCGGCTTCGGCTTCGTAATTGAGCATAATTCTATGATTTAGAACATCTGGAGCAATTTCTTTAATATCTTCTGGCAAAACGTAATCTCTACCATCTAAATACGCCAATACTTTAGAAGCCAAATTCATGTTGATACTCGCCCGTGGCGATGCCCCAAACTGAACATAACGACCTTCTTCTCGCATTCCATAGTCGGCAGGTTTACGAGTGGCAAAAATCAACTCAATAATATATTTTTCTAAGGTTTCAGAAATGGTGATATTATTAATTTCTTTACGAATTTCAAAAATATCTTCTTTACTCAAAATGGCTTTTGGCTGATAGCTAAACTCCATATTTGACATTTTTCGCATCACTTCCAATTCTTGCTCTTTATTCAGATAATCCACAAAAACCTTGAGCATAAATCTATCCACTTGTGCTTCGGGCAATGGGAATGTTCCCTCCTGTTCAACGGGATTTTGAGTCGCTAATACCAAAAATGGTTTATCAAGAGGATAAGTTTCGTCACCGATGGTAACTTGTTTTTCTTGCATGGCTTCCAACAATGCAGATTGTACTTTAGCTGGAGCTCTATTTATTTCATCGGCAAGGATGATATTGGCAAAAATTGGTCCTTTTTTTACCTCAAAATCATCTGATTTACGGCTATAAATCATTGTCCCGATAAGGTCGGCAGGAAGTAAATCAGGCGTAAATTGAATACGGTGAAAATGCAAGGCGAGAATTTTAGACAAAGTATTGACTGCCAATGTCTTAGCCAATCCCGGAACTCCTTCCAAAAGCACGTGACCACCCGTAAAAAGTCCAATTAAAAGTCGATTAGTCAGTTTTTCATGACCAACAACGACCTTCCCCATTTCATCAAAAACTAATTTTATTTTTTCTCGTGAAGTCATCTTTTGAATTTCGGATTGTTATTTTCAGAAAGAGTTTCATTAAAGGCTTTCTCCTTCTGATTTATCCCTATTTAAGATAACAATTTTACGCAAAAAAAACGGGAAGAACAACCTCCATTTATTGAAAGAAGAAGAATGTAGAAACCTTTAACTCAGATTTTCAAGACCTTTCAAATACTCATTTTTTCGTCGGCGGGAAATTTCAGCTTCATGACCTTCCACTAAAATTAATTGAGAAGTTGCTACATTATGTTTTAGAATACACTTTTGATTGACTAAAAAGCCACGATGAATTCGGATAAAGCCCTTATCATTCAACAATCCTTCATAATGTTTTAGGGTACGGGCAGAAACGCTTTGTTTTCCATTTTGGAGATAAAAACAGGTATAGTTAACAAAGCCTCTGAGCATAATAATCTGGCTAATGTCAAGCGTTTTTTTCTTCTTTTGGTCAATAATTAAGAGGTTATCTCTCTTATTTTTAAAAACTTGCATATTTTTCGTTGATGAGTTAGTTGTGCTGATTTGATGATACAAATTTCAAGCAAAACTATTGAATGCAAATTTTATTCCTTTTAAGAAAGTGTTAAGTTTTAACTTCTTATTTATCTTGTTAACATCACAGTTCCTGATTTTGTGAGTATCTCAAATGGCTGATTACTATTTTTATATTTCATTTGCCAAGTGTAAGTGCCTTCTGGTGCATTTTGACCACGATAAACACCATCCCAACCATCTGTTTGAGAGATAGTCATAAAAACTAATTCACCCCAACGGTCGTAAATTTTTAGTTCAAAATCAGTTACATCTTGTGCTACAATCAAGAAAGCATCATTGTTACCATCGGCATTGGGGGTAAAAATATTAGGAGCATAAATTTTGGAAACACATTTCAAAATCATTTGCACGGTCTTTTCCACCGAACAATTATCCGCATTGGTAACTTTTACTTTATAAGTGCCTGCTTGAGAGATATTTATGTTATTGGAAGTTTCATTATTGGGCAACCATCGATATTTCCAAGTGGCATCAGTTCCTGCACTCAAAATATAAGGGGTGCTTACATCAAAACAATCTTCAATTTGAGTTGGTAAATTGACAAGGGGTAATGTGCCTTTTTTCACGTTTGATGCTGTCTTTACCACACAACCACCAGCAGATACCGTTACTTCATATTTTCCGTTTGCTGTTGGTGTAATTGCAGAGGTAGTTTCACCCGAAGACCAAGCATAGGTGGCTCCACTTACAGGAGTGGTTGTGCCTACAATCAATTTCATGGGCGTAGTACAAAAAGTAGTATCTTTTGGTAAAACAAGGACTGGTTTTGGGGTAACAACTACAATTATAGATGTATCAGCTTGTGGTTTTGGACAATCTTTTGACTTCGCAACTATTTTATAAGTCCCTGATTGACTAACGGTTAACCTTGTTGATGTTTCTCCAAGAATGTCAACATCATCTTTTTGCCATTGGTAATTGTACAGAGGACCTAAATCTCCATTTAGCTTAATAGAATTGCCTTCGCAAAATGGAATAGAACCTGAAACTGCCAAATTGGGTTTTAATTTAGGTTCGGGATTGGTTTTAATTAGCCAAAAATCTCGACTTCCTTTATTACCTGTAACATCACCATCGTTAGAGGTTGCATTGGCAGTGATAAAATAACTACGGTCAGAATTTTGTTTGGCAAATATGCCATAATCTCCTGCATTTCCTCCTAAAACTTGTTGCCATTGAATATTTTGCTTACAATTCAATTTCACGACCCAGACACGTGCTTGTGAGCCACTCCAAGCAGTTGTTGGTATAGCAACATCACCATCGGTTGAATTGGTACTACTCGTAAAAATATACCCATCATCATCAGTTGCATGAATACTGCCCCAAGCTTCCGTTGAAACACCGCCGTCAACTCTACTCCCACCAAAAGTTTTTTTCCATTGTAAACTTGCTGAAGCATTCATTTTCAAAATCCAAACATCAAAATCTCCTTGATTTTGGGTCACTGAGCCATTATTTGAATTTGTTTTACCCAAAATTACAAAACCGCCATCGGGCGTAAGTTCCAAGCATGAAGCAAATTCTTGCCGACTACCACCATAACTTGCTTGTGATGACACATTTCCGTTAGGTTTAACAATCGACACAAAAATATCTTCTCGTTGATTCGTTCCTGCTACCGTCCCTGTGTTATTCACCAAAACATAATTTTTATCTGGTAATTGTTTGGCAGCTTTGCAAATGTCTGTATATGGGCCATTGAATAATCTTTGCCATTGAATTGTGCCTGTACTACTAATTTTCATGACCCATGCGTCTGCATCAGATGGCGACTGCCCTGTGAGGTCTCCATTGAAAGATTTTGCACTTCCTGTAAACAAATATCCACCTTCTGAACTCACGACAATTTCTCCACTTTTTTCGTCTAATGTACCCCCAAAACACTTTGTCCATTCAACAAAACCCGTTTTTGAAAGTTTTATTACGAAAATATCCGTTCCTCCATGATTGGTAGAAAAATCTCCATCAGTTGATGCCGTATAGCCCTCCACGATAAATCCTTGGTCAGAAGTTTCTTTGACCGACGTAACAACGTCATCTCGTGAGCCTCCAAAATCCTTTTGCCATTCAATTGTTCCTGTGGCATTAATTTTCACGACCCAAGCATCTAAAAGACCTTTTCGGCTTCCCTGAACGTCTCCATCAGAAGAAGACGTTTGTCCTCCCAAAATGTAACCTCCATCGGTTGTTTCGTAAGTTGAATTGAGTGTTTCGTTGAGCGTTCCACCTAATGTTTTTTTCCAAAGAATGGAAGGTGGAGTCGTTTGAGCATGGGTAGATATACACACGTGCAAGAGTGCATACAGGAAAAGCAGTAGAAATGACTTCCTACAAAATAATTTTACGAATGAATGGCGGTTCATTGTCTATATTTTGTGAGAATTTAGGATATTGGTTTTACAAAAACTAAACCCTCAGTTTATCTAACAAATTACTCGGAATCAAGGCTTTGCGTTTATTTTTATAATCATAACAAACAATCCGAGAAGTACCTTCGGCGGCAATTCTTTGGAGTTTTTCACTGTAAACAACGTGTTGCATAGTAAAGCCGTATTCCGTGATAGAATCGGGCAATATTCGTGCCGTGATTTTGATATTATCTGGAAAGGTTAAAGGAGCTTTGTATTTGCAATTTGTCTCTGCTAAAATTGGACCAACGCTTTCTTCTCCTGTAAAATCCATAAAGTCAATGCTATTGAAAAAGTCAACACGAGCCGATTCAAAATAACGTAAATAAACGGTGTTATTGACGTGATTGGCGGCGTCCATATCGCCCCATTGAACTTGCTGAGAAATAATACAAGGGTAATCTTTTAGTAAATCTGACATTTGATTTTAGTAAACAATCTTTCGATTTAATGGTTGATTATTTTACCGAAGATAAGTTGATTCCTTTATTTATTTAGAACCAAATGAAGATTTGTCAAATCTTGAAGAATTAACAAATCTAAAATCAACATTATGAAAATTATTTTATATCATGAAAATGCGTAAAAAGTCTGATTTGCCCAATAAAGTCTGCATCACTTGCGGGCGACCATTTACGTGGCGAAAAAAATGGGAAAAGGTTTGGGAAGAAGTAAAATACTGCTCGGACAGATGTAGAAATGAGAAGTAAATCATTGGTTCGAATAATTTTTATCCCAAAACCTTTGATTGGGGAACTTCCCGAAAGTTCTAAAACTTTCGGGAAGTTGAAATAACTTATAAAACAGTGTACTAAGAGTTAATTGAAATTCTCGCCTAAAATCTCCTTCACATACGGTTCAACGGCTTTTGAAGCTGATTCATCACGTAAACGGAAACCCAATCTTCTTTCTAAAACATCATCAATAGTTTGAGCCATTTCCGACTGAATAACGTACTTAATTTCTGCCTTAATAAATGGGTGTTCAGGATTTAGCAATTCTTTTAAAACAGGTTGATTCACTGTCAATTCAAGCACTTTTTTAGCATTCACCCCATATTTTTTCAGTAAATGCTTCGCAACAATTTCTGAAATTTGATATTGATTTACTAAATTTTGCCAGTCTTCAAAACGATAATTTTCTCCGCCAAAAAGCACTTGATGCTCCGTTGTACATTTTACCGTTTCTTTTTTGAAGACTTCTCTATAAACTTCATCCAAAGTATCTTTTGCCATGATTCGGTAAGTTGTCCATTTTCCGCCCATGATGCTTACTAATTTAGAACGACGGTCAATTTCTACTTCATGGTCACGCACTAAAGATTTTGTATCTGAATTCATAGCCGATTGTAACTGAGCCTGTAAAAGCGGTCTGAGTCCCGCAAAACCACTTTTTACTTGGTCAGGCGTAACGTTTTTATCAAGATAACGATTGACATATTCCAATAAATATGTTTTTTCGTAATCTTCTAATTTTGGCGTTTCAGAAAGTTCATCGGCTTCGTCGGTCGTTCCTACCAACACTTGGTCTTGCCAAGGAATCATAAAAATTACACGTCCGTCGTCAGTTTTAGGTACAAGAATGGCGGTATCTCCTTGCATTACGCTACGAGGCAACACAATATGAGCCCCACGACTAACTTTGATACGTGGTTTTAGCTTTGAACTCGCCATCGTTCTGATGCTATCCGCAAAAGGCCCTGTGGCATTAATGAATACTTTTGCATTGATTGTCAAATCAGTTTGATTAATTAAATCTTTAACAATTAATGATTTGAGACGACCAGTATCTTCGTTTTTATTAAATTTTATCGCTTGGGTATAATTCAAAATAGTAGCCCCTTTGTCTTCAGCAGTTTGGAGGAGTGCCAAACAATAACGAGCATCATCCAACTGACCATCATAATACAAAACTGCTGAACTCATTTTTTTTGATTTCAATTCAGGAATCAATTTTAAAGCCGTTTTCTTTGAAAGCCATTCGCTTTTAGCAATGTTTTGCGAACCCGCAATCCACTCGTACATTTTCATGCCAATGGTATAATAAACTCCTTCTATGAAATTAAAACATGGCGTAAGTAATGCCAACGGACGGGATAAATGTGGGGCATTTTGGAGTAAAATTTCACGTTCACGCAGGGCTTTTCGTACCATTTTATACTGCTCCCAATCTAATTTTTTGACCGCTTGCTCCAAGTATCGAACTCCTCCGTGAATCAATTTCGTTGATTTAGAAGAAGTTTGAGCAGCAAAATCATTTTTATCAATAAGCATTACTTTTAATCCTCTCATCACGGCATCGAGGGCAATTCCTGCCCCTGTTGCTCCTCCTCCAATTATGCAAATATCAAATTCAGTAGTGGTTTGTAACTTTTTGAGTTGTTCTTGACGATTCATAGATTATTGTTTTCAATAGCAAATTATTGAAAATAATCTAATCAAATACTAATAAATTTTATTATTACAATTTATACTTTAAATAATCATATTAATTGGCAATTATTTTGTTTTTACAAATTTATTTCTTGCCATACATTCTTCTAAAATTAAGGTATCACCCTTGATTTCGCTGATAGTCCAACTGGAAGGACAAGCCATACAAAGAGCTTCTGGGCAATTTTTTGTTTCTGTAAAAGAAATTTTATTCACTGCAACGCTATACTTATTTCCTGCAAAACAACAGTTTGCCGCAGGCTTTCCATCAGTTAAAAATTGTCCGTCACTTGTAAATTCATATACAGGCAAAGCCACGAAAGTATTGATACGATGCCATTCGCCAAAAGTACCATCTGCGTTTTTTGTTTGGGTAAAATAAGTTGGAGCCCATTTACCAACAATAGATACATTAAGACTACTTTCTGACAATAAAAGAGAGTCTTCTTTTGAAGTACACGCTACCAAAAGGATTGAGAAGAAAATTGCGATTGCTTTCATAATTGTAAATATTTTCTTTAAAGACACCTGCTATTCTCAAAACGTTGGAAATCGTTTAATAATTTCTTTTTGATAAATAGTTATTAGGCGTTATTAACAGAACCTACCGTTAATAACGCCTAAATTCATTTTAATGAGTTTTCATGATTTTACGATATAAACTCTTTTCTCCTGCTTGAATTCGTAATAAATAGGTGCCTTCTGGAAGTTCTTTGAGTGAAATATTGGCTTCATGTTTTGAACTTCTATTTACACTTACTTCACGCTGAACGATACCTCCTGATAAGTTTGAAAGCGTCCATTCCATTACTTCTGGCTTGTCTGTCATTAATTGAATCGTCACATCTTCTTGCGTTGGCACAGGAAATACATTTAAGCTAACACCCTCCTCTGGTTCTGAAGCAAGTATTAAAATTTTAATATTGGCTTCGCCCGATACAGTACCTACACCACAAACATTTTTAACTTCAGAAAGCGTATAATTTGTTGAAAATTGTGGTCTTAATGACACTTCAAACGGCGACTTGGTAGCGGTGTATTCTTTTCCATCCGACAATTTGAACGTCCACGGGGCGTGTGATGTAAAGGCAATTGACACCTTAGCAGTATCAGCATAATTCAGGTCTTTACTACCAGAAATAACTGCAGTTGGTAAAATATTTTCTAAGACCTTCGCTCTAACTTTAGGCGTATAGTTCCAACAACTTCCTTTTCTATTTAACACACGATAAACACCTCCCTGATTGATATTTAGAGTTGCTTTATTGGCATCTTTCAAGAAATCGCCATCACGCTCCCATAAATATGACAAACTTGCATTATCAGTAGTTTTCAAATCAATGGTTTGAGTTTGGCAGAAACGTACTGAATCGACGTAATTAATGTTATTTGGAACTGTTTCTATCTTGACATTAATATTTGATGATACTCCTTCACATTTACCTTGCAGAGTTTTTACCGAATAAACACCTGCTTCTTTCAAAGAAAAAACGGGGATATAGTTATTAGGTATGATTTTGCCATTTGCCAGAGCAATATCCTTTCCGTCTTTCATCCATTGATAGCTAATTTTAGCGGTATCACTTAGATAACCAATCGGATATGAATTTAATAAAGAGATTGATGTTCCGTCACATAAAAAACGAGAAGTGGTATCAACACTTATCAACATTTTATTTAGTACAACTTTATTAGTGGAAGATACAGCCATACATCCACCTTTGAAGGTTGTTTCTAAAGCATAATTACCAGACTGTTTTACGATTAAATTTATATTGTTGTAATCTGTTGTTTTTTTATAAACGACGCCATCTTTTTTCCAAGTAAATAAAATTGGGCGTTGTCCTTGCGAATAATAAGAGCCATAAATAGAAGTAGAATCGGCACAGGTTGAAATGTTATTTTGTGAACCCAAGCTAATCATGTTACTCACACTCACGTCAATTTTTCCATAGGTATATTTATACTTGGAACTATCTGCAAAAGTTATTTCTTCCACTACATAATAACTTCCTTGACCTCTAAAATACAGATTAAACTGAGATTCATTTGGTATATAGCGTATAGAAGGATAAACAGGAGCATTTCCATTATAAACAGGTAGCACTTTTCCGTCTTTATAAGCGGTTAATTTTCTTCGCACAATTGATGTGTTATAGTCTGACTGTAGATAACTATAAAAATATCTAACTATCGAGGTATCACATATTTGTATTTTTCGGCTTGAAAAATCGTAATTTCCATTACCATAATATAAATATCTATCATTTAGAATCGTATCATTTTTTACGCCTTTGTAGTCAAAAACAGAAGATAGTGCTTCACAATTGCCTTTAGATACTTTAAAGAAATATTTTCCTGTTCCCTTAATCTCTACCTCACTTCCACTTCCTTCGGCATACAGTTGATTATCTTTATACAATTTGTAAAGTGAAAACGAAGACCCTGATTTTTCTAAATAGGGATAAATGTAAGTCTGTACTTCATTATTGCGAGAACTGGTATAACTGCCAATTTTAATATCCAATTTTGTGTCCGACTTTTGTGTAACCACTATGGTATCAGAATTTGCCTTACAAGTTTCCTTCGTAACTTCAACCGTATATTTTCCTGCTGTTAGGGCATTAATAGAATAAGAATTTCCTGCCTGTAAAATTCCATTGCGTCGCCAAATATAAGAAGCGTTTGACACACCATTTACATACATATAAACAGATTCATTAAAGCAACTTAATTCATTTGAGTAATTTGTAATCTGCGGTTTATCTAACTTACCAATTGTTACTTCTTTGCTAAATGACACGTTACAACCAGAATAAACGTCTTGTGCATTAAATGTATAAGTTCCCGTTTTCGTCGCAGTGATTGTACGACTATTTTGTTTATCAAGTTTTTCTCCATTAAATGACCATTGGATATCATTATATGGATAACCGTAATTTACGGATAACGGTAATGAAGTACATTCTGAATTACGGTTATAACCACTAACATCCACAATGCTGTTGCTATTGACATATTGGGTGTACGCATATATACTCGTTGGAGAAGATATACCATCTTCTGACTCAACCAAAATACTAAATCCTCTATCAAATAAATAAGGTATCGTTATTTTTACAGGGCTCTGCTTGCTTGTTCCTAAAATTACCTTTCTACTTTTTATACCATCCGTAGTATTGTAATTCTCCATATAATAGGCTTTAAAATTAGTCCCCGTTACAAAAACGCCTGTGGTTCTAAATGGGATTTCTATTACTTGTCCCTGACAGGCTTTTATACTGCTCGTCGAGGCTAAAGATATACTCTTACATTCTGGAGATGTACTAATAATTATTTCAAAAGGTTTTTTCACCGTACAGGCTCCCTGAGAACTACTAACGGTTAAATTATATACTCCTGCTTCTTTCGTTGATACATTGTACAAGCCAAAATTTCCTCCAAATGTATATTTATTGGGAGTTACGGTATTGTAATAACCTACTGTTTCTGTGGTATCGGTTAATGGTAAAGACGTTAGGTATGAATTAAAGATAAAATCGGACCCTGCACATAATGTCACGGTTGACGGGTATGTAAAGGCTGGGGCGTCATCAAGAATTACTTTTGTTTGCGATTTAAAACTGCACCCTAATTTATCTATTGCTTCTAAAGTATAAATTCCCTGATTTTTCTTGATTGTTTTGGCAATGATTGGGTTTTGTAAATTACTTGTAAATCCATTTGGCCCTGACCAAGCATAAGACTTTTGAACATCTCCCGTAGGGTTCAACTTCAATGAATCTCCGTTACAAAGCGAAAGTGCTTCTGGTAAAGAAATACCAACGTTAGCTTCGTTTGAGGTAGCATAACAAGTATTTTTAATCGCTTCAACTGTATATTTCCCTGCTTGTTTTGTGGTAAATACTGTATCTTTTCCACTACTCAAAGGAATACCATTATTATACCAGTTATATTTTACATCACTTATACTATTTACAGAAAGTTGAACAGTATTATCCTTATTACAAGTTTGTGTTATGGTTATTTTAGGAATTTCAACTACTGTAACCTCCACTGTATCAGAGTAAATAGTACATCCGCCATTGTTGTATTCATACCAATACTTACCTGCTTCCGATACATTTATTAGATAATTTCCACTACTAAATATTTTCCCATCTTTTCTCCATACTGCATTCGTATAAGAAGTAGTTGCTTGAATAGTAGCAGTTCCCTTTATATTCTTACATAGTTGTATTTTTTTGGCAACATTATAAAGTTGTAACGCTTTTCTTTCAGTAGAAGGCGGTACTGTTACAGCTATTTTTTCAGACTCTCCAGTACAACCTGTTGTTGGGTTATTGTATTTTAATTGATACACACCATTGACATTAGGATATACATAACTTGAACCTATTGAAAATACTCCTCCATCTTTTTCCCATTTTAAATAATTATTCTGTGTGCCACTAATAGAGTTTACGTAATAATAAGGTTGGACAGGTCTGCTACAAGATGAGAAATAACTGCTATTCTGTGTAAAAAGTGTTAGGGTTTTTCCATACTCCAATTTTAGGGTATCAAACGCAGAACAAGCTCCCTGTGTTGTTTCTAAAACATACGTTCCAGGTTGTTGAGTAACATTGAATGAGTTTGTAAAATTAGAAAATGTAGCATACAACTGACCATTTTTATATAATTTGTGCGAACCATCTCCACCTCCATATAAACTAATGTTTTGAGAGTTTTCACTGCACAGTTTTAAGGTTTTAGGAGCTGTAGCAAATCCATTAAAGGAAAACATATTGGCGATTTTATCCACTTTCTTTACCGTAAATGGTGCTGATATAGCCTCACATTGTGCCATTTTAGTCTTTACTACATATACACCCTCTTCAGAAGCTAATAAATTATTTTGTCTTCCATTTCCTAAAGCTACACCATCTTTATACCACTGATATGTTTGACTATCAGCATGAAAGCTACGGTTCAAACTTGCATAAAGATTGGTATATCCATCATTTTTACAAATACTATTTTCACTTGCATTTCCTGAACGAGATGAGATATACAATGATGGAGAAGTATATTTTATCTGAACCTTATAACTGTTGTAAGAACAAGTTCCTTTTACAATATTGACATAATACACCCCTTCTGAATTAGCATTTAGATTTAAAGTGTTGGCATTCGCTATGGCTTTATCATCTTTATACCATTGTATTGAGACTTTCCCCCAACCTAAAGTATCAGTTTTCATCGTCATTAATGAACCTTCACAAACATCAATCATCGTTGTTCCTGTTGATGTTGTACTCCAAGTATTTGTTGTTGTGTTTGAAACAGCCGCTATATAAGGAATATAAGGACATTCAGGATTACTAAATTGTACATTATAGCTGGCAGCACTACTACAACCAAATTCGTCCTTCACATTAATCGTATAAGTCCCCTGCATATTTTTGTTAGCATTGGTAAGATTATTATACGAATTTTTACTTGTAAAACCATTTGGTCCCGTCCAATTAAATGAAAATAAATTGGATTCATAAGAGCCATCCGTGTAAGTATAAACATTGAGAACAGAACCATAAACATACCCATAAGCATACCACGCAAAGGGATATTTCCCAACCTTAACCACCGTAGTCAAGGTAGTTTTCCCATCTACCAAGCAAGTATAAGTACCAGCATTTAAAGCTGTTGCCTTGCTAATCGTTGGATTTTGCAGATTAGAAGTGAAATTATTGGGTCCCGACCAAGCGTATGTACTTCCTCCCGATGCTTTTAGCTCAAGCGTTGGAGAGTTATCGGTACATAATGGAGAATTAGAAGAAATACTTTGAGATACAACAGTGTGACAAAAAAGTATTAACAAGGGTAAGAATAACAATAGACGTTTAAGCATGGAGTTATTAATTTTCTGAACAATAAAGAATTATAAGTACAAAGAAAAAGAAATAGCACGCATAACACTCAAACGCATTTATTAAACGGTAGTAAAAACCTGAATTTTAATACGTAAGCAAATCAACTAAAGCTAAGTGATTTTCCTTTTCTTGATTCATTTCTTTCCAAATCCCTTGGTTTATCGTAATTTTGCAGTCATTTTTAATAAATGCTTTTTTATTGAAAATGTAGAATTTGAAACTATTTACTGATAACTGATAAATCGTGAATTTTAAAGAATATAAAAACCTTGATTACGCTCAAGTTGCAGACGAAATCTTGAAATTTTGGCAGGACGAAAATGTCTTCCAAAAATCTATCGAAACCCGTGAGGGAAATCCTACTTTTACTTTCTACGAAGGGCCACCATCAGCCAACGGAACACCCGGTATTCACCACGTGATGGCTCGTGCTATCAAGGATATTTTTTGCCGTTACCAAACCTTAAAAGGCAAGCAAGTAAAACGCAAAGGCGGTTGGGATACGCACGGACTACCCGTAGAATTACAGGTTGAAAAAGAATTAGGAATTACCAAAGAAGACATTGGTAAGAAAATTACCGTTGAAGAGTACAACCAAAAATGCCGTGAGACTGTCATGAAATTCACTGACCAGTGGAATGATTTAACAGAAAAAATGGGCTATTGGGTGGACTTAGAGAATCCGTACATCACTTACGAAAACAACTATATTGAGTCGGTTTGGCATCTTTTACAACAATTATACAAAAAAGGATTATTGTATAAAGGTTATACCATTCAGCCATATTCGCCAGCAGCGGGAACTGGACTTTCATCTCACGAACTAAACCAACCGGGTTGTTATCGTGAGGTAAAAGATACTTCGATGACGGCTCAGTTTAAGGTGAAACATACAGGAAAATCTGCCTTTTTATTTGATGATTTACAAAGTGATGCTGCCGAGTTATTTATCTTAGCTTGGACGACTACGCCTTGGACTTTACCATCAAATACTGCTTTAACCGTTGGTAAAAACATTGAATACGCACTCGTAAAAACGTACAATCCATATACTTTTTTACCTGTAAATGTTATTCTTGCCAAAGACTTAATTGGTAAATATTTCAACGAAAAAGGAAAAGATGGTGATTTTGCCACTTATAAAGATGGTGATAAAATCATTCCTTGGACAATCCTTTCTACTTGTAAAGGTTCACATTTAGAAGGAATTGAATATGAGCAATTAATGCCTTATGTTCAGCCAGAAAGTGCCGCATTCAGAGTAATTATTGGTGATTTCGTTACCACAGAAGACGGTACAGGCGTTGTTCATACTGCTCCTACTTTTGGTGCGGACGACTTCCGTGTTGCTGCTCAAAATGGTATTCCTGCAATCTTAGTAAAAGACGAAAGTGGTAAAGAAATGCCTTTGGTTGACCGTAGAGGTCGTTTTGTGGCGGAGGTTACAGATTTTGCTCTTGAATATGTAAAAGAAGCGTACTTGACTGACGAAGAGAAAGAGGTTGAGCGTGAAAAACAAAATAGAGACAAATATTTATCGGTTGATGAAAGAATTTCTATCAAATTGAAAACGGAAAACCGTGCTTTCAATGTGCAGAAATTTGACCACCCTTATCCACATTGCTGGAGAACTGATAAGCCCGTTTTATACTATCCCTTAGACTCTTGGTTTATCCGTACAACAGCCGTTAAAGATAAATTAATTGCTTTAAATAATACCATCAACTGGAAACCAGAATCAACGGGAACGGGGCGTTTTGGCAACTGGTTAGAAAACTTGGTGGACTGGAATTTATCTCGTTCAAGATACTGGGGAACGCCATTGCCAATTTGGAGAACTGAAAATGGAGACGAAGAAATTTGTATTGGTTCAGTTGAAGAATTAGTAAATGCGGTAAAACACGCTTTGAAAGATGATGTTTTATCTGCTGAACAACGTACTAAAAACGAAGCGTTTATCGCAAAAGTTGAATCTGGAAATCATGATTTACACCGTCCTTATGTTGATGAAGTTTACATGGTTTCAGCTTCTGGACAATTGATGACTCGTGAATTAGACCTGATTGACGTTTGGTTTGACTCTGGTGCAATGCCTTTTGCACAGTGGCATTATCCATTTGAAAATCAGGAGGTTTTTCACCAATCATATCCAGCCGATTTTATCTCGGAAGGCGTTGACCAAACTCGTGGTTGGTTCTTTACCCTTCATGCTATTTCTACGATGGTTGCTGATTCGGTTGCCTTCAAAAACGTAGTTTCTACGGGATTGGTTTTGGACAAAAATGGTAACAAAATGTCTAAACGTTTGGGCAATGCCATTGACCCATTCGATACCTTGAAGAAATACGGTGCTGACCCAACTCGTTGGTACATGATTACGAATGCACAGCCTTGGGATAATCTCAAATTTGATTTGGCGGGCATCACAGAGGTTAGAAATAAGTTCTTCGGAACATTGACGAATACTTACAATTTCTTTGCTTTATACGCTAATCTTGATGGCTATACGCCAACAGGAAATATTGATTTGAGCATCGCAACGGAATTGGACAAATGGATTTTATCAAAATTACAGACTTTGATAAAAGAAGTGGACGAGTCTTATGAAACCTACGAACCAACCAAAGCAGGACGAGCTATCCAAGATTTTGTTTGCGACCATCTTTCTAACTGGTATGTGCGTTTGGGCAGAAGACGTTTCTGGCAAGGAGAAGTTACGCCAGACAAACAATCAGCTTATGAAACATTGGCTTATTGTTTGAAAACCGTTGCTCAATTGATGTCGCCAGTTGCTCCGTTTTATGGCGATTGGTTATTCAGAAATTTGACAGAAGATACTAATCAATCTGTTCATTTAACGGACTTCCCGAAAGCCCAAGAAGCTTGGATTAATCTTGATTTAGAAACTTCAATGGACTTGGCTCAACGCATTTGTTCATTGGTTCACTCAATCCGTAAAACCAATAGAATCAAGGTTCGTCAGCCATTGAGTAAGATTTTGATTCCTATTTTAAGCGAAAAAACTCGTGAGCAAATCCGTTCGGTAGAAGATTTGATTAAAACAGAAGTAAACATCAAAGCGATTGAGTATTTAGATGATGCTTCGGGTGTATTATCGAAGAAAGTGAAACCAAATTTCAAGGCTTTAGGACCAAAATTTGGAAAAGAAATGAAAGCCGTTGCTGATGGAATTTTGGCAATGACCAACGAAGCAATTGCTCAATTAGAACAAACCGATTCATACTTAATTCCAGATACTTCATACCAAATCACGAAGGCAGAGGTTGAAATTTTGACAGAAGATTTACCGGGTTATTTATCTGCAAAAGATAATGACATTACGGTAGCTTTGGACATTACCATCACGCCTGAATTGAAGCAAGAGGGTATCGCACGTGATTTTGTAAATCGTATTCAAAATTTACGTAAAGACTCAGGTTTTGAGGTGACGGATAAAATCAGTATCCAATTATTAGATACCGATGCAGAGGTTTCGGAAGGTGTGAGGGAATTTAAAGACTTTATCAGTCAAGAAGTTCAAGCATTGTCTTTGGAAATCGTATCAGAATTATCAGACGGTCAGGAGATTGAGTTTGAAGAATTGACTTTAGTCGCTAAAATTGCAGTTGTGTAAAAATTACTGGTGATTGGTGATTAGTTAATGGTTACCAATCGTCAATTATAAAAAATTACCAATCCCACAATAATACGTTTATTGTGGGATTATTTTTGAAGGATAAAATTATATTATACTAAGCGAAAATATGCTTACTCAACAAAATATCAAGAATAGCTTACAAACTTTAACAGAAGGAGATAAAGTAATTTTCAAGAATGAAAAAGGGAAAGTGAAGGTATTTCATCTAAAAAATGGCTATTACTATGTCACTTTAAACGGAAATGAAATTGAAACAATCAAAGACATTCATGCCGTTTCTGAAACAGTAATAGCCATTTTGGAAATCGCAGACTAAGCGTTTTTGCTATCTGGTTTATATTTTATGAAGCCAAATAAATGTAAAAAAACGGCTCTCGAAATTCTAAAATTAAAAGGTACAATAGCTACCGATAAAACTGTAATCGGTAAGATATAATACATGACGGGAGGGTCATTGAAAATATAGAAAACTGCCACACCCAAAACTACCAATAAAGCCACTGTATTGGCATAACTCACAAACATTGCTCCATACCAAAAACCCGGTTCAACCTCAAACTTCAAATCACAAACTGGGCAGTTTTTATTCATTTCCGAGAATTTATCTACTCGCCAAAAAGGATATTTAAACATTTTTCCTTCTCTACATTGCGGGCATCTTGCCTCACCCATCGCTTGAAATTTCGAGCGTTTTACGTCTAATTTTAAATTCGTGGTATCTTCCATTAAGTAGGAATTGGGATTTAGGTATTAGGATATTATCATGAGCTTAATTATCAATTATTTATGAAATATCAGAATGACACTTTACTTTGTCCTATTACTTACAATTATTAAGCATTTAAGCATTTGGCTATTAGTATGTCATTTTAACGATTAATGATAATTCGCTTGGTAATCGTATAAAAATTATCGGTTTTGATTCTCAACATATATTCACCTTCTGGTAAATCCGATAAATCTAATTTCTTTACATCATCAAAAATTGATACAAATCCTTTTTTAATAAAAGCACCTGATAAATTAAATATTTCAATTGATGAGTTTCTCCAATCTATTTTTGAATCAATATTTATCTCCCCTTTAGTTGGGTTTGGATAAATAGACATTCCATTGTCATTGTAAAGTTCAAACGAAAAGTCGTCTGAAACAGGAGATAAACATACTTTATCACCATAAAACAAAGTCTTGTAAACGTTTTTAGCGGTTACATTATACTTCCCTGCTTCATCAATTCTAATGACATTTCCGTTTACATCTGTTCTGAGGGTTCCATTAAATTGCCAAATATAAGTGGTAGCCTGAGTAGCATTAAAACCAATTGTATAAGGGCTAATTCTTGAAATCGTCTGAATTTTTGCAGGAACAGGTTTTAACGAAACATACATTTTTGATGACACCGCCGACTTACAACCATTTGCATCAGTCTGGAATGCTTGAAAAGAACCCGATTTATTCACATTTAGGCTTTGAAAATTGTATCTGGTCGTTGTTCCATCTTGATGTGCAAACCATGAAGGGAAACCTCCATTTACTAAATTCATTTGCAGAATAGTATTATCTCCCTGACAAAGTACAGTGTCTTTGGTACTTGAAATGGTTGGTACAGGAGGCAAAGCGTTTACTTTAATATTTGTTAAAATGGATGATTTGGATACACAACCATTTTTATCAATGGTCTTTACACTATAATCTCCTGCATTTTTAACCGTAATACTTCTTGTTAGCAATCCTGTATTCCAACGGTAAGATACTGCATCTTGATTAGAAGAAGTAAGTACAACACTTGTATCTGCACAAAAAGTTGTTGAGCCATTTGGCACAATACTCGGTGTGGCAGGCAATGGGTTTACGGTTACTTTTACTTCGTTAGATTCAATAGAAGTACATCCTTGACTATTCACTGATTTCACCTTAAAACTTCCTGTTGTATTTACTTTCAAAGCTCTATTAGTTGTTCCATTACTCCAAATATAGCTCACAGCATCTTGGTTAGATGAGGTCAGTACAACATTGGTATCTGCACAAAAAACAGTTGAAGCATTGGCAGAAATAACAGGCTGAGGAGGGCCTGGTTTCGCTACGATGACAACAGGTGTTGAAAAATCTGATTGACATCCAAATTGGCTAATTGTTTTTACAGAATATGACCCTGAAGTCGTTACGGTAAGTTCTTGTGATTTTGAGCCATTATTCCATTCATAAATTATGGCATTATTAGAAGTGTTATTGGCTTTTAGAATTGCTTTATTTCCTTCACAAAAATCAGTTGCTCCTTCGGCTATAATAGTAGAGTTTGGTACATTACTACCTGCAAATGCGATAGCTGGTACTTGAGTAACGTTTCCGTAAATATCACGATAACGAGCAAAATATTGTCTTCCACCTTCTACATTTAAAACAACCTTCCGCTCACTTGAAAACTTCCCTGCATCAAATAACAACCCATTATTTGACCATTCGTAGTTATTAAGAGTACTGCCACTCGCATCACGTTCAGGCAATGACACTTCTACTCTGTTATCACCACATACATAGTTTATATCAGGAATAACGGTTGGTAATGATGATGTGGAATATTGAAAGAAAAAATCATTTAGAGCATTACTCCAAGACTCTGCTAATTGAGGCAAGCTACTCGTAAAGTGTGCGCCATCTCGTCTTCCGGGGTTTTGAATACCATCAGTTTCTGGGCCTTTAAAAACATTAGGGGTCTCCAAAATTGTTGTTCTCTGACCTTCAAGCACATTGTTATCTGAAGAGGCAAAAGGAGCAGCTATACACTCTGGACAATATACTGAAGCAGAGGTAAGAGCAACAACCCATGTTATATTTTTTCCAGATTCTGAACGAGTCTGATTTATTACCGTTTGTAATTGAGATTTATAAGTTACAGGACTGGTATTTTGTTTAGTACTTCCTAAATAGTTATCAGCTTCCCCTTGGCACCATAAAACGGCTCTAACTCCGAGTTGTGGAACAAAATATTTCAGTACATCTGACATATTTTGATAAGGCATTTTATTAGGATAAACTCCACCAATATATGGATTAATGGCATAACCTCCTTTAGCCGTATTTGCCCAAGCATTTATTGTTGTTCCGTTAAATGCAACATTAAAAAACATAATAGGCACATTCAAACGACTGGCTAATATATCGCCAACTCTACCCCAACACCAACCGTTTGCTCCTCTCGGTGCAATACGGGTATTTTGGTCAACATGAGAAAATGGAGACAAAGAAATATATGAAGAGCCTCCTTCTGCCAAGTCATTTCCTGTTCCAAAACAATTTACTCGGTCGTCATTAGCTCCAATTCCTTGAATATATGAAACTCCTTCCGCATTAGATTGTCCCGCAATAATGAAAACTTCTCCAACTCCAACTCTATCCACAGTAGTAACACCACCTATCATTTGTCCGTTTAAACTTCCTCTTACTTCCAACCTATACCAACCTTGTCTTACACTTCTTACAACACTGAAGTTACCATTTAAAGGTGTTAATTTGATTGTTTCCCAATCAGTAGCTTGTCCTTGACCTTCCGCAACGGGAATAAAACGGGCTTCAATCTTATCAACTTGTTGCTGATATGACCCAGCCACAGTAACTTTTGAAAACCCAGCACCATCACGTTGGTAAACCGCACGGTTTAAGGGAGATGTTAGTTTTATTTGGCTATAGAGTAAATTATTTAAACAAATAAAAATAGAGATAAGTAATAATTTTTTGACCGCTATCATGCAAGTTTGTTTTGAACTTTATGAGTTAATTTATGTATGAGCGTGGTTAGATACTAAACGAGTTTGATTGGTAATTATTTATCGAACAATACTGATAAATTTCGTCAATTTGAAGGTTGTGCTTTCAATTTTCAGAATATACATTCCTTCTGACAAAGCACTAACATCAATTTTTCTTGGTGAATTAAAAGTATTGATTACATCACTTTTATAAACAGCTCTTCCGTCCATTGTCCAAACACTAATGATTACTTTATCTAAATCATAACGACTTTCTAACGTAAATGTACCACTTGATGGATTAGGATATACAGAAAGACCTTTGTCATCATAAGGATTAAAATCATACTTTTCGCTTTCTGCCGACGAACAAATTAATGGTAATGATGATGATTTTACTTTATAAATATTTTTCCCTAAAACAGTATATGTACCTTTATCAACTGTTCTAATCAAAGAATCTTTTGCTGACAATATTTTACCATCCAATTTCCAAACATATTCATCCACTTTATTACTTGCACGTGCTACAAATGAATAAGTGCTTTTAGGAACAATTGATAATGTCTGGGGATTATCCTTTTTAACCACTTGAATGGCATTTGATAATAAAGACTGACACCCTTTTGTATCTACTACAAAACCTTTCACTAATTCTGTTCCAGATATTTTAATAGTCGTAGAATTATCAGCATTGTTAACACTATTATTTCTATTCCATCCAAATTTTGTACTGTTATCGCTTGGCGTTAATACCAATGAAACAGACGCTCCGTCGCAAAATACGGTATCACTTAAAGCTCTAATTTGTGGAGTTGATGGAAGCGAGTTTACAATCACCGCAATATTATCAGTTGATGATGGAGATAAACATCCATTTGAACCAACCGTTTGAACATTATAAGTTCCTGCATTTTTGACTGAAATTGCTTGTGTTTTTTCTCCATTACTCCATAAATAACTTGATGCACCAACATTAGTTGATGTCAAAGTAAGTGTTTGTCCCTGACAAAGTGCTGTACTGCCAGAAGTAGCGATAAATGGCTTTTCTGGACGAGGCTTGGCAACCAATTTTACCTCAGTAGAATATGAAGAAGCACAAGCATTTTTATCAATAACACGCAATTTGTAAGCTCCCTCACGAGTTGCGGAAATATCTTTTGTACGTGGTAAATTAGTAATGGCAGGAGAACTTACCCATTCATAAATAGGATTATCTGCTTCGGTAGTACTTTGTAAGGCTACACTTGTACCCAAGCAAAAATTAACATCACTCAAAGCCTTTACCGTTGGTGCTAAAGGAGGTGTATTTGCTTTTACGGTAAACTGTGGCACTTGAATAATATTACCGTTGCTACGAGTTGCACGAGCAATGTAAGTACCACTTCCAACAGTGACGCTCTGAGTCGTTCCAACTATTGTATTATTACCAGTATTTACCCATTCATAACCTGCATAACCACTCGGAAGACTTAATTTTAATGCTCCCGAAGAAATACAATCCAAAGAAACACTTGGAATAGTATCTGCTAAAATCGGCTCTACTGTTTGAAAAAAGTTCTTGTTATCTTCTGTTAAAGCTTTAATCCAAGCTGATGCAATATTGTCCAATCCTTTTCCTGTAAAGTGTACACATTGATCCCTCTCTCTAAGTTTTGCAACCTGAATTGTATCAGAAAAAGGACCAGGATACATTGGGAAAAGTGTAGGGTCAGCAATTGCTTTATTTTGAGCAGAAACAATAATTGGAGAAGGTGCAGGTGGTGGTGGTAACGGAATTGTATTACTTTTACAATCTAAATCTCCCGAATATGAAGTTCTGGCAACAACCCAAGCTAATTTATTTGTTCCCAAATCTTGTCTTGTCTTTTTGATTAGACGCTGAAGGTTATCCAAATAACTCGCCTCAGTTACAGGTTGAGGCTTATTATTACGTGCTGCAGAAAGATTAAGAAGGTTTTGTGTCTCCCCTTCCATCCACAATACAGCTCTTACTCCTAAGTTAATTCCATAATATCGTAAAGTTGCACTCAAATTTGAATACGGTGTACCAACTTCATAATATCTTATAGGGTCATTGGGATTATCAGACTGAAAATCACTTGGAACTCCCTTGGTCGGATTTTCAGCACTTTCACGCCATACTCTTACAGACGCTCCTGCCCAACCTGCATTAAAAAACATGATGGGTACATTTAATTTTGCACTTAAAGCATCTCCAACTTTACCCCAATAATATGGGCCTAATCCAGTTGGACCAATAGCAGATGTTTTTGTTAATTGAGCAAATTCAATGATTGAAAATTGAGACAAATCAGCATGTCTAAAAGGATAATCAGAGTAATATGTTCTTGGGCTAATAAAATTCGCACAATTTACCCTATCATCAGTAGCGGCAGTTTCGTTAGCTTCTAATAAGCTACTTCCTCCCGCATTAGACTGTCCTGCAATAACAAAAACCTCACCCACACCAACACGTTCAATGGTTGAGATATTTCCCACTTGCTTTCCTTTTAGAAGCCCTCTAACATCCATGGTGTACCAACCTCCTTTAACCACTATACTTCCTTTAAAAAGTCCTCCTAAAGGAGCAGATTTTATCACAGTCCAATCAATAGCCGTTCCTTGTCCAGCCTTTACGGGTGTAAAACGCACCTGAATAGTATCAACAGGTTGAGAATAACTCCCTGTAATAGTGACAGTTGCCTGATTATTAAGGTCACGCTGAAAAATCTGTCGAATAACTGGTGAAGAAATCGTGATTTGACTATATAAAAAATTAGTAGTGCTTAAAAATAAAAATATTAATAATAATTTCTTGAACATATCAACAATTTTTGGAGTGGGTTAAGTATTTAACATACTATAACAAAGACGGTTTGGATTGTATAAACGTTGCGTTAGCAATTACAAAAACCAAGCCTAAACTTAGAAAAGTCCTACAAAAATACAAAAAGCACCTCAGAAACTGAGATGCTTTCTATATTTTTCTCTAAAATCTATTAAGTGGTAACGATTTTAAAGGATATTCTCTCTAATAAAAACCTATATAGCTAATATAATTGGCGTAAATACTTGCGATACAAGAACTTACATTTGAGATTAACTATTAGCTTTTTATCAATTAAATTAGTCAGCTACAACGTTGAATTTCACTTTGTGCTTCACTTCTTTGTGTAAATCAAGTGTTGCAGTGTATTCTCCTACGAATTTAACTTCTGAATCTAATGCAATTTTCTTTCTGTCAACATCAAATCCTTTTTCTTTCAATACTTCAGAAATTTGAGTAGTTGTAACACGACCGAAGATTTTACCACTTTCACCTACTTTTGCAGGAATATCAAGTGTAATATCACCGATTGACTCAGCTAAAGCAGTAGCATCTAATTTCAATTTTTCTGCTTTGTGAGCAACTTGCTTAATGTTTTCAGCAAGAATTTTTTTGTTTGACCCCGTCGCCATTACAGCGAATCCTTGTGGAATCAAATAGTTGCGACCATAACCAGGTTTTACAGCAACTACGTCATTTTTATAACCAAGACCTGCGATGTCAGTCTTTAAGATGATTTCCATGTTTTTTATATAATTTTAAGGTTAAAGAATTTAGAAAAACTTTCTGTATTCTGTTCCCCAATAACTATTAACTAATAACGATTAACTACTTCAAGCCATCAGCCACGTAAGGCATTAATGCCAAGTGTCTTGCACGTTTGATAGAAGTAGCTACTTTACGTTGAAATTTCAACGAAGTCCCAGTAAGACGACGTGGAAGAATTTTTCCTTGTTCGTTCACTAATTTCAATAAGAAATCTGGGTTTTTATAGTCAATATATTTAATGCCAGATTTTTTGAAACGGCAATATTTTTTGCGTACTACGCTTTTGTCAATTGGTTCGTTTACTAATGTCATGATTTCAAAAATTAAGTTTGAATGTTCTTACTCTGCTTTAGCTTCAGCTGGTTTTTTTCCGATTAAACCCTTTTGCTTACGCTCGTTATAAGCTACTGCGTGCTTATCCAACACAGTTGTCAAGAAACGGATTACTTTTTCGTCACGCTTGTATTCAAGTTCCAATTTAGCAATTAGAGTACCTTCAGCTTTGAATTCGATGATGTAATAATAACCTGTTTGTTTGTTTTGAATAGGATACGCCAGCTTACGTATGCCCCATGCGTCTTCGTTAATGATTTCCGCATTGTTATCCGTTAGGATTTTTTTAAACTTTTCAACGGTATCCTTTGTCTGCTGTTCTGACAAAACGGGAGTTAAGATGAATACCGTTTCATAATTACGTAATTCCATTATGTATATTGATTTTTAAAATTGGACTGCAAAGGTACAGTTTTCATTTGAAAAATCAAAAAAAGAGGAGAAAGTTTTGAAATTCAAGTGGTTGAAGAAAAAGAGGTCAAATTATCATACTGAGTTTTCCCAACTTAATATGATAATTTGACCTCTCATATACTTACAAAATGTATCTTTTATTTTATTTGCAACTTGAATTTCCCATTTGTAAGTACAATTTTATCGGTCTTATCTTGTTTTTTGTAGCCATTTCCTTCTGGGTCAATGTCTGAATCATAACCTGTGGCGGAAGTTTTGGCTTTATCTTCCATTTTATTTACAATTCTTCCTAAACCTCCAAAAACGGTTGCAGTCGCTTTTTCCTTCCAATATGAACCTGCTAATGTACCGTTGAAAGTAGCTTCAATTGAACCGTCGGCGGCAATTTTTACCTCTACTGTTTCATCGTTATTTTGAGACTTTCCTACGTGGTATTCCATTCTTGGCTCACGGGTTTCTTCTACGTATTTTATCACTACAATGCCTTTATACTTACCTAAATCTTCTACTTTCTTTTTGTTTTCCTTTGTATCAGGTTTATCTGCATCTACCACCAAATATGTTCCTGCTTCAAGAGACGCATCTTTGTCTCTATTCCAATTATATAACCACATTCTGAGTGATTTGTCGGGTTTAATGGCGTTAGCGGTTATCCACCAATAAGAACCAATCTTGATTCGGCGGGGTTGTGTTACAAAGTCTTTTCCATCTATTTGTACACTAAAAGTATTGTTATTGGCAAGTTGACCGAATGAAGTGTTAAGAATAAATAATACGAAAATGAATGTCAGAAAAGATTTCATGGGATTTGAGATTTAAAGTTTATGCCTTGATTTTCAAGGGTTTTGTAAATTTAGCAAAAAATACGTTTGTGAAGTCTTAGCTTTTATAAATGGGAACAATTGTTTAATAAATGGAATGTATAAACAAAAACGTCGGCAAATAGCTCTAAATTAGAACTACTCACCGACGTTTCTAAAAAAATCAAAATTATTGTCTAATCGTGATTTTCAATTTTATTCAAATCTGTTTTTGATTTTTTTACGCCTAAAGAATTAATCCAAGCGGCAATTTTTAAAACATCTGCTTTCGGAACGTGCGACATTGGTGCCATTTCAGTAGCAAAATCAGGCCAGTTTTCTGGTTTTGGTTTGTAAACCAATTCTAAGATTTGTTCATTAGTATAGTTTCTCTTGGCAACTTCTGTAAATGCTGGACCAACGAGTTTTGTATTCTCATTATGACAAGCAGAGCAAGTATATTTTTTCAGTAAAAGTGCTACTTGTTTGCTATCAACCATTTCTTTTGCGGCTTTTGGAGCTTCTTTTTTAACAGGAGTTTTTGTTTCCTTTGTCGAAGCTACAATTGGCGTTGTGGTTGAACGTGGAGAAACTTTGGCTAATTCTCCTTCTGGAATAGCATTGAGCGTATAAAAAGCCAAATCATGTAAAAGTGGTTGTGCTTGGTCGTTCAAAATTCCGTTTATTGTGATTTGGTGAATATAACCTAAACGCAAATTGTCGATTACCAAACGAACTTTTGTACGGTCTTCCGAAACGATTACACCACGCAAAGGCGTTGCTTCTTGGTTGATAATTGGACTTCCGTATTGATGTTGATATTTGTAAGTAAAACTTTTCAATTCGTAATTACTTAAATTTTCAGCCGTTGCTTTATTGATTGGTTGTGTAAATTCAATTTCAAAACCATCTGGACGAGCTGAAACGGTTTTCATTTCAAAAGGCATACGACCGTTCCAAACCAAACGTTGTAAACCATAAAGTTCTTTACCTGTTGAACCCCAACCTCTTGAAGTCATTCCCACGAACATTGAGCCATCATTTCCCCATCTGGCACGAATTGTTCCCGACTGAAAACCTTCACGAAATGGATAACAAGCACCTTGATATTTTCCGTTTACTTTCTCTAAGCTCATACGCATAGCTTTTGACTGTCCTTGGTCATACACAAAATATTGTCCTTGAAATGGTCCAAATTTTCCGCCTGTTTGGTCTTCAATCATATCTGCTGTTGAAATTCCCATGATAGCATGAGGAAACCAAACGGCTGGCAATTTCAATGATTTCATCTTTTTTGCCGCTTCATACATGGGTTCACCTGTATCTGGAACGTCTTTTACTGTTGTGGGTTTTAATGGAGA
This sequence comes from Arcicella aurantiaca, assembly GCF_003148625.1. Lineage (GTDB taxonomy): Bacteria > Bacteroidota > Bacteroidia > Cytophagales > Spirosomataceae > Arcicella > Arcicella aurantiaca. Next base: position 44,767 of record NZ_QGGO01000007.1, on the reverse strand, counting down.
ATCAGGTTCTTTTGTCCACCAAAGTCCACCTGCATTTCCTGCAAAATCTCCTTTTTCAAGATGCGTAATTCTTCCTGAACCAACCCAGTCACCTTGGTTTTCACCATACAATACGTCTCCGTTTGAGTTAACTGTAAATCCTGCGGGCGAGCGTAAACCCGTAGCAACTGGCTCAAGTGTTCCGTCTTTTTTAACTTTTACTAACCAACCTCTCCATTTTGCCAATTTACCTTCGCCGTAACCTACCCAAGCTACATTGAAAGTCAAATACATATCTCCGTTTTTATCAAATTCTGGACCATAAGAGTATTCATGATAATTTCCTGATAAATCCCAATTGGCTACTGATTCATAAATATCAGCTTTGTCGTCTCCGTCTGTATCTGTCAATTTAGTAAGTTCTCCTCTTTGCGTACAATAAAAAGACCCTTCATGGTAAGTCAAACCTAAAGATTCGTGCAAACCACTCGCAAATAAAGTATAACTTGGTTGCGAACCATCTGGCATATATGGATTTTCGATAATCCAAACTTCTCCACGACGAGTACACACTGCCACACGACCGTCGGGCATGGGAGCAACGCCACCAACTTCTAATTTTATTCCTTCGGGAATCGTTACCGTTTTGATTTCGTAAAAATCCTCCTCAGTCAGAGGTTTTGGTTTTGTCTGAGCAAAGGTTTGTTGTGTTGCCAAACCAAGCAGAATAATGAATAAATATTTATAGTTTTTCATGTATAATGTGCGAAAAAGCGATTTGCGAAAAGCGAACATCGCATTTGTTAAATTTTCAGTTATTTTATTGCAGCCAAAAGCTGAATGATTAAGTCTCCGTTGGAAATACTAATATCTAACAGCCAACCCCTAAACCCAATGTCGTTTTTTAAGAAATTTATTTGATACAAACTTCCCGAAAGTTTTAAACTTTCGGGAAGTTAATCGGCTTAACTAAACTATATTGCCCCTAAACTTATTTAAAAAATAATATTGTATGAAACTTCTTTCAAGCCAGCTAAAGGCATTAGAATTTGCTTTTTGCCCTTGCTTTCACGCACAATTGCCTTGTTAGTTGCTGTTGGTACAACTTCAACATAATAGTTTTGATTATCTATGGCGTATCGGTTTGGAGCTATTTCTGCAATGCTTGTTCCTTCTGCAATGAGTGCATACAATTGTTTTCCTGCTGCGATTTCTCCTTCAAAAGTTAAATGACGGCTCAATCCTTCTGCTTTGTCTAAAGGCGTAGTTGAGTCTTTTACTTTTAGCCCTTTGTAATCATAGTTGAAAGTTGGGTAACCATTTCCGATTGCCAATTTTTCAAGTTTATAACCTTTGTAAAATAAATCTTCTTTTGTTAAATTTTCAGGAAAATCAGCATCAGCACTTGTTAAATAGGCTAATGGAAATTTATCGTTTGCATTAATCGTCAATCCCATCGGAGCAGAAGTTTGTGGTTCTCCACGGTCGAGCCACATATCAGTTGCATTCAAGAATTTTCCTCTCCATAATTGTAAAAATCCACCTTGATTTAAGTCATAAGAGAAATTTAATCCACTTGGCATTCCAACATTTATTCCATGCGTAATTTTCTTATCTCCGTACATAATAAACGAACGTTGAATAGCTGGCACATCGCTTGGTTGTACATCAATTAAAGGTACAGGAATCATATCTAACAAAGAAGTACGTTCAGTAATGGCCTGTTTTTCCCAAGAATCTTTTTGAATAAAAATGCCCAAAGAGTTTGGTCTCCAATGATAATCTTTGGTATAAAGAATGGTATAGCTATGTTCGCCAGCAGATAATTTCTTTTTACCTTTTGCGTACTCAGCGGGTAAATGCCAACCTGTTACAACTGTGTCGTTATCAACGATAATAGCTCCCATTGCCTCCCATTGACCAATAAATGTATAATTATCAGCTACTTTGGTGGTAAATTTTCCGTCAAATTTTAGTAAAAAGTCTCTCTTTTTACTAATTACTTTTTGGGTTGGTTGTGGCAATGTTCCTGTTGCAGTTGGAGTGCTATTGGCAGGTTTAAAATTGGTAACAACACCGTCGTAATATTCGTATTTTACAGGCGTGAAGCTAATGTCGCTTTTTTCAAAAATTTCATAAGAGAAGTTCTTAAACGCAACCGCTCCGTGGTCACCTTGAATTCTGAAAGGTGCTTTGGCTACTTCTTGTTGAGAAACTGCTCCACGAGTAACACCTAATAATTCAACATTTTCATGCACTAAAAGTCCATTCAAATACACAGAATTGATGCGGGCATTGGTCAATTTCTTTCCAGAAGCATCGAAAGTTGGAGCTTTAAAATCAATTTCGATATGATTCCAAAGTCCGGGAGCTTTACTGGCATTTTGGCGTGGCGGGTGTCCTTGATAACCTTCATTTCCTTTACCACGAGTTTCATCCCAACGATGATAAATAGCTCCACAATCGCTATCATTTGGATATTTCTTCAACCAAGAATCTAAAATTTGGACTTCATAACGACCTTGTAAATAAAATCCAGAATTTGAGCCTTTAGGAATCATAAAATCGAAAGACATTTTTAAATCTCCATGTTCCAATTTCGAGAATAAATCATCCGTCAATTGATATTTTGCTCCTCGTAAAGTGCATACTAAAACACCTTTGCCTGTCGTAGTTGCAAATGCAGAAGGATTTGTCCCAATCGTCACGCCACCTTCGATAGTCCAGTTGGCACTTGGGTTGTTGAAAACACTCAAATCATTCAGAGGAATCTGATTTTGTGCCATTCCTGCAAGGGGAAAAAGTAGGAATAATAATTTCTTTAACATTCGTTTTTTAGGATTCAAGTTTAATTATCACTTACACATTAACGGTAAATCACATTATTAATTTGTCATTTTACCTTATTAAATTCTATATATAACACCATAGAACACTTAGTATAAAAAAACAAGCAGTGTTTGCTGCTTTTCAATAGATATGTTCAAAGTTATTTAATTAAAACACTTCAACCAATAAAAAATCATACTTTTTATTAAATATATGACATTCAAGGATTTCCATATTTTTTCCAAATATTAGAATTCGAAATTAAGCTAAAAACGACAAGTTTCTATTAGGGTTTATACTTAATTGTAAGAGGATTTTTAAACAAATATCGTGAAAGAAGAAATTGGAGAGATGTAATTATAATGACGATTGGAGAATTGCGATTGCCGTAAGTTTGATGATTTATAAAATATCAAAATGGTGTATTATTTTATCTCGTAAAAGCAACGTAGTCAGCGTTCAGAACGCTGACTACGTTAAAGATTACTACAAACTCGCTAAAGCTGATTGAACTGCCTCAAAACTTGGTGTTTTTCCTGCATCTTCCAATACTTCAGCATATTGGATTGTTCCTTCTGCGTCAATCACGAAAGCTGAACGTTTTGAAACACCTTTCATGCCCAAAACAAAGTTTTCGTACAATGAACCATAAGCCGAAGAAACGTCTTTGTTGAAGTCAGATAATAAGTTGAAAGGCAATTTTTGTTCTGCTTTGAATTTCTCTAAAGTGAAAAGAGAATCAACCGAAATACCTAAAATCTCAGCATTTAGCTTAGCATACGTTGCGATATTATCACGCATTTCGCATAATTCAGCCGTACAAACGCCTGTAAATGCTAATGGAAAAAATAAAACAACCACGTTTTTTCCTTTGAAATCTGAAAGGCTAACTTCTTGTTTTTCAGAATTGAATAATTTAAAATCTGGGGCTTTTTCGCCTACTTGTAATGCCATTTTATTGAAGTTTAGTAACACAGGAATCTTTCCTATGTGTAAGTTGATTTTTTCACGGGAAAGATTCCCATACTATAATTACAAAATCTCAGCCATTGCTTCAGCTACACTTGGAATAAAATTCACTTCTGCGGCTTGTTTTTTCTCTTTGAAAGCCTCACGTGGTTTAATGCTTAGAATTTGGAATAATTCTTTATCATTTGAAACCGCTGGGTTTGGTGTTGTCAAAAGAACATCTCCTGAGAAAATAGAGTTTGCACCTGCCATAAAACACAGCGTTTGTCCTTCGTAAGACATATCCAAACGTCCTGCCGAAAGTCTCACCATTGATTTTGGCATTAAGATTCTTGCCGTTGCAATAGTTCTCACCATATCCCAAATAGAAGCAGGTTCTTGCTCTCCAAGTGGCGTACCTTTAATAGGCACAAGGTTATTAATTGGCACAGAATCAGGATGTTGAGGCATATTTGCAAGCGTTTTCAACATTCCCATACGGTCTGCATCTCCTTCTCCTAAACCGATAATTCCTCCCGAACAAACTGACAATTTCGCTTTACGAACATTATCAATGGTATTCAAACGGTCGGAGAAAGTACGAGTTGAAATAACATCTTCGTAGTTTTCTTCGCTGGTATCTATGTTATGATTGTAGGCATATAAACCTGCATCTTTCAGTTTTTCAGCTTGCGATTCTGACAACATTCCGAGCGTGCAACATACTTCAAGACCTAATTCATTTACGCCTTTCACCATGTCCAAAACTTTATCAAAATCTTTGTTATCACGCACTTCACGCCATGCAGCACCCATACAAAAACGAGACGAACCTGCATCTTTAGCACGTTGAGCTGCTGCTAAAACTTCTGGCGTTTCCATTAATTTCTGCACTTTTACGTCGGTATGATAACGAGCTGCCTGTGAACAGTACGAGCAATCTTCTGGACAACCACCCGTTTTGATTGACAACAAAGTACTGATTTGTACTTCTTGTGGGTCATTATACTGACGGTGAACAGTTGCCGCCTGATAGACCAATTCCATAAATGGCAAATTATAAATTGCTTCTACTTCTTCTCTTGTCCAGTTATTTCTTATCATTGCTATATTCGTTTTTCAGAAAAATCATTTTAAACCTTTAAAATTAACCATGCTTTTTGGGTTTGGCAAATTTGGGATATAAAAAGGTAATTTTAAATTTATACTAAACTCAATTGTAATTGAATATTTTTTAATGCAAATTTACTATCAACAAAGACGTTACACACGTAGTGAGAACTGTGTATCAACTGATTATTTTCAATCATTAAAATAAACTAAAATGACTATAATATTAGATATAAAAGAAGACAGTAGAATCCCCTTTTTTATGGAACTCTTGAAAAGTTTAAAATACGTAAATATTGTAAAACAAGTTCAAGACGAACATAAAAGTCAGTTTATAACTGATTTAGCAGAAGCATTTGATGATGTAAAAAAGTATGAACAAGGGAAAAAGAAACTAAAATCAGCTAAAGACTTATTAAATGAACTTTGATGTTATTGCTACTGAACCATTTGAACGGAAACTAAAACGATTAGCGAAAAAATACAAATCCCTCTCAGCAGATTTAAGCACCTTATTTGATGAATTATCTGAGAACCCTACATTGGGTGTTCCAATTGGTAAAGACTGTTATAAAATCAGAGTTGCTATTACGAGTAAAGGTAAAGGCAAAAGTGGCGGAGCAAGATTGATAACTTATGTACGTTTTGTGCGAGAGACAGTCTTTTTGATGGATATTTACGATAAGTCTGAACAGGCAAATATCTCAGGAAAGGAACTTGAACAATTAATTGATATTTTATCAGAAGAGTAATAAAAACATATAACGCATATCTCAAACAGGAAAGATTCCTGTTCTACCACTTCTTAAAAATCACAAAAACGGCTAAAACTATCAATAAAAAGCCCACAAGATGATTCCACGCCATTTTTTCAGTTTTGAAAACGAAGGTGGTCATCAACGCAAAAACAATCAATGAAATGGCTTCCTGAATAGTTTTGAGTTCAAACATCGAAAAAGGTCCTCCATTTTCTTTAAATCCTAATTTGTTAGCAGGGACTTGAAAAATGTACTCAAAAAATGCTAATCCCCAACTAATCAGCACGATAGAGAACAATCCTAAACTTTTGAGTGAAGTAAAATTCTTAAATTGCAAATGACCATACCAAGCTAAAGTCATGAAGATATTGGACAGAATTAATAGCCCAACTGTATAAATTGATTTCATTCATTGTGTGTATCCCGATGCTTCCACATCAGCTGAAATTTTATATTATTATCCGATGCAGAAGCATCGAGATACATTAAAACCCAATTCCCGTTGTTAAAGTTTTGATTCTACACACGTGCATATTTGATGTAATATACAAGGTTGAGCCATCATCACCCCAAGCACAATTGGCAGTTGGTTCGTTAGTATCAATTCTGCCTAATAATTTCCCATTTGGCGAAATCACTAAAACGCCTCCCGGTCCTGTTGAAAATATATTTCCTTTTTTATCTATTTTCAAACCATCTGGTAACCCTTTTAATCCTTCTTTTACGGCTGGAGTGGCATCATAAAATACTTTTCCAAGTCCTACACTCCCGTCGATATTAACGGGATATGCCATAATTACGGCACGATTTGGGTCTGATTGTGCCACGTATAAAATCTTTTCATCGGGTGAAAATGCTAAACCATTTGGTCGCTGTAAATCACTCACCACAATGCTTACTTTTCCGTCCGTTCCGATACGATAAACGCCAAATAAATTGGTTTCACGAGTTGGGTCATTTTCTTTTTTCATCAAACCATAAGGCGGGTCGGTGAAATAATAGGCTCCACTTGAATGTTGAACTACGTCATTCGGACTATTAAATCTTTTTGCTTGAAAATTATCAGCCAAAGTTCTCTTCCCTCCTACTGTTAAAGGCAAAGCAGAAACTCTACGGTCGCCGTGTTCACAAGCGACTAATTCACCTTTTTGATTGATAATCAAACCATTGCTTCCCGGTTCATCGCTGTATTCTCCCAAACCTGTATATCCAGAAGGTTTCAAGAAAGGCATTGCGGCTCTATCTCCTTCTTGCCAACGATAAATGGTATTGGCAGGAACATCTGAGAAAAGTAAATACTTCCCATTTTTCACCCAAACAGGTCCTTCCGACCATTTGTATCCAGACGATAAAATTTCAATTTTAGCATCAGGAGCAATAAGTGCGTCAAGTGAAGCGTCGAGTTTGACAACTTTTCCTAAAGTTGGATAATTGGTTTGGGCTGAAATCACTGACATACAAGATGTTATTAGAATGATTGATAAGATTGTTTTCATCTGATTATGGCTCTAATTCTTGGGAAATTTTCAAGGTTGGAGAAGCAAATTTCACCTCATTTTGTTGAATTATTACCATGATTTGGTAGTTAATTTCTTCTTTTACTCGTCGCATAACTGCAGCATCGAAAGTGGCGATGTGATATGACACCAAAATATCTAACGAATTATCCCCAAAACCATCAAACCGAGTGATACTTGAGTCGGGACGATAAATCATTGCATGATTCAAAACGTAATTATTAATCTCAGAAACAACTTTTTGGATTTTCTCAATTGGCGTTACCATTTCTAATTTCAACAAGTATCTCGCCCGTCTAAATGGTCTTTGCGTTTGGTTTTCCAGAGCCTGAGCAGTCAAAAGTCTATTCGGAATGGCAATTAAACTTCCCTCTCCTGTACGTAGGCGGGTACTACGAAAACCTATTTTTTCAACGTCTCCCGAAACTTTATCCGATTGAATATTATCGCCCACCACAAAAGGTAAATCCAGAAAAAGCGTAAAGGAAGCAAACAGATTTTCTAAGGTTTCACGAGCCGCCAAAGCAATAGCAAGTCCACCGATTCCTAAACCTGTTACCAAAGCCACAACATCTACTTTGAAAACAACGCCCAACATCACAAAGAACGTCAAAATAGAAATACCCACCACCACTAAATCCCTAAAAAATGGGATAAATTGGTCGTCTAATTTCGATTCTGTCAAGGTTGCTCTTTCTTGAAAAATTAGGGCAATAAATTTAGTAATTCGGACTAAAATCCATGAAATTGAAAAGATAAAACCTGTTTGAAAACTTTTCAATAAAATCATTCTGATACCAAAAACTTCCTCTGACGGAATCCGCCATGACGAAGGAAAATGCACAAACGAAAAGGCAACGTACAGAAAAATCAAAGAAATAAATAGACGAACAGGCTGGCGAAGCATCGCTACACAAGTGTGAATCGGGATTTTATCGTGTTTGATAAAACGATAAAGAATTTTACTGAAGTTATCAGTTAAATAGCGTCGGAACAAAAGTCCAAAACCCAAAATACCAACCAATATCAAAATATCAGTTACTTTATTTTCGAGGATTTCGGTAGATAAATATTGCATTGGGTAAAAATTTGATGAATGAGTAATTTTCAGCGGTAAAGTTATGCTGATTGTTGCTTAATTTAATGAAAGAAACGGTAATTTTACGATAGACGACTTATTTCTCATTCCTAACCAACACATCATGAAAACTCGGCATAAGGTTTTATCAGCCCTATTTTTATTATCCATCATCACTTACCTCGACCGTGTTTGTATGAATGTGGTCAGTAAATATATCAAAGAAGATTTATCCATCAATAATCAACAATTTGGTTATATTTTAGGAGCATTTTCACTGGCTTATGCCCTTTTTGAGATTCCTACGGGGGCAATGGGCGACCGTATTGGTCCAAGAAAAGTATTGACTCGGGTGGTTTTATGGTGGTCTGGTTTTACGGCTTTGACGGCAGTTGGTTATAATTATGTCTATCTGGTAATCATTCGTTTTTTCTTTGGAGCAGGCGAAGCAGGAGCATATCCAAACGCTTCAATCGTAATTGCTCGTTGGTTTCCTGCGGTAGAAGTAGCACGGGCTCAAGCCGTTATTTGGGCGGCAGGACGTTTGGGCGGTGCTTTAACGCCTTTTTTAGTCATTCCTTTAGTACATCGTTTGGGTTGGCAAATGGCTTTTGTGGCTTTGGGTTTAGTAGGCGTTTGTTGGGCAATTGGTTGGTACAATTGGTACAGAGATACGCCTTCCGAAATGAAAAATATTAGTCAGGAAGAAATTGAGGAAATCGAAAATCAACGTAAAATTAAAGTTTCAGAACACCATTTTAGTTGGCAAACTATCATCAAAAATCCCAACATTTGGGCGTTGATGTTGATGTGCCATTTGTTCTTTTATGCTTCGTATTTCTTCACCAATTGGTCAAATACCTATTTCATTGAAGGACGTGGCATGACCGAAGACCAATCTAAAAACTTCATTTCATTATCTTACGTTTTAGGAGCAATCGGTTGTATTGTAGGTGGTTTTTTAAGTGATTTCTTGGTAAAAAGATACGGTTTATCTTTTGGAAGAAAAGCCGTTGCGATGGGCGGTTTAGGACTTTCAAGCATTTTATTTCTCTCGGCAGGACTTACCGAAAATAATGATTTAGTCGGCTATTTATTAGCTCTATGTGTGCTAACAAAGGATTTAGCACTTCCTGTCGCTTTTGCTACTTGCGTTGATATTGGCAAAAAATATTCGGGAACGGTTGCAGGAACAATGAACTTTGCGGGACAATTAGGCGGTTTTTTCATCACCATCATTTTTGGAATTATTGTAGAACAAACCCACAATTTCAATTATCCATTAATTTTGATTTCGGGTTGTTTGGTGGTTAGTGCTTTAATGTGGTTGAAAATTGACCCGAATAAGGATTTACAAATTAGTAGTGGCGAATAGTATTCGCCAATTACTGACAATCGGCGAATGCTATTCGCCGCTACCGAAACTACCTTTACAACACTGGCAAATGCTATTCGCCACTACAAAAATTACTCATGAACCTAACCATAGATTTAGGAAATACTTACGCTAAAACAGGGCTTTTTGAAGCAGGAAAACTGATTGAAACTAATTGGAAATTATCTTATGAAGAATTGGTCAATTATGTAGAAACCATTCGTCCTCAGCGAATTATGGTTTCATCTGTAAGTTATTCTGAAGAACAATTAAAAGAACAATTTTCTGAGATAACTTCTGAGATTTATTTACTTAAAAATACAACGCCTGTTCCTCTCACAAAACGCTACGACACACCCGAAACGCTCGGTGCTGACCGTGTGGCGGCGACTATTGGAGCAAGGGTTTTATATCCTGAAAATAACTGCGTTGTGATAGACATGGGTACGTGTATTACCTACGATTTGGTAGATATTGATGACAATTTTCATGGAGGGATTATTTCTCCGGGGGTTAGAATGAGATTCAAAGCCATGAACACTTTTACCCAACGTTTACCGTTATTAGAACCAGATGGAATACCAACACTCATTGGAAAAAGTACAAAGCACGCTATGCAAAGTGGCGTAATGAACGGATTATTAGCAGAAATAAACGGCTTTATTGAAGAGTATAACAAGGTTTTAACAAATATTAACGTCATTTTCTGTGGTGGCGATGCTTCAAACTTTGCAAACCGCATAAAATACCCGAACTTTGTAATCCCAGAATTAGTGCTGATTGGACTTAATCGAATTTTAGAATATAATGTCAAATAACAAAAAAGGTCATAGTTTACAGACGCCAACTTTTAGAAGATTGTTTTCAAAATCTCAACAAAACGTCTCCAATTCATTTTTGTCAAAAGTAGTATTTTGCATACTGCTTGCTACTTACTCCTTACTACCTATTGCAAAAACTCACGCTCAGGAAACCAACTCGCCTTTTTCATACTGGGGCGTTGGTGAAGTTTACAATGGAGGAACAGCAATAAACTCAATGATGGGAGGTTTAGGAGTTGCCAATTCAAACGGGATTTACATCAATACGCTAAACCCTGCACTTTTAGCTCGTAACCGCTATACGGTTTTTGAAATGGGTGCCAATACGGAGGCAAAATCAATGCAAAATACAAGACAACGTTCTAACACATACAATGGAACTGTTGGACCAATCATGTTAGCATTACCTGCTTCTCCAAGATGGACTTTATCCTTAGGCTTAACTCCATACAGTACCGTTGACTACAAAACGTTTTCATCTCAAAAACTTAGTATCGTCGGAACTGACAGTGTAACATACACTTACAACGGAAACGGCGGACTAAATAAAGCTGTAATTGGTAATGGCGTTAGAATTACAAAAGAAATGTATGTAGGTTTAGAGTTTTCGTACTTATTTGGGGTAATTAACAGAGATGTAATAACTCAAAATTTAAGCGACTCTCAAAATTATCAGATTAATTTAGCCGATAGAACTAACTATTCTGGAACACATTTCAAATTAGGTTGGGCTTGGCGACCAAAATTAAACAAAGAATATTTCTTAAATATTGGAGCAACAGCAGACTTTGGGCAAAATCTTGGAGCGAAATCATTAAAAAGATTTACCATCAGCAACGCAACAGGATTATCATTAATCAATGCCGATACCCTGAAACAAACAGACGGAAAAATTTCTCTTCCTGCTACTTACAGATTTGGTGTTAGTTTAGAAAAACCTGCAAAATTGTTAGTTTCTCTTGACTATTCAATGACAAAATGGTCTGGTTTTCAAAATCTTAGTGGTTCTTCTGAAAATCTTAGAGACGCACACACCATTGCTTTTGGAGCGGAATATATTCCAAAATTCGATGCACTTAATGGATACTTTAACCATGTAATGTATCGTGTTGGAGCAAATTATACCACTTCTCCTTATGCTTTCAACGGAAAAGATGTAGCTAACGACATGAGTTTCTCAGCAGGTGTTTCACTTCCGCTTAGAACTATTTCTTACATAAATATTGCGTATGTACGTGGTAAAAGAGGCGTTTTAGCAACTAATGGAATTGAAGAAGTTTATAACAAAATCGTAGTTGGCTTCTCATTAGGAGACTTCTATTGGTTCCGTAAACCAAAAGTTGATTAATTTTTTAGGTGTTAGGGGTTGGGATTTAGGCATTAAGAATGTAAGATTTAATGCTTAAATACAAAGTTTATACAAATGATTTATTGAACTATTTTCATTATGTATCAAATAAAAATATTGATTAAAACAGTACCACAGGTGTTAACATCTGTGGTACGTTTTCTTTATAAGCAAATGTTACCTTTTTCCAATTCAAGTAAATCTATTCTCTGTTCTCTATTCTCTATAATCGTGCTTATTTCTTGCGAAGAAGACAAAAAGGATTTTAAACGAGAAGATTATAAAGGTCCAATTTCTGAGGTTTATGGCATCAATATGAGTTATACAGACTCAGCAAGGTTAGTCGTGAGAATGTCAACAGAAGCTCAATTAACAATGGCAAATGAAGACAAAAAATACCCTAAAGAAGTACGTGTTTTCTTTTTTGACAAAATGGGGAACAATACCACCAAATTAAGAGGAGATTCTGCTATTTATTTGAAAGCAAATAATCTTTATCGAGTAATGGGAAGGGTAGAAATAAATAATCAGGTAAAGAACGAAACATTGGCAACGGACGAATTATTTTGGAGTCCTGATACTAAGAAAATTTATTCAAACAAAGCCGTTGACATCAAAACCCCCGACCAAGTTATTCACGGTATGGGAATGGACTCTAATCAAGATTTTACAGAATATACCATTCGTAGAGTGAATGGAGTAGTAAGTGTTAAAAGCTTACCACAATAATTTTTTTGATATGCGATGTTGGTTTCTCTAACATCGCATATCAAAACACTATTTTTTACAATTTTCTAACACCTTCTGCACGTATTTCACCTCCGTAATTTCCTTTTCATTTCCCCATTCATTGTAAATATAAGTAGCGATTTCGGCAACGTCCAAAGCTTGTAATTGCGTATTAGCTGGCATGGCTTGGTGAAACGATTTTCCATTCACAACAATAGTATCCTGCAAACCATTTCTCATTGAACAAAGGATTAATTCTTTATTCTTTTCCAAAAAATCGGAGCCAGCAATGGGCGGATAAAGTCCTGCTAAGCCTTGTCCATTTTCTTGGTGACAATTGGCACAATGTAATTTATAAAGAGCCTGTCCGTCGATATAATATTGTTTTAGTTTAATGTCCTTTTCGCTACACGCAGCGAGCAGGAAACAGTAAGCAGTAAGTAATAAGCAATAAGTAATTTTCATATTTTTTACTGACAATTCTATCAGCAGTTTTCATTTTTACGAACAAGGCTGTTCGTATTACAATTCATTCAAAAGTATTTCCATATCAATCATCAGTCTATCAACTTTTGCAGGTTCAGTTCCATCATAAATTCCTCTGATATGACGATTTTTATCTACTAAAATAAACGCTCCACTATGAACAATTCCTCCTGGTTGAGTTGGGTCATCGGTAGCAGAAACCATATAACTTTTCTGTCCGATTTCATAGATTTTAGCTTTGTCGCCCGTTACCATTTGCCACATTTTCGACTTTATACCCAAATTATTCATAAACTCACGTAAAACTGCGGGCGTGTCATGGCGTGGGTCAATTGAATGAGAGAGAATTCCAACTTTCGGATTGTTTTTATATTTCTCATAAATCCGTAACATTTGGGTTTTCATCTTCGGACAAATCGTTGGGCAAGTCGTAAAAAAGAAGTCTGCAATGTATATTTTCCCTGCAAAATCCTTCTGAGTAACTTTTACAGAATCTTGATTAATAAACTCAAAATCAGGAATTTGATGATAAAGGGTGTCGGTCACTTCTTTGCCATTAACTGTTTTTGTAACCGCCTCACGATTACCAAGAATTGGAAGTTTTTGGGGCTGTGAATCGCACGCTGAAAGGAAAAATGCAACAGCATAAATATATAATAATGTGGTTTTGTTCATTGCATAATAAATTAAAAATGACCTCAAAATGAAATGACCCCAATCTAAGACTGAGGTCAATATTTATCGGTTTACTTCCCTAAAAATCCCTTTGCCTCTTCAATGCTTTTATTCGTCAATTCTTTTACACTTGAAATTTTAGCTTTTTCATCAGCGTAATATTTAGTGACTTCTTCTTCCGATTTTCCTTTTACTTGGTCAGGATTATACGCCTGCATCCAGTCCATCATTTGATTATCGGCTGAATCCAAAGCAGAATATAATTGTTTGGCTTTTGCAGAATCAGGAGAAACTTTAATGGCAGAATCTAAGCTACTTTTCAAAGTCATAATATCGTCCATCTTAGGCATTACTTCATCATGAATCGCCATCACTTCATCAATCATTACTTTTTGTTTATCTTCTCCATTTTTTTGACAAGCCGCCAATGTTGTAATTATTGAAATTGCTAAAAATATTTTTTTCATAATTGTTATTGATTGTATCCGAAAAGCGTTTTTTTGGTCAAAATAAGTAAATCATTATCATCTAAAAGCGTAATAATCCTATCTAAGTTTACTTCAAATAGTTCTTTTAAATCATTTTTACTGATATTCCCTGTTTTAACCAATACTAATTTTACAGGAATTTGTTTAATGATGAAAGTATCATAAAAATCATCATCTTTTGTTATCAAAATTCTTTCTTGTTCTGTAACAATTCTATTAATTGTAGAATCATCTGTATCATTTTGGAGGGGCAAATCCAATGTATGAATTGTGTCAAAACCCCTATCAAGAAACACTTTTTTCAAGGAAGGAGGTAAATGTGCATCCAATAAAAATTTCATTTAGGCTACGGCTAAGTGATAAGTCTTCGTTTTCAAGGCTTTTGTTGCAAATTGAATACACGCTAAGAAATCTTCTCTTTCCAAATCTGGAAATTCTATCAATAATTCTTCAATCGAATCTCCTGCTGAAAGATATTCTAACATAGATTCAACCATATATCGTTTATTACGAATTGTTGGTTTACCATGACAAACCAATGGGTTTATCGTGATTCTATCAAGCAAAGATGATGTTTCCATATTTACAAATCCAATTTATAATTTGTCAATTCTACTAAATGCTTACTCAAAATCTCACGGGCATTATCTACAATAGCTTTTGAAGGATTTTGTCCGCCAATCATTTGGGCAATTTCCATTACTCGTTCTTCATTAGTTAGTTTTCTAATTCGAGAAACAGTTCTTGCTGAAGAATTATCTTTATAAACAAAATAATGTGCCGAACCTTGTGCTGCAATTTGATGCAAATGCGTAATGGCAATAATTTGGTGACTACGTGACATTTCACGCATCATATTCCCCACTTTTATAGATACTTCCCCCGAAATACCTGTATCAATTTCATCAAAAATAATGGTTGGCAAAGCCCTTTTATTAGCTAAAATATACTTTATCGCCAACATCAAACGGCTAAATTCACCGCCCGAAGCCACATTTTTGATTGGTTGTGGTTTAATGCCCTTATTCGCAGAAAACAGTAAATTGATAATGTTAGTGCCTGTATTGGTTGGCTTTACCTGTTCATTTTCAATTTTCAAACTGGCATTAGGCATTCCTAAATCTTTGAGAAGGTCAGCGAGCTGTTTCTCCATTACTGGTAACACCGCCACACGTGATTTTGACAATGCTTCGGCACTTTTCTGTAATACTTTCTCGGTTTTTTCAACCTGCATTTTTGCCTTCTCTAAGGCTTCATCAATGTTCAAAACCTTACCCACTTTGGCTTCCAAGTCTTTCTGAATATCCATTAATTCTTGGTCGGTTTTGACTTGGTGTTTTTGCAAAAGATTGTACAATAAATCTAATCTCTGCTGAATTGTCGAGATTTTTTCATTGTCTAATTCTACTTCTTCCGCTTCACTTTCTACCTCATCAGCTACATCTTTCAGCTCAATTAAACAACTTTGCAAACGATTTCTTAACTGATTATACTGCTCGCCGTAATTACTAATACTGTTCAGATTAACGACGGTGGCACTCAAAAATGAAATAATAGATTGGTCAGGAGCATTCAAATACAAGGCAGCTGCCGTTAATTTTGATTTGACATCTTCTGCATTTTCAAGTTTATTAAGGTCTTGTTCCAAAACCTCTAATTCGCCTTTCTTTAATTTAACTTTTTGCAATTCATCTAACAAAAAAGAATTATAATCAAACTCTTTTTTGCTTTCTTTGGCATCAACCAAAAGTTGCTGATACGCCTGATTAGCCTTATTATATAGTTGATAATCAGCCTTATATTTGTCTAAAATCTCGCTATTCTGAGCAAACGTATCTACAATTTGGAGTTGATACTCATTTGCCCCCAAAAGTAAATTATCATGCTGAGAATGCACATCCATTAATTGAGAGGTGATTCTGCGAAGCGTTTCCAAATTTACGGGCGTATCATTGATAAATGCACGAGTTTTTCCTTGCGGAGAAATCTCTCGGCGAATGATACAATGCTCTTCATAATCTAACTCTTCCTCCTCAAAAATATTCTTGATAATGTATCCAGAAATATTAAATTCTCCCTCAATTACACATTTTTCAGACGGATTATAAAGCGTTTTGGTATCAGCACGATTACCCAATAACAACCCGATTGCTCCTAACATAATTGACTTTCCCGCACCTGTTTCACCCGTAATGATATTCAGAGAACGGTCAGGGGCAAAGTCAAGATGCTCAATAAGAGCGTAATTTTTTATGATTAGATTTTGTAACATTTTATTTCAAAAAATCAGGGTTTTGGCGAGTATCTTGAATCGTTACAATATCTATGTAATCTTCAAAGACCTGATAGAAAATATGAGCGTGTTTAGTAATAAGACCTTTATGTAAATTTTCAAATTTATCAGATTTCGGAAATAAAAAAGGCATCACACTTATTCTATCAAAATTAGTATTCAATTCTTCTAAAATTCCTTTTTTACTTTTATTGACCACTCTTCTTCAAGGCATTGAAGAATGTGTTCTAAATTTCGTTCAGCACGTTCAGAGATAAATATTTGATATACTTTCATAAATATTTATTCATTACTTCTGACAATGGCTTTTTTCGTCCTGCTTTCAAATCGTCAATTCCTGCTTTAATATCTTCCTTTTGGGCATTGGTTAAGTCATCCCAAAAATCACCAACCTCTTTTACTTCTCGTTTTAAGAGTGTATGATAAGCTTCTAAAACACTATTATCTGAAATTCGGTCAATCAGTAAATGAAGGTTTGATTTTAATTCGATAGTTGTCATACTATGTTTGATTTAATTGAACCTTTTATTTTTTACCTCAATTAGAAAATTATTGAAAGAATTATTACTACAATTCTTACCAAACAATTCTCCTTTTTAATGATTACAAATATAAGTGTTTGCTGTGATTGATATTCATAACTAATCAGTAACATTTTAACATCACCCTTCAAACTTCCCTTCTCTCTTTCCCATTTTCGCCTCAAAAGCTTCTTGTAAATCGGCTGAAAGTAACATGGCGGCGTTCCAAGTTGCCATGTAATTGAGTCCGTCGGCAACGGAATGGTCACGAGTGTGGAGCAAAATATGTTTTGTTCCTCGGATGGATAATGGAGATTTTTGAGCTATCATTTCGGCAATTTTCATGACTTCCGCCATCATCGTAACTTTATCTAAATACGAACGATTGACGATGCCAATTTTCTCGGCTTCTTGTCCGCCTACGTTACGCCCTGTGTACGCCATTTCACGCACGAGACCGTCGCCAATGAGTTTGGGGAGTCTTTGTAAAGTTCCTAAATCTGCCACCATGCCCATGTCAATTTCTTTAATGGTAAAATAGGCATCGTCGGTACAATAACGCATATCACAACCGCAAACCAAGTCTATTCCTCCACCGATACAACCACCGTGAATGGCGGCTAAAACGGGTTTTGAGCAGTTTTCAATGGCATTAATTGGAGCTTGTAATTTCAAGACATCTTTACGAAGTTTTTCTCTTTTTCGTCCTTCGCATTTAGTATGATTTTGCGAAACGGACATCAATAAACTCAAGTCAATTCCTGCACAGAAGTTTTTGCTTTCCCCACCTTCCAAAACAATTACTCTCACTTCTGCATTTTCATCAAGATATTCAAAAACCTCCGTGATTTCATCCCAAGCAGTTTGATTGAGGGCATTCATTTTATCAGGACGATTGAGCGTTACGTGGGCAATATGATTCTGAATATCTAATTTTAGCGTTTCCATGTTTTATACATTGAGTGAATACTTCGTGCGAAATGAAGTTATTGAATGTTTTTGAATAAAGCAAAGAGAGAGCTTTACCGATGAGTAGATGATGAGCGAGACGCTCTGTACATTTTAGGTCGTAGGAACGCTTCGCTAAACCTACGACCAGTAGCATTGGATGGGATAAGAATAAAGAGCTATATTTCCAAATATTGGTAAATATAGCTCTTTAATACTGTAATTCTAAACTGTTTCTAAGTCAATACCAAGTTGTTTTCCCTTATTTTTATACATATCAAGAGTTCTTTGTAATCCACGCAATTTTTCTCTATGATGTTTATAGCTATGTATCAAATCGTCTGGTGAGTTTATAAAGAAATAACCGCTTGTTGTAGATCCTATCAAACCAGCTCGTTTCAAAGGTAATAAAAACATCACCCTAATGTTTTGCTCAGAATAATTTTTTTGTTGTGTTTTTAAGAATGATGCTATTTTTTCAGTTTTAATAGCATTTCTCATTCCGCTCGCATCCCTTCTTAAAAAATCAAAAATTAATCCTTGCATATTACTTCGAGTATCAATTGGAAAACCACTAAATCCTCTTGTACTATTACTTTTTGCTAATACAAATAAACCAGTGGAGTTTTCGTCTTCTTTATCCAGAATTTTTTTATCATATTCTCTAATAAAGTCTTTCTGTCCTGAAACCATTAATAAATACCCATTCTCCAAAATAATATTATGCGTAGGTAACCAAGGGTTTGAAATAGAATCAGGGTACAACATTTTATACAATAAATAATTTTCGTAGTTATCTGTTGTAAATTTTATTATTGGTTTTAATTCGGAACTCTCATAATTCTGTCCTATTCCAAGGGAATTTGCTAATTTAATTTTGAGTAGTTCTTTTGCATCATCTATTAAATCCCAATCAACTTCATTTTGAGATTTCTCTGATTCTACATTTTCTGAATGCTCAATTGCGTATTGTTCTAAACCAAAATATGTTTTTTCACTAAGTTTTAATTCATCAATATTATTTTCAGAACTTAACATTTTAAACTTAGTCAATCCAGTTAAATGGTCATAAAACAAATCACCATATCCCCCTCTATTCATTTTATCTGATAGAGACAGTAAATTAATTTCCCTACTTAAGGTATCTATATTTAAACTGCTATTGGACATCGATAGTGATTTTACAAGATGGAAAAATTTGATCTCCTAAAACTTCTTTAAAAACGTAATTTTCATACAAAGAATTGCAATCTATTTCTTCCGAAGATACATTCATATTACTGATATTGTTTTTTTTACAGAAAGCTGAAATACGTGTTGATACTCTTTGTGGATTACAATGTTTATTATTTTTAGTGCTAATCAAAATAATTTTAGAATTTGTTACTTTAAGCACTCTCAAAAGTTCTTTCATCAACTTGTCTGTACTATCATCATCATTAAAGCCATAATTGTAAGGATTACATAAAATGATAGTATCAAACCTATTATCTCCCCAAGGGAGCTCATGAGCATCACAGAACCAATCAATATGACACAGTTCACAACTTTCTCTTAGATTTGCATCGTAATCTGTCAAATAACATTTAGGATAGAACTTTTTTCCAAAATCACCACACCCTGCACCTATTTCTAAATTAGTATATGATTTGTCGTCTATTAGAGTATTACGTTCACTCATTTATGGCTTTCTTATGAATAAATGGTTTAAACAATGAAAATAATTTTACTGAACAAAAAAACTGCCAATAATTTGAATACTTTTAGCTTACTGAAATTTTACTAAAATAAATATATTTACTGTAACCTGTTCAATTCAATATTCTTAAAAATCTCACAGAAATGATAAGTTTAAAATACATTTAATTACAAATGTTGCTTTTCATGTATAAAAAACAAAGATAATTCTCGTTTTTTTATCAAACGGTCACGTATTTATCACTACTCCAACTCCAATAAATCCTTTTACATTCGTAGCGAGTGTTACACTCAACAATTTGCGGCAGCATAACGAACTGCCATTTCTTTATCCTTAGCTGGAAACCTCTCTCCGTCCCATGGCTGTGTCTCCCGACCAGCCATCGTGCGACAGCAACGCCCTTTTCAAACAAGTTATCCAATCTTTGTAAATAATGCAAAAAAGAATAGCACGCTGATAACGCTGATTTTCAAACGCTGAGTTTCGCAGATAAAAATCTGTAAAAATCGGCGTTACGAAGTATCTGCGTCATCTGCGTGCTATTTATCACACTTACAGACTGAAGTCTGTGTTACACTACTGTTATCCAATCTTTGTAAATAAAGCAAAAAAGAATAGCACGCTGATAACGCTGATTTTCAAACGCTAATTTTCGCAGATAAAAATCTGTAAAAATCGGCGTTACGAAGTATCTGCGTCATCTGCGTGCTATTTATCACACTTACAGACTGAAGTCTGTGTTACACTACTGTTCTGATTTTCAATTCATTCAATTGCTTGTCATCAATGGTAGATGGTGAATCAATCATTACGTCACGTCCTGAGTTGTTTTTCGGGAAGGCGATGAAGTCACGAATTGAATCTGAACCACCGAATAATGAGCAAAGACGGTCGAAACCGAATGCCAAACCTCCGTGTGGTGGAGCTCCGTATTCAAAAGCGTCCATCAAGAAACCGAATTGGTGTTTTGCTTCTTCGTCCGAGAATCCTAACACTTCAAACATTTTGGCTTGTAAGTCTTTTTGGAAAATACGAATTGAACCTCCGCCCACTTCTACACCGTTGATTACTAAGTCGTAAGCATTGGCTCTGATTTTTCCTAAATCTCCCGATTCTAAATATTGAATATCTTCTGGTTTCGGACTCGTGAATGGGTGGTGCATTGCAAACCAACGGTCTTCTTCTTCGCCATATTCCAATAACGGGAAGTCGATAACCCAGTGAGCAGCGTATTTTTTCGGGTCACGAAGTCCCAAACGATTACCCATTTCTAAACGTAATTCGTTCAATTGCTTACGAACTTTGTCACCGTCACCCGGAAGAATTAAAATTAAATCTCCTTTTTCTGCTCCGAAAGCCTCAGCCCATTTCTTCAAATCTTCTTCCGAATAGAATTTATCAACCGATGATTTTAACGTTCCGTCGTTGTTATAACGGAAGTAAATCAATCCTTTCGCTCCAATTTGTGGACGTTTTACAAATTCCGTTAATTCATCAACTTGCTTACGAGTATATTCTGCACAACCTTTTGCATTGATACCCACAACCGTATTAGCAGCATCAAAAACGGCGAAATCTTTATCTGAAACTAAGTCAACTTCTTCGCTTTTTAGCTCAACAAACTTCATATCAAAACGAATATCTGGTTTGTCTGAACCGTAATATTTCATCGCATGAGCGTAAGTCATACGTGAAACTTCGCCTAAATCCATGCCTTTTACTTTCGTGAAAAGATGACGAATTAAACCTTCAAACATATTCAAAACGTCTTCTTGTTCGATGAAAGACATTTCGCAGTCAATTTGGGTAAATTCTGGCTGACGGTCAGCACGTAAATCTTCGTCACGGAAACATTTTACGATTTGATAGTAACGGTCGAAACCAGAAACCATCAATAATTGCTTGAACGTTTGTGGCGACTGTGGCAAAGCGTAAAATTCACCTGGATTCATACGTGAAGGCACCACAAAATCTCTTGCTCCTTCGGGCGTTGACTTAATCAACACAGGCGTTTCCACCTCGATAAAATCTTGATTATCAAGATAATCACGAGTAAAACGAGCTACTTGGTGACGTAACTGTAAGTTGGCACGAACAGGATTACGGCGTAAATCAAGGTAGCGATATTTCATACGTAAATCATCTCCACCGTCGGTATCATCTTCGATTAAGAATGGCGGTAATTTCGCTGGATTTAAAATACTTATTTCAGAAACTCTAATTTCAATATCTCCCGTAGCGATTTTGTCATTCTTTGAAAGACGTTCAACCACAACTCCCGTTGCCGAGATAACAAATTCACGTCCGAAAGTACGAGCTAAGTCTAAAACTTCTTTAGGTGTTTTGCCTTCTTCGAGCATTAATTGCGTGATACCGTAGCGGTCACGAAGGTCAATCCAAATCATACCTCCCTTGTCACGGGTGCGTTGTACCCAACCGCACAATGTTACGGTTTGGTTTACATGAGCGAGGCGGAGTTCGCCGTTATTATGTGTTCTGAGCATACTTTTATTACCGTAGGACAGATTTCAAATCTGTCTCATTCACGAGTTATTACAGGCTAAAGCCTGTGTTACGTCTAATTTTTCACAAAAATACGGAATTGCTCAATACATTCATAAATTTTTAAAGAAGTCGGGGAGTTATTGAAAATTGGGGATTGGTCGATTGGGGTTTGGGCTTCCTTATTTATTTCAAAAAATATAGCGAAAGACTTCAGAGATTAGACAAATTTTTGAAATTTGTCTAATCTAATTGCCTATATATAGAGCATGACATAACTTATTGGAATAGGAACTTCCCGAAAGTTTTAAACTTTCGGGAAGTTCCTATTCCAATAAGTTATGTCGCAGTCTATAACCTATATTATCGCTACAAATATCTTAACCATTTTTTCTCAGGGTGCGAAGATTTATATTCACCGTACCATTTACACAAAGGATAAAGTGCCACAATTAGTCCAAACCAAATAGCGTAAATCATTGGTAATTCTACGCCCGAAAGCCCTTTGGGTTTGCCAAATTCAAATGTTCCAAAGACAAAATCTTTCCAAGAATAACCTTGTAAAAACATCAAGCCAATCGTTATAAATCGAATGGAATACCAATGAATTAAGTAATAAAACAGAGGCACTTTTCCATACACAGTGACAATATCAATAAACTTGTTTTTCATACCTTCGGTAAGAGCTAAAACAGAAATAGAGATTCCTAACATTAGCAAAACATACAACAAAGAAGGCGGATATTTGGTAACATTTATGAAGGATAAAAACGTAAAAATGGTATCTTTTTGCTCCGACCATTTCACAGGGTCGCCGTAGATATTCGAGAATCTCAGCACAATAAAAAGTGTAATCATTCCTGCACTTAATTGCCAAAGGCGTTTTTGTCTGTCGGGTTGTTCCAAAAATTGACCCAAACCGAAACCCGCCAACATGATACCCAACCAAGGAATAATTGGATAGCCAATTACCATTGTTGAATGAGGTAATTGTGCCAAACCTCCGCCAAATAAAAGCGAAGCAATGAAACTTAAAATCGGGTTTTGCCCTAACGAAATTCCCTGCAAAGCATTATGCCCAAAAATGATAACTAACCCAATAATGCCAATCTTTTTGGGTGATAATTTCAACAAAAAAGAAAGAATAATAAAGCTAAACCCAATGGCAGCAATGACTTGGAAAAGGAAGGTTCTAAACTGAACATCAAACCAAATAGCGAAGGTGATAACGGTAAATTCCAAAACGATTAACCACAAACCTCTGGTTAATAAAAAGCGTTTACTTTCAGCGAGATTTTGCTGTTTTTGAAATGAAAAATACGCTGATGTTCCCGACAAAAACACAAAAGTTGCCGCACATAAATGCGTTATCCAACGGGTGAAAAAAAGTCCAACGGTGGTTTTCGTAAGGTCAGTTGGGTCTTGTAAACCTGTGCTGATGTACATCAAATCTCGAATATGGTCAATTGCCATAATGAGCATCACTAACCCTCTTACAAAATCAATGGTTTGGATTCTTTTCATCGTTTTGAGTTTATTAAGCTGTTTCTGGAACTAAGATAGAAATGTGTTTCATTAATGGGAGTTTGGGGTTTGGATTTAGGCATTAGCTTCTCAAAAGCTAATTATCAAACACTTACATTTGTTATTTTTAGAAATTTTCAGCACAAAGTATTTTAACAAATACCCAAAGTTTTGATTTTAAAATATATTTTACAAATATTAAAGGCTTATTTCAGAAAACAAAGAGTCTGTCGTAATCAGCCCCAATGATGACGTTTTTACACCATTCTTTTATAAAATATTAATTCTAATTTTGTCTTACAAAAAATGTATAGACTTTACACGGAGTTAAATTTGTCGAACACGGAAGTCGTCCTTTGGAAAGCTACGGTTTATACACAAATTTATATAATAGACTTTCTGCGAAAGTGTTTTAAGTCGTAAAACAACATCTTTTCGGCTACAAATAGCGAAAATTTTTCAAGATTGGGCATCCCCCCATTTCTCTGCTATGCTTTCAAAATTCTCGCTATTTTCACTCGGAAATATACCATTTTTCAATCATAAAACACTTTCGCAGGAAGTCTAATAAAAAAGCCGTAGGCTTGACCGATTTTGTAGCGGTGGGTTTTAACCCATCGAAAATGAAAATGACCATTTTTTGAGTTCCGTAGGAATGAGGCATTTAAAATGGGGCGAGCATCTGGCTCTAAAATGGCTTTTCGCATCATTTTCGGTGGGTTAAAACCCACCGCTACAAAATTTAACCGAGCCTATGGCTCTAAATAGATATTCAAATACTTGTGTATAAACCGTAGCTTTTGGAAGGACGACTTCCGTAATATCCCAAATCATAGAACAACCAAATCAAAAAAACTAAGAAAATGGACAAAACAATCATCACTGTTGAATCTTCTATCAATGCTTCACTAACCAAAGTTTGGGATTGTTGGACAAATCCTGAACATATAAAAGGCTGGACTTTTGCCTCAGACGATTGGCATTCACCTATCGCAACCAATGATTTACAAACAGGCGGGAAATTCCTAACCCGCATGGAAGCAAAAGATGGTAGTTTTGGCTTTGACTTTGAAGGAATTTATACCTTAGTTGAGCCAATGAAAAAGATTGAATATGTATTGGCAGATGAACGTGAAGTAAAAATCGAATTTATTGAAGAAGGCGAAACGGTTAAGGTTATCGAAAGATTTAATCCAGAAAATGAAAATCCAATTGAGCTACAACAAGGCGGTTGGCAAGCAATTTTGAATAATTTTAAGAAATACGCAGAATCGAAATAATCTCATGACAAATCAAATTTATCCTTGCCTTTGGTTCGATGGTCAAGCCGAAGCTGCTGCCGAGTTTTATTGTTCTATTTTCAAGAATTCAAAAGTTACAATGGCTTCACCGATGGTGGTCAATTTTGAATTAGACGGAAAGAAATTCATGGGTTTAAATGGTGGGCCAATGTTCAAATTTACGCCAGCTATTTCTATTTTTGCCACTTTTGAAACCATCGAAGAAACCAACGAAGTTTGGGATAAACTCTTTGAAGGTGGAAAAGCGTTAATGCCCATCGACAAATACAATTGGAGCGAAAGATACGGTTGGCTACAAGATAAATTTGGTTTGACTTGGCAAATTAGCGTTGTCAACCCGTCGGCTACACCACAAATTAAGCCTTCGATGTTATTTGTCAATGAAAAATTTGGCAAAGCACAAGAAGCCATCAATCTTTATACTTCAGTGTTTGAAGATTCTGCCATTGATTTTTTAGTACCTTATCCAGAAACAAACAATGTCTTGTATGCAGAATTTAATCTAAAAAAACATGGATTCATTGCGATGGATGGGCCGGGAAAACACGAATATACTTTCAACGAAGCATTTTCAATCGTGGTAGATTGCCAAACGCAAGACGAAATTGACCATTATTGGAATCAATTAACAAGCGATGGCGGTCAGGAAAGTCAATGCGGTTGGTTGAAAGATAAATTTGGGGTTTCTTGGCAAATTGTTCCAAACATTATTGGCTCGTTGATGAGCAATCCTGAAAAAGCACAAAAAGTGATGCAGGCAATTATGCAAATGAAAAAAATGGATATTGAAAAACTTATAAATGCTTAACCATGAAACAAATTCATTCTTATTTAACTTTCAACGGAAATTGTCGAGAAGCGATGACTTTCTATCAATCGTGCTTGGGTGGCGAACTTTATTTTCAAACGATTGGAGAATCTCCGATTGCAGATAAAATGCCTCCTCAGATGAAAGATTGCATTTTACATTCTACTTTAAGAAACAGTGCTTTTGTCATCATGGCATCGGATATGGTGGGCGACAAAGGATTGACAAAAGGTACAAATGTATCGTTAATGCTTAATTTTAGTCACGAAGACGACATTCAAAATACGTATCAAAAATTGGCTACTGACGGACAAGCAACTCACCCGCTTGAACATACTTTTTGGGGAGCATTATTTGGAGGATTGACGGATAAATTTGGAATTCAATGGTTGTTGAATTTTGATAAAACACAACAACAACAATAAATCCAAGAAAACACACAGATGAAATAATTTCAGACGGTTTAGCTATGTCTTCCGAAGAAATAATTGAAGCTGTTTAAACGGATATTTTGCCGAAATATTAATGTCTTAATTTATTGAATATGAATCTTCAAATCAAAAATATCGACGATTATTTGTCTAATTTTCCCGAAAACATAAGACTTGTTTTAGAAGAACTTCGGCAAACTATTAGAGATACTGCTCCCGAAGCAGAAGAAGTGATTAGTTACGGAATTCCTGCCTTTAAATATAAGGGAATGTTAGTATATTTTGCTGCCTACAAAAAACATTGTAGCCTTTTTGGTGGCACTGGCGGACTAACGGAGCAAATGAAAGAGGAGTTAAAAGATTACAAAACGTCAAAAGGAACAATTCAATTTACCCTTGAAAAACCCTTGCCTAAAGAATTGGTAGAGAAGATTGTCCGACTTAGAATGAAGCAGAATGAGGAAATGCAAATTGCGAAAAATCAGAAAAAAATAACAAAAAAATAACCATGAAAAAAGACAAAATTATCTTCTGGGTAACCACTACCATTATTTTCTTATTTGAGGGTGTTATGCCTGTTCTTTTCCGCAACGACGAAGCAGGAAAAGCAGCCATGCAACATTTGGGCTATCCTGTGTATATGGGTACATTATTGCTGTTGTTTAAAGTTCCGGGGGCTTTGGCATTGATTCTTCCACAAGTCCCAAGCCGTATTAAAGAATGGGCTTATGCAGGTTTTTTAATTGACTTTTTGGGAGCTTCGTTAAGTTACTATTTTGTGGACGGCTTTATTGGCTTTACCTTTTTACCATTCTTCTTCATCGCACTTTTAGCGGTTTCTTACATTTATTATCACAAGTTGAAGGAGGAGTGAGGTTATGGGTTTATGAGGATTTGAGATTATGAGGATTTGAGGATTTGAAGATTTGAGTATATGGGGATTTGAGGATTTGAAGATTTGAGTATATGGGGATTTGAGGATTTGAGGATTTGAAGATTTGAGTATATGGGGATTTGAGTATATGGGTCTATGAGTTAAGTGTTAAGAATTTATAAGGTGATGAATTGGAAAGTCTTTCACTCATATTCCCATTCCCTCAAATCTTCAAAATCTCAAAACCCCAAAACCTCAAATCTTCAAATCCTCAAATCTTCAAAATCTCAAATCTTCAAAATCTCAAATCTTCAAAATCTCAAATCCTCAAAATCTCAAATCCTCAAATCTTCAAATCCTCAAATCTTCAAATCCTCAAATCTTCAAATCCTCAAATCTTCAAATCCTCATAGACTCATAAACTCACAAGCTTATACCCAACCCCATGCAAGGTAACAATCTGAACTGTTGAGTCGGACGATAACATTTTGCGTAAACGAGAAACAAAGACATCTAAACTTCTTCCGACGGTAATTCCTTCGTCTTCCCAAACTGATTTCAAGATAAAATCTCTTTCTAATAATTGATTCTGATTATTGACAAAAAGCCTCAATAATTTCGCTTCTCGGTAAGTCAAATTATGCTGAACATTGCCTGAAAAAAGTGTTTGATTGGTGAAGTCGAAATTAGAATTTCCAAAACTGATTGATTCAGAAACTTCTTTTTGATTAATAATTTCCGACTCCGTTTTGACTTGTGTAGCTTTCCGATTCCAAAAAATAAATCCTGTGATAAACAAACCCCAAAGCGGAATTAACCACATTGGCTTGGGCGAATTTTGAATTGGCTTTTTGGCAAATGTAATCTGTAAATCGTAGCAAGTTTTATCTTGTTGCCTTCCAATGCAAGGCACATTTTTATCTTTCTTAAAATCAAATGAATTGTATCCTAATGTAAGTTCTCCGTCATTACAATCTAAAACAGAAACGTCGTAAACATTGTCAATTTGATGTATTTTGAAGGATTCCTCTAATAATTTGGGCAGTAAATCATAAGTAAAGTTTCTTTCCAAACGAATCTTAAAAGAGCGTTCATCAAGCATTTTTACAGGCTCAATTTGAGAAGTAGAATCGCCCGAAGCTTTGAGTAAATGATGAGCCGTTCGGCGTAAAGCAAGATTTACTTTTTCAGAGAAATGGCTATTCTTTGAAGCATCCGTAATGTCAATCAGCCTATCGAATGACAACATCGAAAGGCTGAAAAATAAGATGATAAATATCCATTTTGATTTTGTCATAAACATTTAGCAACCATCTTGTGGATTTTTACTAATAAGGAATTTACTCATAAATTTGACAAGATTATTTCTTAAAAAGAATACTCTTCCAGAGGTCTGAAATTTTTTATCAACGGGTTCAATGACAAGTTCATCACCTAAATTGGCGAATTTCAAAACCTTAGAAATCTCAATTTCCGACAAAGTATTTGTTGAAGCCGAACCACCTAAATATACGATTTTATTGTCACGTCTCAAGTAAACTTTGAAAGGAATTGTCATCGTTCCATTGCCTTTGGTGTTTTCAGTTATCATGGTGATAACACCCTTTGAACTAAGAGAAAATTGTTCATAATTTATGGGCTGACCATCAATCAATAAAGGATTATAGATTATTTTCTCATTTTCTCTTGCAGCTATTGTTACAGTAAATAGCGTTGAAAATACGATTGATACGAAGCTTAATTTTATTCTTTTCATAAGACAATTGTGTTTAAAATTTCGAGATAATCAAAATTGTACTTTTATGAAGGTAAATGTAGGCTCAGAAGAAATAGAATGTAAAATTATAGCTGTAAAACAATGTAAATGAAATGTAAAAGTTTGGTTTGGAGGCTGTTTTAACATAAAAGAGGCTGTCTAAAACAGTCAATGAGTCTTTAAGTTTTACTTGAACTTATCTAAAGAATATTATTTGGGAATAATTTCTTACGACTTTTTGAGCAGCCTCTTCTGTTTTACCAAACTACTGTCACCGCCCCTTCTTTTCGTTTGAGCCCTTCATTGGGGTAATACTCAGGAAGATAAGTTATCACCCATGCAAAAGAGTCTGGTTTGACTAAAGTACCTTTATATTTTCCGTCCCAGCGGTCGTTGGGATTTTTGGAAGTAAATATTAATTCACCCCAACGATTATATATTTTCAAATCAAATTCTTTTATATAAATTGGGAATACCTGAAAATTATCATTTAGCCCATCTCCATTAGGCGTAAAAATATCAGGCACTAAAATATTGGGGTCGCAACGGTCAATTATATTTGTTTGAGCCACTACTGGACATCCCGCAGAGTTAGTAACCGTTACAGTATATGTTCCAACAGTGTTTACAGAAATTTGCCGAGAAGTTTCTCCCGTTGGCGACCATTTATAGGTAAGTCCTAATCCTCCTCCTGCATCAACTCGTACAGGCAAAGTGGATACCACACAAAGGGGAATTTCTGAACGTAATGAAATAAAAGGTATCGGCAATAAATTAACAATAACAGTATCTGAAGCTCGACAAAGTCCTTTAGTAGCCATTAAAATATACGTACCAGACCTTTCAGGCATAATTGTTGGCGTTGATTGCCCGTTATTCCAACGATACGTTACATTCACTTGTGGGGTGCTAACGCCAATCAAATCCGTAACACTATTTCGACAAATATTTCTATCAGGCCCTAAATTGAAAACAGGAGCATCCAATACCGTAATTTCTTTATTAGCAATAGTGGTACAGCCATTTTGTGTAACTTCATATTTTACGGCATAAATACCCAATGAAGTAACTTTAAATATTCCATTGGCATCAACATTTGAGCCTTGCCAAGTTCCTCCAACTGGACTACCAACTAATTGGGTTGGGTTGGGCGTTAAACATAATCTACTTGGTGCTGTAATATTTACTTTGGGTGATGGCTTAAAAGTGACAGGTATTTGGGCTGAACTAATACACTTTCCATCTGTTGAAGTAACCGTTACAATATAAACCCCTGTTTTTGTAACGTCAATATTCAAGGTAGTTGCCCCTGTACTCCATCTAATACTTCCATCGGTATAATTGAGTGGATTTAATGTAATTTTTTCTCCTTCACATTTGCCTGTTGGAGCAGGTAAAAGAGAAATATCTCTTCTTGATATTTTATTCAATGTGATGTTATTACTGATAAATTTACAGCCACTATTATCCACAAATTCTATATAATAAGTCCCTGCAATGAGTCCTTTGATGACATATTGCCCTCTTGAAACAAAGATAGAGGACATTACTCCCTGCGAAATAATTGTCTCATTCGTACTTTTTTCTCTAAGAATAAAATTTATTGGTCTAAACGGACTAAGCGTATCCACTTTGATAGCAATTGCTCCATCACTGATACACGTAACAGGCGTTGGCGTAAGTGTAATCAAAGCGTTTGGCGTACCCGAAGCATTTAAAACAATAGAAACCGTAGTATCACAAGTTACACTACTTCTAATAGTTACTTTATAGCTTCCTGCTTTCAAAGCCGTGATTCCGTCGAGAGTAGAATTGGCAATTAATACACCATCTTTGTACCAAACAAAACTGTACGTTCCTGTCGGAGTTAGCCCTACAATTTTAATAGCACCATCATTGGCGGTACAACCCGTTGGAGCAGTTTTATTGACAGTAAATGACATTTTCGGACGAATCCTGACAATTACATTATCAGTAGTTGTACAAGTAGTTGTCCCAATTGGCGTGGTCACGGTCACAGAATAATTACCTGCCGTTGAAACAGTAATTTTAGAAGTTGTCGCCCCTGTACTCCATAAAAACGTTGAGCCTGTTCCTGCGGCATTAGAAGCATCTAAAACAATAGGAGAACCAGCACAAATAAGTGTATCAGCTCCTAAATTTAAAGCCTTTGCCTTAGCCAATGTTATCAGTACAGAATCAATCCCGACACAACCCCTACTTTCAACCAATACAGCATAATTCCCTGATTGCGTAACCGTGAGAGTACGTAGTTTATCTTTAGGTAAAAATTGTCGATTCTGAAACCAGAAATAATTACTACTATCCAAAGTTACTTTTGAATCAATAGTCACACTTCCTGCACATAAATTGAGGTCTGGGCCTAAATCAGGTTTGGGCAACGGTAATACCTCAAAAGCCTGCGGTGGCAGCATAGTATCAGGCTTACAACGATTACCCATATTTACAACCACATAATATTTCCCTGGGGCATCAAAAGTGTAGGAGGTTTGTAAACCATTATCTCCTTCTCCACCTTGAATGGTGGCAATAGGAGGTCCCACTGGTTGTCCATTAGCTGGCACTTCGCCTCTATAAAAACGCCAATCTGTTTTGGTATTTTTGAGTTTATCACCACATAAATGACTGGTTTGAAAATTAGTTGGCGACCCCAAACACGTATCCACAGCCGTTATACCTACGCCTTCATTATTTTCATTGATAACATTGTAAGTTGTAGGCAAACCCAACTGACTAATTTTACCATTGAGGTCAAAGCCTTTTCGCTCATAATAATCTGTACTTAAACTTTTTGTAGAAATGGTATCATTCGGAAGTTTGATAACCCCCAACGTTGTACTCCCCTGTACGGCAAGGTAAATCTTTCCATCTGGAGCTAACTGCACCGACCCATAATATTCTTTTCGGGAAGAATCAATAAGCACTTTTGACTTGGCAATTACCGTTGAATCTCCATCGGTTAAATCAAACCGTAACAGTGACGAATACGAAGTAGGATTTTTAATGGTATCGGCTTTCATGGTAGCAAAAAGCGTTTTGCTATCTGGTGAAAATTCAACCCCATAAACGGTTGGAGGGGCTGGGCCTAAATCAATTGTTTTCTTATTTCTTAATTCTCCTGTGGAATCCACAAAATCATAAACCTCAATTAAATTTCTTGCTCCTCCGGGAATGGCAATGGCAAACTTCGTTCCGTCTTGCGAAACTTTCATATAACCTTCCCCTTTAGCGGCACTGTCAATTCTTGCTCCTACTTGAACAATTTTTGAAATCGAAACCCCATTTTTAGTCACTCTACGTAAACGAATCGTATCCGTTCCATAATCATGTGAAATGACCCAATAAGTAGAGTCTTTTTTCACGAAATGAGAAATCAATTGTTCGGTAGAAGGTACATCGTCTAAAACCACATTTTTCTCAATAACCTTTCCTTTTCCTTTATTCTGACGAATATCAACTACACTGTAACTCAACTGTTTAGTTCCGTTAATATCGGTTGTAGTAAAAACATAATAGATAGATTGACACCCTTGGCAACTGGGTTGTGGCACAATAACCGCCGATTGCGTAGAGGTGGCACTTCCCGCTAAAATATCAGGTTTCAGCGAAGCCATTTCTTTACCATCTTTATCATAAATCTTTCGTCCGTCGGTATAAAAAAGTAAATTTCCGTTGGGGTCGGCAATAGAAGACACTCCTTCTGTTGTATTAATTTTCCCTTTATCGTCTGCCGTAGGCGTTCCTGAAGAGAACTTTATCCCTGCATTATTTCCGAAATACCAATAATTTTCGGCAGGTTTTGGTGGCGGAGGGACGCAAAGTTTTACATTGATTTTATTTTGAGCCGAACAGCCCGTTGTAGTATCCGTAACTTGCACAGAATAACAACTGGTAGTATCTGCCCGCAGTGTTTGCGTAGAGTCACCTTTTGGATACCAGATATACTTGTATTTTGGGTCAGCTCCACCATTTTTGTAAGGGTCGAGCGTCAGGAAATCACCTTTACAAATAGTAGTATCTTGCTGAGAAGGAGCGTTTCCTAAATAAAATGCCGTTGGCGGGTTATTGATGGTAATTGTTTGGGTATAAACCTTTGGAATGCCACCTTCTGTACGAGTAAGTGTAACCGTTTTTACACCTGCGGTTGAGTACAAGTGTGCAGGGTTTTTGAGTGTTGAGGTATTTTTAATGCCACTTGTAGGGTCGCCAAATTCCCATTTCCAAGCCGTTGCAGGAGTCAATAAAGTATCCCGAAATATAGTAGCCGCAGTTGTATCTGAACATTCAGAAATACAAGTTTTTCTAACTTTAAAAAACTCCTGAGCATAAACATTGCTTGACAATCCCCACGATAAGAACATCACGGAGAAAATCAAAAAATATCGTTGTATGCTACTAAATCTTATCATTTTTTCGTTTACTAAAAAAGGTTTTAGATGTCAGAAATTAGACATTAAGTATTTTAGATTTCACTTCATTTCTAAAGCCTCAATATCTATTCTTTCCAATAAGACAATACGTTTAATTAAATGGTTGTATTGTCTGATGTTAAGTGGCATTAAATTTGCTTGTTTTACGTTTTAATGTTCTTAAAAAAGTCTAATAAATCTCTGAAATTAACGTAATTTAAGCGTAAAAATTTTTAAAGGTTATTAAATTATACTATTTTAAGTTGAATAAGTACATTCCTGAGTAGTTTACGTCAAAAATTAAACCGATTTTAGGTTCTAAATGTTAACTTTAACATAAGGTACATACCTAAAGCGTTCCTAATACCATGTTGAAAAAAGGATTTTTACTGTTTATTAGCGTAATCTCTTGGAGTTTTGCACAAGCCCAAGACCCGCAATATTCTCAATTTTATGCTGCTCCATTGTATCTGAATCCAGCTTTTGCGGGTTCGGCAATGTCTCCTCGTGTAAATTTTAATCATCGAAATCAGTGGCCATCATTGAGTGCAAACTTTGTAACTTCCTCAATTTCAGCCGATATGTATTTTGATAAATTCAAAAGTGGAGTCGGTATTTTATTGACAACTGATAGACAGTTTACTAATTTAACCACTACCGATATTGGAGCTGTTTATTCATATCATTTAAAAATTAGTGATAATCTGACGGCAAAGTTAGGTGTTCAAGGTTCGTATGTAACTCGTGGAATTAATTTTGCAGATTATACCTTTGGCGACCAAATTAATACTTATTTGAGTACAGGTACTTATCCAAGAATTTCAACTGACCAAATTTTACAAGGAGGAAATAACGTAACGCCACAATTAAAATACTGGGATTTTTCAACGGGTGCCTTGGTTTATTCTGAACAGTTTTGGGTCGGAGCATCTTTACATCATATCAATCAGCCTTCACAATCATTCAACGACAAAGACGCTCGTTTGCCTGTGAAAATTGGGGTGCAAGCAGGATATAGAATCCCTTTGGCAGATTATATGATTGGTAATAATTTGGGAGATGCTATCGAACGTGAAAAAAGCATTACCCCTGTGATTCATTACAAACGTCAGGGTGCGTCAGACCAATTAGATGTGGGGGCTTACTTGACTTATTCTCCTCTTGTTTTGGGAGCTTGGTATAGAGGTATTCCTTTAAAAACTTACACCAAAAACGATGTCAGCATTATTAGTCACGATGCAGCGGTATTTTTAATAGGTTACAGACAAGATAATTTTTCTATTGGTTATAGTTACGACGCCACCATTTCAAGATTAGGGTCAACAGGTGGGGCTCATGAATTATCACTTTCTTATACATTTTCAGACTGGATAGAGCCACGAAAAGCCCCACGCTCACGCAAGGGAGAATTGAAATGTCCGAAGTTTTAAGAAAAATAGAGAATCAAAAAAGGGAGGAAGAAGAAAAGGGTTAACCCATTCTTCTTCCTCCCTTTCTTTTTATCCTTTTTTCAACTTTGAAAAATGTCTTTAAATCGCTAAATTTGTTTAGATTACTTTCCCTTACTCAAACTTTTAAAACAACCACGAATTGACTTTTCAAGATTTTAATTTCAACGAAAAACTTTTAGATGGCTTAGATTCAATGGGTTATAGCAAACCAACGCCTATTCAATCACAAGCTATTCCATTAATACAAACAGGAAAAGACCTCATTGCGTGTGCCCAAACGGGTACGGGTAAGACAGCGGCTTTTTTATTACCTATCCTCGATAAAATCATCAATACGCCCGAAGATAAAAGGCGTTTGAATACCCTTATTATTTCTCCAACTCGTGAATTAGCCACTCAAATTGACAATCAAGTAGAAGGTTTAGGCTATTTTATTGGCGTTAGTTCTATTTCAATTTATGGTGGTGGCGACGGAGCTGCGTGGAATCAGCAAAGAAAAGCATTAGAAGAAGGAGCAGAAATCATTATTGCAACTCCTGGACGCTTAATTGCGATTTTGCAAATGGGAGCGATTGATTTTTCGCAACTTCAACATTTAATTCTTGATGAAGCCGACCGAATGTTGGATATGGGTTTTTATGACGATATTCTCAAAATCATAAAACATTTACCGCTTCAACGCCAAACGCTACTTTTTTCGGCAACGATGCCTCCTAAAATTAGAAAATTAGCACATTCTATTCTTATCGAACCAGAACAATTAAATATTGCTATTTCCAAACCTTCCGCAGGAATTTTACAACAGGCTTATTTGGTTTATGATACGCAAAAAATTGCCTTATTGACACATATTTTGAAATCGAATGATTGGGGAAGCGTTATCATTTTTGCTTCTACAAAAGAATATGTCAAGAAATTAGATACAGAATTGCATAAAGTTGGCTTGAAAACGAAGGCTTTTCACTCAGATTTAGACCAAAAAGAAAGAGAAGAAATTATGAGAGATTTTAAAGCAAAATCTCTTCAAATTTTGA
Source organism: Arcicella aurantiaca (assembly GCF_003148625.1). Classification (GTDB taxonomy): domain Bacteria; phylum Bacteroidota; class Bacteroidia; order Cytophagales; family Spirosomataceae; genus Arcicella; species Arcicella aurantiaca. Next base: position 9,054 of record NZ_QGGO01000007.1, on the reverse strand, counting down.
TAGGAACGGATATTCTTTCTCGTGGAATTGACGTAGAAGGCATTAGTTTGGTTATTAATTATAATACTCCTCACGACCCTGAAGATTATATTCACCGTATCGGAAGAACTGCCAGAGCCGAAACCACAGGAACTGCCATTACTTTTATTAATGATAAAGACCAACGCAAGTTTTTAGCAATTGAGGATTTAATTGAAAGAGAAATTCCAAAATTGTCACTTCCCGCAGGCATGGGCGATGCTCCAACGTATCAACCCCAAAAAAGGGTAAGTTCTGGTGTCATTAACAAGAAAAAAACGTATCACAAGAAGAAAACAGGTACGAATAATCCGAAGAAGAGTTAAAATTACAAGATAGATTTTTCTGAAATAGCAACATAAAAAATTATCTCATTTGAACAATCTTCTATATAACACTAAATTAATGAAATTAACAATAAACAATTTAGGCAAAATAGACCATAGTGAGCTTGAGCTTAATGAACTAACTCTGCTTGTTGGAGATAACAACGCTGGAAAAACTTATATTACCTACAGTATATATGGCTTGCTTAACAATTGGAAGGATTTTATAAATTATAATAGTTTTGGGCTAATCGAAACAAAGCTTAAGAGGAATGGTCAAATTACATTAAATAAAGAAGATATCATAGTCTTAGTGACTGAAAGTATTGTTTCTGAAAGCGAGAAATTCCAAGAACGAATTAAGGATTTGTTTAATGATAAGGAAGGACAGTTTAGTAATGCAAAAGTAAAATTAGAGTTTGATAAACCAACGGATTTCAAAAATTCTGAAAGGAAAGTTCAAATAGGGAAAAGCATAGTAATTGAAGGGAAATTGCAAGATAATTCTTTATCAATAAGTTATACCAAACAAGGTGATAATGAACTGGATGACAGATTATTCAAACGAGTAATTGGGGATATTTTTTCAAGTTTAGTATTTGATGATATATTCCCAGAACCTGTTATTATTACTGCTGAAAGATTGGGTATTTCACTATTTTATAAAGAGTTAGATGAAAAAAGAACATCACTTATTGATGGTTTACAGAAACTGGAAAAAGATGAAGATATTCATCCATTTGAACTTTTGATGTCAATGACAGCCTACTATGCAACCCCTATTCGAGACCATATTTCATTCACCAGAAATATTGAAAAAATAAAAAAATATACATCCAATATTGATACAAGTTATTCAATGGAAATTATTAAGGATATATTAGGGGCAGATTTTAAAAAGGATAATAAACAAGATATTCGCTTTTACACTAAAAATAAAAAAAATAACAAATTTGATATTCCACTTTATTTAGCTTCATCATCTGCCAGATGTATTGTAGATATTTATTTCTACTTAAATCATCAAGCGAAAGAGGGGGATATTTTAATTATAGATGAACCAGAAAGCCATTTGACATTGAAAAACCAACGCTTAATGGCTAAATTATTGGTTTCTCTCATAAACTCAAAAATAAAAGTATTTATTACAACCCATAGTGATTTTTTAATCAAAGAGTTAAATAATTTAATTTTGCTCTCAAATTCTTTTGAAGGTAAAGATAGTTGGTTAAATAAAAACAAAAAAAGCTATTCAGAAAAAGATAAAATTGAATTTAAGAAAGTTTCTGTTTATCAAGCCAAAGATGGAAAATTAGAAAACTTAGTTGTAACAAATAAAGGTATTGAAATACCATTTTTTGATGAAGAAATCAATCATTTATTTTCAATTGCATCAGATTTAGATTATTTAATTGATTAGTATCTACCTATGAAAGATATTTTCTGCGATGTCGAAGTAATTCAAAGTTTCGACCAAATAAATCATATAATGAAATTGAAGGAAGAAGACACTAATCAAGAAATTTCGATTGGTGGAATACCTGATGATGCAATCCTATTAAAATTGGACATTGATAAGAAAGAGTATAAGCGTAAATCAATGTATTTGAAGCGAGAAACGCCAATTATCCATAAAGGATGTGACTACTGTTTGATAATTCCTTCGCAACAAACAATAATTCTTTTTGAATTAAAATCAATGAAGCCAAAGGAAAAGGATTATGTAAATCAGTTTGTTGCTTCTGAGATTTTTATAAAATATTGCAATGAATTATCCAATTATATCAATAAATCAAGTGATTGTTTTAGTTTCAAAAGAATATTGTTGAGTCCAAAATATAACATCACATTTACTTCTTCTAAAAAACTCCAAGATATTTCCACTTCTGATAAATGTGGAAAATCAATTGAAATAAAATCACCTGGTTTTCCCGATAGAATCAGACTCGAAAAGTTATTGACATAAATTAATCATTCAAAGACTTTTACGCCATTCAAATTTACGGTAATTGATATTTCTGGAAAAAGCCCCAGATTAAGTCATTGGCATTAATTGCGGTTGAGGGGTCGTCAGCCGCTGCACGACTTTTTACACCTCCAGGCCATGAATGCCCACCGTCATTGGTAATATAAAACTCAATACTGCTGTTGTTACAACTCGTCCATTTTGTTACCGAATAATTAGTAAAATTGGTAGTTGTTTTTGTCGTAGAACTACATCCATTATTGGCAATCCAAGTATTTAGTCCATTCTGTACAGGTGGAAAATAATACCCAAAAATACCCACACCGCCACCCATTGGCACTTTTTCATCTAATTTTGAATGAATTGCCAAAATCGGAACAGGTCTTGAAGGTTTACAAGGCTGAGTTGTCAAAAGCGTTCCTGCAACTGGAGCAATAGCCGCAATTTTATTAGAAAGTTCACAAGCTAAACGGTAAGACATCATCGCCCCATTGGACATACCTGTGGCATACACTTTCTTCGCATTAATTTTAGGATATTTCTTCAATAATTCATCAATTAAAAGACTGATAAATTTTACATCGTCAATATTTTTCTCGACTGCATAGTCGCAACAAGTACCTGCATTCCAAGTTTTTGCTCCTAAAATACCATCACTTGACACACCTTCTGGATAAACAATCACAAATTTGGCACTGTTCGCTTTTTCAGTCAATAAATAATCTGCTTCCATTTGCGAGGCTTTCCCTCCCCCACCGTGTAAAGCAAGTACCAACGAAAAGCCCGTAGCATCGTCATAATTAGGCGGTAAATTGAGTAAATAAGTACGGCTTCGTCCATCAACGGTCATAGTTCCTTCCACTCGTAAAACTGTTGGCGTAGGATTCGTAGTGTTAATTTTATTACAGCCAACCACAAAAATGGTAAGGCAAAAAATGAATAGGGTTAATTTTTTCATGGGAGTTTAATAAGATTTTGAGCGAGTTAGACCGTAGTTTCAACAAAAAGTTTATTCCGACAAAAAATTTATATAGTTACAAAAATCAAAACATAATAGTAAAAGCCAAATTGTATATTTGTAATTATAATCATAAACCTTCTCTGTATGTTTGTACTTACCGAAACCAACTCAATAGCTAACCATTTTATAGCAGAATTGCGAGATGTAACTATTCAAAATGACTCTATGCGTTTCCGTAAGAATATGGAGCGTTTGGGTGAAGTTTTAGCTTATGAAATCTCAAAATCACTTCCATATCAATCCGCAACGATACAAACACCTTTGGCACTTGCCCACACGTATTTGTTGAGCCAGCAACCTGTTTTGGTAACTATTTTACGAGCAAGTTTACCTTTTCATCAAGGATTTTTGAATGTTTTTGATAAAGCAGAAAATGCTTTTATCGGAGCGTATCGTGGCAAACACCGTGCAGATGAAACTTTTGATATACAAATGGATTATTTAGCCTGTCCAGATTTAAACGATAAAATTATCATTATGATTGACCCTATGTTGGCAACGGGAAAATCACTTTTAAAATCCTACGAAGCATTATTGGCTCATGGAAAACCTGCCCGAACTATCATCGTTTCGGCAATTGCGGCTCCAGAAGGGATTGCTTTTTTGCAAGAAAATTTACCCGATGCTGAATTATTTCTTGGCACAATCGACGAAAAACTAAATAACAAATTTTACATCGTTCCAGGTTTGGGAGATGCTGGCGATTTGGCTTATGGAGAGAAATTATAACGTAACACAGACTTCAGAATTATAATGTCGTTTCATTAAGGAATGTATTAATTAAGTTGTTCTTTATGGACAAACTTCCCGAAAGTTTTAAACTTTCGGGAAGTTAATCAGCTTGACTAAACGACATTAAACTTCAGTTTGTACTTTAATTACTTACAGACTGAAGTCTGTGTTACTTTTCCACATACATCTAAAAACAAAAAAATGAAAACCACATTTCAATCCAATTCTCGCCTTGAACTTGCCGACCAGTACGTCCGTTTTACCAACAAAAATGTATTTCTGACGGGTAAAGCAGGAACTGGCAAAACGACCTTCCTTAAAAATGTTAAGGCAAAATCCCCGAAACGAATCGTCATTGTTGCCCCAACGGGCGTGGCGGCAATTAATGCGGGAGGCGTAACGATTCACTCGTTTTTTCAACTTTCTTTTGGTCCAAATATTCCCGATAATAAACCCGCCGAAAGAAGAATTAGCAATGAAAAAATCAAAGCGATAAAAGCCATCGACCTTTTGGTGATTGACGAAATCAGTATGGTGCGAGCCGACGTTTTGGATGCCATTGATGAAGTGCTTCGGCGTTATAGAAACCGTAGTTTGCCCTTCGGTGGCGTTCAATTATTGATGATTGGCGACTTGCACCAACTTTCGCCCGTGATAAAAGAAGACGAATGGGATTTGCTCCGCCCTTATTATCAAAGCGTATATTTCTTTGAAAGTAAGGCACTTGCACAAAGTCAGTTTATTACCATTGAGCTAACGCATATCTTCCGACAAGCCGATGAGCAATTTATCAACCTCCTCAATAAAGTTCGTGATAAGAAATTAGATGCCGAAAGTACCCGTTTATTAAACTCTCGGTACATTCCAAATTTTCAATATCCAGACGATGAAAAATACATTACCCTGACCAGTCACAACCGAGCCGCAGCTAATATCAATGCCATAAAATTGGGTGAATTGAAGGGGAAAACATACACTTTCACGGCTGAAATCACCGACGATTTCCCCGAAAGTATGTATCCTAACGAACTGAATTTAGAGCTAAAAGTGGGTGCTCAAGTCATGTTTGTAAAAAATGATTCAAACCTTGAAAAACGATATTTCAACGGAAAATTAGGCGAAATAACAGATATTGATGAAGAATTAATTTGGGTAAAATGTCCCAATGAAAAAGAACAAATCATCGTTTCCAGAGTCAGTTGGGACAATATCAAATACATTTTGGACGATTCCAAAACTATGCAGGAACACACCATTGGCACATTTAGTCAATTTCCTATCAAAACCGCATGGGCAATTACCATTCATAAAAGTCAGGGTTTAACCTTCGACAGAGCCATTATTGATGCTGCTTCGTCATTTGCACACGGACAAGTTTACGTGGCTTTGAGTCGTTGCAAAACCTTTGAAGGTTTGGTTCTCAGCACGCCCATCACGTCCGAAAGCGTAAAATCAGATAATACCATTGCCGTTTTCGACCAAGAAGCAGAGAAACAGGATTTATCCGATTTGGCTTTATTAGAAGCAAAAAAACGTACACAAGGCGACTGGATTTTAGATTTATTTGATTTCAAATTTGTTAAAATCGGCTTGCATTATCTTCACCAAAATCTTGAACCTATTCAAGACCAATTTGCCAGTAGCACTTTTGAAAATATCGCTATTATTTTAGAAAATTATAACACTGAAATAGATACAATCATTGAAAAATTCAGAAGGCAATTAGAATCATTAATTTCACAAACTGACTTGCCCGAAGAAAACGAAGAATTACAAGAAAGAATTAAAAAAGGAAGCGTTTACATTGCCAATAAATTACAAGAATCGGTCTATAACATTCTCAAAAACATTGACTTAGCTTGCGACAATAAAGAAACAAGAAATAACATTGCCAAACTTTGGGAGCAAAGTTTAAAGAATACTTTTGAAAAATTAATGCTTTTGAAAAGTAACCAACAGGGCTTTGATTCAACCGTTTATCTAACCACAAAAGCCAACATTTCTCTTGATTTTGAAACTGAAAAAACAAGATTATTTAAAGCACAAAAAACATCAGAAACAAGTGGAAGCAGTACCGATTTATTCAATCAATTGAGAGTTTGGCGAGATAGCGTTGCCAACGACAAAAACATTGAAAAATATATGGTTTTGGCACAAAAAGCCCTGCAAAGTTTAGCAGATGAAATGCCTCGAAACAAAGCTGATTTAGCTAAAATTAGCGGTTTGGGAAAAATCAAAGTGCAACAATTTGGTGATGAAATTTTAGACATCATCAACGAGTTTTGTGAGACAAACGGCATTGAAACAAACAATATTATCCGAGAAAATAAACCCGTCAAAAAAGCTCTGGTAAAAGGCTCGACGCATGAGATGAGTTTCAATTATTTTAAAGAAGGCAAAACCATTACAGAAATTGCCGAAATACGGAATTTATCCGCTTCCACGATTGAAGGACACCTTGGCGAATTCGTAAAAAAAGGGCTTTTAGAAGTGAGCGATATTATGGATGCTCAGAAAATTAAAATTATCAGAGAATTTATGTTAGAAAATCCCGACTTGAAAGGCTCTGCTTTAAAAGAGGCTTTGGGGGCAGATTATAGCTATGGAGAAATCCGTTTGGTGGGTGCTTCAATCAACGCTGACTGAGTTTAGATGCTTGATTTTTAGCTTTATCTTTGTGAAATAACATTCAAGCTGTTTAATAAATTTTCAACTTCCCGAAATAACTCCGTTAGGGGTTTATAACTTTTGGGAAGTTCTCCAATCAAACATTTTAGGATAAAAATCAAACAGCATATTCAACAAGAAAATGAACGAAACTTTCAATAATTTACCCGAAAAACGCCAGTCTCAATTAATGGCTTTTGACCGCCTTCTGACCATCATGGATGAACTCCGTGAGCAATGTCCTTGGGATAAAAAACAGACCATCGAAAGTCTAAGACACCTGACCATTGAAGAAACTTACGAGCTTTCGGATGCCATTATGGAAGGCGATATGCAGGAAATCAAGAAGGAAATTGGCGATATTATGCTTCATTTGGTATTTTATTCAAAGATTGCTTCGGAGACAAATACTTTTGACGTTGCTGATGTATTAAATGGTATTTGCGAAAAACTCATTCACCGCCACCCGCACATATACGGCGATGTGAAAGTGGAAAACGAACAAGAAGTGAAACAAAATTGGGAAGCCATTAAACTGAAAGAAGGCGGTGGTAATAAATCGGTTTTGGGTGGTGTACCTGCTTCGTTACCAGCTTTGGTAAAAGCCATGCGTATTCAAGAAAAAGCTCGTGGTGCGGGTTTTGATTGGGAAGAAAAAACGCAAGTTTGGGAAAAAGTAGAGGAAGAAATGGAAGAATTCAAAAATGAATTTAATGTAGTTGAAAATGAAGCTATCAATGTAGAAAAAGCCGAAGGAGAATTTGGCGATTTACTATTTTCATTGGTTAATTATGCCCGTTTTATCAACATCAACGTAGAAACGGCTTTGGAACGCACCAATAAAAAATTCATCAAACGCTTCAATCATTTAGAATCAAGAGCCAAAGAATTAGGCAAAACTCTTCCCAAAATGACTTTGGCAGAAATGGATGTGTATTGGGAAGAGGCGAAGCGGTTGTAGGGGATTATACGCTTAAATACCACAAGAGCCATAGGCTCGACCGATTTTGTAGCAACGGATTTCTAATCCGTTGGGAAACGATATATTTTCATCGATGGGTTGAAACTCATCGCTACAAAATTGGTCAAGCCTATGGCTTTTTTACCCTCAACTGGTGCAATTGTTAAGCCTATACCGACAAATTGTTCAGTTAAACTTGAACCATTTTAAATCAGATTAACTATTTAACACATATCTACTATGAACAACATATTATTACCATCAGAATTACGCTCTACTATTGATCAAGAACCCATTGAATTTTCGGTTATTTCTACAAAACATAGACCTCCACATAAAACATATTTTGTGTTTGGCATTTCTATAATGATGATAATCGCACCAATATCTTCTTTTTTCATCATTAACTCGATTGTCTCTCTATCGCAAGACGAAGTATTGGATACACTTACTTTATTTCTGTTATTCATCCCGTTTTTAGGCGGAATATTAATGGCAATATTGGGTTTTTATTTAAAGAATCAGAAAGGAGGATATTTTGTCGGAACGCCAAGCAGACTTATTTATTATTTCGGTGGAGTAGTAAAATCTTATCATTGGAGTGAATTCTCTGGGATTATTGAAACCAATCTAACAAAGGGAGAACTTAGCCTACAACTAAAATCAGGTCGAACCTTTGTTGGTAAATATAAGACAAAATATGTTGTTCCATATATGCTTTACATCTTAGAAAATCCTGATACAATCTCAAAAGTTGAGAAAATTTGTAGGGAAAAAATACAATCAAATAGATAATCTCGCTGGGGTTGTGTAAAAAGTCCATAAAAAGAAATATGAGCGAAAATTCTGTACTTTGTATTTGGAAAACAAAAGTTGGAACAGACGCTCATGGGAACAAATATAGTAAAAAAACCGATACTACGGTTTAAGACTTATGACCAATTACAGGTTTTACGAGTACCGCTTGAAATAGATAAGCTGATTCCAGCGTGTCATTTGGTCAGAATTGTAAACGATTGTATCGAAAAATTAGATATGTCGTATTTTGAGGACTATTACAGCAATTTTGGTTGTCCCGCTTTTCATCCCAAGATGATGATAAAGATATGGATATATGGTTATTGTGAGCGTATTTATACGAGTCGTAGATTATGCAAAGCCCTGCGAGAGAACGTAAATTTCATTTGGTTATCAGGTAATCAACACCCCTGTTTCAAGACTTTATGTGATTTTCGGAGTAATAAAATGGAAACGATGGTCGATACGGTTTTCAAAGAAGTGTTATTGATGTTGTTGGAACTGGGCTATATTGATTTAGATACTTTGTACATAGATGGTTCTAAATGGGAAGCCAATGCCAACC
>NZ_QGGO01000006.1 GCF_003148625.1 Arcicella aurantiaca | reverse complement strand
TTGGGAATTGGTATATACCCAATAATCTACCAGTAACCAATCCACCAATTATCCAATCCACCAATTACCCAATCCACCAATTACCCAATCCACCAATTACCCAATCCACCAATTACCCAATCCACCATTCTACCAATACCCAATCCACCAATATCCAATCTACCAATAACCAATCCCCAAATCTACACCATTGGAAATAACCAAGCGGCTATCATGGTTAAAATTACACCTGTTAAACCCATGAAACTTTGCATTGGAGCAATGGTTTTGAGGGCTTCTTTTTCCGTTAAATTTGAGGTTTTGCACATAATCCAAAAACCTGCATCATTCATCCAAGGAATAAGTTTTGCACCACTTCCGATGGCTAAACATAAATAAACAGGATTAAAACCTAAATTGGCATTTTGTGCCATACCTGCTAAAATTCCAGAAGCCGTAATTAAGGCTACCGTTGCCGAACCTTGTGCAGTACGTACAATAGCCGTTATCAAAAATGCCAACGGAATTAACGCCATTTGATAATCTTTGGTCAATTCGGCAATACGTCCACTAATTCCTGATTGTTGTAACATTCCTCCAAAAGCACCACCTGCCGAAGTAATCAAGATGATTCCGCCACCGCTCATTAAGGCAGTTTGAACAAAAGCGGTTAATTTATCTTTGGTCGTTTTTTTCTGATTTGCTAAAACCAATAAGGCAAAAATTGCACCCATCAAAATGGCAATATTCTTATCTCCGAAGAAAACAATTACCTCAATAATGGTATTGATAAAAGGGTAATCTGTAAATGGAGTGTCTCCTTTGTGGAAAGCTTCAACGCCCGAACGAATACAAATGGTTACCAACGGAAACAAAGCAGGAAGCAAAGCCCAACCCAACGCAGGCAAATCTTTATCGTCTTTTTCTGCAATTTCTTTGATGTCTTCCAAACGTGCATCGGCTGAATCTCTCAAAGGAATATCAAATTTCTTATTCAAAAATACCGCAATCAAATACCCCACTGTAATGGTGCAAAGTCCAAGTAATGTACCACAAACCATCATTAATCCGATTGGAACATTTAACGCTCCGACCAAAAATAATGGTCCCGGAGAAGGCGGTACATAAGAGTTTGCCATGACCGCTCCCGCTATAACCGACAAAGCCAATAAAAGATAATTTTTACCCAAACGCATTCCCATCGCCTTCGCTAAGGGCATCATTAAGAATACAACGGTATCCACAAAAACAGGAATTGTTAAGAAAAAGCTACTCATTACAAAGCCAATTGGGGCGTTTTTTTCTCCCGTAATTTTTAACATGGCTCGAATGATTTTTTCGGCAGCACCGCTATCAAGCATCGCTTTTCCGATAATGGCAGCCATTGCAATTAAAATCCCGACTTTAGTACAGGTATTGCCAAATTCAGTACCAATACGCTCGCCAATACTCTTATGAGCTTGTTTGAGAGCTTCTGCTTCTGGAAGTCCTTTTGAGAGGAAATAGTGTTCAACGTATTCGATGGGAGTCAATAATGCCACAGCCAAAGCCGCCAAAAGTAGTGCTAAAAAAGGGTGTAATTTAAAGCCGATGATGCCACCTACCACCACCACCACTCCAACGAGTAAAATAAGTATTGGGTCTAACATTTGAGAAGAATAATTATAGTAAAATTGATAATGAATAAAGAGTTTTTCTTGAGATACTGATATTGAGATTTGAAAATCGTAGGAAATCTCTTCTATCGACTCTTAAATAGGAAAGAACGTTTATTCTAAAAATCTACTGTTAATTATTATAATTCTATTTATTTTTTGTACTTATCTCTTATGATTTTTGAGATTATAAAGACAACGGACATGACGTATTGGAATTAGATTTGACAAAGTTTTGAAATTTGTCAAATCTAAATAACATTATTCCAAAATATATTCTGAATACGTTATATCGTATTCTATATAGATTTCAATGTTATTGATTTGCACCTTAAAAAATACATATTTTGTTGATTTTTAGAAACTTACACTTTTAATGATTGTCGGTTTTGATAAATTTCTTCAAACAAAAAGTCACAAACCATAATTTTCATTACGATTTGTGACTTTAACATTTTCGGTAAAATTATAGACTTACACTCACTGTCAAATAATAAAAACCTCCCACACTGGGTCCTGCCAAAAAGTTGTAATAATAATGATTCAAAAGGTTTGTTCCGCCCAATTTTAAAGTTGTTTTTTGTATGGGTAATGCGTAAGTTATTTGCCCGTCAAGCGTTGAATAGGCAGGTACATTTCCAGTTGCCAAAGACGATTGCCACAAAAAAGCTTCTTGCCATTTAAAGTTCAAATTGAAGCCTAAACGTTCGGTGATTTTACGATTACTCACGCCAATATTCAAAATCCATCTTGGTGTATTAAAGGCTTCTTCCAAGCCATCATTATTGGTTTTACTGTCCAATTGAGCATAAGAGGCATTTCCAGAAATAATAAAATCTTTATATACACGGTAACGCAAACCAATACTTGACCCATAATTAAAAACCGTCGTTTTAGAATTTGTCCATAAACGATAACGTTGGTTTTTATTTTTATCGTTAAATGCAAAAGCGAGTGAATCCAAATTGGTACTTTTGGTGAGGGGCAAATTGGTTTCAACCTGTGCCATGAAATTTTGGTATTGATTGTAATAAAAATCAACGTCAATATATAATCGTTTATCAAAGAAAAGCCCTTTGTAGCCAATTTCAAGGCTATTGACTGATTCTGGTTGTAGATAACTATAATCGTTTTTCTTTAAAAGATTTTCATTTTTAATGACGGCTTGGGCGGTTGTTAAGCCATTTTTATTGACATCGTTGGTAATTGCCGTTTGAAAAGCATCAATGGAAGTCTTGAAATAGGAGTTTTCAAAAATGCCGTTCGACATAATTGGTAAACCGCCAACTCGTTTTACACCACCACTATTTACATTTGAAAATGCCTCAAAAAGACTTGGGAAACGATACGCATTTTGGTACGAAATTCTAATATTATGGTCTTCGGAAGGAGAATAAACCATTGCCAATCTCGGATTCCAACGTAAATCAAAATATTGGTTTTTATCGGCTCGCAACGAACCATTAATTTTAAGTTTTCCGTCAAAAAGCAATTTGGTTAATTGAACAAATCCACCCGTTTTGGAGTAAGTCAGGTTTTTACCCGATTCCACAGGATTGATAAAATAATTGCCATCAGGATAAACTTCAAAAGTTCTAAAGTCTGCTCCTGCCAAAATACTTAATCCCCATTTTTCTCTTAATCCTTTCAACCATTCTTGTGTAATATCTGCTTGAAATTCAGCATGATACAACCAAGATTCTACTCTTAATGCTGCTCCAATATCCCAATTATTAATATCGCCTAATTTTTTTGTTAGAGCGTCAAATTCGGCAGTATGTGGTTGCGGGCGACCTTTATCGGCTTCATTTCTCGCCGTTTGCAAGGCTTGCGTAGCACTCATGCCTGCTTTGGTATTGGCGTTAAATTGTGTGGTAAAATCAGCAAACCATTTATCGTCCGACTTAAAACTGCGGTCGATATTCTCTGCCATTGAACGAATATTATATGAATCGCCTGTGTTTTCATGCGTTAAATAAGCTTTTGCTTGAATTGAAGGCGATTTTAAACTAAAACTGTGTTGGTCGATACGATAATTATTTAGTCTAAAACGGTTGGTTCGTTGGTAAAGATTATCCAAAATTCCGAAGCGATAGGTGTAAGAAATCTCCCAATCTCTTTTCGGACGTACATACAAAGCAATATCTCCTTTAATATTTTTAAGTGAAAAATCAGCAATATCTTTTTCTGCATAACCCGTTCTGGCAACGGAATAACGTTTGCCGTCTAATGTTAAATTTCGTCTATTTGATGATTCATTTCCGTAAGAATTAATGCCATCATAAGCAGGATTGTCATTTCCAAAAAGATTCAAGGTGGCATTTCCATTAGGGTTTAAATCGGTATTATTATCCGAAATCCAATCGTATCCCGTCAGATATTCAAAGTTGATTTTGGTAGCAAAAACGTTATTCCAAGCCCTCGCCCAACGAATATTACTTTCACTAAAAATATGAGCAGAAGCGTTATTATCGTCGAAATGATTTGCCCCTGTTTTTTGCTGAAAACTAAGCCCTTGATAGTCAAATGGGCTTTTTGTAAAAATATTTACCAATCCATTCAAAGCATTCATCCCGTACAAAGCCGAAGCCGCACCGTGTAGAATTTCTACTTTATCCACATCTAAATCCGTAGGTGCTAATGCCCCCGCAATGGGCGACCCAATATGCGGAGCTTGATTATCAACACCATCCACCAATTGCACAAAACGTACATTGGTTGGATTGGCAAAACCACGAGTATTATAAACTTTAAAACCCAAACTTGGCGTAAGTAATTGAACGCCTTTGATGTTTTCGAGAGCATCATAAAACGAAGGTGCTGCCGAATTTTGAATAGTTCGATTGTCCAATAAAGCAATACTTATTGGCGATTTTAAGACATTTTCGGGTGTGCGTGAAGCCGTAATTACTACTTCGGATAATTGGCGAACAGTATCTTTATAAACTATTTGTTGTACTTTCTTTTGGGCTTTTAAGCTAAAACTTGTCAAAAGAAGGGTAAAGAGTAAGTATTTGTTTTTCATATTTTATATAATTATGCTTGATTTTAAATTCGTTGTATTTTATAAAATATAACGATGGGCAAAAAAATATGATTCTTCTACAATTTGAAAATCAATATCGACTCTAACGCAGGCAGGGTTCAAACCCTGCCTGAGTTTAAATCCACTTTTGTCTGTTTTAAGTCATTGATTTTTAAGGCAAAAGGATTTTCTACTAAGCCCGAAAAAGAAAGCGTTTCGTTGTTAGATTGGGCTTTTACTGCGATACAACCCAAGAGTAAAATGGATAAAACAATATTTTTCATAGAATAAAATATGAGGGTAAGTTTCATTTACAATCGTTATGTTTTTACAAATATAACGATTGGCATAGTTTTTTTCAAAAGAATAAGTGAATACGATTGAAAAAACGGATTCATATTTAATAGTCTCATAATTTTCTGATAAACAAACGGTGTTATTATCGGCTTAAATTTGGAAGAAATTCAAAAGATTAACATCAATTGTTATGTTAGCATTTTTCATTTTTACGTATTAAAACATTCATTATTATGGCTTGGATTTATCTTATTTTAGCGGCAGGATTGGAGGCTTGTTGGATGTTTTCGCTCAAATTTTTGTCTTTCACAAAATTTAAAATTCTGACTTTCCAAAACTTTACAAAATCAGAAGGGCTAAGTATTTGGTTGCCCTTAGCGGGTTATATTATTTTTGGCATTACCAATACTTATTTTTTCTCATTGGCAATGAAAAATATTCCCACAGCCATAGCATTTACTATTTGGACGGCAATTTCAATCCTTTTTATCAAAATGGTTGAAGTGGTATTTTTAGCTGGAAAGTTGAGTTTGCCAGAAATTGGCTTTTTAGTAGTTATCATGATTGGAATTGTAGGGTTAAAAATGGTTTCTGAAACTTAGTAATATTCGCTTTATAAATAGATTGATTTATTTACAATGACTTAATTTGCAGAAAATCAAGAGGTTAAATGAATTGCTCAAATTTGTGAAACCAAATTAATGAAATATGCAAAGACGTGATTTGCTTCGTCAGGCGGGTTTACTTGCTGGCGGCTTGTCCTTACCAAATTTTGTAAAAGCTAACCACCCAACCACTTCTCCCAAAAGAGTCCTTCGTATTGCACACATTACCGACGTCCACATTCAACCATTAATTGGTGCTGCCAAAGGATTTGAAAAGTGTTTGCATCACATTCAGAGCCATGATATTAAACCCGATTTTATTATCAATTCTGGCGATTGTGTGATGGACGCTCACCGTAGAAAACATGAGAATGTGCAGAAACAGTGGCGACTTTTCAATGAAGTTTTGACTTCGGAAAATTCATTGCCAATTTTTCATGGCGTAGGTAATCACGATATTTGTTGTGAGGGCGACAGTAACAGCAATTTTGAGGATGGCAAAAAATGGGCAATGGACGAAATGTCGATGAATAAACGTTTTTACAGTTTTGATAATAAAGATTGGCATTTTGTGATGTTAGACAGTGTTCAAAAGAAAAAAGATGGTAGCTGGTACACCGCCCATATTGATGATGAGCAAATGGATTGGTTTAAACATGATTTGAAAAATACCCCTGCTGATAAACCGACCATGATAATTTCACATATCCCGATTTTGGCGGCTTGTGTATTTTTTGATGGGGATAATATGAGCGAAAAAGAAGGTCGTTGGGAAGTGCCAGGTAGTTGGATGCACACTGATGCCAAAAAACTTTCGGGTTTATTTGATAATCATAAAAACGTAAAACTTGCCGTGTCGGGACATATTCATTTGACTGATAGAGTAGATTATAACGATGTTTCGTACTGTTGCAATGGGGCGGTTTCTGGAAGATGGTGGTTCGGTAAATATCAACACACCGAAGCGGGTTACGCCTTAATTGATTTGTACGATGATGGTAGTTTTACCAATCAATATGTGAGTTATTAAGTACAAGGACGATTTAAGAATTACGATTTACGATTGTCATGAATTTGATTATCAATCATTTATGAACTATCAAAATGGTACTTTATTTTGTCCCATTATTTAACGGACTCAAAAAAAGCGGTGATTTCACCGCTTTTTTTATTTGAAAATATCATCAATTCGTTTTCTACTATAACCCGCACCTGTTGTCATTCCTTTACCGCCAATACCTGTTGAAATAAATATTTTGTTATTAATTTGATATTCGAAAACGCCTCCATCTTCAGCTTGTGCGTAGTATCCCGCCCAAAAGTTTTGAATTTTCCAATTTGGTAAATTCAGCATTCGTTTAGCTTCTTTTAAAATTAACTCATTGATTTCCATATCAATACCAATAGGCAACTTCGCATTTTCTTCTACTCCTGCATACTCGTGAGAATCGCCAATGATGATTGAACCGTTGATTGCCTGTTTAAAAAGAATATGGATTCCCCAAGAATTATAAGGTTTTTGCCAATCTGGCGTTTGCAAAGTAGGATATGAATTACAAGACTTAAAGCTATCGTATCTTCTGATTGAAAGTCCTGATAAAATGTTTCCATTCAATTTGACTTCTGGTAAAGGAAAAGTTTGCATCATATTCAATTTGCAAATTTTCATTTTACTTTCATTGAAAATCTCAGGAAATAAAATTTTAAACTCATAACCATTGCAAATAGCTACTTTTTCGGCAAAAATGGTTTCGTTTCCACTTGTTGAAATTTCACAAATGCCATTTTTTATTTCACAGTCTTTCACAACGGTATTATTCATAAAATGTAAACCGTAATGTTGAATCAACATTTGTCTAACTTTATGCACCATCGTTCGTGGTTCTACCGAAATTTCATCAGGAAAATACAAACCACCTTTGTAATATTCCGTGTTGAGCATCGGGAAACGTTCGTAGCAAGATTTTTTAGGTAATAAGGTAGATGAATAATTTTTAAGTTTGAATAACGCTCTTGTTTCTTCCAAAAGCGTCATTTCTTCATCGTCAGAAGCAAAATAATAAGAACCATTTTGTCTAACTGTAATGTCTGTTTTGGCTTGAATAGATTTATAAATATTCAAAGACTCTCTTCCGTATTCAAACCATGTATCAAGAGCTTGTCCAGATGGAACAACTTGTCCGAAATTTCTCACAGTTGCTTCAATTGGTTCAGAATCTTTTTCAATTAACAGAACTGATTTTCCTTTCAAAAGTGCGTGGTAAGCATGAAAAGTACCTAAAGTACCTGCTCCAACTACTACTAAATCGTATTTTTTCATGGTTAAAATATGCTAAATGGGAGACGTATGGATATTAAAATTCAAATCATGGCTTTGAATTTCTTTAGGTCGGCATCAAAATTTTCTTTTATCACATTTTCGTTTTCAATTCTTTCGATAACCTGTTTCAAATCTGATATTTTACTCAATAAACCATCGTTTCGATGAATGCTCAACTGCGGACGTGTATGCGTACCGTTAGTTACACCCAACGACATACGACAACCCGCTCTAATTCCTGATTTTAAGTCGGAAGGCGTATCGCCAATATTAAGAACTCTAAAACTATCATGCACATTGAGGACTTTCATGGCGTGATGAATCATGTACGGTTCTGGGCGACCTTTCAGCACTTCGTCTGAAGCAACGGATAGCTGAATAATGGTATTTTCGTTACCAAGATAGTTTTCGTCAAGCCCATCGAGCCAGCCTAATTTCTCCAAAATAATATCTGTAACTTTTCTATAAAACCCTGTTGAAAGAGCAATTTTGATGTTTTTTGACTTTAAATATGAAAATATTTCCAGACAACCTTCAGTTGGATATATTTCACTTTGTAAATAATGATTTTCTAAAATATGACAAAACTTTGCGTAAGAAACATCTACAAATTCCTGTAAATCAGGATTGTTTTCGCCAATAACTTCTGTCCAAAGCAACTCAAAAACATATCTTTTTGAATATCCCTGTAAAGCCAAAACTCTCTCAGGCGTTACGCTTAGTCCCGTGTGAGAAGCCGCTTCTATAAAACACATTTCAACTTCATGGCGGTCTTGGACGGTTGTGCCTGCCATATCAAAAACAACTAATTCAATTGGTAACATCTTGCTTTTTTATTTTTTGTCCAAAGGTAATTTAAGGGTTTTAATCCTATATTAAATTACGATTAAGGCTCTGTAAAGTCCTCATTTTTAGCATTATTTGTTTGTAATGTTGTGGTGAAAAATACTTCATTATGCACAATTTTAAACAGTTTATTCACGCTCAGTCACAACAATTTTTAGCATTTTTTCTGGGCTTATCGGCATTCAGTACGTATTTCTGTATGTACGCCTTTCGCAAACCTTTCACCGCAGGAAGTTTTCAAGATGTGGAATTGTGGGGAATTGACTACAAGATAATTTTGGTAATTGCACAGGTTTTAGGCTACGCTACCGCCAAAGGATTAGGTATCAAAATTGTTTCAGAAGTTCAAGCCTCACAACGAGCTAAATATATTTTGGGTATGATTGCCCTTGCAGGAATTTTTCTGTTCTTGTTCGGAATTATTCCTTCGCCCTACAATTTCATTTTTATGTATTTCAATGGTTTGTGTTTAGGAATGGTGTATGGCTTGGTTTTTAGTTTTTTGGAGGGGCGTCAAATTACGGAAATTTTAGGAGCAGGGTTAGCCATAAGTTTTATCATTTCATCGGGCATTGTAAAGTCAATCGGAAAATACTTTATCAATTTGGGAGTTTCTGAATATTGGATGCCGTTTTTTACAGGATTAATATTTTTCCCGCTTTTGCTTTTATCTGTGTATGGGCTTACGCTCGCACCAAATCCTACTGCCAATGACCAAAAAGACAGGTCAGAAAGAACACCCATGAATGGTGAAGCACGTAAAAATTTCCTTCAAAAATATGGCGTTGGTTTGATAGCCTTAATTTTGGTTTATGTGCTAATGACTATTCTGAGGGATATTAGAGATAATTTTAGTGTAGAAATTTGGAAGGAATTAGGGGTAAATGATGCTTCCATTTTTTCTAAAACGGAAATTATTATTGGTTTGATTATCTGTACGTTCACGGCTTTACTTTATTTTATCAAAGACCACAAAAAGGCATTTTGGCTAAATCATTTGATGATTTTTGTGGGTTGCATGATGATTTTTGCTTCTACTTTTTTATTTCAAAACCATTTTATTAACCCATTTATTTGGACTGTTTTGATGGGAACTGGACTTTATATGGCGTATGTTCCTTTCAATGGAATGCTTTTCGATAGACTTTTAGCTACTTTAAAAGAAAAGGCAAACGTGGGGTTTTTGTTTTATCTCGCAGATTTTAGTGGGTATGTTGGGAGTGTTTTTATCTTGATTTATCAAAATTTTGGGAGTAAAAATGCTTCTTGGTTAAGTTACCTGACAGAATTATCGCTCATTCTTCCCATTTTTTGCATGATTTTAGTCTTGATTTCTTTCGTTTATTTCAGCAGAAAATTAGTGGTTGATTTAGTTTCGGAGCTATCTACTATTCGTCGCAGACAAATTTAGACCACAGATTGAACTGATTTTACAGATTTACACTGGGACACACAGTCTGGGACACACAGTCTGTGACGTACAGTCTGGGACGATTTCTATGGTAAAATCAAGAAAAATTAGCCAAAATCTGTTAAATCTGTTCAATCTGTGGTCTATCGTTTGTCTTGTGACAAACCCTTTATCGTTCCGTTAAGTTTTTGCTTGGAAGTCAAAAATAGGATTCCTCAATGTTAAAATTTATTCTCTAACATTCGCATAACAAAACCTCCGAAAACTGCCTCTATTCTTCATATTCAAATAATGTTATCCTAAAAGTGAGGTTAAAACAGGGACGTAATTTTGCATCAAAATTAAAACCCGAAACTCATGAGGAACATTTTACAATTCACTTTTAGAGGGATTGTTGTAAGAATCTTTCAGCAAATTTTCTTTACAATATTGCTGCTCACATTCTCTCTCAACGCTTTTTCACAAGAAAGAATCATTACAGGAAAAGTTATTGACGGAGCTGATAAAAAGCCTGTCGCAGGTGCAACTGTTAGAATCAAAGGAACAGAAAAAGGAACATCAACAAACGCAGAAGGAACTTTCAAAATTGCTGTTAATGACAATGCAATTTTACAATTTTCATTTATTGGATTTTCATCGCAAGAAGTACAAACTGGCTCAAAATCAATTATTAATGTTGTTTTGAATGAAGACATTAAACAAGTTGAAGAGGTAGTAGTAACTGCATTAGGGATTTCTAAAGAACGTAGAAGTTTGACAAATGCCATTCAAACCGTAAAAGGAGCAGACTTAATAAAAGCTCGTGAACCAAATCCAATTAACTCATTAGCAGGTAAAGTTGCGGGTTTAACGATTGGTGCTTCAGCCGAATTATTAGGTCGCCCAAATGTTGTTTTAAGAGGAAATACTGACGTTTTGTACGTGGTTGACGGTGTGCCTATCAACTCAGATACATGGAATATTTCAGCAGATGACATCGAAACGTATTCAGTATTAAAAGGTGCAAATGCGGCTGCATTGTACGGTTTTAGAGGAAAAAATGGAGCAATTTTGATTACTACAAAAAAAGGTTCTAAAGATAAACGTGGTTTCTCGGTTGAGTTTAATTCTTCAACTATGATAGAGAGTGGCTTCAATGCTATACCGAAAGTACAGGATTTATATGGACCTGGTGACCACGGGCAATATTCATTCGTTGATGGTAAAGGGGGAGGAAATAATGATGGTGATTATGACATTTGGGGGCCAAAATTTGACCCAACAGGTGCTAAAAAAATCGCTCAATATGATAGTCCAATCGACCCATTAACAGGAAAAAGAATTCCTACTGCTTGGACGGCTCGTGGAGCAAATAACTTAACTCGTTTCTTGCGTGATGGAGTTTTAGCAAATAATAATATTGCTATCTCAAGCACAACTGAAAAAGCAGATGTACGCTTTTCATTGTCAAATAATTATCAAAAAGGTATTGTGCCAAATACACAGTTGAATGTTACCAATTTCAGTGTAAATGCAGGTGTAAACTTCTCAAAAAAACTAAGATTAGAGACAAATTTAAACTACAACCGCCAAGCAACGCCAAATATTCCAGATGTAAATTATGGGCCTAACTCATTGATTTATAACATGGTGATTTGGGGTGGTGCCGACTGGAGTGTGGACGATATGCGTAATTATTGGCAAGCAGGTAAAGAAGGTGTTCAACAGATTTATGCTGAATATCAACGTTATAACAACCCATATTTTGTGGCTAATGAATGGTTGAGAAGTCACTACAAAAACGATGTTTACGGTTATGCTTCGTTAGACTATAAAATCAATGATAATTTTAGCGTAATGGGACGTACTTCGGTAACGACTTATGATATTTTCCGTTCTGAAAAATTCCCTTATTCGGCAACTGTTTACGGTCGTGAAGAAGGAAAAGGTGATTATCGTGAAGACAAAAGAACGCTTTTTGAAAACAATACCGACATCTTAATCAAATACAATCAGAAATTTAATAATGCTTTTGATGTGAAAATTTGGGGTGGTGGTAACATTCGTAGCTTCAAATACAACTCAAGTTATGTTACAACAGACTATTTGAATACTCCGGGTGTTTATACTTTTGCTAACTCGTTAAGACCTGTAAAAGCATTTAGTTATTTAGCTGATATGGAAGTGCAAAGTGGATATTATTCGGCTGACTTTTCATATAAAGGACTTGTTACTTTTTCAACAACTGGACGTGTTGACCGCCTATCAACCTTGCCAGCAGGAAATAACACGTTCTTTTACCCATCATTTGGTTTGACTACCGTTGTTTCAGATTATGTTACTTTACCAGAACAAATTTCGTTAGTAAAACTTCGAGCTTCTTATGCCAACGTAAAAGATGGTTTAACACGCTCAACGATTGGTACAAATCCAAGTGGTTCGTATGCTTTGGGGTATGGTTCGGAATATGCTTCTTCTTACGATGGACCAAATTACGCAAACTCAGTAGGTTACGGTATTTTCCCATCATACAACAATGGGCCGGGTGCTGCTTATTCTGACAAAATCAATAACCCTGCATTAAAACCAAATTCGACGGAACAAATTGAATTAGGTTTAGAAGTAAGTTTATTGAAAAATCGCTTCTCGGCTGACGTAACTTATTTTACTTCTAATGATGGGCCAAGAATTTTTAACCGTGATTTATCTCAAACAACGGGTTACACTTCAGCCATCGTAAATGGTATCAAAACTAAAAAGACAGGTCTTGAAGTATCATTGAAAGGCTCGCCAATCAAAACAAATGATTTTAGTTGGGACGTACTTTTAAACGTTTCAAATTTCAAAGAAACGTTGCAGGAAGTTTACAATGAAAACAATGTAAAAATTGAAAGTTTACCTTCTAATTATTTTGTGAGTGGTAACGTTTCAACTCAATTTATCCATGTTGGTGAAAGAATTGACCAAGTTTATGTTGCTACGTATTTAAGAACGACTGATGGACAAATTATCAATGATGCTGGTGGTCGTCCAATCGTAAACTCACGTGGAACAATGGTTGGCTATGCAAATCCTGACTACGTTTGGGGCTTAAATAACAAAGTTTCTTATAAAAATTGGTCATTGAGTTTTCAATTTGATGGTCGTGTAGGCGGAACGGTTGAAGATTATATTCGTAAGCAAACATTCAGAGGTGGTCGCCATATTGAAACCGTTGAAGGTGCTTTTGGTGCAGCTCGTGATTTTGATGCACAAGGTGTAAAAGCCTACGTTGGCGAAGGCGTAATGATTACGGAAGGAACACCAACTTTTGACTCAAATACAGGATTAATTACCAATATGTCATCGTTGAAATTTGCGACAAATACCATCAAAACTTATGCACAAGATTATATCAGTCGCTACAACGGAACAGCAGAAGGCAACCTGATGAGCAAAACTTTCTCTAAACTTCGTGAGGTGACGGTAAGCTATAATTTCCCATCATCAATGTTGGCAAAAACCTTCATCAAACAAGCTTCAATTTCATTGGTTGGGCGTAATTTATTCTACTTCGTAGATAGCAAACACAGTGGCGTTGACTTAGACCAATTCACAGGTTTGAGTGCAAGTACAGGTTTGCAAACACCAACTATGAAGCGTTTTGGTATCAATTTGAATATTACATTTTAATAATCGCTATAAGTTTTAAGCTATAAGCTTTAGGTTTTCAATTCGATAGCCTAAAACTTATAGCCTAAAGCCTAAAGCTTAGAAAGCATTTCAAATGAAAAAATATATTTTATCTATATTAATCATCTCACTTTTAGCAAGTTGTAGTGATTATCAAACGTTGGAAAAGAATCCAAACTTACCAACTTCAGTACCATCTTCTATTATTTTGAGAGACGTACTTAGCAAAATGAATGATGGTGCATGGAATACCATGATGCGTAACAACCAATTTTATTGTTCAAATTATAACTATTACGACAATAACGAATACAATTGGGGGAACGCAAGTTTGCAATTTACTACTTTGAAAAACGTAGTAAAAATGGAAGAAGAAGCTAAAAACAGTGGAGCAAAAGAATTGAATCCCTATTCGGCTTTAGGGAAATTTTTACGTGCTTATTATTATACCAATATGACTTTGAGAGTGGGTGATTTACCTGTAAAAGATGCTTTGCAAGGTCTTACAATTGATAAACCAAAATACGATACTCAGAAAGAAGTTTTTGTTCAGATTTTGAAATGGTTGGAAGATTCAAATAACGATTTGGCTCAATTAATCACAACTGGCGACAGAACTTTAGATGGCGATATTTATTATGGAAATGACCTTCGTAAATGGCAAAAATCAGTTAATTCGTTAAGGTTGAGAGTTTTAATTCATTTGAGCAAAAGAACGGATGATACCGATTTGAAAGTAAAAGCAGATTTTGCTAATGTTTTGGGTAATCCAACTAAATACCCTTTGATGTCAGATTTGTCTGAAAGTTTACAATATGTTTGGAGTACAAATAACAAATATCCACGAAATCCCGACAATTTAGGAAACAATGCCACTCGTGAAAATATGGCAAAAACCTACATAGATTTATTGAAAAACTTTAAAGACCCTCGTTTATTTGTAGTGGCAGAACCAGCAGAAGCTCAATTAGCAAAAGGGTTAAAAGCAACAGATTTTGATGCTTACGTCGGGGCAAGTTCGGGAGAAGATTTAGCCGATATGTCGTCAAAAGCAGGTTTAGGACAGTATTCATTCCAAAGTCGTAAGCGTTATTATAGCTCATACACAGGCGAAAATACCTTTGTAATTAGTTATCCAGAAATGTGTTTCAACATTGCTGAGGCTATCAATCAAGGTTGGGCAACGGGTAATGCACAAGATTGGTATGAAAAAGGTGTAAAAGCATCTATGTCGTTCTATGGTATTGCTGATGCAACGGCTTATTTGGCACAAACTTCTGTAAAATATGCAGGAAATAATGCAACAGGATTAACACAAATTTTAAATCAGAAATACCTCGCTTTCTTCCAAAATTCTGGATACGAAGCATATTATAACTGGAGAAGAACAGGTGTTCCGACCTTCTTGGTTGGTCCTGGAACTGCCAATGGTACAAAAATTCCACTTCGCTATCTTTACCCAAGTTCAGAATCTTCTACAAACTTGGAAAATTTAACAACCTCAATCGCTCGTCAATTTGGAGGAAGCGATAACATTAATGCTTCCATGTGGTTGATTAAATAAAATCAATAAACGAAAAATGGTTATAAATTCTTTAAAAGTAGTAGAGCTTTCTACTACTTTTCTTCTTTTAAAATTCATCTAAATAGGGCTTAGGATTTAGTTGATGGGCATTGGTACTGAAACCTAATAAAATCTTAAATCTCTATTTAAAAAATATCTAAATTTTCAGTTTAAGTACCAAGAATAAATTATTTAATAAAATTAATGTCATTGATTTGTAGTGGCGTATAGCATACGCCAAAAATTGTCAAAACATTGGCGTATGCTATACGCCAAACATAATGTCAAATAATTTATTCCTAACACTTAATTACGAAATTATCTACTATTCGTCGCACAACCGCAGACAGGGCAAAAAAGCCACTGTCAGGGTTTCGGGTTCAACCCTGACAGCGGCTTTTTTGCCCTGTCTGCGGTTATTTTTTTGATTGCGAAAAATAGTGGATAGTTCAGTTTACTTATTTTAATTTTCCGCAAAACGATGACAATTTCAGAATCTATCCTTCGCCAAAGACTCGATTCAATCTTTGGCTTTTATGAAATTAATGGCTCAAATGAATACCTTGGCGAATCCGTAAGTATTTTAGAACATAGTTTTCAGACGGCTCAATTGGCTGAAAATGAAGGCTTTGATGAAGATGTTGTTTTAGCGGCATTTTTACATGACATTGGACATTTTCTGCCCAATAAAAACGAAATGAATGGACTTGGAAATATTTCGCACGAAGTGGCAGGAGCTAATTTTCTATATAAAAATGGTTTTTCAAACAGAGTGGCACAATTAGTAAGAAATCATGTTGAAGCCAAAAGATATTTAACCTATAAATATCCAACTTACTTTGAAAAGCTTTCGGAAGCGAGTAGAAAAACTTTGGAATTTCAAGGTGGAAAAATGACGGAAGAAGAAGCAATTTTATTTGAAAAGTCACCCATGTTTGACCTTTATTTGAAAATGCGAGAATGGGACGATAATGCTAAAGAAGTTGATTTAGAAGATTCAAGTATTGATAAATACAAAGAAATTGCTTGGAGACATTTATCTGAAAGGTAGAAGATTTCAGATAAATCTACCTATTTGTTGCAAAGACCACAGATAACACGGATTTAACAGATTTACACAGATTTTTCTTTAATTTTTCGTGTAAACCTGTTAAATCAACGGTCTAATTTTGTCTTTGCAACAAACAAATGGTAGATTATTCCGAAAGAATTAAACGTGAGCCATTCGATTTCTTCAATCTGAAAATTAATTTCCACTCAAAGGTTCAACCCTAAACCAGTCAAAATCTGCATAACCAGAATCATTAATTTGTGTTGTACGAGTACAGAAAATACCCATTTTAGCACCAATCCACATTCCGACGTCTGCCTTAAAAACTTCTCCTGCATTTGTATAAGTCTGACCGTCAAGGCTATATGCAAATTGACATTTTCCACCTTCCGAAACCTTTATTCTAAGAAAAATATCCTTATTGGCTTCAACTTTAGCAATCACAGTTTCTTCTTCCGAAGTTTTTTCATTTGCTTTTTTGCAAACGCCATACACTAAAGCAACCCCTTCTTTTGAACTTTTGAGAGCAATATTGGCATAACTTTTACCCATAATTACTAAACCAACTTTTTCATTTTCTAACTTCGGATTTGGCTTGAAATTCAGTTTGGTAGTTGCCATAAAAGTTTGTGCAGGAAATTTTTGCATCAATAAATTAGGTACATCCCAAAGGTTTTTGGCATCTTCTGGAGATTTATATGAATACAATCTTAAATACCCTTGATTGCTCGTGGTATGCCAAATTCCTTTCGGATTTGCCTGCCATTGCCATTGCAAACCCATTTGAATTGTATTAAATTCGTCACTTTCTGGTGGCGTTTGGATAGGATAAGTTTTGCCAACATTCGGTTTTTTATAGGTCAAAACGGGGTCACCTGTGCCGTCTCCATCTTTATCAGTACCAATAACTGGCCAATCATTTACCCATTTCATAGGCTGTAAATGAACCACTCGCCCATAAGTTCCTTTATCCTGAAAATGCAAAAACCAATCTTCGCCCGTTGCGGTATTTACCCAAGCACCTTGATGTGGCCCATTAATTGGCGTATTTCCTTGTGCCATTACTACTTTTCGTTCGTAAGGTCCATAAACATTTTTGGAACGTAAAACCAATTGCCAACCCGTTGAAACGCCACCCGCAGGAGCAAAAAGATAATAATATCCATTGCGTTTGTACATTTTAGGCCCTTCAATGGTTGGGTCAAGTTCGTGACCGTCATATACAATTACGCCTTCATCCAAAACTTCTGTACCTTCATTATTCATTTTTTTGATGGTCAGAATACTTTTTATCCCTGCTCTACTACCTGCCCAACCGTGAGATAAATACGCTTGACCGTCTTCATCCCAAAAAGGACAAGGGTCAATTAATCCTTTTCCACCTTCTACCAATTTAGGTTCAGACCAATTTCCCGCAGGATTTTTAGTTTTTATCACATAAATACCAAAATCTGGGTCGGGATAATAAATCAGAAATTCGCCATTATGATAACGAATGGCAGGAGCCCAAACGCCGTTTCCATGTTGTGTTTTGGAGAAATGCTCAATCGGGGGCTGACGTTTTAGGGCATGACCGATAAGTTTCCAATTGACTAAATCTTTTGAATGAAGAATGGGAAGCCCCGGAACGGCATCGAAACTTGAAGCCGTCATGTAAAAATCATCTCCAACACGACAAGCGTCTGGGTCTGAATAATCGGCATCAATTACAGGGTTTTTGTAAGTGCCATTTCCAAGGTCTGAAACCCAAACTTTTGAAACCGTATTTGCTTGTTGTGCAAACAAAGTTGTCGAGGAAAAAATGGCAATGATTATTAATTTTAATGAAATTCTAAAACGCATATTTTCAGTAGTTTTGACAATAACTGTTTGTTATAGAGTACGACAAAAAGTATCAGAATATATTTTGGAATAATGTTGTTTAGATTTTCCAATACGTGATGTCGTTGTCTATAATCAACATAATAACCTTATTTCTCAGAAAAAATAAATTCGTTTAAAGAAGCCTTATCCGTAAACTCTACTTTATTTTTTGTGTTTTTTGAATCAGTATTTTTAACGGCAATTGCTTTTGTTCTATCGCCACTTATTGAAAATAATAATTCCGTAGAAGTTGGATATTTTACTGAATCAAAAGTGAGAGAATTGCTATTTACCACAGAAATAACAGGTTTTGTTTTGTTAGCATGGAACGTAACATTTTTTAAAGAAATTCCTTTTGTATCCACAAACTCTGCCCCTATTTCTGACTGAAGCGTTAAGTTTTCTAACTGAATGTTTTCAATGGGCATTTCTGGCAATCCACGAACAAAAACACCTTTATTTGCACCACTACAAACAATATTTTCAAATTTCATATTTCTGAAAATGGGAGTTCCTTCATTTACCACAGGTCTTTCGTCACGAGGGGTGTCGGTTGCAAATTTTACAAAATAGTACATATCAAAGAAAATTGCTTCTTGGGCAATGTCTTTCATGTAAATATTTTTAGCATAAATATGCTCAACAATTCCACCACGACCACGTACAGATTTAAAGCGTAAACCTTTATCTGTTCCCATAAAAGTACAATCGGAAACAAAAATATTTCTTGCTCCACCACTCATTTCACTACCGACTACAAAGCCCCCGTGACCATTATAAACGGTATTATTTCTGATAATTCCATTTTCAGTTGGCATTCCACGCTTACGACCTTCTTCATCTTTTCCCGATTTAATACAAATGGCATCATCACCAACATCAAGGGTACAATTTTCAATTAAGAAATTCTTACAAGATTCAATATCCATACCGTCACCATTATGGGCGTATTCAGGATTTTTTACATATAAATTTCTCAAAGTCAGGTCTTGGCTCATTAAAGGATGCAAACACCAAGCAGGTGAATTTTGGAAAGTTATTCCATCTAATAAAACTTTTTTACAACGGGTAAATACCACCAAATTTGGGCGAAGATAATCTTTCATATCTTGGAAATCACTTGGTTTTTTACCGTCAAGAAGCAACATACTTTTGCCCCCAACGCTCGCTTGTTTGAATTGCTCGCTTGGATACCAAACTTTGCCATCGTCTTTCAAAACCCCGCCAGAAGCTACTTTGTGTTTCCATTGTTCGTCGGTCAATTGGTTTTTATTGACTGCACGCCAAACATCGCCATTTCCATCAATAATTCCTTGACCTGTAATGGCTACATTTTCTAAATCTGTTCCAGAAATGGGAGACTGATTTCGAGCTGCACGTTTACCTTCATAAAAACCTTCTACGATTGCGTATTGCGATTTATCGGTTGAAAAAAGTAGCGTTGCAGATTTTTTTAGATGCAGATTTACGTTGCTTTTCATCACCACAGGTCCTGTTAACCAAATACCTTGTGGTACAAGTACAACTCCTCCCCCTTTCTGACTACATTCTTCAATGGCTTTATTGATAGATTGTGTGTTCAGCGAAATTCCGTCAGGTTTTGCCCCAAATTTTGTAATGTTAAATGTATCTTTTTTGAAAGATGGCTGGGCAATTTTAGGAAGATTTTGCCAGCTATAAACGGGTGCTTTCTGAGCAAAATTATCAGCATTAAAAATGGCAACGAGTGCCAATACGAGTAATAAAAATTTTCTATTCATGTTGTTAGTTTACAATCGATTTTCAATTTGTAAAAATTAATTTTTAAGTGAACCTCTTTACATTTTTCGTTTTGAGTACACTGTTTTGAGTGGGTATTGAATTAACTTTTTGGCTGTGATTATGAAATTTTGACCCACAGTAGCTCAGCTATGACAGAGCTACATAGAACAATTTTTTTATGCACAACCATAAAGTGAAACGATTTACAAAAAAGGAATAAGTTTTAACAACTTCAACGATAAAACGGTGCGGCGTTTGTCATGTTGCAAATGCTAATTCTTTAGATACGAAAGTCCAACCTCTCTTTAAATTGGTCGTATCGTTTCATTCTTATAAAACACAAACACCCCCAAATTTCTACTAAAATTCAGAGGTGATTTCATTTTAAATTATCATTTCTCTAACCAATTTTAACTAACAAACTTATTAAAATCAACCAAGCAAGTATGATAAAATATTGTCATTTCTTTTGCTTATCTAAGCATTAAATACATTTGACTATTTTGTTAAGCAATATATTACTGACGAAGAGTTAGGGTGGGAATATGCTACTTCCAGAGAAGTGATACTAATTTTATAAAGATATTGCGTGTATGAGTTTCGACGGAAGTCGTCCTTTTGAAGGCTACGGTTTATACACAAATTTATAGAACAAAAAAGCCGTAGGCTTGACCGATTTTGTAGCGGTGGGTTTTAACCCACCGAAAAAGAAAATGACCATTTTTTGAGTTCCGTAGGAACGAAGCATTTAAAAGGGGGCGAGCATCTGGCTCTAAAATGGCTTTTCGCATCATTTTAGGTGGGTTAAAACCCACCGCTACAAAATTTAACCGAGCCTATGGCTCTAAATCGATATTCAAATACGTGTGCATAAACCGTAGCCTTTGGAAGGACGACTTCCGTTGAGACTCAGATACGCAATACCTTTTTTAAATTAGTATAATTTCACGATTATTGAAGCAATTAAAAAAATTAGGTCGAGTAAAATCATCTCGAAATAAAATTGAATTACTCAATATCACTTCAAAATATATTTACTCGACCTCATTAATTTTTAGGATATTAGCTTATTATTTTTTCAATGACGCCATATCAATCACAAAACGATATTTTACATCGCCTTTCAACATACGTTCATAAGCGTTGTTAATGTCTTGCATATCAATAAGTTCAATGTCGGAAGTAATATTATGTTTACCACAGAAATCTAACATTTCTTGTGTTTCAGCAATTCCTCCAATCATAGAGCCTGAAAAACTTTTGCGTGCAGGAATTAAACTAAATGGAGCAACTGGCAGAGCATCTACTGGAGCTCCTACAAGAGTTAATTGTCCGTCTCTTTTCAATAAACTTAAATAAGCGTTGATGTCATGCTGAGCAGAAACGCAATCTAAGATAAAGTGTAGTGTTCGAGCATTGCTTTTCATTTGAGATTTATCTGTTGATAGAATAACTTCGTCTGCTCCTAATCGTTTAGCATCTTCAATTTTTGAAGCAGAAGTAGTGATTACCACTACATAAGCCCCCATTGCTTTGGCTAATTTTACCCCCATGTGTCCTAAACCGCCGATACCAACAATTCCCACTTTTTTACCTTCGCCAACGTTCCAATGTCTGAGGGGCGAGTACGTAGTAATTCCTGCACATAATAAGGGTGCAGTGGCTGCTAAATCTAAATTTTCGGGTACACTCAAAACGTAATTTTCATCTACCACAACTTTTTCAGAATAACCGCCAAATGTGTGTGTACCTAAGTGTTTATCAGAAGAATTGTACGTTCCTGTCATGCCTTTTTCGCAATAGTTTTCCAAACCTTCTTGGCAACTTTCGCAAGTTCTACAACTATCCACCATACAGCCTACTGCTGCTAAATCTCCAACTTTAAATTTCGTTACAAGATTCCCTACATTTGTGACCCTACCTACAATTTCATGCCCTGGAACATTAGGATAAATCGTTCCCGGCCATTCATTTCGAGCCGTATGAATATCTGAGTGACAAACGCCACAGTATAAAATGTCAATTTCCACATCATTAGCAGTAACTTCTCTGCGTTGGATGTCCATTTGTTTTAAATCGTCTGTTGGTGCATCTGTTCCAAATGCTTTTACAATTTGTGTTTTCATGTTTTTGTTTAAACTTAATACAGTGTTTAATACGTTTTTTGGGGAAGCTTAATTATTCGAAAGAACTTCTCGAAACAATATCCATTGCGGGTAAATAACTTTCGAGAAGTATAAAACATCAATGTCCCTTCCCGAAAGTTATTTACCCGCAATGGATATTGTTTCGGGAAGTTGAAATAACTTATAAAACACTGTACTTAAATGCTTTTATAAATTTTCTTTTCAGATTTTTAATCTGTTAAATTAAACCAACTTATCAATATCAAAAGGCATTTTGCGTACACGTTTGCCCGTTGCGGCAAAAATGGCATTTGCCAAAGCTGGGGCAACAGGTGGTAAACCCGGTTCGCCAACTCCTTTTATTTCTTTGCCACCTTCTGCCAAAATATGTACTTCTATTTTGGGTACTTCATTGATTCGTAAAACAGGGTTGTCATGAAAATTGCTTTGTTCAGCTTTTCCGCCTGCGAAAGTTATTCCATTCTTGATAGCAGCGGTAATTGCCATCACGATTGCACCTTCCATTTGTGCTTTTACTGTATCAGGATTTACGACTGTTCCTAAGTCAATGACTGCATAAATTTTTTCAATTTTAACTGAATTGTCGGATAATTTAGAAACCTCAACAACATGACCTCCTAAACCTGCAAAAAATTCCCATTGTGCCACGCCACGTCCTTTGCCTTTTGGTAGAGCTGAATCCCATTTAGAAACCTCTTTCAGTTTTTGTAAAAGACGTTTGGTATCTGAATCCTTCGTGAGCATTTCTAAACGAAACACCATCGGGTCTTTTCCTGCACTATGTGCCAATTCGTCTATAAAACATTCATGTGAAAACGCTAAAGTTGAACTTGTAACAGAACGCCACCAAAACATTGGCACATGAATATCTGAATAAACAAATAGATTTTTCATGTTAGGAATTTCATATTTCTGATGACTAATTCCTTCCGTCATCGTTCCATCAAGCTTTGTTTTATCATTGTTAGGGTTCAAAAATGACATGATAGTAGGTGAAATCACTTTATGTTGAAAAGCAATTAATTTACCGTCTGAACCAACTGCTCCTTTCATTGCCGAAAAGGTAGGCGGACGGAAAGGCCCTAATTGAGTATCGTCTTCACGTGTCCAAATTAATTTAACAGGTTTCTTGATGGCTTTTGCCAAATTGACCGCTTCAATGATAAAATCAATGGCTAATCTACGTCCAAAACCTCCCCCACTAAAATTTGTATGAAGCGTTACATCTTCTGCTTTAATTCCGAAACGAGTAGGTATTTCACGCATTACGTCAGAAGGTACTTGCGTGGAAGTCCAAATGTCGAGTTTGTTTTCAGCATTCCAAAAGGCAGTACAATTCATCGCTTCCATGGGCGAATGCGACACAAAAGGAGTTTCGTAAAATGCTTCAAGTTTTTTAGAAGCACTTCCAAAACTCTCTTCAAAATTGCCCACATTTGCGTCAATCACGCCTTCTTTTTTAGATAATTCATGCAAAGATTTTGTATATTCTTGCGAATTGAAGGTGTCTTTTCCTTGATAATTCCAATTAACTTTTAAGGCTTTACGTCCTTGTAAGGCAGCCCAATAGTTTTTGGCAACAACCGCAACTCCAACAGATTTATAAACTCCAAAAACTCTTTCTACTTCCAAAACCTCTTGCACGCCTGCTATTTTTAAAGTGGCAGTTTTGTCATAGTCTTTAAGTGTTGCTCCAAAAACAGGACAACGCTCAACGGAAGCATAAACCATGTTGGGAAGTTCTGCGTCAATTCCAAAAATGGCTTGACCTTTCACTTTTAGGGGAACGTCTTGGCGTTTTACAGATTTGCCTAAAATTTTGAAGTCTTTTGCTTCTTTTAGCGTTGGATTTTTGGGTACTTCCAATTTTGAAGCAGTTTCCACTAATGCTCCGTAACCCAATTTTTTGCCGCTTGGCTTATGAATAATCTGAGCTTTTTCTGCAAAACATTCCGAAACAGGCACATTCCATTGTTGGCTGGCAGCGGTAAGTAACATTTCTTTTGCGGTTGCACCTGCCTTACGCATTTCGGTGTAACTCATTCGTACTGACATACTTCCACCTGCAAATTGAGCTCCTCCAAATTTGATTTCTCCGTTCGTTTGTAAAACGGTGTATTGTTCTGGAGAAATTTCCAATTCTTCGGCAATCAAAGCTGGAATGGATTGGTACGTGCCTTGTCCGATTTCAGGTTTTGAATTATAAAGCGTGATTTTTCCAGTATTTTCAATAATGATGTACGGAGTAAAATTAAAAGGCTGACTTAGGAGCAAAGTTGAGGCTTCGGTTGGCTCAATCAGTGTTTTTTCTATGCTTGCGGATGAATGAGAGATTCCTAAAACAAATGCCATTCCCGATATACCCGTAAATCGTAAGAAATTACGACGGTTGATATTATTTTTTTCCATGTTGAATTTCGGTTTTGTAGTATGTTTCGTTGAACATTACTACGTTTGACGGTTGATTATTTTTTCTTCATTTCGCTTGCTGCCGAATGAATGGCTTTACGAATACGAACGTAAGTACCACAGCGACAAATATTTCCTGACATAAAAGTGTCAATATCGTCATCAGTTGGGTTTGGATTTGATTTCAATAAGGCAACCGCCGACATAATTTGTCCCGACTGACAATAACCGCATTGTGGCACTTGTTCTTCTATCCATGCTTTTTGAACAACATGGTCAATATTAATTCCTGCGGAAATACCTTCAATCGTTGTAATTTTATTGGTGGCTTTTACCGATGAAATTGGCGTTTGACATGAACGAATCGCCTGACCGTCAAGATGAATCGTGCAAGCTCCGCACAAGCCCATTCCACATCCAAATTTTGTACCTTTTAGTCCAACATAATCACGAATTACCCAAAGCATTGGGGTGTCTGGTTCGGCTTCAACTTGTGTTTTTTTGCCGTTGATGGTGAGTGTATATTTTGTCATTGATTAAGTTTTATAAGTATTCGTTAAGAATTAGACGAGGCATTCCTCAGATTATGTTGCAATATTCTGATTAATAGTGAGTTCCAACACTAATGCCCAACAACTAAATCCAAACGCCTACTTATCATTAAATATGTTTAAATTCTTTTCAAATTTCTACTGAAATTATAACTTAACATGGCGTTCCACATAAAGTCTTTATTGTTAGGTATGTTTGAGTCAAATGTTTGATTGATAGTTGATTGTATCGCAAAAGGACTTCCTTTTTTGGAAATTCCTGCGGTTACAGCCAAATAGTTACCTGTGTAGCTGTCAGTATATAAGTAATAATAGGATGGCGTAATTTGAAATCTGAAATCGCCTCCAATTTTAATATCTGAAATACTGGTATTTACAAAAAATGCTCTTGTTAATTGTGGTCCATGATTTTGTAAGCCATGACCTTGTAAATAAACTGCACTTACATTCCAATTTGGCGTAATTTGATAGCTTGGAACAATCTCATAAGCCAAAAAACGTAACATTTCAGTAATTTCTATGGAACTTCCGTTGTCAATTATCGTTTTTCGCACTAAGCTAAGAGCAGGGTGAGCACTCACACGCAAACCAAACTTTTTTGCTTGAATTGCTTGGTATCTTAGCCAAAAAATAAAACCTCCTTTACTGGCATCTGTTACCAAGCGAATATCAGGATTAAAGCTAAAACGTTTTTTCTTCCACGTAAAATTCATAATTGCCGCAGGGCTATTTAACGAGAAAGTAGGAATGATTGAAAATCCATTGTTAGTAATGCCAACAGAGCCGCTAAAACTACTAACTAAATTGGTCGTATCTTGTTGTCCATAAGATAGTTGTGTTAAAAATAATGAAGAAATAATGATTGATAATTTGAGATAATTCATAAATGTTTTTGGAATAATAAATCTGATTGGGCAGATTTTTGAATTTAAGCATTGAATACACTGTTTAATTAGTTATCTGGATAATTTTTATTCCAAAATCTTGTAGAACTTCCCGAAAGTAGAAAGAACTTTCGGGAAGTAGTCGAGAGGTTCACTTCCCGAAAGTTTTTTTACCCGCAATGGATATTGTTTCGGGAAGTTGAAGAAACTTATTAAACACTACATTAAAGTTCCAAAATTAGGAAAGAATGAGCGATGATATTTTATCAATTTTACGGTTTTACTAACCATTTTTACAGGTAAGTATTATAAGCTATCAATTCTTTGATAATTTCGGTAAATCTTGAAAATCAAAACCACTACTGCCATGATAATTTACGATACAATAAAACATTATAGCCAAACATTTAACAACACGACGCTTCATCCATTAATTAATTTTGTGGACTTGGGGAAGTCTGACCCAATTGCTAAAACAAAGGCGAAGATGAATATTTATGCCATAATTATCAAGGAAACTAAATGCGGAGAATTACGATATGGCAATAAATATTATGATTATGAAGAAGGTACAATAGTCTTTTTTGCCCCCGGGCAAATTATCACGCACGAGCCAGAAGGTGAAATACATCAACCTTATGGAAAAGCTTTGGTTTTTCACCCAGACCTCATTAAAGGCACAAGTTTAGGAAAAAGTATCCACGACTATACTTTTTTTAGTTATCAGGTAAATGAATCTTTGCACGTTTCTGAGAGAGAAAAAGAGGTGATTCTTAATTGTTTTGAAAATATTGCAACAGAAATAAATCAAAATATTGATAAACACAGCAAGAAGTTGATTATTGCCAATTTAGAATTACTACTTAAATATTTTTCAAGATTTTACGACCGTCAATTTATAACCCGTGAAGAAGCACATAAAGGCATTATTGAACAATTTGACACTTCGCTGACTGACTATCTTTTTAGTCAAGAATTATCAGTAAAAGGCTTGCCCTCAGTATCTTACTTTGCAGATAAATTGAATTTATCGTCTAATTATTTTGGAGATTTAATTAAGAAAGAAACAGGAAAAACAGCCTTAGAATATATCCAATTACGATTATTAGACCTTGCCAAAGAGCGAGTTTTAGATACATCAAAATCCCTCAGTGAAATATCCTATCAATTAGGATTTAAGTATCCACAACATTTTAGTCGTCTATTTAAACAAAAAGTAGGACTTACTCCCAACGAATACCGAATGTTGAATTAAGTAGGCGTTGGGAGTAGTCCTACTTAATTAAAAATTATTAATTTAAGATTACATCATTTTCTTTTTAGGTATAAATTTAGCCCTTTGCCCTTTTAAGACTAATCGAAGTATAAATTGTATCTTTTCAATCTTGAATTAATGAATACTGAACAAAAATATTTACATCTTTGGGCAAAAATCATTAAAGATGACAAACAGGCTTTTAAAGAGCTTTTTGATGCTTTTGGGAAAGAATTGATGAATTATGCTTACAAAATTTGTCTTGACCGCACGATGGCAAAAAGTGCCGTCCAAGATGTTTTTGTTGATATTTGGTTGTATCGTCATAATTTGAGTAATGACGTTCAAGTAAGATTTTATTTATATCGTTCGGTAAGAAGAGCCGTTACCCGACATCTAAAAAATGTAAATTTAGACGCTCAAGAATTCGAAAATTACCTATCAGAATTAATTGATGATGCTTCGCCCGAAGCCATTTTATGCAAAAATGAATTTGACCATCAACAAGAACAACAATTAGCCTCTTCGTTAAAAATGCTTTCTGCCAGAGAAAGAGAAGTGATTACTCTAAAATATTATTCCAATTTAAAACTCAAAGAAATTGCTATAATGTTGGGTTTGAAAGAACAAACGGTGGCAAATACACTTCAAAATGCCCTATCGAAACTTCGTACACGTTTATCATACTTGGTAAGCTTACTCATATTTCTGCTAATAAAATAAAGTTTGCTATTGCGTGAATTTAGGTTTATTGGGTGGAATCTTCGTTTTGCAATATTTTTAAAAAAAAAATAAAAAAATAACCTTTTGCTTTGGTAGTAAATCGAAGTTGCTTCCTCTTATCATTAACAAAGTCATTTTCTTTAAATCTATTATTGGGATTTTACGAGTTAGCATATCAAATGCTAACAGAATTTGTATTCCAACTTATTTTAAAACTTTTAATACAGATAATCCGTGAATAATTACACAACATATAGTCCAGAAGAATTAGCTCAGGATTCCTACTTTATAAAGTGGATAAATCATGCTGATTTAGAAGCAGAACATTTCTGGCAAAATTGGCTTGAAATCTATCCTTTTAAACGAAAAGACGTAGAATTGGCACGTCAAATGGTTTTGTTAGCGAATAAAATTTCTGATTCAACATTTTCTCAACAAGAAATAAATGAATTGAAAAATTCGATTTTAGAAGAAATTGAAGCATACGAAAAACCTGTCAAAAAAGGAATATATAAGTTTTGGATGTGGAGTGCGGCGGCAGCAGTTATAATTGCTATCGGCATCTTTTGGAATCAACAATCAGCTATCACTCCAGAACATACTTATGCAGCACAAGTAGAAAGGGCAAAAAATCAATATGAATTAGTAGAAGTATTTAATCAAGACCATCAACAACAAGTTATCAACCTTGCAGATGGTAGTTCTATACTTTTGAAAAAAGGCTCTAAAATTTCATATCCTCAAACATTCACGAAAGATTTGAGAGAGGTTTTTTTAACAGGGGAAGCATTTTTTGAAATTGCCAAAGACCCAAGTAAGCCTTTTATTGTCCATGCAAATCAAGTAATTACGAAGGTTTTAGGAACAAGTTTTAGTGTTAAAACATATCCAAATTCTCCTAAAGTTTCGGTAAATGTTAAAACGGGACGAGTGGCAGTTTACTTGGCAGATAATGAAGAACAATTACGAAAGACTCAAAATGAAAAACTGGAAGGCTTAGTTTTATTACCCGGTGAACGGATTGTTGTAGAAGATAAAATTATTAGTCCGATTCTCCCACAAATGTCTGTGGTGGCAGTTCCAAACAACAATGTAAATGTTTCGATAGAAAGAATTTCATTTGAATTTAACGAGACAAATCTAAGCGAAGTTTTTAATAGAATAGAGCAAGCCTATCACTTGGATGTAGAATATGACGCACAACATTTAGGGAATTGTCCAGTAACGGCATCACTTACAGATGAACCTTTAAATCAAAAATTACATCTGATTTGCAAAGCTGTAAGAGCCAATTATCAATTGAAAGAAGGAAAAATAATAATAACAGGCGAAGGTTGCCAATGAAGCTGTTTAAACTTTTAAAAATCTAATAATCAATAACAAGAAGTGCCTATGTAACATAAATCCATTCACTTACAAATCAATCTCTTAATGTAAAAAGAGCCGATAAAGTGCGAGTTTATCGACTCATCAACTACAATCCTCCAAAAAGGATTGCAGGATTTTTTTTGTCAAAATTGTCCAAATTTTAACGTACTAAAATTATGAAAAAAAATCAACAAAATTATCATTTTGTTTGGCAAATCATGAAACTAACCTTTTATCAACTTTGCTTGATTATTGCTTGTATGAACCTCTCTTTGGCGTTGCCAATGAAGGGGCAAGAGGTGTTAGGGCAAACATTATCTCTAAAAATTACCAATCAGAGTATAAAGGAGGTATTGCATACCATCGAGAAAAATACGGATGTCAGATTCGTATATAGTTCACGGGTTATAGACAGTGAACGCAAAATAAGTATATCCTTCAATAACGTTACTTTGGGGCAAGTTCTTCATAAATTACTTACACCTTTACAAGTAAATTATGAAGTAGCTGGCAAACAAATTGTGTTGGCAAGCCAAAATCAAAACGCTGAAAATTCTCAGGTTGAAGAACAAGTAAATGCTCCTGTGGACGTAACTGTAGCTGGAAAAGTTTATGACGAAAATAATAAACCATTACCCGGAGTAAATATTGCCATAAAAGGTACTCGCAATGGAACAACCACCAATGCAGATGGTTCATACAAAATAGCAGTACCTGATAAAAACGCTATTTTAGTCTTTAGTTTTGTTGGTTATGCTCCCGTAGAAAAACAGGTTGGTGTACAAACAACGCTAAATGTTCAATTGAATGTAGCCAATAGTTCGCTTGAAGAAGTTGTGGTAATTGGATATGGTGCTGTGAAGAAAAAGGACTTAACAGGGGCAGTTGTACAATTGAAAAGTGAGCAATTAAAAGAAGTGCCAACAGCTAACGTTTTAGAAGCCGCCCAAGGGAAAATAGCAGGAGCGGACATTACACGTAGTAGCGGACAAGCTGGAGCGAGAGTAAATATCAACATTCGTGGTAACCGCTCTATTGGCGGCAGTAACTCTCCTTTAATTATTGTGGACGGAATTCAGTACAACAATCTCGAAGACATCAACGCAAATGATATTGAAACGATGGATGTTTTGAAAGATGCTTCGTCAATCGCTATTTATGGGTCGAGAGGTGCAAATGGCGTTATTTTAATCACGACTAAAAAAGGAAAATCTGGTAAAACGGACGTTTCTTTTAATACGTATTCGGGGGTTTCGCAGGTTTCTATGTATCCAAGAGCGATGAACATGACTGAATATCGTGATTTAAAACGTGAAGCTTGGAGAGCCGCAGGTTTATGGAAAAGTTCAACAGACGATGCCACTATTTTTGCCAATGTTGCAGAATACCAAGCCTTACAAAATGGAGAATGGACTGATTTTCAAAAAGAATTAATCCATAATGGTTTTCAACAAAACTATCAAATTGGTGTCAGAACAGGCACAGAACGCTTAAAGTCGTATATTTCTTTAGATTATTTTAATGAAAAAGGGATTTTAAAATTAGATGACATTAAACGATATACGGGTCGTTTGAATGTTGACTATACCCTAAACGATTGGATGAAAATTGGCTTACAAAGTCAAATTACTTATTATGACCAAAGTGTAAGAAGAGACCCATTGAACCAAGCCAATAAAATTAGTCCTTTGGGTTTGCTTTATGATGCTAACGGAAATTTTAATTTCTTGATGATTGATGGACAAACAGGCAACCCATTGTCAGATGAACAACCCAATGTGTTTAATAATACCATTGCAACCACACGAAGTATAACCAATGGATATTTGGAATTTACACCTCTAAAAGGTTTAACCATCCGAAGTCTTTTTGGAGCAAATTTAAGTGCTTCAAGAAATGGATTGTTCCAATCGCCAAAATCATTAGACAGAGGTTTAACAGGAAAATCATTGGCAACATATAGCGAAAACAATAGTTCCTCTATCAACTGGGAAAACGTAATCACTTATCAAAAAGCGATTGGTTTGCATAATTTCACGCTAACTGGCGTAGGTAGTTATCTTTCAGGAGCATCAGATAATGTTTCTGCATCGGGAGTAAATCAGCTTTTGCCATCTCAATTATACTATGCTTTGGGAAATGCTACTGAAGAAATTAAGATTAATTCTGGCTACTCTAAAAGTACCTTATTATCTTATGCGGCACGTTTAAATTATGCCTTTAATGGAAAATATTTATTAACGGTAACGGCTCGTCAGGACGGTTCTTCAAAATTAGCAGAAGGAAATAAATGGACATTTTTCCCATCAGTTGCTTTTGCGTGGCGTGCAGTGGAAGAAGATTTCATGAAAAATATTCCACAAATAAGCGACCTAAAACTACGATTGAGTTATGGTATTGCAGGAAATGACCCTTCTGGACCTTATGCTACACAATCGTCTTTAACAAGAATTGCTTTCGGTTATGACGACGTAGTGGCTCCCGCCTATACTTTTTCAAGAAATGTTGGAAATGCAGAATTGGGTTGGGAATTATCTGAAACAAAAAACCTTGGACTCGACTTTGGAATTTTAGAGGGTAGAATCAGCGGTTCTGTTGATTATTATGATACCAAAACAACCAACTTGCTGCTTGACAGAGGCTTACCGCCTACTTCTGGAGTAACAACCGTAAAGCAAAATATTGGCAAAACCCGAAATCAAGGAATTGAAGTAACCATTGGAACTACTAATATTCGTACTAAAAATTTCTCTTGGAACAGTAATATTACCTTCACAAAAAATAATGAAGAAATTGTAGAATTAGTAACAGGAGGTAACGATATTGGAAACGGTTGGTTTATCGGACAGCCTATCAATGTTTTCTATGACTATCAAAAAACGGGAATTTGGCAAACTTCAGAAGCAGATGTTGCCAGTAAGATTTTGCCTATTCAAACACCGGGTGAAATTAAAGTAATGGATCAAAACGGTGATAGTAAAATAGATGCCATTAATGATAGAGTTATTCTTGGTAACCCTCGCCCCAAATGGAGTGGTGGTTTAGACAATACTTTCAAATTTAAGAATTTTGACCTTAATGTGTTTATTTATGCACGAATGGGACAAATGATTAATGCTGACCGCTATGCAAGATTTGATGCACAAGGAGCGGGAAATAGTACGGCTGGTATTGATTATTGGACACCCGAAAATCCTACCAATGCGTATCCACGTCCAAACAAAAATGGTGGTTTGAAATATACCTCAACACTCGGCTATCAAGATGGTTCATTTGCTCGTATCAGAAATATTACCTTAGGCTACAATATTCCTGCTACAATTTTACGCTCAAAAACCATCAAAAATATCAAGGTTTATGTAACGGGTAAAAACTTATTTACCTTCTCTAAACTTGATTATGACCCAGAAAGAGGTGGTTCGGAGAACTTTCCAATGACGAAATTGTTTGTATTTGGCTTAAACGTAAACCTTTAATCACGAATTTCAATGTTATGAAAAATATAGTTTCTATTAAAAAAATCGCCATTGGTTTACTCACAATATCATGCTTTTCATGCAATGATGTTTTGACAGAGTATAACCCAAGTGGCTTAACAGCAGAATCCGTTTATTCAACGCCAGAAGGTTTTGAAACGCTGGTAAATGCAGCATATAGTTATCAAAGATGGTGGTACGGAAAAGAAGAAGGATACAATATTGCTGAAACAGGTACTGATATTTGGACGAGTGGTTCGGGGGAAGTTTACCGAGATTTAACCCAATATCTGAATTTGCAAGGGAGTAATTCTGCCTTAACAACTGAATGGCGTGAATTTTATGCAGCCATCAATCTTTGTAATGCTGGAATTAAACGCATTGAAAATGCAGGATTATCAGCAACATTAAGACCTGTTAGAGAAGCTGAACTTAAATTTTTAAGAGCATTTTACTATTGGCACATCGTAGAAACTTGGGGTGGCGTACATTTTACTACCCAAGAAACTAATGGAATAATCTCAACGGCAAATCGTACTTCTGAAGAAATTATTTACAAACAAATCATTGAAGATTTAAAGTTTGCCACAGCCAATTTACCTGCTACTCAAACTCAATACGGAAAAGTTACCAAAGGGGCTTCTCAGGCATTTTTAGCTCGAATTTACCTCACAAGAGGAATGAATAAAGAGGCTTTGGAGATGGCACAAGCAGTTTTGAATGGAAATTATGGCTATAAATTGGAAGCTAACTATGCCGATTTGTGGAAAATGACTAATCTCAAAAATAAAGAAGCCATTTATGTGGTTGACTATTCTACCAATTTGGCATTGAACGACCTTGTGAATAGCACATTTAACCCTTATGGGCATGGTAGAGGCAGTAATAATGGGCATTTGCTTTTTATTATGAAATATGACGACAGACCGGGAATGCTTCGAGATATTACCAACGGACGACCATTCGTGCGTTATATGCCTACTCGTTATTTGTTAGATTTATTTGATGAAAATGATGCTCGATATGATGCTTCTTTTCAGCAAATTTGGAAGGCAAATGCAACCACCCGTCCAACAGGAATGAGCATTGGAGATACTGCCGTTTATTGTACAGGAAAAGAAATTCCTGATGCTTTTGAAGCCACTCGTAAATATCAAATTTATGATAGAAGCAAAATATTTAATGCCAACGGAACAGTAAAAGATAATCAACGTTACCCCTCATTATCAAAATTTATGGATGCTACTCGGGCAAGTTTGAACGAAGCTCAAAGTGCCAGAGATGTATTTGTGATTCGCTTGGCTGAAGTATATCTAATAGCCGCTGAAGCACAAATGAAATTGGGTAATAATACTGATGCTGCCACTTATATCAATGTTTTACGTACAAGAGCCGCTAAAACTGGAAAAGCTGCGGCAATGCAAATTTCGCCTGCACAGGTAACATTGGATTTTATTCTTGATGAAAGGGCTCGTGAGTTAGCAGGAGAACAATTGAGATGGTTTGACCTTAAACGTACTGGAAAGTTAGTAGAAAGAATTAAAGCTTATGCTCCAGATAATGCTATAAACTTGAGTAGTTACCACGTTTTACGACCAATTCCACAGTCTCAATTAGAT
Source organism: Arcicella aurantiaca (assembly GCF_003148625.1). GTDB lineage: Bacteria > Bacteroidota > Bacteroidia > Cytophagales > Spirosomataceae > Arcicella > Arcicella aurantiaca. Next base: position 229,723 of record NZ_QGGO01000006.1, on the reverse strand, counting down.
GCCGTAACCAACAAAGCAGAATTTACGCAAAACGCTGGTTATCAATAAAATATTTAAACTATCAGCTATTTGTCCCAGACAAATTTAGCCCACAGATTGAACTGATTTTACAGAGGTTTACACAGATAGAATGCAAAAATCTGTTTAATCTGTGAGCTATCATTTGTCTTCTGACAAACCCTTTATTGCTCCAAAACATTAAACCTCAAATCTATTTAACAATCCCTTGAGAAATTAAAATCTCAAGGGATATTTTCTTAATTAAGTTGGGCTTGGGTTAGTATTATTAGTATATCTGGATAATTTTTATCCCAAAATCTTGTAGAACTTCCCGAAACAATATCCATTGCGGGTAAAGAACTTTCGGGAAGTTGAAGAAACTTATTAAACATTACTCAATGATGTGGTAATTAAAAATTATGTATTTTATGAAAACAATTTTCGTTAAATGTTCTGCCATTATAGTACTGATTTGTACTTTGGCATTTGCTACAAAATCTAAAGAGTCTTGGTCTGTCAGAATGGCGGATTCGGATATTCTAAGAAATCCAGAAGGTTGGATGCTTGATTTTTCAAAAGACCCTCGCTGGGGTTATTGTAATGGTTTAGTTTGTAGTTCTCTCGAACAACTTTGGAGACAATCGGGAAATGAAAAATATTACAATTACATAAAAAAATACGCTGACGACCTCATCAATGAAGATGGAAGTATCAAAACGTATAAAGTTGATGCCTACAATATTGATGCTCTCAATGCAGGAAAATTTCTTTTTGCCATTTATGAAAAAACACATGAGGCAAAATATGAAAAAGCCATCAAATTGTTACGTAGCCAAATGCTAACGCATCCAAGAACTTCAGAAGGTGGTTTTTGGCATAAAAAACATTATCCGCATCAAATGTGGTTAGACGGTTTATACATGGGAACGCCCTTTTTGGCACAATACGCTAAGGTTTTTAATGAGCCAGAATTGTTTTCAGATATTGCGAATCAGATTATTTTGATTGATAAGCATAATAAAAATCTCGAAACTGGGCTTTATCATCATGGTTGGGACGAAAGCAAAGAACAACGTTGGGCTGATAAACAAACAGGCAAATCGGCTCATGTTTGGGGGCGTGGCATGGGTTGGTACGCTATGGCATTGGTTGATGTGCTTGATTATTTTCCGAAGGAACATCCACAATACAAAACCATTTTGAAAATAACTCAAGAAATGGCTCAAACACTTAAAAAATATCAAGATTCTTCTTCAGGACTGTGGTATCAAGTGATGGACGTTGGCAAACAACCAGAAAACTATCTGGAATCGTCGGCATCTACTATGTTTGTCTATTTTTTGATAAAAGCAGGTAAAAGAAAATATATTCAGCCAGAATACATCCAAACTGCACAAAAAGGCTATGCAGGAATTTTAAAGCACTTTATTCGGGTAGAATCTGACCAAAAGATTAGCATCACAGATGCTTGTGCGGGAGCTGGTTTGGGTGGAAATCCGTACAGAGATGGAAGCTACGAATATTATTGCAAAGAAGTAAAAAGAGATAATGACCCCAAATCGGTAGGGCCATTTATCATGTTAGCATTAGAGTTTGAGACTTTAAAAGGCAAAAAGTAAATAGCTCTTAGCTGAATTATTTTGTTAAGTTGTAGCCATAATAAAGAGCCGTAGGCTCGGGAGATTTTATAGCCCCCGAAATTTATTTCAGCAAAAGAATAGTCGTAAGCTATGGTAGAAAAAATCTACAATCATAACTTACGACTATTGTTTTGCCATTTCAATTATTTTCGAGAACCCTACATGGATTCCTTTACCATTTACTTCTTGTGCGTAGTCATTTTTATAGCATCTACTTCACTTTGTTTGTAAATAGCACCGTCTGCTCTGAAAATATCATGAAACCATAATTTGGGTTCTTCTCCACTTGGTAGCGGTTCGTCCCAAGCATAAATAGTATTAGTTTTTCCTTTCACTAAGCCCCAGTTAATCGCTCCAACTTTATATTTTTCAAAGATAGGCAAACAAGTTTCAAAAGTGCTTTTGTGTTTACGAGCCATGTATTCTGTACAAATGACAGGGCGTTTATAGGTTTCTTGAAAACCTTTGATTGCTTTTTCTAAATCTTCTGGAGAACGATAATTATGGAAGGTAATAATATCCGAATTGTTCAACATAAATTCATTACTCAAAGGGTGGTCGTGCCACCAACCTGCTGTAATTGGCTGAGATGGTTTAGCTGCTCTTGCCCATTCGAAAGACTTTTTCAAAAGCGGCACTACCGCATCTAAATAACCCGAATTTGAAGGTTCATTGTACATATCCCATACAATTACACGATTATCATTGGCGAATGCCCCAATAACACCTTTTGTGTAATCTTCTAATCTTCCCCAAGTTCTTGAATCGAATAACATTTTCGTACCCGGACATCTTGCCCAACCCGAATTATGAACCCCAACTTTTGGCTCCATTTGTTTTCCAGCTTTTGGGTCGTCATTCCAACAAGAATCATACAACACAAACATGATTTTGATATGATGTTTGTCGGCAATGGTCAAAAACTCATTCATTCTTTTCAAAAAGCCCGCTTTATCGGTTTCGTAAGGAATATTATGTAAAAAAACTCGCATAATATTCATGCCTAAACCTTCAGCCCAACCCAATTCTCGGTCGATAGTAACAGGGTCAAACGTTTCAGCTTGCCACATTTCAAGTTCATTGATGGCAGTGCTTGGGATAAAATTTGCTCCAACAAAAAGCGGTTGTTTGGCATACCAAGTATTTGCTTTTTCTGCCGTCCATTGTTGTGCATTTGCCTGAAAAACGTTAATCAACAACAGTAATAAAAGTAATTTTTTCATGTTTAAAAAGATAAAAATTTGAATTTTGATTGGGGAATAAGTGTAGAATCTATTATTTATCCAATGTGCTTTAATAAAAAATAAACTATTTATGTAGAAATGCTAACAATCCTTAATTGTATGTCTAATTCCTCTCCAATGTACTGAAAATTAACTACATAAATTTCTAAAATGTAAGTTTTTGAATCGGAGAAAATACCCAACTATTAATACCAGCAATTTGTACGCCCACTCTTGCAAAAACATAATTTTGTGTGGGAACGATACTCGGAATATTTACACTCAAGTTTACATTATTTAAGTCTGTGATTTCTGAGGCATTTATTGAAACAGAAGCGATATTATCATTAGTTGACACAAACTGAGTTTTATTAATAAATAATACTGCTCTACTGAAATTTTTACCACTGGCATCTAAAAGTGTTTTTTCAATTTTGAAAGTTGAATTAACTTTATTTGAAGCCGCAGAAATTTTAGCATCACGAACCATGTAATATGGTGTCACTTCAATATCCATGGTTTTATCTGACGACAAATTGATGGTTAATGAATCGGGTTTACCTGCAACTGTTTGTGGCCATTTAAAAGGTACAGTTGCATTAATTATCGTGAATTTATAATCTCCTGCAAAAAGCAATGAAGAAAATGCCCCGTCTTGCGTAAAAGATTGGCTAATAGGACCAACTTTGCCAAAACCATATTGATAAAGTTGATACGGAACTTGATTATATTCTAAGGGAATCGGAACTCCTTTATAAACTAATCGTCCGCTTAGGGTAACAGATGGTGGCTGATAATTATCTCTTTCACAAGAAAATAAAGCCGTTAGCATTAATGCAAAAATGAATATATGTGAAATTTTCATATTTATAATCTTTTGTTTATCAGTAACTTATTGATTGGGCTGTCTCACTAATTTTGGATTCGCCGCAATAATGTTGTTGTCAATTGCTGAATAATAATTACCAAACTGAAAATTGTTTGCACCTGTTACAAGATTTGGTAAAACTACATCAAAAACCCATTTACCGTTATTCGGACTTGTAGGGTCATAAAATTTATAAGGCCACAATCCGAAAGGTTGTGTGTTGCGTTTTGTTGCTTTTCCGATATTCGATACTAATTCTGAAGTAGTCATTTTGCCGCCATCCCAAACAACATGAGCTAATCTCCAACGCTTCATGTCAAATAAGAAATGTCCTTCGTAAGCCAATTCCACACGTCTTTCATGCACTATTCTATCAAAAGTTAAATCTGAAGATTTTAACGGAATTGTTAAACCTGCTCTTGCTCTCACTTGATTAATATAGTTTACGGCATCAGCATTTAAACCTAACTCAAAAGCTGCCTCAGCGGCATTTAATAGCACTTCTGCATATCGGTAACGAATAAAAGCAACTGCACTATTTGTCCCTCTTGAACCTGCTCCCGGTGTTGGGTCAAGGTATTTACGGATATAAAAACCTGTTTGTGTACGGTTTACATTTCCATTATAAGGCCCGTCTTTTCCTAAAACTTGAACAGGATTTGAGGTATTCGGTAAAGCCACAAATCTGCTGGCGTCTTGGTTAGTCACCACTTGTCCGTTTCCTAATTTATATCCTGCCCAAATATCCAACTGCTGACCTTTAAAAGCTGAACCGGGTAAAATTATCGTTCCTGCCAAACGGGCGTCTCTTCCTGCAAAAATATCAATTGGATTGTTGTAATAAATAGGTTGCCCGTTAGCATCTTGATGTGCCATTGGAGCAAAAGTATTATCTAATTTTTCAAAATTTTCTACCAAATTTAAAGACGGATTAATACGTCCTGCATCACCATTTGCCGATTCTTCTCCTGATGAAAATGGTTGATTGCTTGTGGTAAAGTTGTGAACTTTTGAAGTTTTTAATTTATAGTCTTCAAAGAAAATCGACTCTTTATTATTTACTTCTTTATCCAAAAATAAGTTGGCAAAATTTTCGGCTAAATCAGGTTTATTTTGATAAAGTGCATATCCACCTGCTGAGCCACTAATAATTTCTTTGGCAGCTCTCAGAGCAATTTGGTAGTAGCCATCAGCTTTATTTGCAGGAATACCAACTTCATCTCCTGATAATTTCACGACAGGCGTATTAGCTCCGTATTTTGCAATTGAAGCCGCATATAAGGCTGCTCTTGCTTCCATTGCCAAAACTGCTCCTTTTGATGCACGTGACCTATCGTTTAAGTTGGCAGGAAGGTCGTTTTTAATTGCTTCAGCTTCTTTAATAATGAAATCGTACATTTCATATTCTTTGGCACGTGGCTTTCTCAGATACGATGGGTCGCCGTTGAAATCATACAAAAGTGGTTCTAAAATTAAGGGTACACCGCCCATTCTTTTAGTCATTTCAAAATAATAATTGGCTCTTAAAAAACGGGCTTCTGCTGAGAAACGGGCTTTATCAACTACCGACAATGCAGTGGCGGCACTATCTCTTTTAATGAACAAATTTAAGTCTCTGATATAACCATAATCCCAAGTTCCCCAACTGCCATAACCCCAACCGTTATTTTGTACGGTAGAATAATTCCCGTCAGAAGGGAAGCTTTCTCCAAAATCTACAAATGAACTCCAAGAGTTATTAAAACTGGTAATATCAACCTGACGATTATACAAATTGGCAAGAATTGATAATACTTGTGCAGGGTCTGAAAAAGCCTGTTCGTTACTTAAAATTGAGGTTGGCGAAATATCTAAAAACTCACTATCACTTGAGCATCCTCCTGTTCCAATTACCAGAAAAGAGAGGAAAACGTATATATATTTTTTCATTGAGAATGTTTTTTATAAATTATAGTGAAAGGTTGATTCCTACGTTTACAAATTTATTTTGAGGAAATTGTAAACCATTATCGTCTTGAACTTCAGGGTCAACACCGTATTGTTTTAGGTTGTCAAATGATAAAAGGTTGTAAGTATTCACGTAAATACGCATTTTTCTAATTTTTGCCTTGCTCAAAATTTTCACAGGCAAAGTATATCCTAATGCTAAAGTTCTAAGTCTCAAATACGTAACATCGTGTAACCAGAATGATGATGTTGGAGCATAATTACTGTGACTTGTCCCTACGTTGTAACGGTTTGTAGGATATTTTCCCGGAATCCATGCAGAATTAACGTCATAAATGTCTGTTCTTCTCCAACTATCTAAGAAAATGGTATTTAAGTTCCCATTATTTTGAAATGCCCAACGAGTTTCCCAGTTCTGATTCCACGTGTATCCGCTTGCTCCTGAGAAATCAATGTTTAAATCAAAGTTTTTATAAGCTAAACCTAAATTAATTCCGTAGTTAATATTTGGTTGAGTGCCTAAACCCAAACCGATTGGTCTTTGGTCGTATTCATCAATTTTTCCGTCATTATTTTGGTCTTTATAAATTAAATCTCCCGGTAATAAAGTACGGTTACCTCTTCCATCAATGTTGGCAGGATAATTATTGATTTGTTCCTGTGATGTAAATTGTCCAACTACTTCGTATCCCCAGTTAATATTTTTATATCTGTTTACGCCCGAGTTTCTGTATTGGTCCCAAGAGTTATTAAAAGCTGGTTTATAAAAATCAACATTTTTTGAACGTGAGTAACTAATATTTCCGCCAATGTTAATTTTCAACTCATTGATACTTGTAGAATATGATAATGACATTTCTCCACCACCTTGCGAATCGCTATTTAGGTTTTCTTGAGGTAACGAATATCCAATTTCAGTTGGCACAACAATATCTGTTTTAGAAGCTAAAAGTCCGTCTCTTTTACGATAGAAAAAATCAAATGAACCTGATAATTTTCTGTTAAAAAGGCTGTAATCAATCCCGAAGTTTTTCACTTCACTTCTCAACCATGAAATATTAGTCACAGGTACACCCGCATCAGCAGAACCTACTACGGCAGCATTTCCTAAAATAGCCGTTCCTTGATTGTAATTATATCCTTCTAAATAACCAAATTGACGAACAAGTGGACTATTTGAATCATTCGGATTTCTGTCGTCTCCCAAAATACCATAAGAAGCTCTCAATTTTAAATCTGAAAGAATGTCAGTTCTATCCTTCAAAAGGTTTTTCATGAAAGGTTCGTTGGTAATTCTCCAACCCACAGAAACGCCGGGGAAATATCCAACTCTTTTATCAGCTGCAAAAAGATAGGAAGCGTCTCTTCTTGCCGATAATTCTATGTAATATTTATCGGCATAGTTATAATCTACTTTTCCAACATAACCCAAACGAGCCGTCTGGTCGTCGCTATCATCATATCTATCAGCCGTTGGAAAATAGATTAATGGCAAAGCGTTGGTAGTTGGTACTGCGTGAATCCAATTGCGTAAACGAGTGGTATATAAACGTTCCGCTACGAAGGTTGCTCCAATAGAATGATTCCCGAATTTGTTAAAATAAGTAAACTGTAATTGTCCCGTAGTATTAATTTGTTTAATCTGTTCACGTTCTCTCCATGGGTTTGTACTACCGTTTGTACGTTCATAAATTTGCGTTTCAGGACGATACGTATAAGCGTTGAAAGTGTATTCATGATTATTTAAAAGATAGTCCGCTAAATAATACGAATAAAATCCTTTCACCGTAAGCCCTTCTATGCCGGGAATTTGGTATTCTGCACTAAAATTACTTTGTAAAACTCGCCAATCGTTTTTGTATTTTCCTGAGATTTTGTAATTCAAAAATGCCCAGTTTGCATTGGTTTTATTGCCGTTGTCTTTCAGATAATTAGGATTGTCATTGGCATAAGGGCGGTCTAAAGGCGTATTGATGTAAAGTGACTGACGAGCCAAATTATAATCATCTCCACCGGGAACACCGGGATTTTCACGGGTTTCGATACGTCCGTTAATTTGAACACCCACTTTTAATCTTTTCGTAATTTGAGCCGTTAAATTACTTTGAATATTAGTACGATTAAACAAATATTCACGACCTAAAACTGAATTTTGATAAAGATTTGTTGCCGACAAATAATAATTAACTTTGTCTGAACCTCCTGTAACATTGGCATTTAACGACGTTTGTGGGGCATTGCTATTGATGATAAAATTTTTCCAATCAAAACTTCTGTATGCCGCTCCTGCTGACTCGCCCATTCTATACTTTTCAAGTTCAGCTTGTGTAATAGAAGTTGAGCCAAAAGAAGTTACTTCGGCGGCAGCTCTATTTTGCATGAAATCATACGAATTATTTAAAACTGTCGGAAAGCTCGTCCAGTTTTGTCCACCTGTATAAGCATCAATATTTATTCTTGTTTCTTGGTTTAATTTTCCTTTTTTGGTCGTTACCAACACAACGCCATTGGCAGCACGTACCCCATAAATTGCCGCAGAAGCGTCTTTTAGAATGGTTATACTTTCAATATCGTTTGGAGCAAGGTTGTTAAATTGCCCTCCGTCTTGTTGAATTCCATCAATTACATACAAAGGTGTTCCCATATTACGGATTTGGATATTGGCACTTGCTCCGGGGCGACCATCTGGCATTTTGAAAGTAACACCCGAAATTTTCCCTGCTAAACTCGAACTCACCGTTGAACCACCATGCACATTTTCAATATCTTTTGAAGTAACCGTTGAAATTGAACCCGTTAAAGATTCTTTTGTTTTGGTAGAATATCCTACTACTACTACCTCTGTTAAGGCTTGAACATCTGGCAACATTTTGATATTTATTTTATCTTTTTTGCCAACGCCAACCTCCTGAGACGAGTAACCTATGAAACTATACGTAATAATTGCATTTTCATTCAGAACGGTAATTGAATAATTACCATTGTTATCAGAAATTGTTCCGTTTGAGGTATTCTTTTCTGACACTGAAACCCCTGCCATTTTTGCACCATTTTCATCTGTTATTGTTCCAGAAATGGTAATTTTAACGGGCATTTTGTCTTCTAAATTGACTTGTAACTTGTTTTCAGTGAGTAAATTAGCTTTTAATTTCTTTTGCAAGAAACCCTGAGAAATGGTGTAATATTTATCAGAAACTTTCGTGTATTTTAGGCTTAATGGCGTTAAAACTTGATTCAAATTTTCTTCTAAATTATCCGAAACTTTAAAGTCATTTTTAACAATTTGGTTTTTAATCAGATTACTTTCAAAGGTAAAATATACTTTAAACTGCTTTTCGTAGTCATGGAGTAACTTACTGAGAAAGAGCTGATTATTGTGATGATTGGTCGATGTAACTTGTACATTTCCCGCAATTGATGTCATCGCTTGGGAATGTGATATATTTTGCTGAAATAGTAATATTTCAAAAATGACACAAAAAATCACGTAGAGACGTTTATTCATAATTATTAGGATTTTGATACTTGAGAGATTTTAAGAAAGTTTTATCGCCAAATAATTTGGTCTTTTGATTGTATTATTTCAATATTATGTGTGGCAGCTAATGTTTTTAATACCACAGAAAGGTCGTCGTTTGGAAGAGTCCCTGTGAGTTCTCGATTATTAATTTTATCATCTGAAATAATGATTTTTACGCCATAAAAATCTTCTAAAGTGTGAGCCACATCACTTAGTTTTGTGTCTTTAAAAACCAGTTTATTATTATGCCAAGCACTATAATTTTCTGATTTTACGGTTTGAATTCGCAAAGCAGTATCCGCATTGGCAAAGCTTACCAATTGGTTTGGTTTCATTAAAACAGTTTTAATTTGAGATTTTCCGCCTTCATTTGAGGTCAATCGGATTTTACCTTCATTTAAAACTACTTCAGTTTTTCCTCTTCTGTTCTGAACATTAAATTTTGTTCCTAACACTTCAATATTTAGATTTTCGGTATGAACAATAAATCTGGTATTGGCAGATTTATGTGCTACCGAGAAAAAAGCTTCACCCTTCAACCAAACTTCACGCAAAGAACTTTCCTTTAAATCATTCGGAACTTTGATGGAAGAGTTGGCATTCAAAATCACTTTACTGCCGTCTGAAAGCAAAATTGTTTCCTGATTTTGGTTTTTGGTTGTGTACGTTTTATAAAGGAAAAAATCCTTTGAAACATAAAAGCCAAAAGTCAACACAAAAAGAACTGAAGCGGCAATTAGAAAATTTCTGATATTTAGAAATAAGAATTTCTTAGATTTTTGTGGTTTTTTTGAATAAAATGGATAGTCTTTTCCATCATTCAAAAATGCCTTGTAACTTGCAAGACCACGTTCTCTATCTGCCTCATATTGAGGACGTTTGGTTTCCCATTGAGCTAAATAATAATAAAAAATGTCCTCATTTGAAGAATCAGAGAGCCATTCTTTAATCATTTTTTTTTGCAGTGGCGTTGACCTTCCCGCAAAATAATCGTACAATATATTTTCAGTAATGTTCTCTTTCATGTCATTCACTCAAAATCAAATAGTTAACTAAAAAGGATATTTGATTTTCAAGATTGATTTTAAATAGATTCTTCGATGAGTGCTTTTCTTAAAATACTTAATGCTTTGGAAACCTGTGCTTCAACTGCTTTTACTGAAATATTTAGCTCCTCTGCAATGTCTTTATATTTCTTATTTTCAAAGCGATTTAACAAAAAGATATTTCGACATTGAGTGGGTAATCCATTGATTGTTTCGTTAATTTTTTCGCTCAATTCCTCAAATTCCATCATATCGTCTGAGTTCATTTGCGGGTGAATTATCTCTAATTCAAATACTTCCACATCCGACTGTCGGCTCATTTCCCATCGAATATAATTGTAAGCACGGTGTCTGACGGCTTTAAAAAGATATGCCCTATATGACCCCGTTATTTGTGAAAAAATTTGTTCTTTCCATAAATGACAAAAAATCTCTGAGACAATATCTTCAGCAACTTCTCTGGAGTAAACCAACCTTGTGGCATGACTACAAAGCATCGAAAAATATTTACTGAACAGGATTTCACAACCCATACGTGTATCTTCCTCGAATATCTTTCGAATCATTAAATCTTCTTTTAATATCGGCGGGCTGTCTGAGGAAGGCTTTAATTCTATATTTTTTATAGCATTGTCAGATTTAGAAAGATAATTCATTCTCTTTGATTTTGTGCTTTCAATAAATAGACAAGTGGGATTTGTAATACCCTACCTTGTATTTTGAAAATAGTTTAAATTTTAGATTTTTTTGGATTTGTCTGCTAAATCACGATTAGAAATTGTGAACAAATCTATCAAACTCCTTAGCATTCTCTGTCCTAATCTTACGGTATTGGTTTTCAATAAAAAAGCCTTCATAATTGAATATGAAGGCTTTGAAAAAATAGTGTCGAATTATTATTTACCGTTTTGATCAAAAGGAAATAATTGCGATTCTGTATGTGAAGAAGTCATTAATTTACCTAATTCTTTGGCTTTCTCAGGAAATAATTTGGCAATATTTTTACTTTCTTGAGGGTCTTTTGACAAGTCATATAGTTCAATTTCAGCATTTTTATCGAGAGCAGCATTCAATTTTACCGCCTTCCAAATACCTTGTCGGACTGCCTGTATTCCTCCATTTTCGTGAAATTCCCAATAGAGAAAATCATGAGTTTTTTGGTTTCCTTTTCCTTTTAAGCTTGATAAAAAGGAAATGCCATCTATATTTTTAGGGGATTTTACACCAGCAATATCTGTAAACGTAGGGAGAATATCCCAAAACGCACCAATATGATTATTCGTAGAATTGGGTTGAATCGTATTCGTCCATCTCACAATGAAAGGCTCACGGATTCCGCCTTCGTACAAATCTCTTTTAAAACCTTTAAATCCTCCCCCACTATTAAAAAATAAAGGGTCTGCTCCGCCTTCTCGATGTGGCCCATTATCACTCGTAAAAATGACTAAAGTGTTATTATCTAAACCTTCCGCTTTTAATTTATCCAAAATTTGTCCCACATATAAATCAAGTCTGGTAACCATTGCAGCAAAAGTTGCATGAGGATAAGCTTGTGATACATAGGCAGTTGTATTGGCATTTACCCCATAATCTTTTCCTTTGTAAGGTTGTTCTTCAAATTTTCCTTTGTAGTACAAAAAGATACTGTCTTCTGGAACGATAAGTTCAGCGTGTGGCAAAATATAAGGCAAAAACAAGAAAAATGGTTTGTTTTTATCTCTATTTTTAACAAAATCTAAGGCTTTATTTTGAATAATATCAGGAGCATATTCTTTGTTTTTTGTAAGATTTTCGTTCGCTTCTAAAACGATTTTCTTTCCATTATCCCAAAGATGATTTGGATAATACCGATGTGCCAAACTCTGACAATTATATCCAAAAAAATGGTCAAAACCTTGTTTATTGGGGTCACCTTCTGAACCAACTGGCCCTAAGCCCCATTTACCAAAGGCTACGGTTTGATAACCCGATTTTTGTAAAATTTCAGCAACCGTTAAAACCGAATCAGCAATAGGAGCTTGTCCTTCGGGGTCAACGCCTTTATTTCCACGAATATAAGTATGCCCCGTGTGTTGCCCAGAAAGTAATGCCGACCGTGACGGAGCACATACGCTCGTACCTGCATAAAACTGTGTAAACCGAACACCTTGTTTAGCCAAACGGTCAATATTGGGTGTTTTGATGAGTTTTTGTCCGTTTATTCCAATATCACCGTAGCCTAAATCATCGGCTAAAATGAACACAATGTTTGGACGATTATCTTTTTTTACAACGCTTTTTTGTGATTTTGCCCCAACGAAAAATGTAATAATGAGCGTGATACTTAACAATATTTTTTTCATAAAATACCGAAAATTAGTTGACGAATATTGAAACTGTTTAGACACTTTTTAATAAATACACGAAATTCCATGATTCTACTTGAAAAGTTTAAACAATTCTGAATTTTAACAGAGCAATTACTTATTAGACTTCCCGCTAAAGTGTTTTAAGTCGTAAAACACCTTCGCAGGAAGTCTATTGATTAAAATTTAACCTTTTTAAATCAAATAAATTAGTCTTTTTTCCGAAAAGCCGTAGGTGTACTTCCTGTAAATTTCTTGAATTGTTTACAAAAATGACTTTCGTCGGTGTAACCAAATTCGTCTGCAATTTCTGAAACGGTCATTTGACTATACAATAAACGAGCTTCAATAAGTTTGATTTTATGCTTGGTTATGTACTGTTTTAGAGATTCGCCTGTATGCTTTTTGAAAAAGATACTAATATAATCTGGAGCGTAGTTAAATACATTAGCTAAATGTTCAATATTCAGTTCGTTTGGCTTATAAATATGTTGCTTAATGTATAGTAAAATAGCTTCTACGGAGTCCTTATTAATAGTATTATTGGAGGTTTGTCCAAATAGATTTCTTGCCAAAATTATCATCATACTTCGCATCAAACTATCACGCATAATTTCAAAATATTGGTTTTGTTGATTTTCATATTCCTCTTCCAAAACCGTTAATAAATGATTCAGTTTTTGCTTATCCTGTTTGTTCTGAACAATAGAGCCACGACTTTGGGACGAAGTATATAAAAGTGTTTGTCGTACTTGATACCACATATTATCTTTTTCTTGCGTTTCATTTTTGAAGAATGATTCATTGAAACGAATAAAACAAAATTCTGTAAGGGTATTAATTTCAAAATCATGGTAATCTTCTGGGCCTAAAAGAAAAACATCTCCTTCAGCATATTGAAAAGTATTTCCATTGATGTTATGAATTCCATCTCCTTTGATGATAAAAATAATTTCAAAATAAGTATGCTTATGAATAGCGTGCATCCACTTTTTGGACTCAAAATGATAGATATTAAACGGCGTATGTAAGACGTATCTTTTCATATAATCATTAGTCTTGAAAAACACCAAGTTATGTTGGATTTTTACAACAAATTTGCGTTTCAGAAATTATAGTTTTGCAATAGTATTTTAAATATACTCTTTAACAAATATAAATATGAAACGCTCTTTTATTCTATTATGCTTTATAATTCCTCTTTTTCTCAATACTTCTGTCCAAAAATCATCAGAATGGGCATCATTATTAGATGATAATTTAAGTCAATGGGAAAATTATTTAAGTTATCGCCATAAGGACAATTATAATGGAAAAATACCAAAAGATTCTTTAGGAAACGATATTAAACCAATTGGTTATAACAAAGATAACACAGGTGTTTTTACTATTTTGAATACGCCACAAGGACGTGTTTTAAAGGTAAGTGGAGAGATTTATGGATGCTTATTTACAAAAAAATCTTATGACAATTATCATCTCACTTTGCAGGTAAAATGGGGGAATAAGAAATATGAGCCACGTTTAAATAAACTTCGTGATTCGGGTATTCTTTATCATTCTGTTGGTGAAGCAGGAGTTGAATATTGGCGTTCATGGATGCTTTCACAAGAATTTCAAATCATGGAAGGGCATACAGGTGATTTTTGGTGTCAAGCTAATTCTTCTATTGATATTCGCTCACTTCCCTCTGAAGGAATTATGAATAGAATTGCGGATGAAAAACAAGATTTTAGAACATTCAAAAGTGGTGGTGATTATTATTGTATGCGTTCTGGAAATTATGAAAGCCCAAATGAAGAATGGACTACCATAGACCTTATTTGTTATCAAGGAAAAAGTCTGCATATTGTAAACGGAAAAGTGGTAATGGTTTTAAAGAATTCACGATTTATTCAAAAAGATGGCAAAGAATTTCCACTTACAAGTGGCAAAATTCAATTGCAGAGTGAAGCCGCAGAAGTTTTCTATCGAGATATTCGGATAAAGCCAATTGCTTCAATGCCAAAGGCTTATGAGAAATTATTTTTATAAATTTTAAATATAACATTCAATGAAAAAAACAACACGTCGCAACTTTTTACAAACTACTGCTTTAGCATCGGTTGCAGTTTCTACTACTGAGGCTTCAGAAAAAATGGCAAGCAAAGAAATATTTGTTCATCATGTATATTTTTGGTTGAAAAACCCAAGTAGTGAAGCCGATAAAGCGAAATTATTAGAAGGATTGGAAGCCTTATCAAAAGTGCCAGAAATTAAAATGGTACATATTGGCACGCCTGCAAGCACCAATAGAAGTGTTATTGAGAGAGGTTATTCAGTATCGTGGTTATTATTTTTTGATAATTTAGAACAAGAAGAAATTTATCAAAAACACCCAATTCATTTAAAATTTGTAGCTGATTATTCGCATTTATGGGAGAAAGTAATTGTGTATGATTCAGTAGGAACAAAAAGAAAATAAGGTGTCATTTTTAAATAGATAGAATGATAGACAACGGCATGACGTATTGAAATTAGATTAGACAACTTTCAAAAAAGTTGTCTAATCTAAACAACATTATTCCAAAATATATTCTGATACGTTATACTCTATAAATTTAGGGATTAGGTAGTTTTAAATCCTAACCCCTAAATCCCAACCCCTAATTAAGATTTCGGTTGCTCAGCCAAAAATGGTTGATTGTAGTGACGTTTGCCTGTTGTTTTGAACAAAGCATTGGCAACTGCCCCGAAAACTGGAGGAAAAGGCGGTTCACCAAGTCCTGTTGGGTCGATGTCGTTTTCTACAAAATGAACATCAATTTTCTTAGGAGCTTCATTATGGCGAATCATTCTGTAATTATGGAAATTACTTTGTTCGGCAGCACCATCTTTGTGAGTCAATGCTCCGTAAAATGAATTTCCGATTCCATCCACAACCGCACCTTGAACCATATTTCGTGCCGCATCTGGGTTGACTACAACACCACAATCGACGGCACTTGTTACAGATTCAACATAAGGTTGTCCGTCTCTGATAACCATATCAACCACATGACCTGCATAAGAAGCATGGCAGAAATAAGCGGCAACGCCACGTTTTTTACCTGCATTTTCAGGTTTTCCCCAACCCGATTTTTCTTTCAATAATTCTAAAACACCGATATAACGAGCAGCGTCGTATTCGTTATTTTTTCCCACTGGCTTTTCTTTTGCTCTTTTCAGCATTTCCAATCTCATTTCGATAGGGTCTTTTCCCATTGCTTCGGCAAGTTCATCTAAAAATGATTGTTCTGCGGCTGCATTGAAGTTTGAGCGTGGAGCTCTGAATGCCCCAATGGTAATATTTGAAGGAATCTCCCAACCGTCAGCTAAATAATTATCAACCGCACCCGCTGGAAAACGATTGGCATGAACAGGATTTTCAGGAATTCCACCACCTGTTACATGAAAACCAATCAGATTTTTATTCGCATCTAAAGCTGCACGATAAGTTGCAGTGTACATCGGGCGATAAATACCATAATTCATATCGTCTTCACGAGAATAAATCAATTTTACAGGAGCTTTCACTCTTTGAGAAATACGAGCCGCTTCATAGACATACTGAGCGTATGCTCTACGTCCAAAACCACCGCCCATACGAGTCATTTGAATTTCGATTTTTTCAGCAGGAAGATTTAGAATCTTAGCAAGAGTTGGTTCCATCCAGCCTGGTGCTTGCAAAGGCCCTGCTACCAATGCCTTATCTGCCTGAACATGGGCAAAAAAGTTCATCGGTTCCATCGTATTATGAGCTAAGAAAGGAGCATTGTAAGTGCGTTCAATAACTGTCGCAGCATTTTTGAAAGCTGTTTCTGGGTCGCCGTCTTTTCTTATTTCTTTGGCAGGTTTTTTAGCCATTTCCTGCATTTTGACCATTTGGCTTTTGGAACTTTCTAAACCCGCAGGAGAAATCTGCTCGGTTTTTCTTCCGCCCCAACCATTAATTACATTTTTAACCTCTGGAGCATTTTCCCATTGAAATACTATTTTCTTGCGAGCGTTCATCACTTCCCAAGTAGAATTTCCGACAATGGCAACCATTTCATTAAAAGTACTGGTATCAAAACCAGCTTGTTCAAAACCTTCGTCGTACAATTTGAAGCTAAAAATGTCTTTGATACCAGACATTTTTTTGGCAGCAGTGGCATCAAATGATTTTAATTTTTTACCAAATGCAGGTGGATGTTGAATCATCGCAATTAACATTCCATCTACTTTGTAATCTATTCCAAAAAGCGGTTTTCCTGTTACAACTTTCTCTCCTTCAGTGTTTTTCTTTGAATTTCTTACGATTGAAAAGTCTTTTGGCGATTTCAATTTGACATCTTTTGGCACTGCGATAGTTGCCGCTTTAGCCGCCATTTCACCATATTTAGCAGTTTTTCCACTCGAATGAGATAAAACGCCTGCTTTTGTTGTGATTTCAGAAGCTGGAACTCCCCAAGTTTGAGCCGCCGCTTCAACCAGCATTTGTCTTGCTGCTGCCCCTGCATTTCTCAAAGGTTTCCAGTACATTCTTATCGAATTACTTCCTCCTGTAAACTGTGGGCCATATTTTACGTTGTCGTGCGTACTCATTTCAACGACTACATTCTTCCAATCACAGTCGAGTTCCTCAGCCACCATCATCGGTAGAGAAGTCATTACGTTTTGTCCAAATTCTGGATTGGGTACTAATATTTTTATGACATTATCAGGCGTGATTTTGATATATGCCGCTAATTCAGACCATTGTTCAGCTAAATTCAATTCAGCTACTTTTTCAGCCGCTTTTGCACTCGAAAACCAACTGAAACTAAGCATCATTCCACCACCTGCTATTACTGAAGATTTTAGGAACGACCGTCTATTATATGCGTTTTTATTTTCCATTTTCATTTTGCTTAAAGGTTACTTTTTAGCAGCAGCTTTGATTGCCTCTTTAATTCTCAAATATGTTCCACAACGACAAATATTTCCACTCATGTAGTTATCAATATCTTCATCTGTTGGATTAGGATTGTCTTTTAACAAAGCAGCCGCAGACATAATTTGCCCCGACTGACAATAACCACATTGAGCCACATCGTGTTCGAGCCATGCTTTTTGTACTGGATGTGTTGCATTGGCAGATAGACCTTCAATGGTAGTAATAGCAGATTTGCCAACCGCAGAAACAGGTAAGCTACAAGAACGAACCGCCGAACCATCCAAATGAACAGTACAAGCACCACACTGAGCCATTCCACAACCAAATTTAGTACCCGGCATATTTAGATGGTCACGCAAAACCCATAAAATTGGGGTTGATGGGTCAACATCTACCTGTTGAGTTTTCCCATTTATTTTTAGAGTGTATTTAGACATAAGTATATATGATTTCCGTTTTTAGTAAAATTTAACAAAAATATATGAATAAATCAATGAAAAATAATGTTTTTCAAATCATAACTTACAAAAATCAAACAATTGTATTTTTGTTTTGAGGTTGTTATGCTGTAAAACAGATTGTATCATAGTCTAAAAACAAAGAATCGCCCAAAATGTTATTCTGAGCGATTCATCTGTTTCTTTCTTGTAAGATTTTATGTCATTCTACTTTTTCATTTTTAGCAAAAAGAAATGATTCAATATGAGTCTTAAAAATAAACTCATCTAAGGGTTTTTGAAGGTAAAATTTTGTAAAGGGAAGCGGTCTGTACTGTTCGTAGTATTTTTTGCTATTATAAGCACTACAAATAATTACCCACATGGAGTCGTCTTTTATCGGACGAATCAAGTCTATTCCTGTTACATTTCCTTTTAGTTTAATATCTGTAATAATTAGTTTATACTCATGATTAGCCATTTCATATTCAAAATCTTGAGGATTATTGGTATAATACGGTTTAATTTCTGGATATTGATTTAATAACATCTCAATAGATAGTTGGTCAGACAGGGAGTCTTCCAAAACGAGGCAATTAAATTGTTTCATAATTTTGTGATTTTAATGGGTATTTCACAAAGATTATTCACAACTCAAAAAAAAAGCAATGACTTATCTCATTTAACTACGTGAGTGGTAATATTTATTACGTGAATGGGCGTTTCTTATTCATTTACACCGTTTTATCAGTATATTTATCAATCAAGAATTGTCTGTTTCCCCGACTAATTTGAATTTGATGGGCGTCTATTTCTACAAAGTTTTCCTTTACGTTTATTCTTTTTACCTCTGTCATATTGACCAATGTATTTCTATTGATTTTTTCAAAATCTAAATCTTTGAGCAATTCCTCAAAATGCTTTAGTGAGGTGTAGGTTGTGTATTTACATTTAGGCGTGTAAACGGTTGTAGCATGGTCGGAGGTTTCTACGAATAAAATTTCCGTATGAATAACTTTATGCAGATAATTCCCTTGTTTTAACATGACAAAATTATCTTCTACCACTTTTTTTCCTTCCGCTTTTGCCGACTGCTTATTAAATAAAAATGATTCAATATTGGTTTTGAACACAAATTCTTCAATTGGCTTTTTTATAAAGAATTTATTGAATTTCAAGGATTTATAATCTTCATAATAATCTCGGCTCTCCATCGAACTCGAAATAATTACCCATGCAGAAACATCCGTAATTGAATGAATCAAGTCAATTCCCGTGAGTGAATCATTCAAGATAATGTCCACAATAAACATTTGATATTTTTTCTTGGGAAGTTCTTGTAAAAAGCTTTTAGGAGAATTTACATAAGTAGCCTCAATTTGAGGAAACTCGCTAAGAATCATCTCGATGGCTAATTGGTCACCAAGTGTATCTTCTAATACTAAACAATTGTATGAAATCATTTTGGGGTGTTTATCAATAATTTACTTGTAAAAACATAGCGGTTTTTTTCACTTTCAATTTTAAAATTAGCGTTTTTCAATATAGGCAACAACAGAGTCATTCCAATACCCAAACCTTTATTTGATACATCATTGTTATGATTTATTTCATTAATAATGATGATTTTGTAGCAATTATTCTCATTTTGCTCAATTATTATACCAACCTCTGTTTCAGGTTTTGAATGGATAACTGAATTAAAAATTAGATTTCTCATTATTATTACAAACAATCCTTGCTCAATATTGGCTCTGGTATTTGCATTTTCAATTTTATAAGTCAACTTTTTCTCTTGCAATTCATCTGCATAAATCTCAAAAATCTGTTGAATTAATTGCCCCAAATGGCAATCTTGTGTTTGTATTGAAAAACTTTTGTTGGTACTTTTTACCCAATAAACAAGTTCATCGATAAGCCAAAGCACTTTTCGACTTTTGTTTTCTGTCTCATTGCCAAGCAAAAGCAAACGTTCTACATCATTTTTTTTGATAAGATACGCCATCTTTTTAGTAATATCATAAAAACTCTGAACGGGGTATCTCACATCATGTACAAGCAAACTTAAAAGCGTTTCTTTTAGGTTCAAACTTTCTTGTAATGACAAGGTTTGTTCATCTACTTTTTGTTGTAATATTTTATTCCGACGTTTAAGTTGATAAGTTGAATATTTTATCATCCCATACGTTAGGACACTCAAAAGGATAAAGATTATTACCCAAAAATACCAAGTCATATAAAGGGGATTGGGGCGATTGATGGTAATTTTTTTAGTATCGGCATTCAGAAAATCATCGCAACTTACCACCATAATTTCTATGGTAGTATTGCCATAACTGATGTTATTGATGAGCAAACGACGGTCTGTTAACATTTGCCATTCTTTGGTTAACGACCTGTCTGTTCGGTAATAATACTTTTTTTCACAATTAAATTTGAAATCTTCAAATGAAAAAGTCATTTTAAGGGTATTCTCACCCCGATTTAACCGTAAAAATGAGTCTTTAAATTCTGGAATCACCCTGCTTTGGGTAGTATCACGATAGGTAGAAATGGAGTCTAACTGTAATGAAAATTTTCGTTCAATTTTATTTGAAAAATCTGTTGGATTAAAAATATTTAATCCGTTGATTCCCCCAAAATATAGCACCCCTTTTTCGTCTTGAAAATGAGCTAACCGATTACATTCATTGGAGGTTAGCCCATCTGCAACGGTATATATTTTCATTAAATTCCCTTGATTATCAAAGTGCCAAATGCCTTCTTCGGTACTTGCCCAGACGCCGTTTCTCGTGAAATAGGCAGATAAATATTTCTTGCGTAAATACTTTTTTTCTTGAATGAATCGCTGCATTTGTTGGCTTTTCAAATCGTAAATCCAAATTCCATTGAGTGTAGCAAGTAATAGTTGATTCCGATTTTTTTGTATTGAAAAACAAGTCATTTGTACATTCTCGCCCATCGGAAAATGTACTTTTTTTAATCTGTTTTCATCTAAAAGTTGAAAAAAACCTGCCTCCGAAGCAATGTAAACTTCATTTTTGTTAATATAAAAATCATAAACAATTGCGGTTTCAAATGCTTGATTCACTTTTGAAAAAGGAATGAGTTTCTTTGTTTGATTGTCATAATAAAGAATTCCTTTTCTTTCCAGACCAATCAAATACCCATTTTTATATTCTGCAATCGACCAAATTTTTATGTTATCAAAACTACACAACACTTCATCTTTCATGGTTGAAAGATTCGTTTTCACTAAAGCGTCTTCTCCAAATAATAAATTCCCTTTACTGGCTTTCAAACTTGCCAAAACAAAATGAGGGTCTTGGGCAATATCATTTTTCAAGTCATGTAAAGGCTTTATTGTACCCGTTTTGATATTTATTAACTGTCGTTTTTTGTTGGTATTGACAATAATTTGATTCTCGTCAATTTTTATAATTTTCCTGCATGAAAAGTTTTCGTTTATTTTTTCTGACTCATTGTTTTTGAGAAATGTATGAAATTTCCTTTCATTGAATTGAACGATATTAACACCATTATTGGTAGATAAAATAAAATTTCCATAACTATCTTGTGTGATGTCATGTATCAAAAAATTGAATTGTTCTTTCAATACAAACCTGAATGTAGAATCAAAAAAACTTATAGAATTCCCTTGATTCACCACAAAGAAATTATTGGTTTTGTCAAAGAAAACATTATTCAAATAGGCTTCATACGATGTAGAAAATTCCATCTGAGCAATACCTCCTATCTCTTTTAAAAGAATACTTTCTCTTTTTAGAATTACACAGAATAGTTGATTATGAACCTCTAAAACAGACCTAACAAATTGTCTATTCAAATCTATTTTCGTTAAAATATTGCCATTAAAGTCAAGTTGTAAAAGTGTTTTGTCTTTCTGTGCATTTTGCTCGATACAGGCAATTATTCCCTTTTTGCCAGCATACAACAATTTAACGGGCATTTTATCAAGCGAAGAGAGTAATTGAAGGCTTCGTTTTTTGGCATCAAATTGGAATATTTCTCCATTTTTAGTACCAATAAAAATTCGGTTTTGAGCATCAGCAATGATTGAATGAATGGCAATTTTCTGATGAATATACTCACTCAGCGGAACAGCACGATGTGTTTTTGGATTGAAAACAAAACACCTTAAAATATTGAAAGGATAGTACCATTCATAATTTTCGGAAAGCCAAAAATTACCATTTGCATCTTCATAAGCAGAGTTAAACCCACGATTAGAGAAGGTTTCGGAAAGCAGAAAGTTTGTTATTTTTCCGAATTCGAAAAGACCGATTTTGTTATCCGTTAAAAACCATGTCTTTTTATTTGAATCAATAAAACTGCTATTAATTTGTCTGTTAGATAAGCCGTCAGCAATGCTCAAATGCTTCTCTGTTTTTTGTAAATTAATTGAATTTGATTGACTAAATGAGTGGTTAAGTACGAATAATAAAAGTAATATTTTAAGAGAAGTAAAGAAATGTTTCATTCTGTGTGTTCATGAATGATATAAATATCTGACTATTTTTTTAATTTTTCATGCAGTTGAAAAACTTTGATTGGGAGTTTCATAAATGCTTTTGTTTCCAAAGCCTATCACCAAACCATTTATATTGTTTACATCAAGTCACTTATAGTAATTTTCACATCAACTACGTCCAAAGAATATTCATTTTCTTTTAGTTCATGGTTAGAGATAATTGTGGTAAAAATATTCTTTTTTGTATTGGTGGCAGCACGAAAAGCGGCTTTTCGCCAACTCAATTGTGAAGCATATTTTTTAGTAATCTCAAAATTCGCCTCATAATATTTACATTCGCACAGATTTATCGCTACATCTTTTCGGTCAATTATTAAATCTATCTGAAAACCATCTTCTGAGCTTGAGCCTTCGTGTCGGTACGACGACGTTTCTGAATAAACATTCTGAATTCCCAATGCCTTTTTAATTTCATTGACGTGCTTCATACACAAGGATTCAAATGCGTAGCCTGACCAAATTTTATAGGTTTGGGCATTTGATAAAATTTGCCAAATCCCTGTTTGATACTTACGATTGTTCTTGATGAATTTGTGATAAAACACCGAATATTCATCAATCAAGCGATAAATTGAACCTCTTTTTTTCTTTCCAAAAGGCGTTTCTTCTACTACAAAACCTGAAATCAAAAGTTCTTCCATTGCTCTTTGATAAGGTCCTCCTTCGCTTACTTTCGATTTTTTGATGATTTCTTCTCTGGTCATCCCAGTTTTTGTAGTTGCCAATACCGAAACGATTGTTTCATGGTTGGCAGGAAATTCAAAAATTGCTTTGTACAAATTATCGTATTCATTTTTTAAAATTCCGCCATCACTAAAACACATTCTTTCAATACAAACGGTGGCACTTTCACCTTTGTTGATGTTTTCTAAATAAAAGGGAATTCCGCCCATCACCATGTAAATATCAACAATTGAGGAATTGGTTAATTTGATATTTTTTGACAATAAAAATTGTTTAGTTTCGGCAAGGGTAAACGGAAAAAGTTGAATATGATGAGTTAATCTATTATGAAAACCGCCTTTATCATTTACTATTTTCTGACTAATCCAAGATGTTGAAGAGCCACAAACTACTAAAATAAAATGTTTTTCTTTCGACAAATAATCATTCCAAAAGTGGGCTAACAATTGAATAAAACCCGATTTTACGGTGTTTATCCAAGGTAGTTCGTCTAAAAAAATAACGTGCTTTTTCTTGGTTGAAAGAGACTGCAAATACGTTTTGAGTAATGTAAAGACTTCTTGCCAATTTTTGGGATTTGGCACAATTGGCATTGAAGAAACTTCGGCAATTTTTTGAGAAAAATTAACCATTTGCATTTTCAAATCTCCCCCTTGAATTCCCGTGATGGTTAAACACAAATGTTTTTTGTAAATTTCCTCAATCAAATACGTTTTGCCTACTCTTCTTCTGCCTGTCACCGCTATAAACGACGATTTTTCAGAAGATAAAGCTTCTTTTAACTGCTGAATTTGATTATCTCTTCCAATCATATACTTGTATTTATCTATCAAATTTAGCAAGATAAATACAAATATAATTGTGTTTGGTGACTTTTTTAAAGAAGTATATATTATTTGTCGCACGGGTGAGGTTTTCCGACATTAAGTACACAGTTCCGTTTTTTTAAGAAAAATTGTTCAAATATTTACTTGTCCGAAAAATCCTTGTAAATTAAAGTTATCGCTGAATAAACCAGCAATACTTCCTTATCCAAACATAAAATGATAGATTTAAAAAGCATTCAAACTGAAATAGATGCCAGTTTTTTATATAAACTACTTGCAGAAAACGAAGAGGATGAAAATATAGCAAAAGTATTTTATCAAATGAGTGAAATTGAACAAAGCCACGCCATTGCATTTGCCAACAAAAACGGATTACCTCTCGCTGATTTGCCATTACCTTCTAAAAGAGCCAAAACACTAAAATTGATAGGAAAGATTTTTGGTTACGACTATGTTTTAGGTGTGCTTTTAGATACGGAAAAAAGTATTTCTAATGCGGTAGTTGGGGCAAGAAAAAAGAGCCAAATGGCAAGTTCAATTTCTGACACTGCCCATGTTACGATTCTGAAAAATATACTCGATAACAACAAAAATATATCTGGGACAAACTTAGCCCGATTTGAGAAAAAACATCGTTCCGTTGGCGGAAATGCTTTGAGAGCAGCAGTTTTAGGAGGAAATGATGGTTTGGTATCAAATTTCAGTTTGGTTATGGGAATTGCAGGAGCAACCAACGGGCAAAGTGAAGTGCTTTTGACAGGACTTGCTGGAATGTTGGCAGGTGCTTTATCAATGGCTTTGGGAGAATGGATTTCGGTAAAAAGTTCACAAGAGCTTTTTGAAAATCAAATGGAAATTGAAATGGAAGAATTAGAGACCAATCCCGAAGGTGAAGAAAAAGAATTAGCTCTCATTTACTATTCAAAGGGGATTCCAGAAGAACAAGCCAAGCAAATGGCAAAAGATATAATGGCAAATAAAAACCTTGCTCATGAAATTTTGGTGAAAGAAGAATTAGGAATCAATGTAGAAGACATGAAAGGCTCAGCAATGGAAGCGGCTGTTACATCATTTGTTCTTTTTGCCATTGGTGCTATCATTCCTGTCGTTCCATTTTTCTTTATGGGAGGTTTACAAGCAGTTTTGATAAGTGCATTATTAAGTGCCGTCGGATTATTTGGTATTGGTTCAGCAATAACTTTATTTACGGGTAAAAGTATTTGGTACTCAGGATTTAGACAAGTGATTTTTGGATTAATAGCCGCCACCATTACCTTTGGAATTGGAAAAGCAATTGGGGTTTCATTGACTTAAATTTTAGAAGTAAGCAGGATTGAGATTTAGAAGTCAGGACTCCTCACCCTCACAACCTTGATTATCAACAACTTATATTTTCCATAAATGGCGTATAGTAAATAACTTGATTAATAGCGAGTTGCAACATTAATCCGAAGCAATGACCGTACCGATATACAATTTTTATTTTCAATCAGTATTTAAAAAACGGTTTTTGCTTTAGAGATACAATTGAATTATTTGTTTGAGTAAACTAACCCTAATTACAATCTTGAATCAAAATTTTATTTCTGACAACGAACTCATTTCTTTAATGAATGAAGATAATGCCTTGGCTTTTGAGGTATTATATCATCGTTATTGGAAAAAACTTTTCGTTACGGCAGTCAATAAAACCCAAGACCAAGATTTAGCACAAGAAATTACGCAAGAGATTTTTGTTGATTTGTGGGAACGAAGAGCGTCTCTCAAAATAACCAATGTTAGTGCTTACTTAAATGCTGCGATTCGCTTCAAAGTTATTTCTGCTTATAAAAGCCAACTCGAAACGCAAATTGAATATTTAGAAATTCCCGATAATTCTACCAATGACTCTTTGGAGCTAAAAGATTTTGAAAAATCTTTAGCTTCTGCCGTTTCTTTATTACCTCAAAAAACCAAAGAAATTTTTCAGATGAGTCGTTTTGAGCAAAAATCTGTCAAAGAAATTTCTGCCAAATTACAAATCCCAGAACGTACAGTCGAGTACCACATCACCCAATCTTTACGCTTTTTGCGTCTTCATTTACAAGATTACTTCCTTTCTATCAGTTTTTTTATGTCCAAAATAGCATTGTACTATTTTGAGAATATTTTATATAAAAAGTAAATTTTATATAATCTTTCTGTGATTTTAAATATTTATTTGCGGTTAAGTACCATTTGTTTGACTTGTATATAAGGGCAAGTTAATCGTTGTTGGTATTTACAAATCCCGAAATCCTCAAAATCAAAAATGTATGAGTAAAATACAATTTAAAACCATACTTGAAAACTACTTAAAAGGTACTTGTTCAGAACAAGAACGAAAATTAGTAGAACAGTGGTACGAGTTGTTGGATGAAGACCATCAAGTGCTCTTTCCGTCGTTGTCGTTGGATGACTTGGAGCGTGAATTATGGGAAAAAGTAAAAATGAAAAGCCGACTTCCTGAAAATGTTAATATTCGTCCTATCCGTTGGTATCAACAAAATAATTTTTACCGTGTTGCAGCAGGTGTAATGATTCTGATTGGTGTTGGTGGGTATTTTTGGCAAAATCAAAGTGATAGTCATGCTACCTATACCACTATTTCTAAGCAATACAAAGATTTCGTTCACCACGAAAATAATACTCTCAAAGAAGAAAAAGTTTTATTGCCCGACGGAAGTATTGTTACGCTAAGTGCCAAAAGTTCAATTGATTATCCAGAGAAATGGGCAATTGAAAAGCGTGAAGTTTTTTTAGAAGGTGATGCTTTTTTTGAAGTAAAACGAAACCCTAAGCAACCGTTTTTGGTATATGCCAACGAAATCGTAACGAAGGTTTTGGGTACAAGTTTCTGGGTAAAAGCTACAAACCCTAATAACCAAGTTGAGGTAGCGGTAGTAACGGGAAAAGTATCTGTTTTTAAGCAAGATACCAAAGCCGATTACATTTCCAAAACTATCAAAAGTGGGGTAATTCTAACACCAAACCAGCAAGTCAGCTATTTTCCTGAAAACAAAGTTTTTGTTACAGGTATCGTTAAAAACCCTGTGTTGATTCAACCTGAGCCGCTAAGGACAACACAGCCTACCATTTTGCCTTCTTTCAAATATGATGAAACTACCATTGCAGAGGTACTCAAAGATTTGGAAAAGGCTTATGGTATTGAGATTATTGTCGAAAATGAACACCTAACCAATTGTCCATTAACGGCAGATTTATCAGAAAGTAACCTTTATACAAAACTTGATATTATTTGTGCCACCCTAAAAGCTACCTACGAAGTGAGAGGCACAAAAATATTAATCAGTGGAAAAGGATGTTAGTCAAAAGCCCAATAATCAAGGCTTTTAAAACAAAAAAGGCTAAAGGTGTTGCAGCACCGATAGCCAAAGTATTTCAGTCAAACCGTTCAAAATTTAACAAAAACAAGTAAAACTATGCAAAAAAATCAAAAAATTAAACCTCCATTATTTAGGATTATGAAATATTCCTTGTGTCAGTTGCTTTTAGTCTGTTTGTTTTCCTCAATTTCGGTAGCAAATAGCTTTACACAAGACTTACTAAACCGAACGGTAAGTCTAAGAGTGGATAATGTAGAGTTTAAACAAGTCCTAAATAATCTTGAAAAAGCAGCCGACGTAAAATTCGTTTATAGCTCAAAAGCAATCCAACCTAACCGTAAAGTAAGTATTCATGCTACCGAACGTAAACTTTCTGAAGTTTTAGAAATGGTATTACGTCCATTGCAAATAAATTATCAAGTGGTTGGTGGGCAGATAATTCTCAATAGTCAGGAAATAGAAAAAATCAATAATGATAATAGCGGAATCAACTCGACAATCTCAGCCGACCAAACTGTCAAAGGAAAAGTTACCGATGAAAACGGTGCAGGATTACCGGGGGCAAATATTTTATTGAAAGGCACCTCAAAAGGTGTTAGCTCCAATGCCAACGGCGAATTTTCAATTACTTATCCCTCTGGCACTAACGCTATTTTGGTTATTAGTTCTGTGGGTTACATTACGCAAGAAGTAACTGTTGGTTCAAGAACGGTCATTAATATTTCTCTTCTTACCGACAATAAAGCCTTAGCAGAAGTTGTGGTTGTGGGTTATGGTACCCAAAAGAAAAGTGATGTTACGGGTTCAATCGCTTCAATTAATGACAAAGCCTTGAAAGAAGTACCAACTTCCAACATGGTTTCAGCTTTACAAGGTCGTGTAGCAGGTTTGGAAATTCAAAGAACAGGCTCAACTCCGGGTTCTGGAAATCAAATTCGTATTCGTGGCGAGCGTTCAATTAATGGTAGCAACGACCCTTTGGTAGTTTTAGATGGAATTCCTTTTGAAGGAGGAAATTTGAACGATATTAACCCAAATGATATTGCTTCGATTGATGTACTGAAAGACGCTTCTGCAACGGCTATTTACGGTTCAAGAGGTGCCAATGGTGTTATTTTAGTAACAACCAAGCGTGGAAAATCAGGCGAAACGAAAGTTAGTTATAATGGCTATCACGGTATTACAAATATCATCAGTAAATATCCTGTTTATAATGCTACGCAGTACCAAGCCATGCGTAATTTATCAGTTTATTCATCGGGATATTTAGCTCCAGAATTAGAATCTATCGCCACAGGAAGAACAACTGATTGGCAAGATTTGATGTATAAATCTGGCTATATCACCGACCATAATATTACCGCTTCGGGTGGAAAAGACGATAATTTATTTACCATTGGTGGTGGATATTTTAAGGAAACGACCGTTTTGCCGGGGCAAGATTTTGAACGTTTTACTTTGAAAGCTTCAACAGATACTAAAATTGGGAAAAGATTAAAAATTGGTTTGAGTACATTCAACACTTTTAACACCATTAATGGTCAGCAATTTGTTTATCCGATGTTCCCGATTTTGACATTAAGTCCTTTAATGCCAGCCTATAATGCCGATGGGAATGTTATTAAAGCTCCCGCTGGAAACCTTGATGATGCCAATCAGTACAGTCCGTTGTTATTAAATTCTGACCCTAATTCTTGGGAAGATAAAACCAGACGTTTACGTACATTCAATAATTTATATGGTGAAGTACAAATCTTGAATAATTTAAAATATCGCTTAAATATTGGTGCTGATTTCTCATTCCAAGAAAACGCACAATTCCAAAAAGCAGACAGTTATTTCAGAGCTGGACAAACAAGTTTTGCGAGCATGAATAATGCAAAATCGTACTCGCTTTTGATGGAACATTTATTGTATTTCGACAAAACCATTGGAAAACACAAATTTGGTTTTACAGGATTATGGAGTGTTCAGAAATCTCAAACGTATAATACATACACGAAAGGTGAAAACTTAGCGGCTGATTTCATTCAATATTATGATTTATCGCAGGCTTCGAGCAATACTTTGATGAATGGTTCAGAATCGTCAAGAGGCTTGATTTCCACAATGGCAAGAGTAAATTATGCTTATGACGACCGTTATTTAATTACTTTGACAGGTCGCCAAGACGAATCTTCAGTATTAGCGGTTGGTCGTAAAGCTATTTTTTACCCTGCGGTTTCTTTAGGTTGGAATATTTCTAACGAAGCATTTTTGAAGAATAATGAAATTGTTTCAAACTTGAAATTAAGAGCAGGAACAGGTACAACTGCCAATCAGTCAATTGGACCATATTCAACCTTGGGTGGCGTTGTTCCTTATTTATTTCAAGGCAGTTCAAGAATTCCAATCAAATATAACTTCGGAAATACGGTTGTTTCGGGATACAATGTAAACGCTTTACCAGATGCCAATCTTACTTGGGAAAGTACCGTTGGCAAAAACATCGGTCTTGATTTTGGCTTGTTAAATGACCGAATCACGGGTTCTGTTGATTATTATTCACAATACACAAAAGGCGTTTTATATGGTGTAACCTTACCGCCAACTTCTGGTATTACAGGTCAATATTTGACAAATATCGGGGAAATGAGCAACTACGGTATGGAGTTTAGTCTTTCATCGGTAAATGTTCAATCAGCAAGTGGTTTTAAATGGAGTACCGACTTCAACTTGTCATTTAACCGTAATAAATTAGAAAAATTAGACGGTTCGGTTACTCAAAATATTGCCAACAGTTTACACGTGGGTTATCCTTTAACGGCTATTTATGATTATAAGAAAATTGGTATTTGGCAATTAAATGAAGCAGATGTTGCTGCTAAATACAATTCTGTTCCGGGACAAATAAAATTAGAAGATATTAACAATGACGGAAAAATTACTGACGCAGACAGAAGTGTAATCGGGAATTCTCAGGCTAATTGGCAAGGTGGTATGACGAACCGTTTTAGTTATAAAAACTTTGAATTATCGGTTGTTGCCTTTGTACGTATGGGAGGAACTTTGGTAAGTGCCTTGCATCAACCTTTGTCAACTTATGCCACTATTTTAGATGGTCGTAGAAATCAATTAGCCGTAAATTATTGGACTCCTTCTAATCCAACAAATGATTTCCCAATGCCTTCTGCTTCAATCAGCCCAATCTTATCGGCAGGTTCAACGCTTGGTTATTATGATGCTTCATTCATCAAAATTAGAAGTATCAATTTAGCGTATAATTTACCAGAATCGTTACTGAAAACAGTAAAAATGAGTAATGTGAAATTATACGTTACGGCAACCAATCCATTTATTTTATTTGCTCCGTACTTAGACAAAGGTGGTATTGATCCAGAACCAAGCGGTCAAGGTTCATCAGGATTAGTTGGTGGTGGTCCGGGAAATATTTCAAGTCGTAACTTGAATGTAAGATTGACTACGCCTTCGACCAAAGGAATTATTTTTGGTGCTAACATTTCATTTTAAGTAGGGATTGGGTTTTAGACTTTACAATTTCAACAATCTAACTTTCAACAAGTTGAAACTTCATTAAAACCTAAGCAGGCAAGTACGAATAAACACATTTTAATTTTTTGACATCAAATGAATATAAAACATAAAATATCAGCCATTCTCTTATCGGTTATCATGGGCGGTGGTTTTTTGAGTTGTAGAGAAGTTTTAGAAGAAACGCCTCGAACAGCTTTTACGATTGACTACTTCAAAACTTCTGACGGACTTTATTCGGCTGTTTATACGGCTTATGCAGGAATGCGTTATGATTTTGGGCCACAAGGTGCTTTGATTTTAGCCAATGTTGGAACTGACGAATTTAGTTTTGGCGACCAAGGAGCAGCAACTGACCAAACTCGTGAATTGGGAACATACAATTTGAGTCCAACAAACGGAGCAATTGGTACGCCTTGGGGACGTAATTATTCAAATATTAACCTTTGTAATGCCGTAGTAGAATTTGCACCATCGGTTAGTTTAGATGCTACTTCAAAGGCAAGAGTTGTTGGTGAAGCCAGATATTTAAGAGCCTTATACTATTTATTATTGGTTCAAAATTTTGGAGCAGTTCCATTAGATTTAGGTTCTGGCGAATTGAAATTTAATGCTACGCCAAGTTGCAAGTTCAATCGTTTGGGAACAGATTTATTGGAAAAGAATTACAAAGCAATGATTGATGATTTAATTTTTGCAAGTGAAAATCTTCCAGACCAACGTCCTGCGGGAGAATTTAGATTGTCAAAAGTTGCGGCATTACATTTATTATCAAGAGTTTATTTGTATCGTGCTTATTCAACGGTTAAACAGGCTTCGGATTTTCAAAATGCCTATAATGCTGCCAAACAAGTAATTGATAATAAGGCGAAATTCGGCGTAGATTTATTGCAAGATTATGGCGATGTTCACAAAGAAGGAAATGATTATAACAAAGAAGTTATTTTCTCAATTGAACGTACTCCTTTGAATAATATCGCCAATGAGGTAAACAACCCAAGTACAGATTTTGCCGAAAAAGTAAATATTTCTTGTAACTTTTTTGTGTCTAATTATCAGTCCGTTACAAAAAGTGGCAAAGCGTTTTTTCCTGTTCGTGTATTACAATATGGTCGTCCGTTACGCCAATTTTTGCCTACTCGCTGGACGTTAGATGTAGCTTTTGCAGATAAATTTAACGATAGTCGTTTCATGCACACTTTCCGTGATACTTATTACGTAGCAACATTTTATACCAAAGGAACTGCCGATTATGATACCTACGTAAGCAATATGGCTTCGTTAGGTTTGACCTTAGGAGATACTGCATTTTACTTAGCTCCAACCGAAGAAATCGCTAAAAGTATGAAAGCGTTAACAGGCTCAGCAGCGAAGAAATATGTTGTTTTTGCTCCAAGCGAAATGTACACAAATCAGAATAGAGTTAATAATATTTACCCTGCTTTAAAGAAATACGAAGCTGTAAATCGTGCCAATTTCCAAGATGTTTCTGGTCGTCCATTTGTAGTAGCAAAATTGTCTGAAGTTTATTTGTTAGCGGCAGAAGCGGCAATGGCTCTTGGCAAAAATGATGAAGCTGCACAATTAATTAACGTTTTGAGAACTCGTGCAGCGTATCGTCCTAACTTAACAAGTGCAGATTTGAATGCTCGTATTGCCAAAAATCAAATTACGGCAAGTGTCATAAATCTTGACTTCATTTTAGACGAACGTACTCGTGAACTTTGTGGTGAAAGTATCCGTTGGGCAGACTTAGCATTGAGAGGAAAATTGATTGACCGTACCAAAACAAAAGGGTATAATCCTGATGTAACAACGATTAGTAATTTCCATTATTTACGCCCAATTCCACAGTCGCAATTAGATGCAACTTGTGAAGAAAACAAATCACAATTTCAAAACGAAGGGTATAAATAAGTAACATCAAAGTAACCCAGACTTTAGTCTGTTTTCGGTCTGTTCTGTGTTTGCTAACAGATTAAAATCTTGGTTACTAATTCGCTAAAAATCATGAAGAAACAATATAAAATCTTTTCATCCATAATGATTGCTACGGCAAGTTTTATGGTAAGTTCATGCAGTAAATATGAAGTAGATGTTCTCAATACAGGTTCATTTCCAGTTGTAGATGGAACATTAAAAGCTGCTGCAACCAATTTCCCGATTGGAATTGCAGTTGACTATACGCCATTTTTAAACGATGCCACATACAGAGGTGCAGTAGCCAATGAGGCAAAAACCGTTACGTTTGGGTATCACATGAAACATGGTGCTTTAGTCCAAAATGATGGAACTATCGACTTTTCAAAAGCTGATGCCATGTACAATGCAGCCACCGCAGCGGGTTTAGAAGTATTTGGACATACCTTAGGTTGGCACGCAAACCAAAACGCTACTTACATGAAAATTGTAACAGGTGGTGGTTCTGGACCAGCGGCAGTCAATTTATTAGCTAACGGAAGTTTTGAAACAGGTTCTGGAGATAATTTTAATAACTGGTCAAAATACAATGGAGGAACGTCAATGGTAGAAACCAAAAGTTCAACAGAAGTTCAGAGTGGTTCAAGAGCTTTAAAGGTCGTTGTTGGCACAAGTGGAAACCCTTGGAACGTACAATTAGCAAGTGATGAGTTTGCCACAACCGTTGGAAAAGTTTATACCATGACATTTTTCATTAAGTCTGCAACCAATGGCGGAAAAATGAGAATTTCTACGGGAGGAACGGGTTCAACGGCTCAATATTCTGCTGATTATTCAGTTTCAACAGACTGGGTTTTAAAGACTTATTCATTTACTGCCAACGGAGCAAAAACGATGGTTTTATTTGATATTGGAAGTACCGCCAATACTTATTTAGTAGATAATGTTCAAGTTTTTGATGCTTCGGCAGCAGTTCCACCAACGGGAACGGCGTTGGTTTCTGCGGTTGATAAAGCGATGAAAGACTTTATTACTCAGACAGTTACACGTTATAAAGGAAAAGTAAAAGCGTGGGACGTTGTGAATGAACCAATGGCAGACGGTAGCGGTGCTTTACGTACAGATGCCAATACTACTGTGGCAAGTAATGCAACTGATATTTTCTTTTGGTCAAAATATTTAGGTCGTGATTGGGCTTTGAAAGCCTTTAATTACGCTTCAGCAGTTGACCCAAGTGCAGAACTTTACATCAATGATTACAACCTTGAAAACAATCCTACAAAATTAGATTCATTGATTGCTTATGTTGGTCAGCTTAAAGCGAAAGGGGCAAAAATTGATGGAATTGGTACCCAAATGCACAGTTCTTGGAATACGTCTTTTGCTAATATTGACAATATGTTTAAAAAATTAGCAGCGACAGGCTTGAAAGTGAGAGTCTCAGAATTAGATGTTCGTGTGAATCCAAACTTAAAAGTTGGTTTTGTTTTAGACCCTCAATTTGCTTCATATCAGGCAAATATGTATGCTTATATTGTAAAATCATACATGACAAACGTACCAACCACCCAACAAGCAGGTATTACTGTTTGGGGCTTGACAGATGATACAAGTTGGTTATCAAATGGCGGAAAAGACTTTCCTTTATTATTTAACAAAGATTATTCTAAGAAAACAGCGTATTATGGTGTTTTGAATGCTTTGAAAAATAAATAATCATTTTCAATTAGTAAAACGGACTTTAGTTTGTTCATTTGTTGGACAAATTAAAGTCCAAATTATTTATCGCAATTCCTCATAAAAAGCATTGATTTTAATGAAAATTTCTCCAAAAAATCTCATTCTGATTCTTCTCTTTGTAGCTTTTCAGCAAACAAATTTTGCCCAAAATCAATTACCTCATCTCGAGAAAAAAGGGAAAACCACCCAATTGATTGTGAATGGCAAACCAATGATTATTCTTGGTGGAGAGTTAGGAAATTCCTCAGCATCAACCATTGAATATATGCAACCAATTTGGGGAAAACTCAAAGCAATGCACCTCAACACCGTTTTAGTGCCTGTTTATTGGGAATTACTTGAAAAAGAGGAAGGCAAATTTGACTATCTTTTACTGCAACAACTGATTACGGAAGCTCGCAAAAATCAGATTAAAATTGTTTTTCTTTGGTTTGCATCATGGAAAAATAGTATGTCGAGCCATGTACCTGCTTGGGTAAAACTTAATCAAGAAAGATTTCCAAGAGCGAAAGATGACAAAAACCAAAGTCAGGAAATTTTAACGCCTTTTAGCGAAAACAATCTTCAAGCCGATTTGAAAGCATTTGAAAAACTAATGGCATTTATCAAAGATTTTGATAAAAATGAACAGACCGTTATCATGGTTCAAGTTGAGAATGAAATTGGAATGTTGCCTTCTGCTCGTGATTATCATTCATTAGCAAATGAGGCTTTTAAAAGTAATGTACCATCAGTTTTGATGGATTATTTAAAGAAAAATCAAGCAACATTAGCCCCCGAAATTTTGGTTAGATGGGGACAAAATGGTTTTAAAAATAGTGGAAATTGGGAAGAAGTTTTTGGGAAAAGTTTAGCAACGGACGAATTATTTATGGCTTGGTATTTTGCCAAATACACCAACACCATTACCGAAGCAGGCAAGAAAATCTATCCAATTCCAATGTTTGTAAATGCCGCACTCAACCGACCAAATAAACTTCCGGGAAGTGGTTATCCGAGTGCAGGGCCTCTCCCACACGTCATTGACCTTTGGAAAGCTGCTATGCCTTCAATGGATTTACTTTCTCCCGATTTTTATAACCCTGATTTCAAGCATTGGAATGATTTATATACCCGTCACGGAGAAACTTTATTTATTCCAGAACACCGTTTTGATAATACCGTAATGGCAAAATCTTTGTACGCCATCGGACATTATGAGGCTTTGGGTTTTTCTCCATTTTCAATTGAATCTCCAGAAAAACCACAAAACGAACCTTTGGGAAAAAGCTATGCTTTGTTGGAACAAATAACGCCTTTGCTTGTCAAAAATCATGGACAAGGCAAGATTGAAGCGGTTTTATTAGACCATGAAAACAAAGAAACTGTCGTTAATTTAGGAAAATATCAATTCACTTTTCGTCATGATTATACATTGGGTTGGTCGCCCGAAGCAAAATCAGCAGAATGGCCTATGACAAGTGCCATCATTATTCAAACAGGTGAAAATGAGTTTTATGTAACTGGTTCTGGCATAGTGGTTACGTTTAAATCGTTAGAAAATCCAGCCTTAAATGTGGGTATTTTGAAAGTTGATGAAGGTTATTTTGAAAACAATGTTTGGAAAACCCTTCGTCACATGAATGGCGACCAAATTCATCAAGGCAGACATTTACGCATTTCGGTTGGTGATTATGAAATTCAAAAACTTCAACTTTATACGTATAAATAATCGGAACTATAAATGGATAGACCACAGATGAAACGGATTGTACTGATTTTCGCTGATTTTTCTTTATTTTATCTGACTGTGAGTCCCAGACTGTGTGTCACAGTGTAAATCTGTAAAATCCGTTCAATCTGTGGTCTAAATTTGTCTGCGACAAATAGTTGATAGTTCCGTAAATAATTTTTAATTTATTTTGATTGAGCAACTTCCCGAAACAATATCCATTTTGGGTTTAACTCATAACGGAGTTATTTCGGGAAGTTGTATGCTTAATTTATTTCAACATCAACACCACATCTTTTTGCCTACTTGAAGGCGTAACAATCAACGATTCTACTTTCCCATTTTTCAAAATGCCTTCAACTGTTGTTTGATATGGAGCATGAAGTTTGAAATGAACGTCCCAAGTTTTATCCCACGCAGGGAAAAGATAGATTTTTTTATCATCCGTTTGCAACAACATTTCTTGCAAACCAATCATGCCCGAACCGCCCCAATTATGGTCGGGAGTCCAGTCATAACCCGGTCCCCAAAACGTTGGAAAACGACGTGGAGAATCTTGTAATTTCAATAAAGTTAATCGACTTGCTTCGTCAGTTAGACCCAACCTTGCCGCAAAAATATTATCTTGTTTCCAACCAATATGACTTCTAAATCTCAGAGCATCAGCGTCATATAAATAAGTATTGATGGCAGTATCTAAACCTGCTTTACCAATTCCATACATTCCCCAAGGAAAAACAGGATACAATTGTGGACACTCTGAATTATTGATTCTTTCCCAATGTTTGGCAGGCGAAATGGTTGTTTTTCCTTCAAAAGTTCTAAAATTTATCGGTGGAATTCTTTTTAACATTCCCTCCCATTGCTCTCTTTTTTCTTGGGATAAATAGCCATTTGGCAAAGCTAATAATCTGCTTAAAACTGTTTGTAAACCTGTAATTGTTGAGGTAGAATTATATGCCATTTTGTAGGTTTCTGCTCCCGAACTTGGGTATAAAATCAAGTGTTTGTCGCCATCGAGTGCTTTGCTTCCTCTATTTTTCGCTAAATATTGATAATGTTCATCAAAAAAAGTCAGGCAACTTTCTATAAAAGGAATGTATGATTGAATGTTTTTTCCTTCAAATCGTTCAGTTTCGAGCATCATCAAACAAAATTCCAAAACCGTATCCCATTCATATTCCAACCAAGCATTGTATTCCATGCCTTTGTCGTAGTCTTTTGGGCGTTTCCAACCATATTCTGCGGGATTTGGCAAACCAAAATTTTCTATCTGTTCTGTAAAAGATGCACCTTTGTGTTTCCAATAAAACTCCGTTCTTAATTCGGCATTTTTTAAGATATTCTGATAAAAATCAAACTGTGGTTTCATCATTTCAATATCTCCCGACTTCAACATTCCCCAATAAACCAATCGCTGATTTTGGGCGGTATGCGTACCACCACCCCAATTTCTAAAATCAGGTGTAAATTTTAAGGTAGAGTCTGTAAAAATTGGGTCAACTGTAAATAATCCACCGTTAAATTTTGTAGGATATTTTCCAAAAGCATTACACGCTAATTGATAACGAAATAACTGATAATTTCTTCCAACTTGCCAAGTTGTTGTGTTTTTCTGAGATGCTGAATTGATATAAATAAAGCTTTTTTCCCAAAAGTTTTTCCACCAATTTTGTGTATTTATTTTATTGGCTTCTTTCGATTTTTGATTATCAATAATGAGTTTTTGTAGTTCATTAGCCCAACTTTCTAACTTTTCAGTTTTTTCGGTTTGTAAATAAATATTGATTTCGTGCGATTTACTTTTTTGTTTGCTTTCAAAATTCCAAGCTTTAAAATCTGTATCTTGATATTTACCCAAAGACGTTCCAGAAGCAACACAATTTTGAACATCTATAAAACCACCAAATATTAAATGCTTGATAGGATTGTATAGTTTTTCTTTAAGTGAATCTAAACCTTGTTGTTTTACGGTTACATCAAAAGCAGACTGTTCATCAGCATTTTGGTGGAAAAAAATCAAATTATTGTTTTCAAAACGAATACTATCTTTCCGAGTTTTTACGATTCCTTGTGGAGCCCATTTATAAGAATTTTGATTATTCTCTTTTCCTTTTAAAATGCGGTCTTCAAAACGCCAATTTTCGTAAGCAACCTTCATTTTTGTTTGCTGATTACTCTCAACTTCCACATGAATAATTGGATGAAAAACATCAACCCAAATCTTTATCGCTGATTCAAGTTTATCCTTTTTCCCTTTTATGACTACGTTTCCATCTTTTAAAACCAGTGTTTGACTAAAAGAATCGCTATTTTCAAAAGGATTTGGCGAAAGTTTAACCCGAACTCTGCCCAATTTTAACACTGAATTATTATTATCAAAAGTGCCACTACGAGCCATATAGAACAATAAATTGCCATTTTCTACCCACACATTTAAACCAATATCTCCCCCACCACAAGGCATTGACTCGCTGGAATTTTTGCTTTGACTTTTCCAAGTAATATTGCAATCATCAATATTATTCTGTGTGAATGCACAAATAGAATATAGGCAAAGCAAAATGATACCAATAATTGAATGTTGCGTTTTTTTCATGTTTAGATAATTTATGTCTAATGTACACGTATAATTCTACTTTTAAAATCTCTCGAAATTACGATACAATTTCAAGTTCATACAATATTATCATAAGTTGGATAACATTTCAGAATGACTTATTCCAGCATTTTATTCTTTCAAATTGCAAAAAACAGGCTTTTAAAGATATTTTTCTGATAATATTCTTATTTTAATTAGATTTTCTAATTTGAACACAAAGACAAAATGGTATAAAACATTGAAAAAATGGTACAAAAAAAAACTTGCACTTCCCACTACCTTTGTAGAAACAATGATAAGATTTTATATAAATAGACGAACTAAGTCTTCAATCACAATGACACGGGCAACAAATAAGTTATATTTTTTATTCGTTTTAGTATTGACTTTCAGTCAAATACAAGCCCAAAACAAAGGCTTGACCAACACCAATAAAAGTAATTTTGCAAAACTAAAAAGTGTCGATTTGGGCAATGTCTCTTGGACAAATGGTTTTTGGGCGAATCGTTTTGAGGTTTGTAAAAATACGATGGTTCCTACACTTTGGAATCGTTATAATGACACCGTTTCATGCCATGCTTTTCATAATTTTGAAGTTGCTGCGGGTTTAGCCAAAGGTCGTTTTAGAGGTCCTTCCTTTCATGATGGAGATTTCTATAAAACCCTTGAAGCTGTGGCAAGTATGTATGCCCAAACTAAGGATAAAAAGTTGGATGTTCTTATGGATAATGCCATTTCGGTGATTGGAAAGGCACAAAAAGAGGATGGATATATTTATACGAAATCTATTATTGAGCAAAAAGCGACCAATAAACCCAAAATGTTTGATGATAAATTAAGTTTTGAAGCCTACAATTTTGGACATTTAATGACGGCGGCTTGCGTTCATTATCGGGCTACGGGAAAGACAAATTTGTTAGAAATTGCTAAAAAAGCAACGGATTTTTTGATTGGTTTTTATAATACTGCTTCGCCTGAACAAGCCCGAAATGCCATTTGTCCTTCGCATTATATGGGAATTGTGGAAATGTATCGCACTACAAACGAGCCACGTTATTTGGCATTAGTTAAGAAACTCATTGACATTAGAGGCGAAACAGAAGGCACAGATGATAACTCTGACCGTGTGCCTTTCAGACAAATGAAAAAGGTGATTGGCCATGCCGTAAGAGCCAATTATTTGTTTGCAGGGGCAGCAGATATTTATGCAGAAACAGGTGATAAATCCTTGCTTTCGACCCTTGATTTAGTTTGGGACGATGTTATTAATCACAAAATGTACATCACAGGTGCTTGTGGGGCATTATATGATGGTGTTTCACCAGACGGTACTGCTTATAAACCTGATACGGTTCAAAAAGTACATCAGGCTTATGGAAAAGCATTTCAATTGCCCAATCATTCGGCTCATAATGAAACTTGTGCTAATATTGGAAATTTACTTTGGAATTGGCGAATGTTACAAATCTCAGGTGATGCCAAATATGCGGACATCATGGAATTAGCTTTGTATAATAGCATTTTGTCAGGCATCAACTTGGAAGGTGATAAGTTTTTTTACACAAATCCACTTCGTGCCTCAAATGATTTTCCGTATGAATTACGTTGGAATGGCGGTCGTCAGACATATATCAGTAAATCAAATTGTTGTCCGCCAAACGTTGTGCGTACCATTGCAGAAGCAAGTAATTATTTTTATAGTCAAGTCAATAATGGACTTTACGTGCATCTTTATGGGGGAAATAAATTGAATACGACCTTAGAAAACGGTTCAGAATTATCGTTAGAACAAGTAACAAATTACCCTTGGAATGGCTCAATTGACTTGAAAATCAACAAAATACAGAATACTGAATATTCTTTTTTTCTAAGAATTCCTGCTTGGGCAAATTCGGCTCAAATATTAATTAATGGAAAGGAAATAACAACAAATGTAGTTTCGGGGCAATACGTGGAAATCAAAAGAATTTGGAAAGCGGGCGATGTTTTATCATTACGTTTACCGATGGAAGTACAATTGATGGAATCGAATCCATTGGTAGAAGAAACCAGAAACCAAGTAGCCGTAAAAAGAGGTCCAATTGTTTATTGTTTAGAGTCAAACGACCTTCAAAATAACGAACAACTAAGCTCTATTTCAATTCCTACGAATACCAAATGGACTTCAAAATTAAGTAAAATCGGCAATGCTGAAATGTTGACGCTTGATGGAACGGTAAAAACTTTGGGTAAAAAAGAATGGAAAAATTCGCTCTACCAACCTATTAATAGTAAAAGTTCTGCACCCACTAAAATTACCTTAATTCCATATTTTGCTTGGGCTAACCGAGGACAATCAGAAATGAGCGTTTGGTTGCCACTTAGTAGGACAGATTTCTAATCTGTCAAAACGTTTTTGGGAGAACTTCCCGAAAGTTCTAAAACTTTCGGGAAGTTAATTTTCAAGCTAAAAAAGCATTTAATTCAACCCATGAAATATTCACTAATCATATTACTTTTTGCTACTTTTTCTTGCGTAAAAGCCCAAGATACCGTGCGTTATACAGGCAATACACTTGTAAATGTGGATTATCATCATGGGCAATTAACACCTGCGGTGGGTGTGCATAATATTCAAACATTTAGAGCCAATCGTGAGCATCCAGAATTGGCAGGAGGTAGTAATTGGACGTACAACCACGCTCCAATGTTGGCTTATTGGAACAATACTTTTTACTTAGAATACCTCAGCGACCCCGTTGGCGAGCATATTCCGCCAAGTCAATCATTCTTACAAACTTCCAAAGATGGTTATAATTGGTCGAAGCCCGTTGTAGTTTTTCCTCCTTATAAAATTCCAGATGGTTGGAAAAAAGAAGGACAAAATGCTGTTGCCAAAGACTTATTTGCCGTAATGCACCAGCGAATGGGCTTTTTTGTCTCTAAGAAAAACCGCTTATTAGTTTTGGCTTATTATGGAATTGCCTTAGACGCCAAAGATGACCCAAACGACGGAAAGGGAATTGGGCGAGTGGTTCGTGAAATTTTACCCGATGGCAAGTTTGGAGAAATTTATTTTATCAGAAATAATACTTCTTGGGACAAAACTAAATCGGCATATCCATTTTATACAACCGCCAAAGACAAAGGATTCGTAGAGGCTTGTGATGAACTTTTAGGAACACCATTAATGATGCAACAATGGGTTGAAGAAGCCGACCGAGATGATGCTTTAATTCCACTGAAAAAAGAATTGAAGGCTTTTAGCTATTATCATTTACCCAATAAAAATGTGGTTGGATTATGGAAACACGCTTTGACTTCTATCAGTAAAGATGAAGGCAAAACTTGGCAATATAATCCGTTGAGAGCCCCTGGTTTTGTGAATAGTAATGCTAAAATTTGGGGTCAAAAACTATCTGATGGACGTTATGCAACGGTTTATAATCCTTCGGAATTTCGTTGGCCTTTGGCAATTTCTACGAGTGATAACGGCTTGGATTACAATAACTTATTACTTGTAAATGGTGAAATTACAACGATGCGTTACGGAGGTAATTTTAAATCTTATGGGCCACAATATGTCAGAGGAATTGAGGAAGGGAACGGCACACCCTCTGATAAAAATCTCTGGGTAACTTACAGCATGAATAAAGAAGATATTTGGGTAGCAAAAATTCCAGTACCTGTCACGGCTGATGTTACTGAAAATGTTTCGGAGGATTTCGCCAAGATGCCCCAAGAAAATGCCCTAAATCTTTGGAATATTTATAGTCCGTTGTGGGCTTCTGTTAAGATAGAAAATGCTCCCGATGGCTCAAAAGCCTTGACTTTAAGAGATAAAGACAAATTTGATTACGCAAAAGCAGAGCGAGTAATTCCCAATGCTAAGAAAATTGACATTGAGTTTTCTATCATTCCTGCACAAACCAATAAAGGCATTTTGAACATTGAATTTCAAGATGAAAAAGGCACACCCGCAGTCAGATTAATCATTGATTCAGACAGTCTAATAAAAGCAAAAGTGGGTTATAGAAACTCAGGAATTCAAAATTATGAACCTAATAAAAAGTATGATTTCCGTATTGAACTCGACCGAAATAAACGGATGTATGATGTGTATGTGAATGGTCAGAAAAAGGGAACAAAATTGTTTTTTGCTCCTGT
This sequence comes from Arcicella aurantiaca, assembly GCF_003148625.1. Lineage (GTDB taxonomy): Bacteria > Bacteroidota > Bacteroidia > Cytophagales > Spirosomataceae > Arcicella > Arcicella aurantiaca. The sequence continues at coordinate 186,683 of NZ_QGGO01000006.1, read as the reverse complement.
GGCAAGTTTCAAAAAAGTGGTGTTTAGAACAGGGGAAGTGCGTCGTTATCCGAATGCAGACACGCCAACCGACCAAAATTTTGATGTAGCAAATGCAGGAGAACAAGACCCAGAAGCTATTTTTTACCTAAAATCTTTTAAAGCTACTAAAATTAATTAGTTTGAAAGTATGTAATGTATTAAGTCCAATGTATTAAGTATTAAGAAAATTAGTGAAAATATGTTGTATTTAGTCTTAATACTTAGTACCTAATACTTTGGACAAAACCTGTCAATCTTTCTATGAAAAAGAACCTCATTTATCTAATATTCCTTTCAATTTTCGCAACGGCTTGTTCAAAAGATGTCTATTTATTTACGTCCTTTCATGAACCTGCCAATGAAGGTTTAAGAATGTTGTATTCCGAAGATGCGTATCATTGGAAAGATTTGAATAAGACTTTACTAAAACCGAACATCGGCAATCAAAAAGTAATGCGTGACCCATCCATTGTGCAAGGAGAAGACGGCACTTTTCACTTGGTTTGGACAAGCAGTTGGCGTGGCGATTTAGGGTTTGGTTATGCCAATTCAAAGGATTTAATTCATTGGTCGGAACAACAATTTTTACCCGTCATGAAACATGAACCAACAACTATAAATGTCTGGGCTCCTGAGTTATTTTTCGATAAATCTACCAAACAATTCACTATCATTTGGGCATCGTGTATTCCAAATCGTTTTGAGAAAGGCATTGAAGATGAAAATAACAATCATCGAATGTATTTCACACAAACATCTGATTTTAAAACATTTACTCCCACAAAACTATTCATCGACCCAAAATTCAGTGTGATTGATGCCGTAATTGTAAAGCGAAAAGAAGATGATTTTGTATTGGTTTTAAAAGACAATACTCGCCCCAACAGAAATATTAAAGTAGCATTTAGCAATACTGTTACGGGTGAATATAAAGATGTTTCCGCTCCTTTTACTAAAAATTTTACAGAAGGACCTGCCGTAGTGAAAGTTGGGAATGAATGGTTGATTTATTATGATACCTATCGAGAAAAAACCTACGAAGCCATGAAAACTACTGACTTCAAAACATTTACAGACATTTCAAAAGAGATTTCTGTGCCAGAAGGACATAAACACGGAACAATTTTCAAGGTAAAAAAGAAGGTTTTAAATACATTACTCCAACAGTAGCACAGGTTTTAACCTGTCAAAATAAATGAGTAACTCCGCTGACAGGTGAGAAACTTGTCATACCTAAACGCCAACAATGAAGCAATTAACACTCATATTTTTAAGTATATTTTTAACGAATATAAACCTCAATGCTCAAATAATTCTTCCAAGAGTTTTAGGGCATAATATGGTTTTACAAAGAAATAAACCTGTCCAAATTTGGGGGAAGGCTTCCGTCGGAGAACAAGTATCGGTACAATTTGCAGGTCAAAATAAAACCACAAAAACCGATTCAGATGGCAATTGGAGTGTAACCTTAAAAGCACTAAAAACCTCAAATAAACCATCTGAGATGGTTATTACTGGAAAAAACACTATCAAATTACAGAATATTTTAGTGGGTGAAGTATGGCTATGTTCAGGGCAATCAAACATGGAATATACCATGCGAAAAAATAGCAAAGTTACACGTCCAAATGTAGAAGGACAAAATCCTGTGGATGAACTACAATTCGCTAAAAACCCAAATATCAGAATCTTTTTGGTAAACCGTAAAGAGCTGGTAAAACCAGATTCTTTGCATCGAGGTTGGAGTATTGCCAAAGATTCAGCACTGCGTTCGTTTTCGGCAGTTGGGTATTTTTTTGCAAAAGAAATTAATCTACAAACGGACGTTCCAATCGGAATGATTTCTTCGGCAATTCCGGGAAGTAGAATTGAGCCTTGGATTTCAGAAGAAGCCTTTGCTGAATCAGCATACTATAAAAATCAAAAGGTAGATGGCGAACCCGCTAAATTTTATAATCCGATGATTCGTCCATTGGAAAAATTAGCCATGCGTGGTTTTCTGTGGTATCAAGGCGAAAGCAACTGTTTTTTGAAAGATTCTACTCAATATACACACAAATTAGAAACCTTAATTAAGAGTTGGCGAAATGCTTGGCACGATGAAAAGATGCCATTTTATTACGTTCAAATTGTTCCATATTTATATTCTTCATCGAAAGGAAAGGTCATTTTAGATAATAAAACCCTTCCTACTTTTTGGGAAGCACAAGCCAATGTGAGCAAAATTTTGTCTAAAACTGACTATGTAACCACCACCGATTTGATTGATTCTCTGACCGAATTACACCCTTCTTATAAATGGGAAATTGGCAAAAGATTGGCTCTCTTGGCTTTAAAAAATGACTACGATAAAAAAGGAATTATCGCCCAAGGTCCCGAATTTGAGAAAATTAAAATTGACGGGGATAAAGCAATTATCACCTTCAAAAATGCTGAAAATGGTTTGCTTAGTAAAGACGGAAAAGCCTTAACTTTTTTTGAATTAGCAGCAAATGATGGGCATTTTGTAAAGGCAAATGCTCAAATTGAAGGAAACTCTGTTGTTGTTACTGCTCCAAATATAAGTAAACCAAAATCAGTACGATTTGCATGGGACGAAACGGCAAAACCTAACTTATTTAATCAGGCTGGACTTCCTGCAAGACCTTTTAGAACGAAATAAAATCATTATGAAATACCTTTTTCACCTACTATTCTTCATAGTTTTTCCTCAAATACTTTCTGCACAAGAAACTCAGAAAATGTATTTGTCAGGAACTGGAAATGACCATACCGTCAACTGGGATTTCTTCTGTACCGCAGGACGAAATTCGGGAAAATGGACTACCATTCCTGTACCTTCTAATTGGGAAATGCAAGGTTTTGGCAAGTACAATTATGGTTTTGCCAAAGATAGTTCTCGTGGAAAAGAAAAAGGATTGTACAAACACGTTTTTCAAGTTCCTAAAACATGGAAAGGCAAAGTAATAAACCTTGTTTTTGAGGGAGTTATGACTGATACCGAAGTGAAAATTAACGGTCAATTAGCAGGTGAAAAACATCAAGGTTCGTATTATGCTTTCAAATATGATATTTCTAAATTATTAGTAGAAGGCAACAATACGCTTGAAGTTTCTGTAAGTAAGCACTCTGAAAATCAGTCGGTTAATGAGGCAGAACGCAAAGGTGATTTCTGGATTTTTGGAGGTATTTTCCGACCTGTATTTTTGGAAGCTCTTCCGCAAGAACACATCAAAAGAGTAGCAATTAATGCTGATGCAAGTGGAAATCTTAAAGCCAATATTTTCGTAAATCCGTCGTCTGAAAATGCCGTAATTAATGCTCAATTACACACCATTGATGGGCGAAAAGTAGGGCAAGCTATCAAAGCCAATATTTTAGCGGGACAAAATACAATCAGCATAGAAAATAATTATCCTGCCATTAATCTCTGGACTTCTGAAACCCCAAATCTTTATAAATTGGTGGTTAGCTTTATCGAAAAAGGAAAAGTTCAACACATTATTACTCAACAAATTGGCTTCCGAACAGTGGAAGTTCGCCAACGTGACGGTGTATATGTGAATGGCGTAAAAGTGAAATTTAAAGGTGTAAATCGTCATTCTTTTTGGGCAAATTCAGGGCGAACATTGAGTAAAAGCATCAGTTTATTAGACGTTGGTTTGATGAAAGACATGAACATGAATGCCGTAAGAATGTCGCACTATCCACCCGACGACCATTTTTTAACAGTTTGCGATTCCTTAGGGATTTTTGTTTTTGACGAATTGGCAGGTTGGCACGGCAATTATGATACAAAAACAGGAACAAAATTATTGAAAGAATTGATGGTTCACGATGAAAACCACCCTTCTGTAATCTTTTGGATTAACGGAAATGAAGGTGGACACAATTATGAACTTGACCCAATTTTTCCACAAGAAGATATACAAAAACGCCCTGTAATACACGCATGGGAAGATTTTGGCGGTTTTGACACCCAGCATTATCGTGATTATAATTATGGAATTGGGAATTATGACAACGGTCATCATATTGTAATGCCTACCGAATTTCTGCATGGAATGTACGACGGCGGACACGGAGCAGGTTTAGAAGATTATTGGGAAAAAATGTGGGTAACACCCCTTTCAGCAGGCGGTTTTTTATGGGATTTTGTTGACCAAGGAGTTGTCAGAACTGATAAAAATGGGATTTTAGACACCGACGGTAATCGTGCGGCTGATGGAATTGTTGGGCCTTATCGAGAAAAAGAAGGCAGTTATTTTACGATAAAAGAAGTTTGGAGTCCAATAAAAATGGAAGCCAAAGAAATCACTTCTGCTTTTGACGGTAAATTAAATATTGAAAATCGTTATCATTTCACCAATCTCAAAAACTGCTCATTCACTTGGAAATTGAAGGATTTAACCACTTCAAACAAGATTGAAAAAACAGGAACTGCTATTGCTCCAAATCTAAAACCACTTGAAAAAGGGCAAATTTCTATCACATTACCGCAAGATTGGCAACAATATAGTGTCTTGTATCTAACGGCTTTTGACGCTTTCAAGAAAGAGATTTTCACTTGGAGTTTTAAAATTGTACTTCCACAAAACATTGCAAAATCAATGGTAAAAACAACGGGCGAAAAACCTGTACAAATCGTTGAAAAAGATTCTCTTTTTGAAGTTCAAAGCAAAGATTTGACCATTCTATTCAATAAGAAAACGGGATTATTGCAAGGGGTGAAAAACGCAAAAGGTTTTATTCCGTTCAACAATGGACCAATTGTTCAAGAAGGAGCTACAAACTTTCAAAATTTTACGCATAAAACAGAAAATGGGAATATCATTATCGAATCAACTTTTGATAGAAAAAGTGCTTACAATACGCTTCAATGGACTATTTATCCTTCGGGTTGGGTAAAAATGAAAGTTAATTATTTCCCTGCGGCTTATTTGACGACCTTTTTTGGCGTAAACTTTTCATTTCCAGAAAACGAAATTAAAGGTGTGGAATATATGGGAAATGGACCTTATCGAGTTTGGAAAAACCGCATGAAAGGGAATCAATTTGGCGTTTGGAAAAAGGATTATAATACTACCGAAACAGGCGAAATCCCATTCGTTTATCCTGAATTTAAGGGCTACCACTCCAATATGTATTGGTGTAAATTTCTAACAAAAAGTCAAGATTTTACCGTTGTTACGGAAAACGAAGATGTCTTCTTCCGACTCTTTACGCCTGCTTTCAAAACCGACCCTTATCAAAATTATGTGCTTAATTTTCCAAGTGGCGATATTTCATTTATGCAAGGAATTGCAGGGATTGGCTCAAAGACAAATCGTGTTGAAAATACAGGGCCTATGAGCATGAAACACATTTTTTATGATTACGAAAAAGAGCCTAAACGTGCTATTGAATTAGTGCTATATTTTGATTTTACAGGTAAGTAACAAAGGCTTTAGCCTGTACGTAACCTAATAATAAACAATTTTACAGACTAAAGTCTGTGTTACAATTTCATACAGACTGAAGTCTGTGTTACAATTTCATACAGACTGAAGTCTGTGTTACTAACATGACCAATATCGTTGAACGCTTAACCACATTAGATTACATTATTGTGATTGCCTATTTGGCAATTTTAATAATCATCGGTTACAGAGCCAGTTTTTCTAATAAAACCACAGACGATGAAACGCTTTTTTTAGCCAATAAATCCCTTGGTTGGGCGAGTATCGGCTTCAATATGTGGGGAACAAATGTTGGACCTTCTATGCTTTTGGCTTTTGCCAGTATTGGGTATAGCACAGGCATTGTTGCCGTTAATTTTGAGTGGTACGCATTTGTATTTTTATTCTTGCTTGCCATTGTTTTTGCTCCCAAATATTTAGCGGCAAAGGTTTCTACCATGCCCGAATTTATGGGCAAACGTTACGGAAAATCAACACAAAATATTTTAGCTTGGTATGCCCTTGTTAAAATATTAATCTCTTGGTTATCATTGGGTTTATTTGCGGGCGGGTTTTTAGTTAGACAAATTTTAGGTGTTCCAATGTGGCAATCTGTTATTGTTTTGGTGCTTTTTGCAGGAATATTTGCCTTTGCGGGTGGACTAAAAGCTATTGCCAAAGTAAATGTTTTTCAAATGATTTTATTGATTGGTGTTTCGCTGACTTTAACCATTTTGGGCTTGATAAAAGTAGGCGGAATTTCAGCGATGTACAATAGTGTTCCGAGTAATTATTGGTCGCTAATTCATCCTTCCAATGATACAAAATACCCTTGGCAAGCCATTTTATTGGGTTATCCTGTTTCGGCTATTGCCTTTTTTTGTACCGACCAAGCAATGGTGCAATCGGTTTTAGGGGCTAAAAATTTGGAACAAGGGCAAATGGGCGTAAATTTTATCGGTTGGTTAAAAATACTTTCGCTTCCGCTTTTTATTCTAACAGGCGTTATTTGTTTTATTCTTTTCCCAAATTTAAAAGACCCTTCGGAAGCATATATGACGATGGTTACAAATCTGTTTCCTGCGGGAATGAATGGGCTTGTAATTGTTGTTTTGATTGCGGTTTTGGTTGGCACAATTGGCTCTTCGTTAAATTCTTTGAGTACCGTTTTCACAATGGACGTATATGCACAAAAGATAAATCCAAATGCTACCAATAAAGAACTCATTAAAGTTGGTCGGATGTCGGTTGTGGCGGGTTGTTTGTTTGCCATAATGATGGCGTTGGCAATTGATAACATTAAAGGCTTAAATCTTTTTGATGTTTTTCAATCGGTTTTAGGGTTCATTGCACCACCATTATCGGTGGTATTTCTGCTAACTGTCTTTTGGAAACGCACAACTCGCAATGCCGTAAACGGAATTTTATCATTCGGTTCAGCATTTAGTTTAGGTGTTGGCATCTTGTATTTATGGGTTTTTACGCCTGATAAATACCCAATTTGGCCTCATTATATGCTTTTATCTTTTTACATTTTTGCCTTTTTGTTTGTGGTTGCTATTCTAATATCATTATTTGACACCAACCCAACTATTTATGAAATGACCGAACAAGAAATTTCTGAGAGAATTAAACCTACTCACCGAGTATGGATTCTATGGATTTCCTTAGCACTCGTGATGGTGAGTTTATATTTATATTTTGGGTAATGTAACACAGACTTCAGTCTGTAAAACTAACATTAATAATAAAAATTACAGACTGAAGTCTGTGTTACGCATAAAATCAAAAACAATGTCAACACAAAAGTTTTCTTCCTTGACAAAAATGCTGTCGGCGTTTTTGTTCTTTTTACTTTCATTGCCAACATTTGCACAACAAGCTACATGGATTTGGTATCCAGGTGATTATGAAGTTTGGTTAGGCAATAAAATGCAAAATAGAAGAACGGAAAGAGGTTCGTTTTTACCTCCATTCTGGAAATTGGATAGCCATTATAACCTCATGGATTTTCATAAAGACTTCAATTTATCTTCACCAGAGGAAGTTGAGATTTTTGTAGAAGGGCAGTATAATGTAAAAATTGACGGAAAAGCATTTGCTGGCTATCCTAAAAAAATTACCGTTCCTGCGGGAAAACACCGAATCAACTTAAAAGTTTTCTGCCAAGATAGAGTTCCCTCAATTTTCGTGAAAGGAAAAACTATCGTTTCCGATTCCACTTGGTTGGTAACTTTTGAAGATAAAGAATGGATTGATGAAACAGGAAAAGCGTCAGACCAATCGGGTACAACTTGGTTAAAAGCAGGTTCGTGGAATTTCAATTCTCCACTAACTCCACCTTCAAAATTCGCCTTGGCAACCAAAGAACAATTTGCTGTAAAAACGGAACGAAATGCGAAATCAATATTAGTTGATTTTGGCAAAGAAACGTTCGGTTTTATCAAATTAAAAGGCTTGAAAGGAAAAGGAAATTTGACCATTTATTACGGAGAATCAAAAGAAGAAGCCCTCTCAGCGGAACACTGTGAAACGTTGGACAATTTGGAAATCAACCAAATCCAAAAGAAAGATTCTATCATGGATTTAACAAAAGCCTTTCGTTACGTGAATGTGGTTTATGATGGTTCGGTTTCAGTAGATTCATTGTCAATGCTTTATGAATATTTGCCTGTGACAGAAAGAGGAAATTTCAAATGTTCTGATGACCAAATTAATAAGATTTATGACGTTGCCAAATATACTTTTCATCTCAATACTCGTGAGTTTTTTATTGACGGAATCAAACGTGACCGTTGGATTTGGTCAGGTGATGCTTACCAAAGTTATTTGATGAATTATTACCTATTTTTCGATGCTCCAACGGTAAAACGTACTTTGCTTGCACTTCGAGGAAAAGACCCTGTGACGAGTCACATCAATACCATTATGGATTATACATTCTATTGGTTTTTAGGCATTTACGACTATTATCAACATACAGGTGACAAAGAATTTATCAAACAATTATATCCACGAATGCAAACTTTGATGGAATATTGTTTAGGTAGAAGAAATAAAAATGGCATGATGGAAGGTTTGGCGGGCGACTGGATTTTTATCGACTGGGCAGAAGGTTTGAGCAAAAAAGGTGAAGTAAGTTTCGAGCAATTATTATTGACGAGGAGTTTAGAAACAATGGCTTTGTGTGCCAATATCGCTAACGATTCACAAGGGGCAGAAAAATATAAAAACATTGGTTCAGAGCTAAAAACTAAGTTTTTTGCCAATTATTGGAACAATGAAAAACACGCATTTGTGCATAGCCAAGTGGACGGAAAGCAAACGGAAAACGTAACTCGTTATGCCAATATGTTTGCTATTTTCTTCAATTATTTAGATGAATCGAAAAAGCAAGAAATCAAAAACAATGTGCTTTTGAATGATAAAATTCAGAAAATCACTACGCCATATATGCGTTTTTATGAATTGGAGGCACTTTGTGCATTGGGCGAACAAAGTTACGTTTTGAAAGAAATGAAAGACTATTGGGGCGGAATGTTGAATTTGGGGGCAACTTCTTTTTGGGAAGAATATAATCCAACAAAAAAAGGCTCAGAACATTACGGAATGTACGGTCGTGAATTTGGAAAAAGCCTTTGCCACGCTTGGGGGGCAAGTCCAATTTATCTTTTAGGAAAATATTATTTAGGAGTAAAACCGCTTTCACCTGCTTATGAAACCTATTTAATTGAACCACAATTAGGCGGTTTAAAATGGATGGAAGGTTCAGTGCCAACACCAAAAGGTGACGTAAAATTAACGGTTTCAGATAAGAAAATTACCGTTTCAGGAGCAGATTCAGGAACAGGTACTTTACGTTTTAAAAGTGCCATAAAGCCAAGTTGTAAGCAAGGAATTGTGAAAGAAATTTCGCCTAAAAACTATGAATTGACCGTTGAAAAAGGGAAAGAATATATGGTTGAATATGAGACAATTAAATAATTTTTAGGAACAAATTTGTGCTACCAACCTCACCCCCGCCCCCTCTCCAAAAGAGAGGGGAGCATTCGTCCGAGTAATCTTCCCTCTCTTTTGGAGAGGGGTCGGGGTGAGGTTTTACAGGCTATTTTTAAAATGAAAATGGAAAGAATTACAGCAACATATTATATAGAAACACCTTTTGAAGTAGCCAAAGCTGCCGCAGTTTTAGCAGGCGAACAATCATCAGGAACTTTTGTGGCAGTCCCCAATGAAACAGAAGAATTAAAGCAACGATTTGCCGCAAGAGTTGAAAGTATTGAGCATCTGGAAACCGTTACTGAACCTGCCATTCCTGGGGCGAATAGCAAAGATGGCAAATACCACAGAGCTATTGTAAAAGTGAGTTGGAGTATTGAAAATTTCGGGTTTAATCTCCCTGTAATGATTTCTACGCTTCAAGGTAATTTGTATGAAATTACTCAATTTACAGGCTTGAAATTGATGGACATTGACCTTCCAGAAAGTTATGGAAATCATTATTCGGGGGCAAAATTTGGCATTGAAGGTTGTAGAAAATTAACCAATGTGTACGACCGACCGTTGATTGGCACAATCATAAAGCCGTCAATTGGCATGAGTCCAGAACAAACGGCGGAGATTGTAAAAACATTGGCAGAAGCAGGAATTGATTTTGTAAAAGATGATGAATTGATGGGTTCGGCTGCCAATTCATCTTTTGAAAATAGATTGAATGCGGTGATGAAAGTTGTCAATGATTGTGCTGATAAAACAGGCAAAAAAATCATGTACGCTTTCAACATTACAGGCGAAGTTGATGAGATGCAAGACCGCTATGAAAAAATAGTAAATGCTGGCGGAACTTGTGCCATGATTAGCATAAATAGCGTTGGCTTATCGGCTACCAAAAAGATTTGCGACAATGGAGCATTGGCAATTCACGCCCATAGAAATGGTTGGGGAATGATGACTCGTCACCCATTATTGGGTATTGATTTTAAAGCTTATCAAAAAATTTGGCGTTTGGCGGGCGTTGACCAATTACACGTAAATGGTATTCAGAACAAGTTTTGGGAAACAGACGATAGCGTAGTAAACTCGATTGAATCTCTGAAAACGCCATTTTATCAGCATAAAAATATCTTGCCCGTTGTGTCGTCTGGACAATGGGGAGGACAAGCTTTTGAAACGTATCGAAGAACCCAAACCACAGATTTATTATATATGGCAGGTGGCGGAATAATGGCTCATCCGATGGGTGCAGCTTCGGGAGTTACTGCCTTACAACAAGCATGGAAAGCAACCGTTGATGGTTTGACCTTGGAAGAAGCAAGAAGCCAATATGTCGAATTTGATAAAGCTGCCGAAAAATTTGGAAAATGATTTATTTGGCACGCAGATGACGCAGATTTTAAAACCTCACCCCCGCCCCCTCTCCAAAAGAGAGGGGAGTATTAGCCCCATTTTCTCCCCTCTCTTTTGGAGAGGGGCTGGGGGTGAGGTTTTCTGCCAACAAGTATTCGAGTCTTAAATACCATCTTAAAAAATAACAACATGAAAAAAATACTTTTAGCATTTTATGGCGATGATTTTACAGGCTCGACCGATGCTCTGGAATTTGTTACTATGGCTGGAGCTAAAAGTATGCTATTTATAGAACCGCCAACCGATGACGTTTTAAAGCAATTTCCGAATTTAGATGCTTTCGGAATAGCAGGTAAAACAAGAGCATTGCCCCCAGAAGAGATGGAGGAAGTTTTGATGGAAGCATTCACGGCAATAAAACCCTTCAAACCCAAACACATTCATTATAAAGTATGCTCAACGTTTGATTCCGCTGAACATATTGGTAGTATCGGCAAGGCAATAGATTGCGGTTTAGCTGTTTTTCAAAACCCGAAAATTCCTGTAATCGGTGGCACACCTGCACTGGGTCGGTATTGCGTTTTTGGAAATTTATTTGCTCAAATGGGTATTGGAAGTCAAGGCAATGTATATCGTTTAGACCGTCACCCTTCCATGAGCAAACACCCCGTAACGCCTTCGTCAGAAAGTGATTTACGTATCCATTTATCCAAACAAACAACACAGAAAATTGGATTGATTGATTTTGTTCAAATGCAAAAATCATTAGAAAACTGGTCGGATAAAATAGATGATGAAAAAGTATTACTGATAGATGCTCTTTACGATGAACAAATGCCAAAAATTGGGGCATTTATGGAGCAAATGGCATCAGAAAATTCTCCACTATTTTCAGTTGGTGGCTCAGGAGTAGAAATGGCTTTGGGCAATTTTTGGAACGAAACCAATCTTTTACAACCTCAAAAAGAATGGAAAGCAATTGAGCCTTCCGAAAAATTATTGGTTGTTTCAGGGAGTTGTTCACCCATAAGTGCCAATCAGATACAATATGCTAAACAGCATGGTTTTGATGAAATAGTTATTGACGCTTTGGCAATTAGCAAACGTAATTGTTTAGATGAAACAATATTTGAAGAGTTAAGAAAAAGGTTCGAGACATCAAACAAAATAATTGTTCATACAGGCTATAAAAAGACGGACAATTTACCTTCTGAAATTTTGGGAAATGCCTTAGGATTAATTGCCAAATATGCCGTCGTACATTGTCATATAAAACGAGTAGTTGTAGCGGGCGGAGATACAAGCAGTTATGCCGCAAGAGCTATGCAAATAAAATCCGTAGAAATGATTGCCCCATTGGTAAAAGGGGCTCCATTATGCAAAGCTCATTCTGATAATCCTTCGATAGATGGCTTGGAAGTAAACTTTAAAGGTGGGCAAGTAGGAGGCGAAAATTACTTTACACTTTTTGTCTAACTACACTGTTAAGTAAGTCGTTTTAACTTCCCGAAAGTTTTAGAACTTTCGGGAAGTTCCTCAATCAAACATTTTTAGCTAAGAATTATTTGAAAACTATTTACTTAACTGTGTGCTAACATAATAAAAATTTAAAAATATAGATATGTCAAATTCAAACGAAAATAACGCAGTGAAGCCAAAAACATTAGGACTTATTCATACCTCAGCCACGCTTGTACCTCTTTTTGCAGAATTATGTGCCAAATATTTACCCCATCTAAAAACTTTCAATATTGTAGATGATAGCCTTATCAAAAATACGATTGCTTGTGGCGAACTTACCAAATCTACTTCGGCGAGAGTTGTTAATTATGCAGAATCAGCCAAAGAAGCTGGGGCAGATTATGTTCTGTACACTTGTTCTTCCATTGGACCAGCCGTTGAAATTGCCGCAAGTTTGCAAGATATTCCTGTTTTAAGAGTTGACCAACCAATGGCAGATAAAGCCGTGCAAATTGGCAACCGAATTGGCGTTATTGCAACTCTACAAACTACCTTAGCCCCAACTTCCGATTTAGTAGAAAGACGTGCCAAAGTAGCTAATAAAAATATAGCTTTAACCGCCGTGCTTTGTGAAGGTGCTTTTGAGGCTTTAATGAGTGGAGATGCCGCTACCCACGACCAAAAAGTGGGCGATGCTTTAAAAGAATTATCTAAAAAAGTTGATGTAATTGTGTTGGCACAAGCAAGCATGGCAAGAGTTGTTGATATGCTAAATGATGACGAAAAGCAAGTGCCAATATTGGCAAGTCCGCCAATTGCAATGGAATATTTAGCTTCAATTTTGTAATGGTTTCGCTTCAAAAATATTTTTTGAGTAGTGGCGTATAGCATACGCCAACATTATCACAACTTTGGCGTATGCCATACGCCACTACCCAATAACTGATTTCTAATACTTAGCTCCAACTAACAATGAAAAATAACCCATGAAAAAACTTCAACAAATAAGTCTTCTATTGTGCGTATTGGCACTAATCGTAACACTTTGGGGTATCATACAAAATAATAGCTTGCTATACCGTTTTGGTGGTTTGGGAACTGCGTTTACTCTGGCTTTTGGCATTGCGGCTATTGAATCATTAAAAGGCTATCAATACACCACTTGGATTATCACAGCAGTTGTGGCAGGAATGCTTTTTCCGAACGCTTTTACTACTTGGGGAGGTGTAAATCTTAGAGATAAAACGTTAATATTGGTTATCATTCAGTTGGTGATGCTCGGCATGGGTACACACATGAGCCTCAATGATTTTAAGGGCTTAGCTACTACTGGAAAAGGAGTTTTAATTGGTCTATTTTGTCATTTTAGCGTAATGCCTCTCATGGGTTTTTTATTAACAAAAATTTTCAATTTCGAGCCAGAAATTGCAGCAGGAATAATTTTGATTGGGAGTTGTAGTAGTGGATTAGCAAGTAATGTAATGGTTTATTTGGCAAAAGCCAATTTGGTTTTAAGTGTAATTGTGACGGCAATGGCAACGTTGGTTGCTCCATTTCTAACGCCTCTGCTCATGCAAACTTTGGCAGGCACGCTCATAAAAATCAATTTTATGGACATGATGATGGAAATTATCAAAATTGTGTTAGTACCAATTGGAGCGGCTTTATTTCACGATTTTCTTAAAAATTCAACTGCATTACAATATGAAAAAGCTTTAAAAGTAGTTGCTCTTTCTGCCATTTGGATTGGCGTAGTTGTCTTTTTTTCTAACCTTATTCAAAACCTTGAACTGAAACAGAGTTTTGTTTTGAGTGGTTTTATTGCAGGAGCAGTCGTGGCGGGATTTGTCTATCATTGGCTCAATAAAAAATTCCCAATTATTGATAAAATCATGCCTTATATCTCCATGTTTGGTATCATTTATTTTACTACCGTTACCACCGCAGCAGGACGAGACAATCTTATGAAAGTTGGTTTTTTATTGTTTTTAGCATCAGTTATCCATAATGCCGCAGGATATTTCTTTGGATATTGGTTAAGTCGTTTGTTCGGGATGGACAAAAATAGTAGTAGAACCATTGCATTTGAAGTTGGTTTACAAAACGGCGGAATGGCAAGCGGATTGGCAGGAAGCATGGGGAAATTAGGAACTGTTGGTTTAGCAGCAGCAGTTTTCAGTCCGTGGATGAATATAAGTGGCAGTATTTTAGCGAATTACTGGCGAAAACGACAAGTAAAAGAAGGAAATTCCAATAATTGATTTTCAAAATAAATCTTCACACGGTGAAACAAAAACTACTCATTTTCCTTTGTACCCTCATTTCATGGAGTTCATTTTCGCAAAAATTAGCGATTAGTAATTTACGTTGTGAATACCTCAAAAATCCGTCAGGCATTGAAAGTAAAAGCCCAAAATTAAGTTGGCAAATTCTCAGTAATCAACGTAATATTTTACAAACCGCTTATCAAATTTTAGTAGCTGATTCTCCAAATTTATTACAAAAAAATCAAGGTAATTATTGGGATTCTGGGAAGATAATTTCAGACGGAAGTATCCAAATTGCTTATTATGGAAAACCTTTGGAAGCAACAAAAAGCTATTATTGGAAAGTAAAAATTTGGGATAATCAAAAACATGAATCCACTTGGAGTGAAGTCAATCAATGGCAAATGGGCTTGTTAAAAAAAGAGGATTGGAAAGGTGCTTCGTGGATTGCTTTTGAAAAATTAGAAGACTCTTTGATTAATGCTTTACCAAACGACAACATTAAAGATAAACATCTGTATAACAATATCTTACCAATGTTTCGCAAAGACTTTTTAACAAAAAAAACGATTGAAAAAGCTACCATGTTTATCAGCGGTTTAGGGCATTTTGAGTTGAGTTTAAATGGTAAAAAAGTAGGCGACCATTTTTTAGATGCAGGTTGGACAAAATATGACAAACAAGCACTTTATGTAAGTTTTGATTTAACAAAAGAGCTACAAAAAGGCAAAAATACCTTGGGTGTAATGCTTGGAAACGGGTTTTATTATATTCCTGCGGTGAAAGGGCGTTATCGGAAACTTAAAGTTCAATATGGTTATCCCAAAATGATTTGCCGTTTAAAAATTCAGTATAAAGATGGTTCTTCAGAGGATATTTTAAGTGATACTTCGTGGAAAACTGCTCCAAGTCCTACCACATTTTCAAGTATTTATGGAGGTGAAGACTACAATGCCAATTTAGAACAAACTGATTGGAATTCGCCCAATTTCGATGATAAAACATGGAAAAATGCCCTTGTGGTCGATGGTGTTCCAAAGCTAAATTCGCAAATGGCAGCACCATTAAAAGTCATGGAAACGTTTAGTCCTACCAAACAAAATACGCTTTCATCAGGCGATTTAGTGTTTGATTTGGGACAAAATTTTTCTGGAATTATCAATATCAAAGTTCAAGGAAATAAAGGTGATTCTGTTAAAATTTATCCTGCCGAATTATTAAATGCAGACGGTTCTACAAATCAAAAAGCGTCTGGAAGTCCATACTTTTTCACTTATATTTTAAGAGGAAATGGCATTGAAGAATGGACTCCAAAATTCACTTATTACGGCTTCAGATATTTACAAGTTAAAGGAGCAGTTTTTAATGATAATTCAAATCTTAAAAGCAAACCTAATCTATTATCAATCAAAGGATTACACACTCGAAATTCAGCCGAAACAATTGGCGATTTTACTTGTTCAAATGAGCTTTTTAATAAAACAAATACGCTGATTGATTGGGCAATAAAAAGTAATATGGTTTCGGTTTTTACTGATTGTCCGCACCGAGAAAAATTGGGTTGGTTAGAAGAACTCCACTTAGTTGGGGCTTCTGTTCGGTTTGGGTATGACGTTCAAAATTTGTTCAAAAAATCCGTTTCGGATATGAATTATTCGCAATTACCAAACGGACTAATTCCCGAAATTTCACCCGAATATGTGAAGTTTGATTATGGCAACGGAATGTTCAGAGATTCACCCGAATGGGGAAGCAGTAGCATTATCGTGCCTTGGTATTTGTATCAATGGTACGGAGAAACCCAAATATTGGAAGATGCCTATCCGATGATGAAAAAGTACATTGATTATTTAGGAACAAAAGCTCAAAAAAATATTCTATCACAAGGTTTAGGCGATTGGTTTGACCTTGGGCCCAATAGACCCGGAGTTTCACAATTAACTCCAATGGGCGTAACAGGCACAGCAATTTATTATTACGATTTACAAATTATGGAAAAGATTGCCCTTCTTTTACATAAAAAAACAGAAGCTGAATCTTACAGAATTTTAGCAATGGAGGTCAAAAAATCGTTTAATGAAACCTTTTTCAATAAAGAAACAAAACATTATGCAACGGGTAGCCAAACGGCAAATGCAATGGCTATTTACATGAATTTGGTTGAGCCAACACACAAAAAAGACGTTCTTGAAAATCTCATTAAAGATATTAAAAGTCGGAATAATGCTCTCACGGCTGGTGATATTGGCTACCGTTACGTGTTGAGAGTGTTAGAAGATGAAGGTAGGTCTGACGTAATTTTTGAGATGAACAACCGCTCTGATGTGGCTGGCTATGGTTATCAAATTGCACAAGGAGCAACCGCTTTAACAGAATCTTGGCAGGCATTACCCACGGTTTCAAACAACCATTTTATGCTCGGACACATTATGGAGTGGTTTTACAGTGGTTTAGCAGGTATCAAGCAAGATGAAAGTGCAACGGCTTTCAAGAAAATTATTATTAAACCGCAAGTGGTTGGTGATGTAACATTTGCCAAAGCAAATTATCTATCTCCCTACGGAAAAATTGTGAGCGATTGGACAAAAAAAGGCGACCATTTTTCACTTAAAGTAGAAATTCCTGCCAATACAACAGCAACAATTTATTTGCCAACTACTACAAAATCAAAGGTTTTAGTGAATGGCGAAATCGTAAAAAAATCGAATTTTCAAGAGGATAAAACCCTATTGAATATTGGGTCAGGGGAATATTTATTTGAGGTGGTTGAGTAATATTTTTAATAATAGACTTCCAGCGAAAGTGTTTTAAGTCGTAAAACAGATGATTCTCTGTAAATGTGTGCTTTCATTTCTGAGATTCAACCATTCAAAACCTTATTTTTCAAAGGTTTAAAAGTAGCTGAATTATCCCCTTTAAGTCGCAAAGTCTGGAATCAACTTTACCAACGGCTTTATGAGATAATTTTTATAATTACCAAAACGAAGTTCAATATTGATATTTGAGAGATTTTCCACCAAATTACGATTTTAATAATCAAGGACGTACTTTACGGCAGTCGCACTTTTAAAGTACAACTGCCGTTGCTACGCAATAATTTTTTTCGATTCTATATTTATATCAATTTTAAAGAATTTGATGCGTACTTTACGGAAGTCGTCGTTCAAAACACTACGGTTTATACACAAGTATTTGAATATCGATTTAGAGCCATAGGCTCGGTTAAATTTTGTAGCGGTGGGTTTTAACTCATCGAAAATGATGCGAAAAGCCATTTTAGAGCAATAGGCTCGCCCCCTTTTAAATGCCTCGTTCCTACGGAACTCAAAAAATGGTCATTCCCTTTTTTGGTGGGTTAAAACCCACCAAAATCGGTCAAGCCTACGGCTTTTTTATTCTATAAATTTGTGTATAAACCGTAGCATTCAAAACGACGACTTCCGTTGAATCTCAGATACGCAATCCCTTTTTTAAATGAGTATTATTAATGCAGAAACGTTGGCGGACTGAACATACAATTTTCACACAAACCATTGATAATCAAACACATAAAACTATCAATTCCTAATCACAACTCCTGCTTAATTCTACATTGGCACGCTAAATAAATGGGACAAATTCAACGTTCAGGAAAGGGAGCTGAATAGTAAATGTCCAAATTCCCCTCTTTTTTTAATTGCCCAAATAGCATTAGTTCCGTATTTTAAACAACTTCACTTTTTGAATAGAACAAAACATTAATTTCTATAAACATTCTGTCTTGCAACCATCCAACCAGGATATTGAAGTGGCAAAGGGCTTACTTCGTCAATTTTCTTTAAATCTTCCGCTGATAATTCAATTTTAATAGAGGCTAAATTATCGTTCAATTGTGTAATCGTTTTTGCTCCAATAATGGTGCTGGTTACACTTGCTTGATGTCTGACCCATGCCAAAGCTACTTGGGCGACTGTCGCTTGGTGAGCCGTTGCAATTTCTGTCATCACATCGACCAAATCATACCCTTTTTCTTTATTGATTGGCGGAAAATCAAAATTATCTCTTCTTGAACCCGAAACTGATTGCTCACGAGTGTATTTGCCACTCAAAAAACCTCCTGCAAGTGGACTCCAAGGGAAAATTGACAATTTGTGATGTGCCGCCATTGGTACAAGTTCATGTTCAATATCACGGCTCACGGCTGAATAATAATATTGCAAACCGATAAATTTATGCCAACCGTTATATTTTGCAATGTTTTGGGCTTCCACAACCATCCAAGCAGGCCAATTACAAATCGCTACGTAACGCACTTTTCCTGTATTGACAATATCATTTAACGAACGGACAATTTGTTCAACCGACGTTCTTGGGTCAACACCATGAACATACAAAATATCTACATAATCCATTTGCAAACGCTTTAAACTTGCCTCTACCGAATTGAAAATATGATAACGAGAAAGTCCTGTACTGTTCGGATTTTCGTCCATTCTTCCCAAAACTTTTGTCGCAATCACCACTTCATCTCTTGGAATTTGTAAGTCTATTAATGATTGTCCCAATAACTGCTCTGATTGACCATAAGAATAAACATTGGCAGTATCAATAAAATTGATTCCTGCATCAATGGCAGCTTTAATCAGTTGGTTTACTTCTTGTTGTTGTAAATTTCCGATATTACTCCATATTCCTGCATCTTGTCCTCCAAAAGTCATTGTTCCCAAACAAAGCTCTGAAACCAAAAGCCCTGTTTCACCTACATAATTATATTTCATTTGGTTTACTATTTATTAAATGTTGTATGAATAATGTTTAAAACTGATGCAAAATTCGGTAAATAAATAAAACAAAGAGTAGCTTATAAGAAACAGAAACTATAAAAAATCAAACAATTAAAGAATTACTATCCTCTAAAAACTTTTGGCGTAGTTTGTACCGAACGTCTAAAAAATGAGGTAAAATGTGATGGGTCTTCAAAGCCTAAACAATAGCCAATTTCGGCAATATTCCAATCAGTGTGTTTTAATAAAGTTTTGGCTTCTTGTAAAATTCGCTCTGCAATTAATTGACTCGTGGTTTTGCCTGTTACATTTTTTAAGGCTCTATTCAAATGATTTATATGAACGGAAAGATGTGTGGCAAATTCCATCGGAATTCTGAGTTTCATTTGTTGCAGAGATGACTCAATCGGGAACTGTCTTTCAAGTAATTCTACAAATAATGAGGTTATTCTATCATTGGCAGTATGACTTTTTTCTTGGAGAGATTCGTTGGGAATAAGTCGAATCGTTTTATGAACTATTTGTTGCACCAAAGCCCTCAAAAGGTCGTATTTGTAGGCATAATCAACATTTAGTTCCTTAATCATTTGATTGAAAATATGTTGAAATTCTAACAATGTTTCCTCATCCAATTCATAAATTGGGAAACACCCTGTTTTAAAAATAGGATATTCTTTAATGTTAGGAATTTGATTGAGAAATTCCTCCGTAAACACACAAAAGAACCCCGACTGCCCCTCTCCTACTCTTTCCAATTTATAAGGAATCATTGGGTTGGCAAATGATATTCCTGCTTGTTTTATCTCAATCGTTTTATCGGCATAATGATAACGATTTGTACCAACTACCAAAGAAATTTTGTAATAATCCTTACGACTATACGGTACAGGTTTTCCTGATGTGCCAACGAAATCTTCTACCTTAAAAATATTAAAATGCCCAATGTCTTTTTTAAGAGAATCAGGAACAAAGTCTAATTTATGACGATAAAGGTCTTCTAAAGTATGTATCTTATCCATGTTGAAAGTAATAAAAATCAAACAAAGATAATTGTATTTAATTATATCAAATGAAAAGTAAGCAAATGAAAAAATTTCATTCAAATAATATTACCCAATAGCCCTTTTCGTAAAAATGTATCATATCTTCCGAATTTTGTATAAGACTTGGGGCATTGAGCCACTGTAATTTTGCAACATCAAATTAAACAAAAAAGAAGATGTCAAAGACAATTTTAATTACAGGAGCTTCTCGTGGATTCGGGAAAATTTGGGCAAAAGCATTATTAGAACGTGGCGATAAAGTAGTCGCAACTGCCCGCAACTTATCAGATTTAGATGATTTAGTGAGTGAATTTGGCAGTCAGGTTTTGCCACTTCAATTAGATGTAACCAATCGTGAGCAATCATTTGAAGCCGTTGCAAAAGCTCAT
The DNA here is from genome assembly GCF_003148625.1 of Arcicella aurantiaca. Classification (GTDB taxonomy): domain Bacteria; phylum Bacteroidota; class Bacteroidia; order Cytophagales; family Spirosomataceae; genus Arcicella; species Arcicella aurantiaca. The sequence goes on along the minus strand of NZ_QGGO01000006.1, from coordinate 165,955 downwards.
GCACATTTCGGGAAAATTGATATTCTCATCAATAATGCAGGATACGGTCTGTTTGGAGCAGTCGAAGAGGCTTCAGAAGAAGAAGCTCGTAAACAAATGGAAGTAAATTTCTTTGGTTTGTTATGGGTAACGCAAGCAGTTCTTCCTTTTATGCGTGAACAAAAAAGTGGTCATATCATTCAGGTTTCGAGTGTTTTGGGACATATTACTTTCCCTACTTTGGGTCTTTATAATGCTTCAAAATTTGCGGTTGAAGGACTTACCGAAACTTTAGCAAGCGAAGTAAAAGAATTTGGTATTAAGGTTTCATTAATTGAACCCAATGGTTACGAAACCGACTGGGCGGGTGCATCATCGGCACAATCACAGTCGATTGAGGCTTATGACAATCTAAAAACTGCTTTCAGAAATGCCTATAATCCAGACCATTATGGAATACCCGCAGCCACAACTGAAGCGTTACTAACTTTCATTGATTCGCCAGAACCTCCATTCAGATTATTGTTGGGTAAAATTGGCTATCCCGCCATCAAAGCAACTTATGAACAACGTTTGGCAACTTGGGAGGCTTGGCAAGAAGTTAGCGTAAAAGCTCACGGTAAATAAGTGAACAAAGAATCATAAACTAATGTTCTCAAAAAGCGATATGGTAACCTTAGAAATCATATCGCTTTTTGAAAACTCATCCATTAGAAAATTCGCATCCAATTTTCAATACCATGAACCATTATAAAACTATCACCGCTTTGCACCAAGACAATGGTTATCCTTTGCCAGAACATCCAATGCTTAGTTTATTGACTTGCAAGGAATTGACGATGTGTACGTGGGGAAAGCAAAAATTTACGACCGACTTTTACATGATTTCACTCAAAAAAATGAAATCGGGTACGTTTATGTATGGCAAAACTCGGTACGACCACGATAATGGTTCTATGTCTTTTGTAAAACCTCGACAAGTTATTGAAATCAGCAATGTGGAGTTGGAAGAAAAAGGGTTTATCATTTTTATTCATGAAGATTACCTTTTGGGACATTTGCAACATGAGGAAATTAAAAAATATGGCTTTTTTGAATACGAAATCAACGAAGCGTTGCATTTATCGCCTGCCGAAGAACAAATTATTTGGGAATTGTATGAGAAAATCGGACTTGAATATAGGAACAATCAAGACGAATTTAGCAAAGACATAATTTTGACGCACATAGATTCTATTCTAAAATACGCTCAAAGGTTTTACAAGCGACAATTTATTAATCGGAATAGCCTTTCGGGCAATATGATTTCAAAATTCCATAAAACAATTTCTGAGTATTTTGAATCAGGCAAAACAAAACTTCACGGCTTACCAAGTGTCAATGCCATTGCGGGAGAATTAAATTTGTCAGCTCGATATTTAAGCGATTTATTGAAACAAGAAACGGGCAAAACAGCCTTAGAACATATTCATATTTATTTGATTGACGAAGCCAAAAACTTGTTACTCAGCAGTGATAAAACCATTGCAGAAACTGCCTACCAATTAGGTTTTGAGAATCCGCCCTATTTCAGCCGATTGTTTAAAAAAGAAGTTGGCTTAACGCCAAATGAATTCAGACTAAGTGTGGTTTAAAAATCCATTTAACTTTTGATTCAAAAATAGATTTCTGAAGATTTTAGGTCTTGCCAATAAAACAAAAATACAATTTGTATCATTTAAGTAAAATATGTATTTTTGTTAGAAAATGAAAAGCAAAAAAATATTCATTTTTTATTCAAAAGCCCTAAATCGATGAACACTTTTTTCAGCAGCAACTTACAATATTTACGAAGAGCTTTACCCAATAAAATGTCTCAGGAGAAGTTTTCTGAGGAAATCAACATCAAAAAGCCAACCTTAGCTTCTTATGAAAGTGGCAGGGCAGAACCCAAATATGCTGACCTTATCAAGTTGGCAAATTATTATGGCGTAAATATTGGTGATTTATTAACCAAAGATTTATCGAAAGAACCTTCTCAACCTATTGAAAATACTGCTAATAATTTTCGAGTATTGGCAACAACAGTAAATACGCAAAATGAAAACAATATAGAGTTTGTTCCTTTAAAAGCGATTGCTGGTTATGTTGCGGGTTTTGGAGATTTGGAGTTTATCGAAAAGCTTCCTGTTTTTCAAGTTCCATTTTTGCCAAAAGATAAAAAATATCGAGTGTTTCCCATTCAAGGCGATTCAATGTTACCCTTAAAGGAAGGTTCATTAGTTTTTGCAGAATATGTGGAAGATTGGTGGAATATTAAAAACGGAACCGTCTGCATTGTCGTTACCAAAGATGAAGGAATTGTCTTGAAAAGAATTTACAATTATCTACAAGAAAAAAACTTAGTTGTGTTAAAATCTAACAATGAACGTTACGCTCCCTATGCCGTTTTGGGAGACGACATCAAAGAAATGTGGAAATTTGCAGGATATTTTTCAGGTCAATTTCCAAATGAATAATTGAATCCACCCCTAAAAACCTAATTCATTACGCTTCAAATCTCCCTCAATTCATTAGCATTTTTATACTTTTGAAAGAATCTCCTTGATTTTTCAAAGAATATGCAAATATTTTTAGTCTATAAAGTCCATAGATTAAATAGTTTTATTAGTTTTGCCAAACACAAATCTCAGTAATGAGTAATACAAACAATCATCACACACCCGAAATTTTTTATTGTTAATATCTTTAAATCTATAAAATCTATCGGATAAATATTTTAAACCAAAAAATCCTTAAAATGAAACAATTTTTAAAACGCTCTATTCTTACAATCGCAGTTTTACTGCCATTTTTTCTATCCGCACAAGATAAACCAATCATTAATGCCACCGTTTGGGGAAAGGTAACAGATGCCAAAACTAACGAACTATTAATCGGGGCAACTGTTTCGATTAAAGGAACAACCAACGGAGCAACAACCGACGCCAACGGCGAATTCTCACTAATAACTGGACAAAAACTACCTTTTACTTTGATTGTTTCTTATGTTGGTTATCTGAAAAAAGAAATTCTAATCAACAATGGAAAAGTTGAAATTCAACTCGAAGAAAACACTAATCAACTTTCAGATGTGGTTGTTACTTCTCGAAGAAGACAAGAATCTGTCCAAGAAATTCCGATTCCGATTTCTGTAATTCGTGGCTTTACCGCTGAAGATGCGGGAGCATTCAACCCCAATCGCTTGAAAGAATTAATCCCTTCTGTGCAACTATATTCTTCAAATGGTAGAAATACAACTTTGAATATCAGAGGTTTAGGCTCATCTTTTGGACTAACTAACGACGGTATCGACCCCGGAGTTGGCTTTTATGTTGACGGCGTTTATTATGCAAGACCAGCAGCAACAGCGGTTGACTTTGTGGATATTGACAGAATTGAAGTTTTACGTGGACCACAAGGAACTCTTTTCGGGAAAAATACCACTGCGGGAGCATTCAATATTACTACAAGAACTCCAAGTTTTACCACAGGGGCAAGTTTTGAGACAAGCTACGGAAATTTGAACTATATCCAAGCAAAAGCTTCTATCACAGGGCCTTTGAGCAAAAAATTAGCGGCACGAGTTTCATTTTCTGGTACTCAACGAGATGGTACTATTTTCAATACCACTACCTTAAAACCCACTAATTCTTTAAATAACTTAGGCATTAGAACCCAACTTTTATACACGCCTTCTGAGAATGTAAATATTACTTTTGCAGGAGATAATGCACGACAAAGACCTGATGGCAATGCTACCGTAGTGGCAGGGGTAGTTACCACCAAAAGAGCCGCTTATCGTCAGTTCGATGCTATTATTGCTGACTTGGGCTATAAATTACCAACCACAAATCCCTTCGACAGAATCACAGATGCGGATTCACCTTGGAGAGTGAATAACGATTTTGGTGGAGCTTCTATTAACGTTGATGCTAAAATCGGAAAAGGTACATTGACTTCTACAACGGCATGGCGTTATTGGATTTGGGACCCTTCAAATGATAGAGATTTCATCGGTTTACCTGTACTTACAAAATCACAAGGAAATTCAAGACATGATCAATGGACGCAAGAAATCCGCTATGCAGGGCAGTTTTCGGAAAAGTTAAGTGGTGTTTTGGGAGTATTCTTGATTGACCAATTACTAACTTCTGACCCTGTACAAACAGAAGAATCTGGTTCGGCTCAATGGAGATTTTCGCAAAGTTCAACTTCGGCTTTATGGAAAACAACAGGTTTATTTGATGGGTTTGGCACAAAAACAACGTCAAGATTGAAAACATTGGGAGCAGCCATTTTCACACAAGTTGATTGGACTATTACCGATAAATTACACTTATTGCCCGGTTTGCGTTTTAACTATGATAAAAAAGATGTGGACTACAAACGTGAAACTTACGGTGGATTACAAACAACAGACCCAGCACTTATCGCTCTAAAAAATGGAGTTTACAGCAATCAGGCGTTTAATTTTAGTGTAAACGAAAACAATTTTTCTGGACAAGTTACTTTAGCGTATAAAGCGAGCAAAGCTTTCAACGCATTTGCAACTTACTCAAATAGTTACAAACCCGTTGGGGTGAATTTGGGTGGTTTACCAACTGCCAATGGTGTTACTTTAATTGAATTGGCAAGGGTAAATCCTGAGTTTGTAACACATACTGAAATCGGTATTAAAACTCGTCCAACGCCACAATCAATGTTGAATGTCACTATTTACAACACAGACATCAAAGATTATCAAACACAAGTTCAAACTGCTGAAGTGGGCGTTAACAGAGGATATTTGGCAAATGCCGAAAAAGTAAGAGTTAGAGGAGTTGAAGTAGATGGAAATATTCGTGCAACCAATCACTTAACTTTCAATGCAGCGGTTTCTTATACCGATGGAAAATATGTTTCATTCACAAATGCCCCAGTACCATTGGAAGAAACAGGCGGAACGTCAGCATTTAAAGATATTTCGGGTGGAGATTTACCGGGAATTTCCAAATGGGCTGGTTCAATTGGTGGGGAATATAGCAATGCAGGAAAACTATTAAATTTAAAAGGAAATTATTTCATTGCTCTTGATTCATATTATCGTTCGTCATTCTCGTCAAGTGCTTCGCCATCACAATTCTTAAATATTGAGGGTTACGCATTATTGAACGGACGAGTTGGTTTTAGAGCTTCAAATGGGGTTTCAATCTTACTTTGGGGTAGAAATATTTTAGATAAAAACTATTTTGAACAACTATTACCTGCTGCGGGCAATGCAGGACATTACGCTGCGGTTTTGGGTGACCCTGCTACTTACGGAACTACGTTGAGATTTACATTTTAAGGATGCAATATCGTTTAATATAAGTAGGCATTGAGACAACATAAAGTACCTTTTACTATTAGACTTCCTGCGAAAGTGTTTTAAGTCGTAAAACACTTTCGCAGGAAGTCTATTCATAAATTATTGGTAATCAAATCTATTGCAATCTTAAATCGTCAATGTACTTAATCCATTTTTTCAAACCTAAATAGTCTATATAATCCATAGATTATTATCCAAAATATATTTAAAATGAATCCTTACAATAACATCTTTACACTCAATTGGGACAGAATTCTTCCAATTACTATTTTTAAAGGAAAAAACTTACAGTTCAATCCAATAAAGGTTGGAGCTGTTATTAATAATTTGATTTTCAATCAAACAAAACAAATTTGTAAAATCAACCTCGAAACGCTTGATAAAACTCCTTCATTGAAAAAAATACAAGGAAACAAACCTTTGACAATCAGCTTTTTATCAGAAGGTTGGAATCAATATGGTTTGAATCATCTGAATACTTTGAGTGAGTGTTATCAAGAGATTTCGAGTTTAGGTGGAAATTTACTCGTAATTGTGCAAGCGGGACATCAAGAAGTTACGCAAATGGCTCGATATTTCAATTTACCATTCACTTTAATTGCTGACCCAACTAATCAGATTGCCAAACAATTAGGTACATATTCAGAAGAAAATGCCGTTTGGGATAGAATAGCTGGCATTACGGAGGATGTTCCTATACCAGCAACTTATGTAATTGACAAAAAAGGAAGAGTCATTTATCATTCTATTGATGAGCATTTTACCAAACCCTTTTCACCTTCTGAAATGTTGGGAGCTGTTTTTAGTGCCGCTCATAATATTCCATATTCAATTCATTATCAGGTTGCAGCTTAGAAAAGTTTTGGTTAAAAATTAGTTTGTTATAAAAGACTACAATGCCTTGCCAATATTCAAACGAAGTTTTTACGCTTTTTCCTCACTGTATTTCATTTATCTTTTTCACAATAAATCATCTCCAAATATTGTACTAATAGAATAAAAAACTGAATTATTTAGAACAAATCTAAATAATTCAGTTTTTTATTTGGAATAAGTCTAAATTAATATAAACTTTGTGCCTATAAATTTTAAAACAATATTTTCATCTAACAAAAAAATAATGAACAAGGCGATTTTTACAGGCATTCTGTTTTTAATGAGTTGGGGAGTATTCGCTCAAAATGCGATACTCAAAGGAAAAGTAGTTACATCAGATGGTAAACCTGCTGAATTTGTAAGTGTAAGCCTCAAAGGAACAAACAAAGGAACAGTAGCTGATATTGAAGGAAATTATCAGATAAACAATTTAAAATCTGGCACTTATAATATTCTTGTGAGTTTTGTAGGGTTAAAATCTGAAACAAAAAAAGTTACTATCAAAGCCAACGAAACACAAAGTCTTGATTTTACATTAGAAGCCAATGCCACACAATTACAAGAAGTGTTGGTTTCGAGTAATCCAAGTAAATATGTTACCGATTATCCTTCGATTTCATTACGTCTAAAAACTCCACTTTTGGAAATCCCACAAAATATCCAAGTGGTTACTTCTCAAGCACTTAAAGACCAACAAATTTTTGATATGTCGGAAGGGGTTACGAGAAATGTCAGTGGTGCTGCTCGTTCAGAACATTGGGAAACTTATGCCCGAATTGTGATGCGTGGTTCAAGAATCGCTGCATTTAGAAATGGTATGAATGTAACTGAAGTTTGGGGTCCACTCACAGAAGACATGAGTATGGTTGAGCGAATCGAAATTGTAAAAGGACCTGCGGGTTTCATGCTTGCAAGCGGCGAACCAAGTGGATTTTATAACGTTGTAACCAAAAAACCTACGGGAATTTCTAAAGCTGAAGTGGGTATGACTGTCGGTAGTTTTGGAACGTATCGCACTACGGCAGATTTTGACGGGAAACTAAGTAAAGATGGTAAAATTCTGTATCGTTTGAACGTAATGGGACAAATGAAGGGTTCTCACCGAGAATTTGAGTATAACAATCGTGTATCAATTGCTCCTGTGATTAAATATCAAATCAACCCAAATACGTCATTAACAGCAGAATACACGTATCAAGGTGTTGAAATGTCGCCAATTGGGTCGGCTTATGCTTTCTCGGCAAAAGGTATTAGTGATTTACCATACAATTTTACCATGTTGGAAGGAAATCTAAAACCAACCACTATCAAAGACCAATCATTATTCGTGACACTTTCACACAGTATTAATGCCAATTGGAAATTTACAGGTCAATTAGCATATTTGAATTATGACCAAGTTGGACAAAGTTTGTGGGCATCTGGTTTTAGCGGTGATACTTTAAAAAGAACGACCTCTATTTGGGATATTTTAGGACAAACAAAAGTAGGGCAGTTTTTTGTAAATGGAGATGTTGAAACTGGAGCTTTGAAACATCGTATTTTGGTGGGCTTGGATATGGGAAATAAAGATTATTATCACGATTGGAACCAAGGCGGTATCATTGGAGACTTAAATGTTTATAAACCTGTTTATGGACAAGTTTCTGCCAGTAAATACCCTGTTTTTGATAGAAGTTTAGACATTAGAGAACGTGGTATTCATTACAATAATAGCTATACGGCGTTATATGCACAAGACGAAATTAGAGTTTTGAATGATAAATTACGCTTCACTTTGGCAGGAAGATTTACCACAACCAATGACGCAGACCCATATTCTGGCACTGTAAAAGCTGAGAAATTTACGCCAAGAGTAGGATTAAGTTATTCGGTAGATAAAAATACAAGTGTTTATGCGGTTTATGACGAAGCGTTTATTCCACAAGCAGGCGGAACTTTTGAAGGAAAGAAATTTGACCCAATTATTGGTGACAACAAAGAAATTGGTATTAAAAGAGAATGGTTGAACGGACGTTGGAACGCATCAGTTGCGGCTTATAAAATTACCAAAAACAATGTTCTGACTGAAGACCCAAATCATCAATATTTTTCAATTCAGTTAGGGCAAACTCAAACGCAAGGAATTGAATTTGATGTAAGAGGACAAATTCTTCCTGGTTTAGACTTAACGATGAATTATGCTGTAACAGATGCAAAAGTGACCAAAGATACAGATGGTTCTCAGGTTAGTCGCCAAGTGTCAGGAACTGATAAATATATTTTTAATACTTGGTTAAAATACCGTTTTCAATCAGGTGCGATGGAAGGCTTGGGTATCTCATTTGGTGTACAACATAGTGCAGGTAGAAGCAATTGGTACGGTGCTTACGACAAAACGGTTGATGCAACTATGCCAAATTATACTCGCTTTGACGCTGCGATGTCTTACCAATTTGGCAAATTTGGCGTGGCTCTAAACGTAAATAATTTATTCAATACTTATTTAATTACGGGTGGTTCATATTACACTTGGAGCAAATATTATTATTCGCAAGTTGAAGCGATGCGTAATTCTCGATTGAGTATTAACTATAAGTTTTAATTCAAGATGACTTTTAAAAAAATTACTCATCAACTACACCTCTGGCTCGGACTTTCGTCTGGGTTAGTGGTGTTTATCGTCAGCATTACGGGCTGTTTGTATGCTTTTAAAACTGAGATTGAAGAACTAACTAAGCCATATTTATTTGTTGAAACCCAAAATAAAGCTCAGTTACCACCTTCAGTTTTTGAGTTGAAAGCCAAAAAAATCTATCCAAAAAAACACTTACACGCTGTAAATTATGCAGGAAAAGGACGAAGCGTAGAAGCGATTTTTTATGGTATTGACCCCGAATATTACAATATCATTTATTTCAATCCTTATACTGCTGAAGTATTGGAGGTCAAGGATATGGATACCGATTTCTTCAGAATTATCCTTGTTGGGCATTATTATCTATGGCTTCCGCCAACTATTGGGCAACCAATTGTAGCTTCTGCCACACTTATTTTTGTTTTACTTTTAATCTCTGGAATAATTTTGTGGTGGCCTAAAAACAAAGCTGCTTCCAAACAACGATTTCAGTTTAAATGGAAACCAAATACGCAATGGAAACGTAAAAACTATGATTTGCACAATGTTTTAGGATTTTACGCTTCTTGGGTTGTGGTAATTATTGCACTTACGGGTTTAGTTTGGGGTTTTCAATGGTTTGCCAATTCGGTTTATTGGCGTTTAGGAGGTGAAAAATCAACTGTTTTTACAGAAGCTATTTCTGATACAACTTTAAAAAAGACCTACACCGAAAATTCGCCAAATATTGATAGAGCTTGGCAAAAAGTGAAATCTGAAGACCCGAATATTGATGCCATTGAAGTGCATATTCCAGATTCTGATTCGGCATCAATTGCCATCAATACAAATTCGGAAATTGGAACACTATGGAAAATTGATTATCGTTATTTCGACCAATATTCCCTCAAAGAATTATCTGTCAATCATATTTACGGAAGATTCAAAGACGCAAAACTCGCCGACAAAACAATTAGATTGAATTATGATGTTCACATTGGAGCGATTTTTGGGTTTGCAGGGAAATTATTAGCTTTTTGTGTAAGTCTAATTTCAGCAAGTTTACCCCTTACAGGATTTTACATTTGGTGGGGACGAAGAAATAAGCAAAAACAGAATAAAATTTCGGAAGAACAGTTTATTCAAACAAATAGCTAATCGAATCCCAATAATTGGGATTTAAAAAATGTATTACGTACCTGAGTATCAACGGAAGTCGTCATTTTGAACGACGACTTCCGTTAAGTACGCATCAAATCTTTAAAATTAGTATAATATTTTGCAGAAAAGTTTAAAATCCAACACCTAATTATTCTAAACACTCAATTTTCTTCGAGACGTTTTTGAAGCGAATAAAAGATAAACAAACCCGATGATTGCGGCTATCACAGAAGCAACTAAAATCACTATTTTAGAATTATTTTGTAACTCAAATTCATCAAAAGCAAGCAAAGTAATAAATATTGACATCGTAAAACCAATTCCTCCCAAACACCCCGCTCCTACTATCATTTTCCAATTTAAGTCGCTTGGAAGTTTACAAATCTTCAATTTTACCGCCACAAAAGTTAGAGCGATAATTCCTAAAGGTTTTCCAACGACGAGTCCCAACAATATACCAATTCCATATTTTTGAGTTATAATTTCTTGAAAACTTATATTTACTTCAATAGCAGTATTCGCTAATGCAAATAATGGTAAAATCAAAAATGCCACAGGTTTATGAAGGTAATGCTGTAAAATATATGAGCTTGACTTTTCATCACCATTGCCAAAAGGAACGGCAAAAGCCAATAAAACACCCGTAATAGTTGCATGAACACCCGAATGCAACATAAAATACCACATGGCAAAACCTCCTACCATATAAGGAATTAAGTTCCTTATTTTCAATCTGTTGAGTACAATCAAGCCTAAAAATATTCCTGATGCAATCAGGAGATTCATCCAAATAATCGTTTTAGTATAAAATATGGCAATCACCAAAATTGCTCCCAAATCATCAATTACTGCCAAAGCCGTCAAAAATACTTTTAATGAAGTCGGAACTTTATTGCCTAATAATGAAAGCACACCCAAGGCAAAAGCAATATCTGTTGCCATAGGTATGCCTGCCCCATTTTGAAAATTTGTGCCATGATTTATGTACATATAAATAGTAGCGGGAATTAGCATTCCTCCTATTGCTCCAAAAATTGGCAAAAGGGCGTCTTTAATTTTAGAAAGTTCTCCAATGTAAATTTCTCGCTCTAATTCGAGTCCAATCAGCAGAAAGAATATGGTCATTAAACCATCGTTTATCCAATATTCTACGCTTTGATTGCCCAAAGCAGAATGCCAAAAATGTGTGTATTCATTTCCATAAAAAGTATTAGCTATTATCATGGAAATTACTGTGCAACCAATTAAAGTCAGTCCTCCAGCTTTTTCACTTTCTGCAAATTCTTTAAACAATCTTGTTATTTTCATTTTATAAATATTAAAGTCTTGTTGATATTCCGTGAAGCCCGTTTCTAAATTGTCATAATTTAATAATTTATCCCCCAACAAAGATACTCATAGAGATTCATGAAAGTTATCTTCAACGACTTCCCTCCTATCATTCTAATAATATCCTAATGTAAATTTGGTTTGATGTAAATTTGCGTGTGACTTAGGACAAGAAAAATAACAAAATTGGTTATCATTGTAAAATTGTTATACTTCAATTTATAACAAACCTTTTTGTTTAGACTTTACCTCAAAAATTTTCACGCTTACTATTAAAACACAAGAAATCAATCATGAAAAAGATTCTATTTTTCTTTTTAATCACTATCAATGTCTTTGCCCAAAGCAAAATTTCCTCGAAAGATTGGAAGCCGTTATTTAATGGTAAAAATCTGGATGGGTGGGAAATTAAGATTCGAGGATATGATTTAAACGATAATTTTGGTAAAACCTTTAGTGTAAAAGACAAAAAAATTGTGGTGAATTATGATGCTTACGATAATTTTAATTTCAGATACGGACATTTATTCTACAAAAATTCATACTCGTATTACCGAATTGCCCTCGATTATCGTTTTGTGGGAGAACAAGCAAAAGGTGGCGAAGACTGGGCTTGGCGAAATAGTGGAATTATGATTCATGGTCAACCTGCCAAAACAATGGGCAAAGACCAAGATTTTCCTATTTCGATAGAAGTTCAATTGCTCGGTGGAAAAAATGACCAAAAACCTCGAACCACTTGTAATTTGTGTACTCCGGGTACTAATGTGACGTATGAAAATAAATTTGATACCAGACATTGCATTAATTCTACCTCAAAAACTTATGATGGCGACCAATGGGTTCATGCGGAAGTTGAAGTTTTGGGAGATTCTTTAATTCGTCATTATATTAACGGTGAATTGGTGATGACTTATACAAAGCCTGTCATCGGTGGTGGAGTGGTCAGCGGATTTGACCCAGCTATGAAACCAGATGGGCAGCCTTTAACTTCTGGTACAATTTCCTTACAAAGTGAAAGCCATCCTGTTGAGTTTAAAGGAGTTCAGTTGCTGAATTTAAAAGGTTGTATGAACAAAAAAGCTAAAAACTATAAAAGCTACTTTGTGAAAGCAGATAACAGTTCTTGTAAATTTTAAGAAATACGCAAAAATAGAATAGAAATTGAAGCTCTATGGTTTAATCCAAAAGCTTCAATTTCTGTTTTAATGGCAATATGGTTTCTAAATCGTAACTCCGTACCTTTCTCTCGATTCTTGAATTTCTTTGATATTTACATTTGCCCATGCCGCTAAACTATTGATATACGGCACTAAACTTCTTCCCAAATCTGTAATTTCATATTCAACTCTCGGCGGAACTTCTGGATATACCGTTCTTTTTACTAAACCATCAGCCTCCAATGTCCGTAAAGTAACGGTCAGCATTTTTTGCGAAATATCATGAATTTCTTTATTCAATTCATTAAATCGCATTCGCTCTCTTTCCCCCAAAACCATAATAATAAGGATAGACCATTTATCTCCAAATCTATCTAATACATTTCTAACAGGGCAGTTTTTAACGTTCCAATTATTTTTTTCTAAAATATTTTCTTTCATAACAATTTGATTTTCAACATTAGTTACTTAAAAGTAAGTTTTACACTTTACAGTGCCTTCTTGTTTATTATGCTAAACTTTAAGAATATTTGCATACTAAAAGTAAGCAACTAACTTTTAGTATGCAAGAAAATTTTAACAATTTTAAATTTAGAAAATCATGAGTAAGATATTAGTAACTGGCGTAACAGGACAATTAGGCAAAGCTGTAATTGAATTATTAATTAACAAAACACAAAAATCTGACCTTGCAGTTTTGGCAAGAGAAGCTTCAAAAGTTGAACACTTAAATGAACAAGGCGTAGAAATTCGTATTGGCGACTATAACGATGAAAATTCACTTGTATCTGCTTTTGCAGGAATTGATAAATTATATTTTGTGTCAAGTAATGACATTCAAAATCGTCTTCAACAACACCAAAATGTCATAAATGCCGCCAAAAAAGCAGGCGTAAAGCACATTATTTATACAAGTTTTCAACGTAAAAACGAAACGCCAGATTCTCCAATTGCCTTTATTGCAGAATCTCATTTAAAAACCGAACAATGGATTAAAGAAGCGGGAATTACTTATACATTCTTGCAAAATAGTATTTATACAGACATTGTACCTATGTTTTTAGGAGAGCAAGTTTTGGAAACGGGTACAGTTTTCTTCCCTGCTGGCGATGGTAAGGTTTCATTTGCCCTTCGTCAAGATATGGCTGAGGCTTCTGTTGCCATCTTAACAAGCGAAGGACACGAAAATAAGTCGTATGATTTCAACACTGAGCAAACGGTTACTTTTCAAGAAATAGCAGACATTTTAAGTGAAATTTTGGGCAAAACCATCAACTACGTCTCTCCTACTCAAGAAGTTTATATTGAAACGCTTTCTTCAGCAGGTGTACCGATGGAATACGTTGGAATGTTTGCAGGTTTCGCTGAAGCATTTAAGCAAAATGAATTTGACAAAACCAGTAATACGCTTGAATCTTTGACTGGCAAAAAACCTGTTTCTGTTAGCGACTTTTTAAAACAAGTTTATAGCTCTAAATAAATCTTCTTCAAAGTATTTATCAACAATCAGCCTTTCAATAAATTGAAGGGCTGATTTTGTGTTATGGTGGAATAATTGTAAATTTATTACAAGAAAAAAAATACGCTTGTCAAGAGTCTTCCCAAATATTAGCCTACAAACTTACTACGATAATCGTCGTAAAAAGATTCGTGTCCGCCCTACTGAGGGACAAGATGTACCTCAATTGTGTGTAAGTTGTTCTAAAGCTCAACGTCAGCAAATGACACTCGGAACAGTTTTTAGAATTGACGTAAAACTAATTGAATCCGAAAAACGTAAACCTTACCTCAAAGCCCAAACAAAAATATTAGGTCAGTTAAGTTTATTCTAAATTTTTATCATCACGATTTCATTTATCTATTATACCAAATTTACCGACGCTTTTTTGGTAAAAATGTTATACTTCGTAGTTTTATGGCTTTCACTTCGAGCATTATTTTACATTTATTAGAAACAGATAATTATAAGTTCAAATATTTATAATTATATTTCTAAAAGCATACTCCTATTTTAAAATATAACATTTTTCCTCCTTTTTCATCAACTACAAGGGTTTCAAAAGCATTTTTAATAAGATATTTCTATGCCATTTTGTTCCCCATCGAGCTTTACCTTTATTTATTTACTGTATTTATTCAACCAAAAGCTCATTGTGATACTTTGGATACTTAAAAAGATTCAAATTTGTATCAAAACAAGTTGTTAAATAAATTTATTTTAGTAAATTTGATACAAATCCGAATCATATCTATTTAACACACACCCAACAATACGAAATATAACATTTTTACCAAAAAACGTTATTCCCATTTCAAGATAAGTATAACAAAAATCCATATAATAATTTTGGTAAAAATGTTATACTTGGATTTTAGATTTTAATATTACCAGCATTATATTTTTCAAAAAAGCCCTCTGACAATCAATTAAAACCATTTGTAATAATAATAAAATAAAAGAATCACATCTCAAGTCATTTTTTTTTAATTGTGTTTGTTGTTTTTCTTTTTAATTATTGTTTTATGTATTTTCGGAGGTCATAACGTGTTCAAAATCAATAAGTTATAGCTCTAAATATAACAAAATTACCTATAAGTATAACAAAATTACCGTGAACTATAACAATTTTACCTAATTATTATAACATATTTACCAAAAAATAGCCTAATTTGACTCTAATTATAACAAAATTCCCAAAAACATTTTTTTGTTAGCCTCTATAATATGAAAAAGCTCAAAAAAGATAAATTAGATAATAATCAAACCATAAAAAAAGATACTGATGTAGTTAAACTAATCAGAAAAGCGAATAGACTTGTTGAAGGAAAATACCGCTTTGATATTTGGGAAATGCGTGTTTTTACAAAAATGCTCATGAAAATTCATCGTGACGATGAAGACTTTAAAGTATATCGAATTTACCTGCATGAAGTAATCCAAGATTTTGAATTACAAGAAGATGGACATTCGTACAAGTTTTTGAAACAAGGTGCAGAACGTTTGGGTAGGCGTGAAATACGGGTTTTGATGGATACACCAGATGGAAAAATGGAGCTTTTTACCCATATTGCTACGGGTGTAAAGAGTTTTGTGGAAGAAAAAACAGCGAAATATTTAGATATTTCCTTCCACCCCGACATGAAGCCCTACCTCCTACAACTTCAAAGTCAATTTTTGATGTATGATGTTCGTAATATTTTGAAGCTCCAAAGTTCTTTTTCAATTCGTATTTATGAACTTTTGAAGCAATACGAAACCATTGGAAAGCGGACATTGAAGGTTCAAGAATTAAAAGAAATGTTAGATGTCGTAGATAAATATCCCTTGTACGGCAATTTCAAACAGCGAGTAATTGTCAAGGCTCAGGAAGATTTAGAAAAATTTACGGATATTAAATTCACTTTTGATGAAGTTAAATCAGGTCGGGCGGTAACAGGTTTAGTATTTTGGATTATTCCTAATCGGGAAAAGCAAGATTCGGGAAATTTGTTATACTTACCAGAAGTTGCTTCGACGATTGTAGAAGACACCGACCAAGAAATTTCCCAATTACTTACGTTAACCCAACGCTGGGAAGGAGTTTCAAAAACAGTGGTTGAGCAATGGAGAAATGTTTACGGATTTGAAACCGTTTTGGCTCAAATTAAAAAGACCAATAAACAAATAAGCGAAGGCAAGAAAATTCATAATCCGATGGGATTTGTAGTTTGGTCTTTGCAAAATCCTGAAATCACTGGTAATGTAGCCGAACCCGTTAGTAAAATTGAGACACCTGTCAAAGAAGAGCCTAAATACACATCTAAACAAATTAACTTTTATTGGAATGGTGAATTTGCGAACTGGTTTGTTATTTACCTCCAAAACTTGGCAATTAATTGTGAGAAAGTTCTTTATCATAAAAAAGTAGATGAATTAAGAGCAACTTATTCTGAAAAGCTTTTTAATAACTTATTCATGTTTAATGATGGTTCGGTAAATGAAGAGTCATTAAATAGTTCTGTTGGAATAAAATTGTTAGAAACTGAACAGAAATCGAAAGAAAATATCTTTCAAGAATGGTTTTGGAATAAATTTCAAGTTAGGATTTTGCAACAACGAAGCGGTGATTGGAAAGCTCAATGATTTATTCCAAACGGACAAATTTAGACCACGGATTGCACTGATTTTACAGATTTACACTGGGACACATAGTCAGATAAAATAATAGAAGTATAACTTAATGTCGCACGGGTGAGGTTTTGCGACATTAAGTACATACTTCCGTAAAATAAAGAAGAATCTGCGAAAATCTGTATAATCCGTTTCATCAGTGGTCTATCGTTAGTCTTGTGACAAACCACTTATTGTTCCGACTCCAAAAGCTCATTGTGATACTTTGGACAAAAAACCAAAAGCTCATTATGATACTTTGGAGAGAAAAACCAAAAGCTCATTGTGATACTTTGGATAGAAAAACCAAAAGCTCATTGTGATACTTTGGACAAAACTAAATAAAGCATAACAACACAAAATATAAATTTTTAAAAACTGTATTTACCTGAAAATTAATGAAGACTAATCTTACATTAGAAAAAATTACCAATTTTTTACGTCATAATCCTTCTTTGAACGTAAATGGTGTAAATGATGAAGCGGGACTTCCGAAGCGAAAATTAGATTTAGTTTTCAATTCGAATGGCTCTCGGAAATTGAGCGAAGAAGATTTATTGAAACTTGAACCTATCTTAAAAAAATATGGATACAACGAGTTTTTGTATCAACACGCCCGAGTGATTTCGGTTGTTAATCATAAAGGAGGCGTTGGAAAAACCACTACAACGGCTTGTTTGGGAGAAACATTGGTTTCAAAAGGATTTAAAGTTCTCTTAATTGACTTTGACCCACAAGGGAATTTATCACAAATTTTAGGCGTTGAAAGTCCAGAAGTTCAAGTGGCAGATTGTCTATTTTCAGATTTAGATTTGCCTGTTATCGAAATTCTAAATAATCTTTGGTTAGCTCCGTCGGATATTTCTTTGGCAGAAACAGAGGTAGATTTACTGTCGAAAGTTGGCGGTGATGTCCGTTTGAAACACAAAATAGAACCTCTTTTAGAAGCTTATGATTATATTTTAATTGATTGCCCTCCAAGTTTGAGCAAATTGACCGTTTCTGCTTTGAATGCTTCAAATTCAACATTGATTACGATGTTACCAGAATCATCTTCATTAAAAGGTTTAAATTCATTATTAAACAGAATCAGTGAAGTGAAAAGACATACTAATCGTGATTTGATGTTGGATGGAATTGTGTTTACAATGGTGAAAAAAAATACCGTTCACGATGGTTTTAAAGATGCCGTAAGAAGTAGCATAGGTAATGAATTTAGAGTGTTTGATACCGAAATTAGGCATCTGATTGACTTCCAAAAGTCTCAGGCATTGCAAGCTACTTTGGGAACTTTAAGTAGTAATTCTGAAGCGTATAAATGTTACAAAGATTTTTGCGATGAATACATTGAATATTTACAAGTGGTTAATAAATAGGAAAAATGAAAGGGATAGATTTCAAGAAACAATTAGCCGTAAATACTGCTAATACGCTTAAAAATAACAAATTGATTAGTTCTGAAAACGTAAAAAATAACCTTACGATATTACCAGAACTCAAAAGTTTTATACCGCCATTGAATGACGACGAATATCGTTCGTTAGAAGAAAGTATTATTTTGAGTGGTTGTCGCACGCCAATATTAGTTTGGGATACAACTAAAGGAATAGTTTATAATGATGCCGAAAACCCAAACGAACCCGTATTTATTTTATTTGACGGGCATCACCGTTATGAAATCTGCAAAAGAAATAATGTAGATTTTCAGATAGATTTGATGACTTTTCAATCGATTGAAGAAGTGAAAAACTTCATGATTGATTTTCAGATTGGACGTAGAAATATGACTTCTGAACAGATTTCATATTTTAGAGGGTTAAAATATCAAAGATTAAAAACAGGTCAAGGCGGAATCAGAACAGGAAAGTCAATTGAAGAAAGTGGTTTGGAAAACACGGCTCAAAAATTGGCAGAAGAATTTAATGTAAGTCCTGCGACGATAAAACGTGATGCCGTTTTTGCGGAAGGATTAGAAAAAATGTCTCCCGCTTTGAAAGCACAGGTTTTAACAGGAAAAACAAAAGTTGATAAAAAAGCAATTCAAAAATTGGCTAAAAGTTCAACTGAAAGCCCAATCACAAGTATTGAAGAATTATATCAGCTAACAGACGGAATAAGGGAGAGCAAAAAAGTTGAGTCGAGCGATTTGGCAAGAAAATTTAGAGAAAGTATAAAAAATGCAGATGATTCTGAATTGACGATTAGTGTAAAGGGAAGTTTTTTGGTTAAAAATGAATTGGAATCCATTTGGAAAATACTCAGAAATTTACCCGAAGAAACAATTATTGATAATAATTTCTCCGACACAATTTCGGTGTTTGAAGCAACAAAATTTGGCATAATAGGAGGGGAGTAAATAGAAAACGTTTGCCAAACTATTTTTTTAGTTTTCAGGATTTTGAAAGTGTCATATAATTTTTGCAAAAATTATATGACACTTTTTTGTTTTATTCAAAATTAGTAGTAATTTTGAATTGTTGATTTTGTCAACTATATTTTATATCAACTATTTTGAAAGTCAACAATTTGTTTTAAAATGGAAATAAACACAAATTCATTACAATTCTTATTTGGAAGTACCATTAGGGCATTGTTCAAGCAGTCAGGAAAAGAGTTTGAAAATCAAGGATTAAATCTTTCGCCTGAGCAGCATTATTTACTCAGAATTTTAACTTCTCAGGAAGAATCAATACAGTCGGATTTAGCTGAAATTATGCAAAAAGATAAATCCGCCATTATGCGTCATGTTGACCAATTAGAGAAATCGGGTTATGTAGTGAGAGTAAATGATGCCGTTGACCGTCGTAAAAAACACATTGTTATTACAGAAGCAGGAACTGAACTTCTCCAAAAATGTGAAACCGTTATTGCTAATTTAATGGTGAAAAATTTGCAAGGAATATCAGATGATGAACTGACAACTTTTAAGAAAGTATTAAGTAAAATGAAAGAAAACGCTGAGAAGTAGTTTTTTTTTGAATTAATAGTTGATAAAATCAACTATGTCAATTGTCAATAATATTATAATCAACTATAATTTATGAAAAAGAATAAAGTAATCTTTTATCTGATATTAGCGGTTTTTGGCTTTGATATTCACGGTCAGCAAACGGTATCGTTAAAAGAATGTGTGGATTATGCACTCAAAAATCATGTGAGTCATTCTTTATATGATAATGAAATTGCTTCTGCCAAGCAAAAATCAACCGAAGCATTGGCGGGCTATTTACCACAAGTATCAACAAATGTAACTTTTGACGATAATTTAAAGAGACAAGTTTCTGTCATTCCAGCGGGTGCGTTTAGTCCTAACGAAATCAGAGTACAGTTTGGTAATCAGTACAATACCAACATCACGGCACAAGTTGACCAAGTGATTTATGACAAGTCGATGTTGGTAGGTATAAAAGCTGCCGAACCAAATAATCAACTTTCGTTATTGAAGAAAGAGCAAAACCAAGATGTGGTGATTTACAATACCGTTAATGCCTATTTTCAAGTTTTGGTGTATTTGGAACAAGAAAAAATTACACTTGAAAACGAGAAAAAATACAAAGAATTATTAGGGATTTTGAAGTTGAGATTTGAGAAAGGCGTTATCAAAAAAACAGATGTTGATAGAACGCAGTCGAGTTTAAACAATATTGTTTCTCAAAAATCAATTTTGCAAACCAACAAACAAGTAGCCTTGAATCGTTTGAAAAATGCCATTGGAATGCCACTAAATGAGGAAATCGTTATTTTGCCAATGACAAATTATGAATCGTTGGTGAATATTGCACAGGAATCAGTTTTTGAAGCAAGTAATATTTTAGACCATAAAATTCAAACGAATAATATTTTGTTGCAAGAATTTGACGTAAAACGTAAACAGGCGGCTTTTATGCCCACAGTTTCTATGTACGCACGTTATGGGGTAATGAGTTTTGGAAATGATTTAGGAACGGCTTTTTCAAATTGGGTAGATTTCTCGACGATTGGTTTAAAAGCAAATATTCCAATTTTTAGTGGATACCGCAAAAATAGCCAATTGAAGCAGTCGGAATTGAGTTTGTTAAGTGCTAAAACGAACTTAAAATTGACCGACAATAATTTGAATTTGGCTTTTAGAAATTCAAATTCTCAGTTACAAAAATCGCAATCAGATTTAGGTATCAATCGTGAAAATTTAAGTTTTGCTAAGGAGGTTTTAGAAAGTAGCACTTTAGAATATCAGAAAGGAGTTTCCACACTTTCAGATTTATTAAATGCCGACTATTCATATAAAGAGGCACAAAGTAATTATATCACTTCTTTGATAAATGTTTTGAGTTCAACACTCGAATTTGAAAAATCAAAAGGGAATTTAAAAAGCTATATCAGTCAATTCTAATCATTTATATCAATGAAAAAGACATTCATAATCATATTATCAGTTCTTGCAGTGGGCGGTTTTATTGGATTTACCCTTGCAAAAAATAAGAAAAAAATTGAAGCCAATAAAGTTGTTGTTGACCGTTCGATTATTCCTGTGGCAGTTGCAACTACTAAAGCAGAATATCAACTTTTTGATGGGAAAGTATCATTACCTGCCAATTTGGAATTGAACAATGAAGCAACCATTGCCATTGGGATTCAAGGGAAAATTGAAAAACTTGGCATTGAGGTTGGCTCAAGGGTTGCTAAAGGTCAGGTTGTTGGACATTTAGATTCAAAATTGAAACTTATCAATTTAAAAGCCAATGAGTTAACACTTTCTAAATTAGAAAAAGATTTACAAAGAAATACCGAATTATTTAAAGGAAATGCAGGTACGGAATTGAGCGTAACTAACTCAAAATACGATGTTGAAAATACCAGAATTCAGATTGAGCAAGTAAAACAACAAATTACAGACGGAAATATTATCTCACCAATCAGTGGAATTGTTACTTCTCGAAAATTGATGGCAGGTGAATTTGCAAGTCCAGGAACTGTTATTGCTACCGTTGTGGACGATGTACATTTAAAAGCAGTCGTTTTTGTGAATGAAAAAGACGTATATCAATTAAAGTTAGGGCAGGTAGCTTCAATTAATTCAGATGTTTTTCCGAGTAAAAACTTTGTTGGTCATGTCAGATTTATCTCACCAAAAGGTGACGAAAATCACAACTATCGAGTTGAATTACAATTAAATACCAATCAATTACGTGCAGGTACTTATGTGATGGTTGGCTTTGATTTGGGAAGAAAAACGAGTGTCTTACAAATTCCAAAATTGGCTTTAGTCGAAGGAACAAAAAATCCTTATGTGTATGTGGTTGATGGAAATGTTGCTAAGATTCAAAAATTAACAGTTGGTCGTGAAATAGGGGAGAATATTGAAGTTATTTCTGGATTACAAGCAGGACAAGAGGTAGTAACAAGCGGACAAATCAACTTGACTGACGGAAGTAAAATTAGTAAAACGAAATAGTTATTAGTTACTGGAAATTGGTTTTACAAGAGTGAAAAAATGTTTTCATTACCCAGTAGATTAATCTGTTAACAGTACAAATCAACCAGTAACTAATCACCAATTAACCAATATCAATATGTCAATTACCGAAATATCTATAAAACGACCATTACTCATTTCAGTAATTTTCGTTACGCTGATTTTGTTTGGTTTTGTGAGTTATAAACAGTTGAATTATAACCTTTTACCAAAATTTGAAGCAAATGTAATCATTGTACAAACTACGTATCGTGGAGCATCTTCAGATGAAATTCAGAATACTATTACCAAACCCATTGAAGAAGCCGTTTCTGCGATTGAAGGAATTGATAAGATTTCTTCGTCATCGTCAGAAGGACTTTCTTTAGTTACGATTCAGTTAAAATCTGGAATCAATACACTTGATGCACAAAGAGATGCGGAGAGAAAAATTAATCAAATTAAATCAACTTTGCCCGACGATGCCAACGACCCAGTGGTCAATCGTTTTAATACTGATGAAATTCCTGTTTTGAGAATCAGTGCGTCAGCCAATATGTCTGAACCACAACTTTACGATTTGATTGAGCAAAAAATAAAACCTGTTTTGTCAAACGTTGCAGGTGTGGGTACAGTGCGTTTGATTGGTGGAAATGAGCGTGAAATTCAGGTTGATTTAGACAATGACAAGTTGCAGGCTTACAATATTTCGTCGGCACAAGTAAATCAAACGATTGCCAATAGTAATAGTTCGTATCCTGCGGGAAGTGTTTTGAGTAATAATAGTAGAACTTCTATTCGTTTAGATGCCAAATTAGTAAAGGTTGAACAACTTAGAAATTTGATTATTCGTCAGAATGCAGATGGAAGTAGAGTGTTATTGAAAGACCTTGCGATTATTACCGACGGACAAACTGAAACTAAAACTTTAAACCGTAATAATGGAAAGGCAGGAATTGGTATTGAAATTGTAAAGCAAGCCGATGCCAATGCCGTAAATGTAAGTAAATCTGTAAAAGACAAATTGAAGCAAATTCAAGTTGCTTATGCTTCTAAAAACTTTTCTTATGATATTGCGGCTGACCAATCAATTTACACATTAGCTTCAGCCGATGCCGTTATGCACGATTTATTCTTGGCAATTATCATCGTGGGAGCAGTAATGTTGTTTTTCTTGCACAGTTTTAGAAGTTCGTTATTTGTTTTGGTGGCAATTCCATCAGCCATGATTCCGACTTTTATTTTGATGTATGTTTTCGGATTTTCACTCAATTTGATGACATTGATGGGGCTTTCATTGGTTGTAGGTATTTTGGTGGATGATAGTATTGTAGTTTTGGAAAATATCTATCGTTACCTCGAAATGGGTAAAAATAAGGTTGAAGCAGCCATTGAAGGTCGTCAAGAAATCGGATTTACTGCCATTGCCATTACCTTAGTGGACGTTGTGGTATTTTTACCATTATCAATGAGTGGTGGTTTAATTGGAAATATTCTTCGTGAATTTTCATTGGTTGTTGTATTTTCAACCTTAATGAGTTTGTTTGTTTCATTTACTTTAACGCCACTTTTGGCTTCAAGATGGGGGAAAGTTGAAGTATTGAGCAACAATAATTTATGGGGAAAAATAAACTTAGGATTCGAGAAATTCTTGGATAAAGTTCAACAAGAATATGGCAAATTATTGACTTGGTCGTTGGGGCATAAAAGATGGGTTTTAATCGCCATCGTTGCGATGTTTATCGGTTCGGTTTCTTTATTGGCAACAGGTTTTATTGGTTCGTCATTTGCAGGTTCGGGCGACCGTGGCGAGTTTGCCATTCAGCTTGATATGGCTCCACAAACACCGTTGGCACAAACCAATTTAGTAACAAAACAGGTCGAAGAATTACTATTGAAAAAGCCAGAAGTTGCAAAGGTTTTTGCGAACGTAGGAACGCAAACGGGAGCAGTAAGTACAGGAAGTGCCAATACCAATATTTCGGAAATTTCGGTAACATTGGTAGCCAAAGAGCAACGTAAAGTTTCAACAGACGCTTTTAGTACCGCAATCAGAGATGAAATCAATAAAATTGCGGGAGTAAAAGTGGTAATTCGTCCAGTTTCGTTGACGGGTGGGAGTGAAGCTCCGATTCAAGTAGCGGTAAAAGGAGTTGATATGCAGATGATTCAAGAAGTGGCAAATCAAATTAAAGCGATTGTGAAGAAAACTCCGGGAACGGATTACGTAGAATTTAGTACAAAAAATTTAAAGACAGAAATTGCGATTCAACTTGACCGTGATAAAATTGGTAATGCAGGTTTGAGTATTCCAGAAGTAGGAGGGGCGATTCAGTTGGCATTTAGAGGAAACGACCAATCGAAATTTAAACAGGCAGGGGAGGAGTATCCGATAAATATTTCTTTGGAAAAATCAGATAAGCGTTCCATTGAAAATGTAAGAGAATTAACGCTTAGAAATAGTCGTGGAGCAATTATAAAATTGAAAGATGTGGCAACAGTTTCAGAAATTGTCGGTCAATCAGTTTTGGAACGTTCGGATAGAATGAACTCGATTAAAGTAACAGCATCAGCAGTTGGTCGTCCAACGGGAACAATTGTGGCTGATATTCAGAAAGAGGTTTCAAAACTCAAAATTCCAGAAGGGGTAATCATTGATTATCAAGGAGAAGCACAACGTCAAAAAGATGCTTTCGGTAGTTTAGGATTAGCCATGTTGTTAGGTATTTTATTGGTTTACTTAATTATGGTGGCACTTTACGAAAGCGTAGTTTATCCTTTTGTGGTACTTTTTTCAATTCCAGTTGCTTTAATTGGGGCATTGTTAGCCTTGGCATTGACGATGGAATCCTTAACCATTTTCGCCATTGTTGGGTTGATTATGTTGTTGGGTTTAGTTGCCAAAAATGGTATTTTAATTGTTGACTTTACTAATCACTTAAAAGAACAGGGATTGTCTGTAAAAGAGGCATTAGTTGAAGCGGGCAAAGAACGTTTACGTCCAATTTTAATGACAACCATCGCCATGATTACGGGTATGTTACCAATTGCCTTGGCATCAGGGTCAGGAGCAGAAGTAAAAAATGGGATGGCGTGGGTAATTATCGGTGGATTGACAAGTTCAATGTTTCTTACCTTATTGTTAGTGCCTTGTATGTATTATATCATTGAATCTTTGAAAAATAGAGTTTCAAGATTTGGCAAGAAAACAGCTTAATTGAGTTTTAAGGGCAGTTTTTTATCATTAAAATTGATAAAAACTGCCCTTTTTACATTCTACACCTTACAAATATCAAATAATCAATTGTTTGAATTTCGTAACATTTCGTTTGAATAATGTTGTTTTTTCAGAGTTTTTGTAAAGAATTTTGTAGTTTGGTATTAGAATATTAAACAATCAGATGAATTCTTTAAAATCTCAAAAACAATCAAGAAAATTACTTTTTTTATCTCTTCTAATTATTTTCCCCTTCCTTTCTTTTTCCCAAAATGCAGATAGTTTGCATTCAAAAATTAGTGTACATGGGGCAATAACTGCTACAAACAATGGCATTTCGGTCATTCCGACCTTCATGTTGGGTAAGCCTGCCACAATTTTTGATTTAGTCGTTGCAAAAAACAAATTTAGTTTTGAGCCACAATTTCGTTTTGCTATCGAAGATGTGAAACCTTGGTCATTTATTTTTTGGTTTAGGTATAAATTAGTCCAATCAGAAAAGTTTAAAATGGGCATTGGAGCTCACCCGTCCACCGTATTTTCAAGTACAGTCGGAACAGTCAACGGTGTTACCAAAGACTTAATAACTGTTCGCCGTTTTTGGGCTGCTGAATTGACCCCTACGTATAAAATCTCCCAAAATGTGAATGTCGGAATTTATTATTTGTATTCACGTGGCTTAGCCGATGCCACTAAAAATACTAATTTTGTTGCATTAAGTGCCTCATTGTCAAATATTAAGATTAGCAATGATGTCACATTTAAGATAGCTCCGCAGCTTTACTATTTGCAAATGGACGACAAAGAAGGCTACTACGTTACCTCTACTTTTAGTTTAGCCAAAAGAAACTTTCCGATAAGTCTTTCATCAATAATGAATAAAAAAATTGACTCAACTATTCCAAGTGAAGATTTTGTTTGGAATATAAGTATGACTTATTCGTTTTAATTGTTGATAGTTTGAATTTTGTAATAATAGTACTATGGAAAATATAGAATCTTTAGAGGATTTTTATAAAAGGAAACTTGATTGGATGCCTGAAAATATTCGTAACGAGATAGGGCATTTTAATGTTTTCACACACGAAAAATACGAAGTTGGCAAAACAAAACCTTTGCCCTATAAAAGACGTGATTTTTTTAAAATTATGTTTGTCGTTGGCAATCTTGAAATGGCTTATGCCGACAGGGTTGTTACCATTAATAAGCAGGCATTATTTTTCTCAAATCCCCAAATTCCATATAAATGTGGGCAGTTGGAGTTAATTGAGGACGGTATTTACTGTATTTTTAATCGTAATTTCTTTCTGAATTTTGGCGATTTAAGTCAATATTCAGTATTTCAACCCAATGGAAATCGAGTTTTTGAACTTACGGATGAACAGGCAGAACAAGTTCGGGTCATTTATCAAAAAATGAATGATGAATTAAAGTCTGATTATGCATTCAAGTATGATGTTTTGAGAAATTTAGTTTTTGAGTTAATTCATTTTGCGATGAAGATGCAACCCGCATCAGAGCATGAAAAAATACAGATAAATGCTTCTCAACGTATTGCAACCCTATTTTTAGAACTTTTAGAGCGTCAATTTCCGATAGAAGAAAATCACCCCAAAATAAATTTACGCTCTGCTTCTGATTTTGCCGACCAGTTAAATATTCATGTCAATCATTTGAACAGAGCCGTAAAAGAAACGACCCTGAAAACGACTACGCAACTCATTGCCGAAAGGCTTTTGCAAGAAGCCAAAGTTTTGCTTAGGTACAGTAAATGGAACGTTGCAGAAATTGCCTTTGCCTTAGGTTTTACTGAAGTTACCCACTTTAATAATTTCTTTAAAAAGTATGTAGAAGTAAGTCCGACTAAATTTAGAAATGTTTGATTTTCGTAATATATTATTTCTTTTTCGTTGTTGAATTTAATAGGAAATTATCAATTTTGTTGTGTAAAAAAAAGATTATATCGTCGTGAGACGCTCAAACATAAAAGTTATGCAAACAAGAAAATTAGGAAATAGCGATTTAGAGGTTTCAGCTTTGGGATTGGGTTGTATGGGAATGAATTTTGGTTACGCTCCATTTCCAGCAAAAGAAGATTCTATTGCTCTTATCCGTAAAGCAGTAGAAGAAGGTGTCACTTTTTTTGATACCGCCGAAGTTTATGGCCCTTACGCCAACGAAGAAGTAGTAGGAGAGGCTCTTGCTCCATTTAAAGGAAAAGTTCAAATTGCTACTAAATTTGGTTTTAACATCATAGATGGAAAAATATTAGGAGTTGATAGCCGTCCAGACACAATTAGACGTGTAGTTGAATCTTCCTTAAAACGTTTAAAAATTGAATGTATAGATTTGCTATATCAACACCGTGTTGACCCAAATGTACCCATTGAAGATGTAGCAGGAACGGTAAAAGACTTAATAAAAGAAGGCAAAGCAAGCTATTTTGGGCTTTCAGAAGCAGGAGCGATAACAATTCGCAAAGCTCATGCAGAACAAAAAGTTACTGCCTTACAAAGTGAGTATTCTTTGTGGACACGTCAACATGAAGTGGATATTATCCCGACTATCGAAGAATTAGGCATTGGTTTTGTACCATTTAGTCCGCTTGGAAAAGGATACTTAACAGGGAAAATTGACGAAAATCGTACATTCGAAGCAGGTGATATTCGTGCCGTTTTACCAAGATATACTGAAGAAGCACGTATTGCCAATAAAGGTTTGTTAGACGTAATTGGTAAGTTTGCAGAACTAAAAAATGCAACCCATGCACAAATTGCTTTGGCTTGGGTGTTAGCTCAAAAAACTTGGATTGTTCCTATTCCGGGAACGACAAAAATCCATCGGTTGATTGAAAACAACGCTTCGCTAAATGTTCAATTATCAACCGATGAGTTGGCAGAATTAACCAAAGCTTCGGAGGAAATTAAAATCATGGGAACACGATACACCGAAGCTATGGAAAAATCAACAGGATTATAGAGCATTGATTGAAATTCGTAAGTATGGTTGATAATTTAATCATATTTACGAATTTATGTTTAAAGGCAAATCTTTCAGGTTTGAGAATATTCATAACAGTGGATATTAATAGATTTAGAGGTAAATTTGTACCTCAATTACATATTATATGAACAATCGTACTATTTTAATTTTAATCTTAGGTTTATTATCAGCAATCGGACCCTTTTCGATTGATACTTATTTATCTGGATTTCCGAGTATTGCTACTGATTTAAACGTAACTGTTGATGATGTTTCTTATTCCTTGTCAAGTTTTTTCATAGGAATTTCCGTTGGACAACTTATTTATGGCCCCTTACTCGACCGTTTTGGTCGGAAAACTCCCCTAATTATTGGCTTAGTCATTTATTTTTTAGCTTCGGTGGGTTGTGCATTAGCCACCTCAATTGAGATGTTGATTGCTTTACGCTTTTTACAAGCCTTGGGTGGTTGTGTAGGAATGGTTGCTCCAAGAGCAATTGTTAGAGACAGTTTTCCTGTGGAAGAAAGTGCCAAAATATTTTCAACCTTGATATTGATTTTGGGTGTTTCGCCTATTATTGCTCCTACTGTGGGTAGTTATATGATTACGGCAATGGGTTGGCACTCAGTATTTTGGTTGCAAGCGGGCATGGGATTTTTATTATTTTTTGCTGTAATTTTTAGATTAGCAGAAAGTAAACAAGCAGACCAAAGTATCTCGCTGAAACCGCAACATATTATTCCAACATTCTTTAATATTTTCAAGAATCCACAGTTTTTTACGTATGCTTTTGCGGGTTCAATGGTATCGGGTGGGGTGTATGCGTATTTATCAGGCTCGCCATTTGTATTCATGAAAATTTATAAAGTTACTGAACAACAATATGGTTGGATTTTCGGCTTGTTAGCAGGCGGATTAATATTGAGCAGTCAATTGAATAATTTAGCATTGAGAAAATATCGTTCTGAACAGATTGTTAGAGTCGTTCTAACTATTCAGACGGTGGTAGGAATATTGTTATGTTTGGGAAGTGTAATAGACGGACTTAATTTGTACACGACCATTTTATTGATTTTTATATTTTTATGTTGTCAAGGATTTAGTTTTCCCAATTCTTCGGCACTTTCATTAGTTCCATTTTCAAAGGAAGCAGGAAGTGCATCGGCACTTTTAGGGGCGATTCAAATGGGAATCGGCTCTTTAGCGGCTGCTTTGGTCGGTTTTTTAAGCAATGGAACAAGCATCCCAATGACCGCTGTAATGGCAGGTTGTGCGGTTTTGGGTTTGACTATCTTTCGGGTTGGACGTTTTATTTTAGAAAAGAATAATCAATAAGTTTTACCAAGAAAAACCCCGAATGTTTCTATTCAACATTCGGGGTTTTTTCTTGGTAAATACACTCTTAGAATAATTTTTCTTGTGGTGGTTTTGCACCTGCCAAACGAATATAAACCGTTCCTTGTCCTCTGTGGTGAGTTTGATGCTCAAAACATTTATTTAATGCCGTTCCTTTTGTCATTTCAAAACGTCCAAAAAGTTTTACATTTTCGTTTAATTGAGCAGGAGTCATTTTTTTAATTCCTTCAATTACAAAATCATAGCCAGCCAATACTAATTTAGTTACATTCGCCTTAGAAATATCCGTCGTTTTTTCAGATTCTCCCATTCCTACTGGACTTTTCTCGCCTGTTGCTGCCGATGCGAAACCATAGTTTCCATCTGTCAAGTGCAACATTTGTTGAGCAAAAGAACGCATTTCTGGCGTTGGTTTCAAGGCGTAACCTGCCTCAGGCATAGCGTCTAAATACTCCTTCGTATAAGTTCTTGCTCTTTCCCATTCTTTCACCATTTCATCTATTGAGGCTTGAGCCTTCACCGATTGAGATGTTCCTAATGCAAAAATCATTGCAAGTAATAAAGTAATCTTTTTCATGTTTTTTGAGTTTTTTAATTGGATAATATAGTTCAAGTTAACAAGTTGATTTTCTTATTATTAGTTCCTTCAGCGTAATTAAA
The DNA here is from genome assembly GCF_003148625.1 of Arcicella aurantiaca. GTDB lineage: Bacteria > Bacteroidota > Bacteroidia > Cytophagales > Spirosomataceae > Arcicella > Arcicella aurantiaca. The sequence continues at coordinate 135,686 of NZ_QGGO01000006.1, read as the reverse complement.
TTTGCTCGTTAAACAATAGACTTCCTGCGAAAGTGTTTTAAGTCGTAAAACAACATCTTTTCGGCTACAAATAGCGAAAATTTTTCAACCGTAGCTCTGCTATGCTTTCAAAATTCCTGCTATTTTCACTCGAAAATATACCATTTTTCAATCATAAAACACTTTCGCAGGAAGTCTAATAAAATAATAAGAAAACCCTCAAACTTAAATATCATTTACTTTCTCTGCTGACTTCTCCACTTTCAATGCCTTTTTAGTCACTTTCAAATCTTTAAAATAGCCGATTGTGGCAATATCCACGTACAATCCTATACCACCTTTTTGGGTTTTACCTAACATTTTATCAACCACAAATGAGGAATATTTCAAGTCGTTGATAAACATTTCGGCAGTTTCGCCATTTACTTCAACTCGCATCGTAATCCACTCATTGAGTGCAACAGGAGCTGAGCCTTCATAAGAACCAGCAGGGTAGTTTTTGCGTAATGTTTCAAATTTGGCATGAGGATAAGAAAAATACTGCACCGCATGATTTCTCGCCATTTGATTATTAATTCTGCCTACTTTCGGACGAAGATAGATGGACTCAAAAGCGGTATTATTTTCATTAACTCTAAAGAAAATACCGATAAATCCTGCTGCTGGGGGATATGGAGAAGGGTTTTGTATTTGGCTATACATTTTTACTTCGATTGTTCCATTCTCAAAGTCGTCTAAACCAACAAGTCGGGCAAAGTGGGGTTCATCTACCGTAGCCTCCAAGCGGTTAGCATCGAAAGGGAGTGCTTTTAAATCTCGTTCTATTTTCAAGACTTTTTTGCCTTGAAATTCAATAATAGAGCCTGTTACATTGTTAAGCTCGAAAGTTTGCTTTCCGAGCGTAAGTTTTTGAGCATAAGTGGTGATGGTACTTATGGTTAAAAATAAAATTATTCTAAGTTTTTGCATTATCTTTTATGTTAAAATTGACAATACAAAATTATGCCGATGAGCCAGCACTTACCCTTAAACTATCTTAAGAAATGGGCTTCATAGATAAGTCTTTTCTGATTTTACTTAAAAATTCAGGCGTTATTCCCAAATACGACGCAATTTGTGTATTCGGTAATCTTTGTGCCAAATGAGGATATTGTTCCAAAAAAATCAAATAGCGTTGTTGAGCCGTAGAGCTAATGTTTTGCAAAACTCTATTTTGTAATTCAATGAATTTATGCTCAGTAATTACTTTGAAAATAATATTAAGTTTTGTGATATTGAGGTAGAGAAAATACAAATCTTGCTGTTCGATTTGCAAAATAACGGATGGCTCAATGGCTTCGATAAATAATTTACTTGGTTTTTCGGAATGAAAACTACCAATGTCTGCAATCCAGTCATTTTCAGCGGCAAATTGCAGATTATGTTGATTCCCCTTTTCATCAATGGCATACATTTTAAAGCAACCTTCCATTACAAAAAAGTAGTGTTTGCACACAAATCCTTCCTGCAATATCATTTGCTTGCGTTTTATATTGCGAAGGGTAAATTTTGATGCTATTAATTCTTTTTCTTCTAAACTGAAGGGAAGATATTTTTGAAAATAGTTAAATATTGCCTGCATTCGTTATTTCTATTTTGGTTAATTCAAGAAGTCTGATTAGCCTAAATTAATAGGAAATTATGGTGGATTGGGTAAAATGATAATTTTAAATCCCTTAAATTCACAAATTAAGAACAAGTTTTTCCATACAAACACAAAATGATTGAAATAACAACTTTACCAGAAAAAGAAATAGTGAAAGGTTTTGTAGGCAAATTCATTCACACAGATACAATTACTTTGGGCTATTGGGATGTTGAAGAAGGAGCAACTTTACCACTTCATTCTCATTTTCATGAGCAAATTACCACCGTTATTGAAGGCAAATTTGAGTTAACAATTGGCGATGAAACCAAAATTTATGAGAATGGATTAGTTGCCGTAATTCCACCCAATGTTGTGCATGGAGGGAAGGCATTAACTGATTGTAAACTGTTAGATGTGTTTAGTCCAGTGAGAGAAGACTATAAATTTTAGAAAAAAAGCAGGTGAAGCCAATCACCTGCTTTTTAATTAATTATTTTACTCTTTTTGCTTTAGCATCAAACATATTCATTAATTGACCTTTCAGATTGTCGTCGTCTTCTTTTTTCAAAGGCAATGTTAAATCATATCCCGATGCTGAAAAAGAAATTTCGATTTCTCCGTTTTTCTCTTCAATTGCCGAAATTGGAATGACAGGTTTTGAAGAATCTGTTGCGTCTTTTAATTCTCCTGTCAATTTTCCTTCTTTACGAACAAGTTCAGTAACCATTTTGATGTCACCTTGTGGCGTTCCAAAAATAGAAATTTCCCATTTCCCCGCAAAGAAATCTGTCGCAGGTGCTGTTGTTTGTGAAAAACTGTTCATGGCTATTCCGAAGAATAGTGCAATTAGAATGATGCTTACTTTTTTCATTTTTCGATTGTTTAATTATGGTTTCACTTATTTAATACGAACTGCTTTTGTTTTAAACATCCCCATTAACGAACCTTGTAAATTATCGTTATCAACCTTCTCAAATGTAGTATTTATATCGAAACCTCCCATTTTGAAATGTAGGGTAAGTTTATCCGATGTTTCTTCAATCTTATCTAATTTAACCGCCTTGCTATCATTTTTAGCAGTAATTGTTCCTTCAAGAACTCCGTTATTTCTGTTTAATTCTAACAAAAGTTCAGCATCGCCTTGTGGTGTTCCGATAAAAGTAGTCGTCCATTTTCCCGCAAAGAAATCTGTATTTGCACCGCTTACTTGTTCAACTTTTGGAGCTTCAACGGCATCGCTTACATTCAACAATTTTATATCAAAACCCATTACCACCATCAACGAACCTGCATCTGCCTTCGGATTCGAGAATACAATACAAACATCTTGTGGTTTTCCGTTTAAATTATTGGGTAACTGAAGCGGAATAGCCACTGTTTTTGGTGTGAAATCCATTTTATCAGAAGGTTCTAAAAATGCCGAACGTCCTAATAATGCCCCCGTTGGACTACCCAAACGTGCTTCAATTGTTCCGCCTGCTGCATTTAATTGTGGTTTTGGAGCAGTTGCACCTACTTGAATTTCAGAAACGCCTGTTAAATCAACTTGTTTCAAAATCATGTAAGCACCAGATTTTGAAGGAATTGCTAAGTTGTTTCCACCAAAAGCCATTTTGTTGATGTCCACGTATTCATCAAATCCGTGTGGGTCAATTTTCGAGTTTCTTAATACAAAACTTTGTTCTGATTTCAAGGCAGGTAAACCATTTGCACCTTGGTCTTCATAAGCGGCACGCACAATGTAAACGCCTTTGTTTTTATCAGATGCAGGAGCTTTTGTCGTAAATGAACCTTTTACAGGTAACGATTTCTCTTTCGGTTTTTCGTTGGTAATATTCAAGATATATTTTACCATTTCCGAAGCATCTGCCGTTGAAAGTTGAGGGTGACCAGCCATTGCTGTTTCTCCCCAAACGCCACTTCCGCCTGAAATTACTTTTTTCGTAAGTGTTTCTAATGCTTTGGCATCGCCTTTATATTTTGTGGATACTTCACGATAAGCTGGCCCGATTGACTTTGAGTCTTTTTTGTGGCAAGCCATACAATCACTTGCTTCAATTAATTTTTTACCTGTTGCATACGCTGCACTTGCATCAGCCGAACGGTGACCCATTGCAATCATATTTTTATCAAAACCTTCTGCTAAATAATCAATGTTTACGGCAACGTTTTCTGGTGAAATCCCTTTGTTTAATTCACCATCTTCTTTGTCTTTTACTTTGATTTCGTAGTCGAAAGACTTATTGGCAACATAAAAACTTTTGTTTGCTTTTGGCATATCAAGGCTTAATACTGGCGGTTCGTTTCCTGCCGTAATTTCCATTGATTGTGTATTGATTCCACCTTTACCGTCGTCAACTGTAAGCGTTGCTTTATAAACGCCTGCTTTTGTTAAAGAAAGATTGGCATCTTGTGTTGGGAAGATTTTTACAAAACCGTTTTTAGAAGTAATCTTCCAAGTATATTTCAAAATATCTCCGTCAGCATCGTTTGTACCTTTAGCACTCAATTTTAAATTAAATGGAATTGCTCCACCCATTTGGTTAGCCGCCACCTGAATTTGTGGTTTACGGTTTCCGCCATTGTACTCAATACGAATTAAACGTGCATCGTCATTAGCAGTAAACCAACCACTACCGTATTCAAGCATATATAAATCGCCATTGTCAGCAAATTCCATATCCATTGGGTTGCTAAACTTGTAGCTTGGCATAAAACGCTCCATTGATGAATAATTGCCATCTTTATCAAAACTTACTGCCATAATCCAACCACGCATCCATTCATAAGCAAAGAATTTTCCATCATAATATTTCGGAAATGCTCTGTTTGCAGTGGCAAAAGCGGCTTTGTCATAAACTGGTCCTGCCATTGGATTACAACCTCCTGCACCTAATAATGGAAATTCTGGACTATTTCCGTAATCATACCAAATCATGGCAGCTCTTGCCTGTGGTAATAAACTTAAACCTGTGTTGTTTGGTGAGGTATTCATTGGTTTTAAATAATCCCATTTATCACCCGACTGATTAGTTTCAAAGTTGAATTTGTGATACGCTTTGTTGTCTCCTACAAAATGAGGCCAGCCATAATTTCCTGCCGTTGGAGCTTGTCCGAACTCACAAGTACCTGCTGCACCACGATTTGGGTCTGCTTTTGAAGCATCTGGTCCAACATCTCCCCAATATAATTTACCATTCTTTTGGTCAACTGAAATTCTGTATGGGTTACGGTGTCCCATTGTGAAAATTTCTGGACGAGTTTTGTTGTCAGTACCTTTTGGAAATAAGTTTCCTTCTGGGATGGTATAAGTACCGTCAGCCTGAGGTTTTATTCTAATGATTTTACCACGTAAATCGTTGGTATTTGCCGAAGATTTTTGAGCATCCCAAGGACTTCTTCCCGGACGTTCATCACTTGGGCTATATCCGTTTGAAGCATGAGGGTTGGTGTTATCTCCCGTTGAAAGGAATAAATTACCTGCTTTATCCCATGCAATCGAACCACCTGTATGGCAACATTCTTCACGTTGCGTTTCTACTTTAAGCATTTCTTTTTCAGAATCTAAAAGTATGTCATCACCTTTCATTGTAAATCTTGAAAGTACGTTGTACGAGCCTTTCAAAGAAGAATAATACATATAAATCCAAGAATTTTGAGCAAAATTCGGGTCTTTGTTTAAACCCAAAAGTCCATCTTCAGCTACTGATTCTTTTCCTTCTTTGTTTACGTATTTTAAACTTACAGGCAGTTTTGTTATCGTTTTAAGCGTTTTCGTTTTTGTATTGTACAATCTTACTTCCCCTTTACGTTGAATAAAAAGCACACGGTCTTTATCTAACAAAGTTAATTCAACGGGTTCGTCAAGTTTTTCTTCTAAAACTACTTTTGTAAAACGATTTTCCTCTGGTTTTGCTTTTGAGAAATCAAGCGGTTTTGGATTCTCTCCACCAGTCGTATATTTAATTCCAGCCCAAAGATGATTTAAGAAAAGAGGTTCAGCAAAAGTCTCATCCGTATGTCCCATTGCGGTATAAAAAGAACGTCCACCTTCAAATTCTTGATACCAACTGATTGGGTGATTATCGCCATTATGTCCACCAATGTAGCTTTTCTCATCAATTTTAAGCACTACATTAATTTTTGGAGAGATATTTTTGAAACTATAAAATTCATCACTTCTTTCAAAAGTATCAGGCATTCCTGCCGTAAATTCATTTTTCTGAGTGACAAAAAACTTCCCTTTTTGTACATTACTTGGCGTAGAAGGATGGTCTAAAAACCAAGCACCAGCCAACTGATTATACCAAGGCCATTCGTATTCGGTATCTGTCGCTGCGTGAATACCAACATAGCCACCACCCGCTTGAATGTAACGTTCATAAGCGTTTTGTTGCTCATTGTTCAAAATGTCGCCTGTTGTATTCAAAAAGATGACCGTATTGAATTTCTTTAGGTTTAATTCTGAAAATTGTGAAGCATCTTCTGTAAAAGACACCCCAAAACCTTTCTCTTTTGCCAATTTTTCAAGAGCAATTTTTCCTGCACCAATTGATTGATGTCGGAAAGCGGCAGTCTTGCTAAACACCAAAACATTGATTTTGCTTTGGGCGGAAACGTTGTGGATGATGATTAACATAAAAAGTGCTTGTACGAGCATTTTTAAGTTAAAGAAATTTTTGTTTTTCATGAAATTGCAAAATTGAAGGTTAAGTTAATTGAGATTATTTTAGTTGTATTATATTAGTACAGTGTTTAATAAGTTTCTTCAACTTCCCGAAAGTTTTTTCTACTTTCGGGAAGTGAACCTCTCGACTACTTCCCGAAAGTTCTTTCTACTTTCGGGAAGTTCTACAAGATTTTGGAATAAAAATTATCCAGATAACTAATTAAACAGTATAATTAGGCTTCTTTATTCGGTATAATTCAAATCCTTATCAAAGGTTTCTTCCAAATTGCTCAAGCCCCAGAAAGCCACTAAAATGGCTAAAACGCCTACAACCATTGCCGCTTTGGGTTCTCCTAAACTCGGTACTAACATTCCAAATAATAAAGTTTGAGGAATAACAGTTGCTCTTAAAATATTTAAAGAGGATGTTGTTACCGTTGCCCGAATATTTGTTCCATACTGTTCTGCTGCCAATGTGAGCAATACAATTGAATATCCTACACAAAAACCTAAAAACAGTAATAATCCGTAATAAAGGGTTAATGACTGATTGGCAACGGTAAAGAAAACAACCGCTCCGACAGCGTAAAGAGATAAATATAAACGAATCGCTTTTTTTCTACTTTTTAGGTATTGACTTACAAATCCACCCGTCAAATCTCCGAAGGTCAGTCCAATAAAATAATAAGTAAAAACCGCTGATACTGAAGGAATTGGATTCATGCCCCAAGCTTTACCAATTTCGGGCGTGAAAGTCATCACGACGCCATTCACAAACCAAACGGGAAAACCTAACACACAAATACTAATATATTTTTTAATGTAATCTCTATTTTTGAACAATAATCGCAAGTCTCCTTTTGAGGAAGTTTTTTCTTTCATATTGTTGAATAAACCAGATTCCAGCACACCAAGTCTTAACAATAAAAGCACAAAACCTAATCCACCGCCTAATTGGTAGGTAAATTGCCATGAATATTTTCCGCCAATATATGCTCCGAAAATTGCTCCTAACATTCCACAACCTCCAATTAAGGCAGGGCCAATTCCTCTATATTTTTGAGGCATTTGTTCAGTTACGAGTGTAATGGCGGCTCCTAATTCTCCTGCTAAACCAACTCCCGCTAAAAACCTCAAAAGTAAATATATCTCAAAATTGGGTGCATAGGCATTGGCAAACGTGGCAGATGAATACAAAACAATTGACCCAAAAAGAACTGAAAGTCGTCCCATTTTATCGCCAATAATTCCCCAAATAAATCCACCAATCAACATTCCGACCATCTGAATATTAATGAGCGTAACACCTTTGGTTAGTAACTCCGATTCGGGTACACCAACTTCTAAAAGACTTTTAGAGCGAACAATACTGAGAATAATAATGTCGTATAAATCAACAAAAAAGCCCAATGCAGAGGCGATAATGGCTAACCAAATGTGTCTTTTCACGTTAAATGAGTGGTTGTATGAATGATTGAATGAGTGTTTTTTATACTCGTAAACTTGGCAAACCAACTCCCGCTGCATCAAAACCTCCGTCTGCCGCAATAATTTGTCCGTTGATATAACTTGCTTGTGGGCTACATAAGAAATAAACCATGTTAGATATTTCTTCAGTAGAACCGTATCGAGCTAATGGAATGGCGTCAGCATAAGATGTTCTAATATCTGCTGAGTGTACCAATTTTGCCATTTCTGTCTCAACTGGACCGGGGGCAACTGCATTGGCACGCACGCCTTTATTACCATATTCTACGGCTTGTTGTTTGGTTAAGTGCATAATTGCCGCCTTACTTGTTCCGTAAGCAATGCGTAAAGTGCTTGCACGCACACCCGAAATACTGGCAATATTTACAATGCTTCCTTTTCCTAAAACTAAAGCCGATAAGCTGGCTTGACTGCAAAGAAATGTTCCGTTTAAATTGACATTCATTACGGCAGTCCAATCTTCAAAAGTAACTTCTTCCGCAGGTTTGAAAATGGCAATGCCTGCATTATTGACAAGTGCATGAATGGCTGGAAATTGTTCTGTAATTTTCTCAAAAGTAGATTTTACTTGCTCAGGGTTCGACACATCACAAAGAAAATAAGAATAACCATTTTTACCTTTCAAACGGTTTTGGCAATCCTCCATCGTTGTATAATCGTTGTCGATGATAATTGCATGATAACCTTCTGAATGAAATCTTTGGGCTATTTCAAAACCAATACCACGTGCGGCACCTGTAACAACTGCTACTTTTAAATTTTTATCATTCATATATTCTTTTCAATTTATTCAACAAATGTAAAAACATTTTTAATTTATTGTCTATTTTTTAGACAATATTTTTAATTTTACTATATCTTTGAATAGTGATATTTTACAAACGGTAGTATTTAAGGATATAAACTAACTTTGTAAGTTTAAAAAACATCTAAATGAAATTATTTGACGAACATAACTTTATTCATCAGTTTTCTATTGATTGTGTAATTTTGGGATATAAGGATGGAGCATTAAAAGTTCTTGTTCCGAAGTTGGATTTGATGGAAAACCTTTGGGCTTTACCGGGAGGTTTTATTTTGCAGGAAGAAGGCATTGACCAAGCGGCTTTGCGTATTTTAGAAGAACGAACAGGCATTAGAGATATATATTTAGAGCAGTTCCGTGTTTTTGGGGAGCCTAATAGAATAAATAAGGAAATTTTTGAAGGCTTGAATTGTGTGAAGGATGAGATTATTAAAAAAGGTTTTTTTGATGATGAAAACCTCTATTGGCTCACCAAAAGGTTTATTTCAATTGGATATTATGCTCTTGTAGATATAAATAAAGTTCATCCGCAATGCACAGATTTTGATGAGTCGATTGATTGGTATAATATCAAAGAATTGCCAAAACTGATAATGGACCATAATGAAATGGTTGGTTTTGCTTTGGAAACGCTCAGACAAAATTTAGATGAAAAGCTGATTGGTTTTAATTTATTGCCAGAAACTTTTACGATGCGGGAAGTTCAAGAGTTGTACGAAGCGGTTTATGATAAGCCTTTTGCACGTAATAATTTTCAGAAGAAAATGTTGGATTTGAACGTCTTAGACCGTCTTGAAAAGAAATTTACGGGTGCCGCCAATAAAGCTCCGTTTTTGTATAGATTTAAAAAAGCGGGAGAAACTGAATAGCTTCTCCCGCTTTTTTGACTTGCTTATTTTACATAAAATTCATCAACCAATAGCCAAGCTTTTCCACCTGCACCATATTCACCCGAAGGAATTATTCCTTTATTTTCCGCTTGAATTTTGACAAATCGAGCTTTTTTTGTAGAAATTTTTGCTCTGATTTGATTAATTCCATTGGCGGGGAAATTACTGGTTTGATATACTTCCTGATAATTTACTCCATCTTCCGATACTGCGAATTTTAGGGAATTGGGTTCCCACATTCTTTGCCAATGATATTTCAAGATATTTAAGCCAACTTCTGAAACGGATTGAATACTTTCCAAATCAATAATTGCTTCTAAATTTTCTCCGCTAAAACCTACCCACTGCGTATTATTGTAGCGACTATTTCCTGTAATTCCGTTCACCAAAACAAAAGGAGTTGTAGGATTGTACCCTGCTTTGGCTTGATTTTTCAAGGTAACATTTTTGGTTATTGCTTTGTGATATTCAAAAGCTTGCTCAAAAACTTTTCCATAAGGTTTATTTTGCTGAAAAATTTGTGCCTTTAAAACTGTACTTTCTGAAATACGAATTTGCTTTTCATAAACTTTATCGTGAATCGTCGGATTTTGTCCATTTAGGGTGTAATGAATTTTTGAATTTGGTAAAGTGGTAGCAAAATGAACAATGGTTTCTCCCGTTTTTTGCATTGAAAAATCGTAAGTTAATTCTTCAAATCGGTCAAAGAAATTTACTTTTTTATCTTGTAAAATGCTTCTATGATTACGTAATCGACTCAAAAAATCATCATAATTACGACTACTTTTTGGCGACCATGCTATTTCTGATAAGGCGATTCCACGAGGAAAAACCATGTATTCAACTTGTTTTGGATTTGGCATATATTCCGTCCAGACGTTTGCTTGAACTCCCTTTATATATTTTTCGTTTTGCGATTGTAACTCCGCTGAGATGGGTTCATAACCGTAAACTTTTGAGAGTGGCGTAAAACTTGCCGCAGCCGTCGGTTCATCACCCCGAAGAGATTGATAATAATCTAAATACAGGTGACTTTCGGGCGTCATAATTACATCATGTTTTTGTTTGGCGGCTGCAATGCCACCCGCTTCTCCTCGCCAACTCATTACAGTTGCTTTTGGACTCAAACCGCCTTCCAAAATTTCGTCCCAACCAATAATTTCACGATTTTTACTGTTTAAATATTTCTCCATTTTTTGGATAAAATAACTTTGTAATTCGTGTTCGTCCGCTAAATGTTCATCTTTCATGCGTTTTTGGCATTTCGGACAAACTTTCCAACGAGTTTTCGGACATTCATCTCCACCAATATGAATGTATTTGGAAGGAAAAAGTTGAACAACTTCATCTAAAACTCCCTGCAAAAAAGTAAAGGTACTGTCGTTTCCTGCACAAAAAACGTCTTCAAAAACGCCCCAAAATGTGGCAGATTTATACGTAGCTCCAACGCATCCCAAATGTGGATACGCCGCTAATGCTGCTTGTGCATGACCCGGCATTTCAATTTCTGGAATGATGGTTACATACTTTTTTGAAGCATATTTTACTAAATCCTTTACCTCTTCTTGTGTATAAAATCCACCATATTTCTTGCCATCAAAACGGTGCGGAGAATCTTTTTTATGCCCAATAATGGTTTCGTCTCTGTATGCAGAAATACTTTGAAGAAGGGGATATTTTTTGATTTCAATTCGCCAGCCTTGGTCGTCAGTTAAATGCCAATGAAAAGTATTGATTTTATAAAATGAGAGTAAATCAATGTATTTTTTGAGAAATGAAATTGGAAAGAAATTTCGACCTACATCCAAATGTAAACCTCGGTAGGAGAATCTTGGATAATCATTTATCTGACAACCAAGTAATTGATAATGATTACTTTGAGCATCATAAACAAGTTGAATTAACGATTGTATTCCGTAAAAAACACCTGCTTCATCATGTCCAATGACCTCAATTGATTTTTTTGTAATATTTAATTGATAGCCTTCTTTGGGCGAAACTTTTGTAGAGTCAATTTTTAAGACAATGAAATTGTGCGTCGAATTGGTAGAAACCGCAAAATTAAATTTAGTTATTCCGTTGAGAGCTTCTTTTAAAAATTGTGCATTTCCCTTTAAATGAATTGAAGTTTGTTGAATTGTGGTAGATGAGTTTAAGCTAAATTTCTCCTGATTTAAAGTAATAGATACGGGTTTGGGAATGATTGCAACTTCTTGAGCAACAGAAACACTTGTTACCAAAATGAACATCAACGTGATAAGTTTACAAAAAAAAATAGTTGATTTTGACATGGGGGAGAGGGGAAAAACGAAAATTGTATTTGAGAAAATCTTTTGTAAGGTTCTCAAATACAATTTTTCATAATAACATAATTTCTATTTACTCCAGTTTTTTCTTAAAAATCTAAGCCAGTTCCCGTGCATAATATTTTCGATGTCGGTTTGGGTATATCCTCTTTTTTCAAGAATGGAAGGAAGGGTCTGTAAATCTGCAATGGTATCTAAATCATAAGGACTTTGTTCACGACCAAAAGCACCGTCCAAATCTGAGCCAATACCCACATGAAGAGCATTGCCTGCTAATTGACAAATATGGTCGAGGTGGTCAACCATTACGGCTAAGTTGCAATTCATGCCTTCGGGAGTTGATTTGCCTCTTACCCAATTTGGCACCATCATCCAAGCATCTAAAGCTCCACCAATTACAGCATCTCGGCTGATTAATTCTTTGATTTGCTCATCGCTAAATTGACGATTATGATTTACTAAACTTCTGCATAAATTATGGCTCGCCCAAACAGCACCGTTAAAGTGATTCATGGCTTCCCAAAAACTGTCATCACATAAATGGGTAGCATCTAAAATGATGTTGAGCCTTTCCATTTCTTTCAATAAATCTTGCCCAGCTTTACCCATAAAACCCGTTGCATCAGTTCCTTGTGCATATCGACCTGCTCCATAATGAGCGGGACCAATGGCTCTTAAACCATATTGATAGGCTTTTTCAACGTGATTAATCGTCACAATTGAGTCAGCACCTTCCAAACTTAAAATATAACCGATTGGTTTATTGTCATTGGGCGTTCCGTCGTTCCAGAGTAGCAAATGCTTTTCTAATGATTCCAGATTGTTGATTTGAACCATTTCGCCACATTCTTCCATGCTTTTGTACCAAGCAATTTGCCCCTGAGTTTGAGCCCAAGCCTGTTCTGGAGACGCCCAACCCGGTAAAGTGCTATCTGGTTTTACAAAACGAGCGATTTGAGTGGCGACCACTAAGCCAATATTTCCTTGTCTTAATGCTGGAAAAGTAACTGTTCCTTTGGCACGGTCGGGTTTATCAGTCATACCTTTTTCACGCTCACGAATTTCTGAAACCGATAATCTTAAATCTCGATTCCATTCCATTGCATTCATGCTAAGGTCAAGATGTGCGTCAATTGTAAACATAATATGTAGGACGGGTTTCTACCCCGTCAAATAAAGATGATGGTTAAAACCCAATTTCGTTTAGTTAAGGGGATTAACTTCCCGAAAGTTTTAAACTTTCGGGAAGTTTGTACCAAAAACTTGTTGTGCTGTTAAATACTAATTTTTCTATCTCGGGCAATAATTTTCCATTCTTCACCCGTAAGATTTTCATGTTCAACAATATAAGCTCGTTCGTACAAGGCACAAGTGGGGCAAATATGAATGGGCAGACCATAGAAAATATCACCAATTTTGTAAGAATGATTTTCTGAAACCCCTAAAATTAAATGCTCCTCACTTTGTCCGATAAACGTTGCATTGGGGGCATTCAAGAAAAAAACTCTTCTCTCTAACGGGTTTTCTGCCGCAATAGATTTATGACCTAAATCCAAACAAATTTTATCTTTATCAGGCAGAGAAATGACCCGACTTATCACCAAAGCAGAAGGCTCAAAATCTTGTTCTTGAAATAAATTTTGATAACCCTTATCCCAATAAACAAAAGTTCCTGGGCTACATTCTATGGTTTCTCTTTGCGAATGAATTGGATACGTTGGCGTTCCTCCTGCTACAATATTGAGGTTTTGGATTCCTTCGTTTTCAAGTTTAGCTACAAGCAATTCAACTTTTGGATAATACTCATTACATTTTTGTTTACGAATTTCAATATCAGCATCGTGAATATGACCATCGTAAATATGTAATCCTTCAATTTTTAAAGAAGGTGTTTTTTGAAGCGAAAGAATTAAATCAAAAGCATTTTCGGGGCTAATTCCTGTTCGATTCATTCCTACGTTTAGGTCAATATAAACAGAAAGCGTTATATCATTTTCAGAAGCAATTTTTGACATTTCTTCTGCAACAGGCAAAGCATCTACCAAACAAGAAAGCTTTGTATCTGGAAAAGTCTTAATAATTTCAATGAATCGTAGCAGTTTTTTAGCCACAGGTTGATAGGCTAAAAGTACATCTTGTGCTTGGCAAGAAGCTAATAATTCAGTTTCGGCAATGGTAGCACATTTGAATTTTTGGATGCCTGCTTGTTGTAAAAGCTTGGTTACTTCTTTGGTTTTGTGCGTTTTGATATGCGGACGTAAGCGAGTTACATCATCAATTGAAGCAACTAATTTTTCGATATTACGCTTAACACCGCTTTGATAAATTACCAAAGCGGGTGTGTCGAGCGTATTTATGTTTTTTATATTGTACTCAATAGTTTTACTCATAGCGTATGGCATAGGAACGCAACTGAAATATTTATCCAATTTAGGAGTTAATATTTTAGACTTAATCAAGGTAAAAAAACAGACGTATGCACCGCTAAACTAAGTTTTTTTACCGAAGAGTAAGGTTAAAAGATGGATTCATAGATGGATAAGTTATTTCGGTTGAGTTCCTTAGTCTTCGTGAAGTTCAAATAAAGCCTCAATTTCTACGGGAATATTATCAGGTAATGTTCCCATTCCTACGGCACTTCTTACACCAATTCCGTTTTCTGTTCCCCAAATTTGGGCAAAAAGTTCGCTACAACCATTGATTACATAAGGGTGACGCTCAAATTCTGTTACACAGTTGACCATACCCAAAATTTTAATAACACGCTTAATTCTGTCTAAACTTCCAACGTGTGTTTTAATGGTTGAAAGCATTGTTAAACCCACTTGTCGAGCCGCTAATTTACCTTCTTCGATGTCTAAATCTTTTCCAATTCTGCCAATGATTAAACTTTTATCATCGTTTACAGGCCCATGACCAGATAAATACAAGTATTTCCCATCAATTAAAAAAGGTTTGTAAACGCCTAATGGAAGTGGGGCAGGAGGTAATGATAATCCAAGAGTTTCAAAGGCAGCTTCAGGGGTAAGTTGTTCAATTGTAGTCATTTTAATGTTGTTTTTGTTTCAATTTGGATGTTGATAAAGGTAGATAAATTATTCGTACAATTCATCTTTCGCAAGGTTACGAATATCTGATTAAATGTTGTCCGTCTTAATCCCGACCTTAATTTTAAATATTAATTTTATTATTTTGCTCCGTCTATTTTACTTTGACTTGTGGTTGGAGTATTTAGTTTTCTAAATTTAGCATTTTCGATTTTTAGAACAACGGCATTTTTCCACTGATTATTCGTGTAAAAACGTTGCCCGTTTACCGCACTTACTACCAAACCAATGCTGGTGGGAGCAGTGTAAATTTTAGCGTCGAAATCTTTTTTATATTCCACTAATTCACTTTTATAACCTAAGATACTCACTTTTGTATTGGTATTTCCTTCGATGTGTGTTAAGACCAAATTTTTACGAGTACCGTATTTCCAATCTTCAAATCCGCTTCTTTGTACAAAAGCATAAATGTACTTTTCATCGTTGGACTGGGTGTACCAAATATTTTCTTCACGCACCACAGAAAGCGGTTTTACTGCATGGATGGCTTCTGCATTGGCAAAATTCCAGAGGGCAATTTCTTGTAAAAGAGCTTGTTGTTCAATCTGTAATTCACCGTCTTGTTTTGGTCCAACATTCAATAAAAAATTACCACCTTTTGCTCTGATTTCAATCAACATATTGATGATTTCAGTGCCAGATTTGTGTGGGTCGTTGGTTGGTTTATATTGCCAATCAGTTCCCATTGTGTAGCAAGCTTCCCACGGACGAGCCATTGGTTCATCGGGTGTATTTTGCTCTGGCGTTGTCATAATATCACGAGTAATGACCAATTCTGGATTCAAACTCCATGCGTATTCACGTAATCCATCACCTGGGCCGTCGATAAATAAAATGTCGATTTTACCGTAATTGGTCAATAACTCATGCAATTGCTTTTTGTCATAATCCATTAAACCTTTGTTGTTTGCAGGAAAATGTTCAGGTAATTGCAAGCGACCAATTTGAATATTGTTTTTATGAAAATAATTAAAATCTTCGGGCGAAAAATAGATACCAATGGCAATACCTTCTTTTCTGAAAGCATCAATGATTTCTTTCGTAATATCTTTGCCATAAGGCGTGTTCATTACATTGAAAGGCGTAGTTTGGGTATTAAACATACAAAAACCAGAATGGTGTTTTGTTGTAAAAACTACATATTTCATTCCTGCTAATTTGGCATTTTTTGCCCATTCGGTTGGGTTAAACTTTTTGGGGTCGAAGTATTTTGGTAGTTCATTGATGTATTTTTCAACGTATTCGTTTGATGCTCCTGCCATCGAATGACTAATGACTGCTCCTAAAGAAACGTCAACATTCCAATGGATGAACATTCCAAATGCTAAATCCTGAAACCAGTTGATACGTTCTGGTTTGTTATTTATCTGAACTTTTTGTGCATTAATTTGAAACAAAAAGCAAGAGCAAATAAAGAAGGCAATTATCTTTTTTGAAAACATAAGATTGAGCTAAACGGTTGATTTTGGTCAATTTAGAAAATTGCAAAATATTTATCAAATAACTATTTAACGAAAGTGTGAAAAAGTGGACACAGCTAAAGAAGCTTATAAATTTAAACTTACTCATTTTGACTTGGAGGAACTTCCCGAAAGTTTTAAACTTTCGGGAAGTTGAACGACACAAATTTTTGCAGAAAAAAAATCCTTTTAAATCTGTGTTGCGAAGCATCTCAATTCCATTGTGGGTGTTGTCTGTGTTCCATTATCTGTGTCCTAATTTACACAATTATTTATCCCACCAAACACGAGTCAATAAATCATCAACGCCTTGACGAGTTAGGGCTTCGTTGTATGATGTTCTATTCAATGTTTGTTCAGAAACTGGATATAAAAATCTACGGAAAATTTTACCGCCTGTTGCATTTCCTGGATAAACATTTGGTACTAATGCAGGGTATCCTGTACGACGGTAGTTATTGTAAACTTCTTGTGCATCTGGGAAAAGACCTACCCAAAATTCGTTATAAATTTGTTCCGTTTGAGTTGCTACTGAACCAGAAGTTTTCAAAGCATGAGCCGTTACATAGCTATCAATACGTGTTTGAGGAATGATATTGGTTACTCCGCTAATTAAATCCCATTGTTTCATAGAAGCACGAATTCCTGCTTCATACAAGTTGGTAGCCGTTTCGGTTGTGTACCAGCCTCGCAAAGCTGCTTCTGATAACAAAAAGTTAGCTTCTGCCACTGTGAACAACAATAATGGAGCATCAACTTTTAAAACCGTCGATTGTCTTGGTTCTGAATACGTAACAAAATCAGAAGGTTTTGTACCGTTGATAGTAGCAGGCATTCCTTTTTGAATACTTTCGTCTGTACTTGCCGTTCCATTTACATAAACAACCGATAGGACGCTCAAACGTGGGTCATTATTTGCTTTCAAAGAGCTGATAAATACTTGTTGATATTTACCGCCTTCCGTATTATTGACACCATCAGCACGAAGATAGTTATCACTCAAAAATTGCCAAGCAACAGGGTTTTTATTGATGTTTTGTCCTGAAACATAAGTCATTTTAGCAATATCTGCATAGTCTCTAATGATACCACCAGCAATGGCTTTATTAACCCAACTTTGTGCAGAAGTAGCATCAACTTTTGTTAAACGCATTCCCAAACGTAGCATAAGCGAGTAGGCAAATTTTTTCCATTGGGTTACATTTCCTTGATAAATCAAATCAGATTTACCAAATGTATTGGTATTAGAAGTTGTCAAAGCGGTTGCTGCTGCTTCTAATTCTTTCAATAAGTCTGCATAAATTGCACTTTGTGCGTCATATTTAGGCTGAAATAATGAAAGATTATAACCTTGTCCTGCTTCAAAATATGGAATGTCTCCATATAAATCGGTCAGACGGCTGAAACAATATGCACGCCAAATACGAGCCGTTGCGTACATATTAACTTTCGTTGGGTCGTCTTTGGTGGCTTTAATAACCTCGCCAATTTCATTAATTTGAGCAGGGTAGGAGTTCGTGAAAACTGCCCCTGTACCATTAACTTGCGAAGCCGTGTATTTAGAACCAAAACCTTCTACGTCATTGTAACTGGTTGTGTACTGCATCAATCCAAACAAAAGGTTGCCTTTGTTTCCACTATTGGCAGCACCGTCATAAAGAGCTTTGCTGAAAATATATGGAGTTGTTGGTACTGATACGGCATTAGGATTGGTATTGATTTCAGCGAAATCTTTATCGCAGGATGATAGGAGCATAACGCTACACGCTGCGAATAATGGAAATTTATATTTTGATAGTATATGTCTCATATAAGTAATTGATAATGAATAATTGACAATTGAAATTTTATAAAATGCTTATAATCAGTAGTTTATGGAGAATGTCGATTATAGGTATTTTGTACACTGTTTAGGGAAGTTGTAAATTTAAAAGTACGATATTTGACTTGGAGGAACTTCCCGAAAGTTATTTCTACTTTCGGGAAGTTAAACGATACTCTTATTTTTACAATTTCCCTTAATAAGTTTTTCCCACTTCCCGAAAGTTTTTTTACTTTCGGGAAGTTTTACCAACGCAGTATTTTGTCGAACCTCGAAAAACGAACCTCTACCTAAAATTTCAGATTCAAGTTTATACCATAAGAACGTGTACGAGGCAAACCGATAGATTCAATACCTTGTGCGGCCCCATTGGTTAAACTTTGTTCTGGGTCAAAATTGTCAGTTTGTTTATATAAAATCAAAAGGTTACGTCCAACTAATGAAACGCTCGCAGATTGAACTCCTAATGATTTTAAGAATCCTGCTGGCAAACGGTACGAAATAATGATTTGACGTAATTTTACAAAACTTGCATCATGTACAAATAATTCAGTGTATCTGTTTAAGCTATTGTAATACGCACTACGTAAATTCGCTACTGGTACTGTATAAGAATAAGCATCTCCTTTGGCAGTTACACCTGTAAGAGCTAAACCGTTTTCACGTCCTGGAAGTGTTGATTTTAATAAACCTAAACGAGTGGCATAAACTTCCATTACAGAGAAAATACTACTTCCAAACTTACCATCAATTAACATATCGAAAGAGAAGTTTTTGTACTTAAATGTGTTAGTTAAACCCATTGTGTACGGAGGCACACCGTTTCCTAAGAATTGGTTATTATCAGTTTGTAAAGGTAAGTTCGAGTTGGTATCGTAAATGATATTACCTGCTGCATCTGTCTTTTTACGATAACCGTAAATTCCACCGAAAGGCATTCCTACTTGGTTGTTGATAAATGCGTTACCGTTGGCAGAGTTACCAATTGAGAAAGTGTTGATTCCGTCCGCTAATTTCAATACTTCACTTTTGTTATACGCAAAGTTGAAACTTGTGTTCCAAGAGAAATTGGCAGTTTTAACGGGTGTTCCTTCAATCAATAATTCAACTCCTTTATTGCTTAATTGTCCAGAGTTCAAGATGGCACTTGTATAACCCGATGCTCCCGAAATTGGCACACTAACAATATCGTTTGATGATTTTTTGTCGTATAAAGCCACGTCTAAGTTCAAACGACCACCAAACATTCTTGTACTTAAACCAAGTTCAAATGTTGTAGAAGTAAATGGTTTTAACTCTGCGTTGGTAATTGAAGCCGAACTAACGTTTTGTAAGGGTACACTACTTGCACTTGGTACGTTACTGTATGCTAAGTTGATTGTGTATGGGTCAGGACCACCGCCACCAACTTGAGCCCATGAACCACGTAATTTTACTTGGTCGAATGCTCTCGGCATAGTTACGATGTCTGAAACAATTAAACTTGTTCCTACACTTGGATAAAATACGTTATTGTTTTTAGGACTTAAAGTCGAGAACCAGTCTTGGCGACCTGTCAATGTTAAGAACCAAATTCCTTTGTAATCAATATCCGCAGAACCGAATACTGAGTTTGTTTTAATGTTGCTCGTACTTGGCGTAGCAGAAGATGTAGCCAAGTTTGAGAAACTATAAAAATAAGGAATGGTATATTCTTGACCGTAAAAATCAAATTGGTTGTTTTTGAATTGACGAGTATTTGCTCCCGCTAAAGCTGATAAACCGATTGCTCCACCAAATTTGGTATTATAAGCAGCGGTAATCATGCTGTTCGTTTCAGAAACGTCCGATTTGATTCCGTCATATTGTCCTTGTGGAATATACTGTCCACCTGTTGGCATGATACTCGTAAAATTATAGTTGTAAACGTCACGAGTTGTGGTAGCTTTCAAGGTCAAATTTTTCAATAAATCATAAGAAATTGACGCTTGACCAATGAAACGGTCTTTTGTATCCGTTTGCTTAAATTTATTGATGAAGAAATAACCGTTAGTTACAATACCTGCATCATTCCAGAAAATTTCATTTCCATTAGCATCATGGCCAGGGTTTAACCATCTCACATCCACCGTATTAGCCACTTCGTAAGCCATCCAATTTGGATTTCCCAAAGCATCACCTGCTACGGGTCTGTTATTTCCTTGCTCAAGATTGTACTGAACCACTGCTTCTGCTCTGAGTTTGTCGCTCAATTTTGCCGAAATATTTAAGTTAGCAGTTTTACGATTGTACGTATTTGAAGGAAGAACACTTTTTGCATCTAAATCAGCCAAAGAAAGACGATATAAAATTGACTCATTACCTCCTGAAAATGCAAGTGAGTTTGTAAAAGTTGTTCCTGTTTGATAAAAATTCTTTAGATTATCTTTTTGAGCAACATAAGGGTGATTTTTACCATCAGCCGCTACATAATCTGTTGAACCGTCAATTTTAGAACCAAACGAACGACGACCAGTTGCTTGTGCTTGTGCCAAAGTTGTTGGTTTTACACCGCCATCGCCTTGTCCGTATTCGTACTGAAAGTCTGGAAATACTGAAACGTTTTCCATCGTATAAGTGCTATTGTATTCAACACCAATACCTTTTTGACCTTTTCCTTTTTTGGTAGTAATCAAAATAACACCGTTTGCCCCACGTGAACCGTACAAAGCCGCCGCTGCACCACCTTTTAGTACAGTCATTGATTCAATATCATCAGGGTTGATAGCAGAAATACCGTCTCCACGGTCTGTACCACCTTTTGTCCCAAATCCGTTTGGTGTTGAACTTCCACCAGGAACACTGTTGTCAATTGGCATACCGTTAATTACGTATAAAGGCTGACTGTTTCCTGTTAAAGAACCATTACCACGAATAACTACACGGCTCGAACCACCCGGACCCGTAGATAAACCTGTGGCGTTTACCCCTGCAATTTTACCTGTCAAGCCATTGGCAACGTTGTTTTCACGAGCTTGCGTAAAATCAGAACCATTGATTTCTGACACTGAATATGCCAAAGCTCTTTTGTCTTTTTTCACACCTAAGGCAGTCACTACAACTTCTCCAAGTTGTTGCATACTTTCTTTTAACGTAACCACAACCGAACTTTGTCCTGCGGTAATTGCCACTTCAAATTTTTCATATCCAACACTGCTGACTACTAATGTAATATTTCTTGTTGCAAGATTGTCAGGAATGAATAAACTAAAATTCCCGTTTACATCGGTACTTGTTCCAACATTTGGACTTTCTTTGATAACAACTGATGCTCCAATGACTGGACTTGAGTCTTTCCCAGAAATTACATTTCCTGTGATTTTACTGGCTTTCGTCAATTTAGAATGAGGAGTGTCATTTTTACTCACATTTGCGTGAGCATAATTGTTTATGGTCAAACCTCCAAGAAGTGCGAGCCATAATAAGCGTTGTGAGCTTTTAATTAGTCTATTTTTTTTCATAAAGGGGAAATTAGGATTAACTGGCACTTTGCAATTGTTGCGAATTAAATTTGCAATATTTGCAACAAACATATTAAATTTTCGTGAAATAATACTAATTATTATAAAAAATAACTTTAAAAATATTTTAAAATGAGTATTTAAGCTCAGTTGTTGCAAAAATTGCACATAAAATATTTGCGTTTAACATTCATTTCTTGCATAATTTTCATATCTTTGTTTTACCATACGTGAAATATTTTAACATAAACAATGTCGGTTAGCTTATTAAAAAAGGAACGAAAAGACTTGATTTTAAAAGAAATCAACGTTCATACAAGAATATCATTAGGGGAATTAACCGAAATATTGAGTGTATCGGAAGACACAATTCGGAGAGATGTTAATGAATTAGCAGAAAGTGGAGAAATCATTAAGATTAGGGGAGGAGCCATGTCTAAGTCATATCATCATTCATCAAACCTAAAGGAAAATTACGCTCATTCACAAAAATTAGTGATTGCTCAAAAAGCATTGACTTTATTGAAAGAAGGAATGTTGGTTTTGATTGGAGGTGGTACAACCATTCGTGAGTTTGTCAAACTAATTCCCGAAGACTTAACGGCAACTTTTATGACTGTCAATCCCTTGACTGCCGTTGAGTTGTTAGATAAACCGAATATTGAAATTATTTTAATTGGAGGTCAAATTTCACGATATAGCCAAATGTCTATCGGTGGTGAAGTGCATCAACGATTGGCTGAAATGAAAGCAGATTTATGTATTTTAGGTACAAATGCTTTGGACGTAAATGGTGGATTGACAGACTCTGATTGGGAAACGGTGCAGGTTAAAAAAGCGATGTTGAAGGCTTCTGATAAAGTAGCGATTTTGGCAATTTCTGAAAAAATGAATACCGTTATGAAAATGAAAATTGCTGATATTCAAGATGTTGACTATTTAATTACAGAATTATCGCCCGAATCTCCTGAATTATTAGCTTACGAAAATATTAAAATTGAAGTTTTGTAAAACCTCATGCTGGAATAAAAACATGACCAATACTTAGAAGTCGGGCGGTACGAATTACGCCTGACTTTTTTATTTCTACATCAGAATTTTGTGCTTCATATTCCAGATTTACCGTAAATTCTCCAGAAGGATGTTCAATACTTAGCATTGCTGAATTTTCAGATTTTTGAAATGAATAATTAGCAATTCCTTCGGTTACAGTATTAGGCGTTATGCAAGCCGTTGCCACAGAAACCGCTGCCAAAACGCCAATGGCTTCATGAACTACGTGTGGAATAAACATTCTGGTGTTAATAATTCCACCATTTTCAGCTTCTGAAACTAAGCACATTTTAGGAATTGTTTGCTGACTGACATCGCCTAAATTCATTAAATAACCAGCTTGTAATCGTATTTTTTCAATTTTTCCTTTCAGTAATTCGTTAGCTTCTAAGGTTTCTTTTGATTCATTTCCAATCAATCCAAAATCTTTTGCTCGCATTATTACAATTGGCATTCCGTTGTCAATACACGTTATTTCAATTCCTTCAACAATATCTTTTGAGTTTCCTGTTGGCAACAAAGCCCCACACGTTGAACCGACGGTTTCTAAATAATTACAAATAATTGGGGCAGATGTTCCCACAACGCCATCAACTTTTGCATTGCCTGCATATTCAATTTGACGATTGGGTGTTTGTACTACAACTTCACAAATACCGCCTGTATTTACAATATTTATTTTGGCAGACGTAGTTGATTCTGTCGCTTCAATCATGTCTGATTCAATGGCGAAGGGAAGCACGCCCGCTAAAATATTTCCACAGGTTTGGGCAGTAGAAACTTTGCCTTTCCCGACCACCACTTGCACAAAAAGATAATCTAAGTCTGCCTCAGTATTGGCGGATTTGCTAATGATTGCGACTTTACTTGTTAGAGAATTGGCTCCACCTAAACCATCAATTTGTCGAAAATCACCTTCAATTGTGCCTTCCATCGCTAAAAGCAAATACCGATTTCTTTCGTTTTCGTCTGCGGGTAAGTCTTCAGCTTTGAAAAACAAGCCTTTTGAACTTCCGCCTCTAAATTGCATATATGGAATAGATTTCATGTTGATTGGAGAATGTTTTTGGGAAATCTGCTTCTCGAAGGTTATTTCTATTGTTGAGAAGTTCTTTATAAATCTTCATTTCGAAGACATCAAACTTAATTTTTCTAAATTATTTCGTGTTCCTTGCGTTACGATTGACTCAATTCCCTTTGCGTCCAACATTTCAATAACGGCTTCCATTTCGTGCATTCTACGAATAGCGTGGGTGCGACTACCTTCCACAAAACGGTCAATAAGTTCATCATTTCCACCAATCAACGAACCAATCTGTGAACGAATATAGGTTTCCATTCCGAAGGCTTCTCCCGCTTCCATTGCTTCACAAACTACGGCAGCAATGCCTTTATAAATAATTGAGCGTAATAATTTTCGAGTGGCAGCATCGCCAATTTTACTATTTTCAAGTACAGAAATGTCGAGATTTAATGATTTTATTTTCTCTGAAAATTCGGTTGCAAATTCGCCAGAAGCCAAAAGAGGTGTCATGATTCCTTTGGGTGGAACGGGAGCCATAATTGCTAAATCAATCATTTTTACGCCCGACGGCTCTAAAATTGAAGCGATTTTCTGCTTTTTCTCTGGTCCAGACGTATTCATTTCACAGAAAAACTGATTTGGTTTTAGCACCTTCACCAACTCTTCTGCAATTTCTTCAGAAACTGAAGAAAGATTGGCACTAAAAATTATATCAGCTTCTTGAACAGCCTCAGAATTACTATATTTTACTGTGATTGCAGCATTTAATTGATGAATTGGTTTTGGATCAAATCCGAAAACCACTACACCTAAATTTGTCAGGTCATTTGCAAAATGACTTCCTGCTTCGCCCAAACCCAAAACGGCTATTTTTAATTTACCACTCATAATTTTTGAAAATTTTAATATCCAAACTTCTCATCCCAACCATAGACTTTAATAGAAGGAAATCCTTTTCTTAACTCTGCTCTTGTTCTTTCTTCTTTTGCTTCTCTGGCAATGGCTTTTTCAATGGTTTCTTCAATTTTGGCAAAAGGCACAACCACTACACCATCACGGTCGCCAACAATTATATCACCTGCATTTATCAAAACATCGCCAATCATAATGGGTTCGTTTAGCGTGCCATCACCATGATTTGACGTTCCTCTGATACATAAACCTCTTGAAAAAACAGGAAAACCCATTGCCTCAATATCGTCTGCATCACGGACACAAGCATCAATTACTAAGCCATTGATACCTTTGGTTTTTGCTCCGAGACTCATTAAATCTCCCCAATATCCTGCTTCATAAAAACCAGAACAATTGGCAATTAATACGTCTCCTGCCTGTGCATAGGCATAAGCACGATGCAACAAAACATTATCTCGTGGCATTGTTTGAACCGTATAAGCAGGGCCACAAACTTTCATATTTGCCGCAATTGGTTTAATGCCAGACGGTAAATATCCTTTATTGCCAAGTGCTTCGCAAATGGTGGCGGCGGAGAATTTTGAGAGTTCTTTATACATTTCTGGAATTGGTTACTGGAAATTAGTGTATTGGTTATGAGGGATTTTCTAACACACAAATTCTAAAAAATACTGTTCGTTATTCTTGGCAAATGGCTTTGGTGGGCTTCTGCGTATTTAATATCTTTTTTACCCGAAATTCTACGGGCATGATTGGCTCTTCTCGAAGCTAATTCCGCATAATAATCTCTCAAATATTTTTGAGCTCCCATACAGTCCATTGCGGCTAATTTCTTTTCAAAAACCGACGAAATATCAATGAAAGTATCGGGTAAAAACTCGCAAATTTCTGGCTGATGCGGTTCAAATGAATACCACATGGGTGGGTCAATATTTTTAAACGCACTCGGAACGCCTGCTCCACACGACAATAATCTTGCTCGTTCCGTAGCCTGATATGCCAAAGGATGGTCAGGATTGAAAGGGTCTTTTGCGGTATGAGTCAGAATAACAGTTGGTTCAAAATCGCCAATTATTTTGGTTAATTGTTCAATTCTTTCGTCTGAAATGAGCATTGGATAATCTCCCCAATTTAAAAACTGAATTGGCGTTCCAAGAATATCTGCTGCTTTTTGTGCTTGCTCGTGACGAATTGCCTTTACGTTTTCTACACTACGATTGGGGTCTTCTTTCCATAATTCGCCAGATTCTCCACGTTCTCCGTAGGACATACAAACTACCAACGTTTCAGCACCTTCTTCCACACTTTTGGCAATTGTACCCGCTGAACGCCAAACAAAATCGGCTGAATGGGCTCCTAATACTAATAATTTCTTTTTCATATTGATTAGTGTTTTTTTGTAGTTGCATCAAAAACTCTACAAAAATTTCCTCCTGCAATTTTAATAATCT
The DNA here is from genome assembly GCF_003148625.1 of Arcicella aurantiaca. GTDB lineage: Bacteria > Bacteroidota > Bacteroidia > Cytophagales > Spirosomataceae > Arcicella > Arcicella aurantiaca. Next base: position 109,611 of record NZ_QGGO01000006.1, on the reverse strand, counting down.
CTTTTTCTGAAAATCCAGCTTTCAACATAGCTTCAACGACAGTATAGAAAAATCCTGCTTCTTGATTTTGCCAAATTTGATTGGAATTTTCACCAAGTCGGAACGGATTTTTATTGTTGGCATCTCTACTAATTTTCGTATCTGTGCCAATGCAAACATTATCCACCCCAACAACATCAACCAAAGCTCTGATATTCTGTACATATTCCAAAGGTGTATCTGTCAAATGTCTCCAAGCCCCAATTACTCCGCCTCCGTTAGCAAAAATCTTGGCTTGTTCTTTGCTGATAAGTCTTGGTTTCATCATTTGAGCCATTTTTTCATTATGTCCCAACTGTGTATCAAGACTCGTATGCGTAATAACCATTGGTTTGGTAGAAATGGTCAGAGCATCATCAATGGCTTTATTGCTACAATGAGTCAGGTCGATGAGGATACCCATTTTATTACATTCTTGCACGACTTCTTTCCCAAATGTCGTTAGTCCATTCCATTGTGGCGGTTTGGTGTAAATATCTCCCAAAGGCACAGAAGCATCATTATCATGCAAAAGTCCAAGCACTCTCAAACCTCTGTCATACGCAATTTTGAGTCTATCAATTTGTCCTTCTAAAAAATGTCCTCCCTCAACAGACTGAATAATGGCAGGTTTTTTATTTTTAAAAGAAGTGGTTAGGTCTTTTAAATTCATGGAACGAGATAGATTATTTTCTTTCAGTAAAACATCTATTCCGTCCAAACCTGTAATAAATCTATTGTAAGCATCGCCAGCGTTTTCTAATTTTTGATAATCAACGGCAAATGTCAAACATATTGCCGACAATCCCGATTTTTTGAAATCTCCCAATAAATCAAATACTGGACTTGGTGATTTTCCAGCATTTAATGGAATATCAATATGGTTGTGCGTATCAATAGACAGTGTTTTGGCAACTATTGAAGCCACTTTTGGGTCAATTTCATTATTGCCAAACGACCATAGTGGACTAAATAATACTCCTGTTCCAACGCCTGTTAAAGTGCTAAGGAATGTTCTGCGTGTCCATTGTTCTTGTGTAATTTTCATGTTTTTTTGAGTTGAAAGTTTAGATATTTGACGTTAATAAAATTTAAAAGTGGTTAGGTTTTATGTTCTTTGATAAAACCTTCGGAATAATTAATTCTAATTTTGCAAACAGTTTTACAATAATTCTTCTGGCATTGGAGTACCTCTTGTGTGGAAAGATTCAACGGTTTTTAATCCCCAAGCTTGTCCTTTCATGCGTTCTTCTCTGTTCCAAACGACGGTTTCATAATCTGGGTCGAGAATTAATCTTGCCGTTGGATTGGCAATTTCAATACGATTTCCCCCAGGTTCATAGAGATACAAGAAAAATGTCTGTTGAATAGCGTGTTTATGAGGTCCTGTTTCTATAAATACGCCATTTTCAAGGGCAATATCTGCTGCCAAAAGCACTTCTTCACGACTGTTTACGGCGTAAGTAAGGTGATGAAAACGCCCAGAAAGTCCCGAATGGTCTTCCGTAATTGCCAAATCATAAGACTTGGAATTTACCGAAACCCAAATACCTTTTGGTTCATCATCAAAAATGATAGTTTCAGACATTCTTCCGCCCAATACGCCAAATTGAAAATCTCTGAAAGCCACAATATCTTTTGCTAAAAGATTCAAATGGTCAATTCTTCGTACATTCATTCCCCTTCCCGGAAATTTACTCGCTGTATTTTTCAAAGCAGATTTATGCTCACCTTCTGCTTTATATTTGTTAGATTCAAAGTAAAGTTCACAAATGTGTCCGTCTGGGTATCTAAATTTATAAGCTTTCCCATATCCACATTCATGGTCTTCCCAACCAATTCCCAAACCTTTTTGCTCTATTGCCTTTGCTCTATTTTCAAGCGATTCTTGACTGCGAGTACGCCAAGCAAAATGCCCAATACCAGAATGTTTATGAGCTGTCAGTTTTAATGAATGGTGTTCATAATCGTCATAAGCACGTAAATAGGCGGAATCTCCATTAATTTCAGAAATGGACATTCCTAAAATTTCGGTAAAAAAACGGATACTTTCGTCCAATTTAGGCGTAAGTAATTCGACGTGTGCGAGATGGGCTAACTCCCAAGTGATATTCATCTTTTGAGTGGTCTTTGTTTAATTGATTAGTTTTACGAAGGATTCCGAAAATTATTTACAAATACTATCCGTCCAGATAAATAACTCTTCGAGGTCATAATCACCGCTGTGAGGCTTGTCCCAAGGCAGAGCAAAATCAATGTTGAACCCTTTGTTTTTTAGCGTTGTTACCAAAATTACGGGTACCGCAAAACCAGTATCCTTATCTTTTGCACCGTGTCTTACTCGCCAATGTTTCGCAGTTTTTGCCTGAGCGTCTCCGATATAATTGATTGGATTCATCATTTTTATTTGCAGACTTTCAGCCAAAGTGCTTGGGTCGCTTGCTGTTTGTTGAATGGCAAAGTTTGTAAAATGACGTTTATCAACGGTAGCTGTACCAAAAACCTGATTTTCGGGTGAAGAATTGTCAAGTGCATCAAAAGCAGGAGGTGTTTTCATGCGTTCCATATACGTCATGTATTTATCAAAATCAACCGAAATAACTTTCCCATCTTTAATTTCAATGAAATCCACTTTTGATAAATCAACGCCCGTTGATATTGCTTTTTGAGCAGATGCAAGTATGTATGACATTACTAACTCTTTAAAATTTCCATCTCCATTTCCGTCCAATTCCAATTTTTTACCCTCATTATCTTTCAAATTCAAGCTATTTACATAAGCTGGAAACGCTTTTTTTAATTTATCAGAAACATTAATTGATTCTGCATCAAGCGTTCCGTCCTTCATTTCTCGCTTAAATTCACCATTGACATTCGAGAAAATCATCTTTTTATAATTATGAATTTTATTAAACTGCCATTCATAAGCCATATCGGCATTTTCAAGATTAATGATGGGGCAATATGCTGAAACGGCAAAAATGTCATCTGTGGCAGTGGCAGCACCTAACGCTTTTAAATATGGTTCATAATCTGGATGATTGGCGGTTGCTCCTAACAAAGTTGACATGGCTCCGCCTGCACTTGTACCATTTGAGATTATTTTATGGGCATCACCTGCCATTAGTTTGTCATTAAATTTCAAATATCTGATAGCGGCTTTAAGGTCAACAAGACCTGCTGGGGCTTTTCCTGTTGGAGATGTTCTCCCTCTTGCACCTGCCGAAGCTACAATATATCCTTTTGATAATGCCAAAAGTATAGATTGATTGTTGCCACCAAATGGACCTCTTTGCGGTGGATTTATAAAAGTTGCGGGCATGGCAGGCATATATCCACCAACTTTGTTTGGAAAAAATATGGGTGCTGTTTCAACCGTAAAACCATTTATTTTTTCTCCATTAAAATATTCTTCTGGAACATAAATGTTTAATTTTTGAAAATTAGCTTCTACTGGATTGGCAACATAAACGATATTTTCGTAGGCTCTAACCTTTAATAATTTTCCATTTACTTCTTGAGACAGCTCCACAAATTTTGAGGAGTCAAATACAAGAGAATTTTGTGCTTGTGCATTAAAAATGGACATCATTAAAAAACAAATGCTACTTTTCAAAAAGATTTTCATGACTTATAAATCAGGTAATAATGTTTTAATATTGAATGCAAATTTCTCAAATATTATTTAGAGGTTGAGGAAACAATTTTTACTTTTATGGATAAAAATCAAACATTTGATATGCAATCCCCAAAAAATGTAATCAATTTCGATGGGCTTTACGGAGATACACAAGGTAAATATTCTGCTGAATATGTATTTTTAGAATTAATCGCTACTCGAAGCCAATCCTTCGACTGGAATATAAAACCACATATCCATTCTCATTTATTTCAAGTATTTATCATTAAAAAAGGCTCTTTAACTTTTCAAGATGAAATACAAAAACATCTAATCGAAGCTCCTTGTGTGATTTTGATTCCCCCTACTTTATTACATGGACTTGTTTATTCTCCTGATATTGATGGGTGTATTTTAACATTATCAGATAGCATCATTGAGGATATTTTTAAAACATCAAGTCTGATTTGGAAAACGTTTGAGCAAATAAGAATTTTGAGTCATTTTGACGAAGTATTCCCTTTTGAAAAACTGTTAAACGTTTTAAAAAATATTGAAGATGAATTGTTTAATGACTATGCTGAAAGATTTTTGATGTTACGGTCGTGTATTACGCAATTTTTTATCTGCTTGCATCGACTTACCAAACATGAAGAAGCTGAACAAAGCGGTTCGGCGATGATGACTCATTTTAGAAAATTTCAGCAAAATATTAAAAATGCCGAATACCCTAAAAGTATTCCAGCATTTGCTGATGAATTGAACATCACGCCTGTACATTTGAATAGAATTTGTAAAGCTGTTTCTGGAAAATCTGCCATTGAATTGGTACATCAAAACCTCATTAGCGAAGCTCAAAAATACCTTTTACATACTTCGTATTCGGTTTCAGAAATATCATTTTTGCTTAAATTTGAGTATCCTAATTACTTTGCAAAACTGTTTAAGAAATACGTAGGAATGTCTCCAAATGAGTTTCGGAGGTTTGATAGGAAATAGACAAACAAGCAATTCTGAAAATCTCCATAAGGATTTTGTCTAAAAATCTTTTTACTTTTGTGCGAATTTGAGTGTTTCATTTTTGCTTCCCAAAACGGTATTTAACTGCTTAGCCGTTTTAAAGTTGCTATTATTTAGTCTTTAAAAAAACCAAAAAATGTCAGAATTTCCACCATGCCCTAAATGTAATTGTGAATATACGTATCCAAGTGATAATCTATTAATTTGCCCTGAGTGTTTCCACGAATGGAATCCAGATGAGGTAACAACTGATTCAGAGAACGAAAGCACAGATTTGAAAGTATTAGATTCAAACGGAAATGAATTGAAAGATGGCGATACTGTGGTCGTAATCAAGGATTTACCTGTAAAAGGAGCTCCAAAGCCTGTAAAAGCAGGAACAAAAGTGAAAAATATTCGTTTAACTGACGGCGACCATAATATTGATTGCAAAATTGATGGATTTGGAGCAATGGGCTTGAAATCTGAATTTGTTAGAAAAGCTTAATTTTAGAAGAGAGTATTAAGTACACTTACACTGTTTAATAAGTTTTCTGAATAATTTTTATCCTAAAACCTTTGATTGGAGGAACTTCCCGAAAGTTAAAACCCGCAATGGATATTGTTTCGGGAAGTTGAAAGAACTTAATAAACACTGTACTTAATACTTTTTCAATTTATCATCTGCGTAATAAAATTGGGTTTCTCTTGGATTCTTTCAACCATCCATGCTAAGGCAAAAATTATCATCATAATTGCTCCCACTTGTCTGAATAACTTGTAATAAGGGGTTTTAGACAAAACAATTAAGATAGGAAAAACCAATAAAATGATAAATAATTGCATCAATTCTATGCCAATATTAAAACCAAAAATGCTCAAAATCATTTGTTTAGTAGATAATTGTAAATTGGTAAGAGTTTCAGCAAATGCCAAACCGTGAATTAAACCAAAACCACCAGCAATGAGAATTTCTTTTTTGGGATAAATCGGACGGAAGGCGTGAAATGCAGAAATTAAAATGGTAATTGCTATTAATATTTCGATAGGTTTGCTCGGAAAACTTAACCATTGAATTGTCCCCAAAAATAAAGTCAGCGAATGCCCAATTGTAAAAGCCGTTACAATTTTTAGTAAATTCAAAAGGCTTGATTTATTCCCACTAAATCTCCCCCATTGTTTATCTTCCACCAAAAGCATGGCTGGCAAAAGCAAAGTCAAAAGAAAAAGAATGTGGTCTGTTCCGTCCACAATGTGTCTAATGCCCAAACTAACCATATTTTTAAATCCTTTCCAAGCACTTCCTTGTTGCAAACTAATCTGAAAAGGAAAGATTTTTCCCGTTGGAACATCTAATGAAATTACGCCAACATCTTGAAAGGTTGAATCCTCACTCACAATTCCTTGTTGCCAATCTTGTTTGATTGAAATTAAAATTTTATGGCTCGCTACTTGATGTAAAACGGCATCGTAGTCAAAATAAAAGTTTCGTAAATCATAAAATTGTGGTGGTGACATGGTAAACTCAACAACAAGCTCTTTATAATCACCTGTTAATTTGCTTTTAATTTCTAAAACCGTCATTTCACCAAGTTGTGTAGTCCAAGGCTTTCCATCAAACGATTTTGGACGAATATGTTTTAACAAATACGCCCGTAAAGTATCACCCAATCTTCCAATTAAGTTTTGGGAATTATCATTTACACCCATTCCGATAGCGGTTTGAAGCTCACTAAGTGGTATTTGAATTTCTCCAGAAATATTTTTTTCATGAATATTCAGCACTACCACAGAATTAGGCATCGGATGCGAAAAACCGTTATTATTGGCTAAACATAAAATGATTAATAGTCCAAAAATCAGTTTGATATATTTCATTGTTGAGTTTAAAGAAAATAATATTGGCAACTCCTAAAAGTTGCCAATATTCAAATTTTGAGAAAAATACCTGTTAAAAAGACAATTAATTAGCACCATAATCTGCCAATCTATCTCTCCAAACAGAGTGTGGATGATTTGCATTTCTGACAATAATTCCACCTTGCATTGAAAATTCAATCCATACATTTGGTCCATCAATCAGCACATAATCTCCTGATGTTGCCAAAGCAGTTGTTCCATAATACGAAATATAGGTATTGTCAATATCTGCTTTGTATTTTGCATAAATTGCCGCCGCAGCTTTATCGTCCAAATCGTCTGTATAAGTTTTTATGGCAGCCAACACTAAATCTTTTTGTGCTTGGGTCAAATTACCAACTTTTACCCCTGTTTTTGTCGTTGGGAAACTACTGTCTTTTTGTGGCCCTGCAATCAAATCATTTTGTGCAGAGCTACGTTTTGCCGTTGTAAGTTCAGCACTTCCCAATCCTGTTAACATAGCTGCTAAAGCCACGTGTTCTTGTTGAATTGGATTATAATTTACCCCTTTCAACGTAAATGAAGGGAAAGGTTCAGTCGAACGGAATGAAGGAGTGCCTCCTGTCATTTTTCCGCCATTATAGGTATGAATAATTGTTCCGTGATGCCCGCCAATTTGTAAACACCACAAGCCTGTTGTACTTGGAGTACCGATAAAAGCAACATAATAATTGCCAGAACCATAGTCTGAACCGCCACCAATTGTATTCAAATAATCGTCTGCTGCTAAAATTCCAACGTATTCAGCATTTCCTTCATTGGTAATGGTACTTGTAGCGGCTTTCATTAGATTGTAAAATGCCGTCCATTGAGTCGTAGAAAATGTGCTTGTTTGTAAACCAACACGACCACGATATAAACCTTCTGGCAAGTTTGACCATTTTTGAGCTTGGGCTTTTGTGTAAGAATACTGTAAGGCAGTCACTTGGGTAGAAGTTAAAGATGTTTTAAATGCTTCTGCCATTTTTACGATATTGTCAATATCTGTATCAACCGACCATGCCGAACCCGATGTTGTTCCACCGCCTGTTGAACCCGAAGCAACTACCGTTAGCGATAAAGTACAAGACTGTCCGCCTAAAGTAATGGCAAAAGTTGCCGTTCCGCTTGATGCAGGAGTACCCGTAATGGCAAAAACTGCCGACCCTGCACCAGTTGCCAATGTTCCTGCCGATAAAGTTGCCGTTAATCCTGTTACACCTGCCGAAGTCACTGCCGTTCCTGTTGAATATGCTCCTCCGTTTCCGCCTGTGTATGGTACAGATGCTGTTCCTGTGTAAGCAGTTCCAGCCGTGGCAGTTGCGGAAAACGTAGCCGACGAACAAGTTAATGCAGTTACCGTAGCGGATGATGTTGTGGTGGTTACGTCATTATTCTTACATCCGAAAATTAGAATGAAAGTAAGCGTTAACGCACTAATTAATGAAGTTTTAAGATTCATATATTTGATAGTTTAAAAATTTTGAATGATTTACTGAGAATACACCAATATTGGATTGTGTGTTAATTGAAAATGCCAAATTTCAAAGTGAAACGGAAAAAATAGGAAGTGAAGCGTCTAAAATCGAATTTAAAAACAACATTTTAATGGATTATGAGAATGAATACACTGTTTAAACTATATTCTCAAACCACTTTTTAAACAAGGTAACTTTTTCTTTACTAACAATAATATCCGATGGGGCTTTAGGATTTGTTTTTACTTGTAAACGACTATTGATGTAAGAAACAAGTTCTGAAATGCTATTTCTTGAAACGATATATTGTCGATTCGCTCTGGTAAAATCCACTGGGTCGAGTTGTGTTTCTATATCATCAAGTTTGAAATCTAAAATAAACTTTCTTCCGTCAAAAACTTGTCCATATACCAAACTGTTTTCAATATAAAAAAAAGCAAAATCTTCACTTTTAATGGGCAATAATTTATCTCTAAACTTTACTAAAAAACTTTTGCGGTAGTTTTTAACAGAAAAAGCTCGTTGCTTAATGAGTGAATTCAATAATTCCTCCTTCATTAATTGCTGATTATTAAATTTTTCTATGGCAAAACGCAAAGACGCCAAATCAATCGGTTTCAATAAATAATCAATGCTATTGAGTTTGAAGGCACGAATGGCAAATTCATCAAAAGCAGTTGTGAAGATTATGGCAGATTTTAGCTCAATTTGTTCATAAATTTCAAAGGAAATGCCATCTGCCAATTGAATATCTGAAAATATTAAATCAGGATTTTCATGTTCCGAAAACCACGAAATGCCGTCTGCAACACTTTCAATGGTCGCTAAAATTTCATGTTCAATTTTTAGTTGATTTAGTAAAAACTTTAATTGGCTTGCTGCCGCTGGTTCATCTTCAACAATGACTATTTTCATGATATTAAGGGTAAAATCACGGTAAATTTTTCGTTTTGAGAAATTTCAATCTCTTTTCCAACCAAAATCTTGAATCTTTCACTCAAGTTTGCCAAGCCAATACCTGTCCCGTCTGAGTTCAATTTCAAGTTTATGGTGTTGCTAATTTGTATAACTTTTTCTTTTTCTCGAACCTCAATATGTATGGTCAAAGGCTTTGCCGAAGAAACAATATTGTGCTTGATGGCATTTTCAATCAATAATTGTAACGAATGAGGTGGAATTTTAAACTTTTCACTTTCACATATCTTTTTTTCAATGTTGAGGTTTTTCCCAAATCTCATTTCCAACAAAAAAATATAATTTTCCATCAATGTTAATTCCTCTTTGAGAAAAACCAACGGCTGTTCTTGCATACTCAACGAATACCTCAAAACCTGAGATAATTTCTGTAAGTATAATTGACTTCGTTCTTTATCTTCATTAATTAGCCAACTGAGTGTATTTAAAGAATTAAATAGAAAATGCGGATTTAGTTGGTTTTTGAGCGAGTTTAGTTGATTTAGTAGGTTCTCGTGTTTCAATTGCTCAATTTCTAATAATGCTTCATTTTTCTTATCGGTTTCAATTAAAAATCTACTGAAAAAATAGGCAATTCCCGCAATGAGAAATCCTCGCATCATCACCGTGGGAATCATTTTTGGAGGCAGTCCAACAACGAAAATATTGATTAGCGATAGCGAAGTTACAAAGGCAACAAAGAGCAAAAAACCAAATGTAATTTGTTGGGTTTTATTGACCTTATTCCGAATATTTTTGTAAGTAAAATGAATAGCAAAAATGGAATAAATAAAACAGGTAACAACTTGAAAAACAATGTCCAATACAGTTGTGTATGACTGTTTTAGGAATGGTAAGTTAATGATGATTATTGGAAAATTGACGAAAAGAGCGACCAAAAATGATACGCCCCAAACAAATTTTCGGATAGTTGGATTTTTTGACATCGGCAAAAATGGAGAAAATATCCCAAATGTATTCTTTTTGAAGAATCATCCGACAAAAAACTAAGTGATATGGCAAAAATTGGATGTGAAACGTAATTTTTGTTTGAATTTAAAATAGGAAAGTGCTAAAGTTAGTGTTGTGTTTTATTGTATTATCCAATAGATTTTTGAAGAAAATTGCTTTTAGCTAAAATACCAATTGAACCTAAAACTAAACAATATGCTTACCAGATTTTCATCTTATTTTTTCTCGACATTTATTCTTTGTTTCTTCGTTTTTTCAATAAATGTTAAAGCCCAGAATTATCAATTATGGTATGATAAACCTGCTCAGAAATGGACTGATGCCCTTCCAATTGGGAATGGTAGGTTGGGTGCAATGATTTTTGGCGGGGTTCAAGAAGACCGAATACAGTTTAATGAAGAAACCCTTTGGACGGGCGAACCAAGAAATTATAATCGTGACGATGCCGCAAAATATTTACCTAAAATCCGACAATTATTGCAAGAAGGTAATCAAAAAGAAGCTGAAGCATTAGCAGAAAAACATTTTTTAGGACTGAAAAGCAAAGAAGGTGACAGAGAAAAATGGTTGTCAGAAATTCAACAATTGAAAAATTTAGGAGGAAATCCTGTTTTAGAGAATTTTGATGATTCTGCTTGGAAAACAATGCAAGTGCCAAGTTATGAAGGTTGGGAAGCTGTTGGTTTTGAAGGTTTGGACGGAGCTGTTTGGTTGAGAACAACGATTGACATTCCACAAGAATTTGTTGGAAAATCGGTTGTTTTAGATTTGAATAGAATTCGTGACCAAGACTTTACCTATGTGAATGGGCAATTAGTAGGTACAACCAATAATTTTGAGCCAAGAAAATATACCATTCCTGCCAATGTGTTAAAAGTGGGGAAAAACCTGATTGCTATTTTAGTTCTCAATTTTGCCGATAAAGGGGGCGTGTCTGGCTATAAAGACACAAGCAAACCCATTTCAGCCTATATTTTGGGAGACGAACAGAAAAAAATCACCTTAAATGGACTTTGGAAATATAAAATTCAAGATGATGAACCGCCAGCAGTTAGTAAATATCAAGCTGATTATCAGCCTTTTGGAGATTTATTGTTGAGATTTAACAAAATCAAAGCGTTTACAGACTATAAACGTTCATTGAATTTAGAAAAGGCAATTTCTGAAACTTCCTTTACTTCTTCAGGTATCCATTTCAAAAGAACCTATTTGGCAAGTCAGCCAGAGCAAGTAATTGCCATTCATTTATCTGCTGACAAGTTGAAAAGTATTGATTTTGAGGCTATTATGAATAGTCCGCATAAACATTTTATTGCCAAAAAAATTAACGAAAATACGCTTTCTTTATCGGTAAAAGTAAGAAATGGAGCTTTGTACGGAGAGGCATTTTTACAGATTCAGACCAAAAATGGAAAAGTAAAAGTCACGAACGAAAAAATCTCGGTAGAAGGTGCCGATGAAGCAACTTTATATTTAACTGCTGCTACCAATTTTGTAAATTATCATGATGTGTCTGCTAATCCATTCGCTAAATGCCAAGCAACCATTGTTAAATTAAAAGGCAAAAATTTTCCTCAAGTTTTCAAAAATCATCTGGCAGAATACCAATCGTATTATCATAAATTTGCCATTCAATTTGGAAAATCTCCGAATGAAAATTTACCGACTAATCTCCGTTTAGAGAAATTTGGAACAGAATCTGACCCCAATTTAGCCGCACTTTATGTTCAGTATAGTCGCTATTTATTGATTTCATCGTCACGACCAAACACGCAACCTGCCAATTTACAAGGTATTTGGAATGATTTACTTTCGCCACCTTGGGGAAGTAAATATACCACAAACATCAATGCTCAAATGAATTATTGGGGTGCTGAAGTGTTGAATTTATCGGCTTTGCATCAACCAATGATTAATATGATTAAAGAACTGGCTAAACGTGGTGAAGAAACGGCACAAAAATATTATCATGCACGGGGTTGGCTTGTACATCATAACACAGATATTTGGCGTGGAACTGCTCCGATAAATGCCTCAAATCATGGTATTTGGGTTACGGGTGGTGCTTGGCTGAGTCAGCATTTATGGCAACATTATTTATACACAAACGATGAGCAATTTTTGCAAAAAACGGGCTATCCAATCATGAAAAGTGCCGCTTTGTTTTTTGTAGATTTCTTGGTAAAAGACCCCAAAACGGGTTATTTAGTAAGTTCACCCTCCAATTCTCCAGAGCAAGGAGGTTTGGTTATTGGCCCAACGATGGATCATCAAATTATTCGTGAATTGTTCAAAAGTTGTATAAATGCCAGCGAATTATTGGGAATTGATAAGGAACTCCGAGATACTTTAAAACAAAAATATGCTCAAATTGCCCCGAACAAAATCGGTAAGCATGGGCAATTACAAGAGTGGATGGAAGACAAAGACGACCCCGAAAATAAGCACCGTCATGTTTCTCATTTGTGGGGTGTTTTTCCGGGAAATGATATAAATTGGGCAGATTCTACCATGATGAAAGCCGCTCGTCAATCATTAATTTATCGTGGTGATGAAGGCACAGGTTGGAGTTTAGCTTGGAAAATCAACTTTTGGGCGAGATTTTTAGAAGGAGAACACGCTTTGAAAATGATAAAAATGTTGCTTCGTCCAGCAAGTGGGGCAGGAGGTTCATATTTAAACTTATTTGATGCACACCCGCCATTTCAAATTGATGGAAATTTTGGAGGAGCATCTGGCATTGCCGAAATGTTAATACAAAGTCAAGGCGATAAAATTGAAATTTTACCCGCCATTCCCGCCGATTGGAAAGATGGTTCTGTTAAAGGAATTTGTGCAAGAGGTGGAATTTCTCTTGATTTTTCTTGGAAAAATGGTAAAATAATCGCTTTAGAAATCCAATCCGAAACAAAAACTAATTGTACGATACGTTATAATAATCAAATAAGAGAAGTCAAGAACTTAAAAGGTAAATTGACAATTCTTTAAAAAATCAGCTAAGGTTCTGTCGTAAATAAAGCCAAATCGACAGAACCTTATTTTGTATGATATTTTCTTTTATACTCCAAAGGTGTAATTCCTGTTACCTTTTTGAAATGACGATAAAAGTTAGAAACATTATTAAATCCACAGTCAAAACAGATTACTTCAGTCGGTAAATGGTCTTTTACCAAAGCTCTACACGCATGACTAATTCTAATTTCAATCAAAAAATCATAGTACGTTTTCTTGGTCATCAATTTAAAATACCGACAAAAAGACGTGACACTCAAATTACTGATTGCCGCAATTTCCTCTAAAGTAATATCCTTTTTATAATTGGAAAGTGTATAGTTACAAACTTTATTCAACCGAATGGTATCGGATTCATTTGATTGATAAAAAGTTTGTCCATTGGCAATGTTTTCGTATTCGTCGCTCTCAGCCAAAGTATGTAAAATAGATAACATTAGCGATAATCTCTCTAAATTTTGAGCCTTCGGAATTGCCGTTAAAAGATGCGTTAATTTCTCTCTTGTTTCACCCGTTATGACCAAGCCAGATTTGGCACGTTCATAAAGTTTGGGCAATAAATAAGCTTCAGGAAGGCTCAATAGGCTTTTTCCTAAACAATCGGGCAAAAATTGAATAACCACCGCTTCCACTTTTAAGTCGGGGTCATTCTGAAAATATTCTTCTTTACAACGCCAAGTATGTGGGAGATTCTCGCCAACCAATACAATTTCTCCATGAGAAAAGTTGCTGATATTATCACCAATAAATCTTACGCCTTCACCTTTAATAATGTAGTGAAGTTCGAGTTCGGGATGATAATGCCAAATCCCTCCAAAATTGGGTCTGACATCGTGTCTTATGATAAAAGAACTCTCAAGTTTTACGGGTACTTTTTGAAATAAAGGCTTCATTTTATGCTGGTTTTATTCAAAAAGACGCTATTTATATATTTCTACTTTGTCTCAAAATCATACTATATAGTCTTAAAAAGCCTAAAAAATGAGCATATTATCAAAATATGATGATTCTAATTTTATTTATGACAATATTGTACACTAAGTTGGTAAAAAAATGCACAAAAAAAGCTACTCTAATGGTGAATTTTGTATCGAAAATAGAACTTCTCTTAGAAGATTTTAAAGAATAGCAATATTTATTCAATTTTTAACTCAGTATTATTATTTGATTATTGCCAATCTTTAGTTTGTTTTAATATTTAAGTGTCTGTTTGTCAGTGGTTTGTGTTTTGTTGTTTAGAAGTTTTGAGTTTTTTGTGGAAGTTTTTAGATAAGAGTTTAGCGATTAAGGATTCAAAATTGCAAAAAATGCAAAAAACTATCATAAATTTTACTTGAAAAATTGCTAAAATATTCATCAAACTATGATTTTTAAAGCTAAGCGACAGCATACATTAAATTTGACTTACCCATATTAAAAAATGAATAAAATTACCAAAATATTAGCCTTCTTAATGATTTGCAATTGTGTGCAAATCAAAGCTCAAGACAAAAGCAAAAATGATGTTTCCTATGAAAAAGTAGTGACAGAAAGAGCCGCAAAAATTGTTAAAAACCTAAGCATTCCAGATTCTTCTAAAGCGATTATCATCCGAGATATTATCGCAAATCAATACAAAACACTAAATGATTTTCACGAAGTACGAAAGCTAAACTTGAAAACGATTGCAAAAGATAATTCAAAAACAATTGCTGATTCACTTTCAAAAATCGCTACCGCCCAATCTGAAATTCAGTTAAGCCAAATTCATAAAGCGTTTTTGAAACAATTGTCTAAAAAGTTATCAAAAGAACAAGTGGAAGGAGTGAAAAATGGCATGACTTACGGCGTATTTCCAAATACTTTTAGAGCTTACCAAGAAATGATGCCAGATTTGACCAAAAAGCAAAAAAAGCAAATCTACAATTATTTATTTGAAGCTCGTGAACACGCAATGGATGCAGAATCTTCCGATAAAAAGCACGCATGGTTCGGAAAATACAAAGGACGTATTAATAATTATTTATCAAATGAAGGTATTAACATGAAAGAAGTTAGCCTTGCTTGGGAAAAAAAAATAAGAGAAGAAGCCAAGAAGAATGCTGAAACAAAGCATTAAGTCAAAGTCTTAAAGAAAATCAAACCTTATAAAACTCGGAATTTACAAGCCATCAGTACGCAAGTTCCATCAGTGTCTAAAATTTAAACATTTTTCAGATGAATTTATTTTTACAATCTCAACCCGATTTTAGTAAAGCTACAAAACTTACTTGTACTTTATTATTAGTCGCACAATTTATGGGAGGTTCGCCTTTCGTGAATGGTGTTCAAGCCTCAAATCTTGGTCAAAAAATTTCCAAAAATACTGTTAAAGTAAATCAAACGGTAACGGGGACTGTCAAAGATGCGGGAGGATTAGCTTTGGCTGGTGTAAGTATCCGAATTAAAGGAACGAAAACAGGAACATCTTCTAATGCCAAAGGAGAATTTAAGTTGGAGGTTGCCAAAGGTGACGAAACCTTGATTTTCAGCTTAGTAGGTTATTCTACCAAAGAAGTTTCGGTAGGAGATAGAAGTAATATCAACATTGTTTTAGAAGAAAATAATGCAGCATTAGACGAAGTTATTGTAGTTGGTTACGCTCAGCAAAAGAAAAGCCACTTGACAGGTGCAGTTGCTCAAATTGATATGAAAGCAATTGAAGATATTCCTGTTGGAAGTTTATCGGCGGCTTTGGTATCTCAACAACCGGGAGTTGGTGTTTCGGGAGGAACGAGCCGTCCTGGTGATGCCGCCTTGATTACAATTCGTAACCCAAGTTTACTTTCTAAAGATGGAGGTAGCCTTCGTCCATTATATGTTATTGACAACGTAATCCGTTCGGAAGATGATTTTAACACTTTAGACGTATCGGAAGTTGAAAATATTTCAATTCTAAAAGATGCGGCTGCTGCCATTTATGGTGCAAGAGGTGGTTATGGGGTTATTGTTGTAACCACTAAAAAAGGTAAAAATGGTGTTCCAAGATTCTCATACAGTACATCTTATGGGGTTTCTGACGCTAATTTACCTTCTATGATGAATGGTTATGAATTGGCAACTTTTGCCAATGATTACAATTTTATAGGGGGAAAAAAAGCTACCGATGCCAACTCGGTAATTTATACACAAGACGAATTAGATTATTTTAAAACGAATAGTCAGGATTGGTTAAGTTTAGCTTGGAAGCCTTCACACGTAACACGTCATGCCCTTAATGTAAGTGGTGGTAATGAGCGTGCAACCTACTTTGCGGGTATCACCTATAACGAGCAAGATGCAAACTTTGATAATATCGCCTTTAATAAATGGACTTTTAGAGCAA
Organism: Arcicella aurantiaca; assembly: GCF_003148625.1. GTDB lineage: Bacteria > Bacteroidota > Bacteroidia > Cytophagales > Spirosomataceae > Arcicella > Arcicella aurantiaca. The sequence continues at coordinate 93,317 of NZ_QGGO01000006.1, read as the reverse complement.
GCACAGAAGTAAAAGTTGCTAAAAATTTAAAGGCAAGTTTAGGCGTTTCGGGTGACTTATCTCAAAAGAAAATGTATTTCTTGAAGCAAGGTGGCGAAAATGCAGAAAAAGACTTTTCAAGTTTATTATATGTATCGCCTTTCAAACCTACTTATGTTGATGGCTATCCTGTCAATATTTACACGGGTGGGGGTTCAAATACAAATGAAAGTTTCCACTTTTTTGAAGCACAAAAATCAAGCAACTATACAACTTCAAGAAACAACGGTCTGAACATTAATGCAAGTATTGAATATGAATTCCCTTTTATTCAAGGATTGAAGGCAAGAGCTAACTTCAATAAAAACTTTGAAAATGATTGGGGTAAACAATTCGGTACATTTTATAATGTTTATACCTTCAATATGTCAGGAACAAACAAGCATATTTATGGTGGTGGTGTAAAAAGTGTAGCGGCATTAAATAACGGTGATAGAGTTCGTCTAAATCCTTCTTATAGTGATTCATATCAATTAAACGGATATTTGACTTATGATAAAACTTTTGGAAAGCATAGTGTTTCAGTTGTTACGCTATTTGAACAATCTGAATCTTATGGTGACGGTGTTGCCTCTATGGTTGAGAAATTAGTAAGTGGTGCAGAAGACAACATTGGTTATGGTTTAGGTGGTACAGTGGCTGGTGCTGGTGTAGGTACAATCTCAGAGACAGAATCAGAATCTGGTAGATTATCATTTGCAGGACGTGTAAATTATAGTTATGCCAACAAATATTTATTAGAATTCTCTCTAAGACGTGACGCTTCGACCAACTTTGCTCTTAGCAATAGATGGGGAACTTTCCCTGCGTTATCATTGGGTTGGGTTATTTCAGAAGAACCTTTCTTCAAATCATCAAATCAGTGGGTGGATATGTTGAAAGTTAGACTTTCGGGTGGTCTTTCAGGGATGGATAATACCAAACCTTACAACTGGTTGAAAAGCTACAACTTAATTCAGACAGGTAATGGACCAGTTTTTGGTGGAAACCTCGACCGTGCAGGAATTATTCGTTTAAAAAATGCGATGGCAAACGAAAGTGTAAGATGGGATGATGATACTAAATTGAACGCAGGTATTGATGCTGCATTTTTAAATAATAGACTTAGTGTAACTTTTGATGCCTTCTATGACCACCGTTTCAATATGCTTACAAGTATCACGTCGTCAGTACCTTTAGTAGTTGGAGCTGCTTTACCGTCAGAAAACTTCGCCTCAATTGACGGATTCGGTACAGAACTTTCGATAGGATGGAAAAGCAAAATTTCAAATGATTGGTCTTATAATGTAAGAGGGTTTTTCTCGTGGAGTGACAACAAGCAAAATACCGTTGATTATGATAAAGGTTTAAAAGGAACATTGTATGACCCAACTGGCAAATCAACCGACCAAGGTCTTCTTGGCTTACGTTGTTTAGGAATGTTGAGAACTCAAGCCGATGTAGAAGCTCTTTTAGCAAAGTATCCAAACTATACAATTTACGGTACAAAACCATCTCCAGGAATGTTGTATTATGAAGATTTGTATGGGGCAAAATCAACAACCCCAGACGCAGATGGAAATTATTCATATACCGCAGCAGACGGCAAAATTGATGATAGCGACCGTACCTATTTGACCAGTAAAAAAGATAATCATTACGGTTTTGGATTCAATTTCTCAACTACTTACAAGCGTTTATCGGTTTCATTTAATGTGGGCGGTTCATTTGGTGGACAAGCACTTATCGAGTCAAGTGCAAGAGGATGGAGTACAACTTCTTCTACGGCAACGGCTCAAGCTGGTGCAGTAACAAACTTGCCACAATTCTTGACAGACCACTGGACTCCAGAGAATACAGGGGCTACTTATGGAAGTCCATTTTATAGAAATCAAAACCAAATAGATTCAGATTTTTGGTTTAAAAATTCATTCCAAATGTCTGTTAGAACCCTTAATGTGTCGTATGAATTGCCTTCTGCAATTGCACAAAAAATCCGTGTTGCAGGTGCAAGAGTTTATTTAACGTCAACGAACCCGCTAAACTTATATAATCCATACAGCTATAAACAATATGGTGGTTCGTATGATGTTTACCCTGTTTTACGTTCGTTCTCATTCGGTTTAAACCTGAATTTATAATTGGAATTAGTGATTTAGGAATTAACATTTTAATTCCTAAATCATAATATAAAAGGACTTAATACAAAGAATTTTGGATGTAATTCCAACTAAAATATTACAGAAATTATGAAGAATAAATATATTTTATCAATGCTTTTTTGTTCAGTGCTTGGACTAACAAGTTGCGTTGATGTTTTAGACAAAACAGATTTAGGAGCTGCTTCTCCCGAAGTTGTAGCAGGCGATTCAGTGTTATCAAATGTTGCTTTGAGTTATATCTATAATCAAAATTTACCAGATTGGGGTGGAGCAAGTTCAATAAGTGGTTTTGGCGGAAGTACATATTCTGAAGAATCATACAACCAAGGAAGTACCGAAAACAGACTCTTAGAAGGTACACTTTTACTTACAGATGTTGGAGATTTTGGAACAGCTTTGAGTGCAACCAACAATTATGGGAAAATCAGAACTATCAACTCATTTATTTATGATTTGAGTGTTGATAAAAAAATGGATATTGGTGCAAAAAATAGATTGATTTCTCAAGCATTATTTTTCCGTTCTTGGAGATATTTTGAACTTGTGAAACTTTATGGTGGTGTTCCGATGATTACAGCACCTCAATATGCAGTTGGTATTGAAGCTCGTGAAGCCACTTTTGTAGGCAGAAATACTACCACAGAATGTTACAATCAAATGGTTGCTGACTTAGATACGGCTATTAAATATTTACCCGGAACGTGGTCAAGTCCATCTACAAACTGGGGACGTATCACAAAAGGGGCTGCCGCTGCTTTGAAAGGAAGAATTTTATTATACGCTGCAAGTCCACAATTTAACCCTTCTGATGTAACAAGCAAATGGCAAACATCTTATAATGCTAACAAGCAAGCCTATGATATTTTGACTGCCAATGGAGCAAAATTATTTGCAGATTATGGAAAATTATGGTTTACAGAAGTGAGTAACACCGAAGCCGTTTTCGTAACAGGATACAATACCTCAACGGGTGACCAACAAAGAAGAAATAGTGGTTGGGAATCGGGTAATAGACCAAAATATTCAACTGTTTCAGGTGGTGGTGGAAATTTACCTTCATGGGATATGGTAAAAGCTTATCCGATGAAAGATGGTAAAGCAGCGGGAGATGCAACAAGTAAATATGCTTATTCTGACCAAACTTTCTATAAAAACCGTGACCCAAGATTTGATAAAACCATAGCATTTAATGGTTGTACTTGGAATATGACGAATGTGCCAAACAATAGATTATGGACGTATTTTGTATCTGGGAAATCTATTGAAAATGCAGGTGCAAATGCCTCAAATACAGGTTTTTATTGTAGAAAAGCTTTGCAAACTACCGATGTTGCAAGTTCAACGCTTGATTTCTCAAATACGGCTTATTCGGGTACAGACTGGATTGAAATTCGTTTTGCAGAAGTATTATTAAACTTAGCAGAAAGTGCCACAGGAATAGGCAAATTAGACGAAGCTTATACGCAATTAAAGGTTGTGCGTGCAAGAGCAGGTATTGATGCTGGAACAGATGGAATGTATGGCTTGAAAGCAAATATGTCTCGTGCAGAAATGTTTAATGCCATTTTAACTGAACGTCAAATTGAATTTGCTTTTGAAGGTAAACGCTTCTGGGATTTACGTCGTTGGAGATTATTAGAATCTGTTTTGAACGGTAAAAAAGGTTCTAAAGTAGTGATTTCGTTAAAAACGACAGGTGTGCCTGCTGATTTTGCAACTACTCGTGATGCACTAACATTGGATGATGTTTATACAAAATATTTGACAGTAACAGTTACTGAAAATGCTTTAATGACACGTCCAGCAATCAAATATAGTCCAACATATTATTTCTTCCCAATTCCTACGGGAGCTATCAATAACAATCCTAAGATTGTTCAGAATAATACTTGGGGCGGGGCTTTTGAGCCTTTGCAATAAATAGATTAAGTAAAATTGAATATTGCTTAAAAGTCGTCTTTGCTTGAAGACGACTTTTTATTATACCTTAACTTTCTAACTTTTAAAGTTTACATTTATGGCTAAGTTAATAATTTTACCACAATTCATTGATGAAAGAGGTGAGCTGACTGTTGTTGAAAATTTATTTCCACACAACTATAAAAGTGTTTGTTTTATTAAAAATGCAGATGGGTTTGTGCGAGAAAGAGAGTCAAAAAAGAAGTCGCACCAAGCATTAATTTGCATTAATGGAAGTGTAGATGTTTCGGTTAAACTAAATGGAAAAATTCAAACATATACTTTGAGTTCTTCCAATCAATGTTTATTGCTTAAACCAGAAGAATGGAATATCTTAGATAATTTCAAGAATAATGCCATTTTATTAGTTGCTTCTAATGAAAATTATGCTATTGGGGACTTGTAAAATTTAGATAAGTAGAGGCTACTTATTTAAAGTGACGATTGTAAGAACGATTCGCCCTTACGATTAATCCCCCAATAATGAATAAACCAATTTCCAATAACCAGTTCCCCAATCACCAATAACCAATTCCCAATAAACCAATTTCCAATAACCAATTCCCCAATCACCAATTATCAATTACCAATTCCCAATAACCAATTTCCAATAAACCAATTCCCCAATAACCAATTTCCAATAAACCAATTCCCCAATAACCAATTCCCAATAACCAATTCCCAATCCCCAATTCCCAATTCCCCAATAACTATTTCTCCAATAATAATTTAACCTCTCCCAGCAATCCCGATTTTTCCAGTGCCTTTCCAGCTAATCTAAATGGAGCAGTGGTTTTTGTGATACGCTGATTTTCTGGCAGTTTATTGTCTCCAATCAGGCGATTTGCCCAAGTGTTTGAAACCTCAATATTTAACTGATTTTCTCCTTCTCGAATAGCTTTCGTAATTTCAACACGATATGGAGCAGTCCACGCCACTCCGCAATTAACTCCGTTTACCTTTACATTGGCAATATTGGCAACTTCTCCTAAGTCTAACCAATAGCGTTTTTGCGTTTTATTAATTTGAAACGAATTTTGATACGTTGCAGTCCCTGAAAAATAACGAATCAAACTATCCTGATTTACTGACCAATCGCTTAACTTTTCAAAGTTTTGGGTGTTTTTGATTTGTCCATTTTTATCGTCAAAACTCACTTTCCAAGTTCCCTCAATAGTTTTTGATAAGGTAGTAGAATAAGCTTGGCTTGCATTCAAGACTTTTTTGCTAAGAATAATAAAAATGGATTCGTTTGCCTCAAGATTCAACATTAATTGAGTTCGTCCATTTTCTACTTTACTTGAAATCGCTGTTAATTCATCAGAAACGGCACTGTATAAATATACAAAAGGCTGATTTGCTCTTAATGAAAATGACAATTGACGATTTTTCTCTACTTGATTTGAGATAAAATACAACTCCATATCATTCATTTTTCTATGCGTCCAAGCGATATTTTGAGCATAATTTTCTTGGTCATTTTTCACAATTAAATCTCTTAGAATGCCTAATTTATCAAAAGAATTGGCTTCAAATGGTGCTTTGATGATTTTCCCTTTTCCCAATTTTTTATAAATAATTGAATGAGAATCATTTTTTTGCGTTAAAAATTGTCCGTCCCAAAGTTCATTTAATTGTGTTTGAAAAACCTTATTTGATAATTTACTGCTATTGATGGTTGGTTTTTCGCCTACAATTATCGTTGCTCCTGCCTTCACTAATTGCAACATACTTTGTAAGGTTTTGGCATCAATGGCATGGCTATTGGGATTCATTTTCAGATTTGAAGGAAAAACTAAAATAGGGTAGGAGTTGCCTTCTGAAAATTGAACATTCCCATTTTTTACCGTTGCCATATTCTGCAAAGCATCAGGATTAAAAGAGTCGTATTGATAGCCCTGAAGCGAATTTACCCATTTTTCGGGGTCAGCCATATTTGCAGAATGTGATACTCCCGCAGGAATTTGTCGGAGTGGTTCGCCTTCATTTAGTAATCTTTTTTGCTCATTTACAAGTGTTTCTTTGCTGAATAATCCCGTTAAAGTATTCACCAAACGGTCGGGTAAAACAGAACGTCTTGGTATTTCATCGCCCGTAAAAACGGCTAAATCTGCCACAGGTTTTCCCATTTGAAGCAAAGTCTGACAACGTTCTGCATATTCGACCCATGCTTTGGCAGGTTTCCACCAAGTTTGGTCACGCTGAAAGTATAGACCAACGCCATCTAAAGTCATTCCAGGTTGTTGGTTCATCCAAGGATTATGCGTAAAAACATGATAAACTAACTTGTTGATTCCCAGAGTATAATTTCTGTCTTGCAAGGTTTTCAACATGGCAGGATGTTCATTCCACGCCATTCTTACCGTCGTAAATCCTTCCGCTTGAATGATATTTTTGCCATAAATATGAGCCGCCGAAATGGCGTCCATCATGTCATTGGGTTTATCGTGCGTTGGGCTATTTAGCCAAAATTCACCCATTGGCACATCTACTAATTTATAGTGTGCCAAGCCATCGCTGGTCATGGTTGGGGCAATACTTTCGGCAGTAAAAATTACGCCTTTTTTATGAGCCAAATCCGCTAAGGTTTTATAAAATTTATCCACCACCAATTCTGAAATCGTTTGGCGAATATCAAACAAAACTTGTTCAGATGTTTGGGTATTTTCAATTGGTAAGCCCGTCATTACTAATAAATAAGGAAATAAATCGTAACCTCTTTTTTGCTTGAATTCTGTTAAAAAATTACTTGACCAATTTTGACTTCCACATTCCCAACTGTCCACATGAAATACTTTTAATGCCTTTTTGCTTAATTCTTCGCCTAATTGTTTTTGTGCTTCGCCAAACCATTTTTCAAATTGTAGAGTGACTGCTTCGGGATTAAATTTGTCACATTCTAAGCCTTTTCCACCGCCTGCGGTATCATTTTTATGTCCTGTGGAAGTATGACCGATGCGAATAATTTGCCAATTTCCTGTGGGAACATTCCAATTTAAGTTTCCATTTTGGTCAACTTTATCAGTAATATTAATGATGTTTTTTAACGGAATGCACAGACTATCGGCTACTTGTGCCGTAGTTGTTCGTTTACTTATTCGCCAAACTTCGCCTGTTTTTCCTTCGTATTGATGAATTTTTGGTTCGTTAGAAAGTGTCAAACCAATTAATTTCAAGACAGGCTTCCACTTGGCAGCGTCCAAGTCTTCTGAACCTGCTTCTGAGCCTGTTTTATCATAAACAAATCGAAAATATTTTGCCCTTGTAGAAGGAATAGCGTGCGTAACATCGGCATCAGTATCTTGCCAACCGTGTCGTGGAGATTCGAGACGTGTAACTGTTTTGAAGTTTTGTCCGTCATTACTTGCTTCAATCAATAATCGTTGGGCTTGATAATTATTTCCTCCCGTTTTCACTGTAATATTTCGGAGGGTAAAAGGTTTTTCAAAGGTATATTGAATCCAACCTTTTTCTTCTAATCTAAAACTTTCCTTATTGTCTTCTTTTACTAAAAACTGCGGGTTAATACCTGATTTATTGGACGTTATAATTGGAGTTGTGTTGGTTGTTGAAGTGTAATTCTGCGAAATTTTATAAGCAAAAATGGCAATGTCTTTATAATAATTTTCATTGATTTTGGGAAAAGGAAGTTTGTCCCTGAACTGTTGATTTCCTTGAATATTTATAGTAGAATGCACCACTTTTTGCATAGACATTTCGGGTTTTATCCAAGGTCCACCCGCCAAGGCAAATCCATCGCTTACGTGCATTCCCATTTCTAAACCTAATCGTGAGGCTTCCGACATTGAGAATTTCACCATTTCCCACCATTCAGGCGTTAATTGGTTCACGGCAGGACTATAAATTGGAGGATTGCTAACTCCTTTGATGGGCATTAAATATGCCCCACCAATGCCTTGTGCTTTCATAGCTTCAAGGTCGGCGGTAATGCCTGCTTTTGAAACTCCACCTTGCATCCAATACCAAAATACCCACGGTTTGGCGGTTTGTTTTTGTTGAGAGTTTAAGGGCAAAATACGTTCAAGTCCCGATTGAGATTTTGAATGAAATGAAGATAGGTAAATAATTGAAAATAAGAATATCGTAATGAATTTTGAAGATTTTGTTTTCATGTTTTGAATTAAAAATACATGGTTTAATACAGTGTTAATTAAGTCCCTTTAACTTCCCGAAAGTTCTTTCTACTTTCGGGAAGTTCTTCCAGCATCAACTTCCCGAAAGTAGAAAAAACTTTCGGGAAGTGTACCACTCATTAATTTTAGAGAAAACTGAAAGCCATTTACTTAAAAGTGTATTTAATAAGTTTTCCAAAATAATTTTATCCTAAAATTTTTGACGGTTAAACTTCTCCCAAAACTTATTAAACAGCCTATTAAACTAAAATTTATCGAAAATTAGGACACAGATAACACAGATGTTCCAACACGGATTTACACAGATTTTAAATATTAGTCTGTGTAAATCTGTGTTGGAACATCATGTCATCTGTGTACCAATTTTGTCTTGCAACAAATACCGTAAATGTATCAATTATATCCTACATTTTGTGTGATTGCAGGATTTTGTGAACGGACAATTTGTGGAATTGGTAACAATAATTTATCGTTTGTAATGGCTTTCCCTTTTGGTGCTAATAATGAAACGGCTCTGTTAGTACGTTTCAAGTCAAACCAGCGATGAAATTCTAAGGCTAATTCAACTCGACGTTCATGCTCAACCGCTAAATCAACCGTTCCATAAGTATTTGGGTAACCTGCTTCTCCAAATTTTGGTAATCCTGCACGACTTCTTACTAAATTTAAATAGCTTGGGTCGCCAGTTGCTTCCGACAACATTAGCAATACATCTGCATAACGCAACACCATAAAATTGTTGTTAGAAAGTGGATTTCCGCTACCTAAAACAGCATTGCTGTGTGTCCATTTAATTGGATATTTTTGAGCAATAAAGGTATTTCCATTATTATATCCCAAAGCAATGGATAAATCTCTGCGGGGGTCTTTGCTTTCGTATTCATTATACAAATCATCTGTAACTTGATTCATGCCTGAGCCGTAAAATCCTAAGAAGTTGTTATTTGGATAAAATGTTTGATAATATCTACTATATGGAGCTGAAACCGAACCGCCGATAAATTGAATTTCAAAAATCGATTCCTTTGTATTTTTAACAGTTGCTCCCCAAAGACTTGCATACGTTGATAAAAGAGCATATTGATTGCTATTAACAACGTCTTTAAGTACAGTTGCTGCATTTGTTTTATCTCCAATGGTCAAATATACTTTCCCCAATAAAGTTTGAGCAGCACCCTTTGAAGCACGACCAATTTTTGTAGCTGGAACTGCTGACGAAAGTGGTAATTTATCAATCGCAAAAAGTAAATCCTTTTTAATTTGGTCGTAAATAGCCGTTTGAGGAGAACGTACAACTGCATAAGCTTCGTCGCCTGTGAGTGGTGTGGTTACTAACGGAATATCACCCCAAGTTTGCACCATGTTAAAATAATATAATGCTCTCAAAAACATCATTTGAGCTTTTACTTCATCTTTATAGGTAGCACTTAAATTTGCACCTTCAATTTTATTCAACACAATATTTGTACTAAATACCGCTTTGTAATAGTCTTGCCAAAACTGATAAAGCATGGTGTTGGTGGTCATTAAAGAATAATCTTTGAATTGCCATTTATCTGCTTGAATCCCCGAAATATTGAACATAATGGCATTATCACTCATTTGTTCGTTGACATACGAAATTGGACCTTCGGGGTGATAAACGGTATAGAGTGTTGCGTAAGCAGAATTTACGGCTAATTCAAAATCATCGGTTGTTTTAAAATTATCAGCCGTTGCATTTGAAATAGGAGCTAATTCCAAAAAGGAATCACTGCAACTTGTCGCCGTCAAACAGAAGGCGAGCAAGATATATAGTTGTTTAATTTTTTTCATTTTTCTTTAATGTTTGAAATGGTTTGTAGAGTCTGATATAAATTCTTGGATTTAAAATTTAATAATTTGGTTCAACTTCCCGAAAGTTTAACCCCTAACGGAGTTATTTCGGGAAGTTCCAATTCCAAGATGTTATCTCATTCTCAATAATAAGCCAAAAGATTCCCTAAAAATCGAATTTCGCACCAATCGTTATTACTCTTGGAATTGGATACGAGCCATAATCAACACCCACAAATGCACCATTTGGAGCATTTCCAGAGGCATTTAGACCGTTAGAAGTATTTCCGTTCGCTTCTCCCGAAAAACTTGATGCACTATAAGTTGTATTTTCTGGGTCATAATTGGTGTAATTACTCCACAAGAAAACATTCTCCGCATTTACGTAAAAACGAGCAGTTTTAATCGGTAAATGTCTCATGATAGAGGCAGGAAGTGCATAAGAAATTCTAATGTTTTTTAAACGAACAAACGAGGCATCTTCAACCCATAAACTTGTAAATTGGTCTTGAAAACCCGTTAAACCCAAAGTTGCTCTAAAATGCTGACCGTCTCCCGGATTTGCTTCCGAACGCCAACGGTTTGCCACACCTGCATACATATTACGTCCGTTGTTCCAAAAACCTGAGTAACGGAAGTTTTGATTAACAATTTCGCCTCCAAAAGTTCCTTGTAGCATGAAAGACAGGTCGATTCCTTTGTAAGAAAATGTATTGGTTAAACCTGCCATAAAATCAGGCTGATAATTCCCTAAAGTTGTACGGTCATCAACCGTGATTTTGCCATCACCATTTACATCTCTTATAATTGGGTCGCCTGCTTTGGTTGTAGTATAATGTGGATAAGCATCAACTGCAGCTTGATTTTTGAAAACACCATCAACCACATATCCGTAAAAATTTGAGATTGGTTGACCAACTTCTGTTTTAACTGTCACCACAAAATCTGTATAAGTAATTGGAGCGTTACTTTGTCCTAATTGCAACACTTTGTTGCGGTTCATACTAAAATTAAAATCAGTTGACCAATTGAATTTTCCTCTAACATTTTGGGTATTTAGGTTCAATTCAATACCTGTATTTTCCATTTTACCGATATTGGTTAATTGCGTAGCAAAACCTGTAATATCTGGCACAGGAACGTTTAAAAGCATATCATTTGTCGTTGAATTATAGTATTCTGCCGAAAGTCCGATACGATTATCCAATGCTTTTAGGTCAATTCCAACGTTAAATTGAGTTGTACGTTCCCATTTCAAATCGGTATTGGCAATGTTGGCAATTGTTAAACCGGGAGCTAAAGTTGTTCCTGTTGCATAATTTGAAGAGTTTAGCAAACTCTTAGAGCCATAGTTTGGAATCTGATTATTCCCTGCCATCCCATAACTTACTCTGAATTTAAGACTGTTTACAGGTTTTACATTTTGCATGAAATTTTCGTCTGAAATCATCCAAGCTCCTGATACAGAAGGGAAATATCCCCAACGAGTATTTGACCCAAAACGTGAACTTCCATCACGACGAATGGCGGCAGTCAAGAAATATTTGTTCTTGAAGTTGTATTGCGTTCTTCCTAAATATGAAAGCATCGACCACTCCGAAGCATTCGTAAAACCGCTTGAAACTACCCCTGCATTTAGCGTTTCAACTAAATCATTCGGGAAATTTCCAGAAGTTAAAGTCGCAAATTCATTGCGTTGACTTTGTGCTGAATATCCTAATAAAATACTTAAATTATGGTCGCCAAAAGATTTTTCGTAGTTTAAGGTGTTCTCATTCAGCCAGTTAAAAGTGTATCCACTCGTAGAATATCCTTCTGCTGCCAACACGCCAGAATAACCATATCCTTGTTTATTTACACGATAAGAATTGTAACGTGTATTGTATAAATTGGCATTTATGCTTGTTCTCAATTTCAATCCGTCCAAAATTCTATACTCTAAAAAAGCAGTTCCTAACGTATTGAAGGTCTTATTTTCTTTGTGAATATATCTTGTCAAAGAATAGGGATGCCATAAGTTTAAGTCGTTGTAAGCCACGTATTTATTCCAAACAGAATTAGGGTCACGGTAGCCAATATTTCCATTTTCGTTATAAATCGGGAAAATTGGGTCGCTTTGCAAACCTAAACTTACCACATCACTTTTTCCTTGTGTACCATCTGTACGGTCAAAAATACTGGTTACACCCAAGTTTAAACCAATCGTAAATTGCTCACTCAATTGGTGTTTAATATTGGAACGAATGGATAATCTTTTGTAATAATTTTCGTCTAAAACCGCTTGTTGATTAAGGTATGATGCCGAAAACATAAATTGCGTTTTTTCAGAACCACCCGAAGCTGATAATTGAAAATTTTGTGAAGGGGCAACTCTAAACATCACATCTTGCCAGTCTGTTCCTTTGCCAAATTGTTGTGGATTTGTCAAGAAATCATCGGGAATACGGTATGTTGAAGTACGAATACTATTTGGGTCAGAAGCTTTGTTTTTTGTTGGATTCAAATCTACCCAAGCGTTATTGTGAGCATCAATGTAATAATCAATCCATTGTTGAGCGTCCATCATTTTCACTCTTCTTTCTACGCTCTGAATACCCGATTCATAACCAATGTTGAACGTCGTTTTGCCTACTTTTCCTAATTTGGTAGTGACTAAAATAACACCGTTTGCACCACGAGAACCATAAATTGCTGCCGAAGAAGCATCTTTCAACACTTCCACCGATTCAATATCTTGTGGATTGACCATATTGAGGTTGAAGTTTTCGAGTGGTACACCATCAACCACAAAAAGCGGATTTGTTCCTGCCGTAATTGAACTTACCCCACGAATACGAATAATGGGCGAAACCCCTGGAGCTCCTTGTGCTTGCGAAATATTTACCCCTGCAATTTGTCCAGATAAGGCTTGTGTTACATTGCTAAATGAACGGTCTTGAAATTGTTTGAAGTTTACCGAAGACACCGCCCCTGAAACGGCTCTTTTGCTTTGAGTTCCGTAACCCACAACGATAACTTCGTCCAATGATTTTTGGTCGATTATCATCGAAACGGTAAAAGATGTACGTTTTCCAACGGTGATTTCTTGTTTTCCATAGCCAACGTAACTAAAAACTAAAACGGCATTTTCGTCGGGTACAGCGATTTTAAACAATCCATTTTCGTCCGAATTTGTCCCTCTGCTTGTTCCTTTAATGGTGATATTTACGCCTGCCAAAACATTGCCTTTGTCATCGGTGATTTTTCCCGAAACCGACTGCTCATTTATAGCAAAGACAGTAGTTTTCTCCACAGTTTGTAAATCGGCATTAGTAGTTTTGGTGTTGGAGGTGATTCCGTTTTCTGGAAATCGAGCGTTAGATTCAGCCCTCTCTTTGCCTGATTTTTCTTCCAAAATCATATAAGAGGTCTTATTGATTTTTTTGTAGGTCAGTCCGAACGGTGATAATAAACGTTCTAAATTCTGTTGAAGGTTTTTTTCAGTAGAATACACACTTGGTTTTACACTAAATCGTTCTACGGTCTTCAATTCGTACATAATTTCAACCCCGTAGTGATTTTTCAATTGTTGGATAGCATCTTTTAATTTGATGTTCGACTCTGATTGAGCTTCGCTTTGGGTGCGAATTTGCTTGCTCGAAGCATACGCTTGTGACCAACACGGATATTTTGCCAAAAGCAAAAGCGTCACTACCAGACTTACCTGAGCAGTCTTGAGTATTCGTTTTTTCATAGTATATTTTATTTGAAAGATTGTTTGACGTTTTAACCTCACCCCCAGCCCCTCTCCAAAAGAGAGGGGAGCATTCGACTCCATTTTTCTCCCCTCTCTTTTGGAGAGGGGGCGGGGGTGAGGTTATTAATATTCAGACAAAATGACTTGATTGCCCTGTCTGACCACATTGATATTTAATAATTCTGAAATAGTTTTTAATAATTCATCAACATTTTCAGCTCTGAATGACCCCATTAGCACTCTTTGAGATAATTCTTCTCCTTTTATTTCAACGGAAAGTCCATAGTTTTCTTCCAATAAATAGCCAACTTCTTGCAGGCTTGTTTCTTCAAAAACAAAACGATTTCCTTTGGCTTCAACACTTTGTGGTTTTATGACCGCCACTTTCTTTTGAATATGATTTTGTGTATCTAAACTCACTAATTCACCGGGTTTCATGATGAGCTGTTTTTTGGTATTGTTCTCGGTGTATTCTATTCTGACTTTCCCTTTTTTCAAGACGACTTTTGAACCTTGTTGACGAGCATAAACTGAGAACTCTGTTCCCAAAACAACTACCTCAAAATGATTGTCTGATTTTACAATAAATTGCTGATTATCAAGGGTGTGTTTTACAGAAAAGCTGGCTTCACCTGTTAAAAAAACTTCTCTATTTTCTGAGCCAAATCCCCAACGAACTAATTTTAAAGATGAATTTTCATTTAAAATGGCTTTACTTCCATCGGGTAAATTGATAGTTTTATTCTCGCCAATTTGAGTTTTATAAGTTTGATAATAGAGTTGATTTTTAAAGTAAAATGACAAAATTCCTAAGCAAAAAATGACAGAAGCAGCAATTGCCCATTTAAACCAGCGAGGAGAATAGCGGTTCTCCTCAGCATTGGTTAAGGTCGAGGTAATTGAGGATTGACCCGCTTCCATATAATCAATGAAGTGTGTCAATGCCTGATTTGTCTCTGGTAAATATTGTAAATTATGTTGTTCCCATTGTTCAAGCAATTGATAATATAGTTCTTCGTTTTTTTCCTCTTTTAGCCAATCTTCAATGAGTTGGCGTTGTAAGGGAGACGTTTTTCGAGCAAAATGATTGAACAAAAGCTCTTTGTTTATATTTGTATTCATCGGAAAATCTTTGATAAAGTGTTTTTAAATAGGTTTGTTTAGTGAGTCATGTGGTTTAATCCATCTTACTCATCATCATGATTAGAGCTGTTGCGAGCCAGTGTTTTTGTAAACCTTTCCGCACAAGTGATAATGCTTTTCCTATGTGAGCTTCGACTGTTTTTTGTGAAAGTTGAAGTTCCTCAGCAATTTCATGGTATTTTTTCCCTTCAAAACGATTCATCAAAAAGACCTTTCTACATTGTGGCGTTAATGATTCTACCAAATCTTCAACTTGCTGTAAAATTTCTTCAAATTGTGTAATATCATCGGGTCTTTGTCCGACCGAAATTTCTTTGGCATAAGCTGCATCAATTCCTTCCAAACCCTTAAATTCTGAACGTATATAATTGAGGGCTTCATTGCGAACACACCGAAAAAGATACATTCTGTACGAAGTTGTTACAGATAAATAGGTTTTGTTTTTCCAGAACCGACAAAAAACTTCGCTTACTAAATCTTCAGCTATGGCTTTTGAATACACAAATCGAACGGCATGGCTACACAAAACTTTATGGTATTTCTTGAATAATAATTCACATCCTCTTTGCGGATTTTCAACAAATGCGTCTCTAATGATTTGTTCTGCATCATAGAAAATTAATTTTCCATTGAGTGTTTCATCTTCATTTATCAATTTGATAAAATCATCTGACTGGTCGGTATTTTCTGAGATAATTGTGTGTTTTAAGACCATTTTGTTAGCTATGATTTAATCAATTTATTCTTTGAATTATTCAATTGTTGTTTAATAGACACAATCTGTAAAAAATACCCTTAATGGATTTTGAATTATTTTTTTGTCAGTTTTACGGTAGGGGCGTATCACATACGCCCATTTTGTCCGAGTGCGTATCGCATACGGCCATTTTGTCTGAGGGCGTATGCGATACGCCCCTACTTTTTTCATTCCACCAAACTCTCCATAACAATTTCATTACTTTCCAATCCTTCACTCGTTGCTTTTAAAATGATTTTCCCTGCGGTTTCTTTGGTCTGGATAATTGCCAAACATAAACCATTATAGGCTTTTCGGTAATTGGTTTTGAAAGGTTCAAGACTTGCTTGATAGCCATTATCCACGCCCACTAACTCGCCAACACCCGATACATTGAAATTGATTAAATGTCCTGCATTTGGCACAATATTTCCATTTTCATCGGTCACACTCACCTTTACAAAAGCTAAATCTTCACCATTGGCTTTTAAAATAGGTCGGTCAACGCTCAAATTTATTTTTGTTGCTTTGCCTGCCGTTTGTATTTGTTTGGTTAAAACGGTCTTTCCATTCTTGCGAGAAATAGCTTTTAAAACCCCAGATTCATATTTCACTTTCCACGAAACATGAATGTTATCATTTTCTTTCTTTCTGATTCCCAGCGATTTATCATTTAGAAATAGCTCAACTTCATCTGCTTGATTGAAATATGCCCAAACATCAACGGTTTGACCTACCGACCAATTCCAATGGGGTAGAATATGTAAAACAGGCTTGCTTGTCCATTCGCTTTGGTACATATAATAGACATCTTTCGGAAAACCAGCCAAGTCGATAATCCCATAATACGAACTACGGGCAGGGTAGGGGTAAGGGTGCGGTTCGCCCAAATAATCAAAACCACTCCACACATATAAACCTGCGATATGTGGATATTTTTTGACGGCATTCCATGAAATTTCGTGCGTTGTTCCCCAATAAGCAGCCACATTATCAAAGGCAGAAACCGTAAAATCTGCATTGCCATTGGTGAGTTTAGATTTGCCATCTTTGGGCATAAAAACCACAGAATCTTTGGGTAAATCATAACGCCCACGAGTTTCCAAAGCGGAAGCAGTTTCGGTAGCAATAAATTTTTGATTTGGAAAATTTTTCAATAAATCGGCGTAACCTTCGTGTTTATAATTGAATCCTAAAACATCTAATGCCCCAGATTTGAAAATAAAATTTTTATCAGGATTTGTTTCCGTCAAAGCAGAAGTAACTGGACGAGTTTTATCTAATGTTTTTACAATGGCAGATAATTCTTTGGCAATGGTTGTGCCTGTACTATCAAACTGCTCACGGATTTCATTGCCAATACTCCATACAAAAATAGAAGGATGATTACGGTCACGTTTTACCATATCTTCTAAATCCTTTTTATGCCAATCGTCCCAATTTTGAGCGTAATCTTTCTTATTTTTCCTCTTTTTCCACATATCAAAAGCCTCATCCATGACGATAAAGCCCATTTTGTCGCATAAATCAAGCAATTCTGGAGCAGGAGGATTATGAGAAATTCTAATGCCATTACAGCCCATTTCTTTCAAAATTTCTAATTGTCTTTCCATGGCTCGCACGTTGATAGCTGCCCCTAATGCTCCCAAGTCGTGATGATTACAAACCCCTAATATTTTGGTTGGTACGCCATTTAAGCTAAAACCTGTGGCAGATTGAAAATCAAAAAAACGAATTCCCAAAGGCGTTTCGTAACTATCTAATTGACGATTCTGTACATAAATTTTACTCACTATTTTGTACAAATAAGGTTTTTTAATATTCCATAATGTTGGATTTTGGAGAACAATATTTTGTTGAAAAGTGGCAGAAGAGTCTTTGACAACATATTCCTGAGAAGTGCTTGTGATTTCCTTGCCAGAAGCATCTATAATGGAACTTACCAAACGAATTTTTTGCGAATTTTGGGTAGTGTTTTTGACAGTCGTTTCAACCTTTACAGTAGCTTCTTGATTAGTAACTTTTGGGGTAGAAATAAATGTTCCCCAATGGTCAATCGCAAGGTTGGAAGTATGCACTAAGCGAACATTTCGATAAATACCCGAGCCTGTGTACCACCGAGAATTAGGTTGTTCGCTATTGTCAACTCGAACGACGAGTTGATTTTCCTCATTCGAATATTTCAAATATTTACTTATTTCATACCGAAAAGAGCTATATCCGTAGGGGCGTTTACCTAAATAATGTCCATTAATCCAGACTTCAGCATTACGATAAACACCATCAAATTCAACATAGCTAATCTTATTTTTGAATGATTGGGAAACTTTAAATTTCTTTCGATACCAACCAATTCCCGTTGGCAAAGCTCCACCTTGTGAAGTTGCAAGATGATTTTCGGCAAATTGCCCTTCGATACTCCAATCGTGGGGTAAATTTAGTTTTCGCCAAGATTCGTCATGATACAATTGGTCTTTTGCTTTAGGTTCATCTCCTAAATAAAACTTCCAGTCTTTATTAAAATTGATGATTGTTCGGGTTTCTTGTTGAGCTGAAATTTTGAAGCAAAAAAAGAGACAAAACAGGAGCAAATACTGTGCTTTGTACATACTAAATAATGTTAGATGATGGGTACTAAAAGAGTAAATTACCTTACAAAGGTACTTCTGTTGCAAAGTGCTTTTTTGTATTATTTTTTCTTAGTATTATACCTTGTTGTCTAAATACTAAAGTGAGATTTCGAGCTGAAAAATTGTGGGTAAAAGTAAAATTTGAAATTTGGAAGAGATGTGGAAGGAAAAATAATTGTCTAAATAGCTATGAGATAAGATATTACAGATATTTTTAAGTGAGTTAAAATTAGTCAATGGTAAGACAGGATAGATAAGGTTTGAAATGTAAAAATGATTCTTGAAATAGTACAAAGATAAAATAATATAATTTATAGAGAAAATTGTATATCATGTAGCTTTTTATTCATAGTAATTTTGAATCAATATATAAACTTATCAAATCATTGCATCAACAGATAGGTTAAATTATCCATACAACAATTGATTTTATTAATAGAACAATGAAAAAACTTAGCTTAATTTTTCTAATCCTTATAACGCTATTAGGTAGTGAAAATTTATCATTCGCTCAATACCCAACGATTCCAGACTCGGTACAAAAAGTTAGCGATGCTTTACTAAAAGAAACTTGGCGTTTGTCGGATATTGCTTGGCAAAAAGCTTGGAAGACTATTCAATATGATGCCAAAAATGGAAAACCATATATCCCTTGGGCGGCTCGTCCAATTGATTTACCACAAGCCGAAATTCCTGCTTTCCCCGGAGCAGAAGGTGGCGGAGCATACTCGTTTGGTGGTCGTGGTGGAAAAGTATTTGTCGTAACTAACTTGAATGATGACGGCGAAGGAAGTCTTCGTTGGGCGTGTGAACAAGGTGGTGCAAGAGTGGTTGTATTCAATGTTTCGGGCATTATTCGTTTAAAAAGACCCTTAATTATTAGAGCTCCTTACATCACAATTGCAGGACAAACTGCACCAGGTGACGGCGTTTGCGTAGCAGGCGAGTCGGTTTGGATTAATACACATGATGTGGTGGTTCGTTTTATGCGTTTCCGTAGAGGAGAAACAAATGTAGGACGTAGAGACGATTCAATTGGCGGAAATCCAATTGGTAATATTATGATTGACCACGTCTCGGCAAGTTGGGGTTTAGATGAAAATATGTCGATGTATCGCCACATGTATAATGACAGTACGGGCAAAATTGAAGACAAATTGCCAACGGTAAATATTACGATTCAAAACTCAATTTTCTCAGAAGCTTTGGATACTTGGAATCATGCTTTTGGTAGTACACTTGGAGGCGAAAATTGTACATTTATGCGTAATCTTTGGGCAGATAATGCAGGGCGTAATCCGTCAATTGGTTGGTTCGGAATTTTCAATTTTACCAATAACGTAATGTTTAACTGGGTACACCGTTCAATTGATGGTGGAGACTACCGAGCTATGTACAATATTATCAATAATTATTTTAAACCCGGTCCACAAACACCAAAAGAATCACCCATTGCATACCGCATTTTGAAGCCAGAATCTGGACGTAGTAAATTGAAATATTTGACATTTGGTCGTGCTTATGTTTCGGGTAATATTGTGGAAGGAAATGAGCGAGTAACCAAAGATAATTGGAATGGTGGCGTACAAGTAGAAGACTTGGCAAACGCAGGAAAATACAAAGATTCTATTCGTTGGAATAAGCCATTACCAATGCCAAATATTACGATTTTGCCTACAAAAGTTGCTCATGATTATGTGTTAGCAAATGCAGGGGCAACCCTTCCAAGACGTGATGCTGTTGATACAAGAGTTATTGAACAAGTGAAAACAGGAAAAATCAAGATAACTGAAGGCGTTGTTTTGCCAACTTCACAATTCAAGCACCGTCGTTTGCCAATTGATTCTTATAAAAATGGAATTATTACCGAAATTGCTCAAGTTGGTGGTTATCCTGTTTATCAAGGTACGCCATATAAAGACAGTGACAATGACGGAATGCCAGACGCTTGGGAAATTAAAAATGGACTGAATCCGAAAGATGCAAACGACGCTTCAAAAGATAAAGACAATAATGGTTATACCAACATTGAAGACTATTTGAATAGTGTGGTTTCTGTAAAAACGGTAAAACCTTAATGTAACACAGACTTTAGTCTGTTAGAATTTGAACTTGTTTTCTTTAGCCTGACGGCTATGATTCAAATACAGACTGAAGTCTGTGTTACCTTCTATGAATAAATACTTTTGTTTAATTACATTTTTCATACTTACCTCTAACATTTCTTTTTCACAAAAAAAGAAAGAAACTATTCCTTTATCGCCTGTTTATCAGAGCGATAAAGGAAATTTAGCTTATACCCCAGATACACAAGGTAATCGTATTCCTGATTTTTCTTACTGTGGATATAAGGCAAGTGAACAACCAATTCCAACGATTGAAACAAAGGTTTTTGTGAAAAGTCAGAAAGGAGATGCAACTCAAAAAATACAATCAGCCATAGATTTTGTATCAAATTTACCTTTAGATAAAAACGGATTTCGTGGGGCAGTTCAATTAGACAAAGGGCAATTTGAAGTAAAAGGAAATTTAATCATTAAAACATCGGGAGTTGTACTACGTGGTGCGGGCATTGGCGAAAAAGGAACAGTCATTATTGGAGCAGGAGATTCTCGTGAAACCTTGATTCGTATCAAAGGAAAAAATGACCGAACTTTTGGTAAAACGCATGAAATCATCAATCCATATATTCCTGTAAATGCTCAAAAAATTAGTGTTTCATCATCAACTGATTTCAAAGTTGGTGATAAAGTTCAAATTCACAGACCATCAACCAAAGAATGGATTGAATTATTAAAAACTGACCATTTTGGCGGTGGAGTTACTGCTTTGGGTTGGAAACCAAATCAACGAGATTTATTTTGGGATAGAACAATTACGGCTATTAATGCCAATGAAATTACGTTGGACGTGCCTTTAACAACTGCCTTAGATTCTACTTTTGGTGGTGGCAAAATCGCAACGTATCAATGGAATGGGCGTATTTCAAACATTGGCATAGAAAATCTACAATTAATTTCTACTTATGATAAAGCAAATTTGAAAGACGAAGACCACCGTTGGATGGCAATTTCTTTTGAAAATGTGAGTGATGGCTGGGTCAGACAAACAACGTTCAAACACTTTGCAGGTTCGGCAGTAAATATTTTAGCTTCTGCCAAACGCATTACTGTCGAAGATTGTATTTCAACCGAACCCATTTCTGAAATTGGTGGTCAGCGACGATACACTTTTTTTACTTCGGGTCAACAAACACTTTTTCAACGTATTTATGCTGAAAATGGCTACCACGATTTTGCGGTTGGTTATTGTGCAACAGGTCCAAATGCCTTTGTACAATGCGAGTCAAAAACGCCTTTTAGTTTTAGTGGAACAATTGACAGTTGGGCATCTGGCGTATTGTTTGATATTGTAAATGTTGATGGCAATGCCCTACGTTTTGCCAATCGTGGACAAGACGGACAAGGTGCAGGTTGGTCGGCAGCCAACAGTGTTTTTTGGCAATGTTCAGCGTCTATGGTTGAATGTGCAAAACCCCCAACGGCTCAAAATTGGGCGTTTGGTACTTGGGCTCAATTTGCAGGAGACGGACATTGGGAGATGTCAAACGAACACATAAAACCTCGAAGTTTATTTTATGCACAATTAAAAGACCGTTTAGGAAATGAAGTCGAAAATCGTACTTTTTTGATGTCAACTTTAATAGAAGCATCCAGTAGCCCGAAAGTAGAAGTAGCGATGGAATTGACTAAAAATGCTGTTAGTCAGGCGTTTACCTTGCAAGAGTTTATAGTTGGGCGAATGTCATCACAAGCTTTACCGCAATTGTCTGTGTCTCCACAGACGATTGGACAACTGTCGTCTGTGGAGACACAGACAACGGTAATCAAAACTCCAACCATGCAAATCAAAAATGGTTGGTTGGTACGTGACGATGAGATTTTAACAGGTAGAAAACAAGAAGTTCCTTGGTGGTCGGGCGTTGCTCGTCCACATGGATTAGCAAATGCAAAACCACATATTACTCGTTTTGTACCAGGGCAATCAGGATTGGGTTTAACCGATGATTTGGAAGAATTAACCGATTGGATGCAACAAAATAATGTTACGGTTTTAGACCATAATTACGGACTTTGGTACGATAGACGAAGAGACGACCACGAGCGAATCCGTAGAATGGATGGTGAAGTTTGGACGCCTTTTTATGAATTGCCTTTTGCCAGAAGTGGAAAAGAAACCGCTTGGGACGGTTTAAGTAAATATGATTTGACAAAATACAATAAATGGTATTGGGGAAGATTAAAACAATTTGCTGATTTGGCAGACCAGAAAAATTTGGTACTAATTCATCAAAATTACTTTCAGCACAATATTATCGAAGCAGGGGCTCATTATGCCGATTTCCCTTGGCGACCTGCCAATAATATTAACAATACGGGTTTCCCAGAGCCTGTGCCGTATGCAGGTGACAAACGAATTTTTATGGCGGAGCAATTTTATGACATTTCGCACCCAATTCGTCGTAAAATTCATCGTGATTATATCCGAAAATGTTTATCAAATTTTGCAGAAAATTCGGGAGTAATTCAACTGATTGGAGCTGAATATACAGGTCCTTTGCATTTTGTAGAATTTTGGATTGATGTCATTAAGGAATGGGAAAAAGAAACAGGCAAAAATGTTACTATCGGATTAAGCACTACAAAAGACGTTCAAGATGCCATTTTAGCAGATAAAAATCGTTCAAAAACGATTGATTTGATTGATATTCGGTATTGGCACAATCAATTTAACGGTACAATTTACGAACCCAAAGGAGGACAAAATCTTGCTCCACGCCAACACGCACGCTTATTGAACCCTAAACGCTCATCTTTTGAACAGATTTATAAAGCAGTGCGAGAATACCGTCAAAATTTTCCTGACAAAGCAGTGGTTTATTCGGGAGATAGTTTCGATGCGAATGGTTGGGCAGTGTTTATGGCAGGTGGTTCCTTGGCTAATTTACCCCAAAATTTACCTCCTGATTTTTTGAAAAATACCACCCAAATGAATGTAATTGAATTATCAGGCAAGCCTAAAAATCAATGGGCATTAGGGTATTTAGGCAAAAATTACATCATCTATACTGAAACCAACGAAAATGTAAATTTAGACTTGACAAATTTCTCAGGTGATTTTACCGTAAATTATATCAATCCAAAAGA
Source organism: Arcicella aurantiaca (assembly GCF_003148625.1). GTDB lineage: Bacteria > Bacteroidota > Bacteroidia > Cytophagales > Spirosomataceae > Arcicella > Arcicella aurantiaca. The sequence goes on along the minus strand of NZ_QGGO01000006.1, from coordinate 69,757 downwards.
TGGGAAAATAATCGCTGATTCAGAGATTGTTCAAGGTAGAAAAGTGCTTCAAATAAATAGTAAAAACGCATCTGCCACAGTAATATGGATTACAAAAAAGTAACACAGACTTTAGTCTGTAAATGAAAATTGAGTACAGATTAAAGTCTGTGTTACTAAAAAAAACTTTCAACATGACCAATAAAATAATTACGATTTTCCTTTTGGGGATGCTCATTTTATCGAAAAATACATACGCTCAAACTTTACCCGATTTAAAAGTTTCTGCCAATAAAAGATTCCTTCAAACTGCTGATGGAAAACCGTTTTTTTGGTTAGGAGATACAGGTTGGCTTTTGTTTTCAAAACTCACCAGAGAAGAAGCAATTCAATATTTAGACGACCGAAAAGCCAAAGGTTTTAATGTGATTCAAGCGATGGGATTACATACACTGAACGTCGTAAATATGTACGGTGATTCTGCCTTAGTTGGAAAAAATATCGCAAAACCAAAAATTACAGATGGTGATTCTTTTACCGACGAAGCCCAATATGACTTTTGGAATCACGTTGATTTTGTGATAGAACAAGCTGAAAAAAGAGGTATCTATATTGGTTTTGTACCAATTTGGGGTGGTAATGTAAAATCTGGTAGAGTTTCAGAAAGTCAAGCAAGAATTTATGCTGAATTTTTAGCCAAAAGATTTGCCAAACATAGTAATATCATTTGGTTGAATGGTGGTGATATAAAAGGAAGTGAGTCAATAAATATTTGGAATGTTATTGGAAATACGCTTCGTGAAATTGACAAAAAACATTTAATTACCTTTCATCCAAGAGGGCGTTCTTCGTCGTCTGAATGGTTTCATAACGAAAAATGGATGGACTTTAATATGGTGCAATCAGGGCATAGAACGTATGCTCAGGATACCTCAGCCAATGAAAAATTACATTATGGCGAAGACAATTGGAAGTATATAAATCGAGATTATAAACTTCGTCCCGTATTGCCCACAATTGACGGAGAACCCTCTTACGAAGGCATACCGCATGGTTTACACGATGTAACTCAACCACGTTGGACGGCTGCCGAAGTTAGAAGATACGGATATTGGTCGGTTTTTGCAGGAGCATTTGGTTATACTTACGGACAAAATTCGGTGATGCAAATGTTTAGAACTCTTACTAATGAAGATACTTCTTTTGGACCTTTGGAAATTTGGTCGGAAGGCATGAAAGCGGAAGGTTCTGGACAAATGCAATTCATGAAAAGTTTACTTTTATCTAAACCATTTTTTGAGCGAATCCCCGACCAAAGTTTAGTAGCAAAGCAAGGAGAAAAGTATAATTACATTTTGGCTACTCGTGGTAAAAAATATGCCTTTTTATACACTTATACAGGGCGAAATTTTACGGTAAATTTAGGAAAAATAGAAGGAAATGTTTTGAAAGCAACTTGGTATAATCCAAGAAATGGAGAAAAAACAATAATAGGAAGTTTTCCTAATAAGGGGACGAAAGAATTTAATCCTCCTGCTGAACCCAAAGACGGCAATGATTGGGTATTAATCCTAAGTTCTAATCAATAATCTATTAAATATGAAAGAAATATTATTATTGCTACTCAGTTTTTTTCTGAGTTTCAACACCTTTGCACAACCTTCCAAAACGGTCTCGCAAGAGAAAATGAATGAACTTTATCAGGAAATTAAAACGCCTTATAAATATGGTTTAGTGCTTACTCCTGCCGATAATTCATTGAAAATGGACTGCCCGACGGTTTTTAGAAAAGGCAAAAAATGGTATATGACCTACCTGACTTTTGGTGGTAGAGGTTACGAAACTTGGCTGGCTCAAAGCAATGATTTACTGAATTGGAAAATGCTTGGTCGAATCATGTCTTTTACAGATTCTACGGAGTGGGACGGAAACCAAAAAGCAGGTTATTTGGCTTTGCAAGATATTAATTGGGAAGGTTCGTATAAGCTAAGAAAGTACAATGGAGATTATTGGATGTCGTATTTTGGTGGTAAATCTGCTGGTTATGAAGCAGGAAATTTATCAATCGGAATCGCTCATACTTCCCAAAACCCAAGTAAAGTACATGAATGGAAACGGCTAAAATCCCCTGTTTTGGCATCTGATGATAAAAATGTAGGTTGGTGGGAAAATCGGAAGTTATTTAAAAGTACAGTCATTGAAGACAAAGAACGTTTAACTGGTCATCAATTTGTAATGTACTATAATGCCAACGGTGATTCGGCAGTAAATAACAAAAAAACTCGCTGGTTTGAGCGTATCGGTATGGCGGTTTCAGATAATATGACCACTTGGCAACGCCCCACAAGTGAGCCAATTGTACATCATCCTGTTGGCATTACGGGCGACCCAATCATTCAAAAAATCGGAGATATTTATGTGATGTTTTACTTTGGTGCATTTTGGAAAGACAGAAAAGGTGCTTTTAATCGCTTTGCGGCATCTTACAATTTAACAGATTGGACAGACTGGAACGGGGATAATTTAGTAGAATCTTCTGAAAATTATGATAATTTATATGCTCATAAATCTTATGTTGTAAAGCATAAAGGCGTTGTTTATCATTTTTATTGTGCCGTAAATAAAGGCGACCAACGTGGTATTGCCGTTGCTACTTCCAAAGATTTAGGAAAAAGTAATAAAGATTTTGTGAAATAGGTAAATATTGTTTTTTGATGCGTATGGGTTTAAAGAGCCATAGGCTCGACCGATTTTGTAGCAACGGATTTCAATCCGTTGATGTAATTTTTCAACGGATTAAAATCCGTTGCTACAAGATTGTTCGAGCCTATGGCTCTTTTAAGTTACCAAGATATAGTCATAACCTTAAAAAGGATGACTGACGTAATTTTAAATAGAAGCCCTCCAAAACCATTTTCTTTTACTAATTTTTCCCATAAACGCCCCAATTCTTCAAAGACAATATTGTATAATACATTGAGAAAATGGTACAAACAAAGGTTGGGGTCGTCACCTATCTTTGTGTTTCAAATTATGCTTTTTTAAGTATAATATTCGGTTAATAAATTTCGATGAAAATTCCTTTTATCAAAATACTCGTTGCTTTTTGTAGCGTTTTTTTTGTATTCTGTTTTGTTAGTTTTGGACAAAGGGCTGAAATTTGGGTTTCTCCAACAGGTTCTGAACTAAACGATGGTACAAAAGAGAAACCTCTTGCAAGTCTAAATATGGCATTGCGAAAGGTAAGAGAATTACGTCGTTTATCAGATAGGTCTATTGAACAGGGTGTACATATTTATCTTAAATCAGGTATTCACTCACTAAACGAAACGGTATTTGTTAGACCCGAAGATTCAGGTACATCAACGAGTCCGACGATAATTTCATCTGCACCAGATGAAAAAGCTATTTTAAGCGGTGGCATTGCTATAAAACATTGGAGAAAACTCACAGAAAAGGTAATTGGGTTACCCAAGGAGGCTGTCGGCAAAGTTTGGATTGCCGACGTGCCGACTTTGGCAGGCAGGAGTTTTGAATTCCGACAATTATGGGTAAATAATCAAAAAGCCATTCGTGCAAAAGATACACCCAATAGCAAGATGAATAGAATATTATCTTGGAATAGAAAAGAAGAATATTGCTGGATTCCAACGCCAAAATTTGAGGGAATTGAAAAGGAATTTGAAGTTGAATTGTTTATTCATCAATGGTGGGAAGTTGCTAATTTGAGAATAAAAAACATTGAAATTCATGGAGATAGCACAAAATTGACATTTCATCAACCCGAAAGTCGTATTCAGTCGGAACACCCTTGGCCTGCTCCTTGGATTTCTGCCGAAACTGGTAATTCTGCCTACTATTTAACCAATTCAATAGGCTTTTTGAATGAAGCTGGCGAATGGTTTTTAGACAGAAAAGCCAATAAAATTTATTATTTACCTCTGCCTCATGAAAATATGCAAGAAGCAACCGCCATTGCTCCTGCATTAGAAACACTCCTGAAAATTGAGGGTACAATCGATAATCCTATTTCTAATATTTTCTTCCAAAATCTGTCATTTCAGCATTCAACTTGGTTGCGACCTTCTACTTATGGACACGTTCCGCATCAAGCAGGAATGTATATGTTAGATGCTTACAAGCTAAAAATTGCGGGAACTCCTGATAAAAAAACACTCGAAAATCAAGCGTGGGTTGGTCGCCCAGCGGCGGCACTGCAATCGTCTTTTTCAAATCATATTAGTTTCGAGAATTGTAGTTTTGAGCATCTTGCTTCTACGGGTTTAGATTTCCATAAAGGCGTTTCTGAAAATTCGGTCAAAGGAAATTTATTCAAAGATATTGGCGGAACAGGAATCCAAGTAGGCGTTTTTTCAGACGAAGCTACCGAAATACATTTACCGTACAACCCGAGCGATTCAAGAGAAATTACTTCAAATATTCACATTAGTAATAACTTAATTACCGATGTAAGTAATGAAGATTGGGGTTGTGTGGGCATTGGAGCAGGTTTTGTGCGTGGACTTAACATTGAACACAACGAAATCAACAATGTTTCCTATTCTGGAATCAGCATGGGGTGGGGCTGGACTCCAACAGTAAATGTGATGAAAAATAATCGGGTGATTGCGAATAAAATTCATCATTACGGAAAACATAATTATGATTGTGCAGGAATTTATACTTTGTCTGCTCAACCAAATTCCCTCATTTCAGAAAACTACATTGACAGTATTTATAAAGCTCCTTATGCACATATTCCTAATCATTGGTTTTATTTATACACCGACGAAGGTTCTTCGTTTATGACGATAAAAAATAATTGGACGCCATCGGAAAAATATCTTCAAAACGCCAATGGACCAGGAAATACTTGGGAAAATAACGGTTCGTCAGTAGCTGATTCTGTTAAACACAAGGCAGGATTACAGAAGTCATTTCAACAATTACAAAAATCGAATGTTTCGGCGGATAAAAATTGGCTTATCAACAAAGAGAAACCTGTCGTTTTGGAATTGATAGTTGATGCTAAGCAACCGATTGATTTACAGACTTTAAGAGCAATTATGCTAAAAAGTAAAGTAAGGAAAGAAGCCTTATTTCAGTGGCAAAATCACTACATTATTTTCGATAAAGTTCAAGATTTATTTCTCCTTCGTGAACGCTTGAAAACAGCTTTCCCAACAGCTAAAATCAAAACTTACGATGATTATTTCTATGAATTTAATCGTGAAAATTGTGGCGAAAAACCTTCTAAAAAAGAACAAACACATATTTTGTTAACCGCTAATTTGGTGGCGGATACAACGCTTCAAAGAGAATATTTAAACTATCACGCCAATCAATTTAAAGATTGGAAAGAAGTGTCAAAAGGATTTTGTAATGCCGATTTTCAACAATTATTGATTTATAAAAATGGTCGCCAATTGATGTTAATTATCAGCATTCCAAAGGGCGAAAGTTTAGATAAACTCAATCCTAAAACCACCGAAAATAATCCACGAGTAAACGATTGGAATACCTTAATGCAAAAATATCAAGAAGGGATTGAAGGCACAAAAAAAGGCGAAACTTGGGTGTTTTTGAAGGAAATATAAACCGAAATAACTGATAAAATTATATGTTAAAGATTGCCATTTTAGGATTAGGCGAAGGCAGAAGTACGATGTCCGCAGCGTTGAATAGCTCAAAACTTGAATTAATCAGCGTTTGTGATTTGAGTGCTGAATTATGCCAAAAACGGGCGAAAGAATTTGATTTTCATCATTATACTACCGAATATCAAGACCTTTTGGACGATTCCAGAATTGATATAATTGCGATTTATACACCTGATAAATTTCATGCAACACACATAAAACAAGCTTTGCTTCACGGCAAACACGTAGTTTGTACGAAGCCGTTGATTGATAATTTGGCAGATGCCAAAGAGATTATTCAACTATGTGTACAATCGGGCAAAAAGGTTTTTGTAGGGCAGAGTTCTCGTTTTTTTGAACCCGCTATGCGACAACGAGCTGACTTTGAAAATGGATTAATAGGCGATTTGATTACCATTGAAGGACATTATCACGCCGACCACCGTTGGTTTTTAGAAAAAAGTTGGTCATTAGAAAATGCCTTTAAATGGTTGTATGGTGGTTTAAGTCACCCTGTTGATTTTATTCGTTGGTATATGCCCAATATTCAAGAGGTGATGGGTTACGGAATGTTAAGTGCCAATGGGGTAAAAAATGGTTTGAAAAATGCAGATACGATGCACTTTATATTCAAATCAACCGATGGGAAAATTGCTCGGGTAAGTGGTTGTTATACTGGACCAACACAACCAACTATGCGTGATAGTGGCATGAGCTGTATTTTGAGAGGAACAGAAGGGGCTTCGCAAGCAGATTATCACGAACTCAGATACGCCATTACCGATAAAACAGGCGAAGAACGTGTCGTAGCATTTGGCGATAAATATCTTAAACATTATTTCCGTTTTGAGGGGCAAAGCCATCATGCAGGCGAATATCAAAATTATTTGGAATATTTTGTCGATTGCATTGAAAATGATAAAACTGCTTATCCAGATATTCAAGAAGGCATTGGCACGGTAGCACTTTTACAAGCGATGGATATTTCACTAACAACGGGTTTGCCCGTAAAAGTCGCTGATATTTTAAATGAATATGGACTAAGTTTTCAAGATACAAATTCATGATAAAAAAACTTTCATATTTTCTGATTGCCTTACTCTTTTTGTCTTTTAAGCAAGACGAAAAAGCCATTACTTTAACGCATTTACGTTGTGAATTTTTGGTTAATCCTGTCGGAATAGATGTTTTAAATCCTCGATTAAGTTGGGAAATTAAAGCGAATTTTAGAAGTGTTGAACAAACGGCTTATCAAATATTGGTGGCTTCAAGTTCAGAAAAGTTAGCACGTAATGAAGGTGATTTATGGGATTCTGGAAAAGTGATTTCTGATGAAACTATCAATAATCGTTATGCAGGAAAAGCCTTGAAAAGTCGCCAAGCGTGTTTTTGGAAGGTGAAAATATGGACAAATAAAGGTGAAAGTCAATGGTCAGAAAACGCTTCATTTTCAATTGGTTTACGCAATTATGTCGATTGGAAAGGGCGTTGGATAGGGCTTGACCGCTCCTTTGCTTGGGACGATGAAAGTCAGTTTGCAAAATTATCTGCCCGCTATTTCAGAAAAGAATTTGTTGTCAATAAAGAAATCAAACGTGCTACTGCTAATATCATTGGCTTGGGTTTGTACGAATTATATTTCAATGGTCAAAAAGTTGGGAATCAGGTGCTTGCTCCCGTACCAACCGACTATAATAAGGGCGTAAAGTACAATAGTTTTGACGTAACTACTTTATTGAAATCAGGGAATAATGCAATTGGGACAATCTTAGGGAATGGACGATTTTATGCTATGCGTCAAGATTATAAACCTTATAAAATCAAGACTTTTGGGTATCCAAAAATGCTTTTCAATTTAGATATTGAATATGCAGATGGCTCAAAATCAACGATTGTAAGTGATGATTCATGGAAAGTAACTGCTGATGGTGCTATCCGTACCAATAACGAATATGACGGAGAAGATTATGATGCAACCAAAGAGTTAAAGGGTTGGAATAATGTTGGTTACGACGATAAAAGCTGGTTGAAAGCTCAACTGGTACAAGAAGCAGGTGGGAGTTATGAAGCTCAAATGACTGAAAATATGAAAGTTATGGAGACAATAAAGCCCATTTCAATCAAGAAAATTAAAGAAAATACCTACATTCTTGACATGGGACAAAATATGGCGGGTTGGCTTCGTATGCGTGTTCATGGGAAAAGAGGTGATAAAGTGAAATTAAGATTTGGAGAAAGTTTACAGGCAAATGGGGAATTATATGTACGTAATTTGAGAGATGCCAAATCTGAGGATAATTATATTTTGAGTGGAGAAGGAACGGAAACTTGGGAGCCTACTTTTGTTTATCATGGCTTTCGTTATGTGGAGATTTCGGGTTTTCCTTCTGAACCTACCGTTGACGATTTTGATGGTCGGGTTGTATATGATGAAATGGAAACTGTTGGCAGTTTTTCAACCTCAAATAAAACCATAAATCAGGTTTTTAAAAACGCTTATTGGGGCATTAGAAGCAATTATAAAGGAATGCCAGTTGACTGTCCGCAACGAAATGAGCGTCAGCCGTGGCTCGGCGACCGCACTACGGGAGCTTACGGCGAAAGTTTCATTTTTGATAATCATACACTATATGCAAAATGGTTGGACGATATTGAACAATCTCAAAAAGCGGATGGAAGTATTCCCGATGTTGCTCCTGCATTCTGGAGATATTATGGCGACAACGTTACTTGGGCTTCTACTTATATTACCATTGCTGAAATGTTGTATTCGCAATTTGGCGATAAGGAGGTTATCAAAAAACATTATCCTTCTATGAAAAAATGGATGGATTACATGGCTGAAAAATACACCGAAAATGGTATCGTTACGAAAGATAAATATGGTGATTGGTGCGTACCACCTGAGTCGAAAGAGTTGATTCATGCAAAAGACACCAACAGAATTACAGACGGTAAATTGATTGCGGCAGCAACCTACATTAAAATGTTAGGAACGATGCAAAAATTTGCTCAATTACTAACAAAACACGAAGATAAATCAAGCTTTGAAAATTTGTCGAGAACCATGCAAAAAGCATTTAATCAACAATTTTTAAAGGATGATAAAACCAAATATAGTAACGGCACAGTAACGGCGAATCTTCTGCCAATTGTGTATGATATTGTGCCAAAAGAAAACAAAAAGGCTGTTTTGAATGCTTTGTTAGATAAAATTTTAGTAGAAAATAATGGACATATCAGCACAGGCGTGATTGGTACGCAGTGGTTAATGAGAGGTTTAACTCAAAATGGACGTGCAGATATTGCTTACCAATTAGCCACCAATACCGACTATCCAAGTTGGGGTTATATGGCAGAAAATGGAGCGACTACGATATGGGAATTGTGGAATGGAAATACTGCCAATCCAGAAATGAATTCGGCAAATCATGTAATGCTTTTGGGAGATTTAATTGTCTGGTATTATGAAAATTTAGCAGGTATAAAATCAGAATCAAATGCTTTCAAAACGATTATCATGAAGCCCGAAATTATTGAAAAATTGAATGGTGTAAAAGCCAATTATCATAGTATTCGAGGTGAAGTTTCGTCGGAATGGAAAAAGCAAGCAGGACAATTTACATGGAAAATAACGATTCCTCCAAACACAAAAGCTCATGTTTATTTGCCGACCAATTCAGTGAAAAATATTAAGGAAAGTAATCAAAAAGTAAGTCAAAATAAATCAATCAAATTCTTAAAAATTGAAGATAATAAAGCTGTTTTAGAAGTGGAATCTGGTCAGTTTGAGTTTGTAGTGAATTAATTTAAGCATTAAAAGCGGTTATCTGACAGTTTTATGAAATTGTTGATGTAGGGACGAATAGCATTCGTCCACTCCCTCAAATAACACAGTGGACGAATGCTATTCGTTCCTACCATAAAAAAAGTCATCTGACCCAAAAAAATACATGAAAAACATTTTCAAAATATTAATAATCAGTTGTTTAACCCTGAATATTTCTGTTGCACAAAAATGGAAATCGGGTCTTTTATTGGATGAATTCGTGGTTGAAAATCCTCCATTTCCCGAAAGCCATGCAGCGACTATTGCTGAATCAAAAAAAGGAATGGTCGCTGCGTGGTTTGGAGGAACAAAAGAGCGAAATCCAGATGTGTGTATTTGGGTGAGTCGTCAAGAAAATGGCAAATGGTTAGCTCCTCAAAACGTAGCAAACGGAATTGTAAATGACACCCTTCGTTACGCTTGTTGGAATCCTGTTTTATACCAAATTCCGAATGGCGATTTAATGCTTTTTTATAAAATAGGGCCCAGTCCAGCCAAATGGAAAGGTTGGTTGAAAACATCATCAGATAATGGCGTTACATGGTCGAACGCCAAAGCTTTGCCCGAAGGTTATATTGGACCTGTGAAAAATAAACCCGTTTTATTGAGCAACGGAAATTTGTTTTGTCCGAGTAGCACAGAAGGAGAAAAAGGCTGGAGAATCCATTTTGAAGTAACATCAGATTTCGGAAAAACTTGGCGTACAGTAGGGGCAATTACCGCAGATAAAGCATTTGGAGCGATTCAGCCGAGTATTTTACAACATGGAAATGGCAAATTACAAATTGTGGCAAGAAGTAAAAACCGAGCTATTTTAGAATCATGGTCAACTGATAACGGAGAAACATGGACACCCTTAGCCAAGACAAATCTGCCCAATAATAACTCTGGAACAGATGCCGTAACGCTTAAAAATGGTTTGCACGTATTGGTCTATAACCATGTTTTGCCACCGAATAATTTAGCGAAAGGTCCTCGAACACCTTTAAATCTTTCAGTTTCAAAAGACGGAATTAATTGGTCTGGGGCAGTCATTATTGAAGATTCACCCATCAGTCAGTATTCTTATCCGTCAATTATTCAAAGTTCAGACGGGTTAATTCACGTGATTTATACTTGGAGAAGACAAAAAATTAAACATTCGATTTTAGACCCTAAAAAGTTTAAAACCAAGAAAATAAAAGAAGGAATTTGGCCTGCAATGAAAGGCTATATTGCTCCAACTGGTGCTGAAATAACGAAGGAAGTCTAAGTAGAGAATCAAATAAAAATCATGCAATCATTACAACAAGTAAGCATACATTTTCCGAGTAAGTTGGTTTTCGGGAAAGACGTTTTAAAACAATTACCCGACGAAATATTTGCTTTAAAAGCAAAAAGTGTTTTAATCGTAACTATCGAACCGCTTTTAAAATCGTTAGAAGGATTTGCTGAAACACTAACACAAAAAAATATAGTAGTTGCTTTTGATACGAGTATTTTGAATGAACCAAGTTTTGCCGATTTCTACAAATTAATGGAAAGAGTTGCACCTCAAAACCCAGATGTTGTCATTGGAATTGGTGGTGGAAGCGTTTTGGATATTGCCAAATTGGTAGCTGCACAATTAGAAAACGAGCAAAAATTGACAGATTATGTTGGAATTGGTTTGTTAAATGGACGTAAAAAGAAATTGATTTGTGTGCCAACTACCTCAGGAACAGGCAGTGAAGTATCACCAAATGCTATTTTAGTTGATGATTCTGACAATCAAAAGAAAGGAATTATTAGTCCATTTTTAGTGCCAGATATGGTTTATGCAGACCCACTTTTAACATTGAGTTTGCCCGCAAGCATTACCGCAGCAACAGGTTTAGATGCCCTTACGCACTGTTTGGAAGCATATACAAACAAATTTGCCAATATGTTTATTGACATGTATGCTTACGAAGGAATGCGTTTGATTGCTGAAAATATTGTAGATGCCGTAAAAGATGGTTCAAATGAAAATGCTCGTATCAATGTAGCGATGGGAAGTATTTTGGGCGGTTTTTGTTTAGGGCCTGTCAATACAGCAGGCGTTCATGCACTTTCATATCCGTTGGGTAGTGAATATCATTTGCCACACGGACTATCAAACGCTCTTCTTTTGCCTTATTTGATGAATTATAATATTCCTGCATCGGCAGAAAGATATGCCAAAGTTGCCATTGCTTTGGGTTGTGAGGAAGCTCCCACATTCTTAGAAACGGCATACAGAGGTGTTTCCAAAATCAGAGAAATTATCAAGGAATGCGGTATTCCTGCTACATTAAGCGAAGTGGGTGTGCGTAAAGAAAGTATCCCACAAATGGCAAAAGATGCCATGAAAATACAACGATTATTGAAAAATAATCCTCGATTAATTGAAGAACAAGACGCAATTGATATTTTCAATTCAGCCTATTGATTTAGTAGGGATTGGGATTTAGGTATTAGGGTTTAGTGTCGGACCCAAATCGCTTTTCGCTCACAATATATTAAAAATTAAACTGAAACCTCAAATAGATAAAAACTCAGGAATTTTCCTGTAATAATGCAACCTGATGATAATACAAAAAAAATATAGTGGAATCGTAATTCCTGCAATCACACCACTCACTGAGGACTATAAACTCGACCATGAATCGGTAGAAATAATGTTTGATAACTTTTATCAAAACAATACATTGCCATTTATTTTGGGTACAACGGGTGAAGGTGCTTCGTTATCAAACTCTGTGAAATCAGCGTATTTGAAGCAGGCTGGACTTTCAAAAAAACAAGGAACAATTCTTTACGCAGGTATTTCTTCAAACTGCTTAGAAGAATCAATTGAATATGCCAAAGAAGCTTCTGATTGTGGTATTGATGTGGTTGCAGTAACAACGCCATCTTATTATCCATTAACCAACAAGCAGATTTATAAGTATTTTGAACAATTAGCTGATGCCATTCCTATTCCGCTAATCATTTATAATATTCCTGCAACAACCCACGTTTCTTTACCCTTAGAAATGGTAAACGAGTTGAGTTTTCATGAAAATATTGTTGGATTGAAAGATTCTGAAAGAAACGTAGAAAGATTATATCAGTCGATTAAGTTTTGGAAAACCAGACAAGATTTTAGTCATTTTATGGGTTGGGCAGCCCTTTCTGCCGAAGCATTGCTTTTGGGTAGTGACGGAATTATTCCGAGTACAGGAAATTTTATGCCTGCCATTTATCAAGAAATGCAAAATGCCATCATTGAAGGAAATGTCGAGAAAGCCAAAGAAATGCAAAAACATTCTGACTTTTTCGGGAATATTTATCAAGGAGGACGTACTCTCGGGGAATCACTTTGGGCGTTAAAAGTTTTGATGAACGAATGTGGTTTGTGTAAACCAATTGTGATGCCACCATTACAAGCCCTGCCTGAGCAAGAATTATTTTTACTGTTAGAAAAATTTAATCAAAGCGATTTTAGCAAAATGGCTTTTCAGTCGGCTTAAAGAAGCAAAACACTTAAACTCTATCATATAAAAATCAAATGCTTTGCATTTAACAACATTACCAACAAAATCATGTCATTATTACCAATCATAGGAATTACCATGGGCGACCCAGCAAGTATTGGTCCCGAAATAGCAATAAAAGCACTTTTGCACCAAGACTTATATCAAATCTGTCGCCCTTTAATTGCTGGTAGTGCCGATGTTTTCAAGAATATCCAACAAAAACTCAATCTTAATGTTCAAATTAACGCTATCTCGAAAGTAGCAGATGCCAAGTTTGAATTTGGCGTTATTGATGTTTATGATTTAAAAAATGTGGAGATTGAAAAATTGCAGTTCGGAGAAATTTCTGCGATGTGTGGAGAAGCTTCTTTTCAATCAGTAAAAACAGTAATTGATTTAGCTTTAAACAATGAAATTGATGCAACCGTAACAGGGCCAATCAATAAAAAATCTATCAACGAAGCGGGTCATCATTTTGCAGGACATACAGAAATTTATGCACATTATACCGATACAAAAAAATATGCAATGCTTTTGGTGGAAGATAAAATGAAGGTAATTCACGTTTCTACGCACGTTTCATTGCGTCAGGCTTGTGATTTGGTGAAAAAAGAACGCATTTTGCAAGTCGTAGAATTGCTACATAATGGTATGATTTCGTTGGGAGAAACCAACCTGAAAATCGGTATTGCAGGACTAAACCCGCACGCAGGAGATTCGGGATTATTTGGAACAGAAGAAGCCGAAGAAATTTTACCTGCGGTGGAAGAAGCTATAAAATTAGGTTATGATGTAGAAGGCCCTGTTCCGCCAGATACCATGTTTGCCAAAGCCGCAACGGGTTATTATGGAGGTGTAGTGGCAATGTATCACGACCAAGGACATATTCCTTTTAAGTTGACAGGTTTTAAATGGAATGCCGAGAAAAACCAAATGGATAGCGTAAAAGGCGTAAATATTACAATGGGTTTACCAATTATTCGTACTTCTGTTGACCACGGAACGGCTTTTGAAATTGCAGGAAAAGGCATCGCCAGCGAAGATGCAATGGTTTTGGCGATAGAATCAGCAGTTCAGTTGAGTAAGTATCGTAAAAGTGTAGCCGTTTAGATGAAATCTCCTATAATTGTCATTGCAGACGACCTAACGGGAGCGGCAGAAATTGCAGGAATTGGTTTGAGATATGGATTAAATGTCGAAATTTTAACGACCTTAAACCTTGATTTCCAAGCAGATTTAGTAGTAATTTCTGCCAATACAAGGTCTTTGTCAGCATTAGAAGCTCAGGAGAAAACCAGAATTTTAGCAGAACAAATTGCGAAAACCAAACCTCAATTTATATTCAAGAAAATAGATTCTGTTTTAAGAGGACATATTTTAACAGAAATCAATGAAATTTTAACGAAAAATCCTTTTGAAAAAACGTTGATTCTTCCCGCAAATCCATCGCTGGGAAGAACAATTATTGAAGGAAAGTATTTTGTAAATGGCATTTCAATTGAAGAAACATCTTTTGCAAATGACCCAGAATTTGCCATTCGTGATGCAAATGTTTTGAGCATGATTCGGGCTGAAAATAATGAAGTAAAGTTTATAAAACCAGCCGAAAAAGTATCACAAAATGGAATTTTTATTTGTGAAGCAAGCTCTAAACAAGATGTTGATTTTTGGGCTTCTGTCCTTACAAAAGATACTTTATTAGTAGGTGCTGCTGATTTTTTTGATGCCATTTTAGCAAGGAGTTTCAAGCAACAAAAATTAGAAATCAAGGAATTAAAACCACTTTCTGATAAGCCTAAAACCTTGTATATCAGCGGAACAACTTATCAAAAAAGTGTTGTGGCAATAAAAGAAAAGTATCTTAAAAATGAAGCAGTTAGTTACTTGCCAATTAAGTTATTTATAGAAAAACCAACAGAATTTGCTCTTGAAAAATGGGCGAAAGAAATATTAGTATTATTTGAAACAAAACCAACAATAATTATTGCGATTGGCGATTTGGCAGATGTCAAAGTTTTGCCCCAACAACTGGCAAAATGGATGAGCTTAGTCGTAAAAACAGTCTCAGAAAAATGTCAAATCGACCAATTTTTAATTGAGGGGGGAGCAACTGCGGCGGCAATTTTGGCAACATTATCTTATAAAAGTTTTATACCCACCAACGAGTTTTCGCAAGGAGTTATTTGTTTGAAACCTCAGGAAAATCAAAAAATTAGTATTACCATAAAACCGGGTAGTTACGAATGGCCAAGTAAAATTTGGCAGTTCTGAATTTGCAAATAACGCAAACAAATGAATCACAGCACTTTACACGCCATCGACTATGGCATTATATTATTTTTCTTGGGCTTGACGCTCTATTTTGGTTTTTTGTTTGCCAAGAAACAAAAAACTACCCAAACCTATTTTTTAGCAAAAGGTAAAGTCCCATCTTGGGCAATCGGAATGTCGTTGTTGGCAACGCTTATCAGTAGCGTAACTTTTTTGGGCTATCCGGGAGAAGGCTATTCTTCCAATTGGATTTTGCTTGTTCAAGGCTTGATGGTTCCTTTGGTTTTGCTTTTTTCCATTTGGTTTATCGTACCCATTTTTCGTAAAGTAATCGGATTAAGTACCTACGAATATTTTGAAAAACGCTTTGGCGGTTTTGCTCGCTATTACAGCTCTTCGTCATTCATTCTTCGACAATTTTCTTCGATGGGAACGGTACTTTTTCTAATGGCTGTTGCATTGAGCAACCTCACAGGCGGAAATGCTGCTTTGATTATGTTTATTATCGGTGGCATTATTATTATGGTAAACTTGAAAGGAGGTATCGAAGCGGTTATTTGGTTAGATGTTTTTCAAGGTTTTATGCTTTTATTGAGTGGATTTGTGTGTTTGGGGCTTTTGATTTTTGGGATAAAAGGTGGTTTGCCAGAAGCTTGGAAAGTTGCCTCAGCCAATAACCATACAGGTTTTGGACCTTATGATTTAGATTTCTCAAAGCTGACTTTTATCGTTATGGTGATAAATGGAGCATTTTATGCCATTCAAAAATATGGAACAGACCAAACCGTTGTGCAACGTTATTTAACCGCAAAAACGGATAAATCTGCCATTCGTGCTTCCTTGATGGGTATATTCTTGACTGTTCCTGTTTGGATGATGTTTATGTTTATCGGAACGCTTTTGTTTGTTTTTTATCAACAAAATCCTCTCCCCGAAAGTGTTCATACCGATGCCGTTTTTCCCTATTTTATGATGACCCAATTGCCAACGGGTATTGTTGGTTTTATCCTTTCAGCCCTTATTTCAGCCGCAATTTGTAGTCTCAGTGCCGATTTGAATGCTTTGGCAGCCGTTGGAGTAGAAGATTATTACAAAAAACTTCGCCCCAATAAATCCGATGAAGAATATCTGAAAATGAGCAAATTAATCGTGGTTTTGTCGGGAGTGGTGTCTTTATTAATCGGATTTTTCTATTTACAAGCAGGTAGCGAAGGCGTTTTAGGAATTGTATTTACACTTTACGCCATTTTCTCAGGCGGAATCGTGGGTATTTTTCTATTGGGCTTATTCAGCGACCGTGCCAATACGCAAGGGGTAAATATTGGGATTGCCGTCTGTATTTTCTTCACTGCGTATGCTTTTCTAACCTCAACCGAAATTGGACTTGGAGATGAAAAAACGTTGCTACTCGACTTAGGAAAATTCAATTTTCCACATCATAAATTAATGCTTGGCGTGTATAGCCATATTGTGGTGATTGTGGTTGGATATTTGGCAAGTTTATTCTTCCCAAAACCAGAAATTGACCAAAATTTATTATTTAGTAATTGGTGGAAAGAGCAAAAAAGTATTAAGTATTAGGTACAATGTATTAAGCTTTATCAGATACTAACTTCTTAATACATAATACTTTGTACTTAATACTCCAAAACAATCATGAAAAAAATAATCATTCTTTACTGTTTATTATTGAGTTTTGTTTCGATTGGACAAAATTCAGAAGATGCTTTTAAACGTCCTTTGAAAGACGTAATTGTAGAAATAGAAACTCGTTTTCAAGTTAAAATTCGCTATCCAGAAGCATTGGTAAAAGACAAAATTGTTACTTATGCCAATTGGCGTTTTCGTCCAGATTTAGAGAAAACAATGACGAATATTTTTGCTTCTCAAGATATTACTTTTACCAAAGAAGGTGAACGAAAATACAAATTGCAAGCCTATCAATATCATCTAAAAACACCCGAAGAAGGCAAATTGCAATTAGCATATTTAGCAACACTTTATAAAGATACCGCCTCATGGAACAAGCGAAAAATCGCCCTCAAAAGCTGTTTTATGACTTCATTGGGCTTGTCTCCTTTGCCTGCAAAACCAAATTCTCAACCGATTATCACCAATAAAAGAACCTTTGATGGTTATACTGTTGAGAACGTTGCAATTGAAACAATGTCAGGAATTTATGTTTGTGGCTCATTGTACAAACCTTTGAAAATGAAAGGATTAGTGCCTGTAATGTTGAATCCTGATGGGCATTTTGGCGATGGACGTTATCGTGCTGATTGTCAGTTACGTTGTGCCATGCAAGCCAAAATGGGAGCAATGGCTTTTAGTTATGATTTATTTGCTTGGGGAGAGTCAAATTTACAATTCAAGACGGAAGACCATCGTACAAGTTTTGCTCAAAAAATCCAGATTTTGAACGGAATCAGAATTTTAGATTGGCTTTTAAGTATGAAAGAAGCCGACCCAAAACGAGTAGGAATTACAGGTGGCTCAGGCGGTGGAAGTCAAACGATGCTGATGTCTGCCATCGACGATAGAATTACGTTATCCGTTCCTGTTGTGATGTTCTCTTCTTATCATAGCGGTGGTTGTCCATGCGAAAGTGGAAAGGGCGTTCACTTATGCGGAGAAGGCACAAATAATGTAGAAATTGCGGCAATGGCAGCTCCAAAACCACAATTAATTTTATCAGACGGTCAAGATTGGACGCAACACGTTCCCGAAACAGAATTTCCATTTTTGAAAAATATCTATGGATTTTATCAGAAAACAGATAATGTAGAAAACGTACATCTTGCCAAAGAAGGACACGATTACGGAATCAGCAAACGCTTGGCTTTATATGATTTTTTAGCCAAACATTTCAATTTAGATTTGAAAAAAGTACAAGACAAAACAGGCAAAATTGACGAATCAACTTGTACGATTGAAAAATATCCAGCCATGTATGTTTTTGGTGAAAAAGGTGAGAATTTGCCTGCAAATGCTATCAAAGTTATTCCGAATTAAAAGTAACACAGACTTCAGTCTGTTCGTAAAATTTACAGACTAAAGTCTGTGTTACTAAAAAGAACCTATGAAAAAGATACTTATACTTCTTTGCATGATTATTTCCTTTGGAAGTTTATATGCCCAAAATAATCAACGATACAAAATTGCGGTGATAGATTTAATGTTGTTGAAAAGACAAAAATTAGGAGCAATTACACTTGCCAAACAAATAGGTGCAGACGGTTTAGAACTTGATATGGGCGGATTAGGAAAACGCCCAACTTTTGAAAATCAGTTAGCCGTTGATTCTATCCGAAAACAGTTTATTGACAAAGCCAAAGAGCAAAATATTGAATTTTGTTCATTAGCCATGACAGGTTATTATGCTCAGTCATTTTGCGGAAGAGAAGAATACCTAAAATCCATTGAAGATTGTATAAAAACGATGCAATTGATGAATGTAAAAGTTGGTTTTTTGCCAATGGGCGTTCAGTGCGATTTAAAACAAAATCCAAGTGTTC
Source organism: Arcicella aurantiaca (assembly GCF_003148625.1). Lineage (GTDB taxonomy): Bacteria > Bacteroidota > Bacteroidia > Cytophagales > Spirosomataceae > Arcicella > Arcicella aurantiaca. Next base: position 51,027 of record NZ_QGGO01000006.1, on the reverse strand, counting down.
GTGATTCGGTGGTAAATAGGCTGAAAATTGCAGGGAAATTAGCAGAAAAAGCAGGCGTAACCATCGCTATTGAAACGGCTCTGAGTGCTAACGAAGAAGTAAAGTTATTAGCAGAAATTGGTAGTCCAGCCATTAAAATTTATTTCAATTTCTCAACGCCTTTAAAAGAAGGACGAGATTTGTACAAAGAATTGAAAACGCTCGGTAAACAACGTATTAGCATGATGCACTGCACCAATAAAGATGGTGTTTGGCTACAAAATGACCCCGAAATTGACATGAAAAAAATCAAAAAGACATTGGATAAAATGAAATGGTCTGGGTGGTTGGTAATTGAAAGGTCAAGAGATGCCACAAAACCACGTGACGTAAAAGGAAATTACGGAGCAAATACGGCATATTTGAAAAGTATTTTTCAGTAGAAAAACCTCACCCCCAACCCCTCTCCGCAAGAGAGGGGAGATTACTCTGAGGGAAAAGCCCCCTCTTTTTTGGAGAGGGGGTTGGGGGTGAGGTTTAAATCTCTATATTAGTTTCTAATCTCAAACAAGATGATTCAATCCTGTCTCCAAATGAACAAGATATTAAAAATATTCTTCTTCTGCTTGATTTTCACGCCATTAATCGCTCAAAAATCAAACAAAATTACCATTTATACGGATGGAAAATCAGGTGTGCGACAAGCCTTTGGAATTGAAAAACTGAGTGAATCTTTACGCTCATTCGGTTATCAAATAAAAATTTCTACAAATGATTTTTCGCAAGCTCAAAATAATGATATTGTCATTAGAAAAAATGGCGAAAATCTGCTGAAAATCTATTCAGCAGATACTTTGTTAATTAAAAAGAAAGAAAGCTATTTGATTCAGAAAACAGATAAAAAACCGTTTCAGCTTATCGGGAAAGATGATTCTGGCGTTTTGTACGCTTGTTTAGACTTAGCTAATAGAATCAAAGAGAACAAGAAAATTCCACAAGAACTCTCTGTTACAGAAGTTCCCGAAATGGTTTTGCGTGGCACTTGTGTTGGTCTTCAAAAACCAAAACTTTTACCCGACCGTGAAGTTTACGAGTATCCATATACACCCGAGTCGTTTCCTTGGTTTTATGATAAAGCATTGTGGTTGAAGTATTTAGACATGATGGTTGAGAATCGTTACAATTCGCTTTATCTGTGGAATGGGCATCCGTTTGCGTCTTTGGTAAAACTAAAAGATTATCCGTATGCGGTAGAGGTTGACGAAGCAACCTTCCAGAAAAATGAAGAAATGTATCGTTTTTTAACGCAAGAAGCCGACAAAAGAGGTATTTGGGTGATTCAAATGTTTTATAATATCATCGTTTCAAAGCCTTTTGCAGAGCATCATAAAATTAAGACACAAGACAGAAATCGCCCGATAATCCCATTGATTGCGGATTATACTCGTAAATCAATTGCTGCTTTTGTGGAGAAATATCCAAATGTTGGCTTATTAATTACACTCGGCGAAGCGATGGAAGGAGCAGGACAAGACGATGTCGATTGGTTTACGAAAACGATTATTCCGGGAGTACAAGATGGTTTGAAAGCGATTCATAGTAACAACGAACCGCCCATTGTTTTACGAGCTCATGATTCTGACGCTCCAAGAGTGATGAAAGATGCTTTGCCTTTGTACAAAAATTTATATACAATGGCAAAGTATAATGGTGAAGCTCTGACGACCTATACACCAAGAGGTTCATGGGCAGAATTGCACCGAAAATTGAGCAGAATTGGAACGGTTCATGTTGAAAATGTCCATTTATTGTCAAATTTAGAGCCTTTCCGATATAGTTCACCCGACTTTATTCAGAAATCGGTACAGGCAATGCACAATGTGTATGAGGCGAACGCTTTGCATTTGTATCCACAGGCTTCGTATTGGGATTGGCCTTATACAGCCGACAAAACGTCTCAACGAATTTTGCAACTCGACCGTGATGAAATGTGGTATAAAACATGGGCGAGATATGCTTGGAAGTCAAATCGTGAACGAAATGAGGAAGAAGTTTTTTGGCAAAATCATATTGCAAAAAAGTTTGGGTTGAATGAAAATCAAGCAAAAAAAGTGCTTTTGGCTTATGAAGAAACAGGCGAAATTGCTCCTAAACTGCTTCGTAGATACGGCATTACAGACGGCAATCGTCAGACTTTGACTTTGGGAATGTTAATGACCCAATTAATAAATCCGTATCGTTATAGTTTACTGAATTTATTGTACGAATCAGAAGCTCCCGAAGGTGAGAAAATTATTGATTATGCCGAAAAAGATTGGAAAGGCGAAAAACATATTGGAGAAACTCCCTTGCAAATTGCCGAAGAAGTGAAAAAACACGCTCAAAAAGCTCTTGATGCTATTAATTCCATTGATAGTCAGTCGGTTAAAGATAAAGCTGAATTTGAAAGATTGAAAAATGATGTTCGTTGTTATCATGCAATGGCTAATTTTTATGCCGAAAAAGCATTGGCTTCATTGGATATTTTACGGTTTAAATACAGTAATAATGTGCATGATTTAGAAAAGGCTTTACCACGTTTGGAAGAGAGTGTGAAACATTATTCAACCTTGACAAACCTTACAAAAGACGCCTATTTGTACGCCAACAGTATGCAAACTAAGCAACGCAAAATCCCGATGCGTGGCGTTGATGCAACTTTTATTCATTGGAAAGAAATGTTGCCCGTTTTCCAGAAAGAATTAAATCGTTTTAAGTTTTGTATTGATTCTTTGCATCATGTAAAATCAGACAAAAAGGCTGAAATACAATATCTTAAACCTGCTGAAATTTCTTTCATTTCTAAAATTGATGGACAATATTTATCAGAAAAAGGACAAACACTTTTGTCAGATACATCTTTGATTATTAATGAAATAGCTCCTGAATTGAAGTTTTTAAAAGGCGTTCAGTTCTCTAAAAATAAACAAATATTGGAAGGCACAAAATTGGAATTTTCATGCAAAATACCTGTGAAAGTTTTAGTGGGATATTTCAATGAAAGTCAGCAAATGTATAGTGCAAAAAAGAGTATTTTCTTGCCTAAACCACAACTTGAAATAGATGCTTCTGCCAATAATTATGGACAGTCGGAAGCTAAAATTACGAATGCTCTTTTGGCAGGAAATTGGGGTTCTGTGAATATCCATACTTACACTTTTGAGGCAGGAGCAAATACGCTGACTTTGGGCAAAGGTGTTGCCTTAGTTTTGGGTTTTGTGGAAGGAAAACAAGACCTAAAAGTATTCGATGCAGGTTTGGCAGGAAATGCCAAAAATATAGATTGGTTGTTTGAGTAAACACTGTTTTAAGTACTATTAGGAAATGGGATGTTCGTAAATTATCCCATAAAATTTTAAAAAACAATTAAGGTTAAGCTTCTCTGAAGCTGTGTTGAACATTCTATAACTTACTACAAAGGTCATACTTCTCCGAAGTAATTAATCTTAATATTACTTCGGAGAAGTATAACATTTGTAGAAAAAAATGGGAAATTCCAACAGCTTCGGAGAAGCTTAACCTTTAATTTTACTAAATATTAGCTGAAAATGAAAATTATAGGAAAATGCAATTACTTACTATTTTTGATTTACTTTTTGTCATTTAATACGTCATTTAGTCAGAAAAGTACCGTATTGAATGATGAAAAATTAGCCAAATATGTAACGCAATTCAACGCATTGGATAGCGAAGAAGCCGTTGTAAATTATATTCCAAACAAAGAATCTTTCAAATGGTTATCAGAAAATATCCCCCTTTTTGAATGTCCTGATTCGGTGATTCAGACCGTATATTATTATCGTTGGTGGGCAATGCGAAAGCACTTAAAACAAACTTTCGATGGCTTTATTTTCACAGAATTTATCACACCTGCCAAACACGCAGGCAAGCATAATGCCATCAGTAGTGCTTTGGGGCATCATATTTACGAAGCTCGTTGGTTGCACAATCAAAAAATAGCAGACGATTATATCAATTTTTGGTTACACATCGACCCTAAACATAACGTTCAACGATTTCATGGTTTTAGCAGTTGGATTGATGATGCCGTTTACAATCGTTATTTGGTCAATTTGGACAAATCTTTCATCGAAAAAAATCTAATTACGCTCTCAAACGACTATAAACTTTGGGAAACTGAAAAGCAATTACACAATGGAATGTTCTATCAATTTGATGTAAAAGATGCGATGGAAGAATCTATCAGTGGGGGAAGAAAGGATAAAAATATTCGCCCGACCATCAACAGTTATATGTACGGAAATGCTTTGGCACTTTCAAAAATGGCAAAAATTGCGAAGAACGACAGCATCTTTTCTAAATATATTCAAAAAGCAATTTTCTTAAAAAAAGCGGTAATGGATTCTCTTTGGGACGAAAAAGCAACTTTTTTTAAGGTAAAATTAGAAAAAGGAAATACACTTTGCAATGCTCGTGAGGCACTTGGTTTTATTCCTTGGTATTTTAATTTGCCCGATGATAAAGCCAATTATGCAAGTCAATGGAATCATTTATCAGATACATTGGGGTTTAATGCCAAATGGGGCATTACTACGGCAGAGCGTCGTCATCCTTTGTTCAGAACACATGGTTCGGGACATAGTTGCGAGTGGGACGGAGCGGTTTGGCCTTTTGCTACTACCCAGACACTCAAAGGTTTGTCTAATGTTTTGAATAATTACAAAAATCATGGAAAGGCGAGTAAACAGCTTTTTTATGATGAACTTTGGAAATACGCCAATTCACATCAAATGAATGGAAAATTGTATTTAGGAGAATATCAAGATGAGAAAAATGGCGAATGGTTGAAAGGCGATAATCCTCGAAGTAAATTCTACAATCACTCAGGTTTTGCCGATTTGATAATTAATGATTTAGTCGGTTTAAAGCCACGAGAAGACAATATCTTAGAAGTTTCGCCCATCATTACTGCCCAACAATGGGACTGGTTTTGTTTAGATAAAGTACAATATCACGGGAAAAACCTAACAATTCTTTGGGATAAAACAGGCAAAAAATATCAAAAAGGGAAAGGATTTAGGATATATTTAGACGGAAAAGAAATTTGTCATGCTGGAAAATTGAAGAAGGTTTTGGTGAAGATGTAATCCACACATAAGATAGTTTTAAGTTATGCACCTATTCAAATTTTCTCTTTCGAACTGCTAAAAACTATGTCTTTTAAGTTTTCATGAGTTTGATTATTCTCACCCAATAACTAATACTAATTTTAAAAAGATATTGCGTGTATGAGTTCCGTAAAATACGCTCCGAATATTTAAAACTGGTATAAATTCTAATCCCTATTTATATTCTTGTATATCCACAATTTTACCAAAATCTTTTCAAAATGAGCATTCCCCTTGCTCTGTTATCCTTTAAAATTTCACTTCAAATACTTCAAAATACAATACTTATTTCTCAAAACAGGAAGTTTTTACGAGATTAACTAAGCATTTCTAATATGTAATTATTGAGGAATAGCAGTATTTTTATTTCTAATTTGAATATTTTAATAAAAAAAAACTTTCACCTTTGCGGTAGTGGTCACAATTTTAGACTTGTAAGTATGACCATAAATTGTTAGTGCTTTGTCTTTAAAGAATAAGCCAATGATTTTGGGTTCAACCTTAGCCAATACCAGATAATTTGGCTTGAGGATTTTTATAAAAAAGTAAACAAGTTATAAACTATGGATAATCAGCGTATTAAAAAAACAATTTTCAAAGGTCTAATTATTAGCTTTTTGGTTTCAAATATGGTTTTGGGACAGAAAAATTCTCATTCGCTAAAAATAGCTTTTCATGATGATTTCCTGATTGGTACAGCTTTGGGCGTAGAGCATATTTATGAAAAAGATGCTAAAGCAAATGAGCTAATCAAACAAGAATTCAATGCTATTACGCCTGAAAATATCATGAAATCTCAAATTATTCATCCCGAATTTAACCAATATAATTTTGCTGAAGCTGATAAATTTGTTGAGTTTGGACAGAAAAATAAAATGTATATCGTCGGGCATACTTTGGTTTGGCATTCTCAATTGCCTGCTTTTGTGAGCAAAATCAACAGTGCTGATTCTTTGCGGTTATTTATGACTGAACACATCAAATCGGTGGCGGGTAGATATGCAGGGAAAATTAATAGCTGGGACGTTGTAAATGAGGCACTTAATGACGATGGAACATTACGAAAATCTGTATTTCTGAATAAATTTGGTGAAAATTACATTAAAGAAGCCTTTGATTTAGCCGCTAAAACTGACCCTAAAGCTGAACTTTATTACAATGATTATAACATTGAACAACCCGCAAAACGCAAAGGGGCAATTGAACTTATCAAAAAACTTCAAGCCAGTGGCACAAAAATAAATGGAGTGGGTATTCAAGGACATTGGAGTATTAATAGTGAGAACCTAAAAGATATTGAAGATGCCATTATTGAGTTTTCTCAATTAGGAATAAAAGTAGCTTTTACAGAATTGGATTATACGGTTTTGCCCAATCCTTGGGATTTGAAAGGTGCTGACGTGAACCAACGTTTTGAAGAAAACCCTAAAATGAATCCGTACAAAGACTCTTTGCCTGATTCTGTTCAAAATAAACTTGCCAATCGCTACGAAAATTTGTTTAAAATATTCTTAAAGCATAAAGATAAAATAAGTCGAGTGACATTTTGGGGAGTAAATGACAGTCATTCTTGGTTGAATGGTTGGCCAATCAAAAACCGCACAAATTATCCTTTACTTTTCGACAGAACTTTTGAGGGCAAAAAAGCCTATCATTCACTTATCAACTTAAAGAAAACAACCACGAATTAATTTATCCAAACCCAAAATTATGAATCAAACATCTCAAAAATTATCTGTTTTAGAAAAGATTGGTTACAGTCTTGGCGATTTAGCCGCCAATTTAATCTTCCAAACCCTAATGACTTTTTTAGCCTATTTTTATACTGATGTGTATAAAATTCCCGCAGGAAAAGCCAGTTTAATCATCTTTACGGGTGGAATTATTGGAGCATTTTTCAATGTTTTGATGGGAATTATTGCCGATAGAACTTCTACTCGTTGGGGAAAATTCCGCCCTTGGTTACTTTGGACATCTATTCCTTTTGGTGTGATTTCCCTTTTGGCTTTCTCAACGCCCGATTTCAGCGAAACGGGAAAAGTCATTTACGCATTAATCACTTATCTATCTTTGGTATTGGTTTATTCAGCCAATAATCTTCCTTATTCTGCCCTCAGTGGGGTGATGACGGGCGATATGTCTGACCGAAATAGTCTATCTTCTTACCGATTTGTGGCGGTAATGGTGGCTCAATTCATCATTCAATCTTTACTTTTACCTTTGGCACTTTCTTTGGGTCATGGCGATAAAGCCGTTGGTTTTGAGAAAGTTATGCTCTTTTTTGCAGTCGTAGGGGTTATTTGCTTTATCATTACTTTTCTTACCACCAAAGAAAGAATTGTACCGCCTGTCACCGAGAAAAACAGTATCTCACAAGACCTTTCCGATTTAGTAAAAAACCGTCCATGGGTGATTATGCTTTTGCTTACCATTTTGGTTTTCATTACTTTATCCTTGAAAGGAGGAATGTACATTTACTATTTCAAGTATTATTTGAATCCCGAAGCACAAGCCACATTTTTGGAGAGCATTGGTTTTAATCGCTTCATTGTTGGCTTGAACGAAACCATCACAGGTTTAGGTTTAGGGAAATTTGAATGGCCAGAAGATGCCCCAACTTCAGCCAATAGTTTGTTCAATGCAGGTGGAATTATCTTCATGATTGTGGGTATTATGTTCTCAAAACCTTTGGCTGATAAATTCGGAAAACGTAACATTTTTGGCATTTTCTTGACGCTTTCAGCCTTGTGTTTAATCATGTTTAATTTCTATGCAACGGATTCAATCGACATCGTTTTCATCACCCAAATTTTACACGGATTTACCTATGGCGTAACGATTCCACTACTTTGGGCAATGATTGCGGATGTGGCTGATTATAGCGAATGGAAAAATAATCGTCGGGCAACTGCCATTATTTTCTCAGCCATGATTTTTGGTTTAAAAGCAGGTTTGAGTATTGGTGGAGCAATCGGTGCAGCTTTACTTTCAAACTATGGTTATGTGGCAGAACAAGCGAACCAAACGGCAGAAGCAGTCTCGGGGATTAAAATGTCTGTGAGTATTTATCCCGGAATCATTTTTATTCTCGGAGCAATTTTAGTGATTGGCTATGAAATTGACAAAGCGATGGAATTGAAACTTGAAAGAGAATTGAAAGAAAGAAGAAAGTAGTTTGGGGTAGTGAACTTCCCGAAACAATATCCATTGCGGGTAAATAACTTTCGGGAAGTTGAGATAACTTATAAACAGTGAAAGTAAGAATAACAAATTAATTAATAATATTAAATATTGTCATCATGACGTAGGGGCGTATCGCATACGCCCAAAAAGTCGAGATGTGGGCGTATGCGATACCGCTCCTACACAATATCAATTTATTTATTCCAAATACTTATTTAGAAATTAATCATCATAAAAATGCCAGAAGTAAGCGTAGAACACATTGATTTTCAAGATTTAAACAGTCGAGCGATTTCACAACCGCTTGTCAAACATATTTATACGGCTGACCCCTCAGCTCATGTTTTTGAGGGTAAAATTTACATTTATCCTTCACACGACATTGAGGCAGGTATTCCATTTGATGATTTAGGAAGTCATTTTGCGATGGAAGACTACCACGTCATTTCGATGAATTCTGTTGATAGTGAGGCAGTTGATAATGGGGTAGCCCTTCATGTAAGTGATGTTGCATGGGCAGAACGCCAAATGTGGGCTCCTGATGCAGCCCAAAAAGATGGGAAATATTATTTGTATTTTCCTGCCAAAAGAGCAGATGGAATTTTCCAAATTGGAGTAGCCGTTGGAGATTCTCCCGTTGGTCCTTTCAAAGCTGAGCCTTTGGCAATTGAGGGAAGTTATTCGATTGACCCAGCGGTATTTGAAGATAAAGACGGTTCGTATTATATGTATTTTGGTGGACTTTGGGGCGGACAACTTCAAAGTTATCGGAATAATATTTATGCTGAAAGTAATCAAGAACCTTCGGCAGACGAGCCAGCCCTTTGTCCTTTGGTGGCAAAATTGACTGATAATATGCTTCAATTTTCCGAAGAACCAAAAGCGATTTTAATTTTGGATGAAAACGGGAACGAGCTTTTAGCAGGTGATAACGACCGTCGTTTTTTTGAGGCATCTTGGATGCACTTTTATGAAGGGAAATATTATTTTTCATACTCAACGGGCGATACCCATTTTCTATGTTATGCAACAGGTGATAATCCTTATGGCCCATTCACATATCAAGGAAGAATTATGAATCCTGTGGTTGGTTGGACGACGCACCATTCCATTTGTGAGGTATCAGGAAAATGGTATTTATTCTATCACGATTCAAGTTTGTCGGAAGGCATAACCCATTTGCGTAGCATCAAAGTAACTGAAATTCAGTATGATGCTGATGGGAAAATACAAACCATTGAACCGTATCGGTAAAATGATTTTCATTAGAAATTGGAGAATAACCAACCTTTAAAAGTTGGTTATTCTGTTTTATAAGAATTTTTCTTAACCCTTGCGTAACTCAGCCATGAGATTATTTAAACTACTTCTGCTTTTTTTTATTACCAATTGTACTGTCACTTTGGCACAAATTCGTTTACCAAAACTCATTTCTGATAATATGGTTTTGCAACGTGACCAAACGATTAAAATTTGGGGTTGGGCTTCTCCCAAAGAAAAAATCATGCTTGTTTTTAAGAATAAAAATCTTAAAACGGTTGCAACAGATGCAGGAAAATGGGAAATTCTTTTGTCTCCACAATCGGCTGGAACTGGCTTTGATATGATTTTGAAAGGAAAAAATGAGATAACCCTCAAAAATATTGCTTTTGGTGATGTTTGGCTTTGTAGTGGGCAAAGTAATATGACCATTACGATGGAGCGTATCAAAGAACGTTTCCCAGAAGATATTACTTCGGCAAATTATCCTGCTATCCGTTACTTTTTTGTGCCAACGCTTACCGACCTAAACTCCCCAAAAGATGATTTCCCTCAAGGCGAATGGAAAACGGCAACCACCAATAATATTTTATCTATCGGGGCGATTTCATACTATTTTGCTCGTGACCTTTACGAAAAATATCAAGTACCCATTGGTATGATTAATAGTTCGGTAGGAGGTACGCCCATTGAGGCTTGGATAAGTGAAGGTGGTTTTAAAAAAATGGAAGACATACAGAAAACTATCAATCAAAATAAAGATAGTAGCTACGTAAATTCTCAGAATCGGCGTTCTATGGTAAAAAATCAGGTTGCCGTGAAAGATTTGGGTAGTATTGAACATTGGGAAAACCCAACTTATCAAGAAAAAGGATGGCGAAATTTTAATATTCCTGGATATTGGGAAGACCAAGGGGTAAAGGATTTGAACGGCGTTGTTTGGTTCAGACGAGCATTTGAAATTCCTAAAAGTTGGCTTGGAAAGTCGGTGAAACTTTACATGGGAAGAATTGTAGATGCTGACGAAATGTATGTAAATGGAAAAAAGATTGGCAATATCACCTATCAATATCCACCAAGACGTTACGAAATTCCTGCTGATTTGCTTAAAGAAGGTAAAAATACTTTTGTAATCCGAGTAACTAACACGGCAGGAAAAGGCGGTTTTGTTCCAGATAAACCGTATTTTATGACTACCAATGGCGAAGAAATTGATTTAAAAGGAACATGGCAATACAAAGTTGGAGAAGTTTATCAGCCTACAAATCAAAATACAATTAGTGGCGGTTTGGTAAAACAAAATCAACCAACAGCTTTATTTAACGCTATGATTTCCCCAGTTTTACAAACTTCTGTGAAGGGTTTTTTATGGTATCAAGGTGAAAGTAATACGGCTTTTCCAGAGAAATATGATGGTTTAATTACAACGTTGATTTCGGATTGGAGAAGACTTTGGAATGATGATAAAAAGCCTTTTTTTGTCGTGCAATTAGCTAATTATCAGGAAGTAAATTATACGCCAACCGAAAGCAATTGGGCAAGAATGAGAGAAGCTCAAAATAAGGCTTTGACACTACAAAATACTGCTGTAACCACAACCATTGATTTAGGAGAATGGAACGATATTCATCCTTTAAACAAAAAAGATATTGCTAAACGATTGGCTTTGGCGGCTCAAAATATCGCTTATCATGACCAATCGGTAGTTTATGCTGGACCTACATTTAAAAGCCAAGAGATTGAAAATGATAAAATTATTTTAACTTTTGAGAACGTAGGAGAGGGCATTGTTTCAAAAGATAATGAAGAATTACGTTGGTTTTCAATTGCTGATTACGACAAGAAATTCGTTTGGGCAAAAGCCCGAATTGTTGGGAAAGATAAAATTGAATTATCGAACGAGACAGTAAAAACGCCTAAATATGTTCGTTATGCTTGGCAAGATAATCCAGAAGGGGTAAATTTTTATAATTCAGCAAATTTGCCTGCTTCGCCTTTTAGAACTGATGCTGAAAATTTAGACGATTCCAAACCGTGGAAAGGGAAAAAATGCTCCGTCGTTTTGACGTATGATGATGCCTTGAATGTACATCTTGATATTGTAGCTCCAGTTTTGGATTCTTTGAATTTGAAAGGAACATTTTATCTAACTGCCTCTTCTGATGCGGGGACAAAACGGGTGAATGATTGGCGAAAAATTGCTCAGAACGGACATGAATTAGGAAATCATACACTTTATCATCCCTGCGATGCAACCAGAGAGGGCATGAGTTGGGTAAAACCTGAGTACGATTTAAGTAAATACAGTTTGAGAAAAATTCAAGATGAAATCAAAATGTGTAATACTTATCTCAACGCTATTGATGATAAAACTAAACGCACTTTTGCTTTCACTTGTGGGCATAAAAAGGTAATTGAAGGTGAATTTATACAGTCTCTTGCCAGTGAATTTGTAGCTGCACGTGCCGTGAGAAGTCAAATGCACAGTTTTGAGGAGCAAAATCTTTTGGATGTTGACTGTTACAGTATGGAAGGAACATCGGGCGAGAAGATGATTGAGTTAGTGAAACAAGCTCAAAATACTGGAAAAATGTTAGTATTTCTTTTTCATGGCGTAGGCGGTGAACATGGTCTGAATGTTTCAAAAGAGGCTCACAGTCAATTAGTTCACTATTTGAAAGAACATGAAAATGAGATTTATGTTGATACTATGCTCAATGTTGCCGAGCATATAAAGAATTTGAAAAAATAGTTTATTGGCAGTAATAGAGTTGCTATCATTCAGAACGATAGCAACCCTAATAAAGTCGTTTCAACGTAAGAAAATATGATTAGGCACTAATTTTCTTCTTTCTTATTATACACTTGAAAAGGAACGTTATTATCAGTCAGAATTTTATAGACCGTAGTAGTGGAAGGAATAGAAAATGCCTTCATTATCTCTCGAATACTTCTTTGTTCCTTATAAGCACTTATTACCATTGGAGCAATTTCCTGATAGCGTGGTGATAAACCTTTCGGTCTTCCACCCATTCTTCCTCTGGCTCTTGCGGCTTCTTGTCCCGCTTTTGTTCTGCGAATTAATCTTTTTCGTTCATGTTCAGCCAATAATGCGAATAGCTTGAAAATAAATTCGCCCGTTTCGGTTGTTGTATCAATTAATGACTGAGAAAGACTTTTAAATAATATTCCTTTTTGGTTTAAATCATCGACTAAAATAATCAATTCGAGTGTGGTTCTGCCTAATCGGTCAATATCCCAAACTACTAATTCGTCACCCGTTCTCAAAATATCTTTCATTCGTTCAAATTCGGGTCTTAACTTTGAAACGCCCGAAACTTTCTCTTGAAATATTTTATCACAACCATATTTTTTTAGAGCATCTAATTGAAGTTCTTCGTTTTGTTCTTCTTTTGACACTCTTACATATCCTATTTTCATATTTATCGAATTTTATTTTACCTTTTGTGAAGATAGTAAAATGTAATTTGATTTAATAACAATTTTTATGTTCTGTTACTGTAAGGAGGCGATATTGTTTAGTAGAATAAATTGGAAGAGTAATATTTATTTGTCGTTTTCCTAAAATTTTAAACTGATGATTTAGAATAATGGTTATTATTTTAAATCAATAGTTTAAAATAATAACCATTATTCTAAATTTCTTATATTTGTATCATTAAAATATAAGATTTTATGTATAGAGAAAAATTAAATGAATTGGCTGTTTGGAAGTTGAAGCCGAATAGAAAACCGCTTATTTTAAATGGGGCAAGACAAGTAGGAAAATCGTGGTTGGTGCAAAAATTTGGAGAGGAGTTTTTTGATAAGAAAGTCATTACAATAAACTTTGAAAAAAGACGGGATTTACACGTCATCTTCAAAACAAATTTTGATGTCAATAGAATTTTATTGGAATTGGAATTTGTTTTAGGGCAAAAAATAGATGTAGAAAACGACCTTCTTTTTTTTGATGAAATCCAAGCTTGCTCAGAAGCATTGGGAAGTTTGCGATATTTTTATGAAGATAAACAGACTTTACATTTAATTGCAGCAGGTTCATTATTAGATTTTGAATTTAGAAATCAACCTTTTCCAGTGGGTCGAGTGGATGTGATGAATTTGAATCCGATGACTTTCTATGAGTTTTTATTGGCAAAAGGAAAAGAATCTATTGCTAACCTTTTGAATGAACCTCCAAGATATTTGCCAGAAATCGCTACAACTATTTTGAATGAAGAAATTAATAATTATTTTGTGATAGGAGGGATGCCCGAATGTGTGCAGAGTTTTATTAATAATCAGAATTTTCAAGATGTACAAGAAATTCAAGACAATTTGCTGTACTCTTATGAACAAGATTTTAAAAAATACAAACCAATAGTTGATGGCGACGCATTGAATGATATTTTAGAAAAAAGTGCCTTGCTGATAAGTAATCAAATTGTTTATACACATTTGTCTGACCGTTTTTCGAGTCCAACTATAAAAAAAGGCGTTGAAGTTTTACGTACTGCAAGGTTATTAAATTCGGTTCAAAATGTGTCTATCTCAGGTTTGCCACTTACTCCATCAGGAAAGCAATTCAAACTTTATCATCTTGATATTGGGCTTTTGCTTAGAAAAAGTAACTTGTCTTTTCAAGATGTCTATTTGAAAAAGAATCTTACTGCGGCATTTAATGGAATGTTAGCAGAGCAGTTTGTGGCTCAACAAATCATTGCTTCACAAAAAGAAGATTTGACATATTGGGCAAGAACAAGCCCCGGAAGTAGTGCAGAAGTAGATTTTGTGATTGTTCGTGAAGGAAAAATATTTCCAATTGAAGTAAAATCGGGGAAAAATGGCTCATTAAAGAGTTTACATTATTTATTAGAACACAATTCGCATATTGATTCAGCCATTATTTTCTCAAATGCTCCTTTCGGAATTCAGGGAAAATTAAACTTTATACCCATTTTTTGGGCAGGAAGGTTAATTTTCCCTTTAGAATGATACAAAAATCTATTGAAAGTTGATTTTTTTCTGCCAACCTTCATAGCCTTTATGAACAATTTGGTTGCTCAAATTAGGTGAAATTTCTTCTGTTTGGCGTTGATTAATAGCTTTTAGCTGTTCAATGCTTTCGTAAACGCCACTTTTTAGTCCTGATAAATATGCAGCTCCCAAAGCCGAAACATCGGCATTTTGTTGTTTTTTGAGTGATAAACCTAATAAATCAACTAAAAACTTAATGACAAATTCATTTCGAGTCATACCGCCATTGACAGAAATTGACTTCAAAGGAGCTTGCATATCTTGCCCCATTGCGGTAACAACATCTTTTATTTGATACGGAATGCTTTCTAATGCCGCACGAACGATATGATTTTTAGTCGTGCCAAAAGTCATTCCTTCAATGGAAGCTCTACGGTTCATTTGCCAATGTGGACCTCCCAAACCGCTAAAGGCAGGAATTAAATATACACCAGCATTATCCGTAACTGAATTTGCCATTTCAGCGGTTTCGGCAGGATTTTGAAATAGATTTAATTCATTTTTTAGCCATTCAATCGTTGAACCACAAGACACAATTGCTCCTTCCAAAGCATAATCAACACGGTTTTCGGTACTCCAACAAATGGTTGTTAACATTCCATTGGCAGATGTCACTGGTTTCGAGCCAATATTCATCATAATTGAACTCCCTGTTCCTAAAGTAACTTTGGCAGTACCTTGTTCAAAACAACCTTCTCCAAAAGTAGCCGCATGAGAATCTCCGATTAATGAAGTAATGGGTAGTTTACGATTTACGATTTGAGATTTACGATTACTATTAGTCTGTTCTAACAATCGTAAATCGAATACTCCAAAATCCGAAGATGAAGGACATACTTCTGGTAAATTTAGATTTTCTAATCCCCAAAGTTTTAAAATATCAGCGTCCCAAGTTAAGGTATGAATATTGAAAAATAAGGTTCTTGAAGCGTTGGTGTAATCCGTTTTGAAAGACTTGCCATTGGTCATTTTGTATAAAACCCAACAGTCAACCGTTCCAAAAAATATTTCTCCTGCTTCAACTTTAGCTTTTAATTCCGAATCATTTTGCAAAAGCCAAAGCAATTTTGTTCCCGAAAAATAAGGGTCAATGATTAAGCCTGTTTTTTCTTTAATTAATGGCTCTTGACCTTTCAATTTTAGGTCTTCACAAATAGAAATTGAACGTTTACAAGCCCACACAACGGCAGGACTTTGAGCGTTTCCTGCTTTGTCCCAAAGTACAAAAGTCTCACGTTGATTACTAATTCCACACGAAGCAATGTCTTGAATATCAAATCCTTTTGACGAAAAATCTTCAAGACATTCTTGAACAGAATCCAACACATTTTGATAAACTCCTTCTGGGTCTTGTTCCACAAAACCATTATCGAAATGATTTGTCTTTAAATCAACACAACCTTTCGCAACAGCTTTTCCCGCATTGTCAAATATCAATGTTTTGGTACTGCTTGTTCCTTGGTCGATAGCTAAAACGAATTTCATATTTAATTTTAATAATTTTATTTCAACTTTAGCATAGTCAACTTTTCAAAAGTTGACTATGTTTTGATTACCTTATCAATTCTAAATTTCTTACTTATTTAAAAACCTCTTTATAACTCACCAATTTGATTCCTTTTTTAAGGATTGCTTCTTTTACTTTTTCGTTGGTAAAAATGGTTGTAACATCTTGTCGTCCTTGTGCAACGTCTTCATAACCGATATGAGAAATTGCCTTTAATTCGTCGTTATCGAGTCCGGGATGTTCTACAAAAACATAGTTTTTACCATTTTCTAATTTGTCCAACATCGCAATAAATCCTTGAATTCTTTCTTCGGTAGTTTTATTGTTGAAATCAAAACCAACATAAGCAATGTCGTTATCTTTCTGAGAATCAACGTCAACCATTTTCAAATTATAAGATTTTGCTACCCGACGAGCCATATTTTTTACCTCTTCAGTAAAACCTGTACTTCCCATGTGTCCAGAAATATGGCTTAGTCGAGGAATATATTTTAACGCCAATTCAATTTGTGCTTTTAATTCTTTTTCAATATCCTCAATTTTCCAATCGTTGTCAATAACTGCTTGTTTCGGATAATTGGGATTATGGAAAAGCATCGGGTAAAAATACCCATCTTTGTTTCTCAAACTCGGTGCATCTGTTAAAGGTCTCCACTTGATATTATCCCATTCGCTGGTTATGGCAAAATGCAAACCAACGTCCACTTTTGGTGTTTGAGCTAATAATTTTACTGCTTCTGGAAACCAAGGTGAAGGAGCAATTACTTCAATTGAGGTTTCGATTCCTTCCGTAAATGACTTGATAAGTGCCTCATTTCCAGCATGAGAATAACCCATGTCATCACCTCTAATTATCAATTTCGCAGGATTCGAGACATTATTTACTAAAACACCTTTCGAGATAAAACGTTTTGCCTTTTGGTTAAAAATACTTTGGAAATCAATGTTCACATAGTCGCCATCAAAAGTGCAAACGATGGTTTCAGTATGTGGACTTTCGATGTAACGAAGGGTTAATTCTAAGGTTTTGGCATTTTTCCAAGTATAGCTACCAGCAACTTTAAACGCAGGTAAACCTACTCGGTTTGCTCTGCCACGTTCTACCAAATAAGGACCAAATTTTGTTGTTTCACCCAATTCCCATTTTCCCGCACCAAATGCAAGTTTGTGCGTCGTAGAATCAGATTTTAAGTTTACGATACAAGTTTCATTGTTGAAATCGAATGAAATAGTTTCAAAACTTCTATTGCTTGAAAATATCCCAAAGTTTTTACCAGAAACTTTTGTTTCAGACTCAGAAAGAACATTTTTACTCGGTATTGCTAAGGCTAAACTTGCTTCTTTTGCCTTTAAACTTGAAAACAAAGTGTTATTTGCGGGCAATTTTTTAGCTTGAAATGCAGGTAAAAGATATTTCCAAATTAAATTGATTTCACCCTGCATATCAGTGGTTTCAGCAGTTACGGCAATTACAACGTCTTTTTCGGGTAACACAATTACATACTGTCCATTCGCTCCGTCTGCACGAAAACCGTTATTTCTACAACGCCACATTTGGTAGCAATAACCTTGTAGCCAGTCACTTGAGTCTTTTTTGGCTTGTGGAGCATCAGGATTTTGCATGATTTTCATGGTTGATGCTTCTTCAATCCATGAAGCAGGTAAAATTTGTTTGCCATTCCAAATACCTTTTTGAAGGAATAACTGACCAAATTTTGCCATATCTTCGGTTTTGAGTCGCAAGCCCCAACCGCCTGTATTGATACCTTTAGGGTCAACTTCCCAATCCATACCCGAAATTCCCAAAGGCTCAAATAATCGTGGTTTTAGGTAATCAATAACTTTTTGTCCCGTTACTTTTTGCACAATTGCCGATAACATATAAGTTGCGGGTGAATTATACAAAAACTTTGTACCGGGTTTATAAGCAATAGGCGTATTTAAAAAGCCTTTCACCCAATTGTCGGTTGTGGCAATAATGGCAGAATTTTCTTTTTCATGCCCAACACTCATGCTCAATAAATCTTTGATTTTTAATTCCGCCAAATTTGGACTCACCTTCGCAGGCAAATCTTCGGGAAAAAACGAAATTACTTTGTCGTCAACCGTAAGTTTTTTCTCAGCAACAGCAAAACCAATTGCGGTTGCCGTAAAGCTTTTACTCGTTGAATAAAGGGTATGTTTTAAATCAGAACGATATGGATTCCACCAACTTTCAGCGACAACTTTTCCATGTCGGACAATCATAAAACTGTGCAGTTCGTGTTTACTATTTGAAACTGCATCAATAAAATTGTTGATTGCTTCGGAAGAAATTCCTTCAGCTTCGGGCGTACTTCTTGGAAGTGAATTGTTTTTTTGAGCGAATATTTCAACGCTTAAAAGAAGAAGTAAAAACAGTTTTTTCATTAGTATTTAGGATAAATTTTGTGTTGAGATTGTTTTTAAACAAATGTAAGTATTTACCCTAAAATATTAACCTGCTTTAATCCTGCTTACTGTTTTGCTTATCAATAATTACCGCAACCAAAATCACTAATCCTTTTACCACTTGTTGCCAAAATGGCGAAACGTCAAGTAAAACTAAACCGTTGTTTAAAACACCAATAATAACTGCACCCAAAACTGTACCCATAATTGTTCCTCTGCCTCCCGAAAGCGATGTTCCGCCAATTACTACGGCTGCAATAGCATCTAATTCGTAACTAATTCCTGCGTTTGGTTGTGCAGAATCTAAACGAGAAGTTACCAAAATACCACCAACGGCTGCTAACATTCCTGCCACAGAATACACAAATATTTTTACTTGATTGATGTTAATTCCTGATAATCTTGCCGCATTTTCGTTGCCACCAATCGCATAAATGTAACGCCCCAAACGTGTTTTTTGAGTCATTAAAACGGCTACTAAAATTACTAATCCTGATATCCAAACAGGTACGGGAATGCCTAAAAGCCAGCCTGTACCAAAGAAAGCGAAGTTTTCACCTAATTCTGAAATTGGGAAACCTTCGGTATAAAGCATCGTCAAACCACGAGCGATGGTCAGCATGGCGAGCGTTGCAACAAATGGAGGAATTTTGAAACGAGTAATGGTAAATCCACTAAAAAAACCTGATAGCGACCCAACGATTAAACCCGCTAAAATTGCTCCTAACAAAGAAAAACCGATGAACAAATTGAGCGAAGGAATGGCAATGCCGTTTTTAAGCAAACCTGCCGTGACAGCTCCACTAATTGCCAAAATTGAGCCTACGGAAAGGTCAATTCCTGCGGTGAGAACGACCAATGTCATGCCCACAGAAATAACAATATTGACTGAAATCTGACGTAAAACATTCCACCCATTATTAACTGTCAAAAATTTATCCGACAAAAAACTTATCAAAACGCATAAAATAAATAATGCGATAAGTGACTGGAATTTAGCTATATTTTTCATATTTACGATTTAAGAATCTATGATTTACGATTTCATTTTACCATTTACCATTCGTAAATCTAAAATCGTAAATCGTAAATCAGATAATTGCTGCTTTTAAAATTTTATCTTCTGTGGCTTCTTCTTTACGCATTTCTGCGGTGATTTTTCCCTCTGCCATCACCAAAATACGGTCAGCTAATAGCATAATTTCAGGTAATTCTGATGAAACGACAATTATACCCAAACCTTCATCTGCTAATTGGACAATGGTTTTATAAATTTCATTTTTTGCCCCAATATCAACGCCTCTGGTGGGTTCGTCCAATAATAAAATCTGCGGTTTTGTTGCTAACCATTTGGCTATTACAATTTTCTGTTGATTGCCACCGCTTAAATTTTTTACAAATTGTTCTTGACTTGATGTCTTGATATTCAGCGTTTTAATGTAGTCGGCTGTTAAATTTACTTCCGCTTTTTCATCAACAAAAAATCCTTTTTGTAAATCTTTTAAGGTAGTAATTGATAAATTCTCTCTAACGGACATTCCTAAGACTAAACCTTCGTGCTTGCGGTCCTCGGTTACAAAAGCTAAACCCGCATTAATGGCATCGGACGGTTTTTTGAATTTACAATCACTTCCATTTATTGATATTTTACCTTCAATATTTTGTGGGTGTAAGCCAAAAAGCGTTTCGAATAGTTCGGTTCTTCCTGCTCCCATTAAACCACAAATTCCTAAAATTTCACCTTTTTTAAGATGGAAATTGATGTCTTTGAGAATTGAATCCTTATTTTTCTGTGTTGATTTTAAAGATAAGTTCTCAACTTTTAACAAATTATTTTCGGAGAAATCTGGAACGTTTCTTTGCATCATTTTAATTTCCCGACCCACCATTTTGGCAATCAGTTCATCATGGGTCATATCTTTTAATTCTCCCGAATCAATACTTTTCCCATCTCGAAGAATCACATAATTATGAGCAATTTTGCGAAGCTCGTCTAATTTGTGAGAAATATAAATAATTGATTTCCCAGCATTTAGCAAATCGTTGATGATACTAAAAAGCACTTCAACCTCCGAATCTGATATTGCAGAAGTAGGTTCGTCCATGATAATCACCTCAGAATCAAGCAATAAAGCTTTGGCAATTTCTATAATTTGTTGTTGTCCAATTTTAAGGTCAGCAACTAATGTTTCTGGATTGAGCGATAATTTAAGCGTATTTAGCAATTCAGAAGTTTTTGCTAACATAGCTTTTTTATCAAGTACACCCCAAGAATTGGTAAGTTCACGCCCAAGAAAAATATTTTCTTGAATGCTCAGATATGGAATTAAATTT
The DNA here is from genome assembly GCF_003148625.1 of Arcicella aurantiaca. Classification (GTDB taxonomy): domain Bacteria; phylum Bacteroidota; class Bacteroidia; order Cytophagales; family Spirosomataceae; genus Arcicella; species Arcicella aurantiaca. The sequence goes on along the minus strand of NZ_QGGO01000006.1, from coordinate 30,129 downwards.
AATTCTTGGTGAATAATAGCGATTCCTACATTTTGAGCATCTTTTGTATTGGCAAAATGAACAGATTGATTCTTATAGATAATTTGTCCTTCGTAATCGGGATAAACACCCGACAAAATTTTCATTAAAGTTGATTTGCCTGCTCCGTTTTCACCCAACACAGCAGTAACTTTTCCTTTTGCGAAGGCAAGATTGACATTTTCAAGTGCCGCAACACCAGAGAAACGTTTGGTTATATTTTGGACTTGTAAAATCATGGTTTTTGAATGATGAGTTATGAATGATATTTTTTTAGCACTTCCCGAAAGTTATTTCTACTTTCGGGAAGTTGAATCCTATTGAGAACTTCCCGAAAGTGAAAGAACTTTCGGGAAGTTAAAGTAGAATATCACTTATCATTAAGTGAAACTGGTATTACCTCTATCTCATTCAATTTCAAGTGTTTTTGATTTAATTCTACTGCTCCAACCAAACTAATTTGACTTCCAAGCGTTGCTTTTTTCTTTAAATTTGGTACAACTTTATTACGAATAATCTCATTTAATTCTGAGGACACATTGTTGAAATCCATTGTATTATCAAAAGTAGTCATCGTTATGATTCCAGAAGCATCTCTAACAGCATTACCAAAAATAAACTCAGTAGCTACTGAATATGGTTTTCCATCTACTTCAATATCAATGGTGTTTTCGTTGATTTTCGTAACATTTCCTGTAGCTTTTATCAAAAAATAACGAATATTCCCGATACCCAATGAATGTGCAAATTGTTTGAAAGTTTCTTCGGGATTCGATTTCAATTTTTCAGTTAACTCATTGATTGCGATGGCTTTATTAGAATTTGGCAAGATTTTATCCTGATAAAAACTGTTTGCATAAGCTTTTGCATCTAATGTATTTTTGCCATTACCTTTTTTAACTTCGTCCAACTTTTTAAAATACACAGAGTTGTAAGCAACAACTCCTAAAACGATTATTCCAAGAATATTTTTTAGAATCTTATTCATAGTCGGCGATGTTTTTTTGTGAAACTAATTCAACGGCTACGGGCATTTTTTTAGGAAAATCTCGTTTACCATTAAAATATTCGTCGGCAAAAATAGCCGCCGTTTGTGCCATCAATTTTGGAAACTGCAAACACGTCGCTGAAATCTTTTTGCTTTTGATTGAACTCAACACATCGTCTGCACCGTCAAAACCAAAAACCTTTACTTGATTGGCTTTTCCAGAAGAAATTAATGCTTGAAAAGCTCCCATCGCCATCGCATCGTTGCCACAAAAAACGGCAGTAATATCTGGATGTGCCTGTAAAATTGATTCCATTACTTCCAAGCCCTTATTACGGTCAAAATCGGCACTTTGTTGAGCAACCATTTTCAATTCTGGGAATTTATCAACTACCGAATGAAAACCTTTTGAACGATTCCAAGTGTTATTATCTCCCACCAAACCAAGCAATTCAACGTATTTGCCTTTTTTATTCATCGTTTCAACAAAATATTTTCCGATAGAAACACAGCCCGAATAATTATCTGAAAGAATTTGCGAAGTAGCTGCATCGGCAGAATTCACTTCTCGGTCAATACAAAATACTGCTACACCTGCTTCTTTCGCCTTTTTTACATTCACAACTGAACCATCGGCATCAGTAGGATTGAACAAAACGGCATCATATCCAGAGGCAATGGCATTATCAAAATGGTCAGTTTCGAGTGCCGTATTATTCTGAGAATCAAATATTTTTGCTTCATAACCCAATTCTTTTGCTTTTGCAGCAGCGGCTTCCGCCAACACTACAAACCAAGGATTATTGAGCGTTGAAATGATTACCGCTACTTTTTTAGGCGAGTTATCAGTCGTTTTTGTCTGACAGCCTAATAGCAATAAAATTAAAAAGAGATAATTTTTCATATTTTGATTTTAATTATATCAACGAATACCATGTGCCTTTACCTTGTCCATTTTGTTGAATTTGATTTGTTTTGACTAAACTTTCAAGATGCTTTTGTAAAGTATTGCGATTGTATTGTGTCGAGATTTGTAATTCTTTGATGGTAATTCTGCCATTTTCTCTGAGTAAATCCAAAATTGTTTGCGACATATTTGGTAATTGTGTCAGTAATAAGCGTTCTCGTTTTATCTTAATTTCTAAATTATCTTTTTGTTGTTTTAGCGATTTTAGAAAAAACAAAACCCACGGTGACCAATTGGGTTCATCTTGATTGAGAGATGTTTGTGTTTGTCTCAATGACCAATAATAATCGGGTTTTCTCTGTTCAATCACTGCTTCAAGAGAACTATAAGCCACATAATGATAACCTGCTTTTAGTAATAAAAAGGTGGTCAAAACTCTTGAAATTCGTCCATTTCCATCTTGAAAAGGATGGATGGTTAAAAAAACAACGGTGAAAAAGGCAATCACTAACAGTGGATGCCAGTCTCTTTTATTCAAATTTTCGACTGTCCAGTCCACCAATTCTTGCATTTTAACTGGTGTTTCCAAGGGTGTTGTTGTCTCAAAAACGATACCTATAACTTGTCCAAAACCATCTGTGGCGACAACGTGATTCGGAAATTTTTTATATTGCCCTTTGTGCCATTGGTCTTTTTCACTGTACGTCATCAAATAACCATGAAGTTGTTTGATGAAATTTTCAGACAATGGCATATCGTTATAATTATCAAAAACGATTGACATCAAATCTGCATACCCTGCCACTTCTTGCTCATCTCGAGTCTCAAATTTTTGAATTTGAAGGTTACCAATCAATTTTTCAACTTGTCGGTCAGTCAATAAACTTCCTTCAATACGGGTACTCGAAGCAATGCTTTCTATCGTTGCCACTTTTCTAAGTTGTAACAATCGGTCTGGTGCAATATTTCCCAAAGCTAACCAAGCCCCTTTAAATTCGTCAATTTCAGTCATAAGATTGACGAATTCTTTTGTCAGCATTAAAGATTCTGTTTTTTTCATACGCATATTTTTATTCAAAAATATTCATAAATTTCGATTTTATACGAATAATTCAAAATTTATCCATTTTCACGCAAAAACATACGCAGAAATATCCATAAAAATTATTGGTGCTCGCATTTTAAGAAACAATCTTTAATTGATATTCATGTTTCTAATTAAATTATTTTCGTAATTCTCAAAGCAATATATGGTTTCAGGGGCAATCTAACCTGTTTTAAGTCTTTGTCATAAAGGCGATAATCGTTCACTTCTCCGACTTCAAAAATGCTTGGAACTTCTTTTATCGTCATGTCCCAAGTATCAATAATTTCTACTTTATAACGATTTCCCTTTTTTACTTTTTCAAAATTGGCATTCTTACTTGGCAAATTGAACAGCCAAGTTTCATTCATATCTTTTCCAAAATAGATAAAATAAACTCCCTTTCCTGTTGTCGCAATTTTGCTATCTCTACTTAGGTCGGCTTGTTCAATGGGTGCATTGGCTTTTTCTAAAATATTCCGAATAAAAGCGATTCGCTTCCAACTTGTTCCTTTAAATTCTCCTCCTTTTCCCCAAAATATGGTATCTCTGAGGTCTTTGAACATATAAGATTCTCCGTGGGTAACATACGTTCCACCGATTAAGCCCATCCAAATCAGGTGGTTCATTTCTTCGCCACTGTATCTTCCCCAACGATGTTTGAGGTTCCCTTCATAGCCCACTTCATCAAAAATGGTGGGTTTATTATAAATATTTCGCACAATTGGAGCTGCACCATAATTCATCACAGGGGCTTCGTCTTGGATTGAAACGTGTGTAAATTCTGGTCGCCAATAGTCAAAATATCTACCTGTACTTCCATGAATTGAGCATAAATGTCGGTATGGGTCATTTTTAACAACGGCTTTTGTGAGCGTAATCCAATCAGCATCGGTTTTGCTTTTTACATAATCATATTCGTTCGCCATCGACCACCAAACATTTCTAAAAGATGATAGTCGAGCTGTTAAGTATTTGATATATTGCAAATTAGCCTCCATTGACATTTCATCAAAACCCCAACGTCCTTTATCATAAGGATGAAAAATAATTAAATCTGCTTCAATCCCTAAATCTTTTAATTCATCAATTCGTTTTTCTAAATGTTGAAAAAAGGCAGGGTTAAATTGTGTAAAATCCCAAACTTTAATTTCTTTGCCTAACGAATCTTTTTTCGTTGATTTAATTTGATAAGGGTACAGTGTTGGTTCTTCCTTTACTAAATCATAATTTTTAGGAAAAACGCCCATTCTGATTTTATTAAAACCTGTGTTTTTTAAGGTTTTAAGCGTCAACTCCTGAACGTCATTTGCCATGTGTGTCCAAGCATAAGCAGTTGTTCCGAGCGGAAAATATTGTTTTCCATCAGCATATTTGAAATTATAAATTTCGCTGACTTTCACCATTCCATGATTGCTACCTTCTGCTTTTACACATTCAAATTCACCTTTTTTGTTATTCAATTCAGATACATTACTTTGGGTATTATATTTCCAAATACCCATTTTGTTTGGCATAAATCGAATAACAAAAGTATTGTTGCCGTCATAAAAACCTTGAACAGAAATAGTGGTGTCTTTTCCTGTAAAAATCGCTGAAATATTGACTTCCGAGAAATTATTTTTCTGTGATTTATATTCAAGTTTTACTTCAAATCTATCCCATTGCTGTACTTTCGATTGAGCATGAGAAAAAAAGTTTATGAAGTTTAGAATGAGTAGTATCCAGAGAGAAAATTTATATTTTTTCATTAAGCCAATAATTTTAATGCCTCTTTCGCTATGCCTTCTCCCGTGATTTCATAATGCTTGAAAATCTCATTTTGTGAACCCGTAACAGTATATTCGTCAGGAATTCCCATGATTTTGAATGAGTTACGATGTGCATTTTGCATTAAATATGATGCAACCGCTTCACCTAAACCTCCATTCACCATGTGTTCTTCAACTGTGATTATCGGTTTCCCTTCCGAAGCAATCGTATTTATTAATTCATAATCCAGCGGTTTAATGGTGTGCATACTCACCACTTTTGCTTGGATTCCATGTTCAGATGCTAATTTTTCAGCAGCTTCAAAAGCAGGTAAAACAGTTTCTCCTGTGCCGATAAAAGTTAGGTCTGAACCTTCTCTGATTACTCTTCCTTTTCCGAGTTGAAACAGGTTACTGGTTGATTGGTTATCGGTTTTTTCACCAGTAACCAATTGCGGAACACCGCCCGACCAATCACTAATAACTAAATCAACGGGCATATTCTTTTTCCCAAATCTCAAATAAATGGGTTTTTTAAGAGCCGCTGCTTGTAAAATGGCTTGTTCCGTTTCAAAATTATCAGCAGGAGCAACCACCACTAAATTATTAATGGCTCTCAAAACGGCATAATCATGTAAACTATGATGCGTCGTACCCAATGCTCCGTAGCTTACCCCCGCACTGATTCCGACCAACACGACTGCATTATCAGAATAGGCAACGTCATTTTTAATTTGTTCTAAGGCTCTTGCCGTCAAGAAACAAGCAGGAGATACCGCAAAAACGGTTTTGCCTGCCGAAGCTAAACCTGCGGCAACACCAACTAAGTTTTGTTCTGCAATACCGACTTCAACAATTTGTTTTGGAAATTTCTGACCGAAAGGCGTTAATTTACCAGAACCTCGTGAGTCGCTTGTTACAGCAATAATATTTCTATCCACCGCAGCGAGCGATTCGAGTGTGGCGGCAAAAACTTCAAGATTTGCAAGCCCTACCGTGGGCATTTTTATATCATTCATTATTAAGATAGTTCAGAAATTGCCAATTCATATTGTTCCGCAGAAGGAACGCCATGATGCCATTTTAATTGATTTTCCATGTAACTTACACCCTTCCCTTTGATGGTATGAGCAATCACAAAACTTGGTTTTCCTTCCTCAAAAGGTAATTGGTCTAATGTTTCTTTTAATTTTTGAGGGTCGTTTCCATCTACTTCACGTACTGCCCAACCAAAACTTTTTAGCTTGTCAGCAATAGGTTCGGTATTTAAAACATCGGCATTTTTACCTGTAATTTGTAATTTATTGTAGTCCAAAATGGCACATAAATTATCTAACTTATAATGAGATGCTGATAAAAATGCTTCCCAATTTGAACCCTCTGGCAATTCTCCATCACCCAATAAAGTAAATACTCGGTAAGATTTTTCGTCCATTTTTGCCGCCAAAGCTGTACCAACACAAATTGGTAAACCATGACCCAAAGCCCCCGTATTTTGTTCTACGCCATTGACTTTACGAGTTGGATGCCCGATATAATGCGACTTATATTTACACAATGTTTCAAGGTCGGTTTCTGGGAAAAATCCTTTATCTGCCAAAACCACAAAAAGGGCTTCAACGCAGTGTCCTTTACTTTGGATATATCTGTCTCTGTCGCCAGACTTGAAATTTTCAGGATTTACATTCATCGTATCGTTGTACAATACATTCAGAATGTCGATACAAGATAAACTTCCACCTGTGTGACCTGCTTTGGCTTTGTAGATGTATTCGAGGATTTTTCTTCTATAAATCCGAGACTTCTCTTGCAATTCTATACTTGTCATTTTATTTAGGTTTTATTCCAAAACTGGCTCAGAAGCCGAAATTACTGTTATGGAAAATCCAAATTTTATTTATTTTCTAACATGAATGATTACTCGCTGATACTTTGTTAGCGACGGTGTTCCATTGTCAGTTCCTTCAAAAATCAAATGAATTGTTTGTCCACCCACGGCATCTTTCGGAATCTGAACTTCTGTTCGCAAAGCATTTGGTGTTAAAATTTGCACTTTGTTAAGATAAGTTCCAACATTCAATTGCCACCATTTTGGGGTAACGGTATTTCCGTCAGGGTCAGACACCATTCCATTTAATCTAATTTTTTCACCTGCCGAAGCCATCACTGTCATAGTTCCTTCCACATTAACGATGGGTTCATGATTGGCATTTGTATATTGAGGCGTAACCGCCCATTTTAATCTTGCCGCAAAACTTTGTTGAGCCTGTGGAAAAAAGTTTGGATAAGCCATTCCCTCGGCATTTTTCGTGTTCATCGAACCTAACATATTTGCCATTGCATTGGCACTTGTATCCGTTGGAGTTGCAAAATTGATAGCTTCTCTTTTGCTATTTACACTACCGCCCCAACCTCCGTAAGTGCCTAATTCATAGGCACGTAAACCATTGCCAAGCATATTCATAAAGGTATGATTATCGCCTTCGCCCAACCAAGTTCCTTTTGGCTGAACAGGCATCCAAACCGCATAACCCATTTTTTTGAGTTCTTCGTTAGAGTGTCCCGACAATCCAAAATAATCTAATTTATCTCCTTTTACCATCTGTTTTCCATCGCCCCAAACTCTGTATAAACTACCCAAAGCTCCTCTGTCTGATACATTTTCTTTCATCCATGATGCTGTTAAATATAAAGAATCTCCTTTGGTAGCTCTTAATTGAGCTCCATATCCATAATTTGGTCCGCCACTAAATTGTCTGTATTCAATGTCTGGCCAATTTGGTTTAATGTAGGTTGCATAAGTATCGTCTTGGTCGCCAGAAGGTAAAAGGACAACTTTTCGGTTGATTTTCTTCTTGATATTTTCCCATTCAACAGTAAATTCATAATCTTCTTGGATTGATTTTAAAGCTCTTGCAATAGTGCTTTGTCCGCCCCAAGCAGTAATGTACAATTGACCGGGCTTATTATCTAAAATCAATGATTTGATTAAGTTTGAGCCTTCGGTATTTTTTGATATTTCGCCATCAAATTCAATATTTCCATATTTAATCTTTGACTTTAATATTTTTGGGTCAGGATATTCTGGATTATGAACTTTTAAATTTGGATATGATTTTTCGTAAGCATCTACAATATCATGGATAAATCGTTCATCCTTAGCCCAACGCCACGAAGTACATGGACATTCATTTAAGCCAAAACGAGCATATTCTCTTCCTGGAACAAACCATTTTGTTCCTTTTCCATCGCCTTTCCAGTGAAAACCACTACTTGTATAAATGAGTCCTTCAACGTCGAGGTCGCTACTGTACAAAATAAAACGAATAAGCGAATTGTTATCATCTAATTCTGGGTCAGCAGTGATTACAATTCGTGGTTTTGTTTTATCCGTAATTTGAGCCAATAAATTATTTGTGTAAACGATTGAGATAATGGTTGTTACGCAAAAAAGTATGTTTGCTTTGGTACAATTATGAAGGAAATTTGTAAGCTTTTTCATCTTGAAATTATTTATACTTTACCTCAACCAAATAGTTCATTAAATTTGAGAATGGTTTTGCTTTTTACCACAAAACCATCTCGACCTTTTCCAAATCTATTCTTTTTAATGAAATTTGTAAATTTAAACGTACCATGTTTGACTTTGACGAACTTCCCGAAAGTTCTAAAACTTTCGGGAAGTTAAACGGTATCCTTATTTTTACAATTATTCTAAATATTAGTGTTGGTAAACTTCCCAACCCATATAATTTTCAAATGCTTCTTTCAAAATGCCTGCTGTTTTCGACGCATTCATTACTACGTGATGTTCAAATCCATTTCTACAAACGTATTGCATTAATTTCTGTAAATCAGGAATTTTGGCAACGGCACGGTTTCCAAATGTATTTAGTGCATCATCAGTAAGGTCACCCTCACCTATATACGCTTTGATAATTCCTTTTGAATCGTCTGTGCTTAAACGTCCGTAAGTTAAAGGCATGGCTGGTGTTCTTCCATCTAATGCTCCGTAGGTATTTTCTACGCCAACGGTAGTTCCTAAAATTGGAGCGTTACTAATTTCAATATCTGGTAAGAATGATTTTGCCCAGTTTCCACAGTGGAATAAAACGCATTTGTTTTCATCATCTGCATAATTGTTGTTCCAATCTACCAAAGCACTTGGCGAACCAGACGCTAATTGCATCGCATACATTGACAGCGTTCCTGTTACATCAACTTCACAAGCACTTGGCAACATATTTTCAGACATCATACTCATACTTGTACATACATTACAACCATAATTTTGTTGTAATGAAGTCCAGCATTGAATAGCCGTTGCATCAAGTACGTTTTCAGCCATAAAATCATTCAGAACAACATCTAATTTGGCAATCTGAATTAACGCTTCACTTGGCGTTTTTCCCGTTTTGGCATAATTAGTGATTTTCTCTAAACGTTCTTTTACAACTGAATCGTCTTTTGTTAATTTATTAGCTTTTCCAAGAATTTCAGAAAGGTCACAAGTAACTACTGAAATACCGTTTCTTTGTAAGATTTTTTCACTGTAACGTACTGTATTAAAGGCAGTTGGTCTTGCTCCGATTGCTCCAATTCTTACATTTTTCAGACCTTTTACAACTCTACAAACAGCCATAAAATCTTTCAATTCTTGCTGAAAACTTGCGTCAGATGGTCTAACAACGTGTTGAGATGTCAATGAGAATTTAATTCCATATTGGTATAAATTATTACAAACCGAAATTTTGCCACACCACGAATCACGTCTGCGAGCAACATCCAATTTGTTTAAATCATCTGGATAACCTTGAATTAAAACAGGCACATTTAAGTTTGCCATTTTGAGGGTATCTGCAACCCCTTTTTCATCACCAAAGTTTGGTAGTACCACCAATACACCTACAATTTCGTCGGCGTGTTGTCTGAATAATGTAGCACATTTCTGAGCATCACCAAATGTTTCTACACCTCCTAATTTTGTATCGTTACTATCCAATAAAATTGGTTTGATGTTCATTTTTGTTAGCACTTCAATGATTTCAACTCGTGCTAATTCAACTAAACTATCAGGGAAAAAATTACGATTCCCGATGATAACGCCTAAACTTAATTGTTTCATATTTTTAAATAATCGTTTATATTATTTGTAACACGGGAATCTTTCCCGTGAATTCTACAAATAGACTTGACTCTGCTTCACGGAAGAAATTCCCGTGTTACATCTGCCCCCATTCAAAGTATTCATTTTACCATTACAACAACTCGCTGATAACGAGTTAGTTGCGGAATTCCATTGTCTTTTACTTCTAATATTAAATGTATTGTTTCTCCTTTTTTTATGTCACTTGGCATTTTGAATGACGCACTTTTACTATCTGCATTTTGAATAGAAACTTTACCTCCGTAAGTATCTACTTCGTCATATTGCCACCAATGATAATTTACAGTATTGCCGTCAGGGTCGCTTGCAGTTCCGCTTAATTTTACGGTGCTATTAGGAGCAACCGTTAATTTTGAGGCAGTATTTAATTTAATTTTAGGTTCGTGATTTGCATTTTTATAATCTTTAATACACCAATCAGCACGAGCAGCAAAATCATTTTGAATGGCAGGAATCCAACGAGTTTGTGCATAAGCTTTATCCATTTTTTTAGTATATGGATTATAATCTGAGGCAGCTTCTCCATCTTCCCAACGGCTTGGTGTTTTGGTTGATTGTACCAAACGTCCGCCCCAACCACCATCTTGTGGATTGTTAAGATTATTTAAACCAATATCAACCAAATGCAAGTAAGCAGGGGAATCTCCTTCTGAGATAAAATCATATTGCCCAAAACTTCCCCACTGATTTTTTTGAGCTTTTTCCATGCTACTATAAATATCGTCAATTTCGCCCGCAGGAGGGTTTCCATCGCCATAGCTATAATACATTTTTGTTAATGCCCCATGATTATTTATGATATTGTTCATAAACTTACCTTCCAAATATGGGTGAAGTTCTTGTGGAACGGCTCTTTTCCAGAAGTAAGCAAAACTCCAAAACTGATTTGAATTATAATAAACCTTGATGTCTTTCCAGTTAGGTTCTATGTATTTTCTATACGTTGCATCTTGGTCGAGAATCGCATAAATAATGGCTTTTTTGCACACTTTTGCATAAATTTCTTGCCATTTTGGGGTGTTTTTGTATTCATCTTCGATTGACTTCAATGCTCTTGCAATGGTATTTGTACCACCCCAAACTTGCAAATAAAGCGGTGTCATATCGTCATCAAGTAGTTTCTTTTTGATAAAATTAGAGCCATCTGTATTTTTCTCCATTTCACCTTCAAAGTCAATATTTCCAATGCTGATTAAACTTTTCAGATGCTCTGGTTTAGGATAATCAGTAGAGTGTTTTTTCAAATTTGGATACACTTTTCCATAAGCGTCCACCAAATTGTAAATCCAGTCTGTACCGGGCCAACGCAATTCTGTTCTTTCTCCATAAATCTTTTTAGTGGTTTCCATTTCAGAGGTGAATTTTGTTCCTTTTCCATCACCTTTATAATGCCACTGAGAACTTGAAATAATTAAGCCTTCAATATTAAACTCGTTTGAATAAAGTAATAATCTAATGAATGAATCTACATCGTCTAATTCTCCATCGGTGGTAACGATTGTTCGTGGTTTTGAAGAAACCGTCTTTTTTATAATTGAATTTGATGCCTGAGCAGAGACGAAATTATCTGATATAGAAAGCGTCAATGCAGCCAAGAACGAGACGAAGAGTAACTTATTTTTCATTATTGATTTATGGAAATTGTTTTGGGATATTTCTTTTAAAAAATACCGAAGCCGTCAGTTCAACATTAAAATAATATTTGATTTAGATACTTAATTATCTCTTTTTAGTTTAGTTCAGTAGTTTTTTTGAGAGAATTAAATAAACAGACCTCACATTATTTTAGATTTTCAACCACAAAAATTAGTCTCCCTGACGGCTACGGCTATTTAATTAGCAATAATCAATTCTATTTCATTAGCATTAAAAACTTGCTTATGTTTTTCCTCAATTCCTGTATCGGTAATGATATAATCTATGAGTGATAACGCTCCTAAACTTGCTAAAGCACTTTTCCCAATTTTGCTACTATCTGCTACCAAATAAGTAACTTCTGCGGCATCAATCATTGCTTTTTTTACCACTAAGTCGCTGATACTCGGGTATGTAAGTCCAGATTTTAAGGAGATTCCAGCCGTTGCTAAAAATAGTTTCTGTACGTTCAATCCCTTAAAAAAATCTGCCGCTTTTTGTCCTGTTAATGAAAGGGTTGGTGGTTTAAATTCCCCTCCTGTCATAATAACTTCAATCCCAGACTCCGTTCCCAACATTAATGCGATATTTAACGCATTTGTAATGACGGTTAGGTTTTTAAGTCCTTTTAATTTCTTGGCAATTTCAGTTGTCGTACTTCCCGAATCCAAAATAATAGTATCGCCACTTTCAATAAATTCTAAACATTTTTGAGCAATTCTTTCTTTTTTATCAAGATTGTCTTGATGCACTAATGAAAAACTTCTTACTTGGTCTTCAACATTTTTCAAATAAGCTCCACCGTGTTCTTTAATAATTAAGCCTTCGCTTTCTAACTTTTCTAAGTCTTGCCGAATCGTGACTTCCGTTACTTTAAAGAGTCTCGATAAATCAACCACTTTGGCTGAACCGTCTTCTTTAAGTAGTTCTAAAATTTTATCTCGTCGCTGATTTGGTAGTATTGCCATAATGTTGAATCAAATTTAAAAGGAATAAATCGAAAATAAAAATAAATAAAAGAAAATAATAAATAGTAAAATGAAAACATTTCATTGATTAGTCAATTTTACTCTTTGTATGGTACAATTTCTAATTGAATATACGAATAAATGACAAATAATAAATAGTGTTCAATAATTAATCATAAAGTAATTTTGTTTTGAATAAATAAGCTTTTTGAAGTATAATTTTCTATAATTTCAAGGTCTAATGAGTTGATTTTCAGAAAGATTAAGTTTTTTATTTGAAGTTTTTTTAATATTTCAAATCGCTTGAGAATCCGTTAAAAAAATAATTCTTCTCGATTGGACTTAAATAATTAATTCTAATCATGTTTATAAACCCAGTTTCATCGCCGCATTATGTTGTTTTATGTCTTCAATTCGAGTGTATCGTTGAATCATGGCAGAGGTTTTATGTTTTGACTGTCTCATAATTTCTGAGTCATCAGCTCCATTTATTTTAGCAATTGTTATGAAAGATGCTCGAAGTGAATGTGCAGAAAACTCTTCTCCCAAGTAGGTTTTTACCAAGTCATTAACCGTTTTGTCTGTGAGTCTATCTTCCGTTATTTTATCACCTTTTCGTACTCTTACAAATAAAGCATCGGTATTTTTTTCTAACCTTTGTATCCAAGATTGTAATGTTCTAATAGGGCATAAAATAGCTTCTGGGCTATAAAAAATGGCTTTTTCTTCATAATCTCCATATTGGTTTGTCTTAGATTTTTTCATAGAAACTATCAAACCTTCTTCTGTAAATTGCAAATCTTCAACATTTAATGCTACCAATTCTGACCGTCGAAAAGCTCCTGTAAATCCTAAAAGTAATAGTGCTTTGTCTCTTAATTTTGCATTGCTATCAGTTTCAATTTCTCGAAGCATCGACTTTAATTTATTGAGTTTAAATGCTGGTGCTTGCTTTTGACGAATTCCGTTTGCTCGCTTTATACCTTCCATCACAGTTCTGAAAACTCTATTTTGCGTTGGCGTTTCTAAGTTTTGTAATTGGTGTAATTTTGAAATGGCAGCTAATCGACGGTTGATGGTTGCCCATTTACAGTTATCCGCTAAATGTGCGACATACCCCGCTAAGGTTTCTGGAGAAGCAGGTAATGCGACTTGCCCATTGGCATCGCACCATTCATTAAAATTTTTCAAATCCGCTTTATAGGCTCTTTGAGTATTATAAGCACCTTGTAAACCTAATCTTCCATATTCGTTTAATTTCTCTTTCAATTCTGTGGATAGAGAAATTGATTCATTGGAAGATTCTAATTTTGTGATAGCGAGATTTGAGTTCATTTTTCTATATTTTTAACAAATATAATTACTTTTGATAATTAAAGATTATCAAAAGTAAAAAATGCTCAAAATCTATTTCTACAAAATTTATCGCTAAAGATTTACAAACAAAAAATGGATGCCAAAATTTGACACCCATTTTTAAAATCATAAAATTTATCTAAAATTAAACTCAAACTTTTTACCAAACTATTGTTGCGACCGAACCTGCTGGTAATGTCATTACAGCAATTTTGTCAGACTGCTTTACATTGATGTCAATACTGGTAGTTTTGTCATTTTCAAGAATCAAAACTTTTTTCCCTTCGGGAGTCATAAAAGCGGCATTTGGCAAATTGCTATTTGTGGTACTTTGGATGCGTTTTGACCCTGCTGGAACAAATTTAGAAGCGTGAGCAATAATGTAATAACTTACGTTTCGAGTAATATTTGAACCTGAAATCGTTAAAGCACCTTTACATTCTGTACAACCGCCAGGTGTATGTGGCTGAAAATTAGCATCATTAGCTAAATTCCATTCTAAAGCAACTTTACTCCAATTTCTTACAGAACCAATCACCACATTTTTAACGTGCCATTGTAAATCTCCACCAAACGCCCCTTTTGATGAAGTCCACTGCTCGGTAAAATATAAATTTTTGTTTGGATGAAGTGTATGTACTCTTGATAAAGCACTGATGTCCCCTGCATACAAGTGAAATGCTGAACCATCAATATACTGATTTGCTTCATTATCGTTCAAAACATTGATTGGATATTCGGGATTATCACAATTATGGTCCCAAACAATAATTTTTGTTGTGATATTTTCTTTACGAAAAAGTGGACCCAAATTATTCTTCACAAAGTTAGCTTGGTCGGTGAAACTCATTACCATACTTGGGTTATTTCCACCATGTTGGGGTTCATTTTGTAAAGTAAGGGCGTCAATTGTGATGCCTTCTTTTTTCATTTCGGCAATGTATTTTGCTAAATATTTGGCATATACTTGGTAATATTCTGGCGATAAATTCCCGCCGATTGACTTGCCATTTGTTTTCATCCAAACTGGTGCCGACCAAGGACTTCCCATGATTTTTATCGAAGGATTTATTTTGATAATTTCCTTTAGTATTGGAATAAGATATTGTTTATCAGGCTCTAAGCTGAATTTTGCTAAGTTTTCATCCTTTTGACCCAGCTCTAAATCGTTGTAACTAAATACTTTTTCGTCTAAATCTGATGCTCCAACACTAATTCTTAAATAACTAATTCCTATTGATTTTGCCTCTTTACCAAACAATTCATTTAATAAATTACTTTTTTCGGAAGCACTTAATTGGCTGATAAGTTTGGCACTTCCACCTGTTAAGGTAAATCCAAAACCGTCGATGCTTTGAAATTCTTGGGTAGAATCAACTTCAATAGAAACATTAGCATTGGTGCTTTTATAAAATGTAACGTCACCTTGCTTTTGTAACAAAATAGTTTGGTCGGGAGTTGTGAGCCAATAACTCAAAACAGGATTATTAGAAACAACTGGCGTTGTTGTGGGCGGTTGTTGTGGTGAAACATTTGAGTTTGTCGATTTTACATCGCAAGCCCAAATCAGAAAGAGAAAAATAGTTGATATTAAGGAACGCATAGTTGGAGAGTCAATAGAATTAAATATTTTAACCTATTGATAGTTAGATATTTAACAGATTATTTTGGAATTTGAATCGGTAATGAGTTTGGAAATAAGCATTACATTTTTTTCAAGAAAGTAATCTTCCTTTGAAAATGTAATTTAAAAAGAAACAAGTGATTGTTGATGAAATGTGAGGAAATTACTTCCAAATTGAGACTGGAAGTAATGTCGTTTCGTTAAGCCGATTAACTTCCCGAAAGTTTTAACTTTCGGGAAGTTTGTCCCTAAGCCATATTGGATTTGGAAGTAATTTCTAAAAATTAACTTAGACCTTATACTTAATAATTCGGGTTTTGCTTGATTTTAGTATTCTCCAATTCTTTAAAAGGAATAGGCAATGCTTCATTTTTTCCAGCTTTAAAACCTTTACTTGATAATACAGTGGCAGCTTTTCCTGTTCTTACTAAGTCAAACCAACGGTGTCCTTCACAAGCAAGTTCCAAACGACGTTCATTAGCAATGGCATTTAGTGAAACTGGAATAGAAGGTAATCCTACTCGTGAACGTACCGCATCTAATAATGCCTGAGCTCTTGCTCCAGTACCGCCTAATGCCTCTGCTTCCATCAAATAAGAATCTGCCAATCTGATAATATATGAGTTTTGTCTAAAATTTAACTCGATATTACCCAAGCCCGTTGAAACATCAGATTGCTTTGGCATAAATTTATTGATAAAATATCCAGTATCCTGATAACCAGATATATAGTTAATTTGCTTAGCCGCTTTTAGAGCTTTTGCGTCTAAAATGGTTGCTGAAAAACGGGGGTCATTTTTTAAAACATCGTATAAATCTTGTGTAACAGGATTGAAAGACCAACCTCCAGAATAATAAGCAGGTGCAGTTGAACCTGTTGGACGTGTTAAAGTTCTTGGTCCAATCATTTGTACAACCGAATTTCCTTCGTCCGTACCTGAACCCCAGTTGCCCCAACCCGCATTACTTGCGTAGGTATGGGTAACTTCTAAAATAGATTCGCTATTAAATTTATTGGCAACAACCCATAAATCAGAAAAATTGTTTAACAATTTATATCCATAAGGATTTGCTCCGTTTGGTGTTCCATTGACAATTGCCAATTGTGCTGCTGCTTCGCTCAACTTATTGTCATATAAATATACTTTTCCGAGTAACGCTTGTGCTGCTCCCTTGGTTAGTCGTCCTGCATCTGAAGCAGGAACAGAAATTGGTAAAACAGGAATAGCATCGTTCAAATCTTTTTCAATTTGTGCGTAAATGGCAGATGGTTCTGCTTGCACAACGTTGTAAATTTCTGTTGATGCAAGTGGCGTTGTAATTAATGGAATGTTCTTGAATAAACGAACCAAGTTAAAGTAATACAAAGCTCTTAATGCTTGAGATTCAGCAGTATATCTTGCTTTCAGCGTTGCATCCATCGGAATATTAGGAAGTTTTGAGAGTAAAAAATTAGCTCTAAAAACACCTTGATAATGGTCGCCCCAATAACTTGCGGGTACAGTGGTTGGACTGATTGTATAATTTGAAAAACTTTGTAGTCCAACGCCATCTGTTGCACCGCCACCACCCGCTACGGTGTCGTCAGAACCTGCATTGAGCATCGTTATCATGTTTTCAAAACCGCCAGAATTTTTTCGCATGATGTCATATACTGCCACCAATCCCGCAAATGCTTCAGACTGATTTGTATAATAACTTGCTTCTAAACTACTGCCTTTGGGTAATACTTCTAAATAACTTGAACTACAAGAAGCTAATACAGAAGTTGCTATGGCAATGAGTGAATATTTGAATTTATTACGTTTCATCTTTTTGTAATTTTACATTAAAATTTTAAGTTAAGACCAAATTGAATTGAACGAGCTTGTGGATAATAACCACGGTCGATTCCGAAGACATTTCCCCCAATTTCTGGGTCGTAACCTGTATATTTTGTAAGTGTTAATAAGTTTTCAGCAGTGACAAAAACTCTTAATTTTTGAGCTCCAATTTTACTAATAATAGCATTTGGTAATGTGTAACCTAATTGAATAATCTTTAATCTTACGAAATCTCCATCTTCTAAATAAAAATTAGAGGCTTTTCCAAAATTGCCGTTTGTATCATTATTGGTTAATCTTGGGTACGTATTTGAAGTTCCTTCACCTGTCCAACGGCTCAATACACTTGATTGATAATTAGCATTTAAAATATCTAAGCGACGAAGTCCTTGGAAAATTTTGTTTCCACCCGACGCTTGAGCAAAAAACATAAAATCGAAGTTTTTATAATCCATCGCCACATTTAATCCAATGGTGTATTTTGGCAAACCATTTCCAAGAAATGTTTTATCATTATCATTAATTACTCCGTTTCCATCGGTATCTACCCATTTAAAATCTCCAGGTTTTGCATTTGGTTGAATAACATTTCCTTCGGCAGTTTTATAAGCGTTGATTTCGGCAGTATTCTGGAAAATTCCCGCAGTTTGCAATCCAAAGAAAGCATTGTAAGGTTGTCCAACTTGTGTTCTTGTAATTGACCCCATCGACTGAAAACCTGCTGCTCCAGAAGTAATAAATGAAATGCCGTTTCCTAAATAGGTTACTTCATTTTTCAAGAATGATACGTTTCCGTTTGCTGAAAAGTTGAAATCTCCAAAGCGTTTTCTGTAACCAAGTTCAATTTCTAAACCTCTGTTTTCCATGTCTGCCACGTTTCCAACGGGGCTACTTGTTGCTCCAACATAACCTGGAAGTGTAATTGTTTGGAGAATTCCTGAGGTCTTTTTACGATATACTTCTAAGGTTAAGGTTAAATTTTTCAATAGAGTTGCATCAATACCAATGTTAGTTTGAGCCGTTTCTTCCCATTTCAAATCAGGATTTGAAGGAGCACTTGGGCTAAATCCAGAAATAATATCTACGCCACCTGTACCATAAGTATAGTTTCTTCCACCTACAATTGTTGATAAATAACCAAAGTTTAGAATCGCATCGTTACCTGTTACACCATATCCACTTCTAATTTTAAGTGATTTTACGATATTATTTTCTTTCCAAAAATCTTCATTTGAAACTACCCAACCTGCTGAAAATGAAGGGAAAATCCCAAATTTATTATTCCCGCCAAATCTTGATGAACCATCTCTACGGATAATTCCTGTGAACAAATATTTTTCTTTGAAGTCATAAGTTAAACGTCCAAATAATGAAGTAACTCTATGTTCTACACCCGTGTATGCACTACCTGTACGTTGAGCGGCAGGCAATGAAAAGTTGAAAGAAGCGTCGTCGTAAGTGTTTACAGGTAAGTCAGAATAAGTAATACTTGTACCACTTGTGATGTTGTCAATATATAAACCTTGTCCTAATAAAACGCCAATATTATGATTGTTTAGACTTTTGTTATAAGAAACGGTATTTTCAATATTCCAACCTAAACCTGTGTTTGAACTTCTGCTGAAAGTATTTTTAGCAGCTCCCGACGTTGCACTTAAATAGTATTTTGGCGTAAAGAAGTCGCCTCCCCAATATGAAAGTTTTGCTCCAACTGTACTTTTGAATTTTAGATTTGAAAGCGGAGATACTTCAATAAAAGCATTACCAACGAAATCATCCGACCAATCAAAATTTCCTAATCTAATTTGCTGATATGCAATTGGGTTAGTCATTTCCTGTCCCACAATTGAAGAAATTCCATAAGGTCTGCCTTCTTTATCTCTTAATACAGGATTGCTTGCATAAATTGAAGAAGCCGCCGCCGTTGGGTCAGTAACAACTAATGGCGTTATTGGGTCTAAGTTTATTGCTGAACTTAATGGTCCTCCAAATTCACTATTTGTGTTACCAATTCCGACCGTTTTTTGGTGAGAGTATGCCAATGTTTGACCAATAGAAATCAACTTTGAAAGTTTATGCGTAGAGTTTAAACGCAAATTATCTCTTCTATACCCAGAAATATCTTTCAATACAATACCATCTTGATTTTGTGTTCCTGCTGAAAGGAAAAAGCTTGAAACATCATTGCCCCCACTGATGCTAATTTCGTGATTTGCTCTTTGTGCATTATTATTAAAAATTGCTCCTTGCCAATCTGTACCCGCACCTAATGAAGACGGATTTGGGTATAAAACATTACCACCTGCGGCTACCGACTTTTCGTTCATGACAGTTCCGTAGTCGCTTGCGTTCAATAAATTCAATTGTTTAGCAGGAGAAGAACTCCCTACAAAGCCTGTATAATTAACGCTTAACTTTCCAGATTTCCCTCTTTTAGTAGAAACTAAAATAACCCCTGATGCAGCACGAGCCCCATAAATAGCCAAAGAAGCTGCATCTTTAAGCACTTCAATTGATTCAATATCTGACTGATTAATAAAGCCAATTCCTCCATTATCAATTATCACACCGTCAACAACCCAAAGTGGATTATTACCGCCGTAAGTATCAAAAGTAGTAAGACCACGAACACGTACCGTTGATGCCGAACCCGGTTGACCAGCATTAGCAGCAATGGTAACCCCAGACACACGACCTTGTAAAGCCGTTTCTATCCGACCACTCGGAATATTTTCAAGGTCTTTGGCTTTAATACTTGAAATGGCACCCGTTACAACGCTTTTTTTCTGTGTTCCATAACCAATAACCACCACTTCATTCAATCCTTTAACATCTTCTTCGAGAGCTACATTTATTACAGAAGCCTTACCAATTGCTTTTTCAACAGGTTTATAACCAATAAATGAAAAAACTAATACATCACTCGCTGAAGCACTTATCTGATAATCGCCTGAGGCACTGGTTGTCGTACCTCTTGTGGAGTTCTTGATTGAGATAGATACTCCCGAAATCCCAATACTCAAATTGGCATCAATTACTTTTCCTCGCACTTCTACAGTCTGCCCAAAAACAGAAAGTGTACTCATACTCAGCAATAATAAACACAAGTAATTTTTAAATTTCATAAATTTTTTAAGATTAAAAATTTGGATTAAAATTGTGCTTTTTCAAAAACCCAAGAAGAAACATTGTCTAATTCTCTTGGAGAGTTATTTAAAAACTGGGAACAATATTAGATATGAGAGTAACTTTATTGATAAAAAACAGATACACTTCAATTACGTTCTTACATTAAAACCTATACGTTAAAATTACGCTTAAAAAATTCAATCAATTGATTATCAGCAAATTGCAAAATTTAATCAATGTCACTATTTATATATAAAATTGTATCTTTGTTGTCATGATGGTTATTAAATCTATTTGTCGTTAAAACACCATGAAAAAAACTTTATCAACAATTAAGCTTATTATTTTTCAATTGATTTGTGTTACAGTAGTTTTTGCACAGTATCAACCAACAGCATCTTCCAATAATTCTATAAGCTCAAAAGCTTCGATTATTGGCTTTACAAAAAATGATTTTAAAAGTGATTCTCATTTTACTATCGGTTGTGAAGCTAATGATGGGACGATGTTTTTTGGCAATTATGATGGAGCCGTGAGTTATGATGGTAATAATTGGCGAAAGATTTTTTTGCCAAATAATTCATCTATTTACAGTTTAGTAAAAACAAGCAATGGCGAAATATATGCAGGCGGTTATAATGATTTTGGGATACTCAAAAAAGATGTTTTTGGAAAATATGCTTTCCATTCAATGGTTAATCAACTGAAATTATCTAATCGAAATTTTGAGAATATTTGGAGAGCCAATAGTATTGGAGAACACATTATTTTGATGTCGTATAATGAATTGATAATTATTCATAAAAATGTAGCGACAATCGTGAATGCCCCGAAAACATTTATTTATGGTAGTCAAATCGGTAATAACTATTTTATTCAAGATGTGGAAAAGGGCTTTTTGTCTTTAAATCTTGCCAGCAAAAAATTAGAGCAGGTTTTCCCACCAAATTATTTTCAAGATGAAGTTACATCTGCCATATTGCCAACCACAGTTCCCAATGAAATCTTGATTGTTACTCGGAGTGGGAAGATTTTTTCTGGAAATACGCTAACTCAGAAAGTAAAATTCCTCAAAGCTGTTTTCTCGGATAGTGAAATAGACCAACTGAATTGTGCCATTCATAAAGATGGCGATTTATATCTTTTAGGCACATTAAGTACAAAATTGCTTTGGTACGACTATAAAAATAATACGATTAGTCAAAACCCAGACTTTCAAAATTCTATCAAAAACAATCCAATTATAAATCTTTTCCAAACTTCAAAAGGTGACCTTTGGATTTTGAAAAATAATGGCTTGAATTTTTTAACGTATCGTTCCTCCTATCAAAATATTTACGATAAAGCTTCCATCTTCGATATTTTGATTAAGAATAAAAAAATCTATTTGGCAACCAATCAAGGTGTATTTTTCTCTCAATTACCCGAAAATATTATGAGTGGTAATTTTGATTTTAAACCTATTCCGAAATTAAAAGGGCAAGCTTGGGCGGTACAAAGTTTTGGGGATGACATTATCGCTTCACATAACATTGGAATTTTGAAAATTACCGATAATGGTTATCAGAAAATATCAACACAAGCTGGTTTTTGGAAATTGACACCCATCAAAAATAAATCAGGGTGGTATTTAGGCTCAAATTACAACGGCGTTTATTTAGTGAAGAATATTGGCGAAAATTGGTTGATTCAAAATAAAATCAACGGTTTCAATGAATCCACGAGAGATATTGTGGCAGATAAAATTCCTAATACTTATTGGGTTTGTCATGGTTATAAAGGAGTGTTCAGAATTAGAATAGACAATGATTATCAGCGAGTTGAGTCAATTGAAAACTACACAAATACCAATGGGTTTAAATCTCCATTTAATATCAATGTTCACCATTATAATGGGGGAATCGTTTTTACGACCAATACTGGTATTTATCAATTTGATGAAAGTACAAACACTTTTACGCCATTTGAAACACTCAATAAAGTATTAAATCCAATAAAAAATGTACGTAGAATTTTTCAATCAAATGGAAAAACATGGGCTATCGAAGATGATGAATTAGGTTTTTTTACGGATAAAAGCTCAAGTTTTGAGAAAAATTTATTCCTCAATTTGAAAGGGATATTTAATAAAGGAATGGAAATCGTGTTACCCTTTGAGAACGAAAAAGTGTTTGTAGGTACGCACGACGGACTATTTTTATATAACACACAAAAGACAAAACCTTTACAACCTGCCTTAACACAACTGAGCAGAATGTGTTATTCTATTGCTCAAACGGAGAATGATTTACCTATCAATAATGGCAATAATGAAGTAATAATTCCTAATGGTGCTGAAACAATACGCCTTGAATTTTGTGTACCGCAGTTGATTTCAAATATTGGAATTCAGTATTGTTATAAGTTAAATAATGATGAAAAAGATTGGTCGAATTGGACTGCAAATCCTTTTAAAGAATATACCAATCTGAGTCCAGGGAAGTATGAATTTTCGGTAAAATCACGAAACCTTTCTGGTCTTGAAGCTGCACCAATGACGATGATTTTCGTGATTAAACCCAAATGGTATCAAACGAATTTTGCGTATTTTATTTACGTTTTGGTTTCTTTTTTTGGACTAAGACACCTTTACTTGACAATCAAAGAACGCATTGATAATGAGCATATTAAAACAAGAATAGAAATTGAAAAATCTAAAAAATTAGTAGAATTAGAACTTGAAAGATTAAAACTGCGAGAGGATAAAGCCCAAATAGATAAATACACTGAGGAATTGGACAGAGATATTATTGTTAAGAGTAAAGAATTGGCAAATTATACCTCTATGTTAAGTCAGAAATCTGAGGTTTTTCAAGAGATTAAAGTCGATTTGCAGGAACTTAAAACGTTGCTCAAAAGTGACGAATCGAAGAAGAAATTATTTGAAATATATAAAAAACTGAATTCTCAGAAAATTGGGAATGATTTTATTGAAATTTTTGATGTAAATTTTGAAAAAGTCAATCACGATTTCTTTAAAAAACTCAAAAGTATCAGTCCTGAATTATCACAACGTGAATTGCGACTTTGTGCATTTGTAAAAATGAATTTTAGCAATAAGCAGATTTCACCATTGCTTAATATTTCGGCAAGGGGCGTAGAAACGGCAAGACTGAAAATTCGTAAAAAATTGCTAGTACCGCACGAAGAAAGTTTAAGTGTTTTTCTGGAAAAAGTAGGTACAAATTGAGGATTGCAATGATGGATTCAATAATACTAATTTAAAAAAGGCATTTCGTATCTGAGTCTCAACGGAAGTCGTCGTTTTGAACGACAACTTCCGTAAAGTACACATCAAATCTCTTAACTAAGGGTTGGGATTTTTCGCCATTGATAGTCAACTTTATAGTACCCCTAAATCCAAATGCCCAAATCCCAACACCTAACTATTGCTCATTTTGACCATTTACTAAACGCCAAATATTTAATGGATTACCTGATTTTAATTCGTCTGGCAATAAAGAATCTGGGAAATCTTGAAAACAAACTGGGCGAGTAAAACGGGTAATACTTCCCGTGCCAACCGATGTACTTCTCGAATCGGTAGTTGATGGGAATGGTCCACCATGCACCATTGCATGACAAACTTCTACACCAGTTGGGAATCCGTTGATAATGAGGCGACCCACTTTTTGTTGTAAAATCTCCAAAAGGTCTTGGTATTCATTCAAATCTTCTTCATTTCCAAAAACGGTTGCAGTCAAATGTCCAGCAAGTGATTTTGCTACTGCTAATAATTCATCTTTTGAATTTCCTTCTACAACAATACTTGTTGGTCCAAAAATTTCTTCTGATAAATGCGGATTAGCAATTAATGTATCAATATCAGCATGAAATAACACAGGTTCAACGGCAGTAAAACCACTTGGTGTTTTACCTTTTCCGATTACTTTCGACAAATTCTCAGATTTTTCAACGCCTTTTCTGTAAGCATCTTTGATACCTGTTGTTAGCATTACACCGCCGTTTGCTTCTTGAATTTGAGTTTCTAATGCTGAAATGAAATCTGCATTTTTCTCCAACAATAACATTCCCGGATTTGTACAAAACTGACCAACGCCCAAAGTAACCGAAGCCACATAGTTTTGAGCAATCGACTGAGATTTTTCTTGAATGATTTTTGGTAAAACAAAAACAGGGTTTACGCTTCCCATTTCTGCATAAACTGGAATCGGCTCTGGACGAGCAACTGCCGTATCAAAAATAGCTTTTCCACCTCTGTACGAACCTGTAAAACCAATGGCTTTGATACTTGGATGTTTTACTAATTCTTGACCAATTTCAAAACTATCATCAAAAAGCAAAGAGAAAACGCCATCGGGCATATTGGTTTCAATTGCCGCTTTTTGAATAGCCAGACCAACTAATTCGGAAGTTCCCAAATGGGCAGGATGTGCCTTGAAAACCACACAACAACCTGCGGCTAAAGCAGATGCGGTATCGCCACCTGCCACAGAAAATGCCAATGGAAAATTACTTGCACCAAAAACACCCACTGCTCCCAAAGGACGTTCCATTGAACGAATATCGTTTCTTGGCAATGGCTGACGGTCGGGCAAAGCGGTATCAATGCGAGCATTTACCCATGAGCCATCTTTTAATAATTGAGCAAAAAGTTTTAATTGTCCAATCGTTCTGCCTCTTTCACCTACGGCTCTACCTTGTGGCAAACCAGATTCAGCCATGTATCTTTCGGTAAGCGTGTCACCTAAGGTTTCAATTTCTTCGGCAATTTTTTCTAAAAAAGCAGCCTTTTCTTGTCCTGATTTTTTTCTATAAATCTGGAAAGCTTTATCAGCTTTTTCAACGGCAGAGTTCAACTCGTTGATGGTTGCTTTGAAAAAATCAGTGCTTAGATTTTCTCCTGTACTTGGATTGATAGCTTTGAGGGTAACTTGCCCTTCTGATGAACTGGCAAATCCGATAATATTTTTACCTGTTAGAGACATAATTGTTGGGATAATAAACGACTTTTAAATACTTTGCTCAATAATCTTTTTCAGTTCCTCTACTTCGGCATCGGTAGGCATTGTAAGTGGCGGACGCACATTTCCTGCACTTTTACCAATTAATTTTGCTCCTGCTTTAATGAGACTTACTGCATAACCATTCTTTTTACTACGCAATCTTACGAATGGGATATAAAAATCTTTTGTGATTTTTTCGACCGTTGCCGAATCCCCTGCACGTAATGCTTTGTAAAATTTATTGGCTAATTCTGGCACAAAGTTAAAGGCTGCCGATGAATAAGTGTTTACGCCGATTGATAAATATGCTTCTGCGATAATTTCAGCAGTTGGTACACCTCCAATATATGAAAGACGTTTCCCGACCGTTTTAATCGTATCGTTGAGTTCTTGCATATTGCCTGTTCCATCTTTTAAACCAATAAAATTAGGACAAACTTCTGCCAATTTTTTAATATAATCTGCCGATAATACACCGTTTGCTCTGTTGTAATAAATAACAGGTAATGAGGTGTTTTGCATAATTGCTTTCGCATATTCAAAAACGCCATCTTGTGGGCATTCGGTCAAATATGGAGGGAAAAGCAAAAGAGCGTGAACACCTGCTTTTTCAGCAATTTTTGCAAACGCAATTGCCTCAGAAACACTTTTACCAACGCTTGAAATAACAGGAACACGTTCTGCAACAACTTTTACAGAAATATTCACAATTTGCTCATATTCGTCGGCTGTAATTGAGAAAAATTCACCTGTTCCACCTGCTACAAAAACCGAAGAAACGTCATGACTAACAAACCATTCTACACGGTCGGCAAAAGTTTCAGCGTTAAATTCGCCATTTTCTTTAAAATCTGTGATGGGGAAAGAAAGAAGCCCGTCTTCGAGCGATGATTTTATTTTAGATAATTCCATTTTTAAATTTTTACTTATAATTGAGAATTGGTTACTTTTTATTGGTTATTTGTTATTTGTTATTGGTTATTGGAAATTGGTTACTTGTTATTGGTGTATTGGTTATTGGAAATTGGTTACTTGTTATTGGTCTATTAAATGTCATTGGGGTAACCAATAGACCAATAACCAATTCCCAATACACCAATAACCAGTTTACCAATAACCAATTCACTAATAACCACCTACCATCTTGTTGCTTTAAACTTCCAATCTGGTTGTACTTTTTGCATTTCTATTTCGTCATTGCGTTTGGTCAAACCACATTTTTTATAATTTTCATGAAGTTTTGCCAAAGCAACTCTGTCTAATTCTACCCCTAAACCTGCTCCCGTTGGTACTGCTACTGCTCCGTCTTCAAATTTCATTCTGCCACCTACAATAATTTCATCTGATTGCCAAGGGTAATGCGTATCCAAAGCATAACGGAAATTTGGAATGGCTGCTCCTAAATGAACCATTGCCGCCAATGAAATTCCCAAGTGAGAATTTGAGTGCATAGATAAATCTCTTCCAAAAGTTTCGCAAATACTCGCCAATTTCATAGAGTCTTGCAAACCACCCCAAAAATGGTGGTCAGACAAAATAATATCTTCCGAACCCAAAGTGTAACTTCTTGGAATATCCTCAAAAGAAGTCGTACACATATTGGTTGCTAAAGGTGTTTTTAGGGCTTTTCTTACCGTAGCCATGTTTTCTTGTCCACGACATGGGTCTTCCAAATATTCTAAAATACCTTCCATTTCTTTACCGTATTTAATGGAAGTTTCAACCGTCCAAAGGGCATTTGGGTCTAAACGAAGCGGTGTGTTTTCGCCAAATTCTTTGTGTAAAGCTAAAATAGCATCAACTTCCTGACGTGGTTCAAAAGCTCCTCCTTTCAATTTAATAGACTGAAAACCAAACTCTTTACACATGGCTTTTGCCTGTGCCACAATCTCCGTTGGATTCAAGGCACTTGCTTGTCGGGCAGCATCCCAACCTGTGGCATTTGGATCAGTTCCAAACGCTAATTCGCCACCTGCACCTTCGTATTTATAAAACAAATATGCCGAAAATGGTACGGCATCACGTCTTTTTCCTCCCAATAAATCAACAACAGGACGGTTGACAATTTTGCCTATAATATCTAAACAAGCTACTTCGATGGCACTAAAAATATGTACCAAAGTACGTTGGTCCCAAGGAGCATCACCACGGTCAGACATTTTATCTATCCCAAAATTGGCAACCAAAATATCACGAATTTGATTGAGCTGAAATGGGTCTTTGCCAATGATAAACTGTCTGCTTTTTTCGAGAGCCTTGTCAATTTCGATATTTCCCGGAATTTCACTAATTCCGCTGATATTATCTTCTGTAACAAGTTCCACCACAGTACGCAAAGCATACGGAGCATGAAGTCCTGCGGCATTGAGTAAAGGCGGGTCAACTACCGCAATGGGTGTGATATGGAATTCTTTAATTTTCGGAAGTTTCATGGTTCGTTATTGGTTACTGGTTGATTGGTTATTGGTTAGTTGGTGGATTGGTTATTGGTGAATTGGTTATTGGTTAATTGGTTGATTGGTTATTGGTTAATTGGTTAATTGGTTAATTGGTTATTGGTTGATTGGTTACTGGTGGATTGGTTATTGGTTAATTGGTTAATTGGTTATTGGTGGATTGGTGGATTGGTTATTGGTTCAATTTTTTTTGATAAAAGGTTATTATAAAATACCATTTCCACCAATTACTAATTTACCAATAACCAATCAACCAGTAACCAATCCACCAATAACCAATCAACCAATCAACCAGTAACCAATCCACCAGTAACCAATCCACCAGTAACCAATCAACCAGTAACCAATCAACCAGTAATCAATCAACCAGTAACCAATCAACCAGTAACCAATAACCAGTAACCAATAACCACTTACGTCAATGGTCCGGGGTTGAATAACACTAAATCATTATATAAACCTAATTTATCAGTGGCTACTTTTTTGTTTCCACTTGCTATTTCGAGAATCAGGTGAAATAACTCCCAACCCATTTCTTCAATAGTTTTTGCACCAAAAGCCACTGGACCCGCATCAAAGTCAATTAAATCGTGCCAACGGTTTGCTAATTTTGAATTTGAACTTACCTTAATAACAGGAACCATATTTAAGCCATAAGGCGTGCCACGTCCCGTAATGAAAACGTGCATATTCATTCCTGCGGCTAATTGTAAAGTTCCGCAAGCAAAATCACTGGCAGGAGTTGCCACGAAATTCAATCCTTTTTTACGTATTTTTTCACCCGGAGAAACAACATCAACTATCGGACTAAGCCCTGATTTTGCTACCGAACCAAGAGCTTTTTCTACGATATTGCTTAATCCTCCCCCTTTATTTCCCGGAGTTGTGTTGGCACTGCGGTCGGCTTTTCCAAGATTCAGATAATTGTCGTACCAAGCCATTTCATCTTTCAGTTTTTGAGCAACTTCTTCATCAACTGCACGTGGTACAAGTAAATGAATAGCGTCTCGTACTTCCGTAACTTCTGAAAAGAAAACCGTTCCGCCCGCTTTTACGATTAAATCAGCGGCAAAACCCGAAACAGGATTTCCTGTTAATCCCGAAAACGCATCGCTACCGCCACATTGCATTCCAACTACTAAATCTGATGCTGAACAAGTTTGTCTTGTACGTTGATTGAGTTTTTGAAGATGTTTTTCCGCCATTTCCATAATACCATCAACCATTTCGTAAAAACCTTCAAAACGTTCATCCTGTAAATAGAGAATAGAAGATTGATTATTGTCATCTGGCAAAAGACGTTCTGGTCGAAGTTTTTCACAACCTAACCCAATAATCATAATTTCACCACCGAAATTTGGGTTTTGGGCAATGTGTTTAATGGTACGAATAGGAATTATGGCAGCAGGAGCATCAATGGCAATTCCACAACCGTAACTATGATTAAAAGCTACAACATCATCAACATTTGGATAAAGTGGCAGTAATTCTTTTCTAATTTTATTTTCGATGAAATTGGTAATTCCCGCAACACATTGTACGCTTGTGGTAATTCCCAATACGTTTTTTGTACCTACACTTCCATCAGCATTTTTGTAGCCTTGAAAGGTAAAACCGTCTAATGCTTCAACTTCTGGAAGATTTGGTTTTATATATGGAATATCCTCTAAATTAGGCGGTTGTGGCAAACTGATATTACTTTCATTTATCCAACTTCCTTTTTCGATAATACGATTAGCATACCCAATTATTTGATTGTAACGAATAACAGCATCACCTTCTTGAAGTGTTTGTAACGCCACTTTATGTCCCATCGGGACGTCTTCTATTAATTCAACGCTATCTAAAACTATCGCACCACGCTTTAATCCTGTTGGATTTGCCACGATTGCTACGTTATCATTTGGCGTTGTTTTTATAACTATATTTTGCATTTTTTTATTTACATCTTTTTGTTATTGGTAATTAGTTAATGGTTATTGGTGGATTGGGTACTGGTAGATTGGGTATTGGTGGATTGGTTACTGGTGGATTGGGTACTGGTAGATTGGGTACTGGTAGATTGGGTACTGGTCGATTGGTTACTGGTCGATTGGTTACTGGTGGATTGGGTACTGGTAGATTGGGAATTGGTATATACCCAATAATCTACCAGTAACCAATCCACCAATTATCCAATCCACCAATTACCCAATCCACCAATTACCCAATCCACCA
>NZ_QGGO01000005.1:240488-271669 GCF_003148625.1 Arcicella aurantiaca | reverse complement strand
TACCTTTGGGTAAAAACATTACTAAAAGGATAGCAACTTGTTGATAGTCAAATTCAAAATCTTTAAAAAATGCTTGTATTCTTCTTTCATTTGACTCCACTTTTGAGTCAGTTGTAAAATGTAATCCAACTTCTTTGAATTGGACATTTCTACTTTTTATGATACCGAGAGTGAACTCTGAAATAAACGTTTGTCTGGCTAAATTCTTGGCTAATGGGATTTCTGAAAATAAATTTTTAATTTTGCTACTGATGATATTTTTCATTAAAGGGCTGGTTTTGTTGCTTGAGAACTACAAATTTCAGCCTTTTTTTATTAATTCTAATTTTTCATCGGGTAGAGTAACCTAAACCCCAATTCCTAAACACAAACAATGGAATCCAAAAAAATTCAATCTGCTCTCATTTCGGTTTATTACAAAGACGGACTTGCTCCGATTGTCGAACTACTTCACAAGAATGGCGTACAGCTTTATTCAACGGGTGGTACTCAAACTTTCATCGAAGAATTAGGAATTCCCGTAACAGCGGTAGAAGACCTTACAAGTTATCCGTCAATTTTTGGTGGACGTGTAAAAACACTTCACCCAAAAGTGTTTGGAGGTATTTTGTACCGTCGTGATAATCAAGGAGATGTAGATACAGCAGCCCAATATGAAATTCCTTCAATTGATTTAGTAATTGTTGATTTGTACCCATTTGAAGAAACAGTAGCGAGTGGTGCATCAGAAGACGATATTATTGAAAAAATTGATATTGGTGGTATTTCATTGATTCGTGGTGCAGCCAAAAACTTCAATGATGTTCTTATCGTGTCGTCTCGTACTCAGTATGCAGAAGTGCTTTCGATTTTAGAACAGAAAAATTGTGGAACAGACCTTTCTGACCGCAAGCGTTTTGCTATGTTGGCTTTCGGAACGTCGTCACATTATGATACGGCTATCCATGCGTATTTTAATGGCAACAAAACAGATATTTACGATTTCAAATCGTTGCCACAAAATGGACTTCGTTATGGCGAAAATCCTCATCAAGCAGCTACTTTCTATGGTGATTTAGAAGCACTTTTTGATAAATTGCACGGAAAAGAATTGTCGTACAACAACTTAGTGGACGTAGATGCGTGTATTACTTTGTTAGATGAATTTGAGGAAACTTCTTTCGTAATCATTAAACATACTAATGCTTGTGGCGTAGCTTCTGCTCCAACCGTACACGAAGCCTATAAAAACGCTTTTGCTTGCGATACTATTTCTGCATTTGGTGGTGTATTAGCAACTAACGGAACAGTTGATAAAGCCTCAGCAGAAGAAATGAATTCATTATTCTTCGAGATTTTAATTGCTCCAGATTTCACAGAAGAAGCATTAGAAGTATTAAAATCGAAGAAAAATCGTATTTTATTAAAACGCAAACCTGTTCAAGTTTCTAAAATGATGTTCAAAACTTTGTTGAATGGCGTTTTGGAACAAGATAAAGATTTGGCAACTGAAAAAGTAGGAGACTTTAAAACAGTAACAGAAAAAGCTCCGACAGAATCAGAATTGAAAGCATTAGAATTTGCTTTGAAAATCTGTAAACATACCAAATCAAATACCATTATTTTAGCAAAAGAAGGTCAGTTATTGGCAAGTGGTGTTGGACAAACTTCCCGTGTTGATGCTTTGAAACAAGCTATCGAAAAAGCAGGAGAATTTGGTTTTGATTTGAATGGGGCAGTTATGGCTTCCGATGCGTTTTTCCCATTCCCTGACTGTGTGGAAATTGCTCACAAAGCAGGAATTACGGCGGTTACTCAACCAGGTGGTTCAATTAAAGATAAAGATTCAGTAGCTTATTGCGATGCCAACGGTGTGGCAATGGTAATGACAGGTATTCGTCACTTTAAACACTAAGAGGTTTATTGATGATAGAAAATTGCAAAAAGGCTTCGCAGAATGCGAAGCCTTTTTTGATGTAAATTGATGAAGAGTCATTGTTGTACTTAATCCTCCAGACTATCTTTTAGAGAAAAAAAAGTGCAAATGTGGCGGGCATTTGCACTTGGCAGTCATGGCGGTGTCTGCACTCGAAAATCGCTAAATTTTAGCTGTTGTACTTGAAAAGTATAAAAGAGTGGTTAAATACAAATGCAAATTTCGCAATATTTATCTGTTTATACATTGATTATTATCAATAAATATTGCAACTTTTGTGTAATTGGTTGCATAACTTCCATGATAAATGTCATATTGCCTTTAATATTTGCGAATTCGACTGAGGGTTTCGGGTGAAATTCCTAAATAATTGGCAATGATGTATTGAGGCACTCGCTGAATTAAATCTGGACGATTTTGCACTAAACTTTCATAACGTTCTTGTGCTGAAAGTGCAATTAACGAGTAAATTCTTTGTTGTTGTTCATTATAAGAATATTCTGCCAACAGCCTCACCATGCGTTCCCATTTATGTGATAGCTTATACATCATTTGTAAATCCTGAAAGGATAACATCAAAAGTTCTGCATTTTCCAATGCCTCAACATACTCAATGGAAGGTATTTGTGAAGTAAAACTTGGAGAAGATGTAATGAAAATATTTTCACAGCCCAAAAAACGGGTACTCTCTTTGCCTTCTACTAAATAATAAACTCTAAATGCTCCCTTTAAGATAAAGCCAATTTCATGAGCTGTTTCTCCCGGAACACATAGAAACTCTCCTTTCTTGATTTTTTTAGGATGGAAAAAATCTTTAACCTCCTCCAATTCTTTATCAGAGAAATCTACTAAACGACGGAAAAATATTTTAAGTTGAGATTGCATCTGGTGGGTATAGATTTTGATGATTGATAATTATGGGTATTTTAATATAATTTGAAAATAGATAAAATCTTGATAAATGTCAATTTTTTAATGGATTTATTTAATAAAGTGCTATAAATGAATAGATATGAGAGTCGAGAGTTCGTTAAATATGATTGGTTGAATAATACCGTAAAATGGATTTTGGCTAAAAAATCTTAACTTCGTATAGAAAAACTGCCAATGCTTACGTTTAAAGAAGTGAACACCCCATGATTTAGTTTTATGAGAAAACATTATTCCCAATTACTCTTTTTATTATTAATATTTTCTTTGAGTTTTCAAGCTACTGCCGAAAATGTAATAGGCGGTACACTTGAATTTACCCATAAGACTGGCAGTACTTATAATGTAAAAACGATATTTTATATAGATAAAGGGGCAAGAGCTACTTCTCCAGACTTGTATCAAGGTTTTATAAGAGTTTCTATTTATTCTAAAGGAGCAACAGCAGCTGGTGATGTATTGATGCAAACGATAAGCCTGAACTTAGAATCAAAAACCGATAATTTCCCTTACGATAATTCTGAGTGTGTGGCTTCGATTACTTTATCAACTACCAAATTTGTTTATTCGAGTGATATAACTATTAATAAAAGTTCCTACAATAATGCAAGAGGGTATTATTTAGTTTGGCAAGATGGAAACCGAAACGTAACCACCAATGCCAACGCTACACAAGGTATGACTTGCTATTTAGAATTTCCTCCTTTGAATACGACCGATAATTCATCGCCTGTATTTAAGTTGAATAAAGGAGTGGTAGCTTGTAGAGGAAACGCATTCAGTATTGATTTGGGGGCAACGGACAAGGATAATAATACTTTGACTTATGCTTTGGTGAATCCATTTTCTGCTCCAGCGACTTCAACAGTAACAGGCAAACAACGTATCCCTGACCCAAGACGCTCACCGATAGACTCTTATGATTTAGTAGTTTGGAATGGTGGTTATTCAGCCACAAGTCCAATACCGGGGGTAAGTTTAAATTCTAATACAGGCGTTTTATCGGGTACACCAACCGCAGTAGGTAAATATTTAGTAGTTGTAGAATGCAAAGAATACAATGGGTCAAATCTGATTGGTATAAATCGTATGGATTTTGAAATTGTTGTTGAAAATTGTACGCCTACCAACCCTAATATTTATTTGACAGGAACAGGCCCCGCACATTTGCCTTCCGTAGTGATTTGTAGTGGCTCATACCGAATTTTAGAAACACCTTATAATTCGGCATTTACTTACGAGTGGAAAAAGAATGGGACGGTTATCTCAGGTGCAACAACCAATCAGATAAGAGTTAATTATGCTGATGCAGGAACTTACACCGTTACTCGTAGAAGTACCACTTGTGTAGGTACAGGAACTTCAGCCGACACACAAGTAAACCCACAAGCGGGAGAAGACTTAAAGCTGACCATACCAGATAGTACCATTTGTAGCGGAAATGTGCCTGTGGTTTTAACCATAACACAAAACTCAACAGGTGCAGCACTGAGTGGTTTTCAAAGACAATGGTTTAATAATGGCGTATTGATGAGTGGGGTTTTTGGGCAATTTACCCAAATTTCCGTTGGAGGAAAATATTCTGTAAAAGTTACCCAATTTGCTGCTCCCCAATGTACGTATGAGGCATTTAAAGAAGTGATTGTTACACCAACACCTTCACCAAGTATTCTGAATACTACTGGGAAAATCTCTATTTGCGACGGTGAGGTTGTAAAATTACAAGCTGACCCCGTAGAAACGGATGTTAATTATTTTTGGGTAAAAAATAGCTTAGACATCAAGAATGGAGTAGATTTAGACGTGACTACTTCTGGAACTTATGGTTTGAGAGCGGAAAGTACAAAAAATCCAGATTGTTTTGATTTTGCTCCTGTACAATCTACCATTACCGTAAACCCAAATCCAATACCAACCTTTGCTCCTGTTGCAGCGATTTGTAATACGAAGTCAAGTAAAATAGATTTACGGAATTATGTGACACCAACTTATGTTTCTCCTAATGGAGTATTTACAGGAAGTGGTATCAGAAATGGTTATGAGTTTGACCCAACGGCTTCGGGTTATGGGGCTTTTCCCATAAAATATACTTACACAACGGCAGCAGGATGCCCAGGTAGTGCATCTCAGACCATTGTTGTGGATTTAACTCCGTCGGTAAAATTAGGAAACGATGTTACCATTTTTAGAGGAGATACGGTGAGGTTAAGAACAGTTGGAAGTACAGGCCCACAATTTACATATCAATGGACGCCGACGACAAACCTAAATTCACCAAGCTCCACCCAACCTTTAGCGAACCCAGATGCAACGACTCCTTATGTTGTGAAGGTTTCTACGACAAGTGGTTGTTCGGCAACGGCTAAAATTACAGTTACGGTGCGTGCAAAGTTGAAAATCCCATCGGCTTTCACACCTAATAGTGATACATTTAATGACACTTGGGTAATTATGGAGAATAATCGAGAATTTAACGATTATCCAGATATTGAAGTGAAAATTTATAATAGATGGGGCAGTGAAATATTTTACTCCGTTGGTTCTGGGGCTTATCAAACTCGACCATTTGATGGTATTCAAGACGGAGCAAGATTACCCGCAGGCCCTTATTTTTACGTAATAAAACCAAGTCCAGACGTACCAACACTGACGGGATATGTTACAATAGTTAGATGATATTGAGGTGTTAGGGATTAGGTTTTAGGTCACAGTGTCTGACCCCCAAAACCTAACAACTAACACCTCTAAAATAAAAGATATGCAAGGTTTATTAGACCAACAATTTAATGAAGGTGGCGTAGTAATCACCAAAGTAGATGACCTCATCAATTGGGCAAGATTGAGTTCTTTGTGGCCAATGGGTTTTGGTTTGGCGTGTTGTGCCATAGAAATGATGCAAACAATGGCATCTGGTTATGATTTAGACCGTTTTGGGGTATTTCCAAGACCTTCACCCCGACAGTCGGATGTGATGATTGTGGCGGGAACGGTAACTTTCAAAATGGCAGACCGTATTCGTCGTCTTTATGAACAAATGCCCGAACCTCGCTATGTGATTTCGATGGGAAGTTGTTCCAATTGCGGAGGACCTTATTGGGAACATGGCTATCACGTAGTAAAAGGCGTTGACCGAATTATTCCCGTAGATGTGTACGTACCAGGTTGCCCACCACGCCCAGAAGCCTTGATTGGCGGTTTTTTGAAATTACAAGAAAAAATCAGAAACGAAAGTTTAGTTGCTCCGAAAGCTTTGTTGGAAATGGAAGAGGAAGAAGCAAGAAATCAAAAACCAGACTTTGCCGTTGTTTAAGGAGTATTAAGTCTCAAGTATTAAGTATTTAAGTCCAAAGAA
The DNA here is from genome assembly GCF_003148625.1 of Arcicella aurantiaca. GTDB lineage: Bacteria > Bacteroidota > Bacteroidia > Cytophagales > Spirosomataceae > Arcicella > Arcicella aurantiaca. Next base: position 265,472 of record NZ_QGGO01000005.1, on the reverse strand, counting down.
AATTGGCTAAATATCCATTTGAAATTTGATTTAACAACGTATTTAATTAAAGATTTTTTATACAAAATATGAAAGTTGAGCTACTTTATTTTCCTCATTTTCTAATCACCAATAACTAATCACCATTTATCTAACATTGATACAAAAATTTACAAATATTATCGCTCAATCTCTCGGAGAAGAGATTATTCTTCAGTCAGACCAACAGTCTATTACCGTACCCACTGAGCGTATTGCGGAGGTTTGTACGCTTTTACATACCCATGAAGAATGTTATTTTGATATGCTTTCATGTTTGACGGGTTTAGACAATGGCGTGGAAAAAGGCACAATGGAAGTTGTCTATAATCTTTATTCAATTCCTTATGAAAATTCATTGATGTTGAAAATTGTTTTTCCGAGAAATCAGGAAAATGAAGCTTTGCCACAAGTACCAACGGTAAGCCATATTTGGAAAACTGCCGATTGGCACGAGCGTGAAGCATTCGATTTATTGGGAATTACCTTTACGAATCATCCAGATTTGAGACGAATTTTATTACCAGAAGATTGGGTCGGATATCCACTTCGTAAGGACTATGAAGCTCAAGAATATTATCATGGAATTCAAGTAAAATACTGATTTTTCCGTTCTTACTTTAAATTTTGAACGTAATGCAAACTTATGTATTTTTACAACCACGCCCAGAACTCTCAACTAACCAAAAGTCCTTCTGCGGGTAAGGAGGAATAATAACCAATGAAAATTTTAAGAATTATACTCATTATTTTGGCAGTATTAGCCTCAGTTTTTGTTTTTATTAGATTCTATTACACCAAATCTTTTAGCCCATCAGCTACTGCCGAATTTGATAATAATGGTTTAAGAATTACAGTAGATTATTGCCAACCTTCTAAAAAAGGACGTACAATTTTTGGCGAAGAAGCAGATAAAGCCCTTGTCCCTTACGGAAAATGGTGGCGTACAGGTGCAAACGAAGCGACGGTTATTAAGTTTTCGAAAGATGTTCAGATTGGAGGAAAGCCTTTAAAAGCAGGAACTTATACACTTTTTACCATTCCACAAAAAGATAATTGGACGATAATTATCAATCAAGAAGTTGGACAATGGGGACTTTCTTATGATGAGAAAAAGAACGTATTAACAGCTCCAGCACCAGCCATACAAACTGAAAATGCTTTAGAACAATTTAAAATAGATTTCACAGAACAAACAGATGGTGCAGATATGATTTTAGCTTGGGATAACACACAAGTTACTGTACCGATTAGAAAATAAATTAAAATAGTTCATAAAAAAAGGGTTAAGAAGTCTGAATATTAGCTTTCTTAACCCTTTTTTATGATTCGTTATTGATAATTAGGAAAGGATTGCGTATCTGAGTCGCAACGGAAGTCGTCGTTCAAAACGACGACTTCCGTAAAGTACGCATCAAATCTTTAAAATTGGTATAATCTCAGTCTTTTAGCATCATAAAAACAAGTCACCAATAACTAATTTCCAATAACCAATTTCTATTTTCTAAAAACCTCCTCTATCGTAGAAAGTACGTCTTCTTGACAATTTAAGTTCTTGTAATAAAGCAGATTTTACTCTGATTTCAAATGAATAACTGCTTGCTCGTCCGTAATATGGGCTGGCGGCAGGTGTCCAGTTGAAGGCGGCTTCCCAACAGTGTAAATCTCGGTGGATTTGAATATTGGTTAATGAAATTCCTTTATTTACAAAGTCATAACCTGATTGTACTTTCAAATCCCATTTTTCAGTCAATTTTAAACTTCCATTGAAAGTAGCAGCACTTACAATTACGGCAGGAGCAAAGCCTAATTTACTGTAATTATATTGATAACTAAATTGGAAAGTCCAAGGCACAGACCAATCTACATAGTCGTTGATATTTCTATTAACCTGCTTAACTTGGTCTTCAGGAATATCGGAGTTATTGCTCTTTTTAGGTTGTTGAGCCTTTCCAGGCTGAAAACTTTTTCCAATAGAAAAACCTAAGTTCGCTAAACTTGGTGCTGTATATTCGTCTAAACGAGTTCCCACTAACGAAGAACCATCATCTTTGTATTTATAAGGGTCAAAAGTACCGTTTAGGTTAATATCAAATTTCTTTACTCTCGATGCTGCCGAAAATGAAATGGGAGCTAATTTGAATTGTTCAACAAAAAAATTGTAGCTCGTAGATAAAGCAAAGTTGTCAATGAGCGTTACCTTTTCAAATTCCTTTTGGGCAGTATCAGATTTAGCTCTAACTTTTGCTTCTAAGGTATTTGAAAGACTAAAATTTATACCTCCCGACTGTACACCATAATTGGTTTGGCGTGGGTCAAAAGATGATATTCTACGGAAAGAACCTGTTACTTGTTGTCCATTAATTGTTCTAACCTCCGTTCCTTTGGTACTTACTTGTACTTCTTGATAAAACCCAAATTTTGGGTCAGTAAAATCAGGTGTATAGTTCATACTAAGAGAAGGAGTCATAATATGTCTGATTCCCTTCAATCTTCCTTTATTAAAATTCATCGTTCCGTACAAACGGGTATTCATACTCATTGAGAAAGAATATTGATAATCGGCACTTGGACTACTTACGGTATCAATATCAACAACGCCATTTTGAGCTAAAGTATCGTTGGCATAAGGTTTAAATGTAACCGTTTGATTTTTGCTATTGACATAACTTTCACCGGGTTTAAGGAATTTATAATTGTACTTACGTTTATAAACATTTCCCGAAAGGCTCATGCCCGGAGTCAGGTTAATATATTTCCCAATTTTGATGTTAGGCAAAGATAAAGGAATTGAATAAGCCATTTTAAAATTGGCATTTTCCTTAATAGTTCGCCAATTCTCTCCGCTAAGTTCAAATGGAATAACTCCATCACGAGCTAAGTTTGCCGTTTGGTTGGCAGCAACACGTGGGTCAACAATGAGAGGTTTGGTTGGGTCGGTATCAGTCGTATCTTTTTGGCGGTTTACATTGTACGGCAAACTATTATAAGCACGGTTATTCAATGCCACTTGGTTAGTAATACCAATTGAACCGTTGAAATCTAAACCAAAACGAAAACCATCCCAGAATTTTTCAGTAACGGCATTTTTCTTCTTGAAAGGTTGAAACTGATTTAACCCAAACGAGAAGTTATTATTGACGTTAACTGCTTTTGTAATCGTGTTTTGGTCAGCTTGTAAACTTACACTGGTACGAATATTCTGTCCGAAATTTTTAGAATACTGAATTGAGGAGTTTAAAGCCGTTGAAATATAATTAGATGATGTTAAGCTGTTAAACTGAGCATTTGAGTTACTTTGTGCATTTACTGAGGCTGAAAAACTCGAATTTCCTCTACTTTGTGGCGAGTGCGACCATTGAATACCGAAGTCATTTCTATACTCACGTCCAACTTCTAAACCGTTATTACTTTCACGGAAAGTCAAGTTAAATGAACCTCCATAACGATAGCGTTTTATATATTGAGAATTGGCAGTAATCCCGAAACTTCCTTTTGAGTAAAGTTCTCCTGTTAAACGTAAACCGATATTTTCATTTATGGCAAAGTAATAACCACCTTCACGCAGGAAAAATCCACGTCCAAGCGGTTCTTCACCATAATTAGGCATAATAATTCCCGAAGTTCCGTTTTCTTGTGGCGGTTTATAAGGGAAAAATCCAAACGGCAGACCAATGGGTAAAGGCAGTTCGTTTAGTTCAAAATGGAAAGGACCAGAAACAATCTCTTTTTTCCCAACCATTTTAATTTTTGAAGCCCTAATATTATAATGTGGATGAGCTAAATTACAGGTTGTGTAAACAGCATTACGGATATACAAATTATCTTCATTATCCTTCTTCACACTCACCCCTTGTACATAGGCATCGCCTTGTTTGGTGATAAGTCCTTTGATAATAGCTTTCCGAGATTTGAAATTGTACTTAATCTCATCGGCATCGTAAGGTTCAGCTCCTTGCTTAAAAACGGGTTTCCCTTTTACCTTGTTGGTCAATGAATCTTTCGTTCCACTGGCAAAAACCTCATTTTTATCCCAATTTAATTTGATATAATCTGCCTCCAAGACAACGTCTCCATAAGTTACCTTTGCTTCACCGTATAAAAAAACTACTTGATTTTTGGTATCCATAATCGTAGAGTCTTTGGCAGAATATACTACGGTTGTTTGCAAATCATTGTTCTTTTTCAGAGAATCAGGAACGGCTTTTGTGATACTATCAGCTTTAATAGTATCTCGTTTTGAGATTGCTTGCTGGGTATTTTTGATATTTGGAGCAAACGTACCGCTTGCAACACGCTGTGCTGAGGTGTAATTAACACTTAAAAGCCCTAAAAGTAAGCTAATTACGATACTCAATATGTGAAGTTCTTTTTTCAGAAGTCTTTAAATTTTATCTTTGTGGGGAAAAGCTTTAGGCTGTATGCTTTAAGTCATACGCACGCTTGAAAAAGCATATTGCCTAAAGCTTATAGCTTAGTGCTATTTTAATAACTACAAAATTAAGCCATTACTTATTTAAGATAACGTACCCACTCAAAAATAATGTTAAACTTTGTTAAAGGTCTTTTATTAATTGCTACATTTTGTGGATTTGCAAGCTTTACAAATTCTCAAGATTCAAGCAGAAGTCTGGATATTGATGCACCGCCATCATCAGTAAGAACCCGACTTAAAACGATTGTCCTCGATGCAGGACATGGCGGTAAAGACCCCGGTTGTCATGGTTCAAAGAACAATGAATCTAAAGTGGCACTCAAAATAGTATTAGAATTAGGGGCAAAAATCAAGGAAGAATATCCTGATATGCGGGTCTTATATACTCGTATGAAAGATGTTTTCGTTAATTTACATGAACGCTCGGCAATTGCCAATCGGAATAAAGCAGACTTATTTATCTCAATTCATTGTAATTCTCATCCATCGTCTAAATTTGCGGGAACGGAAACTTATACAATGGGGTTACATAAGACAAGCGAGAATTTGGACGTTGCCAAAAGAGAAAACTCTGTAATTTTGCAAGAAGCTGACTACAAGAAAACCTATAATGGATTTAATCCCAATTCTCCTTTGGCACATATCATGATGGCAAATTATCAGAATACTTTTATGATGAATAGCCTTAGATTAGCCCAAAAAGTTGAGAGACAATTCAAAAAACAAACTAATCGTACCAGTTTTGGCGTTAAACAAGCAGGATTTTTAGTGCTTTGGGAAACAGCCATGCCAAGTGTATTGATAGAAGCAGGTTTTTTGACCAACAATAAAGAAGAAAAATATTTAGCATCAACAGAAGGACAAGAAGAAGTTGCACAAGCCGTTTTTAAGGCTTTTAAACTGTATAAAGAAGAAATTGAAAACTAATACAGTTATCAGTGAACAGTTACCAGTTATCAAATTTCGAGTTTCATTAAACTGCAAATTACAGATAACTGCTAACTGTTTACTGTTAACTGTTCACTGAAAATATGACTATCTCTAAAGAAACCAAAGTGGGTATTTTAGCCCTCAGTACATTTGTAATTTTATACTTAGGCTTTAATTTTTTGAAAGGAAAAGACTTCTTTTCACCTGAAAATAAGTACATCGTTGTTTATGATAATGTCGAGGGATTAACCGCAGCAAACCAAGTTTCTTTAAGTGGAATGAAAGTAGGGCAGGTGAAAACGGTAGAACTTATCGAAGGAAATAAAGTAAAAGTGACCCTTTCAATTCGTAAAGATTTGCCTTTGCCAGAAGGAACGCAAGCAATTTTGGCGTCTGATGGTTTATTAGGAGGAAAATTGGTAAGATTGCAAATGGGCAAGAGCAGTAAACTTGTTGAAAATGGCGGACAATTATTACCTAAAAGCGAAACAGGAATTACCGATTTATTAAAAGAACAAGCACTTCCATTGATTCATAATTTAGATTCATTGACGCTTTCACTAAGAGTTGTATCGAAAAGTTTTGAAGCTACGGGTACTTCTGTAAATAGTTTAGTCAAAAACTCTGATAAAACAGTTACTACTTTGGGGGCTTCTTTGAACTCCACAATTGCTGAAAATAAAAATAACTTAGCAGGAATTACGGCTAATATGAAGTCGTTATCGGGTAGTTTAATCGAAACCGAAAAAAGCTTAAAACCACTTATTGGTAAATTTAGCTCAATTGCGGATTCATTGAATGCTTTGAAAGTGAGTAAAGCATTAGCAACCACGCAACAATCATTAGAAGGTTTGCAGAGAATTATGGCAGGTATTGAGGCTGGACAAGGTTCGGCAGGAAAATTACTAAAAGACGATTCGCTCTATTCAAATATTAATCGCTCTTTGGCAGATTTAGATAAACTTTTAATTGATTTCCGCTTAGCTCCAAAACGCTATGTGAATGTGTCAATTTTTGGCAAAAAAACAACGCCACCACCTGCGGTTAAGTAGGTGGAATGAGTTAAGAGAAGAGGGAATGAGCAATGAGTTGAAGATAAAATGGAGGTAGGAGGAATGGCATAGGGATAAAATTCCCCATCTCCATTTCTCTTACCTCCATTTTACTTTTCATTCCTACTAAACCAATCACTAATTCCCAATTCCCTAAATCTCAATCGGTACAGGCGTTTGACTTTTTATTTCATTGACCACAAAGCGACTTTGAGCATTGCCGATGTTTGAAATAGTCGCCAATTTATGAAGGATAAAATGCCGATATTCGTCCATATCTTTTACCAAAACTTTCAGTAAAAAATCTGAACCTCCCGAAATACAATAACATTCCACCACTTCGGACAGAAGCAAAACATCACGCTCAAATTGCTCCAAAAATATCGCAGCGTGTTCTTTGAGGGTTACGTCAACCAAAACCACCAAACTTTTTCCAAGCTTCGATTTATTCAGAATGGCAGTGTATTTCTCAATGACTTTATCCTTTTCTAATCGCTTGATACGCTCGTGAATGGGCGTAGGCGTCATACCGAGCCTCGCCGCAATTTCTTTATTAGTCATCAAAGCATCTTCTTGAAGAAACTTCAAAATCTGTAAATCTATATTATCTAAATTCGACATGGGGAGGGGTAGTGAATTGTGAATTGTGATTTAGTGATTTAGTGAATTGTGAATGGTGATTTAGTGAATTGTGGATTAGTGATTTTATTTATGAATTTAATGAGTAGAAGTCCTAACAAGCTCGCATTTTACTCACAACTCACAACTCACAACTCATAACTTCCAATTTTTAAACGGATATTTAGAAAGACTGGCGTTAAAATATTTGTCTTCATGGGTAACTTCTTGGTCAATCCATTCGGGAATTTGATAAGCTTCGTTAATATCTAAAAGCTCAATTTCTGCGACAATTAAGCCATCGTTATCTCCGTGAAAAACATCAATTTCCCACGTTTTTCCTTCAAAATCAACCTTATAGCGAGTTTTTTCGATATTGTTTTCCGTAAAACCATCTAATAATTCAATCGCCTCAGCCTTCGGAATTTGATATTCGTATTCGGGTTTTATGGCAGGATTATCCGTTTTCCCTTTAATGGTGATATATCCATGATTTTCGGTTGCTCGTACCCGAACCGTTTTTTTGATGTCACTCGTGATATACCCTTGACGGTAATATTCGCCTTTGGGTTTCGTAAAGGCATTCCAAAGGTCGTGTTTGACTAAATATTTCTTTTCGATTTCTAATGGCATTATTGTACTGACGAGTTATTAATTGACGAATTACGAATGAATTCTTTACTTACATAAAATAAAAATGTCCCTGAGTTCAACCGTTGAATCAAGGACATTTTACATGGTAAATTAAGTTCTTTTGATAATCTATTTTCTAAACAAATTTCTCACTAAAAAACCACTCATTGCTCCCCAACCACCTACAAGTCCACCAATTAAAATGGTTACTGTAATCAAAATACCAACATTGCCACCAACGGGTAAAATTTGGGCTATTTTATTGGAAAGAATACCTTGCGTCGTAAAATGATGATACCAAGTTGCCAATAACCAAAGTGTTGAAATTGCCGCAGTTCCTTTGGCAAAAGCTTCTCCACTTGATTTTGCGAAAATTGCTCCACCAATAAATGCTGCAATTGCCACCGTCCACCAATCTCCAAAGTAACCTAAAATAAAGGCTAAAACCACAATTGTAGCGGTTAGAGGACTTACAAAAAGCTCCTTAACTTTAGTAATTACTGAAGACGCACCCGCTTGTGCATCATTTGGATTAGGAATATTAGCTTGACTTGGGATATTTAGTGCCATGATGAATTTGTAATTATTTTGATAAATATAGTAATTATTTTTACAATCTACACCAATTTATTTCCCGACCATTTCGTTCGGTCTTGCCCTCAAAGCACTCCACGTTTCGTCGATAGCAATTTGCGTTACCGTGTCCAAACCAATTAAAGCTAAAGCAGTCCAAACTGTTTCACGTTTAATATTACTTTTGATTTTTCCTGTTCCTTTAGGATAACACGCCCAAAATAAGCCATCATATTTTCTGAAATTATCAACCGATTTCACAAGGTTTTCTAATTCATCTTGTTGATAACCAAATATTTGTATGAAATCATATTCCGTTTTTTCTTTTGGCGATGAATCAAACGAAATACCTTCTAAAAGGTCAAGATAGTTTTGTGGAGCATTGAGAATTAATGCAGTTTTATCGGCATCAAATCGCAGTTTCTTGAAAATTGCTTCTTTGTCCATTTTACAAATTGGCTTTAATATCTGCTAACATTTTGTCTCCGCCCAAACTTAAAATTTTCTCTGCCAATGCTTCTCCTAATTCAAGAGGATTATTTCCTGTAACGGTTTCTTTTAAAATTTCAGAACCGTCCAAACTAACAATGCCACCTGTTACAGTTATCAGTGAGCAGTTATCAGTGAGCAGATTTGAGCTATTTTCAGCAGTAACTTCACTGTTTACTGCTAACTGCTCACTGTTTACTGTTGTTGCTAATCCAAAAACTGGAATGCTGCAACCACCTTGCAAACGTTTCAAAAAGGCACGTTCCGCTAATAACTGTTGTTCCGTTTCTGGGTGATTACAAAGCTCTCTGATTTTAGCTTTTTTCTCAGGGTCTAAAGAAACGGCACATTCTAAAGCTACCGAACCTTGTCCAACCGCAGGCGTGAATTTATCAGTAGAAATCAACTCCGCCACGTGTTCCATGTAGCCCATACGATGCACGCCCGCATAAGCAAGTAAAAGGGCATCGCACACGCCACTTTCAAGTTTACCCATACGAGTTTGGAGATTTCCACGCATATCAACTGTGGTAATGTGCGGATAAAAGTGCTTCAACATGGCTACTCGGCGAGTTGAGGAAGTTCCCACCACGAACGGTTTTCCGCTTTCTAAGGATAAACTTTTATCGAAACTCACCAAAACATCATTCACTTTTTCACGTTCTGTAAAAGCAATAAGTTCTAAATCATCCGCTAATTCAGACTGTAAATCTTTGGCAGAATGTTGAGCAATATCAATCGCTCCCGAACGTAATTGTTCTTCCAATTCTTCCGTAAAAACGCCTTTTGAACCAATTTTTGAAAGAGAACGGTCAAGAATTTGGTCGCCTTTGGTATTAATAATGACGATTTCGACTTCTAAACCTCCTTTTTCTAAGGTTTCTTTGATAAAATATGCTTGCCAAAGGGCTAATTTTGAGCCTCTTGTTCCTAATTTAATTACACTCATTTTATATTTTTTGTCGGGTAAACTTACAGTGTTTCGTGCAATAGAATCTTTTTTAGTTCACTCATTTTTAATGTTTCAACTTTTGGAAATGGGATTTTCTGTAATACTTTAAAATGTTTATCATGTGTGATAATATAATCCGCTTGGCAGGCAATGGCACAATCTACAAATTTATTGTCATCGGTATCTTGTTCAATCAATCCCCATTTATAGTACAATGTAACCCAGATTGTGTTTTGTAGATTAGGCAATAATTCTACAACATTACTGGCTAAACTTGATGAATAGAAATTGCCGATAATTTCCTCGTATTCCTCTAATATTTCAGTAGTAATGCCAATTTCAAATGTGCCTGCCTTAATAGCATCAAATAACCACCTTGTTTCTTAAAATCTGGGAATACTTACTAATAGACAGTTGGTATCAATGACTAATCGCATTTTCGTATTTTGTTCTTTTATGCGTATTTAAGGCTTTATCTAAGTCAGTTTGTGACATTCCTCTAACCTCCCAAAGTTCGTCCATTTCTTTATCGACTTGTTCAGCAAAATAGCTGGCGAGCAATTGTTTAATATCAGCTTCTTGTTTAGGATTAACAGGTCTATCAAAAAGTTGAATCATAAACTGCTGCATTGAGTTGAGTTTTGTTGCGGCTTTCATAATAAAGTTTGCTTTTAATCTGAACAAATATAATTTACTTCTTGAATAATCGTGCAATGTTGAGCGATAAATCCAGATGTAAAATCTTGGCTCTTCCGTTGCGTTCTAAATAATAATATGTTTGACTTAATTCGTTGACAATCTGTTCGATAGCGTTGACTTTTACGGCTTTTGAAAAGTTTTGAACAAAGGTTAATTCTTCACCTTCAAGCCTTACTAACGCTTCTGCTCCGTTTTTCCAAAGTAATAAATCTCTGAAAATGTTTAAACCGTATTCCATCATGCCTTTTTGATATTCCTTCGGAAAGGCATCAAATTCATCGGCTAATTTTACCAAGGTTGCCAAGTCTGGTTTATAAGCCATTCGCATCCAATTGGCAAACCATTGATGTTTTCCTTCGCCTTCATAATTGACTAACTCTACGGCTTTGGATAAATTTCCTTCTGAAAGATAAGCGATTTGTTTGGCTCTTTCTGTATCAATACCTTCTTTTTCAGTGAGATATTTGATGGTATCTTCATCGGTAAATGACGGAATGACAATTCGCTGTGTTCTTGACAAAATGGTGGTCAATAAACGATTGGTATCATTACATACGAGAATAAACAAGGTTTTGGCGGGCGGTTCTTCTAAAATCTTCAATAATGAGTTCGCCGACTCAATATTCATCAATTCTGGTTGCCAAATAATCAGGATTTTATACTCCGCTTCAAAAGCTTTTAGCGAGATTTTTTCGATGATGTTATGGGCTTCCTTTATCGGAATAATTCCTTGTTTATTGCCTGTTACACCTGTAAATTCCAACCAATCGGTTAGGCTTCGGTATGGACTTTCAATCAAGAATTTTCGCCAAGTGGGTAATAATTCTAAAATGGTTTCTTTGGCACTGGGTGTTGGAAAGATATGATGAATATCTGGGTGAACCATTTTCGCCATTTTCACACACGACGCACAACGTCCGCAAGCATCACCGCCGTTGTCTGTGTCCACGGGGTCGCCCAGACTGACGACTTCCCTATCCTCACAGTTGATATAAGTTGAGTATGCCCACGCCAAAGCCAAATTGGCACTTCCGACTCCCCCATGAAACAACTGAGCATGAGCCACGTGGTTTGCCTCTACGGAATGGATTAAGGTATTTTTAAGAGCCGCTAAGCCAGGAATATCTTTAAATAGCATTATGAATACGTAGTTATTGGGAATTAGTTATTGGTTGATTAGTCTCTATGAGCTAAACTCTTCCAATAAGTAAGTCCAAAATAAATAAGCGAAACTTGCTTATTTATTTTGGACTGTAATTTACTAAGCGAAAAGCGATTTGCGAAAGAATGTAAGATAAAGAATTGGAATACAAACTAATTTACGGAATGTTGAAAATGGCATTTTTGCATCTTCTTGAAAACTAATCAACCAATAACCAATTTCCAATAACCATGTATGAAGTTCTCTAAACCAAGATTTTAGGATAAAAAAAATCAGAAAACTAATCAACCAATAACCAATTTCTAATAACCATGTATTGACCTATCTCGTCAAATCAAAAATAGCCTTCATAATGCCTTCTTCGATTTCGTCAAAAACCTTTCCACGACGTTCTAAAACCGCTCTGGCTACTTGATTTGCTTTACGAAGATGATAAGTTTTAAATTCTTCCGTACCTGCACTCCAAGAAAATGATGGAATATGACGTGGCTGATAACCACCCCCAAAAATATTACAATTTACCCCCACAACTGTTCCTGTATTAAACATGGTATTGATGCCACATTTTGAGTGGTCGCCCATGATAAGTCCTGCAAACTGAATGCCTGTATTTTCAAATTTATTACTTACATAACTCCACAACTCCACTTTTGAATAATCATTTTTTAGATTAGAATTATTCGTATCTGCTCCCCAATTGCACCACTCACCAATGACGGCATTTCCCATAAAACCTTCGTGTCCTTTATTGGCATTACCAAACATTACCGCATTACTAATTTCTCCACCAACTTTACAAAAAGGTCCAATGGTTGTATTTGGACGCATTTTTCCACCCATATTAATCACTGAATGTTCCCCAAGAACAAAAGGTCCTTGAATCATCGCACCTGCTTGTATCCGTGCATCTTTACCGATATAAATACAGCCGTTGGTAGCATCTAAAACGGCAGCTTTAATATCAGCACCTTCTTCAATAAAAATTTGAGATTCATTGTAAAATGCCGTAAATCTATCGGTAATCGGTTGAGATTTTCTGCCTTTGGTAATTCGGACAAAATCGGCTTTAATTTCTTCACCATTGTGTGTGAAAATATCAGTCAATTGTTTCAAAATCAAATGATTTCCTTCAAAAACAATTTCTTGTTCAAAACTGTCTGTATTTAATTGTTGACTTCGATAGGCAATAATCGTTTCACCATTTTTAAGAACGCTATTTTCCGACAAATTTGAGATAGCTTCCACAAGTTCAGTATTTGGACAAACCGCTCCGTTGATGAAAATATTATCCTCCGAAAGACTGATTGGATATTTTATCTGTAAATAATCTTGAGTAGCAAACGAAACAGAAGTTTTCAGAAAATCTTCCCATTTTTCAGTAATCGTCTGAATTCCGATACGAATTTCACTAACAGGACGAGTGAAAGTTAAGGGCAATAAAGCAGGACGAATCGCTGAATCGTCGAAAAGGATATAATTCATTGAGAGATAATGAGTAAAATATTGCCGTAAAATTACGCTAAAATCCTCTTCAATGGATATTTTTTTAGTTTTCTGTATTAATATTTATGAATACTTGAAATCAATGTTGGATGATTAAACAGTCTTTTGGATATTTGTAGATAATAAATGTTAGCCCTATATCGTTCGCAAATTATATATTAGTCATACTTATAAACCTAAAATTATGCGTAAAAACCTATTATTAGCAATTCTTTTATTTTCCACGAAAAGTATCTCTGCACAAATTCACAAGCCTGCATATTTAAAATTTGATAATGGCATAGCAATGAGTTCCTTTCGTAGCAATCCTAATCTTCAAATTTTAGAGGATGTAAATGTGAACTATTCTGCATCGTTTGGCATTGATTTTCAACAAAAGAAATGGTTTTATTTCTCATCTCAACTCGGATATATGAGAATTGGTGGGAATGAAACCAATAATGGACTTATTGGTACTCCCAATTATAAAATATCTGAGAATAGCGATTATCTACATTTGAATACTACATTTAGAGTAGCTACTCAAAGAACAGGCTTGAATGTTTTTGCGGGAGCTGGACCTTATGCTAATTTTCTAATCAGTTCAAAAAAACTTCAGGGCGATTTCTATAAAGTCGGATATGAATATAAACCGTTTTATTATGGTGGAAAGACAGAAATAGGTTTTACCCAAGATTTAAAGAAGTTTAGATTTGGATTAGTAGGAAGCTATATGTTTAATCTCTCGCCAACAGTTGCTGTTGATGTTAGTGGTTTAACATTGCGAAATGAAACGTTTTCAACAACACTATCTGTGGGTTATAGACTTGAATAATTGTAAGTGTTTGATTTTATTATCTATCAGTCCTCTTTGTATGAACAACACATTATAAAATTGCATGAATTTATATTAAAATGAAAAATCTTATTTTCTACCTAATTACACTATTTTTTTTGATTTCATGTAATTCAAAAGAAGTCGTAACTCCTGTCTCAAATGTGAGAGGTCTAACATTTGCTGGCAGTTTTCAAAATTCTTTGGAATACACTGAATCTGTTGATACAATCTCTGTATGGGTTAGAAATCAGGAAAAAATTAAGGTATTCAACGTATTTCCAACCTTCAAAGCCCATTATATGTATTTGAACACGACAGAAATTGATTTAAATAACTGTGTTCAGTCTTCGATATTAAGACATGAAAAGAAAATAACTGAATTTAGGATATATTTAGAAAAGTAGATTTTTCTTTATTTACAACAAAAAAGCCTTTCAAATTTCTCTGAAAGGCTTTTTTGTTGATTCTGTTTTCGAAGATTATTTCTTCTGACCGAAACGCTTGTAGAATTTATCAACACGACCCGCAGTATCAAGTAATACGTTTTTACCTGTATAGAAAGGGTGTGATTGAGAAGAAACTTCAATTTTGAAAACTGGGTAAGTTTCGCCTTCAAATTCAGTTGTTTCAGTTGTATTAACACAAGATTGTGTTAAAAACTTGTAATCAGCAGACAAATCGTGGAATACCACTGGTCTGTAATTTGGGTGAATTTCTGGTTTCATTATTTTTTTTGATAGTATTAGACGATTCCCCGCCGTCTTTGTGTTGAAAAGCTAAAAGTTAAGGTATTTTAAAAGAAACTTTATATTTACTTAAACTCTTAACAATGATACAGTTATAGTTTTGGGAGTGGTCATAACTAAGATGATTAAATCACTCTAATCATAAAACTTTATAACTTTCATAACTGTCCTAAAAAAGGAATGCAAAATTACATATTTATTGTCGGGATTAAAAATTATTTTTGTGTTAAAAGTTCCCAAATCTGCAAGAAAAGTTATCCACAAAATTTTTCAAAAAAAAATCTATATAATTATTCTAAGTTAGATGTTCCATATCGGTCTGATTATCCAAAACTTGTGTTGTACATTACGAATAGAATAAATATTCAGTAGATTTTAGCCTTGATTTTTTTCGTTGTATATAGATTAAGAAATTGTTATCTTTGAACTGCATATCAACTGAACCACCAAAAGTAGTCATCTAAGTCTTTCCATTGATTATTGAAGAATTCGTTTACCGCTACGAATCTTGGAAGGATTTTCTCAGATTAAATAATAGCAATTAAAAAATATTTTAAAACAGTAGGTTCATTTATAATAACCACTTAATTATCAAGTTATTAGTGCCGCCCTTTGTTTTTGTTTCACCCCCCCAAAACCCGAGTATTATGTACGTTATCAAAAGAGATGGCAGACGTGAGTCTGTAAAGTTTGACAAGATTACCGCCCGAATCGAAAAACTTTGCTATAGTCTCGACCCTTACTTTGTTCAGCCCTTAGATGTGGCAAAAAAAGTTATCACAGGACTTTATGATGGAGTAACAACGAGTGAATTAGACAATTTGGCAGCAGAAACCGCTGCTTCGATGACTACCAAGCACCCAGATTATGCTGTGCTTGCGGCAAGAATTGCAATTTCAAATTTGCACAAGGAAACGCAGAAATCTTTCTCTGCGACTATGAAACGCTTGTTCAATTATATTGACCCAAAAACGGGTGAAAATGCGGCGTTGTTATCTAAAGAAGTATATGAGGTTATTAAAAAACACGCTGCTGAATTAGACGGTGCTATCATTTATGACCGTGACTTTGGATATGATTATTTCGGTTTCAAGACTTTAGAGAAATCTTATTTATTGAAATTGGAGGGGAAAATTGTAGAACGTCCTCAGCACATGTTGATGCGTGTGGCAGTGGGTATTCATGGGGCGGAAATTGAATCGGTAATTGAAACATATAACCTTCTTTCTGAACGTTGGTTTACGCATGCAACGCCTACATTGTTCAATGCAGGTACGCCAAAACCACAAATGTCTTCTTGTTTCTTATTGACAATGCAAGATGATTCTATCGAAGGGATTTATGATACTTTAAAGCAATGTGCTAAGATTTCACAGTCGGCGGGTGGAATTGGTTTGTCAATCCACAATGTGCGTGCAACGGGGTCTTATATCAAAGGAACAAACGGAACATCAAATGGTATTGTACCGATGCTTCGTGTATTTAATGACACAGCTCGTTATGTTGACCAAGGAGGAGGAAAACGTAAAGGTTCATTTGCGGTTTATCTTGAGCCTTGGCACGCAGATATTTTTGAATTTTTGTCTTTAAAGAAAAATCACGGTAAAGAAGAAATGCGTGCAAGAGATTTATTCTACGCACTTTGGATTCCTGATTTGTTCATGAAGAGAGTAAAAGATAATGATACTTGGTCATTATTCTGTCCGCACGAATGCCCAGGTTTGGCTGACACTTACGGCGAAGAATTTGAAAAGCTATATACAAGTTATGAGTTAGCAGGAAAAGCTCGTAAAGTTATTAAAGCACAAGATTTATGGTTTGAAGTTTTAGAATCTCAAACTGAAACGGGTACGCCTTATATGTTATTTAAGGATAATGCTAATAAAAAGTCTAACCAGAAGAATTTAGGTACAATCAAGTCTTCAAACTTATGTACTGAAATTATTCAATATACTTCAAAAGACGAAGTAGCGGTTTGTAACTTGGCTTCTTTAGCATTGCCTAAATTTATCAAAACAAACGAGAAAGGCTTCCAAGTTTTTGACCATGCAGGACTTTATGATGTAACAAAAGTTGCTACCAAGAACTTAAATAAAATCATCGACCGTAACTATTACCCAGTTGATGAAGCTCGTACTTCTAATATGCGTCACCGTCCAATTGGTTTAGGTGTGCAAGGTTTGGCGGATGTTTTCATCATGTTGAGAATGCCGTTTGAGTCGGAAGAAGCAAAACAATTAAATAAAGACATTTTTGAAACCATCTATTATGCCTCAATGGAAGCATCAATGGAATTGGCAATCAAAGAAGGTCCTTATGAAACTTGGGCAGGTTCTCCAATCTCGCAAGGTATTTTCCAATTTGATATGTGGAATGTAACGCCAGAATCTGGACGTTGGAACTGGGAAGCATTACGTGCTAAAGTAATGGAACATGGCGTTCGTAACTCGTTGTTAGTTGCTCCAATGCCAACGGCTTCGACTTCACAAATTTTGGGAAATAACGAATGTTTCGAACCATATACTTCTAATATTTACGCCCGTAGAGTATTATCAGGAGAATTTGCGGTAGTGAACAAGCACCTTCTTCGTGACTTAGTGAAATTAGGATTGTGGAGCGATTCAATGAAAAATAAATTAATTGCCGCAAACGGTTCAGTACAAAACATCAATGAAATTCCCCAGAATTTGAAAGACTTGTACAAAACAGTTTGGGAAGTTAAACAAAAAGTAATTATTGAAATGGCTGCCGATAGAGGTGCATACATCTGTCAGTCGCAGTCGTTGAATATACACATTCAAGACCCGAACTTCGGAAAATTAACCTCAATGCACTTCTACGCATGGGAAAAAGGCTTAAAAACAGGGATGTACTATCTCAGAACAAAAGCCGCAGCCGATGCCATCAAGTTTACAGTTGAGAAACAAGCCGAAGTGGCAATTGAGCAAGCCAACGTTGTGCAAGAGCATGAGATGAACTACGAAGCCTACGCTGCCAATGCAGCCGTTGCGAAGTCCTCAGCAGCCACACTTACCATAGGAGGCTTAGACAACGTGACCGAACAAAATTGGTCGAATATGCAATGCTCACTTGATGACCCAGATGGGTGCGAAGCCTGCGGGTCTTAATAATTTCGAGTAACCTTTTTAAAAGCCCTCAATTCTGTTTGGATTGGGGGCTTTTTTGAAGAAATAGATGAATGTTTATTTCTATTACAAAACTTCGGAGAAGTATAACCTTTGTAGAAAATATGTGTCTGTTTTCACGGCTTCTCCGAAGCCTAACATTATTTGACCAAGGTTAGGCTTCGGAGAAGCCGTGCGAGTTTAATAATATGAGGTGCTACAAAGGTTATACTTCTCCGAAGTAATTTACGCTAATATTTTCTCTCTCTCATAAGCCAAGAATTAACACCAAATATCAAAGACAAGGCAACCCCTTGTCTTTTTTATTGCCCAAATTGTTTTCTATCGCTAAATTGTGAAATTAATCAACCTCAAACAGGGCTAAAGTCGCTGTTTGGGTTTTGGTATTGTATCCAGACAGCGGCTTCAGCCCCGTCTGCGGTTTAGGAAAAATGGTCATTTGAAAAATATAAACACGATGGAAATAGTTATTGAAACCGAAAGGTTAATCTTGCGTAAATTCACCATTGAAGATGCTTCGTTTGTGCTTGAGTTAGTAAACACGCCCGCATGGTTACAATTTATTGGCGACCGCAATGTACACACCGTTGAAGAAGCCGAAAATTATTTGCTAAACGGAAACATAAAAAGCTATGCAGATTATGGCTTTGGGTTTTATTTAGTTGCTACAAAAGAAAGCAATGAAGCTATTGGGATGTGTGGCATAGTAAAGCGTGATTCTCTGGACGACATTGATATTGGCTTTGCATTTTTACCAAATTCTATCGGCAAAGGATATGGTTATGAGGCTGCTTCTGCAACTTTGGATTACGGTCTTAATGTGTTGAAATTAGGACGAATTGTGGCTATTGTTGACCCAGAAAACGCAAATTCTATTGCATTGATTAAGAAAATCGGTTTGAAGTACGAGAAAATGGTACAAATCTCAACCAATGATATTGAGTTGATGTTGTTTGGTAATTGATTTATCTAATATTTTGAAATAACGTATGATATTTTCATCAGAAGAAAGCGCTTTTAAAGATTTATTCGGGAATTTTCCACAAACGGGTACAGTAGTTTGGATTGGTGTTCGCCCAAAGTCAAGGCAACCTATGGAAGTTTTGGAGGAAGTTTTCGCTAATATTGGTGGACTCACTGGCGACCGTTCCAACAAAGGAAATGCGGTTAGCAAACGCCAAGTAACGCTTATTCAAGCAGAACATTTACAGGCTGTTGCGTCTTTTTTGGGTAAAGACAACGTTGACCCTGCTCTCATTCGTAGAAATATTGTGGTAAAAGGAATCAATCTGAATGCTCTGAAAGATAAACAATTTAGAATAGGAGAGGTGGTTTTAGAAATGACAGGTTTCTGTTTTCCGTGTAGTAGGATGGAGGAGAATTTGGGAAAAGGTGGTTTCAATGCCATGCGTGGACACGGTGGTATTAATTGTAAGGTAATTCAAGAGGGAAAAATTGTTCTTGGCGATAGTCTCGAAGTTTTATAAAGCCCAAACCTTTTCTTGAAATAATGAATAAAATCTGAATCAATATTGGTACATTTACGGTGTTTACGAAGGGTTTTGTACTCTTGAAATTTAGATAAATCCAGAACAATTTTATTGAAGTTAAAGAAAATTAGCATGAAAAAATTACAATATATTTTTGTTACGTTATGTCTTTTTTTATTGGTGGCTCACGAAAATAAAGCTCAATATGGTGGAGGTTATGGCGGTGGATATGGACGTGGTTATGGTGGTGGCGGTGGTTTTCGGAGTGACCCGGGAGGGAGTTCAAATTCAAAGAAAGATGATATGGACCCTGAGAAGATGTCAACAGAAGAAACCAATTGGATGAAAAAGAAGTTGAAACTTACCGAAGAACAAATTCCTAAAGTTGAGACGATAAATATAAATTACGCATTCAAAAAGTTTGATTTGTTTGAGGATGCCAAAAAACTAACTCCTCCATATCCCGAAGACGTAAGATTGAAATTTAAAGATAGATTAAATGCTATCAGAGAAGGGAAAAGTAAAGAATTGAAAGCTGTTTTGACGGAAGAACAATATGAGATTTATCTGAAAAAGCGACAGGATTAGGAATGGGATGATTAGTTATTGGTGATTAGAAAACGGGGAAAGTGCTCATTGTAAGTTTTTTAATTACTGGGTAAATTTCAAATAATTCCAATTACCAAAGAGGGCTAAATCCAGTGGATTTAGCCCTCTTTGGTATGTCACAGGAAAGATTACTGTGCTACATTTACACGTCAATTTTCGCATATTTTGCATTTTTCTCGATAAAATCACGGCGAGGTGGTACTTCGTCTCCCATCAACATTGAGAATAAATGGTCTGCTTCAACTGCTGATTCTACCGTTACTTGTTTTAAAGTACGAGTATCTGGGTTCATGGTAGTTTCCCACAATTGCTCAGCGTTCATCTCTCCAAGACCTTTGTAACGTTGAATTCCTACTGAATCTTCACGTCCACCACCTGCTAAACGTTTTACTGCTAATTCACGTTGTTGTTCTGTCCAACAGTATTCCATTTGCTGTCCTTTTTTCACTTGGTAAAGTGGTGGTTGAGCAATGTAGATATAGCCATTGTCTAATAATTCTTTCATATAACGGAAGAAGAACGTAAGGATTAGGGTTCTGATGTGAGAACCATCCACGTCAGCATCCGTCATGATAATTACTTTGTGGTAACGTAATTTATCTGTATTTAAGGCTCTTTCGTCGCCATCTTTTCCAAAACTTACGCCTAATGCAGTAATCATATTCTTGATTTCTTCACTTTCGTAAATCTTATATTCTTGAGCTTTTTCAACGTTCAAAATTTTACCTCTTAATGGTAAAATCGCTTGATATGCACGGTTACGACCTTGTTTGGCAGTTCCACCTGCTGAGTCCCCTTCCACCAAGTATAATTCGCAAATAGTAGGGTCACTGTCTGAACAGTCGGCAAGTTTACCTGGAAGAGAGTTTCCACCTAAAACCGTTTTACGCTGAACCATTTCACGAGCTTTGCGGGCAGCGTGACGAGCTTGTGCAGCCAAAATTACTTTCGCTACAATCTGGCGAGCCTCTTTCGGGTGTTCTTCCAACCAAGATTCTAACATATCCGACATGGCTGCCGAAACCGCTCCTGAAACTTCGCCGTTTCCTAATTTCGTTTTAGTTTGTCCTTCAAATTGAGGTTCAGCTACTTTTACCGAAATAACGGCAGTCAAACCTTCACGGAAGTCGTCTCCAACGATGTCAATTTTTAATTTATCTAAAGCTCCCGACTTATCAGCATAGTTTTTCAAAGTACGAGTTAACGCCCCTCGGAAACCTGCTACGTGCGTACCACCTTCGATAGTATTGATGTTGTTTACATACGATACCACGTTTTCTGAATACGAAGTATTATACATCATTGCTACTTGAACTGGCACACCGTTTTTGTCGCCTTCCATGTAAATTGGTGCTTCGATGATTTTATCACGAGTAGCATCTAAGTACATGACAAACTCACTCAAACCACCTTCTGAGAAGAATAAATCAGTTTTAGGTTCTCCTTTTTCGTCTAACTCACGAAGGTCTTTCAAATTGATTTTAATACCTGCGTTCAAGAAAGAAAGTTCACGTAAACGACCCGCTACGGTATCATATTTATATTCTGAAACAGAGAAAATCGTTTCATCAGGTTTGAAATGTACCGTTGTTCCGTGGCGTTCAGTTGTTCCAACTTCTTTTACAGGGTATTGAGGAACACCAATTTTATATTCTTGTTGGAAGATTTTTCCTTCACGATAAACCGTAACTTTTAAGTCAGTAGATAGGGCATTCACACAAGAAACCCCCACACCGTGTAAACCACCTGATACCTTATACGTGTCTTTATCAAACTTACCACCAGCGTGAAGAACCGTCATAACGACTTCTAAGGCTGATTTTTTCTCTTTTGTGTGCATTCCCGTTGGAATACCACGCCCATTATCTTCTACGGTAATTGAATTATCGGTATTGATGGTTACGCTGATAGTATCGCAATGTCCTGCAAGGGCTTCATCAATAGAGTTATCGACAACCTCCCAAATAAGGTGGTGAAGACCTTTGATTCCCGTATCTCCAATATACATGGATGGGCGTTTACGCACGGCTTCCAAGCCTTCAAGGACTTGGATATTATCGGCACCATAATTTGCTTTACTGTTTTCTTCTGGTTCTTGAAATTCTGACATATCTTTTGATTGCGGATTGTAGATTTTAGAAAATGGATTAACTCCTTTTGTCTTCTTTTATATCTTTCTCCAAATTATTTTAATCTTTTGACTTTGTTTTAAGTTCTAATTACTATTTATCATCGTAATGGTCTTTACAACGAATAATTATAATATCGTCATCTGTTACTTGATAAACTAAGCGATGTTTATCGGTTATTCTTCTTGACCAATACCCTGTTAATTCATGTTTTAGAGCTTCTGGCTTTCCAATTCCTTCAAATGGATGTTTTTGCACATCACCAATTAAATCAAATATTTTCTTGATGAGTTTGGGTTCTGAAATTAAGAGAGCTTGAATATGACGTTGTGCTTCATCTTCTAACACTAATTTTCTCATTGATTAGCTTTTTCGATGGTTTGTTTGACAAACGTTTCCCATTCTTCGGGTGTGTAAGTAGTAAGATTTTTCTTTTCTTTAACATTTTGTATTGATTTCAACAATGCTGTTTTACTTGCTTCATTTCTCATCAAATACTCGGTATCATTTGCATACTTCTTTTTTTTTGAACCAATAGGCGTTTCTATCATTGCCTTAAATTCTTCACGTACAGCCGAAGGTAGTTTTTTGAACGCTGCATAAAACGCCTGTGCTGTTTGATGAATTAATACTGACTCTTCCATAAGGGCTTCTATTTTCTTTGAAAAAGTAAAAATACAAAAAATCCCTTGTACCAACTAACGTTTGGGCATTTTTGAGGGATTTTTGGGCTAAAAAATGGATATATTTTGTCGTTTGAGAATTAGGTTTTATAGACACATTGTTCACAGGTCGTTTTGCTTGTATTTTTATACTTGTAAAAACTTATTTTTGGAAAAGCAATAACTTCCTCAAACCCTGTAACTTTGTTGAACGTAAAACTTAGATACCAAGGACATTATTGTGTTTATGCAGATACAAGTAAAGCCCTTTAGTATTTTATGAATAATATTTAAACTCTTTAAATTATAATAAACCTATAAAATGAACATTCTCTACTTAGTCTTTGGTGAAAACCAACAGAATCATGCTCAGGCGTATTTTTCAATCTGCTCTTTCTTGAGTCAAACCGAAATTTCAGACCGTGTTTATATGATGACTGATTCTCCAGATTTTTATAAAAAATTAGGAGATAAGGTACAAATTTTACCGATTAGTCAAGAACAACTTAGCGACTGGCAAGGAGAATATCAGTTCTTTTGGCGTGCAAAAATCAAAGCAATTGAGTATGTTTGTGGACTTCATCCAGACGAAAGTGTTTTGTATTTAGACACAGACACCTTTTTATTTGGCGATATAAGATTGCTTAGAAAGGCTTTAGAGAATCCTGTAATGCACTTAAATGAAGGCAATTTGTCGGCTTTGAAAAGTAAAACAGAAAAGCTGATGTGGGAACAAACGGGTAATCAATCTTTTGGAGGAATCACGATAAATCATGCCATGTGGAATGCAGGTGTGGTAGGTATTCCTGCCAGTAAAGGTTTGTCAATCACGCAATTAGCTTTAAATATTTGTGATGATATGTTAGCAAAAGATGTTACCCGACGATTGATTGAACAGTTTGCATTATCGGTAGCATTATTTGAAAATGGAAATCTGTCGCCTGTTAGTAAATTTATTGGTCATTATTGGTCAAATAAAGAAGAATGGAACGTTGAAATACAAAAATTAATGGCTGATTCGTTTCTTAAAAATAGCTCTTTGGCTGACGATATAGAGACGATTGGGCATTATGATTTTAGAAAAATTGCCATTCATAAACGCACTCCCAATACTCAAAGAAGACTTCGAAAACTGATAAAAAAATGGTTTCCTTCGGAAGATAAAGGGTTTGTTTAATCATAGTAAGACAGGTTTTCAACCTGATGTCGTTTAGTTATGAGAACTAATGAGTTATGCTTTTGACAAACTTCCCGAAAGTTCTAAGACTTTCGGGAAGTTAATCAGCTTAACGAAACGACATTGGTTTGCTACCTGTCAATAACGTTTTCAGACAGGTAGCAAACCTGTCCTACCCAAAAATGAAAGTATCAGGATTTACCTTTGTGCGAAATGCCATAAAATTTGATTATCCCATCGTGGAAGCCATCACGTCGATTCTTCCAATTTGTGATGAAATGATTGTGTCGGTTGGAAAATCTGACGATGATACTTTGGGTTTAATAAAAAATATAGGTTCGCCCAAAATCAAAATTATTGAAACCGTTTGGGACGATTCTCTTCGTGAAGGTGGAAAAGTGTTGGCGGTTGAAACCGATAAAGCTTTAGATGCAGTCTCGCCAGATTCTGATTGGTGTTTTTATATTCAAGGTGATGAAGTGGTGCATGAGCAATATTTGCCTGCTATCAAAAAAGGAATGCAAGAGTATTTAAACGACCCAAAAGTAGAAGGCTTATTGTTGAAATATCTGCATTTTTATGGTTCATATCAATACGTAGCGGATTCACAAAAATGGTATCGACAAGAAATTAGAGTCATTAGAAATAAGAAAAATATTCGTTCTTATCGAGATGCACAAGGATTTAGAACTATTGATAATCAGAAACTTAATGTAAAATCCGTTGACGCTTATATGTATCATTATGGTTGGGTAAAACCGCCCGAAGTCCAAAAAGCGAAGATGAAAAGTTCTATCAATTTTTGGGAAAAAGATGAGATTGCAGAGAAGAAAAAAAAGGAGTACGAAGAGACTTTTGATTACTCAGGAATTGATTCCTTAGCCTCTTTTTCGGGTACACACCCTGCGGTTATGCAGGCACGACTTGAGCGTGTAAATTGGCAATTTGACTTTGATATTCGAGAAAAAAAACTTTCGTTCAAAAATAAACTCCGTTTCTTGATTGAAAACCTCACAGGTTGGAGAATTGGCGAATATCGTAATTTTCGTTTGTTGAAATAATTGGTAGTGGCGAACATTCGCCAGCATTCGTGATAAATTGGCGAATGCCATTCGCCACTACTGATTTTCTTCATTTGGCGAAT
>NZ_QGGO01000005.1:171044-240263 GCF_003148625.1 Arcicella aurantiaca | reverse complement strand
TTCATTTGGCGAATGCTGTTTGCCACTACTGATTTTCTTCATTTGGCGAATGCCATTCGTCACTACTGATTCTCTTTCATTTGGCGAATGCTATTCGCCACTACTGATTCTCTTCATTTGGCGAATGCTATTCGCCACTACTGATTTTCTTCATTTGGCTAATGCTATTCGCCACTACAAATTACTCCTGCATACTATTCAATTTACGGTAAAATCCGTTTTCATTTTTCAATAAATCTTCGTGCGTTCCTCTTTCCACAATCTGTCCTTTGTTGATAACCAAAATTTCATCAGCGTGTTGAATCGTGCTTAATCGGTGAGCGATTACGAGCGTTGTGCGGTTTTTCATCAAAGTTGTAAGCGACTCTTGAACCAATTTTTCAGATTCTGTATCTAAAGCAGAAGTAGCTTCATCTAAAATCAAGATAGGAGGGTTTTTCAAAACGGCACGAGCAATACTCAAACGCTGACGTTGCCCGCCTGAAAGTCGTCCGCCACGGTCGCCAATTAATGTTTCGTATCCTTCCGATAATTGTTTTACAAAAACATCTGCGTTAGCAACTTTTGCGGCATCAATAACTTGATTTTCAGTAGCTTCTGTGCCAAAAGTGATGTTGTTATAAACGGTATCATTAAACAAAATAGATTCTTGCGTAACAATGCCAATTTGTTTGGTTAGCGACTGAATTTTGATGTTTTTTATATCTACACCATCTACCAAAATTTGTCCTTCGGTAGGGTCATAAAAACGGGGAACAAGGTCGGCAATGGTAGATTTTCCACCGCCCGACGTTCCGACCAAAGCAATGGTTTTTCCTTTCTGAATTTTGAAAGAAATATTGTCTAAAACTTTTCTGCCCGTTTCGTAAGAAAAACTAACATTTTTAAATTCAACTTCCTTGTTAAATCCTTGAATTTCAACGGCATTTGGAGCGTCTTGGATTTCTGGGACGGTATCAATTAATCTTAAAACTCTTTCAGCAGAAGCAACGCCTCTTTGTACGGTACTAAAGGCATCAGAAATAGATTTTGCAGGACGCATTACTTGCGAAAACAAGATAATAAACGAGATAAAACCAGCGGCAGTCAGGCTATCATCACCCGAAATAACCAACGAACCACCGTACAATAAAATCCCTGCCACAACGGTAACGCCCATCGCTTCTGAAAGCGGAGAGGTCATTTCTTGGCGATAAACCATTCGGAGAACGGCATCTTTATAACTGTAATTTTCCTTTCTAAATTTCTCAGAAACAACCTTCTCAGCGTTAAAGCCTTTGACGATTCTCATGCCCCCAAAAACTTCATCGAGGGTACTTACCATCGTACTTTGGAGCGACTGAACATCACGGGCAGCACGGCGAAGTTTCCCGCTGATTAAAGCAATAATTCCACTTGAAAGCGGTAAAATGATAAGGGAAAACAAGGTTAATTTCGTGGACATATTAAAGAGCGTCACGAAATACATAATCAACGTAAAAACCTCTTTGATAGTAGCTGTAAAAGCTCGCCCGATAGAATTTTCAATTTCTTGGACGTCCGTAGTGAGATGAGCCATTAAATTTCCTTTGCGTTCATTGTTAAAGAAACCAAAGTGCAATTGCATGGTTTTTTCAAAAACTGCCTGACGCAATGACGCAATTGTGCGAGCTTCAACCGTTTTCAAAACTCTTTGAGATAAATATCTGAAAATATTAGATAAAATTACCGAGACAACGATTGCTCCACAGGCAAATTTTAAAGCCCCCAATCTGCCATACAAACTGATACTTTCGTAAAAATAATGATAGAAAGTATGCTTAAAATATTCCACACTCAGCGAAAACGGCACCGACTGACTATATTCTTGTAAATCAGCAGGCTTTAAATCTCTGAAAATAATATCCAAAAGAGGAGCGAGCAACGTAAAATTTAAAATTCCGAACAGGCTGGCAAGTAATGAAAGAATAAAATATGGGAAAGCCAAACTTCTGATTGAATCAGCGTATTGGAGAATGCGAAGGTATGTTTTCAAAGGATGTTTGTCAATATTTGAGATTCGATTTCGGAAAAATTTCTTCGTTCGAGATAGTTTTTTGCAAATTTAATGAAAATAACGATTGCACACGGAATGAATCTATGTACAATCGGAAGATAACCGCTATTTTTGCACTATAAACTCTCTCAATTTTATGAATACATTTTGGCATAAAACCAAAAGCTTTTTTTCTCAAGAAAAAGTTGTTTGGGGAATATATATATTGGCAGGCTTCGTGATTGCTTTACAGCATTATTTACATGGAAGTTACAATAATTATAAGATTTTTAAGGCTTCTACTGCTCATTTATTAGCTCGCCAAAATCTTCATGTAGAATATCCCAATGAATATTTTGATTTGTTTTTGTATCATCCAAGTTTTGCGGTACTTTTTGCTCCTTTCGCATGGATGCCTATGTGGGTCGGAATGTGTTTTTGGAACGTTTTCTCGGCTTTAACGGTGTTTTATGCCATTAAATTCTTACCAATTTCTGCTAAACAAAAGAACTTTGTATGGTGGTTTGTTTTTGTAGAATTAATGACGGCTTTGCATAATTTACAGACCAATCCATTGATTGCCGCCTTGATAGTTTGGACTTTTGTCAATCTTGAAAATCAGAAAACCGTTGCCACAGGTTTTGTGTCGTCTTTGGGCTTTTTCATTAAAGGTTACGGAGGAATTTCAGCCGCTTTGTTGCCGTTTTATCGTAAAGATTTCTTCAAAAATGTATTTGTTTACATCTTGTTTTTTGGGATTTTGGCAATTTTGCCTGCCTTCGTCGTTGGGTTCGACCAATTGCCAAGGCTGTATTCAGAATGGCAAACTTTGTTGATAGAAGACCATAAAGTGAATTATGGCGTATCAATAATTGGTTTAATTTGTACTTTGATAACTACCTCAATTCCAATTATTTATATCCAATTAGTAGGTTTGATTTGCTTGGGTTTATTCTTGGCTTACGGATTCTTTTTGGTTAAAAATCAAGACCTTACGTTAAGACTTTCAGTGGTGGCGTATTTGATGATGTGGGTAATTTTGTTTAATCATGCAGCCGAATCGAACACGCACGTAATCTCGGTTGTGGGCGTGGCATTTTGGTATTTAATTAGTCCAAGAAATAAACTGACGAAAGCCTTAGTGATTTTCGTTTTTATCCTGACAATTTTATCGCCAACAGACGTTTTCCCAAAGTTTATTCGTGATAAATA
Source organism: Arcicella aurantiaca (assembly GCF_003148625.1). Taxonomy (GTDB): domain Bacteria; phylum Bacteroidota; class Bacteroidia; order Cytophagales; family Spirosomataceae; genus Arcicella; species Arcicella aurantiaca. The sequence goes on along the minus strand of NZ_QGGO01000005.1, from coordinate 237,037 downwards.
CGTAATACCATATAATTTAAAAGCCTTGCCTGTTTTATTGGTTTGGTTGCATTTACAATATTTGGTTTTCACGCAAAAATACCAACCACTCCATGAACAAAACGATTGATATTGTACTGCCGTGTTATAATCCAGAGGAAAAAGAATGGCATACCGACATAAAAAGAAATATGGTAGCTTTGGAAAAACTGTTTCCTAATTTGACATTTTTTGTCACTTTGGTAAATGATGGTTCAGCAAGAGGAATTTCTGAAAGTCAGATTGATTATTTAAAGTCGCAAATTTCTGGTTTTCAATATGTTACTTATGCTGGAAATCAAGGGAAAGGCTACGCTCTCAGAGAAGGAGTCAAATTAGCAACGCATGATTTTGTAGTTTATACCGACGTTGATTTCCCTTTTGAATTGGTCTGTATGCAAGCTATGATTGATAAATTATTAGCAGGAAAAGACATTGTTTTGGGGGAAAGACAGTTTTCATATTCCAATCATTTAAAACGCTATCGCAAGGTTTTATCGTCTGGGTCGCACGTGTTTAATTCACTTTTATTGAACCTTCCTTTTACCGATACTCAGGGTGGTTTAAAAGGCTTTAATCAAAAAGGAAGAGCTGTATTTTTGAAGACCATTATCAATCGTTATTTGTTTGATACTGAGTTTATTCTGAGAGCTTGCAAGCAAAATGATTTAGTCATTTCAACTGTTCCGCTGACTTTGCGTGAAGGCGTAATTCTTTCGCAAATGGGCTTGAAAGTCATTAAAAAAGAGTTCGGGAATATTATGAGATTATTGAAAATCCGCTTCTTCGAGTAAATTATGGCACGCAGATAACGCTGATGCTTCGCAACGCAGATATTCACAGATTAAAAAAAGGGATGTAAATTTTCATGAATTCTATATTTTGATGCTTAAATCTGATAAAAAAATCCGTGAAAATCTGCGTTGCGTAGCATCTGTGTCATCTGCGTTCCAATTGAAAAAACATGAATAAGATATTTTTAACCTTCGATTTAGAAGAATTTGATATACCCGAAGAATTTGGGCAAACGGTTGACTTTCAGACCAAAATGCGAATGTCTTACGAAGGCATGGAAAAAGTGTTGGCTCTGTTCCGAAAATACCAAGTTAAAACCACCATTTTTTGTACGGCTTGTTATGCCGAAAATAATGTTGAGCAAATAAAAAGAATCGTTGCCGAAGGACACGAAATAGCTTCTCACGGTTATTATCATTCAGCTTTTGAAGTTGATGATTTACGTAAATCGAGAGAAAAATTAATGGAAATTAGTGGGCAAAAAGTTACGGGTTTCAGAATGCCCCGTTTGCAACCTGTGAGTTATTCAGAATTACAAAAGGCTGGTTATCAGTATGATTCGTCCATGAATCCGACTTTTTTACCTGGGAGATATAATCATTTAGATAAACCACGTACCGTTTACAAATTGCCCGAAATTACCATTTTGCCTACGTCGGTTACGCCAATCGGAAGAATTCCTTTGTTTTGGTTAGGATTCAAAAATTATCCAGCATGGTATTTTCAGTTTGCCGCAAAAAGATGTTTGAAAAAGGACGGTTATTTGAGTTTATATTTTCACCCTTGGGAATTTTGCGATTTGAGTGCGTATCAGTTGCCAACTTATGTAAAAAGAATAGACAATGATAAACTTTTGAAGCGATTAGAAAATTTGATTTTAGCTTTGCAAAGCCCAGAAAATCAGTTTTCTACGATTGATAGTTTTTTGATTTCTTCATAGGTGAATATCAAAGAAGGCTTCGTAAAAGAGCCGTAGGCTCGACCGATTTTGTAGCGATGGATTTCAATCCGTCGATGTAAAATTGCCGAATTTACGGTGGATTAAAATCCACCGCTACAAAATGAACCGAGCCTACGGCTCTTAAAGACTGTTTACTTGGAAACCATTTCTTTCAATTTAGCATATTTCACAACAGGCGTAATTGCTGTAAATAAAGCCCACATAAAACCTGCGTAACCATCTAAAAAAGAGCCTTTTAGGAAGTAAATCTTTAAAAAAGTTGTCGGAAATCGGGAAATAATTTTGAAGGTAGAAGTTGTCTTGCCACGTTCTGCCAAAGTCTTTGCTCCAAGTGAAGTATATTTATTAAACTTGTTGAAAAAATCAGTTAAATCTCGGTAACTATCATGGAGAATTTGATTTTTCAGCGTACCGATTTCTCCTTTTACTTCTACGCTTTCGTGTACATATTCAGCATTCCAATTCCCACATTTTCGATTGAAAAGTCTTAATGTATTGCGTTTATATTCACCGCTGAATTTCAACAGTTTTCCTAAGAAAATCAACGAGCGTGGAATTTTAAATCCTTGAAAATTAGTGTTTTGTAAATCTAAACTTTGAATTTCCTTTTGTAATTCGGGCGTAAGAATTTCATCATCATCCAACGACAAAATCCAATCATGCGAAGCCTGTTCAGTTGCAAAATTCTTCTGCGAACCATATCCATCAAATGCTCGATGCACGATTTTAGCCTTAAATTGTTGAGCAATTTCTAAGGTTTTATCCGTACTTCCAGAGTCCACCAAAACAATTTCGTCAGCCCATGAAACGGCTTCTAAAACCTTTGTAAGTGTTTTTTCAGAATTTAGGGTAATTAGTACGACGCTCAGTTGCATGATTCTTTCTCTTTAATTTTCAGAACGAAGTTAGGAAATAACCGAGAAAGAATCTTGCGTTTAACGAGGTTTTACACCAAAAAATAACCGCATGATATTAAATGGACGAATCAGAAAATGGTAAATCAGAAGTGAACCTAAAAACGTACCCAATGACAGAATGAGCAATTTTAATTGCCAAGCCATTTCCCAATTGGCAATATAAAAACCAATGGCAACAGTAATTGTCTGGTGCAAAATATAGAATGGATAAACGGCTTCATTGGCATATTTTAACGCTTTGTTGTTGACATTGAGGTAATGTTTGGCGTATCCTCCAATGCAAAAAATGATGGATAAAGCATTGATTCGAGTAATAATTCCTTTGATAAAAAAGTCTAAATCTTCGTTTTGGATAGGAAAAATCGGTTTAAAAACAAAAAGATAAATACTCGTGGTGAATAGGATAGAAGCCCAAAGGTAGCCTTTGCGATGTGTTTCTACCATTTCCCAAAACTTTGGATTTTGTCCTAAAACATAACCCATTAATACCACTAAAAAGGAATTGATGAGATTTAGCCAATCGTGAGTAAGATTATGCGTAGTTGGTGAAATCGGGTCTAAAATCCAGAATAAAACCATGAAAGGAATAGCCGTTAAATAGATGTTGATAGGATGAAGAAAAGTTTGGTAAAATTTGACTAAAAACTGTTGTCCGCTTGCTGATTTCAAAGCTAAGAAAATGGGTGTTCCGACCAAAGAATAGACAAACAAGTAAGTGACAAACCATAAATGATGCCACGAAAAACTTCCTTTTGGATATGCAACAAACTCGAAAAATTGTGGATAAAAATCAATGTATGAACCCAAAAGTTGATGATTTTGTAAGCGTTCAAAATAGATTTGAGGCGGTACAATCACGAACATTCCAAAGATTAAAGGCAATAATAAACGTTTGGTTCGTTCGCCAATAAATGCTGAGCCTTTGCGAGATTTTAAAGCAAAACTCATTCCAACACCCGAAATGAAAAAGAGTAATGAAAGTCGCCATTGGCTAAAAAATACCATTGGATATTTGAGTGATTCAACGATGACGTTATTTTTAACGTGCCAATCCCAAGAAACGAAAAACATTCCTGAGTGATAAAAAATAAGGATTCCGAAAGCTAATACACGAATCCAGTCGATAAAGAATTGTCTGTTTTGAGGCATAATATTTTGCGTTTTTGATTGACAAAAGTAGGTGCAAGTCAAACGAAAAACGTCCGTACTGATAACAGAGACGTACTTCCCTATAAAAACGAACAAAAATTATGATTTTCTAAACTGTGAAGGAGATACGCCCGTGAATTTTTTAAAAGCTGTATTGAAGGCAGATTTTGAATTATAACCAACTCGTTCTGCAATCTCCTCAATTTTCAGATTTGGGTTTTCAAGTAGTAATTTTTGAGCTTCTTGGATTCTGTGTTGAGCCGTAAAGTCAAAAAAAGTTTGCCCTAAACTCTCATTCAAAATTTGTGACAAATGATGTGGCGAGACAGATAATTGTTTTGCCAAAGCAGGCATTGAAAACGAATCACTCAAAAATGGTTTTTCATTTTCCATTAAATGATTGATTTTGGCAAGTGTATTTTCTTGAATTTCTGAAGTAAGAGATGATTTTTCGTACTTCTTTATCTCCTTATTTTCATGAGTAAAAAAGACAGAATTTCTAATCACATTGACACTGATTAGATAAATAATTAAAGTAAGATGAGCCGCAATAAGATGGTCGCCGAGGTCGTGCGGGAAACTTTTTTTGAAGATAACGAATATCACCATGACCGAAATAAACCAAAAGCTGGTTTGTCTCGCCCATTTCAAAGAATTATTCTGATTAGAGAAAAAAGGGAGATTCTGTTCTCTAAAAACATTGAGTAATAACCAAATATTTGCCGTAGAATAAACCAACATACTCACTAAAAAGAGTTCGTTGGTGTAGTCAGAAATACAGTAAATAGCATTGCTCCAAGTTCCTGCAGATGTGGGTAAATGTGGAAGTTCTGGATAATAAGAACCGATATAAGCGTTGTATTTTTCGGGATACCCAAGAGGAGTGAATGCTATACTTTTGTAAATCAGATATAAGAAAAATGGTACAAAATGTAGCCAATCTTTCTGTTGAAAAGGTTTATTGAGCGTAGCCCGAACATACAAATATACAAGCGGTGCAAAGAGAAAATTAGTTGGCTCGGCAAAGTCAATGAGCCATACCATTTGGAACATTAAATTGGTATAACAAAGTAAGATTTCGGTCATTGCAAGCACAAAACCAAGCAATAAAATGCCTAAGAACCTATTCGCTTGACGATTTCCTCTTTTACCAAAAATAAAGAAATAGGCTAAAAACAATGCCTGAACAATACCCAAAAACATCAGGCAAGCAAAAATGTCTATTTTGAGAGGGTAAGTTATGGGCATTGTGACGTGATTAAATACCTTAAAATAGAATAAGGTGCCACAGTTGCCTGTAACACCTTGAGTATTTTGATGATATTGTTTATTTTATTTCGTTAAATTTTTCTTAATATTTTCAACAAATTCAATTGATGTTTTTGTTAATTCTGCAATTCTACTTACATCAAAGTCTGTTGTTTTTAAAAGCGTTGTAACAAATTCAATATCTTTTTCAATCGCTTTTTGTAGCATACCTTTTTCAATGCCTCTTTCAATCCCTTTTTGCTCACCTCTTTCAATTCCTTGAAGATAGCGAATATCTGTTTCTAATTCGTATTCCCAGCCCATTTCTGTGATTGTTTGAATTGTTTGTTTCTGCAATTTACGGAGTTTTGATAAAATTTCCAATTGCTTTTCATACTTGGTTAAACGTAATTTTTTATCTGTAAGTTGCTGTAAACGAGCAATAATTTTCGTGATAATTATCTCAGGTTTTACTCCATCAAAATCACTCAAAATTGCCAATACAACTTCTTCTGGAACATTTGAGGCTATAAAAGATTCATAACTAAAATGGTTAATATCTCTTAAATGAAAGGCGTAAGTTAATTCTTCTTGTCCAAGAAAAGTTTGCATTTTAGAAACACCATTGCCAATATAAAACACAAATTGTTTTACAGGCATTTTGAACTTATGGTAAATAATACCTCTGTACAATAACATCCGAGATAACATTTCATTATCATCTTTTACCTGACATTCTACGTGTAAAATATAGTCGTCTTCTGGATTGGGATGAATGATTCTCTGCAAATAATCAGCCTCTTTTTCAAGGGTGTATTGCAGTTTATCTTTAATGTCTTCCGACTGTTTTATTTCCTTTATTCCAAACAATTTTCGGGCAATAAAGGGAATCATAGGTTCGATATTTTCTTTAAAAATTCGGTCGTAGTGATTTGCCATATTTTATAAAATTCTCAACTTCGCAAAGCTCAAAAGCAACGTTTTCTCGCCAATTGTTCCTTCAAACTGAATGATTGCTTTGCGGTCGGTGCCGTTGGTGTCTATCTTTTTTACTTTCCCAAATCCAAATTTCAAATGTTCTACTCGGTCGCCTTCTGCTAAGTTTTTGGTATCGCTTGGAGTGAAATCTGCCGAAGGTTTGTAAGTATTGGCACTTCCCGTAACGGCTGGTCGAGTGCTTGTAGATGGTCGGATTAAATTTGCCACCGATGTTTTGGTATCTGGCGTATTAAAATCAGGCATCTTTTGTTCTCGGTTCGACATTCTCACGAAGCCCTGTGGCAAACGTTGAGTATCTTCTACGGCACGACGAATATTTTTGGCAAATTGTAAATATTTGGGGTCAATTTCATCTAAGAAACGACTTGGTTCACAAGGTTTTAGGCGTCCCCATTGATAACGAGTTTCAGCATAAGACATCATCAATTTCTTTTCTGCACGGGTAATGGCTACATAAAACAAACGACGTTCTTCTTCCAAATCTGCCCGACTTTGTAGCATCATTTGGCTTGGAAAAAGGTCTTCTTCCATGCCTACCACATACACATGATTAAACTCCAAACCTTTCGCCCCGTGAATGGTCATCATCGTTACACGGTCGTTGTCTCCGTCAGGGTCGTCTTCGTCTGCGGTGGTCATTAAGGACACATTTTGTAGGAAAGTCGCTAAATTTTTCTCGTCAGTTCCTGTGTCGGGATTATCCACAAACTCTTTAATAGAGTTCAATAATTCTTGCACGTTTTCGTAGCGAGAAAGTCCTTCTACGGTTTTATCATCGTGTAATTCTCTTAATAATCCCGATGATTTTGCAATGTGCGAAGCCACTTCGTAAGCATCTTTTTTCTGACTTTCAACCATGATTTTGAACGACTTAATCAAGTCTGCAAAACCTTCAATGGTATCCGCAAAACGCCCTGCTTGATATTGACGAATATTGGCGACTACTTCCCAAACTGAAATTTGTTGTTCGGCTGCCGTAATCGTGATTTTAGCAATGGTTGTATCGCCAATACCACGTTTGGGCAAATTGATAATTCGTTTGAAAGCCTCTTCATCATTTTGGTTAATCACAAATCTGAAATAAGCTAACAAATCCTTGATTTCACGACGTTGATAGAAAGAAAGTCCGCCGATAATTCGATACTTGATATTGAGTTTTCGGAGCGATTCTTCAAAAGTTCTTGATTGTGCGTTGGTTCGATAAAGAATAGCAAAATCAGTATTTCGTAAACCTAAATTCATTTTCGACTCAAAAATATGCGTCGAAACCAAACGTCCTTCTTCATTATCTGAACTTGCCTTTATCAATTCAATCAAAGAACCTTCTTCGTTTTCTGTAAAGACGTTTTTCTTTAATTGGTTTTTGTTTTTAGCAATAATTGAGTTGGCGGCTTCCACAATATTTTGGGTAGAACGGTAATTCTGCTCCAACTTAATGGTGGTCATGTTGGGATAATCTTTCTCCAAATTCAAAATATTGTCAATACTTGCCCCACGGAAAGCATAAATCGACTGTGCATCATCACCCACCACACAAAGATTACGTGAAATGTCTGACAACTTCTTGACAATCAGGTATTGAGAAACGTTTGTGTCTTGAAACTCATCAACCATAACATACTTGAATTTCCGTTGATATTTATCCAAAACCGCAGGATGGTCACGAAAAAGTAAGTTGGTATTGAAGAGCAAATCATCAAAATCCATCGCATTGGCTTGGAAACAGCGAGTGGCGTAAATCTTATAAAGTTTACCCATTTCTGGTAATTTCGCCGCTGTATCATCTGCCGAAATGATAGGATTATTCATGTAGTCGTCAGGACCAATCAAACGGTTTTTTGCTCCCGAAATACGATTGAAAACTACGTTTGGTTTGTAGATTTTATCGTCTAAACCACGTTCTTTCACAATACTTCTGATAAGTGATTTTGAGTCGTCGGTATCATAAATAGAGAAGTCGGAAGTATAGCCTAAATGCTTGCCGTCAAAACGGAGAATTTTGGCAAAAACTGAGTGAAAAGTACCCATCCAGAGGTTTTTGGCATCATTTCCAATCACTTTTTCGATACGCTCACGCATTTCACCTGCCGCTTTATTGGTAAAAGTCAGGAGAAGAATTTGAAAAGGGTCAACGCCTTTTTCGATGAGATGAGCCGTGCGATAAGTCAGAACTCGTGTTTTGCCCGAACCTGCACCCGCAATAATCATCAAAGGGCCACTAATATGTTGTACCGCATCTTGTTGCGGTTGATTTAATCCTTGTAAATAATCCATTTATTTTCTTTTCACTTCCGATGCCGAAGCATCGAGTTACAGCAGTTTTGTTTCTAATATTTCTCTAAATTTCCTTAGGATAGCTATTATTTTTAGAAGGTCTTCTTTATCGGTACTATCAAATGTTTTGGAAACACAGTATGTATGTTTTTCCATTGTAATAAATCGCCAGCTTGCTCCTACTACTTCGCAACCATACAGAGGTTTATCGTCATCATTGTTCGCTTGCCCAATCAGAAACGCCTCTAATAGTTGAGCCATTGGGTCGCCTGTTGGGTTTTTTCCTGGTTTATACTCTTGAAAATGAAAAAATGGACGTATCATATAATCCAATAATCCTTTAGCAATAACAAAATCAGCTTTTACTGAAAGATTATAGCCATTAACTTTTGCTTCTAATTTTTTATCAAAAAAAGAAACAAAATTTGGGTCTTCCATCACAAGTCCTAATTCAAGAATAGGACTAATAAATTTCATTTTCAAATCCTCTTCACTCCATGTACTGACTTTATAAAATTTTTGGGTGAGATATTCAAAATTTCCCTCCTCTCTACTATCAAACTTAGGATTGGACACGTCAAGCCACTCTTCCATAAGTGCCGTAGTATTTGGAATGTCTATCTTAGTGAGTCCGAAGGTCAAAATCATTTCACCTTCACGCCATTCTTTTTTCTTTGCCATAAGTAAAATTGCATAGTATATTTACAAAAGTACAAAAAAAGGATACGCTATCTTGCTAAAAATGTTAAAACAAACTTTCATTGACCTTCTGACCAAATACTCAAATAATCAGGAGTTGATAACTGAATTATGGGCTGAAATTGAGCGTAATTATTCCGACAAAAAAAGACATTATCATACGCTGAATCATTTGGAAAATTTATGGCAACAATTGACGGAAATAAAACCACAATTAGCAAATTGGGACGTAGTGCTTTTTTCACTGTATTATCATGATGTTATTTACAATTCGTTGAAGTCGGATAATGAATAAAAAAGTGCTGATTTAGCCGAAAAACGAATGAAATCAATCGGAGTTCCGTTGGAAATGATAGAGCTTTGCAAAACTCAAATCATGGCGACTAAAACGCACGTTCTGAGTGAAAATATTGATACCAATTTTTTTACCGATGCCGACCTTTCGGTTTTGGGACAGTCTTGGGAAATGTATTCTGAATATTATCAAAACGTTAGAAAAGAATACGCCATTTATCCCGATTTGATTTATAACGCTGGTCGCAAGAAGGTTTTGAAGCACTTTTTAGTAATGGAACGAATTTTTAAAACTGATGAATTTTATCTTAAATTTGAAGCAAACGCAAGAGTGAATTTAGAAAAGGAGTTGGCAATTTTAAACTAAGCGAACAGCGATTTGCGATAAAGCGAATTGCTAAAATGGTTTATCTTTTGCAAATAAATTAAAACAACATTCTAATTCACAAATCACAAATAAAAAATGGAAACCCGAAAAATAAGAGACAACGAAAAAGCTTTAATCACTTTTTTATTAGAAAGCCTGAATTTAGATTTAGCTGATTATCCCATCAATGAAGATGTTTTTGAATACGAAGGTGGTAAAATGGGAAGTATTAGTTTGAATAACAATCCTGATAGTTACGTTGGAGATTTGATACAAGTTGAATACATTGATACCGACGGTATTCCTGTGGTTATTACTTTGACTGAAGATGATAAAGGTCAATTATTAGATTTAGATTTCTGGAAAAATGATATGTCGAAACTCCTAAAATATCCTTCCGTTGATGAAGTCGTGATTTTGAATGGAGAAGAATAATGGTGAATTAGTGAGTTGTGAATTAGAAAAAATGTGAATTAAGGTTTCGATTTCCTTAATAAATACAATTCACTAATTCACAACTCACAATTTAGAAAGTTACCCCGCAACCATACCACCATCAATTGGCAAGGCGTGACCTGTGATGAATGACGCTGAGTCTGAACATAACCATACGATTGCCTCTGCAATTTCTTCTGGTTTGCCAAAGCGTTTCATCGGAATGGAGGCTTCTAATTTATCTTTCATGTCGTCGCCAATTACGTCAAACATTCCCGTAACCAAAGGCGTAATGGTGAACACTGGACAAACGGCATTGACCCGAATTCCTTTCTTGGCATACTCCAAGCCCGCCGATTTAGTCATGCCTACCACGGCGTGTTTGCTGGCGGCATAAGCTATATTGTTCGGGAAGCCCGACAAACCCGCCACCGACGAAACATTCACGATTGAGCCAAAACCTTGTTTGGTCATCACGTCCAATTCTGCACGCATACACATAAAAACACCAGTGGTATTGATAGCCATTACTTTCTCAAAATTATCGGTTGGATATTTATGAGTTGACGTCCACAAACCGCCAATTCCAGCATTGTTTATACCAAAATCAAGTCGCTTGTAAATGTCTATTGTTTTGTAAATGAGATTGTTAACGGATTCTTCGTCAGCGACGTTACATTCTATAAAAGTGGCTTCGCCTCCTTGTTCTTGAATCATTTTAACGGTTTCTTGTCCGTCATCAATAGCAATATCTGAAACGATTACTTTCGCTTGATGTTGGGCAAAAAGTAAAGCGGTGGCTCTGCCCAGACCAGATGCTGCACCTGTGACGAGAGCGACTTTTCCTGCAAAATTTTGTATCATTTTATTAACTTGTTGAGAATTGTTTGAGTATGAGATACTTAAAATGAGCGTTAAAGAAGACTTAAAATGTTTATTTTATTCACTGAATTAAAATCAACACAAATCATTAGTAATTAAAGCGATTGCTTTCTAAATTTGACAAATAATCTTCAAAATACAAAACATTTTACTTTATCAGATAGTAAATATAGAAGTATATCTTAACACTCCAGCCCAAAATTCTTTGTCCAAATTTTATTAGGTTTTCATTTGTACAGGAAATTAGTAGTTCATCAAAAAAAATGAATAGTTAAGCCAAAATAAAACCTAATTAGCTGTCAAATTTGTAATTTCGTTAATATAATTTATACAAAGTAAGTTTAATTTTAAATCATTAGTTTTTTCTGATATTCACTGAAAATATATTATGATTCTGAGGAATTGTAATATCAAATGTGAGAGTTTTTCTTTTAAGCCAACATCAGTTACAGAACTAAAAATTCTTCCTAAAATCATGACAAATACTCCATTGGTAGAGCCTCTTTTGGTAGAAGACCCCAACCGCTTCGTATTGTTTCCTATCAAGCAAAATGATATTTGGCAATTCTACAAAAAAGCAGAAGCTTCTTTCTGGACTGCTGAAGAAATAGACCTTTCTCAAGATTTGAACGACTGGGAAAATCGTTTGAATGATGGGGAAAAACATTTTATTTCACACGTATTAGCATTTTTTGCAGCTTCTGATGGGATTGTTAATGAAAATTTAGCAGTGAATTTCCTTTCGGAAGTTCAATATGCAGAGGCAAAATGTTTCTACGGTTTTCAAATTATGATGGAAAATATTCACTCAGAAACATACTCGTTATTGATTGATACTTACATCAAAAATCCAGTAGAAAAAGACAAAATGTTACGTGCTGTTGACACCATTCCATGTGTGAAAAAGAAGGCAGATTGGGCTTTACGTTGGATTGAAAAAGGGAATTTTGCAGAACGTCTTATCGCTTTTGCAGCCGTTGAAGGAATTTTCTTTTCGGGTTCTTTCTGTTCAATTTTCTGGTTGAAAAAACGTGGTTTGATGCCAGGTTTATCTTTCTCTAACGAATTGATTTCAAGAGATGAAGGTTTACACTGTGACTTCGCTTGTCTCCTATATACCGACCACGTTCAGAATAAATTAGACCCTAAAGATATTTATAGTATTATTCTTGATGCCGTAACGATTGAAAAGGAATTTGTAACAGATGCGTTACCTGTGTCATTAATTGGAATGAACGCAGAGTTGATGTGCCAGTACATTGAGTTTGTAGCTGACCGTTTGTTAGTAGCTTTAGGTTTACAAAAACAATATAATGCAACCAATCCTTTTGACTTTATGGAAATGATTTCGTTGCAAGGAAAAACAAATTTCTTTGAAAAACGTGTGGCAGAATACCAAAAATCAGGTGTAATGTCAGAGAAAGAATCAATGTCTTTCTCTTTAGACGAAGATTTTTAGAGAATATAATTTCAATAAAAAAAGCCGCAAATTATCGAAATTTGTGGCTTTTTTGTTTCAACGGGACTTTATTATTTCTATTTGTCGCAAGACAAAATTAGACCACAGATAATACGGATAAAACAGATTTTTACACCTAATGGAGTTATGATTTCTCTTTGATTTTTCCGACTGCGTCTCAGTGTAAATCTGTTAAATCAGTACAATCTGTGGTCTAATTCTCGTATTACTTTATCAATTTCAAAACTTCTTCTGCTATTTCTCTGGCTGCTTCTGGTTTGGCTAAACCATGAATGTTTTTACTGAGAATTGCCTGTTTCTCTGGGTCTTGCAATAATGAAATGGTTGCCTTGACTAAATCTTCACGAGCGGTAACGTCTTTTACTAAAATAGCCGCATCGTTTTTCACTAAACTCATGGCATTCATGGTTTGGTGGTCTTCGGCGGCAGTTGGTAATGGTACTAAAATAGCAGGTTTAGCCGCCAAACATAACTCAGAAACAGATAATGCCCCTGCACGAGAAACCACCACATCGGCTACGGCATAGGCTAAGTCCATTTCATAAATAAAATCAGAAACAAAAACTTGACCTTCAAATACTTCAGCGGTTTTCTTGGCACGGTCGATGTATAATTTCCCTGTTTGCCAAACTACTTGATAACCTGCCCCGACCAAATTTGTGAGTCCTGCATCAATGGCTTCATTAATTGTTCTTGCTCCCTGACTTCCACCAATAACTAAAACGGTTTTTTTGCTTGATAATAAACCAAAATGTTCAAGAGCTTTTGCACGTTTTGAATTTACTTCCAAAATATCTTTTCTAACAGGATTTCCTGTCATTTTGATTTTGTCTTTGTTGAAAAAGGCGTCCATTTTTGGATAAGCCACACAGATTTTACTCGCACTTTTCGAGAGAAATTTATTGGTTACACCTGCATAAGAATTTTGTTCTTGAATCAAATACGGAATATCCATCATAGAAGCTGCCAACAAAACAGGGCCAGAGGCATAACCACCTACACCAACGGCAACATCTGGTTTGAAATCCTTGATAATTCCACGAGCTTCTGAAAGACTTGAAATTAATTTTTTCGGGAAACTTATATTTGCCAAAAGGTTAGAGCGATTGATACCAGCAATGGGTAAACCGATAATTTTATAGCCCGCCTTTGGAACTTTCTCCATCTCCATTTTACCTTCTGCACCCACAAAAAGAATCTCAGTGGCAGGGTTGATTTCTTTTAAAGCATTGGCAATGGCAATGGCAGGGTAAATGTGTCCGCCCGTTCCTCCTCCTGATATTATGACTTTTGGCATATCGTGATTTTATAAAACTGAATCCTTAATTTTATCTTTACTAACTGAAATGATAATTCCAATCATAGCTCCTGTGAATAAAAGTGAGCTACCCCCCATACTTAAAAGGGGTAATGGTTGCCCCGTAACAGGCCCTAAACCTGTGGCAACACCCATGTGAACCATTGCTTGAATTACTAAACTAAATGTCAGCCCTGCCGACAATAATCCTCCGAAGGCTCGCCCCGAACTATCGACGGCTTTCATGCCTCGATAAAGTAGCCACAAGTACAAACACAAAACGAATAAACCTCCTAACATTCCCCATTCTTCAATAATAATGGCATAAATAAAGTCAGATTCTGATTCACTTAAAAAGTATCTTTGCTGACTTTTCCCCGGTCCTTTTCCTGTAAAACCACCGTTGGCTATGGCATAATAACTTCTTTCAATTTGATAATCAGCATCTTTGCCTGCATCTGATGTTTTCTTGCCTATTAATCCGATAGTAAAGTTGGCAATACGATTTCGGGCTGTTTCAATACGAGTCCCTACCCCAAACGTAACTAAAAAAGTGCCTACAATGAAAATACCTACAAGCGTCATAAGTAGGAAATTACTTGGTACTCGTCCAATAAACATCAACAAAAAACAAGTAGCAAATAGTAATGCCGAAGTAGAAACGTTTGTTAGTGCAATACATCCACAAATAGCAATAATTTTAGCGGTCATTGGTAAAACATCTTTGAAAGAGTATTCCAAATGTTGTCTTTTTGCCAACATAAAAGCCAAATTGGTAATGAGTGAAAGTTTGGCAATATCGGAAGGCATAAAAGTCATTCCACCTAAATGAATCCAACGGTTTGCATTATTGATACCATGTTCAAATTTATAAGCATACAGCAATAAACCGATAGACAGAAAGACACCAATATTTGAAAAAGCAGCAATTTTATGATAGTCAAAACGGTGAAAAAACCACATAGCTCCTAAACCTACGCTCATATAAATAGCGTGTTTGATAACAAGGAAAAATATGCTACCGCCACCTTGAACGGCAAGCCGCCCAGAGGCACTGGCAACTACTACAATACTTATGATGGACAATGCCGCAATAACTGTCCAGATTTGGTAATCACCTTCCAGATTTTTTTTGAGCCAAATAGTCATTTTTTATATATTTAGTAAGGGTTTTTTACAATATTTGTGATTGAGTGAATGGTGATTTAGTGATTAATTGAATACTCCTACAAAATAAAAGTTAATATTATTCCTTCTCTTTCAATCACTAAATTAATAAATCACTAAATCACTAAATCGTATCACGCATGAGCCTCTAACCATTCTTCTCCACCTTCATAAATTTCTTTTTTCCAGATAGGAACAACCGTTTTTAGCGTATCAATCAACCATTGGCAAGCTTCAAATGAGGCGGCACGGTGAGGCGTTGAAACGGCAATAACCACTGCCACGTCACCAATTTGTAAAACGCCTTTGCGGTGAATCATCACTATTTTTTCAATATCCCAACGTTCACGAGCTTTATTAGCAAGTTCTTCCATCTTTTTTACTGCCATACTATCATACGCTTCAAACTCTAAACGGACAACATCTTTGGCATTATTATGATTACGAACTGTACCAATGAACACATCAATTGCTCCTGCACGTTCTGATTGGGCAGCATCTATACACGCTTGAATATCAATGGCTTGGTCGGCTATTTTTATCATTTTAGAAATAAGTAACACAGACTTTAGTCTGTAAGTGAATAAACAGACTAAAGTCTGTGTTACGAAAAGCATCTACTCAACTCCACGAAGGAATATGGGTATTGATGTTTTTCGTCCGTTGTAAAATCTTCTCGATGGGTTTCTTGCCAAATGGATTTATCAATTTCTGGAAAAACTGTATCTCCCTCAAAAGAATGATGCACTTCGGTTAAGTAAATTTTATCTACTAAAGGTAAAGATAACCGATAAATTTCTGCTCCGCCAATGATAAATGCTTCTTCATTTTCTATTTTTTGAGCTTCAATAATTGCATTTTCTAAAGAATCAACGGTAATACAGCCTTCAATTTTAAAATCTGGATTTCGTGAAATAATGACAGAAGTTCTATTTGGTAAAGGCTTCCCGATTGAATCAAAAGTTTTACGTCCCATAATGATACAATGACCCGTTGTGAGTCGTCGAAATTGTTTTAAATCATTGGGTAAATGCCAAATTAATTGATTGTTATTACCAATTACATGGTTTTCGGCAACTGCTACGATGAGGGAAAGTTTCAATTTTTTAGGATTAATATTTACGTAAAATTACGGTTTTAGGACTAATATTTTACAAATTCCTTTCCATTTTTACATATTCAACGCCATCTTTTAACCAATGTTCTGAAACAATTTGAAATCCAAATTTTTGATATAAACCCGTTGCCGTCAGGCGTGCATTACACCATATTTTTTTTACGTTTCTTTGTTTGGTTTCTTCAATTAAGTAGCCTAATAATTGTCCTCCGTAGCCTTTGCCTTGTTCTGAAATTTCTGTCGCAAATTTTCGGAATTGGGCAGAATCATTCTCTATAAAAAGCGAAACGATTGATACCAAATTAGCTTCTTTGAAAAGCCCAAAGTGTAAGCCATTTTCATCTTCCGACAGTTTCACGTATTCAATCGGTTTGTCAGCCCACATCACTCTATGGCGAATTTCCCAAGTATCTGATGGTTGTATTTCTTTTATTTCAAGCATGATTTATTCCTTTCAAAAAAACAAAATTAAGGAAATAAAGAATCAGGAATACGCTATGCCGAAGTGTATTTCATATTGAAGCTGTTTAAACTTTCGCTACCAATGTAAATTGCCTATTATTTAAAGATGTCTTCATTCATTTTTTTCAATGTAGCTCTGCTATATGTCAAAAAATCGCTTCGACCTCTTTAAAAATAAACAAATTTTCAAAAGATACCGAAAGTTTAAACAGCTTCATTTCTAAAAAATGTATATTTGTAGCATTAGACTCTCTTGATAAAATATTAGAATCTCACTGAGCAGTTTTAGCACTGCCATAAGGTGTTTAATTTTTAAACACCTCAACCGTGTATTTTAAATTTTACAGAGAAATCATGAAACAATATCAAACAATCGCCGTTATTGGTGGTACTGGCAAAGCTGGAAAATATTTAGTAAAACAGTTAGTCCAACGAGGTTTCCGCCTTAAACTCCTCATTCGCAATCCTGAAACGTTCCTATTAAAAAATCCTCTAATTCAAGTTGTTGAAGGTAATGCCAACAATGCAGTCGATATTGATTTATTACTGCAAGGTTGCGACGCCGTTATTAGCACTTTGGGACTTGGGCAACCGCCAAGCGAAACGAATATTTTTAGTGAATCCACAAAAAATGTATTATTGGCAATGACTAATCACGCAATCCAACGTTACATGGTTATAACGGGTTTGAATGTCAATACTCCTTTCGATAAAAAAAGTCCTAAAACGCAAATGGCAACGGATTGGATGTACGCTAATTACCCCAAAACAACGGCAGATAAGCAAACAGAATATGATATTTTGTCGGGAAGTAATATTGATTGGACTTTGATTCGTTTGCCCTTAATTGAACAAACTGACGAAAGAACAGGTACAAATATCAGTTTGGAAGATTGTTTAGGAGATAAAATTAGTGCTACCGATTTGGCAGATTTTCTTATTGAACAATTGACGGATGACAGATTTATAAAACAAGCTCCGTTTATCGCAAATAGTTAGGAGAGAGTTATTTTTTGGGTTTTAGGGGTTAGAATATCCGATTATTTTATCAACTAAAACCCCAATCCTAACAACTATTTTTAATTTTTAAAACATGAAAACAATTAAAATATTAGCCATTTTAGGACTTTGGAGTCTGAGTATCATGGGGTGTTCTGAAAAAATAGACCCCACTTCCACACCAGTAACGCCCACTACTCCGACCATTTCCGCAAGTAGCTTTTTTACAGACCCAATCATGAAAAAAGCTAACTTGATTTCGGTAAGTTTTGCAAGTGACCAAACACTTTTTGCCTTCGGGAATGATGCCAATAAAGGCTATCTGTTTAAAAGTACGGATTTAGGAAAAACTTGGTCGGAAGTTAATTTTAGTGCTTCCAATCCGATAATGCAATCGGTAAGTTTTAAAGATGAAAAAGTGGGAATTTTAAACGGTAAAAATGTTTTAGGAACAATTGATGGAGGAACAACTTGGACGTTAATTTCTCGCCCAACTGATGCCCAACAAACTGTATATTCCAAAAATCAAGAAGGACTTGTTTTAATGCGACTTTATGATAATTTTCATAGTAAAAAATATACAGAAGTTCATTCAATAAATACCGCTAATTTGAGCCATAGCAGTTATGTTACACTTGGAGGGTACATTAATGATGTTTATTTCCTGAAAGATAAATTAGGCATTTTTGTAGGAGATTTAGGAGCAATAGATGTAATGATGACCAAGTCAGACGGTACTTATGACTATATCGACCAAATAAAACCTGTAAACGAAGATTTGCTTTCTGTGTATTTAGTGAGCGATAAAAAGGCATTTGTTGGCGGGAAAAATAATACTTTTCTGAAAACGATTGACGGTGGAATAAACTGGACGATAATTAAAACTGGAGTAATTGGGAATGTAGCAAAATTAGCTTTTCAAAATGAAAATTTGGGCTACGGAATTGTAATAGATGGTACAAAAACGCTTCTTTACAAAATAGAAGAGGCTGGCTCAAAATGGACAAAAATTACCACGCCAGACACGGCAGTTTTCAATGATTTAAAGATAAATTCTCAAGGCAAAGCCATCGCCGTTGGGAAAGATGGAGGTGTTTATTTGTTTTGATAGCAATGTAACACAGACTTTAGTCTGTTTATATTTCAAACAGACTAAAGTCTGTGTTACTTTACTTACTAATCTCTAACATCGCTTTCAATGCCTTCAATGCAGGGATACGAACTTCTTCTGCGACTTCAATTTCTGGCAATTCATAGAACATCGCATTGTATAATTTTTCCATCGTGTTCATTTTCATGTATGGACATTCAGAACACGCACATGAATTTTTCTCGTTGGCAGGAGCAGGGATTAACGTTTTATGAGGAACAGCAGTTTTCATTTTGTGCAAAATTCCTGCTTCTGTTGCCACAATAAATTCTTGACATTCAGATGTTTGTACGAAATTTAACAATGCCGTTGTTGAACCCACAAAATCAGCTTGCGACAAAATAATTTCCTTACATTCTGGGTGAGCAATCAATAACGCATTTGGATTTTCTTCCTTCGATTTTTTGAGTTTCTCCAAAGAAATATCAATGTGAACGATACAAGCTCCTTCCCAAAGAATTAAATCACGTCCTGTTTTCTTAGCAACATAACGACCTAAATTGGCATCGGGAGCGAATATAATTTGTTTATCGGCAGGAATAGATTCTACCACTTTTACGGCATTTGACGATGTACAAATAATATCAGTCATTGCCTTAATATCAGCCGTACAGTTGATATAACTTACCACAACGGCATCAGGATATTTAGCTTTGAAAGCCGCAAATTCTTCTTTCGGAGCGGCATCAGCTAATGAACAACCTGCATTCAAATCTGGAAGAACCACTTTTTTATTTGGGTTCAAGATTTTAGCGGTTTCGCCCATAAAATGCACGCCACAGAAAACAATCATATCGGCGTCGGTTTTCTCAGCGGCTTGTGCCAATCCGAGACTATCGCCCAAATAATCTGCAATGTCCTGAATTTCAGCATCTACATAATAGTGAGCCAAGATTACCGCATTTTTTTCTTTTTTCAATTTCAAGATTTGCTCTTTCAAATCTTCACCCTTGAAAGGCACTGAACGGCTAACGTAGCCAACTCGTTGTGATTCTTCTAATAAATTCATGTTTATTTTTAGGGGTTAGGTGTTAGGGGTTGGGTGTTAGTGTATGTACCCGACTCTTATTTCCATGCCCTTCATTGTTTTTAATGTTAAGTCTTGCCTGTTAATCTGTCAAATATTGGAGTAAATCATTGTCATTTATCCAATTAGGAATATGATTGGAAGTGACTTCAAGAATATTTATATCAGAAATATCCAGAAATTTTATTGTTTTGAAAAGAGTTATATTTTCTTTGAATAGAGGGAAGGTATTTTCATACATTTCCTTAATAATTGATGATTCTACTAAATGCCCTCCGTTTTTATGTCTTATATCAGCTCTTAATAAACACAATTCTATGCTATCAGTAAAATAAAGAATAAGGTGAATATGATTACTTGAATCGAAATAAGCAATTGATTTCAAATAATCATAATGAGACTGAAAACCTAAATTGAGTTCTAAAACAAAATCCTTTTTCTGAAATAAGTGGTCTTTGATTAACTCCTAACGTTGCCAATTGTTGATAATCTTGAAAACCATCTTTTCGATACTGATATGCTGCTAAATCTTGGTCAATAATTGGAATTCCATTTGGAACATAATCAAATGAACTCGAGCTTTTCCCAATACCTGGTGGTCCTGCGATGATGTATATATTCATCTTAATTTTTCAATTCGTCCATCCTTATATTCGGCAACTGGTATTCCTTCCAAATAATAAACTAATGGTTGATTAATAGAAAAAAGATAATTTCTAATATCTTTCTTACTTTGCTCTTGCCATTTTTTTAATTCAGCAGGCGACATCTGGCTCGTAGGCTTAGTCATTTTACCAGTTCGATATTTTATTTCTTTTACCATTATTTTGTTGTAAGTAATTGATTATCCAAACCTTTATCTACTTCTATCCCCCAACCCCTAATAAGCTTTCAAACTCAAATCTAAACTATTCACATGATGTGTCAAAGCTCCGCATGAAATATAATCCACGCCACATTCGGCATATTCACGAATGGTGGTTTCATTGATACCACCCGATGCTTCGGTCATGAATTTTCCGTCAATCATTTTTACGGCTTCTCGTAAGTTTTCAAACGAGAAATTATCCAACATGATACGGTCAACTTTCCCAATTTCTAAAACCTGACGTAATTCATCAAGGTTTCTGACTTCAATTTCTATCTGTAAGTCACGCCCAGTAGATTTTAAATATTCAAGTGCCTGATTGATAGCATTATGGATGCCACCCGCATAGTCCACGTGATTATCTTTTATCAAAATCATATCGAACAAAGCGTAACGGTGATTGACCGCCCCACCAATTTTACAAGCCCACTTTTCGCATAATCTGAAATTGGGTGTGGTCTTGCGAGTATCCAATAATTTGGTATTGATGCCTTCCAACAGTTTCACCATCGAAGCCGTGTAAGTAGCAATACCCGACATTCGTTGCATACAGTTTAGCACCAAACGTTCAGCTTTGAGAATAGACTGCGATGAACCCGCCACCGTCAAAACGATTTCGCCTTTTGTGATGGATGCCCCGTCTTGTAAAATGGTTTCTACCTGCAAATTAGGGTCAACTTCGGCAAAAATCATTTTGGCTAATTCTACACCTGCTAAGATACCCGTATCTTTCACCAAAAGCCTCGCCCGACCTGTGGCAGTGCTTGGAATGGTAGAAAGAGAAGTATGGTCACCGTCGCCCACATCTTCGTGCAGGGCGGTTTGGATAAAGTTTTTAATGTATGTTGGTTCTAAGTAATTGAACATTGTTTGGGGTGGTTTTGATTATGGACACACTTTGTAGGTGGCGGTTAGGTCTTTTTGCCAAGTTGTTTTTACTTGACTAAGATTGTTTACACATATAGTTTGGATTTTGTTATTATTACAAAACAAACTTGTTACTTTGAGATTCTTCTTAATATCTAATTCGTTTAAGGAGTTATTATTACATAATAGTATTTCTAATAACGTATTTTGAGTCAAATCTAAATTTGTTATTAGATTCTCGTGACAATAGAGTTCTATGAGCTTATTATTTTTGCTAATATCTATACTTGATAATTTATTAGTGAAACAGTCTAAAATAGTCAAATTCGTATTTTTACTGACATCTAAATTTTTAAGTTGATTATTGTTGCAACGTAACAATTGTAAATTGATATTTTTACTCATATCCAACGTTGTTAATTGATTACCTTGACAAGTCAATCCTGCCAATGCAATATTCTTACTAACATCTAAAGTTGTTAATTTATTTTTATCTATTTGTACTAATATCAAAGCTGTGTTTTGGCTAATATCCAATTGACTTAACTGATTTTCAAAACAATATAGATCAGTTAATTTAATGTTTTTAGAAATATCCAAACTGGTCAATTGGTTACTCCAACACCTTATTGAAGATAATGCAATGTTTTTACTAATATCAATACTCTTAACTAAATTTTTAGAAAACCACAGGGTTTCTAAATTGATAAATGCTTCTATACCTGTAAGGCTATTTATGGGGTCAATATTATCATTAGATGTATCACTAACATTAAGTGAAGTCACTTTAAGAACGCTACTCTTCAATACTTTCCCATCCGAAACATCATCAATTTTTAATGCTATGAGCCATTTTTCAAAATTCGCATCTGGAATGAGAACATAGTCTGCTCCTGTTTTGACATTAAAATTACTAACCGTTTTACTCCCTTTTGTATCTTTTGCTACAACACTTCCTTTTATCTCGGTTTCAAAGGGTAAATTTTTAATCGTATATGTCGTATCGGATAAATTTCTTGTAAGAGTATCATTGTAAACTACTGAGTAGGTTACAATATCTCCATCAGGGTCTTTACTTTTAGTCCATTTTAAAATGACATCTTGACCATTTGTACTTAATGTAGAAGTAATATTGAAGTTTCCAGGAGGTTGATTAATAGGAGCAGGCTCTTCTTTTGATTTACAAGCCATCAGAATTGAAAAAAATGATACTATCAAGGCAAGAACTAATTGATTTGTTTTTGTGGTAATGTTCATTGGTTGTTTCTGCTTAAAATTGTTTTAAAAATTCTCTAAAATGTAAAATCTATAATTTTTCATCTCAAAATTAAGCAATTCTAAAGAAACATTCCATCAAAACTTTGGCACAGAATTCGGAATAACACTCAAAAAAAATGTTGTAGCCTTTTCAAAATATAAATCTTTTTCATAGTGATTTCAAAGTCAATAAAAAAGCCACAGAGATTAAGTTAAACTTTTCTCTGTGGCATCTTGCAGCGAGCATTTTGGGTAAACCCTAATCTTTGTGGTACTTTATTGAATAATTCCCTCTTCTCGGAGATGCTTTTCGATATTAAAACAATGTCCGTTCATTAATTCTACGTCTTTATTCCAACTTCGAGTTATCCAATCTTGTCCTTGTTCGGCAATTAATACTTTTCCATAAAGCGTAAAAATCCATATCACTTTTTCAGTGCCAAAGTCTAATAACTTTTGGGTTTTTCGATACACATAACCACTGTCTTCTGGGTCAGAAATGTCGGCTTTTATATCAATTTCAATTACCACTTTGGCAGGTACATCAGCATATTTGGTATTGATTTTATCGGGAGTCATGACTGATTTTTCAAAAATAGCAATGTCATTTGAAAGGTTGTTCCGATGATCAATATGATTTCCGATTTCATTGCAGTAAATCCGATAATTATCAAAAAAAGCATTTCTAAAGATAGCTTTCATGATATAGGAAACTAATTCAGCTTGTAAGGTGCTACATCCCATAATTTCATCAAGGGTTTTCTTTTTAGATAGAACGTCTTTATAACCTTTGTAGTAGAAAGGTTTTCCGTCTAAAGTTTCATAGACAAGTGCTTCGGGAATTGCTCGAATTCTTGTTTTTCTTTCCAACGGTGCTGTCATATTTGAATAAGTTGTTTAGACAAATTTAAGATATTTTTGCTTTGTGTTATCAGAATTTTACAAGTATATTTATAAATTTAATACAGATTTCTTTTAAAAGTACAAAATCCATTGTAACTTTGACTTGCAAATAACACTATCAACGCTATTTGCCATGTTAGACTCATCGAAGTTCCTTTTTGAAGCCCTTACTTATGACGACGTGCTTCTCCTTCCTGCTTATTCTGAAGTCCTTCCTCGTGAAGTTACTACTCAAACACGACTGACCAAGAACATTACCCTTAATATTCCAATTCTTTCTGCTGCAATGGATACCGTTACAGAAGCTGATTTAGCTATTGCTATGGCTCAAAATGGTGGTATCGGGATTATCCACAAAAATATGACAATTGCTCAGCAAGCAGCTCAAGTTAGAAAAGTAAAACGTTCAGAATCAGGAATGATTATTGACCCAATTACTCTAACAGAAGGACAGACGCTTGGAGATGCTCATAAAATTATGCGTGAGTCAAAAATTGGAGGTATTCCAGTGATTGATGCAGATGGTAAGTTAATCGGTATTTTAACAAATCGTGACTTGCGTTTCCAAAAAGATATGTCTCGCCAAGTTACAGATATTATGACTAAAGAAAACCTTATTACAGCAAAAAAAGGGACATCTTTAGACGAAGCAGAAGTAATATTACAAGAATTTAAAATTGAGAAATTACCAATCGTTGATGAAGAATATAAACTTATCGGATTGGTAACTTATAAAGATATTATCAAACGTAAAAGCCACCCGAACGCTTGTAAAGATGGTTTAGGACGTTTAAGAGTTGGTGCAGCTGTAGGTGTAACGCCTGATTTACTTGACAGAGTAGAAGCATTAGTTAATGTAGGGGTTGACTTAGTAAGTATTGATACTGCTCACGGACATTCAAAAGGTGTAATTGATGCTTTGAAATCTGTAAAAGCAAAATTCCCTAACTTAGATGTTATGTGTGGAAACGTAGCAACGGGTGCAGGTGCAAGAGCTTTGGCAGAGGCTGGTGCAGATGCCGTGAAAGTGGGTGTTGGACCGGGAAGTATTTGTACAACTCGTATCATTGCGGGTGTAGGAATGCCTCAATTATCAGCCGTTTATGAAGCTGCAAAAGCCGTTGCAGATTTGAATGTACCAATCGTTGCCGATGGTGGTATTCGTTTCTCTGGCGATATTGTAAAGGCAATTGCTGGAGGTGCAAGCTCAATCATGGTAGGTTCAATGTTAGCAGGAACTGACGAAGCTCCGGGTGAAGTTGTATTGTATGAAGGACGTAAGTTTAAATCATATCGTGGAATGGGGTCTGTGGAGGCAATGGAAGATGGTTCAAAAGACCGTTATTTCCAAGATGCAGAAGACGATATTAAAAAATTAGTACCAGAAGGAATCGTTGGACGTGTACCGTTCAAAGGTTCAGTTTCAGAAATTATTTACCAAATGGTTGGTGGCTTAAAGGCAGGTATGGGATATTGCGGAGCAGGTTCAATTGATGCTTTAAAACAAGCTCAATTTGTGAAAATTACTTCGGCAGGTGTGAAAGAAAGTCACCCGCACGATATTTCAATCTCGAAAGAAGCACCGAATTATAGCTCTAAGTAGGCGTTGGGGGTTAGGTATTAGGGGTTAGTGGAAAATAGAAGTTCCAGCCCTAATTCCTAATTCCTAACTCCTAATCCCTAAAAAATGGCAAAGGAGAAAATAGAAAAACACGTAGAAATTAAGAATCGGAGGGCATCTTTCGAATATTTCTTCTTAGAAAACTATTCAGCAGGAATTATGCTGATGGGAACAGAAATTAAGTCGATTCGTCAAGGAAAAGTAAACCTGACGGATGCTTATTGTTTGTTTTTGGGGGAAGAATTATATATTCGTCAAATGAATATTTCTAAGTACAATGAAGGGACATATTATAATCATGAACCTTTGCGTGATAGAAAATTGCTTTTGACAAAACGTGAACTTCGTAAGTTGCAAAATAAGTTGAAAGACCAAGGTTTGACGATGGTTCCTACCAGAATGTATATTTCGGAAAGGGGTTTTGCCAAAGTAGAAATTGCATTGGCAAAAGGTAAAAAACTCTACGATAAACGAGATTCTATTAAGGAAAAAGACGTGAAACGAAATATGGAAAGAGAGTAAACGGATTGACGATTTATCGTTTCAACGTTAAAAATAAAAGGTGTTTTCAATTTTTTTGAAAGCACCTTTTATTTTTAGATAGATTCTTTAATAAACCTGATACTGATTTGGAATCACAATGGCATATTTTCCTCCCATAAAAACAAATAAAATGAGAATTGCTACCAAGATAAAAAGTGATAAAATTATGGTAAAATGAGTTTGAGCTTGTTTTTGCCCTACCGCTTTCATGATTTTTAAACGATGTACATTAGCAATATGAAGGGCAAAAGACAAAATTCCTAAAAAGTAATAAGGAACGAAAAATAGATTAATGGGATATTGTAAGACAACTCTTGAGGCAAAATAAAAATTTGTATCAAATTGATAATAAATTCGTTGCCCAATTGTAGCTGAAATATGTTGAATAATAAATAAACCCAGCACTACTCCCGAATATATTTGTAGCTTTTCATAACTTGATTTTTCTTCTTTATTTCTTAATTGAACAATTAAAATTACGCCACTATATGCTTGAAATAAAAAGCATCCAATCAAAATTATTTCTACAACAGGCTGTTGATAAACGATTCTAAGGAATTCTAAAATTTGTTGATGAGTGGCAATACCAAACCATGCCATTGTATGATTGAACAAATGTGCGACCACAAACACAGATACTATAATGCCAGAAAAACGATGTAAGTTTTTAAAAACCATATTAAAATATTTATTTCAACAAAGTTGGGAGCTGAAATATCATTTTCTTTTGATGTAAATCAAATTCGTTTTTTAGAGGCTCTTATTCTACTTAATGTTTCTTGGGTTATTCCGAGAAAAGAAGCTATATCTCCAAGAGGAACTCTATTCTCAATATTGGGATAAATACTGAGCAGACTTTGATAGCGTTGTTGAGCCGTTTCAAATTGTAGAGATACAACCCTCTGTTGGAGTTGAAGCATTGTTTTTGTGATAGTTATTCTTGTCAAACGTTCAACTTCATGGTATTGGTCGCAAAGTTTAAGCATATCATCTCTACGAAGCGTCAATAAGGTAGAATCTTCCAATAATTCGATAAAATGAGGACTTGGAATAAAAAGAAAATAGCTATTGATTGCACAAATAAAGTCATTTTCAAAAGCAAACCAATCTGTAATTACTTTACCATCTTTCAAGTAATAGGCTTTTGCTGAACCTTTTAAAATTAAAAATAGCTTATCCGAATGTTGTCCTTCTTTTACTAATTGATGACCTTTAGGGAAAGTCGAAATTTGAATATGTTGTGCCAATGCCGTAAAAATTTCATCTGAAATCGGAGCATATTGGTCTATAATAGCTTTAATAAAATGCTTGTCCATTGTTTGTAAAATAAAGAGATTTTAAATAAAAAAAGCTTTCAAACGAATCTGAAAGCTAAATGTCACTCTTTAATTTCTATCGCCCGATACCGCCGAACCTCCCTTCAAATCCACAGGTACGCCATCTACTAAATACCCTGTAATTCTGATTTCTGTTCTGCGGTTCATAGCGTGTTCGAGTTCAGTACAAGCCACGCCATCATCACATTTGTTTAATAATTTTGTTTCGCCGTAACCTTTTGCAGAAATTCTATTTGATGGAATTCTCCCTTTTTCAATAATATATTTTACCGCTGCTTCGGCACGTTTTTGAGAAAGCGTAAGATTATAATCATCGCTCGCTCGTGAGTCTGTATGTGAACCCAACTCAACCACAATGTTGGGGTTATCTCTTAAAATCTGAACTAAATTATCCAATTCTTTAGCCGCATCTGGACGAATGTCCCATTTATTGAGGTCGTAACGGATATTTTCAATTTTGAAAGAATCATCAATTTTGATTTTCTTTAACGTAATTGCCCCTTCCACTAAATCAACGCCATTTGGCTGTTTAGAAACATTTTCGATACTAATTCCTGATACACAAAAAACCTTTTTAGGATCTTGCAAATAGCAAGCGGCATTGAAATTTCCTCTTTTACTCATGTAGCGTGTACGTTGTCCTAAGAGGTCATAATCATTACCTTTTTCAAGCATAAAAGTGGCATAACCATTCATGACAACGGCAGAGTCTGCTAATTTCTTTTTAGTCAGATTATATAATTTGATGTAAGTGCCTTCCAAATCGTCTCGGGTATCATAATCATAAGCTTTGATTTGAAGTTGATATTTTTTGATAGGTTCAGCGGTTTTTACTTGAGCGATAATGTCTTCACTATTTAAAAGAAATAAAAAAATGAAGAGCAAGACGATATTTTTCATAATTTAGGACTGATTTTTGATAATTTAGCATTTAAAATTCAAACGAAAAATATACATTTTGTGATGTGTATTTCGTTTTAAATTTTGACAAAGTTGTACCCATTTGTACGTTTTAGAAACAAATTACTGAAAATTTTCTTTATAAAATAAATATCTTAATGAAAGATACCATGAAAAATATACTGTTAATATTACTCATTTCAACCGCTTTTTTCTTACAAAGTTGTGATGAACGCATTACGCCAAATAGTAATACTCCTGAAGTTATACCTCCAACAAAAACAGAATTATTAACGTCACAGACTTGGCAATACAATGAAGTAGTCATTAGAGGTGGCACTAAAACCGTAGTACAGTTTTCTCGTCCTAATTCCATAGGCTTATCGTCTGAATTTAGTACAGTTCTAACGACTTATAAAGCAGATGGTACATATTCGAGTTCTGGAAATGGTGGCACAACTACTGGAAGATGGCAATTTCTTGCCGATGAAACTCAGGTTGCATTGACCAATGCCAATGGCAAAAGACAAGTTTTTGATATTGCGGTGATTAGCAAAGAGAAATTCGATTATACACAAACCACTAAAAAGGCTGATTTTGGTGATGATAGCCTTTGGGCATTGTTTTTAGCTCAGTATGGTTTGCCTACAACATCTACGGAAGTAGTAGTGGCAATTTCAACCATTCCTAAATGATTATAACAATCGTAAAATCATAGAAAGCCCTGTAAGATTTCAAAAATCTTGCAGGGCTTTTTCGTATATTTGCATTAAAAATAACCGAAAATAAGAAATATGCAACACGATATTGTCGTAATTGGTGGAGGAATCGTTGGGCTTGCTACTGCCCTAAGAATCAAGGAGCAACGTCCTGATATGAAGATTTTAGTGCTTGAAAAAGAACGTGAAGTAGCCGTTCATCAAACTGGAAATAACTCTGGCGTAATTCACTCTGGACTATATTATAAACCGGGTTCTTTGAAGGCAACCAACTGTATTCAAGGGTATCATCAGTTAATAGAATTTTGTGAGCAAGAAAATATTCCTTACGAAATTACGGGTAAAGTGGTCGTGGCAACAAAAGAAGAACAACGCCAACAATTAGATAATCTTTATGTGCGTGGACAACAAAATGGCTTGGAAGGAATCCGTAAAATTTCCCCTGCCGAAGTAAAAGAATATGAACCTTATGTGGCGTGTGTAGAAGGAATGTGGGTACCTCAAACGGGTATTGTAGATTATAAAGTAGTTTGTCAGAAAATTGCTGATAAGTTGCGTTCAGAAGGAACAGAATTGAAGTTTGGCGAAAAAGTAACAGGCGTTACCAAAGGTCATTCTTTGTCGATTGTGAAAACAGAACACAATACTTACGAAACCAAATTGGTGATAAATTGTGCAGGTTTATATTCAGATAAAGTTGCCCAAATGTCGCAAGACAATCCAATTGACGTAAGAATTGTGCCTTTCCGTGGAGAATATTTTAAGATTCGTCCTGAGAAACATTATTTAGTGAAAAACCTTATTTATCCTGTGCCAGACCCGAATTTTCCATTCTTGGGCGTGCATTTTACTCGTATGATGCGTGGCGGAATTGAGGCAGGTCCAAATGCCGTTTTAGCATTTAGAAGAGAAGGTTACAAGAAAATGGACATCAACGCCAAAGAATTATGGGAAACCCTAACTTGGGGCGGATTCCAGAAAGTAGCAGCAAAATATTGGGAAACAGGTTTGGGCGAAATGTACCGCAGTTTCTCAAAAGCAGCATTCACAAAAGCCTTGCAAGAATTGATTCCAGATATTCAAGAATCTGACCTTATCGAAGGCGGTGCGGGCGTAAGAGCCCAAGCTTGCGACCGTACAGGAGGACTTTTGGACGATTTCTCAATCATCGAAGACGAAAAAGTTATCAACATTCTAAATGCACCATCACCAGCAGCAACTTCTTCATTATCAATTGGAAAGACAGTAGCAGAAATGGCTTTGAAGAGATTTTGATTTATGTAGCACGGGAATCTGTCCCGTGAAGCCTACAAATAGATTTGACATTGCTTCACGAGACAGATTCTTACTAAATAATTTTAAATCATGGGTATATTCGATATTTTCCGAAGAAAAAAAGATGAAAGCTATTATCACGGAGAGAAGGAAATTATAAGTCAACATAAATTTTCAACGATTGAAGAAATAATAGAATTTATGTTTCAGAATCAATCTGAGCTTAATATAATCCTATATAATAAGGCATCAGATGAAGAAGTTGAATTATTCGAACAGAGTAAAATACATTTGCCCGATGACATAAAACAGTTTTATAAATTCTGTAATGGATTTTATTCTAATGAAGATATGTTTAGAATTATACCATTAAACGAAATTATAGATAATGGAGATGACGAATATCTTAAAAATAAAACTTCATTTCATATTGGTGAATATATGATTTATTGTGATTTGTGGACAATTGATATTAATCCTAATAATAAAAATGATTATATAATTTATCAAAACACAGGAGAGCGTATTATTATTTTGACTAAATCTTTTGTTGAATTTTTAGAGTGCTATATCAATAGAGGAGTTTATGAAGGGTTGTATAATTGGGCTGAAATTAAGAAACCTAAATCTGGTTTGTAGTTGACAATGATTGAATTTTGTAAAACCATATTCTGAATAATGTTTTCTCTATATATTTGATTTAAAATAGTAATACAATGGTTACAGAAAATCAAATACAAAATTATCCCTCAACCTTTGCAGAATTTTTGCTTTGGGAGCCAGAAGATGGCTATAAATACGAGTGGAATGATGGTGAATTAATATGTTTTACAGGAATGAATAAGAAGAAAGTTTACATTTATGACTACATCAATCGTAGTTTTATTGCAAAGCAATATTTAGAATTAGGTTCTTTAGTCTCTGAGTATGATGTTCAATTAAGTGGAATTCAAATGCGGCGACCAGACATCGCTTATTTGACCAAAGAACAAATTACAGAAACTAAAAAAGGCGTAGATGTAATTCCAGAATTTGTTATTGAAATCCTGTCTGAAACGGATAATATCAATCGAGTTGAAGAGAAAGTAACGGAATATTTCAAAGCGGGCGTTAAAGTAATTTGGCATATTTTCCCAGAACTTAAAATGATTTATGTTTATACTTCTCGAAGAGACGTGAAAATATGTATCGAAAATGATATTTGTTCTGCAAGCCCTGTATTGACTGATTTTGAGACAGTTGTGTCGGAATTATTCGCTTAAAAATAATTAATTTACCGTATGGCATGGGGAAACTCATGCCATATTTATTTTACTTCATCATGAAAACCCTCCCTTTTTACATCGTCGATGTTTTTGCTGAAAATAAATATCAAGGCAATCAATTAGCCGTTTTTGAACACGATAATTCGCTTGCTTCGGAAACAATGTTAGCCATTGCCAAAGAAATCAATTTTGCCGAAACCACTTTTATCAATACTCAAACTTCAACTTCGGAAAGTTTTGATGTTCGTATTTTTACGACGGAACAAGAAATTCCTTTTGCGGGGCATCCGACTTTGGGAACTGCCTTTGTGATTCGTGAGCAGATAATAAAACTACCTGTAAGTCAAACCGTTTTGAATTTGGGCGTAGGTAAAATTCCCGTTGATTTTGTAGAAGATAAACTTTGGATGCAACAGATTAATCCAATTTTTGGGAAAGAGTATTCTGCTGATGAATTAGCAGATATTTTAGGACTTCAAGCAGAAGATATGTTTACTGAATTCCCGATTTTAGAAGTTTCGACAGGTTTGGCGTTTTTGATTATTCCTGTAAAAAGTCTTTCGGCAATCCAGAAGATGAAACCCAATGCTGAGAAAATGATAGACTTTTTGTTAAAACAAGAATTGTATAAAACCAATCATCCATCGGGTAAATCTATGAACTTCTTCGTATTCACGAAAGAAACATATTCTGCTGAAAACCAATTAAATGGACGAATGTTTTTGATAGAAGATGAAAAGCTAATTGAAGATTCAGCCACTGGAAGTGCCAATGGTTGTTTATTGGGATATGTATTGAAAACCAATTTCTTGAGAACAGATTCTGTGAAAATTTCAGTAGAACAAGGCTACGAAATTCCAAGACCTTCCATTTTATATCATGACGGACAAAAAATCTCAGAAACAGAATTTAGTATCAGAATAGGAGGGAAGGTGCAGTGGGTTTCTAAGGGAGAGTGGATTTTGTGAGTAACACAGACTTTAGTCTGTAAGTGTGTTGGTACTTACAGACTAAAGTTTGTGTTAATTTTACTTACAGACTGAAGTCTGTGTTACTTTTACTTACAGACTGAAGTCTGTGTTACTTTTTTACTTACAGACTGAAGTCTGTGTTACTTTTTTACTTACAGACTGAAGTCTGTGTTACTTCTTCAATCTCGCAATCATTTCTTCCAAAGCCTTGATTTTCGATTCGGCATCGGCTAATTTTTGGCGTTCTTTTTCTACTAATTCAGGCTTAGCATTGGCTACAAAACGCTCGTTTGCTAATTTAGCTTCTACTGATTTTTTAAACCCTAAATTGTA
This sequence comes from Arcicella aurantiaca, assembly GCF_003148625.1. Lineage (GTDB taxonomy): Bacteria > Bacteroidota > Bacteroidia > Cytophagales > Spirosomataceae > Arcicella > Arcicella aurantiaca. The sequence goes on along the minus strand of NZ_QGGO01000005.1, from coordinate 204,441 downwards.
TTCCAAATCTTTTTGAGCGGTTTCTAATTCTGCCTCAACGTCGATTTCGCCTTCGAGCGTAATAAAAAATTCGTCAGATTTTACTACGAATGATAACGCTCCATCTACTTTGTCGGAAACGTAACTAATTGTTTCTGTATTCGCCAATTTTTCAATAATAGCTTTTACATTTTCGTAACGAGCTTGATTATCGGTTTTAATCGCTAATGGTAACGCTACTTTTGGCGATAATTGTTTGGCATTGCGTGTCTCACGAATTTTTGAAACTAATTCAAACATTACGTCAAAACTTGCTAAAATTTCTGAATTAACCTCTCCACCTGTTGGGAATGTTGCTCTACAAATACTTTCACCTTCGTTGCGTTGTGCCAATGCTTGCCAAATTTCTTCGGTAATAAATGGCATATACGGATGAAGCAAGCTCATCAATTTTTCAAAAATCTCAATCGTTGCGTCAAACGTAGCTTTGTCGATTGGTTGTTCAAAAGCAGGTTTAATGATTTCAAGATATTTTGAACAGAAATCGTCCCAAACTAAATTGTATAAAGATAAAAGAGCATCCGAAATTCTGAATTTTGAGAAATGGTCTTGAATCTCCGCAACGGTTTGATTAATTCGTGCATTAAACCAATCAACAGCTAATTGATTACTTTCAATTGTCGCTTGTTCCGTAACTGTCCAACCTTCTACCAAACGGTACGCATTCCAGATTTTATTACAGAAATTACGACCTTGTTCGCACATTTTTTCATCAAAAAGTAGGTCGTTACCTGCTGGTGCAGAGAACAATAAGCCAGAACGAACTCCGTCTGCTCCAAACTTTTCAATTAAGTCTAATGGGTCTGGTGAGTTCCCCAATGATTTGGACATTTTACGTCCTTGTTTATCACGAACGATACCCGTCAAATATACATTTCTGAATGGTAATTCATCACGCCATTCATAACCTGCGATAATCATACGAGCCACCCAGAAGAATAAAATATCTGGACCTGTTACTAAATCGTTGGTCGGATAATAATATTTAATGTCTTCATTATCAGGATTTTCGATGCCGTCAAAAACTGAAATTGGCCATAACCACGAAGAAAACCAAGTATCCAAAACGTCTGGGTCTTGGGTTAAATCTTCTTCGGTCAAGGCAAATAACTGCATTTCGTGCTGAGCTTTACGCAAAGCCTCACGTTTCGTTTTTGCCACGATAACCGTTCCGTCTTGTAGGTAAAACGCAGGAATTTGTTGTCCCCACCACAACTGGCGAGAAATACACCAATCGTGTACATTTTCCATCCAAGAACGGTAAGTATTCTTGAATTTTGAAGGATACAATTTGATGTTATCGTTCATGACATTTTCCAAAGCAGGCTTAGAAATGTCTTCCATCTTCAAAAACCACTGTAACGACAATTTTGGCTCAATAACCGCACCTGTACGTTCAGAAGTTTTTACGATAGATTTGTATTCCTCCATTTTCACTAAGAAGCCAGCTTCTTCCAAATCTTTAACGATATTTCTACGAGCCGCAAAACGGTCTTGACCTACATAAAGAACGGCTTTCTCATTCAAGAAACCGTTATCATCTAAAATATCAATTACAGGTAATTTGTGTTTGATACCCAATTCGTAGTCATTCAAATCGTGAGCAGGTGTTACTTTTAGGCAACCCGTACCAAAATCCATCGTTACATATTCGTCTGTAATTACAGGTATTTCACGATTTAATAATGGAATAAAAACTGATTTACCATGATAGGCTGTATAACGTTCATCATTTGGATTCACACAAATAGCTGAATCCGCCATAATCGTTTCTGGACGAGTGGTGGCAATGGTTAAAAACTCACCTTCGCTACCCACAATTGGATATTGCAGATAATACAGTTTTGCCATCACTTCCTTCTCGATAACTTCTTCATCAGAAAGAGCCGTTTTTCCGAGTGGGTCCCAGTTCACCATTCTCACGCCACGATAAATTTGTCCTTTGTTGTAAAGACGAACAAAAGTGTCGATAACTGCCTCATACAAAGATGGTTCCATCGTGAAACGAGTTCTGTCCCAATCACAAGAAGCACCTAATTTTTTCAATTGGTCAAGAATAATTCCGCCGTATTTATCTTTCCATTCGTGAGCGTATTTCAAGAATTCTTCACGAGAAATATCTTTTTTCTCAATACCTCTTTCCTTCAACATTGCCACCACTTTTGCCTCCGTTGCGATAGACGCATGGTCAGTTCCAGGAACCCAACAAGCCTCTTTGCCTTCCATACGAGCCTTACGAATAAGTACGTCTTGGATGGTATTGTTCAACATGTGTCCCATGTGAAGCACGCCCGTAACGTTTGGCGGAGGAATGACTATTGAATAAGGTTCCTTGTCAGGGTTTGGTTTTGACGCAAAGTGTTTATTTTCAAGCCAGTACTGATACCATTTGGCTTCAATGTCTTGTGGAGCGTATGTTTTTGAAATCATTTTAAAAGTATTAAGTATTAGGTACGAAGTATTAAGTGATGGTAAACTCATCGTTGAGGAAGAAAATCTTAGGACTTAATACCTCATACTCAATACTTCGTAGGATTGCAAAGATAAGAAATTTGAGGCAAAGGCTTTGAGCGTTTTCGTAGAAATGATGAATAGTAGTTTTTTACTATGTTTCAACTAACAAACCCTCTTGATTCATTCAATAAATTCTTGTATGTTTGTAAAGATAGGTTTTTGGTTTTTGTTGCGGCAGGCGTTCCTGTTAGTTTTTAGTCATTAGATTATGAATAATTCTTTTGCTAACCCTAATCCCCAACACCTACCCCCTAATTCCTAAACGAAAAATGGCTCTCCTCAACGAAACTATTGCTTGGCTCATGAAAAGACGCTTGCCCCGTATCCAGTCGTTTATGGAACGACCAATGGAGACGCAGGAGCAAATGTTTTGGCATTTGATTCAGTCGGCAATGTTGACGGAATGGGGAAAAAAATATCATTACGAGTCCATTAGTTCTATTAAAGATTTTCAAGAACGTGTCCCGATTTCTACCTACGAAAATCTTTTCCCTTATATAGAGCGTATGATGCGGGGCGAGCAGGAAATTCTCTGGCATTCCGACGTACAATTTTTCTCAAAATCTTCTGGAACAACCAACGCACGAAGCAAGTTTATTCCTGTTTCCAAAGAAGCCCTTGACGATTGTCATTTTATGGGTGGAAAAGACATGATGACGCTTTTGGTTGCCAACAAACCCGATACCGAAGTGTTCTCGGGTAAAGGACTTTCTATTGGTGGAAGTTTGTATTCTAATGAGTTGAATTCCAGAAGTTTGTTGGGCGATGTGTCGGCAGTGGTGATGAAAAATCTCCCAATTTGGGCTCAATTAATCCGCACGCCCTCGTTGGATGTGGCTTTGATGGACGTTTGGGAAGAGAAAATCCAAAAAATGGCGGAAGTTACCTCTCAAGAAAACGTAACCAGTATTTTGGGTGTTCCGACTTGGACGTTAGTGTTGATTGAGAAAGTTTTAGAAATAACAGGTAAGCAAAATATCCTTGAAGTTTGGCCAAATTTCGAGTTTTTTATTCATGGAGCCGTGGCGTTTCAGCCTTACCGTGAAATGTTTGCGAATCAAATTTTTCCTTCAAAATCAGTAAGTTATCTCGAAATATATAACGCTTCGGAAGGTTTTTTTGGGGTGCAAGATGATTTTTCTCGCCCCGATGAGATGCTTCTGATGTTAGATTATGGCATTTTCTACGAATTTATTCCGATGGAAGAAATTGAAAATGAAAATCCGAAAACCTTAACGCTCGACGAAGTAGAATTGCATAAAAACTACGCCATCGTGATTTCTACCAATGCGGGTTTGTGGCGTTATAAAATTGGAGATACTGTCAAATTTACTTCAAAATATCCGTACCGAATCAAGATTTCGGGACGAACCAAACACTTCATAAATGCTTTCGGAGAAGAACTAATTATTGAGAATGCCGAAAAAGCTATCACCCGTGCTTGCGAAGCCACAGGGGCAATTTTGACCGACTACACCGCAGGCCCTGTTTATATGAACGACCGCCAACAGGGTTGCCACGAGTGGATAATTGAATTCTCGCAAGAGCCTGATAGTCAGGAAGTATTCGATAAAATATTAGATGAAACCCTTAGAGAAATCAATTCAGACTACGATGCCAAACGCTACAAAGACATGGTATTGAAAGCCCCCAAAATCAACGTCGTACCCAAAGAAACTTTCTACACATGGATGCGAAATCGTGGAAAATTAGGCGGACAACACAAAGTGCCAAGACTAAGCAATTCAAGAGAATTTGTTGAAGAAATTTTGTTGGTGGCTAAGGAGGTTTTGGTGTAGGTTTGTTTATTGATTTTTGTTTAGGCTGGAAGCCTTGTAATAGTCGTCACTCGCCAGAGGCGAGCGACTGAGATAGAAAAAATATATGGATTTTAACAAAAAAAATATATTGACTGTTACAGTCATTTTTTTGCAATTATCTTGTGAATTACCAAAAACTAAAAATAATGTGGTAGTACATTATAAAAAAATAACAGCTAATAGAGAGCTTCCGCAGGGAGTAACTATTAATGGATTAAAGCAAGGCTTATGGATAGATTACGATACATTAGGACATTTCAGGTCATCTGTAAGTTTTTTGAATGGAATAGAAAATGGTGAGTTTAGAATATTTGGTGAATTTGGTAAATTAGTTCAAAAAGTAGATATTCAAGAGGGAAAATACAATGGACGTTTTGAAAACTATGGTGAGAATGGAAAGATTTATGCAATGGGCAATTATAAAAATAACAAAAAAATAGGTGATTGGTTATACTACGATGATAATGGAGTATTGACTGAGCAAGAAAAATGGGATAATGGAAAAATGTTAAGTAAGAAGGTATTCAAAAAATGACCCCGCAGTCTGAATCAGTCGCTCGCCTCTGGCGAGTGACGACTATTAAAAGGCTTCCAGCCTAAACAAAACAAACATAAAATCTACAAAAAATGTCAGAACTTAGAAAAGCCAATGTTCCACAATCTACCTATTTTATTACTTTAACTGTTGTTGGTTGGATTGATATATTCACACGGAAAGTTTACGTAGATGACCTGATTAAGAATTTGAAATTTTGCCAAGAAAATAAAGGTTTAGAAATATTTGAATACGTTGTCATGCCAAGTCATATCCACATGATTTGCCGACGAAAAGAAGGGTTATTAAGTGATTTATTAAAAGAATTTAAAAGTTTTACAGCGAAAGAAATATTAAGGCTTATCCAAGAAAATCCACAAGAAAGTCGTCAGGAATGGCTGATGTATATGTTTCAATTTTTTTCAAAACGCTTTGCCCAAAATGCACAGTATATGTTTTGGCAAAAAACAAGTTACCCTATTGAAATATATAATCCAGAAATCATGAAACAAAAATCTCGTTATATCCGCATGAATCCCGAAGTAGCGGGCATCGTTACAGACTCCGCTTATTATACTTATTGTAGTGCTTGTGCTAATTCGCCTTTGGTGATGGATGTTTATTGATTTGATGTCTTGGCTTGAATAGTAGCCATTCCATTTTGGACAAGAGACAAGAGTGACTGAAACTACAAAAGGAGAAGCATTACGCTCCTCCTTTTGTATGGATTAGGGTTACTATTTCTGAACCTGTTGATATTCTACTAATTCATTGACAGCCAATGTTGTTTTGTTATATCTTACCAAAAAGTAAGAGCTATTCAATAATCTTAAAGTTACTATACTGGTCAAAAGCCAAAGAATAAAACGCATATTGGCAAATAAATGGTTGACTACAAAAAAACCATTTTCAAGCGTATCTGTTTCTCGATTACTCTCTTCAAAAAACGTACTGATTGCATCTGCAATTCCTTGATTTATCTGATTTAGGTTTGGAACGCCTAAATTAAATTTAGCTAATAGTGACCAAGTACAAATGCAAAAACTTACGGTTAATAAAAGTTGAAAAAAAATGTCGGAAGGCATTTTACTAAAAATGATTTTCCCTATAAAGAGTTCTTTTTCCATACCCAAAATGTATTAAAGATGATTTAATTCTATTTTAAAGATATAGATTTATTTTTATAAAACTATTTTTAAGGTTTCATTTTGATGTAAAAATTATCAAAAAATTGAAAAATTGCATTTTATAGGTTTTAAAATTATATTTTTAATGATTATTTTTTGGAAATAATTAAAAGTTGGATTCTATGCTTATTGAAGAATTGTCTTTGTTTACTGGTTTTGCAGAGCTTTTATACTTATTGTATTACTTGTGTTAATTCGCCTTTGGTGATGGTGTTTACTGATTTGATGAAGCCTTGTAATAGTCGTCAATCCAAAATTCCACTATGGACAAGCAACTGCGTTTAATTTCGCCAAAGCAGAAAAGCGAACAACAATATCCAAAGTATATCTACGAAATGCCAATAAAAAATAATAAGATTTATTTTTAACTGATTGGGTGGATTGACAGAATAAATGAATGATTCTAAATATGAAATTCTTTTGATGGCTTCTACAAAAATTTTGATTAAGAAAAACAAGCCAACCACAATATGCACAATATGCAAACCCGATAGCATATAAATAAACCCTCTTGCTGTTCTTGCTTCTGGACTGTTATTTTGAGTAAATAATTCTTGCCAACCCCACAATTGCATTCCAATAAAAATTAGACCCAGCGAAAGCGTAATGCCCATTAATATTCTGTAATTCAGGTATTTGTCTTGTTTGAAATTCATGTTAGCAAGGTGTAATGTCAAGCTACTAATCATGATAAGTAATGTGCTTGCCCAGAAAATCTGCGGAATTTCTATTTTGTCAAAACCTGCGTTCGGTCTTTCTAATTTGAGATATGAAGCCATTAAGCCCAAAAACATTAATCCACTACCGAAGATTGCCATTTGGAGCATAAATTTAAAAGGGTCTGTGTGTTTCATAATTTGTAATACGAATCTCCTGATTCGTGAAGTCTAAAATCACGAATTCGGCAATTCGTGCTACATTTTTCCTTGCCAAAGAGAATATTCAGCAAAATGTTCTTTCAAATCTATTGCTTGGTCAAAAATCCCAAATACCGTTGAGCCTGAGCCTGTCATGCTTGCATAAGCTGCTCCATTTTGGTATAATTGGTCTTTGATGGCTTGGATAGCGGGATATTTTGGTAAAAGATGATTTTCAAAATCGTTTTTTACAATTCCAGTCCATTCGTTGATAGGTTTCTGTAAAACCTCCCTCAAATCAATTCCTGTTTTCGTTGGTTTCACACCCGAATAGGCTTCTGCCGTAGAAATATGAATATTTGGATTTACCAAAACGATAAATTTCCCTGATAAATCCAAAGAGATTTCTGCAAATTCATCTCCTTTCCCAAAACAATATTGCGGACGATTTTGAATGAAAAAAGCACAGTCGCTACCCAACTGACGAGCATAATTTTCCATCACCTCCGTTGTAAGATGTAACGCAAAAAGCTCGTTTAGAGTTTTAATGGTAAAGGCACAATCTGCCGAACCACCGCCCATTCCTGCTCCAATGGGTACGGCTTTGTGCAAGTGAATCATCACGGGAGCGATGTCAAAGTCTTGTTTTACAAGGTGATACGCCTTTAAACAAAGATTCGTTTCTGGATTCCCGGGAATTTCAATACCAGAACTTTTAAAGGATAATTTTTCGGCAGGAAAAATCTCCAAAGCATCTGACCAACCGACAGGATAGAAGCAAGATTCGAGATTATGAAAGCCGTCTGCACGTTTTTCTGTAATGTGCAGACCAATATTTATTTTAGCGTTTGGGAATGTTAGCATTTTTGAAGGGACTTAGGTTTTAGGGCTTAGGTTTTAGCTTAGAGACCTCTACAAATCCCTAAATCCTAAAACCTATTTTACAAATCTATCAGGATAATCAGAAATTAAGCCATCTACTCCGATTTCTTTCATTTCTTTCATGGCATCAACGTCGTTTACTGTCCACGGCACAACTTTTACCCCTTTATCATGACACATTTTTACTTTGCCAACGGTCAATTGTTTGTAATATGGACTAAAAATATCAGGCAAAAAACCTAATTTTTCAAAACTTGGCTCAACGCCTTCACGTTCCACTAATGCCGATAAAGTTACCTTTTTATATTTCTTGCTTTTGAATTGTAAGTTCCAATGTTTCAGTATATTAAAGTCGAAACTTTGTAAAATGACTCTTTCAGGAGGAAGCTGTTTTATGATTTCTTTGTAAACTAAATCGGAAAATTCTTCAACCGTTTTTGGCTGAGAAATACCATATTCTTGTTCTTCCGATTTTATCTCAATATTGTATTTTACAGGTTTCAGTTTATGTTCTTTTATGTAGGTTTCACAAGCCGCAATCATATCTTTTAGAAGAGGTTTGTAAGTCGCCAATTTTTGTTGTTCTGGATACAAAACATTTCCTCTAAGTCCTGAATCATACTTTTTGATTTCATCATAAGTCATCGTATAAAGATTCAAACTTTTTTCTTCTGCTTTTGTTACGGGCGAACCGTCTGGCTTTGAACAAAAAAGGCTATTCATGTACGGTTCATGCGAGACAACCACTTGATGGTCTTTAGAAATACAAACGTCCAATTCCAACGTAGTTACGCCTAAGTCAAGAGCTTTTTTAAAGGCAGGAATTGTGTTTTCGGGCATTAAACCCCGGCAACCCCGATGTCCCTCGAAGTCGAATGTTTGAGCATTTACAGAATTAATCATAAAAAGAGCTATGATTGAAAAAATGGAGATTCGCATAATTTGAAATTAAAAAGGCATAAAGCTAATTTCGCCTTATGCCTGTAAATATACCGAATGGATTTATTCTTAGAGATTATATTTTTGTTTTATAGCGATTACAAAAGTCAGAGAAACACCCGAAAATTCAGCAATTTGCTCAATGGATAATTTTGAGTTCATCAGGAAGTTCAAAATAATTTTTTCGGTTGCTTTTTCTTCACCTTTTTCAACGCCTTCTTCCTCTCCTTTTTTATAGAGAAAGTCTTCTTTGATGTCGATGTATTTTGAAATAGAATTCATGATAATTTGTATTTGGTTTTCTAAATTACGAAGTCTTCCTAAAATTAACACATCTTTAATGACAACATAATCAAGAACACTATACCTAATTTCAATGATATGATATTGAAACGCTATACCGTCTCAATAACTTCTTCCTCTTCTACTTTTGTTTCTTCAAAAAGTTTGGCTTCTTGAATATCTTTAAGAGTTACTTGGAAGAATTTTTTATGAACATCAAACGATGCTTCTCCACATTCAGCAGGCGAGGCACAACGCTTAAATGAACCATCTTCTTGCATTTCATAGGCGTTTACATTGTCTTTGAAATTCCAGTATAGAATATGAATAGCCTGTTGTTTTACTTGCTGAGAATGAATTTCAAAAAGAGACTCAATTCTTCGGTCAAAACTACGCACCATAACATCTGCCGAACCTCCATAAACTTTAGGGGCATTATTGTTGTGGAAATAATAAATACGTGTGTGTTCCAAGAAATCACCTACTAATGAACGTACCGTAATATTATCAGAAAGTCCTTTTCTTTGAGGACGTAAACAACAAATTCCTCTTACAATCAATTTAATTGGTACGCCAGCCTGTGATGCTTTGTACAATTCATCAATCGTGATTTTATCTTGTAATGAATTGATTTTGATGCAAATACCACTTGTCAAACCTGCACGAGCATTGTCTGCTTCGTGGCGTATCATTTCTACCAAACGGTTACGCATATCTCTCGGAGCAGTGATTAAACGTTCGTAAGAATGAGGTTGCGAATGTCCTGTAATTACATTGAAAAACTCCGAAATATCTCTTGTCAAGACTTCATCAGTCGTTAAAAGTCCGATGTCAGTATAAAGTTTTGCGGTATCTTCATTATAATTTCCAGACGATAAATGAGCGTAGCTTCTTACTCTATCTCCTTCATTTCTAATTACTTGTAATAATTTTGTATGAGTTTTTAAACCCGGAATTCCATAAATTACAAAACAACCCGCTTTAGAAAGTCTCTGTGCTTCACGGATGTTATTCTCTTCATCGAAACGAGCTTTTACTTCAAATAATACTGAAACGTGTTTTCCGTTTTCGGCTGCATGAAGAAGTGCGTCTGCAATTCGAGAATTTTTTGAAATTCGGTATAACGTTATTTTAATTGCCAAAACCTGTGGGTCTTCAGCGGCTTGTTCCAACAGTTGCAAAACAGGCTCAAAATTATTGAAAGGGTGATGTAGCAAAATATCACCTGCTCTCATCGTTTCAAAAATATCTTCTGGCGTTTGGGTGCTTAAACCCAAAGCTGGAACTGCCGAACGCTGAACTGCCTGTTTACCTTTAAATTCTGGATGCTTGATAATTTGCCAAAAAGCGGTGAAATCTAAAAGGTTTTTAGAGAAAAAGATGCCATTTTTTTCTAACTTCCAACGTTTTAACATTACCTCCAACATCCATTCAGAACATCCCGCTTCCATTTCTACACGGGTTACTCTGCCCAAACGACGGTCTTTGATTTTTTTTCTGATTTCATCAATAAAATCGGTTTCTGAATCTTCATGTTCTACCACATCAAAGTCTCCATTTCGGGTCAGTCTGAACAATGAAACGGCTTCTATTTCTACATTTTTATAAAGTTTCCAGATTTCGTGACGGATAATATCTTCAATAGGAACAAAAAGGGTTTCGTCTTCTCTTTCAAAAATAAAAAAGCGTTTTAAGTTTTGTGGAATTTGTACAAAACTAATTTTTCTGCTTTCGTTTTTGTCATTGTCACTACGCTCATTTTCGCTTTTTGTAACTACACCAAAAATTAAAGTTTTGGCTAATAAACTCGGAAACGTATGCGTATGGTCAAAAACCATAGGCGTAAGCATTGGGTAAATTGTTCGATTGAAATATTCAAGAATTTGTTCTGTTTCTTCACTATTCAAATCGGAAATATTTACAATTCTAAATCCATTTTCTGAAAAATCTGGAACAATTTCTTCTTGGTAAAGTCTTTGTGCTTCTTCAATAAATGCCTGTGTTGCAGCCATTAAGGTTTTTTTGAAAGGTATTTCACGTAAGCCAGAGTAATCGGTACGTTCTTTCCCAAAATCAATATAATTGTATAATGACCCAACTCTAATTGAAAAAAACTCATCAAGATTTGAAGCCGTAATTGCCAAAAACTTCAACCTATCAAAAATATTTCTGCGTGTATCTCTTGCTTGGTCAAGGACACGTTCGTCAAATTTTAACCAACTTAAATCACGACTGATATAATCTGATTTTTCAATTACGTCATACGACTTGTTTATAACTTTTTCAAGACGACGTTTCTCCTCTGGCGTTTGCTTAGTATTCATAAAATTATTTAAAAAAGAAAAAAGATTCCCCACGAGAGAATCTTTTGCCCTACTGCGTTTAGTATATTTTGGAATCATTCCACTCATAGCCTACAAATTTACAAGATAATCTACGATGTTACATCAGATTTAAGGTTAAGAAATTGTTTCCTTTTTTGTGTATAAATTTATGGAATTTCAAGGAATAATTCTAAAACTGTTTTATTTTTCTATTGTTTCAACTTCCGTTTTTACTAAATCACTAATGTATTCTTCTAACTTTTTTAGGCTTTGAGGTGCTTGATAATAGTCCATAATCTTCTTGGTTTTCCCTTGGTCTGTAAATGAAATATAAGTGGTAGGGAAGTCTGAAATTTGGGCTGTATATTGGTTTTTGAAACTGAAAAAATGAGCAGTTCTAAATTTCTCTATCAACGAATTGACTGTACCTTGAGGAATTTTTTTTGATGAAATACCTTCTTTGGCTACATATTTGAACCCTTCATAAACAAGACTATCGTTATCAAAAATTATAACCTTAAAGGCTGGACAAGTTCCGTAGCAAGGCGTTTTTTCTAAATAAAAAACCTGACTTGGTACATTTACAAGTACAGATGTTGAGGCTACTTTTTTAGAACTTTGACACGCCTCTATTATTCCTAAAAATATCAATATGATTAGTAATCTAACTTTCATAACTGCATTAATTTAACGTATTTTTTAGACAAAATAGTATTTAAGAACTTGAAAATAAGGTTATTTGAGCATTATATTAGGTAAAAGGCGAATGGTAAACAAAAAAATTCGTTATTTTGTCTTTTATTAATAGCTATTATTTAAAACGATGAATGTAAAAAAACTCACAGACGAACAATTAGTAGCACTTTTCATAGATACTCAGAAGAATCTTTACTTTGAGCAACTTTATGATAGATATTCCGATAAGGTATATCGTAAGTGTTTATCGTTTGTAAAAGACGATGCTAAAGCTGAGGATTTTACCCACGATATTTTTCTGAAATTAGTCCTCAATCTTTCATCTTACAAAGAGACTGCCAAATTTTCAACATGGCTGTATTCAATTACTTATAATTATTGTATTGACCAAACTCGTATCTCCAAAAAATATTCGGAGGTAGGATTGGATGATAATTTTGACGCTCCCGACGACGACGACGACGCACAAATGGCCGAATTAGAAGCACAACAACTAAATAAGGCTATGCAGCAAATTTTGCCAGAAGAGAAATCTATTTTGATGATGAAATACCAAGATGATTTAAGTATCAAGGAAATCTCTGAATCACTCGATATTTCTGAAAGTGCCGTGAAAATGCGATTGTTGCGTGCGAAAGAAAAACTACGTAAAGTTTATCTCGAAGGTGTTTTATTCTGGGGAGTTGTCATTGCCAAATTAGTGAGTTTGTTTTTTAGAAATGATTAATATTCCTGTATAATAACCACACCATACAAATGACAGATAACGAAAATCCGTTTAAGCTAATTGAACCAGAGGGACAAGTGCCAGAAAGTTTAAAGAAAGCATTGGTTTCAGAAATTGATACAATCCGCAACACTTCAACATTGATTGATTTGTTTGTAGGAAATTTTATCAATACGCTTTCTGCTTCATTTTCTGGTGGTGAAAACAGTCAACAAGAAAGTTAAAAGAGGGTAATACCTCATTATTAAACCACATAAATATTTCCTTAACTAATTTATATTAAGTCATGCCAAATATTCAAGATATTCTGATTGATACCTTCCGAAAACTCTTAGAACAACTTACAGGTTTTGTACCTAAACTTATCGGTGCTATTATTTTACTAATTGTCGGAAAAATTGTAGCTCAACTTATTACCAAATTATTGCAAAAAGCACTTGAAAAATCAGGTTTTGATAAATTAGGTGATAAACTTAATGAAATTGATGTAATTAAGCGTTTTGGAGAATTGAAGTTGAGTGTCGTTATCTCAAAAACACTTTATTATTTTATTCTTTTAGTATTTATTACAGCCGCTACTGAAACGCTGGGCATGAAAGTGCTTACTGATATGGTGGCATCTTTGGTTAATTTAATTCCTAAATTGATTGCAGCCGCTATTATGCTTTTTGCAGGAATTATGATTGCTGATGCTCTGAAAAATGCAGTAATAAATGTTTCGAAATCTTTGAAAATCGAATCAGGGAAGTTGCTGGGTAATATCGTTTTCTTCTTCTTTTTGGTAATTGCCACGATTGCCGCTCTGAAACAAGCAGGAATTGAAACCAGTTTGTTGGAATCAAGTTTTAATTTAATCATTGGAGGAATTATCTTTGCTTTTGCCGTAGGTTATGGCATGGCTTCTCGTGATGTTTTGTCTAATATTCTTTCAAGTTTTTATACAAAAAATAAATTTAAAGAAGGTCAAATCGTTGCTATTGATGGAGTAAAAGGGGAGATTTTATCAATGGATACAACTTCAATCACTTTAAGTACAGGTGAAACCCAAACAGTTTTTCCTTTGAGTGTATTACAAAATAAGAAGGTTGAACTTTTTAGTTAATAGCCTTATCAATTGTTAACTTTTGTCAACGGATAGTTAACAAAAGTTACTTTATTGTTTGAAAATCGTTACGAGTATAAAAAAAATAATACTTTTACACTTTCTTATCTTCATTTGTAAGTTATTAGAGCCTAAATAGTGCTTTTGAAAAACTGAATTCACATCAAAATATCGTCATCTGACGGACAAAATCATTATTAAAAAACACCGTGAGGGACAGGCGTGTCCGTCTGTTTTATCGTTCCTTACAATAAAAAATAGCTATTTATGAAAAAACACGTTTCCTTATTTGTTGTCGTTGCTTTATTAATTACATCAAATTTATTCGCTCAAGAAGCAAAAAAAGATACTTCTTATTGGAAAAAGAAAACTCAATTTGGTTTTAATATCAATGAAGGTGGAGTTAATAATGATTTTGCAGCAGGTGGACAAAACTCTTTCGGTATTAATGCCTTTTTTAATACAAAAGGAGAATACGCAAAAGACAAAACAACATGGGTAAATGATTTACAGTTACAATTTGGATTAATCAATACCTATGGACAAGGTGGTACAGGCGTAAGAAAAAGTATTGACCGTATCTTCTTTGATACTAAAGTAGGACGTAAATTGTCTCCAACTTGGGCTTTAGTAGGCGGTGCCAACTTTCAAACACAATTTGCCAATGGTTATAAATATGGCGGAAATAAAGATGGTTCAAATATGTTGAATTCTGCCATTTTTTCACCAGCTTTCATAACGGAATATGTCGGTTTAGAGTGGAAACCAAAACCGTTTTTTAATGTAGTATTTGCTCCCGGAGCTTTAAGACAAACGGTTGTGTCTGATGATGCCGTTAGAGAAAAAGATGCAACAACGGGTGCATTGTTACCTGCTTATGGTGTTCCTGTTGGAAAATCAGTACAGAACGATGTGGGTATTATGCAAATTGTAGCCAATTTTGATAAAGATGTGGCAAAAAATGTAAATTTGAAATTACGTTATCAAATGTTTATGAATGCCAATCGTATAGAACATATTGATAATCGTTTGGACGCAAAAATGGCGGCTAAAATCAATAAATATTTCAGTGCAACTGCTGATTTAATTATTTTATATTACGATAATCAAAGTACAAAAATTCAAACAGCACATAATTTTGGTCTTGGTTTTCTTTACACATTTTAATATTTGAATAATTTACTCACATAAATCCCCAAACAAGCTATGTTAAACGAATTCAAAAAATTTATTGCACAAGGAAATGTCCTTGATTTGGCTGTTGCTGTAATCATTGGCGGAGCTTTCGGAAAAATAATAGGGTCATTGGTTGACGATATTATTATGCCGATAGTTGGCGTTGCCATTGGTGGAAAGAATTTCTCAGGAATGTCCGTAACCATCGGTGAAGCAACCATCAAGTATGGTAACTTTATTCAAATGGTGGTGCAGTTCTTGATTATTGCTTGGGTTATTTTTCTAATTGTGAAAGTGGCAAATAAAGCTGGTTTCACTGAGAAAAAAACCGATGAAAAAGCTTAATTGAAAATCTTAAAGAAATTACCTGTTTCTATGAAGAATTAGTCCAGCCCGAAGGTTTACTTTCGGGCTTTTTTATGCCAAAACAAAAATCCCCGCCATCGGCAGGGATTTTGTGTATTAACCTTTTCTAAAAATTCACACGAGAAGTGTAAATAGCCTTTGTGAATTATCCCATTTTAGGATTCACGTAATTTCTTTTGCATCAAAAAGTCCGTTTGAGCGTCGTCTCCGAGTTGGAAAATATGTGTTCCAAATACTTCAAAACCCCATTTTTGATAAAATGCAATAGCTTTTGGATTATGTTCCCATACGCCCAGCCAAAGACTTGTATAATTATTTTCAAGAGCGGTATCGATGCAACCTTGCATTAACAATGCTCCCAATTTTTGTCCGTGATATTGTTTCGTGATGTAGATTCGTTCAATTTCCAGAGCTTTTTGGTCTGGATTTTCCACTAAGTTTACCCGCAATTTAGCGTATCCAATTATCTCATTCTCCTGTTCAACAAGTAAAAATATGGTATTGGGAGTGGTAAGTTCATCTGAAATTTGCTTTTCATTGAATTTTTCATCGAGATAGGCTTGCAGATTTTCAGGTGTATTTTGATTTCCGTAGGTTTCCACAAATGTTTTTGCCCCGATTTCACATAGTTGTTCAACATCGGTAATGTTCGCAATACGTATATAGTGGTTTCTGCTCATTTCTGTACAAAAGAATAAAATTCTATTTATAATAAAAAATACTTAATTTGCATTAATTAATAACAAAAACGCATTAAATGGAATTTCGTCAGTTACAAAATTTTCTGTGCGTTGCTTCTGAATTACACTTCTCAAAAGCGGCAGAGAAATTATTTATCGCACAGCCTGCACTTAGTAGGCAAATTCAGCAATTAGAAGAGAATTTAGGCGTTTTACTTTTTGAAAGGGATAAACGTAATGTAAAATTGACGCCTGCGGGTGAGTATTTGCGAGATGAAGCATCGCAGATTTTATCCCAATTAGAAAATATTAGCAAACGAACACAGCTTATCCATAAAGGAGAAGAAGGGGAAATTAGGTTGGGTTATCCCGGTTCGGCGATTTATTCTGTCATTCCGCCACTTTTATCTAATTTACGTTTACATTATCCGCATATAAAATCTAAATTATCAGAGGTTTTGGAAGATGATTTATTCGGGAATTTGAAAAATTATCAGCTTGATGTTGGTTTTATTCGTGAACCATTTTCGGATAAACAAATTGCCAGTAAGGTGATTTTTGAGGAGTGTTTTTCATTGGTAGTGCCTGATAATCATAGAATTACGCCTGATAATTTTGTTAGTTTGAGACAGGTGAAAGATGAGCCATTTATTCTTCCACCACGTTATACGGGTTCGGTGTATTATGATATGCTTGTGCGTATGTGCGAACGAGAAGGTTTTGTGCCAAATGTGGTGCATGAGTCAAATTATGGAGCAACCATTTTGCGTTTGGTTGAACATAATTTGGGCGTTTCATTAATGCCGATTTCTTATCGTTTTAGTTCTGCCATGCGGTTAAACTTTATAGAATTGACTAATATTCCAGAACGAACACATCTTTCAATGGCTTGGCGGAAAGATGATACCAATCCTGTGTTGCATAATTTTCTAAAAGTAGCTGATATGGTGACATTTAATCCTTGATTTAGCGGATAAACTATTTTACAAACATCAATAACTAAAAAACTCATTATCTTTGAGTAATTATTTTTAAACGGTCTAAAAACATCATGGAAGCAATATTTGAGCATCCCCTTCAAGATAAAGTAGAAACAGCTTTAGATAAAATTCGCCCTTATCTAAAAGCTGATGGCGGAAATGTGCGAGTTCTTGAAATTACGCAAGAAAATACGCTACGATTGGAATTAACAGGAGCGTGTGGTTCGTGTTCAATGTCGGCAATGACTTTTAAAGGTGGTATTGAAGATACTATCAAACGAGAAGTTCCTGAGATTTTAAAAGTAGAGGCAATCAATATTAATTAAATTGATATAAGTAGGAGCGAGCATCGCTCAGTTAAAATGTAGTTGTTAGTGTTGAAACTTGTTATTAATCAGGTTATTCCAACATTCTTATTTTTGACGAATACTTTACAATAAAAATGTCTTCAAAGCTGATATTAGCATCAAACTTGAAGGTAAATTTTTGCAGAAAATATTTAAGAAAAGCATAACGAGTTAATGAAAATAGGCATTTTTTTTGGCGGTCCCGCCCGTGAGAGAGAAATTAGTTTTGCAGGTGGTAAAACTGCTATGGAGAACATCGATAAGTCTCTTTTTGAACCCGTACCAGTATTTGTAGATGGTTGCGGAAACTTCATTTTACTAAAACCCGAATTGGTTTATGCTCCTTCAATTCGTGATTTTTATCCTCCAAAATCTTATCAAGGCGACTATCAAATTTATTCAGAATCATTAGGTCAATTGTCTGATGATGAGTTAGAAACCATGATTTCGTCGGTTGGGGTACGCATTACGCCAGATAAATTTGCTGAACATTTCAAATTTGCTTTTATCGCTATGCACGGGCCAGCCTGTGAAGATGGAAGTATTCAAGGACTTTTGGAATGGTACGGAATGCCATATTCTGGACCAAGTTTGATGGGGTCATCGATTGGGATTGATAAAATTGCCCAAAATGATTTAATCAAATTAGCAATTGGACTTGATAAAAAGACCACTACGCTAACTCGTGCTTATTTTGAGAAAAATGAGGCATCTGCGGTTTTTGAAGAAATTAAAGCAAAAGTTGGTCTGCCCTTCGTGGTAAAAGCACCGCATCAAGGTTCGTCGATTGGAGTAGCTTTTGTCAAAAAAGATTCAGTTGAAGATTTCGAAAAAGCCGTAAAACAATGTTTGTTTATCAGAGAAGTGTCTGAAAATGAATGGAATAGTGCAGATAAGCATGAGTTTGTTCAACGCATGGCTAATTTGGATGAAGGTATTGGTTTGCCAGTTTCTTTGAACGGTGAAGTTGTGTATCATCCGCAGGAATTATTAGAAAAATTGAATAATATTTTTGACGGAACTACAAAAACTTCATCTTTAATTTCCATGAATTCGGAAGATGCTGTTTTGATTGAAGGTTTTGTGAAAGGACAAGAATTTAGTTGTGGCGTAATTCAAACACCTGATTGTGAGTCTGTTGCTTTACCTCCAACTGAAATTATAGCAGCCGTTGAAGTTTTTGATTTTAAAGCGAAATATCAATCTTCTGCAACTCGTAAGAAAATCCCTGTTGATACTGCTTTAGAGAATAATCAGCAGATTCAGCACGATGTAAAAGCTACTTTTGATGCTTTGAAATTTGGTGTTTGTACTCGTATTGATGGATTTTTAACGCCAGACGGAAGAGTAATTTTGCACGACCCAAATACGATTCCGGGAATGTCACCTACTTCGTTGATTTTCAAGCAAATGGCAGAAATTGGCATGAACGTAACTGACGCCATTACGTACTTTATTCGTCAGTCAATTCGTGAGCGTATCAGAGTTGGGAAGAATACATTTAAGTTTCAACAATTACTTGATAAATTAGATTTAGCCATTGCTCAACGAGTGGCAGAATTGCCAAAACGTAAAAAAGTAGCCGTAATTTTTGGAGGATATTCTGCTGAAAATCAAGAGGAAAGCTATGTGAAAGCTCGTAAGGCTTTTGGTAAATTAGCGGCTTCTTCGGAATATTTACCGATTCCTGTTTTTGTGACAGAAGATGGAAAATATCATCAATTGCCCATCAATTTGATGTTCAAAGAATTTGCAGAAGACATTATGAAATTATTAGACGGAACAGTTCATCCGTTAATCGTTTCAACCCGTAAAAAAGCAGAACCAATCACTTTACATTTTACAGGAAAACTTTTAGAAAGCGTAAAAATCATTGACACTTTAACAGGGTTTGATTTTGGCGTGTCTTGTGGGGAGGATTTGGTAGTTGATTTGCCTGCGTTGGCTTTTTAAGTAAAAAATTCCTTGCCGATGTGATTGGCAAGGGATTTTTTAAATACATTTTATCTCAGTTTGACCGTTTATAGCCTGCTTTTTTCGCTCCCACAGTCCATTGAATAAATAAATATCCTCCATCAAAATTATAACTTGAATTGCAAACTGACGGTTTTCCATCTGGAGCTTTCAGACACAGTTTTCCTGCTTGTGTAAACCACCGATACCCCGCATTCATAACTGTTTGAATATCTTTATTTAGTTCAAGTTCGCCAATGGCACTAACGTCGATATTTGTCCCGTAAGAAATCATAGATACTCGGGTTGCCTCTTGCATAGTTCCGTCGGGAAAAAATGTCAAATATGTGTCCGAATTAACACCTCCGCTTGTATAAGTTTTTACTTGATACCACTTGCCAATTAGATTTGGGTCACGATTAAGCCCATCATTTGCTTTGGGTTTTACGGAAGCTTGAGGAGCGGTTTTTGTTTCGGCTTTTTGAAATTCACCCATGAGTATAATTAACTCATTTTGTAAAATAACGAACCCAATAATATTACCCTCCTGAGCCATTTTGAAGGTGAAAACTGTTCCGTCTTTATACGTTAAAGTTCCTAAATAGATGCTATTATCCTTTTTCCCTGCAAGTGTGTAACTATCATTTTGACCATCAGTAGTAATAAAAAGTGTTCCTGATACATTTAAACCATTTGTCTGAATATTCAGGGTACTTGGTACTTGAATATTAGCTTTTTGCTGTACCAAAGTACCTTGATAATTGCCAGAAGTGAGTTGTCCAAACATTTGAAATGACAAAGAATAAATGAAGAATGAGAATATGAGGGCTTTCATAGAGCGATGGTAAGTTGTAAACTCTAAATTAAAGATTTCTTATTAAAATTTATTCTTTTGTCGGGGTGATTGATTGAGTGGTTAATTTTCCTTACTTCTAAAAAATAAAGCTCCCAAGGCGATTAAAAGCCAAATCGTTAAATCAATAGCCATTGTATTATAAAATTCAATTTTACGTACATAAACGTTAAACCCATAAATTATGATTGCCAAAAGCGTTAAGAATGCAACCGCCGACAGCCAGCCTTTTCTGGTATTTTTATCGGTAGAGTGATAAGCGATATAACCCCAATAGCCCATTGCGATTTGGTAGCCACCCAAAAAATTGACAAAAGCCTGTTCATGCACACTGTCGGGGTGAGCGTGAAAATATTCCAATGATAAACTCGGAGCAAAAAGAGCAGGAAGACCCAACAGTAAACTGTAAATCGTTACCATTAGGATGAATGTGTTTGTTTTCATGGATTGATTGTTTGGTTTATGATAATCTTAATCGTTCTAAAATTGTCACTGTAAATACATTTTAAATTTTTAAAGAATGTTTTATGCGATTAATTGTAAGCGTTTACTAACTTCAGCACGTCGCCGTCTGGAGATGGACGCTTGTAAATTATTGGTCAAAAATGCCTCTTCATGGAGTCTGTCAATGCGTAAAAGATGGTCGCAATTGATAATGAAACCTCGGTGAGTTCTGAGGAAATTGTAGTTTTCTAAAAGGCTTTCAAAAAGTTTTAACGTTCTTGGAACGAGTGTTTTACGTCCGCCTTTTAGATAAATAAGTGAATAATTGATGTCTCCTTGAATCATGATGATTTCATGGAGTGGGATGATTTTTTTGGTACGGAGAAAATAGATTTTTTCTCGTGATATTTCGCAGAAATGTTGAGATGATGTTTCCATTTTGGTTCGTGTTGGAGATAAGAATTTGAGGCTTAGTCGGGAAGAAGAAAAAAGCACGAACAGATTTTTGTATTTTTTTTAAGAAAATCTGAAATCAATAAAAAATGGCAACTCAGTTTTTAGTATTTTTTTCTATATTTATCCTATCGAAAATTCGTAATAAATAGACTTATTTTAACCGCTCCAATTTTTGAATATTAACCACCAATAACGAATTACCCATTAGCTACTTCATTTATATCCGTTTTCATTATGCCATTCTTTCGTAAAACGCTCACTGACTCAGAACTTATAGATGGAATCTTGACGGGAGGACAACAACAACGGTATTATGAAAATTATCTCTACGACCAATACCTGTACTTAATTCGTGATGCCGTCAGAAAGCATCAATTAGATGACGAAGATGCTTCCATTGTCTATTCAGATACAATTTTGACCAGTATCGAAAATATACAGAGAGGACGTTTTGAAGGGCGTTCTACAATCAAAACCTATATTCATCAAATTTTCTCGAATAAATGTGTTGATGTAATTCGTAAAAAAACGACTAAGCACTCATTGGATTATCAGCGGGTATCGCTACAAGATTTGCTAATGCCCATTCCTGATAATAAGCGTTCAATTTTGGTGGACATCATCAAGCAACAAGACTATTCACAGCTCAATAATTTTATCAAACGACTTGGCGAACGTTGCCAAGAAATTTTAAAACAATGGAGTGAAGGTTTTACTGACGAAGAAATCGCCAAAGAATATCAATATACTTCGGCAGGCGTGGCACAGACTACTCGGTTGAGATGCTTAGAAAAATTAAGAGAGTTTTACAAAGCGAAATAAAAAATCACACCTAAACAAACCGTAAGGAAAACTTAAAATTTAATGACTTACGACATAATGGTTTATAGATATGTGGGAAACGATAGATAATTATTTTCAGGGAAAATTAGGAATAACTGAAAAAGAAGCCTTTAAAGCCCGACTGGAACTCGACAAGAATTTTGCCGAGGAGGTAGCTCTTTATCTTCAAACAAAAACTCATTTACAGGAAGAAAAGCTTCGTCAGCGTCATGCCGAATGGTTGCCAAACCGTCAGCGTGGGAAAAAAGTTGTCATTTATCAGCGTGTAGTTGTGGGTATTGCAGCATCATTGGTATTGATAATGTTTGGATGGTTATTCTTGAAAAAGCCAGAACTGACACCAGAGCAAATGGCTACGGAATATATTGAGCAGAATTTTGATAAACAGATGGGCGTATCAATGTCTGACAATGCAGATAGTTTGGCAATTGGGAAACAGTTAGCAATTGAAGGAAAGGTAAATGAAGCCCTCAAAATATTTGATGAATTGATAAAAAATGACTCAACGAATTTTCAAGCAAAAAAAATCGCAGGAATTGTTAGTGTAAAAGCAAAGTATTACGACAAAGCCATCAAATACTTCGATGTACTCGGAAAGCAACAAGGTTTACAGTCTAATGCAGGATATTTTTATGAGGCTCTCGTTTTGTTAAAAACTAATTTACCGAATAATAAAATAGTAGCAAAAAACTTGCTTGAAACAGTCGTAAAACAGAACTTAGAAGGTAAACCTGAAGCAGAGAGAATATTGGAGTATTGGTAGCACATTATTAACCTTAAAAACTACTAAGATGAAGAAATTAATTATTGCTTTGCTCTGCCTACTTGTCCATTTTGCTGATGCTCAGAATGGTAAGAAAAAACTTCCAAATAATCCTTCTCCTGTAAATCCGCACCCAGATACTACAATTAATGATACTCGATTTGTTTGGTATAAAGGAGGGTATGTGGCAAGAGATCAAAAAATTATATTGTTAGATAAAAATTCTGCAAAGTATAAATTGTTTAAAAAAGATAAATTATTAATTAGTATAAGACAATCTCACGCTGATAAACTACATGTTCCTATTGATTCCATTAAGGTTTTAAGATCCTGCGATTGTGATGAAGAACTATATTTGTTAGGGGCAAGTAATCTTTATTCAACTGCTGTAATACCCGACCCAGACGGCTCATCAGGAGGTAGTGGTGATAATAATGGTTATACTGGTAGCCCTAATCCAGAGACAGAGCTAACAGGACTAAATAATCCTTTAAATCCTTTTAGTATAAATACATTTAAATCTGATTCATCTCAAAAAGAAATAATAGATTTTTGCAAACTTAATTTGCCTATAAAAATTGCATATATTGATGGAGGATTAAGAAATTCTGATCCTAACTTATTTGCAAGTTATAGACATTTTTATTACTTGTATGGAGATTTTGGAACATGGAGAAACCCTAATAATGATAAATTCTATGGTTACAATTTTACTACGTCTCCTAAGAGTCAGAATATCGAGGAAGATGGGTGTCCACATGGGGTAAATATAAGCCATATTTTAGCAGGAGAATTTAGGCATAATGCTCCCGATGGGACTCTTATGGAAGCCTCTGTCAAAATAATGCCTTTAAAAGTATTCCAAAATGGCAAAGGCAATTTATTTGATGCTCTATGTGCAATTCTCTATGCTCAGAAGAATAGATTTGATATTATAAATTGTAGTTGGGGACATAAAGGAGTAAGCAACCCAATTTTTGAAAAAATTATCAAGTCCCTCGAAATTGATAATATTATGGTTGTAGCTTCAGCGGGAAATGATTGTCAAGAATTAGGATCTAATAATTATGGACATTACCCTGCAATGTTTAGTAAGCGGTTTAGTAATGTCATAAGTGTTACTACTGTGATAGACCCCCCAAATGCTTTACCTACTTTAATAACTTCATCAGGAAGCACTGATACACCATGTGTACCTGATAATTTTTGTGGAAATTATGGTAGAGATTATGTGAATGTAGGTTATCGAGGTGGCACAACATTTCAAGTAAGAATAGGCTACCCATTAAGTCAGTCTGCTTTGTATGGAACATCTTATGCAGCAGCACATATAACAGGTATGCTTGCCAATAATTACTTAAAATACTTGAAAATTCGTAGAGATAATATCTTGAATACAGGAAGTAGTCCAAGTATTAGGGATATTTTTCTTAATGATACAAGCCTATTTGAAAAAGATATTATTGGTTATCCGTATATAAAAAATGGTAAAATAAACAAACGCTAATATATGCTAAAAGGGCTATTTCTAATTGGTTTTTTAGTTTTAATAAATACTTTCATTTTAAAGGCTCAGTGCATTTCAGAGAAAGATATTTCCAATAAAATTACCTTTTTCAATGAGAATAGCATCACTGTAAAAGATTCAGTGATGCTATTCTTGTATAAAACAAATTATGAGAAATGTAATTATAAGAAAGACTCTTGTTATGCAAAAATTCTTTATTTGATTGGACTGTATTACTTCCAAAATCAAAAGTTTTCAGAAAGCCTATCTTTTTCTCAACAAGCACTCTCTATTTTTAACCTAAACTCATTGAGTTATATTAAATCACTAAACAGTATTGCAGATTCAAAAAGAAAACTGAAACATTATCAAGAATCAATTAACATTTATTTACAAGTAATAAGTAAAGCGGAATATTTATCATTAGCCTGGCATCTTTCCTCTAATGCACATCGATATATTGCTAATATTCAGTATCGAAGCGGAGAATTTCAAAAAGCAATTGAAAGTACAATCTTAGGAGAAAAAATTGGTATAAAAGCTAATCAAAAGCAGTTAGTTGTTGAAAATCTAAGAGAACGAGCAAAAGCACTAAATGGCTTGAATAGAACTCAGGAAGCTGAGGATGCAATAAATAGAGCTATTGAACAATGTGATACTGAAAGTAATTTAGCTATTCTTTATCAAACAAGAGGTTTTATTTTTGTAAATAAAAAAGACTATAAGGGAGCTTTAGAGTCTTTTTTATTGGCTTCTTCTCTTTTTCAAAAATACAAGGACTACATCAATTTTAATCTTACATGTATTGATATAGGTTTTCTATATTATGACTCTGCTCATGACTATGAAAAAGCTTTATTCTATTATAATTTAGGGCTAAATAATTTTTCTAATTCTTTTACCAAAGTTCAACTTTACGACAATATTGGAGCCGTTTATTGGAAACAAAAAAACTTCAAAAAAGCATTAGCGTTTTATCAAAAAGCATTAACTACAAAAGATTTTTTCAAATTTGATAACCCCGATATTACAACTTTACCTTCGGTCAAAGATTTACAAATTGCGGATTATAAACGTACATTTTTAATAATTTTGGAAGATAAAGCGTTGGCTTGGCTCGACTATTATAAATTTCAACACAACAAAAAACACCTTCAAAACGCTCTAGATACCTACAAAACCGCCGACCGTATGATTGATATTATGCGTTGGGAGCAAACAGGCGAGCAATCAAAATTATTTTGGAGAAAGAAAACCCGTAGTATTTACCAAAATGCTATCGAAACGTGTTTTCTCTTGAATAAACCCGAAGAAGCTTTTTACTTTTTCGAGAAAAGTCGTGCCGTGATGCTTAATGACCGTCTGAAAGAATTGGGAGCAAAACAATTACTTTCTCCAGAAGACCAACAACAAGAAAGTAAATACCAATTGGAGGTTGACAATGCTCGAAAATTAGTCAATAATGGTAAAATCAATGAAGAAAATCAGCAAAAATTATTGAATGCCGAAAATGCCCAAACAACATTTTTGAAGCAAATCGAACTGAAAAATCCTACGTATTACCGCTATAAATATGATACTTCTACGGTAAATATTAGAGATTTGCGGAGGAAACTTAAAGACCAGTCATTGGTAGAATATTTTGTGGGAGAGGAGGTTGTTTATGCCTTTGTTTTATCTCAAAACACCATGAAATTACATCAAATTAAAGCCAATAATTATGGTAGTGTTTCAAATGAAATCTTAGCAATGATGGCGGATGAAAATGCCCTCAATAAGCAATTTGTGAAGTATTTGCGTTTAAGTAATCAGTTTTATACTCAATTTGTTAAACCACTTGCTTTGCCAAAGGGACGTGTTTCTATTTCGCCCGATGGAGTAATTTTACCATTTTCTGCTCTTAGTTTTTCCCCAATGCAGGCGGAATATTTAGTGAAAGATTATGCTTTTAGCTATACTTATTCTGCCAAATTTTTAAATCAAAACAAGGAACAAATTGCTTCTAAATCGTTTTTGGGAATTGCACCAGTGAGTTTTAAAAATAATCAACTCAAACTAACAGGGTCTGATGTTTCTTTACAAAAAATCGCCAGTCATTTTTCTTCGCCACAATTATTATTGAATGAAAAGGCTTCTCGAAGGAGTTTTTTGGAAATGATGGACAATTATCAGATTGTTCAGCTTTACACTCACGCATTAGCCAACGATACAACGGCTCAATTGTATTTTGCAGATTCGATAATTAAAGCTTCGGAACTGACAACCAAAACTTTATTACCAACCGAATTAATGGTTCTTTCGGCGTGTCAAACAGGTATTGGTAAGGAGGAAAAAGGAGAGGGAATTTTTAGTTTAGCAAGAAGTTTTGCGATGTTGGGCATTCCGTCAACACTTACAACATTATGGGAAGTTGATAATCAGGCGACGTATCAAATTACAGAATTGTTTTACCAATATCTTGCCAAAGGTTTACCCAAAGATTTAGCTTTACAAAAGGCTCAGAATGAATATTTATCGCAAAATACCTCTGGTTTAAGTATGCCAAATTTTTGGGCAGGTTACGTTTTAATTGGCGATAGCACCGCTTTGGATAGTCACCATTATTGGATATACTGGGTTGGTGGAATATTTCTGTTGTTGGTATTAGGATATTTTATAAAGAAGAAAACCCGCTTTCACAAGTTGTAAGGTATATACTTACTGCTCAAACTTCACAATTTGTATTTTTCCCTGATTGGCATTTCCATCTACTTTTTGCAAAGGAGCTCCGATAAATATAGTATTTGATTTTGTATTAATGCTGACTGCTCTGCCATAACCATAGCCTTGTTTGGGGTTGGGGTCGGTAATCTCACTTATTTCTGTATTCCAGTTAGTACCATTAAATTTTAGTAATCTGGCATATCCAAAACTATTACCAGTACTTCCTCCTGGCACTATTCCCGAAAGGCCACTACCCAAAGTTAAATAGATATTATTGCAGTCACTCCCTTTCATAATTGACTGTGTAAAACCCATGCCTAATGAGCCATTCCCACCGCCATTTCCAGAATTTGGAATAGTTGTAACCGTAAAATTAGCAACATTGCCAACGATAGAACTAAGCGTTAAATCACTAACTCTACCTATGCCTGTTGTTCTTCCAGGAGAACCTGCAATTACTTTTTGACATTCAAAACAATTGCCGACACTGTACCCAAAAAGTTCGTTATCCAAACCATCTGTTGGGACAATTTTCGCCACATTTACCCATGTTGAAGAGCCCAATGCTTTGCGATAAACTAATACTGAACCAACATTAGTTTTGCTGATTTCGTCATCATAGGGAGCTCCTGCAAATGCCCATACTTCATCAACATTGACATCGTAGTATAATGATACTGATAAACCTAACGAATCACCTGCAAGTCCATTTGGGTCAACTAAATTGGCATCTAAATTCCACTGTAAAGTATTGGGATTATACTTATAAATGTAGATTTCGCCCCTTCCACTGTTTGCTCCAGAAGCCCCCACCACGACATAACCTTTGCCTGTATTGTCATCAATATTTTTTCCATTAATATCAACGGATCTGCCAAAATGAGCATTAGCGGCTTTTCCTGCGGCATCTCCTGCTACAATCTTTTGTTTGAAGGAGTAGTCATCGAATATATAAGCACTTCCACTATTTACATTTGTAGAATCATCTAATGACGAACCAACAATAAAAGCTTCTGAAGTGTTGATTTTATCGACAGCAACAGCATTTCCAAAACCATCACCTGCAAGAACAGTATTGGGTGTATTGGCATCAAAAGACCATAAATTATTCCTCATAAATCTTAATCGATACATCGTTCCTCGACCAGAATTATCTCCAGGAGCTCCCACAATTCCCAGTGTACCATTGGTTCCACCTAATGAAATAGCTGTTCCTGTACGGTCGCCTGCTGCTCCATTTTGGTCGGTTCTATCTGTCGGTTGTTTATATACAGACGATGCTTGATTGGCGAGTTGATTCCATTTGTTGGTATTGAAAAACCAAAAGCTATCGGTTGAAGTATCAAAAACCATTAAGCCATCAATTGGCGAAACTATCGCTAATCTTTGACCAGTTGTCATACGGGGTGGAACAAACCCTTTCGTTGTTGAATTAAGCTGAAAAACTGCACTTGCGTTTGGACTACCACCACCAATAGCTATTTGTGCTTTCGCAGAAAAGATTATTGATAAAGAGATAAGTAACAGGATAAATGATTTCATGGGTTGTTTATAGATTTTGAATAACTACTCTGAACAGAATTTGCTTAACATTTTCTTTACGTTTTGTTGATTCCCAATTCGTCGAGACACATTGGCGACCAAATTATTTTCCATAAGCAATTCTTTATCATCCATTTTGAAATCGTGTATATAATTTGGATTAATAATAAAACTGCGATGAACACGAAGAAAACCATGTTGGGCAAGGTCGTTTTGATAAGTCATAAGCGTATGGGAAAAAAGGCGTTTTCTTCCACCATCCAAATGAAAAACAGTATAATTAGCAAGCCCTTCGAGCATGATAATTTTTTCCACTAACAGGACAATTTTGCGTTTGTAGTCAACTACGAGATGTTCTTTCCCGTGATGAAATATAAGATTCGACATGAGTTTTATGAGGAAAGAGTTTGTAAAATAGATATGACAAACTTATACCATTAAAAATCATGAGGAAACTACTAATATTAGTAGGTGAGGAGGACGGGGAAGATTAATGCCCCAATCGTTTTCAGACTAAATGCCTTTGTATGGCTTGAGAAATGGCTTCTGTGGCAGAATTTACATGAAGTTTTCGGTAGATATTTTTGAGATGAAAATTAACCGTTGAATAACTAATACCACATTCTGAGGCAATCATTTTGTAACTCATGCCTTTCACTAAACATTCTAAAACTCGTTGTTCTGTTGTGGATAATGCTTGAAATTCTTGTTGTTTTTGATTTTGTTGCATGAACATCGTCATGACTTTTCGGGCAATGGCGGGCGACATTGACGAGCCTCCCTGATATACTTCAATAATGGCATCAAGGTATTTTTCTGGACTTGAATCTTTTAGAATATAACCACTTGCTCCTGCACAAATGGCTGCAAAAATCCGTGCATTATCTTCAAAAACTGTTTGAATAAGCACCTGAATATCATTTTGTTGTGCTTTGATGAGTTTTAACGCCTCAATTCCCGAAATCCCTGGCATTTGAATATCCATTAAAACAACATCAGGTTTATCTTTTTTGATGACACGCAATACGTCATTGGCATTTGGATACGCTCCAACCAAGAACAATTCTTCTGAAAGGCTAACCGTTTCAGAAAGAAATTCCCTAATTTCTGTATTATCTTCAAAAATGCAAACTCGTATCATCGTAAGCGTGGTTTATTTTAGGTAGAAATAAACGTAAAACTATTATCTAATGGTCTGTTTTTCAACTACTAATATTAGTAGGAAAATGAAATTAATGCTAAACTTTGAATGTCAGATTTAAAGTTGTTCCTTGTCCGATTTTTGAATTAATATCAAATTTTGCTTTCAATCTGTTTGCTCTATTTTGGAAATTTAACAGACCATTTCCATTGCTTAAAATGCTGGTATCAAAGCCTTTACCATTGTCTTTTATGGTCAAATGAATACTTTGGTGATGCAATTGTATCTCCATATTTACTAAATCTGCTTCTGAATGTTTAGCCATATTATTGACGGCTTCTTTGATAAAAAGATAAAAATCTCGGCGGTAATCAATTGGTAAAATGAAGTTTCGGAGGTGTTCGTCTATCTTTAAATTTACCGTTATTTGTTTGCTTTCAAGGGTTTCGGTAGTGAATTTTATAATTCTGTCCAACCATTCGTCCGACTCATCATTGCGTGGATTCATTTCCCAAACATTTTCTCGAACTAAATTTAAAATGTCTCGTGATTTCTCACTTATTTTAGTGAAAATCAATTCATTGGGAGATAATTCTTTTTGTGCTTTTCTTCGATTTGATTCAGAAAACATCGTTAAACTACTCAATGAAGCCGCTAAATCATCATGTAAATTGGCAGCAATTTCATCTCTCAGATATTGTTGTCGCTCCTTTTCTAATTGCTCTTGTCTGAATTTATCCCCCAAAGCCAACGAAAAAAGTACCATTTCAATCATTGAGCCAATCATCAAATAATAATCCTGATTTTCAGCAGAAAGTACGCCGAAGTTTTTCAAAATCACACAGAATGACGCCAACATCAACGCACTAAAAGCTAAAAGTGAAAAATAGGCAGTTTTTTGTCTTAAAATGGCAAGTTTGATATTCACATAAAAGAACCAAAGAACTAAGAAAACCAAGATAATAATGCCGATAATATTAGAATACCAGCGGTAAAATAGCGTACTAATGCTTATCAGAAAAATAATGAACCAAGATACATACGTTGAAAATTGATGCCAATTAGGAAGGTGCTTTTTTAAATTCCAGAAGTTGCGTAAAAAGTAAATCATGAACAAATTTGACCCAAACATGAAAACAATTACACCTCGGTCGTTAATAAAGCTGTTCGACCATAAATATTGAAAACCATAGCCGTATAAATCTGCTTGAAGTAAACCAAAAGTGAGGGCATAAAAGACATAGAAAATATAGGTTTTGTCTCTGATTGTCAGCCACAAAAAGAAATTGTACAACGAAATAAGCAGAATAAAACCAAAGTAAATTCCCCAAATCAAATTCCGATTAGCAAGATGTTGATAGAGTTTATGTTCTTCCCAAAAAGTAATAGGAAATTTTAAATCTTCGCTACTATTGGCTTGTAAATAAATGATATAATTGGCTGATTTTTCAAGATTCTTTAAGTCGAAAAATATATTCCTATCAGCTATTGAATAAGAATTAAATGGTTGATAATCACCAGTTTTTGAGTGGAAAATGATGTGGTTGTTTTTTGTCAGAAAGAACGATAAATGATTAATTCGTGGATTATCAATTTCCAAAAACCAACGTTTAGAGGATTGATTTTTTACGGCAATTTTCAACCAAATATTAGCCGTTCCGTAGCCAAAATTGGGAATAAAAGAATCGTTTTTTTGAAAGTTTTTCTCAAATTGTTGTGATGAAATATCTTTGGCAGAATAAAGATGTTTTTTATCTTGAAACGTCCAACAATTAAGATTTAAAGGAATTTCATTTAAGGTATCCGAGAGCGTTATTTCTTGTGCAAATATGGGAACTTGCAAGAAGAAAAGAAGCCCCCAAATGAGTATTTTCATGATTAGTTTGATTATCCAATTAAAGGTATTGATAATTAACGCTAATCGCAATTTTGAAAATTATTTCTGGATGAATCGTACAATTTGTCGATAAAAAAGCCAACGTTTTTGCGTTGGCTTTACTGATTATTTGGAGTAAATCACAATTGGCGTTGTTTGTACAATATTGCTTGCATTCAAGGCTCTATCTTTAATTTGTATCTCAAATTTTACAGTATCCTTTTTTCCTGTTAGTAATGGTATTCCTTGAAAAACATTGTATTCAAAAGTTGCTGAATAATCAATTGTTCCTTCAATTGGACCAGGTTTTGAGCCTTGTTTAAATCTGATAGGAATATTTCCACCAAACTTTTCTTTAGGATTACTTTTTACAAATTTTCCATTTTTTGAAACCCATATATTAACGATAAAAGTCTGTAAACTATCGCCTGTGGTCTTTTTTAGTTTCGCTAATTCCTCGGTGGTAAATCCTAAATCTCCATCTCCATCTTGAAAATCAACCGTCATAATTACCGAATCTTTTTTAGAAATGCCCAATAAACCCTGAGTTTCGGTAGTCAGTAATTGAATTTTATTAAAACCAATGGAAGGTACGTTACTAAAATCAGGTTCGCTTACGCAAGCAAACATAAAAAGGAATAAAGCTGGTATATAGAGTATTTTATTTTTCATATTTAAAAACGCTTGCCCATCATAAAATTAAATAGATATTCATATTTTGGGCTGATTGAAATATGAATATTAAACGAAAAATAATGTCGGTTGTTGTTTGAAAACCTCGTAAAGATAATGATTTGACGTAATTTTGTTATACGATTCTCAATCGTTTATATTAAAATTCATGCAACAGGCTCAAATACTCAAACGAAAAGTTTTACAAATGGAATCCAAAGATTTTGACACTTTGGCTTTGGAAGTTTTTCGTTATCAGGCAGAGCATAATTCTGTCTATCAAAAATATCTTCAATGTCTTCAAATTCAAATAGATAGCGTTCGAAGCATTGAGCAAATTCCTTTTTTGCCAATTGAATTTTTCAAGACTCAAACAGTTGTGTCAGGTATTTTTGAACCTCAAACTACCTTTGAAAGTAGTGGAACAACGGGTATGAATACTTCACGACATTATGTAAAAGACCCCAAATTTTATCTAAAGGTTGCAGAGCAAATTTTTGAAAAATTCTATGGTAAACTTTCCGACTTCAAGATTTTGGCTCTTTTGCCCTCATATTTAGAGAGAACCAATTCTTCTTTGGTCTATATGGTTGAGCATTTTATTCAAAAAAGTGGCAATCCTAATTCTGGTTTTTATTTAGATAATTACGAAAAATTAGCCGAAGCTTTAAGAGACGATAGGAGAGAAGACAGAAAAGAAAATGATAATTCCGATATTCAAACATCGAATATTGAATATCGAAATAAAAAAACTTTACTCATTGGCGTAACTTTTGGGCTTTTGGATTTTGCAGAATCTGGGATTGACTTATCTTTTTTGCAAAACCGTGACGACTTAATTGTGATGGAAACAGGAGGAATGAAAGGGCGTAGAAAAGAACTTTTGCGTGAAGAAGTTCACGAAATTTTGACTAATGCTTTTGCGGTAAAATCCATTCATTCTGAATACGGAATGACTGAATTATTGTCGCAAGGATATTCTTATGGCGAAGGTATTTTTGATTTACCTGTTTCTATGCGAATACTCTTGCGTGATGTGAACGACCCATTTACATACATCAATAATGCTCGTTCGGGCGGAATAAATGTTATTGACCTTGCCAATATAGATTCGTGTTCTTTTGTCGAAACCAAAGATTTGGGCAGTTATCAGTTATCAGTGAACAGTGAGCAGTTATCAGTGAACAGTGA
>NZ_QGGO01000005.1:155585-170734 GCF_003148625.1 Arcicella aurantiaca | reverse complement strand
CAGTTATCAGTGAACAGTGAGCAGTTATCAGTGAACAGTGAGCAGTTACCAGTGAAGAGTGAGCAGTTATCAGAAGACACAGACCTGCCGTTGTCTGTGTCTTCACAGACGACAACAAAATTTAGGATACTTGGGCGTTTTGATAATTCAGATATTCGAGGATGTAATTTGATGCTTAGCTAAAAACCCAGAAAGACTTCACTAAAAGCGAAGTCTTTCTGGGTTTTTCTATTCTCTAAAATCTATACTCTGTAACCTATTTAGCATAATTCACAGCACGCATTTCACGAATTACCGTTACTTTAATTTGCCCTGGATATTGCATTTCTTTTTCAATTTTTTGAGAAATATCATACGAAAGCATACTTGCTTTTTCATCTGAAACATTCTCAGAATCTACTAAAACACGTAATTCACGTCCTGCTTGAATGGCATAACATTTCTGAACGCCGCTGAAACTTACCGCTAATTCTTCCAATTCCTTCAAACGACGCATATAAGATTCCATCATCTCACGTCTTGCACCTGGACGAGAACCCGAAATAGCATCACAAACTTGAATGATTGGAGAAATCATTGATGTCATTTCAATTTCATCGTGGTGAGCTCCAATAGCATTACAAACTTCTGCGTTTTCTTTATATTTTTCAGCCAATTGCATTCCCAAAATAGCGTGAGGCAATTCTGCTTCTTCGTGCCAAACTTTACCAATATCGTGTAATAAACCTGCACGTTTTGCCAATTTAGCGTTCAACCCTAATTCTGCTGCCATCGTAGCACAAAGTTTGGCTACTTCTCTTGAGTGTTGTAAAAGGTTTTGTCCATAAGATGAACGGAAACGCATTCTACCAATCATTTTGATGAGTTCTGGGTGTAAACCATGAATACCTAAATCAATTACGGTACGTTCTCCAATTTCAACGATTTCGTCGTCGATATTTTTCTTAGTTTTAGCTACAACTTCCTCAATACGAGCAGGGTGAATACGTCCATCTTGTACCAAACGGTGAAGCGACAAACGAGCAATTTCACGACGAACTGGGTCGAAACCAGAAATGATAATTGCTTCTGGCGTATCATCAACGATAAATTCCACACCCGTTGCGGCTTCTAATGCACGAATATTTCTACCTTCACGACCAATGATTTTACCTTTCACATCGTCTGATTCAATGTTGAAAACCGAAACACAGTTTTCAATAGCATTTTCAGCGGCAGTACGTTGAATAGTTTCAATTACGACTTTTTTCGCTTCTTTAGTTGCCGTTAATTTTGCTTCTTCAATGGTCGTTTTAATCAAAGATGATGCTTTTGTTTCAGCTTCTCCACGCAAAGCGTCAATCAATTGTTGTTTAGCATCAGCCGCAGAAAGTCCTGCAATTTTTTCTAATTGAGCCACTTGCGAAGCCAACATTTCTTCAGCTTGAAGCTGTTTTTTTTCTGCCTCATCAGTTTTCTTTCTGAGGTTATCTTCTTTTGAAGTCAACGATTGTTTTTGTGATGCCAATTCAGCTTCCAAACGCTTGGTTTGTTCCATCGTTTGTTTGGCTTGGTCCATAGATTGTTGAATTTGGCGTTCACGCTCCTTCAATTTTTGTTCATTCTGAATCAAAATTTGTTTTTTTCTATTAGAATCATCTTCAAATTCTGAACGGAGTTTCAAAAACTTTTCTTTAGCTTCAAGAATACGGTCTTTTTTGATGTTTTCTGCTTGTAATTCAGCGGTTTTTACAATATCTGCTGCCTTTGCGGTTGCCTCGTCCTCGAGTTTTTGGGTGTTTTTTGCAAATACAACTTTACCTACAAATAGCCCTGCTATCAGGGAAACAACTGCGGCAATGATGGGAGTTAACATTTTTGTATATCGTTTTAGTTGATTCTTTCGTGTGTAAGCAATGACACAATGCGAAGTGAATCGAGTGAAAAATGGAACTAAAACAGACAGATACCTAATTGAAAAGAGATTTCTTAATTGGAAGATTTTATAATTTGAAATAAGGAAAAACTTAATGAGTCATGAGCGTTTTCAGTCAGAGTTTAAGTCATAAATGTACCCAATTTGTTTTGAGTTATTTATCCTAAAGGGATTTCAAATAGTAAGTATTCACGAAATGGCGTAATTACTTAGTTTTGGTCTTTTTAATTAAAAATTTAACCGTTCATTTCTCAATAGCACTATTTTAAGCCTTTTTAGTAAGGATAAATTAATAGTAAAGTTTAAAATGAATGTATCAAACAACGGTTAATGTATTATGATGACGAATGAAAAATTATTGAAATTCTGTGGTAATATGGTCTATCATTTTCTCTAATTCTACTACCTTATCAAAAACGGATTCTTGTAAGTCGGTATGTTGTAGGTCAAATTTTAGATTGCTCATTACAAAATCCAATGCCGCTAATGCCAGAAGTCTTTGTGTACTTTTGATACCATTTTTTTGTTGGTAGTGCTGCATTTTTTCATTAATCAACTTAGCTGATTTTCTGACAATTTCTTCCTCCAATTCATTAGCAGCAGAAAGGCTAAAAGCCTCTGTTCCGACGATGATATTACAAGGGATTTTTTTGTCCATTTTTCAAGTATTAGAAAAGTCAAAGAGTGAATAATAGTGTATTACTTTAACTGTCTAACTAATTACTAAGTTGAGAAATACATTTTTCTATTTCTAAAATATATTCGTCAAGTTTTTCTTTCAATTCGGCAGTATTGCCTGTACTCTTTAGATTGTTTACTGCAATCTTAGTGAATTTATCTGATTTTTTAAAGTTTTTTATCTGTTGGTTTAATTTTTTCTGCAATTCTTGGTTTTCTTTTTGAGCTTCGCTGAGGCTTCTTCTCAAGTTTTCATTATCCAATTTTGCTTCTTCCAATTGTTCTTTTACCTCAACATACCCCTCCACAAGTCCTTTGAGTTTTTTCTCTAAGGCACTAAATCGAGTAAATATTTGAGATTCAGTCATGTTAAGCAGTTGTCAATTATCAGAAAAATTATCAATGTTAGCATTACTCATTCAATTGTTAATAAAGTTATGCTTATTGATAGCTGTGTTATTGCAAATTTCTCAAAAAAAAATGACATTTCATTTCAAAAATGCGTATTTATCTCTGATTCTCAACGGAATAATCGTCTTTCTCTCAACAATTACAACACCCAATGTATATAAAATTAATAGCAATATATGGTAAGGAATTGATAACCAGAGGTTATCAAATTCAATCTGCATTACCCCATAAATCAATAATCCTGCCGAAATAATATAGCCAAGTGCCGAATTTATGTGATACGGAACTGGATAATATCGTTGTCCTAACAAATAACATAAAGCTGTCATAGAGAAACACGAAATCAAAAAGGCAATGGCACAACCTAAATATCCAAATTGGGGAATTAAAATAATATTGAATAATATCGTGATTGCCAGTCCGATAAGCGTAATAATTGTACCAAAATAGGTTTTCTTATTGAGCTTAAACCATACGGAAATATTATAGTAAACACCCAAAAATAAATTAGCCAATAATAAAATAGGTACAACGGAGATTCCTTCCCAATAAATTTTCTTGCGTAGGAAAAATATTTTTAACCAATCAAGATTTAAACAAACGCCCAACCAAATAAATATACAAGTTATCAAAAACCATTTGGTAACATTGGCAAGGGTTTCTGGTGAATTTTTATCGTCAGTTTTCGACAAGAAAAATGGTTCGGCGGCATATCTAAATGCTTGTGTAGCCAATGCCATAAAAATTGAAAGTTTATAGACATTGCCATAAATCCCCAAAGCCTCGGCTGATGTACGTTGTGGATAAAATCCTTCAGGAAGAAGACGTTCTAATAATAGTCGGTCGAACAACAAATTGAAAGTACTTGCCAAAACCATTAACATTACGGGATAGGCAAAAATGAATAGTTTTTTCAATTCTTGCTTATCAATGGTAAAAGTAAAATCGAAGAGTTCTTTCCTCAAAAAATACAAAAAAGTTGCATTCGCCAATAAGTTTGCCAAGAAAATATAGCCCGCACCAATTTTAGGATTATACAAAGTTTTAGCAAGAGGTTGAAGACTATTGAGATAATCCCCTTCTGCTATTTTTTTGAGAATCAATAAGAAAAAAACATTCAAAAATACATTGATGAGGATATTGATAATTTTTGCTTTTACGAATTTTTTGGTTTGTTTCTCTAATCTCAAACGAGCAAAAGGAATAGCCGTAATAGCGTCAATTGCTAAAATCAGAACGAGCCAAATCAAGAAATTTTCTTTTCCAGCATAACCCAAATAAGCTATAATTGATTTTGAAAAAACAATAAGAATAACAGAAAATAAACCGCTACTCACCAAAATAGCACTTTGGATAATATTGTAATATTTCATTTTATCCTCTGCTGCAAAACG
This sequence comes from Arcicella aurantiaca, assembly GCF_003148625.1. Taxonomy (GTDB): domain Bacteria; phylum Bacteroidota; class Bacteroidia; order Cytophagales; family Spirosomataceae; genus Arcicella; species Arcicella aurantiaca. The sequence continues at coordinate 166,336 of NZ_QGGO01000005.1, read as the reverse complement.
AAAAAAAGCCGTTTCCATTCCATAAGTATAGATAATATTGGCAACTGCTACATAACTGTAAAGCTTAATATTTACGCCCAATTCCCCTGGCATAAAAGCAGCAGTATGTATAAAAACTAAAAGGAAATTCAAAGACCGACCTAAAATGGTACTTACCCCATAAGAGGCGGTTTCACTGGCTAATTTCTTGAGGACGCTCATATTTTATTATACTTGTGAAGAAAGAATATTTTGTAAAGATTAAACGACAGCTATGTTTATTTTTAACTATGAAATTATGAAAATGAACTGGTTATTTTTACAAAAAAATCCTGAAATACAAGGAAAATTCTTATAAAAGTTCAATTTTTGTGTAAAGATACAATTCAAATTTAAGGTATATGTAACGAGGATTGAGTAATGAAGAGTTTAAGAAATTACTAAAAGCCTAAATTATGCCCGCCCAATCACTAAAAATATGGATAACGCAAAAACAGTAAATTATTCAAGAACCACCATTACCGAATTGATGATTCCTTCTTATGCCAACTTTGGGGGAAAAATTCACGGAGGAATTTTATTATCATTGATGGATAAAGTAGCTTATGCTTGTGCCACCAAACACGCTGGTACTTATGTAGTTACGGTTTCGGTTGATAACGTTGAATTTCGTCAGCCTGTTGAAGTAGGCGAGTTAGTTTCACTTCATGCGTCGGTCAATTATGTAGGGAATAGTTCATTGATAGTAGGCATAAAAGTAGTAGCAGAAAATATCAAGACGGCTACTGTAAAACATACCAATACGTCATATTTCACGATGGTTGCTAAAGATGATGATGGGAAATTGGCACAAGTTCCGGGATTAATTTTAGAAAATGATGAAGACATCCGTCGTTTTTTAGAAGCCATGAAACGAAAAGAAATCAAAATTTCTTACAAGTCTATTTTAGCCGATGCCAAAACCACGATGGAAATTGATGAGAATGTACATTTATTAGATAACGAAAAATGTATCATCAAGCGGGATAAGGATATGCAGAGTGAGTGGGTGTAGATTGGAAATATAAAGGAAAATAGAATTTTACTATCAACTATTTGCATAAATATAGACTTTATAGTTTAGCCTTTTGAAACTGATATTTACTAACTCCTATGATTGAAAATCCTAATGAGTATCAACTTATTTATAATGATATAAATTCTGATGGATATGTATTTCTAAACCCCAATCAGAATAAAATGGAGAAAGCTCATAATGCTTTTGTTGGTATATTTTTAGCAAAATTGGGGTATAAAGTATGGTTATTACCTCCAAGTAATTTGCCAAATATACGCACAGCAGATGCGTGGCTCGAAGAAGAGAATCTAACAATTGAGTTTAAACATTGCCAAACACCCACTTCATCTGCCATTGATAAAGCTATCCAAAAGGCTAAAAAGCAAGCTAAGTATATTTTGCTACATATCGATTGTGAAATTGTTCTAAGTAATCTCATAGACGGAGTAGAAAATAGAACACAAAGGCTTGAAAATGTATTAGTAATAAAAGAGATTTGGCTAATTTATCGGGAAAAATTATGGAGATTTTCAAGAGAAGAGATTGTAACTAAAAGTTGGCGAAAAGCCTTTAAAATAGAATAGGGTATCACTTCATCAGTAATACCCTAAGCCAGGGGCTGTACTTTCGTACCTCCCAATACAAAACTAACAAAAATATTTGAAATTCCAATATATGTTGGTCTTTCTTAATCAAATCAACCATAACAGTGAATATAAAATCCCTCAAACACATTTATTTTTTAGGCATTGGTGGCATTGGTATGTCGGCAATTGCTCGTTGGTTTATTGCTAATGGTTATACCTTGGCAGGTTACGATAAAACTGCAACTCCCTTAACAGATGCTCTTCAAGCGGAAGGTATTGCGGTACATTTTGACGATGATATTTCATTGATTCCTGCGGAGTTTTTGGCAAATCCTACTGAAACACTTATTGTGTACACGCCTGCCATCCCGAAAGACCATAAAGAGTTTAACTATTTGAAAGACAATGGTTTTACTTTGATGAAACGCTCACAGGTTTTGGGACTTCTAACGCAAAATTTCTTTACAATTGCGGTTGCGGGAACACATGGGAAGACTACTACTTCTTCAATGGTGGCTCATATCTTGAAGAATGCAGGACAAAATGTGACGGCATTTTTAGGAGGAATTACTCAAAATTATGGTACAAATTTCTTGGTAAATGAAGGCTCTGAAAATGTAATTTGTGTGGTAGAAGCCGATGAATTCGACCGTTCTTTTTTAACCTTATACCCAAATTTAACCATCGTAACTTCTACCGATGCTGACCATTTGGATATTTATGGCGACCATTCTCAACTTTTGGAGTCGTTTCAGTTATTTGTGTCGCAGATAAAAGATGGTGGAAAATTATATCAATATGAAGGTATTGATTTGAAGGATTATACCAAAAATCAAACACAAGTTTTTGGCTTAAAAGTTGGAGATTTCAGAACTGAAAATCTAAGAGTTGAGAATGCTGAAATGGTTTTTGACATTGTTTATCCCGACGGTGTTATCAAAGATTGTAGTTTGTTGACTCCGGGTTTTCATAATGTGACTAATTCCATTGCGGCGGCGGCAGTAGCCTTACAAGTTGGCGTTTCGCCTGAGGCTGTGCGTGAAGGTATTTGTACGTTCAAAGGCGTGAAGAGACGATTTGAGTATCATGTACGTTCTGAGAAGGTGGTTTATATTGATGATTATGCACACCACCCAACGGAGATTGAAGCATTTTTATCTTCGGTAAAAGCTCTTTATCCAAATCGTAAATTGACAGTTGTTTTTCAACCACATTTGTATTCACGAACAAACGATTTTCAAGAAGGTTTTGCCAAAAGTTTAGAATTGGCGGATGATTTGATTTTGTTGGACATTTATCCTGCCCGTGAATTACCGATGGAAGGTGTAACATCAAGTATTATTTTTGATAAAGTGAATCTTGCGGAAAAAACACTTTGTACAAAAGCAGAAGTTTTGGATTTAGTAAAAGCCAAACAACCAGAACTTTTAGTGACAGTAGGAGCAGGGGATATTGATACGTTGATTCCCAAAATTAGAGAAATGTTGATAGGTTAATTCCTTGATGGCATAAAACAAAATCGGTCGTTTGATTCATCAAACGACCGATTTTGTTTATCTGTAATATTTCTTACATATCATTCAAATTACTTTTGCTTCTACTGTAAAGGAAATAAACAACTAAGCCGATTCCCATCCAAACGAAAGCAAATAACTGAGCTTTGCTATCTAATAATGACATTAATGCTACGTTAGTGATAATTCCAAGTGGAGCAATTAACATCAACATTGGTGTTTTGAAAGGACGGTCACGATTTGGTTCACGTTGACGTAAAATTAATACTGCCAAACAAACCATTGCGAAAGCGAAAAGCGTTCCGAAACTTGTCATATCACTTAGTACACCGATTGGTGTGAATGAAGCAACTAAAGAAACTACGAATCCAACTAAAATTGTGCTTTTCCAAGGAGTTTGGAATGAAGGGTGAATTTGACGGAAGAAATCTGGCAATAAACCATCTTTAGCCATACCCAAGAAAACACGAGTTTGTCCTAACATCATTACCAACATTACCGATACCAATCCAACCGTTGCAGCAGTAGTAATAATGAAAACAGCCCAAGGTTGTCCAGCTTGGTCAAAAGCATAAGCAACAGGAGCTTTCAAAGCATCACCAGTAATATCTTTGTAATTTAACATACCTGTAAGTACCAATGAAACTAAGATATACAAAACAGTACAAATTCCTAAAGATGCAATAATAGCGAATGGAATGTCTTTTTTAGGATTGATGGCTTCACCTGCTGAAGTTGAAACTACGTCAAAACCAATATAAGCAAAGAAAATGGCAGCAGCACCACTCAAAATACCTTTGATTCCATAAGCCTCTTTCATTGAGCCATCAGCGTGTTTTACCAATTCAGGTTCTGGAATAAATGGATGCCAGTTATCTACATTAATGAAGAAGAAACCCACAATAATTACAAAAACTACTGCTGATGATTTCAGAATTACAATTAGGTTATTCGTATTTCTTGCTTCTTTGATACCTTTTACTAAAATCCAAGTAACAAGCCAAGTGATGATAAATGCAGGTAAATTGAAGGCAAAAGAGCCATCTGCTCCTTCCATATTTGCATAAGAAAAAGGGTCATTGGTGAGATTGGCAGGAATACTTATCCCAAAGAGATGCAGTAGCTTATTAAAATACCCCGACCAACTGACGGCGACTGTCATTGCACCCATGGCGTATTCGAGTATGAGTCCCCAACCAATAATCCAAGCGAAAAGCTCGCCAATTGTACCGTAAGCATAAGCGTAAGCAGAACCTTCAACGGGTAACATTGAAGCAAATTCAGAATAACATAGTGCAGCGAAAACACAACCAATACCTGCTACGATAAATGAAAGTGCCAAGGCTGGACCAGCATGATAATGTGCAGCTGTACCTGTAAGTACAAAAATACCACCACCAATGATACCTCCGATACCAATGGCTGTGAGACTCCATTTACCAAGTACTTTTTTTAATTGATTGTTTTTAATATCGGCTTCATAGGCTGACATGGGTTTTTTACGCCAAATACTTTGCTCCATAGACTTTTTTAGTTTTTTGTGTGAATTAGAAGTGAATTATTTTTCACAAGAAAAGATTGTGATTTGAGGTCTTTACAAAAGTATATTTTGCTAAGACTTCTTCAAGATACTTAATATTTTGCCTTAAATCAAATTTTAGGGCTTAGGTTTTTATAAGAAGGGGTTAGGAATTAGGGATTAGGGCTTGGATGTTAGTATTTAAGTACAAGGCTAACAATTATAACCTCCTAAATACTAAGCTTTAATTCCCCTAATTCCTAAAACCTAACCCCTAAAACCTAAATCCTTATTTTGTTGGTTCTACTGCTGGAGTTTTCTTCTTGCCAGTTCCAAAGTCAATTACGATTGGAGCCGCAACGAAAATTGAAGAATATGCACCAAATACAACCCCGATGAACATTGCGAAAGAGAAACCTCTCAAAATATCACCACCAAATAATAATAATACTGTTACTACCAAGAATACTGTTGTAGCAGTCATTACTGTACGGCTCATCGTGTGGTTGATTGACTGATTGATGGTTTTAATCATCAATTCTTTATTTGACAAGTCTGCGTCAATACCGATTTCTTCACGAATACGGTCAAATACTACCACTGTATCGTTAATTGAATAACCAATTACAGTCAATACCGCTGCGATAAATACTTGGTCAACTTCTAATTCAAAACCGAATAAACGAGTAATACCTACCATACCCAATACCACCAAAACGTCGTGCGTTAAGGCAACAATACCGCCTAATGAATATTGCCATTTACGGAAACGTAATAAGATGTAAATAAAGATGGCAATAAGAGCATAAAGAATTGAGATGAATGATTGTGTTAAAATATCATCGGCAATGGTTGCACCTACTTTCGATTCTGAAACGATTACTGGTTTAGAATCAGCAAATTTTTTCAAACCATTTTCAACTGCTGCACGAACCTTTTGGTTAGCTGCTGCACTTTCATCTTCTACTAAATAAGCAGTTGTGATTTTTAATTTTGTAGGGCCGTTGAAAGTTTTAACTTCTACACCACTTCCTTCAAAGCTATTGGCTAAAGCATCTTTAATTGTTCCTGCTTCGATTGGCTTAGCAATCTCAACTACATAAGAACGACCACCTTTAAAGTCAAGACCTAAGTTGAAACCTCCTTGGATGGTCAAAACAATGATACCTACTGCAATTAAAGCCCAAGAGAAAATGTATGAATATTTACGTTTTCCGATAAAGTCGAAGTTGAAGTTTTTGAAAAGGTCTTTTGAAATAAATGTTTCAAAAGTAACCTCTTTTTCTTTACCCGCTGCGATAGCACGTTTTGCCATCCAGTCAACCATGATATGTGAAACATAAACAGCAGTAAATACCGAAGTAACCAAACCAATACAAAGTGTTACTCCGAAACCTTTTACAGAACCAGAACCGAAGATAATCAAGATAATACCAATCAAAATTGTGGTAACGTTACCGTCAATAATCGCAGAAAGGGCTTTTTCATAACCTAATTTGATAGATTCCATTAAGCCTTTTCCTGCGTGTAATTCTTCACGGATACGCTCGTTGATAAGTACGTTAGCATCTACCGCCATACCTAATGTAAGCACGATACCTGCAATACCCGGTAATGTTAAAGCTGCTTGAATTTGTACTAATACTCCTGCGATGAAAAATACGTTGAATAATAAAGCTGCGTTTGCCATCCAACCTGGTGAGCCATAGTAACCAATCATGAAAACAACCACTAAAACTAAACCTAATAGCATTGATAAATATCCTTGATTGATAGCTTCTTGACCTAATGATGGACCAACAAAAGCATCTTCAACGATACGAGTTGGAGCAGACAATTTACCTGATTTAATTACGTTTGCTAAGTCTTTTGCTTGTTCAACTGTGAATGAACCTGAGATTGAAGAACGTCCACCTGCAATTTCTCCGTTGATATTTGGAGCAGAATAAATATAGTCATCTAATACGATAGCGATACGTTTTCCAACGTTTGCGGCTGTCATGTTTTTCCAGATTCTTGCACCAACGCCATTCATTGCCATTGTTACTTCTGGACGACCATTTTGGTCATAATCTTGACCAGCGTCCGTAATTACGTCTCCATCCAAAGTTGCTTTTTGACCTGGAACTTTTTTCAATGCTTCAAATTGGATAATTTCATCACCATTTACAGCAGGAATACCAATTGCATTCCAGTAGAAAGATAAGTTAGAAGGGAACATTACTTTCACTTCTGGACGACGGAATAATTCATTTACACGAGCAGTATCTTTACGGTAAACACCCCAAGTTCTTCCTTGATTATCTAATGGTAAGAATAATTTTGTCAAAGCTGAACCTGCTGTTGTATCTTTCTTTGCTGAATCCGTTTTAGCAGTTTTGGCTGCCCCAGATAATTGTCCTGCTAAACCTCCTGCTTTTGTAGAATCTGCTTTATCTGTTGCAATTGTTCCATTTTTCTTTGCTTTTTCTTCGGCAGCTAAATAGTCACCCAAAGAATTTAAGCCTTGTCCCCACTCGCTGATTTCAGCAACTTCGATAAATTCTAATTTTGAAGCAGCAGATAATAATTTTCTTGCACGGTCTGGGTTATCTACACCAGGTAATTCAACTTGAATACGGTTTGTGCCAGGTAAACGTTGAATGTTCGGGTTGGCAACACCTAACTTGTCAATACGAGTTTGGATAGTTTTATAAACACGGTCAACAGCACCATCAATTTCGTCGTTAATTACTTTCTTCACTTGAGAATCACTTGAAGAGAAGTTTAATTTTCCAACGTTAGTAGAGTTAGCGAAAATTGTTGCTAATTTTTGGTTTGGAGCAATTTTAGCGAAAGCTTCAAAGAACAATTCGTTGAAAGGTTTCGTAGAAGTTGCTTGAGCTTTTGACGCTTCTGCTAATGCTTTCTCAAAGTTTACATCATTACTTTTTCCAGATAAAGCACGTAAAATTTCTACTGGAGAAACCTCTAATACTGCATGAAGACCACCTTCAAGGTCAAGCCCTTTATGAAGTGCATACGTAGTAACTTCTTGTAAAGTAAATCCTAAATAAACAGGTTGTTTCCATAAAGAGTCAATATAATGAATTCTTCTTGCTGGGTCATATTTCCCTGCAACTGTTGCATATTTTGTAGCATCTTCACGGACAGCTCCTGCTTTCCATGTAAAAGAAAGGAAAAATAAACATAAGGCTGAAATAATTCCAGTCAGCCAAATAATGGCATTTTTGTAACGCATGATTTGTAATTGGTTGTTTGTTATCGGGAATTTGTTATTAGTAACGGGTTATTTGTAATATAACCTTCTACGATTAACCCGATAAACGGAGAATTTATAAAAGTGAATAGTGAGTACAAGTCTGTACACAATGCTTCCGAGAGACATCAGTAATTGTTATTGGACGTATTGAATCAATTATCGTCTAATTGACTAATAACCAGTAACTAATCACCAATAACTAAACTACGGGGCGTTGGTAACGATAAAATGTTCGAAAAGAATTTCGAGATGAGGAAGTCTGAATAAAAGATTTTTGATAGTCTGAATATGTTTTTCAGGCATCAAAAAAGAGAATACTTGCGAAGTGAAAATAAATTCTTGCGAAAAATCAATCGTTACAGGGGCAGACGCCTGCATTACAGAAAGTTCTGAGATTGTGCAATTATCAGATTTTTCAGAATGTTTGCTCTGCTCCGTTTTTGCTTTTTCTACTGCTTGAAGACGTACTTGCGATGCTGAAAATGTTTTACCGAAAACAGTAAACATCAGCATAAGCGACATCAAAAAGACGCTGAAAAGACGAGATATGTGCGAAGTTTTTTGCATTGAGAAAAACAAAAGTAGTACCTTTTTTAGAGGTATGCCAAATTCTGTGCCAATTTTTTTAATTTTCTATATAACGAGTTATGAATAATAAAAGAAGAAAAATATAACTTTTCCCATAATTCATAACTCATCATTAATACTCTACTTATCCACTCTTGCTTCAATAATGGCTTGAATATTTGACGGGATATTCGATAAAAAATCATAACCTGTCAAGCGTTCAATTTCATCTACTGAAACTCGATATTTTCGCCAACTATCAGCTCCAACGCTATTATCATTCGGAATGCTTACAGCAATAACTCTGGTGTTTTCGTTAATTCTTGCAGCATCATTTTGCCCGATTGGTAGCACCACGATTATTTTCCAAAGTGAGGCTGGCACGGTAATGTTATCATTTTTCCCGATTGTCTTGGCAAAACCATTTGCACCTGTTCCTCCTTGTCCGATTGTTCCTGCAAAAACATAAACTTCATTTCCTTCTTGCGTCAAAATTCTTTCATATTCTTCTAATATTTTCCAAAGTCCTCTGTTGTTATCAGGTGCTTGTGGAATCATATTCGTCATGAAGAAAGTTTCTTGGTTTTCCTCCAAAACGCCATCCCTGTCATCAGAAGGGCATAAATGACCTTTGTCGAAACCTGTATTTGAATAATCTCTTGGCGTTACTTCGTACCAATTTTCTGGTAAACTTGGGTCAGGACGAAAATCATTTTGGCGGTCAATATCACCTTTCCATGCCGTGCTTAAATGCCACGCAACCCAATTTGCTATGTTTTTATTTTTATTATACGACAAGGCATAAGCATCTTTTTTTATCAAATAATTATTAGCAGACGATGTATTTGTGACGGCATTTGATGGATTACCCAATGTTAAATGGTCGTCTTTTGAGGCAACTGTTGAGCCTCTGTTAATGACAGGGGGATTTGGCGTTGGAACGGAATTAGAAGATACACCATAGGTTATTATCGAAATATCATCAATATTTAAGCGGCTTGTAGAACCGTCAGTTTTACGAATTTCAATGCGAGATGCTTGTTGAAGATTTACATTAAATATCGCTTCTTTTAACGATTTTTCTGTTGCGGTAATTGTAGAATTTACTTGTCGCCATGAATTTCCTGTATTTGACGAAACCCATAATTCAAATGTGCTACTTTTGTCTAATTGATAAACCCCATATTTTAATTTTACTTGCTGAATTCCCGTTGGACAGTCGAAATTCATTGTAACTTTTGCCGATTCTTTCATTCTGATAGCCTTCGCACCGTTTTTCTGGTCATTTTCAGCACTACCCATAATGGCATTTTCTAAGAACCATTGCCCAGAAGCAACCGTAATATTTCCACCTTCGTATTTACTTTTTGAAGCACCATCAAAACCTTCTGGGAAATTTGTTGCGAGCTTAGTTGATGTGTTGTTTGTTGGAGTGGTTTTGCCTGTGTTTGTGGGTGGTACATACACACTTAAGCAAGACGATAGTGAAACTGAAATCGAAATAAAAAGAAATAATTTCTTGAGCATGGATAGGGAATTTGATTTTTTTACGAAGATACAGCTAATGAAAGGCTTTTGCTTTTTAGAAAATTGATTTTAATTTTATTTGGGTACATTTGGAAAATGTTAGATTTAATTAACCATTAATTCAATGAAAAAAATAAATATTTTATTGCTCAGTTTTATCATTTTTACGGCTTGTCAAAAGAACAAAGTTGCAGAACAACAAGCTGATTCTGTAAAAGTAGAAAGCATTGCTAAAGTTGACACAATGGCTAAATCTGTGAATGCTGATAGTTCGGATATTGCTAAAAAGTGGCTTGTTTCCACAATAGAAGACGCTTTTAAGAATAATATGGGCGAGTACGATAAATTTTGTACGAAAAAATATGCAGAATATAAGTCGGATGCAACGGGCGTAGGTATGGACGGCGGGCTAACAGAAAAAGCTTTTAAAAAGAAATGGAGCAAGGATTATGATACCAAATATTCTGGAATGGGAATAGGTTTTATGATTAACGCTCAGGATTGGAATACGATAAAAGTTACTGATGTACAATTGAAAAATAAGCTTGAAAATGGAGGATATTTCTTCAAAATTGTGGTAGAAGATATTGAAGCAAAAGCAAAAAATAACCGTGAGGTCAAAGTGATTCGTTCGAGTAAATCATTTTTGATTGATGATGTTTTGGAGTATAATTAATTGGTTACTTGTTATTGGTTACTGGTAATCGGGGATTGGTTACTGGTAATCGGGGATTGGTTA
>NZ_QGGO01000005.1:106042-155480 GCF_003148625.1 Arcicella aurantiaca | reverse complement strand
TGGTAATCGGGGATTGGTTATTGGTAATCGGGGATTGGTTATTGGTAATCCAGTTAGTGAATACTCTTATACTACCAATTTTCAATAACCAATAACGAGTAACCAATTCCCAATAACCAATTCCCAATAACCAATAACAAGTAACCAATAACGAGTAACCAATTCCCAATAACCAATTCCCAATAACCAATAACAAGTAACCAATCCCCAATAACCAAACTCAACTTTGCCAAATTTCCCAAGCTTTTTCAGCTTGTCCGTGTAGCATTTCCAAACCAAAATGTACACCTTTTGCTCCGTGTTCTAAGCCTTTTTTCAAGAAAACAGTTTCTAATGGGTTATACACAATGTCGTACAATAAATGTTTATCGGTCAGTAATTGATAAGGAATTTCTGGAAAAGTATCCACTTTCGGGAACATTCCCAAAGGCGTGGTATTTACGATAAAAAGATGTTCTTGCATGACAGTTTCCGTCAATTCGTCGTAAGTAATAGTATCTTCTTCTTTTCTACGAGAAACGTATTGTGTTTCTAATCCTAAGTCTTGCAAGGCTTGAATAATAGCTTTTGCCGCTCCACCTTTTCCTAAAATCAGAGCTTTTTTAGGTTTGATTTCTTGAAAATCACTCCATTTTTCTAAAGTCCAACGAAAACCCCAATAATCAGTATTAAAACCCTTTGTCGAACCATCAGGCATAATTTTGATAGTATTGACAGCCCCGATTTTCAAAGCAGCTTCATCAACAGCATCTAAAAAAGGAAATACATTTTGTTTGTGTGGAATGGTAACGTTCAATCCTTTCAAGTCAGGATTTTGTAGTAAAGCAGGTAAGTCGTTGATATTTTCTATCTCAAATTTCTCATACACGTTGGCATCTGAGATACCCATATTTGAAAACTTCTCTGTAAAATATCCTTTTGAAAAGGAATGCCCAAGCGGATAACCAATTAAACCGTAAATATTCATTTGTTTGATTTCGGATTTTCGATTGAAGATTTCGGATTTTGGGTCGCAAATTTATCTTAAAATTTCATGAATTTTAGGATAAAATCCGCAATCGTAAATCCAAAATCTCAAACAATTAAATTCCCTCTTTTTCCATGAAGGATTGTAAAATTATTACTGCTGAAATTTTGTCAATATTTCCTTTTTCACGACGGTCTTTTTTTGAGAAACCTCCCGTAATCATAGCTTGAAGAGCCATTGATGACGTAAACCGTTCGTCGTGCAAATGTACAGGAATGTCAGGGAATGTTTTTTTCAAAGTCTTCACAAAACCTTTTACATGAGGCGTGTTGTTGGTATCTTCTCCGTCCAAATTTACGGGCATACCCACTACAAAAGCCTCAACTTCTTCTTTTTCAACGTACTCTTTCAAATAATTAAGTACATCTTTGCTATGAATGGTATCCAGAGCTGATGCTATAATTTTTAAAGGGTCGGTAACGGCTAAACCTACTCGCTTCGTCCCGTAATCTATGGCTAATATTCTGGACATTTTATTAGGGTTTGGGGGTTGGGAATTAGGATTTAGGGCTTTAAAAAACGAGAAGTGTTTGACTCTTTCTAAAGTGTTTTTTGACTTAATTCCTAAATCCTAACCCCTAATACCTAATAAAAAAACAAAGTTACACCAAAAACATTGGCAAGATTTCAGTTTTTCGTAACTTTAATATCAGTTTCTAAAAATTAGGATTAAGCAATATGCAAAAAGGACAAGAACCCATCAAGAATAATTCAACCATCGTGAAAATACCCATTTGGATAGCCATCGCATTAGTGGGAGGGATTTTGTTGGGTGCAAATTTCTTTGGTGGACAAACCCGAATGAATAACGTTTTAAAGGGTTTTAATAAATATCGTGAGGTATTGTCATTGATTGAAAATAGTTACGTCGATTCTGTCAATACAGATTCATTGGTAGAATTTTCAATCAGAAAAACGTTGGAAAAACTTGACCCTCATACTTCGTATTTTTCAACCGATGAAGTGGCTTCGGCTCGTTCTCAATTAGAATCTGGTTTTGATGGGATTGGAGTTGAATTTAATATTTTCAGTGATACCGTTTATGTGGTAAATGCTATGGCGGGTGGTCCTTCTGAGTCAGTAGGTATTAAAAGTGGCGACCGTTTGATTAAAGCGGACGGCATTTCATTAACAGGTCCAAAAGTTACACAAAGCCTTATTTTTAGTAAACTTCGTGGTACAAGAGGAACAGAAGTTCAGTTGGAGATTTTACGTAATGGTGAAAAAGGAATTAAGAAGTTTACTGTTATTCGTGACAGAATACCATCTTATTCGGTGACGGCTGGTTATATGGTTGACCCACAAACAGGATATATCAAAGTGGATAGATTTACAGAATCTACCTTCGATGAATTTAGAAATATTTTGACGACCCTAAAAGGACAAGGCTTAAAGCGTTTGATGCTTGATTTGCGTGGAAACCCAGGAGGATATAAAGACCGTGCGGAAAAAATGGTTGATGAACTTTTGGCAGGTGAACGTATGATTGTTTACACGGACGGAAAAGGCTCAAAATACGATACTCAAACTTTTACCAAAAAAGATGGTATTTTTGAGAAGGGAGCAGTGATGGTAATTGTGGACGAAAATAGTGCCTCTGCTGCTGAAATTGTAGCGGGTGCTTTACAAGATAATGACCGTGCATTAATCGTGGGAAGACGCTCATTTGGAAAAGGGTTAGTACAAATGCCTGTAAGTTTGCAAGATGGTTCAGAATTGCGATTGACCATTTCAAGATATTATACGCCAAGTGGACGTAGTATTCAAAAACCTTATGTTTTGGGGCGTGAAGAAGATTACGAAAAAGACTATGAAAAACGCTTGAAAAGTGGTGAGTTCTTTAATGCAGATAGTATCAAATTTAATGATAAATTGAAATATAAAACACTTGGTGGCAGAACAGTTTATGGTGGTGGTGGTATCACGCCAGATGTTTTTGTGGCACGTGACACTACTTATTTTACCAAATATCTAAGTGATTTATGGGGGAAAAATATCATTCGTGAATTTGCCTTAAACTATGCCAATGACAACATGAAATCTTTAGAGAAACTTACTTTTAAAGATTTTAATAAGTTTTTTGTAGTCAATGATGCCATGTTGATAGATATGCAAAGATTGGCTAAACAAGCCAATGTAAAAATGCGTGCGAGAGATTACGAGCGTTCAATGCCATATATTAAGGCTCAAATTAAAGCGTACATTGCTCGTAGCGTTTGGCAACGTAAAGTTAACGATGGATTAAACAATGAGTATTTTCAGATAATGTCACCGTTTGACGATACTTTCCAAAAATCATTAAAACATTTTGACAAAGCAGAAAGAATGGCTCGTGGAGAATTGGTAGAAACAATTTCTCACTCGATTAAGAAGTAACTTCTTACATAATACTTAGTTCTACTTTGGCACTTTAAAAATAAGAATGGAAATTTGGATGTTTGGGGTTTAACTTCCCGAAAGTTCAAAACTTTCGGGAAGTTCCTCCAAAGAGTAATACTAATTTAAAAAGGAATTCCGTAAAGTACGCATCAAATCTTTAAAATTGGTATAAGGTTAGTACTTGAAACTAACATAAAAAAGCCTCTCAATCAAATTGAGAGGCTTTTTTTATAAGTTCTGAAAATTATTCAGCAGCAATAAATCCTTTATCTTTCAAGATTCTGTCCATCAATTTCTTATCATTATCATTATTGAAAACCGTAAATGGTAGATAAATAAATTGATACGAACCCATGTCTAAAATATAAGCTTCTTTGTCTTTACGAGCAGTTTTAATCATGTCCCACTTGATAACGCCACCTTCTGTATCTGAAATTTTCATCAAAATCTGACGGCTATCAATTTCGTAACGATATTTTTGGAATAATTGCTTGTATTGCTCTAATTGCGTAACTCCCGTAAATTGAACTGCCCAAAAAGCGATATATAAAATGGCTCCCAAGACTGTAATTACATAAATCCAATAGTTAGGATATACTTTTGAAATATTTAAACCTGCGTTAATTAAAATCAAAGCCAAAGGTACAAAACCCCAATACCATTGATTTCTAATTAATTGCATCATATTTAAGCCAATAAATTTATTTTTTTCTAATGCAAATTTCTTGGTTTTAATCGCCAACGGATTGCTTGGTACTGCTTGTTGTACTCGTCTCTGTTGTCCTTGTGAGAATCCTTTTGCCATTTTTTAATGATATTTTTTGATAAATTGGACTGCAAAGGTAAAGAATTGTTCATAATTAATAGTTAAGAGATAATAATTTATAGTTTTGGAGGTCATTTTTTACATTCTTAATCTATAAATCACTGCAATTTGGAACTCATTTTTTAGAATTTATTTCATAAATCGCCACAGAATCATTTTTTTTGATTCTGAATACTTAATTTTACAGAAAGTACAACAAGCAAAATATCTTGTAATAAAATCAATTTCCATGACTCAATTGACCGATAACCAAATACTCAACCATCATCAAGTTTTACAGAAAATCAGAAGAATTGCTTTCGAGATTTATGAAAATAACTTTGAAGAAACAGAAATTGTTATTGCTGGAATAAAAGGGCAAGGACATTCCTTGGCTAAAAAATTGGCGATTACATTAAATGAAATTTCCAGTATCGAAGCAACCGCTGTTTTAATTGACGTGGACAAAGACGTAACTTATGAAAGTCCAGTAGAATTTGATTGTGACGAACGTTTTCTGGAACGTAAAACCATCGTTGTTGTAGATGACGTACTAAACACAGGAAGAACTTTTGCTTATAGCCTTTCTCCGTTTTTGAGTATTCCTGTAAAAAGAATTCAAGTAGCAGTTATGGTAGATAGAAATTTTCGCAGATTTCCGATTTTAGCGGATTATGTAGGGTACCAACTCTCAACAACGCTTAACGACTATGTTTCTGTGGTACTTGACGATGAAGAAACAATGGGCGTTTATTTGAGGTAAATTGGAGGTATTAATGGTTAGGTTTTAGGTTTTAGAATATCTTTCATAATTATTTGTATTTATAATTACGATTAAAAGTCACAATTGTAATGAGTACACTTCTTGTCTAAGTCAATAATCTTTGTGTACAAATAACTAACCCCTAAAGCCTAACCCCTAAAACCTATTTCCTATAAAAAACTCACAATTTCCATTAACCAATCTGCTTTGAAGAATAAAATCAGAATGGGTAAAATCAATATAATTGCCAAAAAATATTGTTTAGGATTTAACTCAAATGTTTGGTTTTCAGTCGATTCTTTAAAAAACATAAAGAATGGAATCTTCAAATAGAAGAAAAGAGCAATAGCCGTATTCATTAATCCGAAAATGAATAACCAAAGCAAAATCGGTTTATTGGTTGACTGATATGTTTCCCAAAGTGCCGAGAATATATTTAACTTCGCAAAGAAACCAGCCATAGGAGGCAACCCTGCCAAAGAAATCATCACAATCAACATCATGATGCCATAAAAAGGATTGACTCTCCCAAGTCCTTTCAAGTTTTCTATATTGACCGATTGATGTTTACTTTCATAAAAATCAATCAAAAGAAATGCCGCCAAATTGGTAAAAAGTACCGTTACCAAATAAAAAACAAGACTTGTTAATCCTAATTGAGACATTGTTACCAAGCCAATCAACATAAAACCAGCATGGGCAATGGTTGAATACGCCAATAATCTTTTAGCATTATTTTGCCAAAGTGCAGAGAAATTTCCGAAAGTAATACTTGCTATCGACAACACTGCCGTAATTGTTTGGAGGTTGTTTGGAATGGCTGAATAAAAACGAATTGCTACTAAAAAACCTGCAATTTTAGGAGCAACCGAGAAGAAAGCCACAATCGGTGTCGGGGCTGATTCATAAATATCGGGCGTCCAAATATGGAATGGTGTTGCAGAAATTTTAAAAAGAAATCCACTGATTGTCAATACAATAGCAACCGTTGAAGCAACTTCGTCAATTTGTGAGATTCCTCTTGAAAAATCAGGTGAAGCAATGTCAAGCGTTCCTGTCATACCATATAATAATGACATTCCATAAAGCATAATTGCCGAAGACGTTGCCCCAAAAAGTACATATTTTAAACTTCCTTCAATCCCTTTTCGGTTTTTATCAATAGCCGTGAGCATATAAGAAGCAATAGAAACCATTTCGATGGAAAGGTAAATCATTAATAGATTTACGGACATGGTCATTAGGCAAAGTCCGACCACCATACTGATTAAAATAGGGTAAAATTCGCCGATAAAATCTTTTTTTGTGACAATGACATGAAAAAGCACGAAAATTGCTGATAGAATAATTAAGAATTTGAATAAGATTGCTTTTGAGTCTAAAATTAGCGTCTTCCCAAATAAGAATGAATCATTTGTGGTGTAAAATTGCTCTACAATTTGATTCAAGACAATGAGTAGAGTAATTACAGAAATACCAAGCAATACATGATTTGCCTGCTGTGTATTTGACACTAATTGTTGCTTATTTTTTAAATCTTGATGCAAGAATAAATCAATCAAAATCATTATTAAAAATGATAATGACAGAAATACTTCGGGTGAAAGTGCTTGAAGACTATCGAGTATTTGAGCGAGTTGGTCGGGTAGTGATAAAAAATTAGTCATTATTTTTCTGCATAAACTTACTGCATTCTACTTTTATTAGTATTTTTGAACTATCCTTTTACAAAACAACACGATGCTTAAAAAGAATATACTGTTTTGGTTGGCACAACTTTGCTGCTGGACTTTAATAGCCTACACTGCTTTATCTTATTGTCCACTCCATGAAAATGACGTTACTGGACGTTTAATTTTCTTCTTGTCATACCTTTTTGTCGGTTTTTTAGTTGGCTATATTTATTCTTATATTTTAGAAGATATTAAGCCTGACGATTTTAAAACGGTTCAATTCCTTATATATCCATTACTTGGTAGTTGTTCTATTGGGTTAATGTTTACTGGCATTGACTACT
The DNA here is from genome assembly GCF_003148625.1 of Arcicella aurantiaca. Taxonomy (GTDB): domain Bacteria; phylum Bacteroidota; class Bacteroidia; order Cytophagales; family Spirosomataceae; genus Arcicella; species Arcicella aurantiaca. Next base: position 148,489 of record NZ_QGGO01000005.1, on the reverse strand, counting down.
TTTTGGGTGGTATTGGTTTCCCTGAAACATTATTTAATATTTTATCACTTTACATTCAAAATGTTTGGTTGGTTGTACCTTGTTTCTTCTTCTATCATCTTTATCATTTTTCGATTATTTATCAGGATAAACAACAACAGACCCTTAAAGCGGAAAATCTCCTGCAAATATCTGAATTAGAAAACCTCAAAAAACAATTAAACCCTCATTTTCTTTTTAATGCCTTAAATAGTATCAAAGCATTAACCATTTCTGATGGAAAATTGGCTCGTGAGTCAATCATTCAGCTATCTGATTTATTGCGACTTTCGCTTAATTTAGGCGAGCAACAGCGTGCAACACTCAGAGAAGAAATTAGATTAGCACAGAATTATTTATCTCTTGAAAAATTACGCTTTGACCACCGTCTCAATTATACTTTTAATATTCAGAAAGACTTAGAAAATGTGTTAATTATGCCAATGTCGTTAAATACATTGCTTGAAAATGCGGTTAAACACGGAATCGGTCAATTAAAATCAGGTGGTGAAATTATTATATCGGCTCATGCTGAAAAAAATATAATTTCTTTGTCGGTTGAAAATTCTGGTACTTATGACCCCAAGCCAAAGAGCGATGAAGGAGGAATTGGCTTAGATAATCTTCAAAAAAGACTTGAGTTACAATACGGTGACAGAGCTTCATTTTTTATTACCAATGAAAATAAAAAGGTAATAGCCGTTGTAAAAATGCCTTATTAATCCTAAAATAATTTCAGTAATTCGGATAATGATTGATGTGTAACATCAAAAATCAGATTTGGGAAGATTCCGAAAATCAATGCCATAAGTGCCAACGGATAAAGCATAATTTTTTCACGGAATGATAAATCTGATAGAGATTCTTCCGTGTATCTTACCCAAAAATTACCAAAGAACATTCTTTGCAAAGTCCATAAAAAGTAGGCTGCTCCAAGCACCAAACCAAAGGCAGCTAAAGCGGCTAACCATCTCGGAATCAATGTACTATTGAATCCGCCCATCAATGTGAAAATCTCACCAATAAATCCTGAAAATGCAGGCAGACCCAATGAGGCAAAGAATGCAATTGCCGTCATGGCTGTGAATAAGGGTAATTTACTGGCTAAACCTTGATAAGAATCTATTCGGCGGTCGTGTGTTCTTGAGTACAAAACACCGACCAATAAAAACAACATTGCCGATAAAATTCCATGAGAGAACATTTGATAAACTGCTCCGTTAAATCCTTCGCTGGTTAATGAGCCAATTCCTACTAAAATAAAGCCCATGTGCGAAACCGAAGAATAGGCAATCATTTTCTTTAAGTCGTTCATCGCCAAAGCATTGAATGCTCCATAAATGATTGATAATACACCAAAGCCAACTATCCAAACGGCATATTCATGAGCAATCTCTGGGAAAATTGGATAAGCAATCCTCAAAAATCCATAACCTCCAATTTTCAATAAAATCCCTGCTAAAACCACAGAAACAGGCGTTGGAGCTTCTACGTGTGCATCTGGCAACCATGTATGTACAGGCACGGCTGGTAATTTTATCCCAAAACCTATCATTAAGAAAATGAAAGACAAAGCTCGGAAAGAAAGACCTCCAATATGATTTTCAGAGAAAACATTTAACCATGAACCCGAAACATAATTGCCTTGGTCGGGCATAAAACGGAGGTCAAAAGTATGAACAATTTGCTGAGCAGGTAATTCTCCTTCCGCTAATAAACTCTGAATTTGGGTAATAATTTGTGGCGTAACGTCTGAAGCTGAATTAATTAATCCCATTTGTACTGCCGTTTCCACAGGGTCAATTACTGAAAGGTAAAGTCCAATCATTACAATTAAGATAAAAATCGAACCAACCAATGTATAAATAAAGAACTTAATTGAAGCATATTCTCTACGTGGACCTCCCCAAAGCCCAATCAGGAAGTACATCGGTAAAAGCATAAATTCAAAGAATAGATAAAATAAAAACATATCTAAAGCAATGAAACACCCGATGATAGACCCCGTTAAAAGTAAATAAAGTGAATAATAACCACGTTCTTTGGTACCAATTTCGAAAGAAGAAATCGCTCCAATAAACATCACGATACCTGTTAATAAAACCATGGGCATACTGATACCGTCCACACCCAAAAGATAATCTATTGAGCCAACGCCTAAGTTGCCAAGTGGCAAGGTAATCCAATCGTATTGTTCAAGGAATTGATAATCAGCTACTTGTTTGTCGAATTGTAAATATACAAAAGTACATAGACCTAATTCTACACCCGTAACAATTAGTGTGACCCATTTGAAATAAGGAACAAAACGCTCAGGCGTGAAAGCCAAAACAAGCGATGCAACGATGGGTAAAAATATGAGTAATGATAAAATTGACATTTTTGAAATATGCGTAACACAGACTTCAGTCTGTTCGTCATATAGACAGACTGAAGTCTGTGTTACGGATTAAAGAACAATAAAAAGAACTAAACCAATTAAGCCTAAAAAGGCGATGCCAATGTACAGTTGCACTTTTCCGCCTTGTGCTGAACGAGTAATTCGCCCAACAATTCCAGAAGAATAAGCCAAACCATTTGGAACTCCGTCAATAATTTTAGCATCAAACCAACCGATAAGTTTGGCGATATGTACCTGTAAATTAGCCAAGAAATTCACAATAGCATCTACAAACTGTTGGTCGAAAATTTGTAAATAACTTGATAATTTAACCGTAGGATTCACAAATAGTTTTTGGTAAAAAGCATCAAAAGTTGGTAAACCTGAGAATGTTTTATTTCGAGTTAAATATCCCGTCGTAACTCCGATTAAGGCAAATATGGTTGAAACAATAGCTACTAAATGATTTTCTTCGATTTTGTCACTATTCATAAAACTGATAAACCAACCATGTTCGGCACTTAGAGGATTGAGACTAAATACAAAACCTGTGGAAAAAATAGTTAAAATACCAATTGGCATTTTTATTTTCCAAGAGCCTTCATGAATGTTGTCAGGATTTACATTTTCATTTCTAAATTCTCCAAAGAAAACCATCCAAACTTGACGAGTCATGTAAAAGGCGGTTAGAATTATGCCTAAAAGAATTGCTCCCAAAAATAACTGTCTGAAAATAATAGGATTGTGTTCATCAAACCAAAGGCTCAGAATACCGTCTTTGGATAGAAAACCCGAAAACAAAGGTAAACCCATCAATGCCATCGAACATACCAAATAACAGATAAAAGTAAAGGGTATTCGCTTTCTCAATCCACCCATTAAACGCATATCTTGGGCATCAAAATCGTGTCCTGCATGGTGTAAGGCATGAATAATTGCTCCTGCGGATAGAAAAAGTCCCGCTTTGAAAAATGCGTGGGTTAATAAGTGAAAAGTTGAAAAATCGGTTCCAAGTCCTAAAACCATTAACCCCAATTGCGAAACCGTAGAATAAGCCAAAGTCTTTTTAATATCTGTTTGGAAAATGGCATAAACAGAGCCTAAAAGCATAGTTATTGCCCCAATACCAGCAATGATAGTTAGAGCATCAACGCTAAACATGGGCTGAACACGAATGAACAAATAAATCCCTGCAACCACCATCGTAGCGGCGTGAATGAGAGCCGAAACTGGTGTTGGTCCTTCCATCGCATCGGGTAGCCACGTATGCAAAGGAAACTGTGCTGACTTACCAATACAACCACAAAAAAGTAAAATACAATAAATCGTTGGTAATTGACTTTGTGATAAAGTTGTTAAATCAAGTGATTGATTATTATAAAAATACACCGCAAAAATCCCAATCAAAAAGCCTGCATCGCCAATTCTGTTCATCAAAAAGGCTTTTTTAGAGGCTTGGACGGCTTCTGGTTTTTTATACCAAAATCCAATCAGTAAATAAGAACTCAAACCCACCAATTCCCAAAAGGCATACATCACAAATAAATTATCCGTCAAAACAATGCCTAACATCGAAAATACAAAAAGACTCAAAAAACCAAAATAGCGGTATTGGTCGGGTTCGTCGTGCATATATTCAAGCGAGAAAATTTCCACTAAAAGAGCAATGAAGTTCACTAAAACCAACATCATTAAAGTTAGTGAATCAAACAAGAAACCAAATTTGTAGGCTTTATCGTTGATAGAAAACCAATCAAAAACAAGATGATTTTGAGGATTATGAAGGTTTTGAAGAAGGAAGTAGGCTGAAAAAGCAAGATTCAAGCCCGTCAGTCCGACAGTTATCCAACCTGCTAATGTATTATTTTTTTTACCCAAAATCATTGGCAAAATAAAGCCAAGAAGCGGAGTAAATAATATAAACCAAATGATGGGCATTTTTTAGAGAATAGTTGAAATGTTATTTTAAACTTTCTATAAAAAATCCTTAAATACGAAGAGATTTCTTATAAAAGTTCAATTTTGGTGTAAAGATACGACTGAAAATGCAATTCGTACTCATGGATAATTGATAAAGTCTATTAAAATTATGGAGTAATATTTTACAAGTAGTTCGGAGCTATTATGCTGAAAACAAAAACTGAGGTCTATATTTTAATCCAATTCTTTCAAAAGCGACAAACCAAAATCCCAATTACCCAAATTAGAATCGCCGTTGATATGTCCTAAATTATTGAGAACAACCAATTTACTATTCCATTTTTCAGCGAAGAATTCTGCTCGTTCAAGTGAAACATAAAAATCGTCGTCAGACGTTACTGTAATGGTTTTGAAGGGTAGGGGAGCAGTTGGCATTGGCGAAAAACCTGTTGTGCCACTTGGGTAAGAATCAGCTTCAGTATCGCTTGGTGCTACTAATAAAGCACCTTTAATAGATGTTTTATATTTTGCAAACCAGTATCCAATTGTTGAACAAGCTAAGCTATGACCCACTAAAATAACATTCTCTGCACCAATTTTTTGAATTTTTTTTTCAATATTCTTTATCCAATCTTCACAAATAGGCGTTTCCCAATCGACTTGATTTACTCGAATAAATGACGGAAAAAGCTGTTCCCAAGCCGTTTGCCAATGTTTTTCACCTGAATCGCCAAGTCCGGGAAGGATAAGAATTTGAGAGTTGAAAGTGTACATAATTTTTTAAGTAAATTTACTTAGTTTGTTTTGTAAGTATTTATTACTATATTTGTAAACGATTTCACAAATTTAGTGATTGAATTGTGAATTTAACAGAGCAAAGTGATTAAACGCCCCCAACTTCGTTTAATCACTTTTTTATTTTAATCGCTACAAAAGAGAAAAAACCCTCCTCATAGAATTTCTATAAGGAGGGTTTTCTTTTGAAAATGGATGTCTTCGTTAAAGTAAACTCCTACACCACAAAATGTTTCAATTCAATAAGATTTTGCGGTAAAGCCTTTGTGTTCCAATCTTGATGAATTGATAGAGCCGCTCCCAAAGAAGTTGCCTGAGCGACAGAAGCCGCATAAACTTCCATTTCTGGGAATGCTTTTGCCAACAAATTCATGAAAATTTCATTCTTTCCAAAACCACCATCAACAAATAATTTATTGACTGGAGCATTATGCAAAACCAATTCTGTTGAAAGCAATTGTTGAGAAACAATGTCTAAAATTAATTGGTGATAAGCTTCTTCGTAAGTCTCAAAAACACTCAAATCACGTTGTCCAAACAAAGATTCTTGCATTGGAGGTCTTCTTGCACCTCTGAGCGATTCTCCCGTATTAAGATTCTCATGTTGTAATTTTTCAATTAATTCAACTTGATATTTTACCGTTTTGAAATAATCGTTCGGTTTCTCAAAATGCGGAGCTAATCGCTTTGTTTGTTGCTCATGTTCATTTCCTGCAAATAAACGTGAAGCCTTCACGGGTTTTCCTGTGTATTGCATATAAGCGAGACAATCGTACTGTAATTCCTCTGTGGTGAGTGGAATATGATTGAATGGATTTAAGCTAATACACCAAGTTCCCGTCGAAATCAAAACGAAAGGTTCTTTGAAAGTTTCCAAATATGGAATCAGGGCAGATGAACTATCATGTAAACCTGTTCCTACTTGCAAAGCATGATTTGAAGTAATGGTTTGTGTTTTAGAATCAATCGGGGCTAATTTTTCTAAGATTTCTTCTTTTTCAAGCCATTCGTGATATTGATTTTTTTCAAAATCCCACAAATTGGTATGACAGCCAATACTGGTAATATCGCTAAAATATTTACCTGTAAAAAGGAAATGCAAAAACTGTGGTAAATGCAAAGAATGGTGAATTTGAGCGTATAAAGCTGGTTTTTCGTATTTCAAACGATATAAAACCATACCCGAATTAAGATTTCCTAAAACTGGAGATGCCGTTTGTTGTGCAAAGCGTAATTCTCCACCATAAGTATCATAAAACTGCTTTTGGAGCGTCTCTGAATATGGTTTTAGGTAATTATAAAGTGGGGCAATAACTTCTCCTTCTGAATTAAGATGCACAAAACTTGCTCCATAAGTAGAGAAGTTGAGTGCTTTTATTTCATATTGCTCAAGTTCTGCAACTTCCTTGAATGAAGATGTAACCCAAGATTTTAACAAATCGACATCTTCGCAAGGGTCGCCGTCTTCATCTTGGGTTTCAGTAAATTGCATTGATTTCTCGAAAACTATCTCGTAATTTTCGTTGAAAAAGAATAATTTTTTATTGGTTTTGCCAATGTCAAAAATGGCACATACGGGAATTTTCATTTTATAAACAAAGGATTTTACAATCCCGTAGCAATCGTTTTGAAACCTCTTTCTTTGATTAGATTTTCTCTAACTTTCAGATTTCTAAATAATCCGATTGGGTTTAATGCACCACCCGCACGTAAGCTTGCTTCTGCCACCAATGCTCTAACATCTGTACGGAAAGCATTTTGTAAAATCTCTTGACAACGAACTGTATCGTTTTCATTCTGAGCAATTTCCAAAGCTTGTCTGTCCACAGAAAGAGCTTGTGCATACGCCATCATGATAGCCTCAACAGATTGTAAAAGGTCTTCTAATGGGTCTTTCACATTGTGCGATGCGTCAATCATCCAACCTAAATCTTTGGCATGATTCATATTTCTTGCGTTCATTCCTTCCACTAATTCATTGAAAATCAAGAATAATTGGTAAGGTTTTAATGCACCTGCCGTTAAATCGTCATCACCATATTTAGAGTCGTTGAAGTGGAAACCTCCTAATTTACCTTCCATCAACAATAAAGAAACGATTTGTTCAATATTGGCATTTGGTAAATGGTGTCCTAAATCAACTAATGTATAAGCTTTCTCGCCTAATTTGCTTGCGTATAAAAGTGATTGTCCCCAGTCTCCAACTGTTGTTGAGTAGAAGTTTGGTTCTGCACATTTATATTCAACAAACATTTTCCAATTTGAAGGTAAAGCTGCATAAATTTCTTGCAAACCTTCTAATGTATTTTGGAATGCTTTTCTGAAATTTAATTGACCTGGAAAACAAGAACCGTCTGACAACCAAACTGTTAATGAGTCTGAGCCTAATTCGATACCATGTTTGATAACTTCAATGTTGTGGTCAACCGCTTGTTTGCGGATAGCTTTATTAACATTTTGTAAAGAACCAAATTTATAGCTTAACGCTTGGTCGGCTTGGTCTTGGAAAGTATTTGAGTTTACAGCGTCAAATTTCAAACCGTGTTGAGCTGCCAAATTTCTGATAGCATTTGCGTCAGTTGGTATATCCCAAGGAATGTGTAAAGAAATTGCTCCTGATGCTTGGTTTAAAGCGTGTAATAAACCAACATCTTCAATTTTTTCTTCCAATGAACGAGGTTCTCCGCCACCAGGGAAGCGACCAAAACGAGTTCCGCCCGTACCCAAAGCCCATGAAGGAATGGCAATTTGGAAATCAACTAATTGTTTGATAATTGCCTCACTATTTTCAATTTCAGAAGTGCTGAAATCTAATTTACGTTGGTGAGCTTTTAGATTATCGTCGTTATATTGTTCTATGAAAGATTTTGAGATTTGCATTTTTTTGTTAGTTTTTAGCCGAAAGCTGATAGCTGACAGCCAACGTTTTAAGCTAAATAAAATACCTCTTTTAATGGAATACTGACAGGGGAATTGTCAGGATTTGAGTCCATGATGTCGCCCATGTATGCCCACCAACGTTGCATCACTGGATGCTTGGGAAGTTCGTCCAAAGCAGCAGGATTTTCGATGGTGAGTACACCAAATAAAGCGTAAGTTTCTTCATCTAAAAAGATAGAATAATCTTGAACGCCAGTGGTTTTTAACAATTCCGTGAGTTCGGGCCACAATTCATCATGCCGACGTTTATATTCGTCTGCCTGACCTCGATGGAGTTGCATTTTAAAGGATACTTTGGGCATGATTGAAATTTTATTATTTTTGTTTATGGAAAAACCAGTATATCCAATTTATTTTGCACCAGATGAATATTGGTACGAATTTGATAGTGTAAGCGAAAATAAAATAATTAGGAAAGTTGTATTTTATACTTTGTTCGATGAAATGCCAGATGTTTTGCCTGACACTTATCAATTAGTTTTTGGAAATCTTTTACCTGACAATAGAATTGATACAGTTGATAAAAGTAATAATAAGGATATGAAAGTAGTCTTAGCAACTGTAATTCAAACCTTAATGTATTTCCTTGAACTAAATCCACAATTTTCTGTTATTTTTACAGGAAGTACACAATCACGTACCAGACTTTACAGGGCTACAATTTCAAAGCTCTTTGCCAGCCTTGATGATTCATATATTATTGAAGGACTAACATTCGATTTAGAAAAAGAGTTATTTAGTCCAAATAAGCACTATTTTGCATATTTAATTTCAAAAAAACATGGAAACTAAAATCAAATCTTTATTCCAGTTAGACCGTTCAAATTTCACGCTTGACCCATCATTAAGCGGTAAATATGAAAAAGCCTTAAACTCTCCCGACGTAATTAGAATGAGAGAAGAGCTTCGTGTTATCACAAGTAAAGTAAAAGGTTTTCCGAAATGATATTTGGAAAACCTTTTTATTTTTATCTCACAAAAGCCATCGCCACACCACCGTCAACGTTCAATACGTTTCCTGTTGATTTTCCTAAAAGTCCACCTACAAAGGCAAAACAAGCATTAGCAATATCGTCTGGTAAAATCGCTTCGTTCAATAACGTTCTTTTTGCGTAATATGCTGGCAATTCTTCAACGGTTATTCCGTAAGCTTTTGCACGTCCTTCAGCCCAACCGCCTGCCCAAATATTTGAGTCAGCAATTACAGCATCTGGGTTTACAGTATTTACTCTGATTTTATCACCACCCAATTCAGCAGCATTCAGTCTTGAAAGGTGCAATTGAGCCGCTTTTGCTGAACCATAACCTGCGTTATTTGGACCAGAAACCAAAGCATTTTTACTTACAATATTCACAACGTCTCCGCCAATTCCTTGCTTACGCATTACTGCTACGGCAGCTTGTGTTACGAAGAATTGTCCTTTTACCAAGATGTCGTACAATTTATCCCAATCTTCAAGTGTATGGCTTTCAATTGGTTTTGAGGTACTAATTCCTGCATTGTTTACAATAATATCTACTCCTCCGAATGCCAAAGAAGCGGCATCCATAGCAGAAGCAATACTTGCATTATCAGTTACGTTCAACAAAGTTGTAGCAACTGAATCTTTACCAAATTTCTTGATAAATTCTTCTTTTGCACCTGCTAAACGTTCTTCATTAATGTCATTTAAAATTACACAAGCACCTTCTTCTGCGAATTTCTTGGCAATTGCTTTTCCAATTCCACCCGCTGAACCTGTTACCATTGCAATTCTTCCTGAAAGAGCTTTTGGTTTAGGCATACGTTGTAATTTTGCTTCTTCCAACAACCAATATTCAATATCGAATGCCTCTTGGTGAGGTAAAGATGTGTATTCAGAAATGGCTTCAGCTCCTTTCATTACATTGATGGCATTAATGTAATATTCAGAAGCCAAACGTGCCATTGTCTTATCTTTTGCAAACGTGAACATACCAACGCCTGGGTATAAAATTACCACTGGGTTAGGGTCACGCATGGCAGGAGAATTTGATTTTTTACAAGCTTCATAATAAGCCTTATAACCTTCTCTGTATTCAGCAAAAACGCTATCCAAATATGCTGAATCTCCAACTTGTGCTGGGTCTAAAACCAAAGGAGCGATTTTAGTACGCAAGAAGTGGTCAGGACAAGATGTTCCGAGTGGAGCAAGTTTTGCTAAGTCGTTAGAATTGATGAATTCTAAAACACGTGCATCATCTGTAAAGTGACCAATCATTTTACGTTCTGATGAACAATATCCTCTCAACGTTGGAGCAATGCTTGCTGCTTTTTGTGTTCTATCTTCCACAGAAAGAGAGTCAATTTTTTGTCCTCCAAAAACATTTTTGTAATTAGATTCTAAATATTCAGCACATTTTTCAATTACATCAAGCGTGTTGATATAACTGTCGTAAGCAGTATCTCCCCAAGTGAAAAGTCCGTGAGAACCCAACATGATACCTTTTAATTTGATACCTTTTGCAGCCGCTTCGTTAAGGCAAGAACGTAATTGTAAGCCTAAGTCGAAACCTGGACGTTGCCAGCCTACCCAACCGATTTCTCCGTTAAATAATTCTTCCGTGATTTTTGCACCGTCTTTTGCTGCTGCAATAGCAATAGCTGCATCAGGGTGAAGGTGGTCAATGTGTTGGAATGGAAGAAATCCGTGCAAAGGCGTGTCAATAGAAGGAGCTTTTGACGCCAAATCAAAGATACAGTGGTTGAATAATTCCACCATTTTATCTTCTTTTTCGATGCCTTCATAAACATTCTCTAAAGCCAAAAGCCTTTCCATGTACAAAGCAGCACAGCCCGATTTGGTTAAAGTACCAATATCGCCACCAGAGCCTTTAATCCACATCACATCAACGTTGTTTCCCGTGAGTGGGTCTTTGTCTATAATTTTCACGGAAGTGTTGCCTCCGCCGTAATTTGTCAATCTTAAATCTGCCCCTAATAAGTTAGAGCGATAGATAAATAATGCCACTTCGTCGCCCGCTAATTCGGCCGCTTTGGCTTCGTCCCAAAGGTAAGAGACGTGTTTGTAGGTTTTCATGATTTTCTATAATTGAATTGATACAAAACTATAATTATGCCCAATTTTAACCGTCCTGTACTATCATGTGGGAATATTATGGGAATCTTTCCTATGAAAAAAACGCACTGTTTACGATAAGTTTTCTTGTGGTACAGGCTCCGAAATTTGGAACTGTCTTTGCGAAAGACTTGATAAAACCTTACCTTGTATGCAAACTCAATCAAACCATGAAAAAAGGACTTATTATACTATTATTGGTAATTTGCTACCAAACAAAAGCACAACAAATTTTTGTGAATGGACAAAGTTTGGCAACGCTCAAAAATGTTAATTATATCACGGTAAAAGCTCAAAAAACTTGGATGGCAACTCGCCTTTCGGCTTTCTTAGATTATGGACAAGGAACGTCGGAACGAGAACAGGAAATTACCGATGCTAATAAAAAATCTATGTTTTTTAAAAGTAAGGTAGAAGTTTTTAACCTACTCGACCGCAACGGTTGGGAATTGGTTGATAATTACGAAGAAACCAAAGATGGGAAAACGTATATTTTACATATTTTTCGGAGGAAGAAAATTTAATAGATGTGATGGAACACGGATTGAACGGATTAGACACGGATTTCTTTCTGGTTCAAGTGTCCTTCTTTCTGGTTCAAGCGTCCACGCTTGAACCACTCGTGCGTATGCAATGGAAAGGGGCAAGGATTAGTTAATTACAAGGGTTCAAACTCTGTCTGGTTCAAGTGTCCTCGCTTGAACCACTCGTGCGTATGCAATGGAAAGGGGCAAGGATTAGTTCATTACAGGGGTTCAAGCGAGGACGCTTGAACCAGAAAGGTAAATACAAGGGTTCAAGCGAGGACGCTTGAACCAGAGAGGTAATTACAAGGGTTCAAGCGAGGACGCTTGAACCAGACAGAGAGAGAGGAATCGTTAATTACAAGGGTTCAAGCGAGGACGCTTGAACCAGACAGAGAGATCATCTGTTCTCTAACCTCTATCATCTAACAATTTATTTTCGCTTAAATTCCACATCTCCCGCATTTGGGAAGGTGGCTATAATTTTATCAATATCTCCTTTGGGGTTAGTCTGGAAACTAAACGTAATACCATCTAAGAAATCTGTTCCTTCAAAATAATCATAGTGAAAATGAGTCAGTTCAACTTGTTTGTTGTGATAAAATGCTCGTAAACCTTTATCCGTCTTGAAAATTTGTAATGTTCCATACGCAGGATGCTCGTAAACGCCCGCATAATAATCAATTGGGTGCGACATCATTGCCCCCATTTTTCTACTGGCATTATATTCTTTCTTCTTCTTTTCTTCCTCAAATTTGGCATCATCACGGTCTTTTTTCAAACGAGAATTCCAGTCTATGGTATTCAGATTCAATAAATTATCCGAAATATAATTGGTGATGATATTAACAAAATTATAATCTACCGCACCTGTATTAGTAGTGATGAAAATACCTAAATTATTGTTCGGAAAAACGGTCATTTGCGAGCGAAAACCTTCAATTGAACCATTGTGTTGGCGACGTTGATTTCCACGATAAACATTCATATTCCAACCCATCCCGTAAGAAGAAAAACCTAATTCGGGGTACTTCGCTTCGGCTGGATATACTACTTGGATTGGCGTATGATTTTCACGAAGATTCTTTTCGGATACAATCTGTTTATCGTTAAATTTCCCGTTTTTCAATTGCATCAAAAGCCAATTTGTCATGTCGGTAGCCGTTGATTTTATTGAACCCGCCGAGCCAATGGCATCCACATTACTCCCAAAACCTGCTTCAATTAATTGGTCATTTTCTAATTTATACGACATCGCATAATCTGGACTTCTAAACATTTCTGGATAAGTCAAAACGGTATTTTTCATTTCTAAAGGAATTAAGATTTTTTCCTTAATAAACGACTCCCAAGTTTTCCCAGAAATGCGTTCAACCAACACGCCCGCCACCATGTACATGAGGTTATTGTATTGATATTGAGCGTATAAAGGCTTTGAAGGTTTTAGATATTTTAGATTTTTGAAGATGGTTTCTCTGTCATTATTCGCAAAAAGCCAAACAAAATCATGGCGTGGTAAGCCTGTTCTATGCGAAAGTATGTCCCGTGCCGTTATGTTTTTGGTTGCTTCGTCATCGTACAACTGAAAATCGGGCATATATTCTTTGATAGGTTTGTTCCAATCCAATTTTCCTTCATCCGCTAAAATTGCCAATGCTGTTGCCGTAAAAGACTTAGTACACGAAGCAATTGGGAATAAAGTATTGACGGTATTGGGTTGATTTTTCTGCGTGTTTTTCAAACCAAAAGCAAAAGTATAATAAGGTTTTCCGTCTTTTACGATGGTAATTGAAGTGGCTGGAATTTTCCATTCCGTCATCATTTGTAACACAAAATTGTTAATATTATTGAGTGTATCCGCTTGGGTTGGAGTCCCTTTTCTTTGGGCAAAATTGGAATTGAATGTAAGTAAGAAAATAGCAAAAAGTAGTAGTTTTAATTTCATAAAAACTTATTGTTATGATATGGGTTTAATAATAGCATTAGGTGAAAATTTATTAAGATAACAGCTTTTAACCATTCTATTAATATCACAAAGTTAGTTTAAGAAGCATGATTTAGTAAAATTCTTTCTTGAAAACCTACAAAACATACGGAATATTTAACAAATATAATTTACTTTTGAACCAAGGAATTTTAACATCTTTTCAAGACAAAACATGAATCGTAGAGAAGCCGTACAAAGAGTTGCCCTCATGATGGGAGGGGTACTCGCAGCCCCACTAATGGCGGGCGTAATGGGGCAGGTAACAAATACTGGTACAAGTGTAGCCGTTACAGCCGAACAAGAAGCACTTTTGGCAGAAGTTGCCGATATTATCATTCCAACTACTGATACTCCAGGAGCAAAAGCAGCTGGCGTTGAAAAATTTATCGTGCGTGTAATGCGTGATTGTTACAAAAAAGAAGACCAAGATAAGTTTTATGCAGGTTTGGCAAAATTAGACGCTGATAGCCAAACAAAATTTGGGAAAGGTTTTATCGCTTTAGATACTGCTCAGAAAAATGAAATGGTAAAACTTTCAACAACGGAAGACAAACCTTTCTTCTTGAGAATGAAAGAATTAACAGTTACAGGATATTTTACTTCTGAAATTGGAGCAACAAAAGCTTTAGCATATTTACCAATTCCAGGAAAATTTGAAGGTTGTATTCCTTTGAAACCAAAACAAAAAGCGTGGGCTCTTTAAATAATGATGAATTATGAGTTATAAATTATGAATTACTGTTCGCCTTGTTACTTGGCTATATTCATATATAATTTAAACTCACAACTCATAATTCATATCTCATAATTTATAACTTAAGAAAATGAACTTAAATATAGATGCCGTAAAGGCAATGACTTATGATGCCATCGTGATTGGCTCGGGTATATCAGGTGGTTTTGCTGCCAAAGAATTAACTGAAAAGGGTTTACGTGTTTTAATGCTCGAAAAAGGAAAGCAACTCGAACACGTAACAGGCTATGAAAACGCCATGAAAGACCCTTGGGAAATGAAATACAATGGTCGTTTGACGATTGAACAAAAAGAAACTCACCCAAAATTGGCTCGTGATTATCCGTACAACGAAATGACGGAAAAATATTGGATGAAAGATACTGACTCTTTGTATAAAGAAGATAAACGTTTCGACTGGTATCGTCCAAACATCGTGGGAGGGAAATCTATCATGTGGGGTCGTCAGTCGTATCGTTTGAGTGATATTGACTTTGAAGCAAACCTTAAAGATGGTATCGCTATCGACTGGCCAATTCGTTATAAAGATATTTCTCCGTGGTATTCTTACGTAGAGAAAATTGTCGGTATTTCTGGTGAAAAATTAGGATTGCCACAATTACCAGACGGCGAGTTTTTACCAGCAATGGAAATGTATTGTGTTGAGAAAGAAGTTAAACAACGTATGGAGAAAAATTTCCCTGGACGTAATTTAACAATGGGACGTGTTGCTAACCTTTCTGCTGCTCAAAAAGCACAAACAGACGTTGGTCGTGGAGCTTGTCAATACCGTAATAAATGTTCATTGGGTTGTCCTTATGGAGCATATTTCAGTACCCAATCTTGTACATTACCTTACGCAGCTAAAACAGGAAGATTGACGTTAAGACCTGATTCGGTAGTAACAGAAATTTTGTACGACGAGAAAAAACAAAAAGCTACGGGTGTACGTGTGCGTGATGCCGTAACGATGCAAGACCGTGAGTATTTTGCCAAAATCATTTTCGTTTGTGGTAGTGCATTAGGTTCTACGGCATTGTTGTTGAACTCAACATCACACCGTTTCCCGAATGGATTTGGTAACGATTCTGAGCAATTAGGACATAACTTAATGGACCACCACTTCCGTACAGGTGCATCAGGCGTTTGGGAAGGAGATTTGGATAAATATTATTCTGGTCGTCGTGCAAACGGTATTTATGTGCCACGTTACAGAAATATTGGTAATGATAAACGTGATTATTTACGTGGATTTGGTTATCAGGGTGGCGGTAGCCGTCAGGGCTGGCAACGTAATATTGCAGAATTGAGTTTCGGTGCTGACTACAAAAACGAAGTAACAGAACCAGGAGCTTGGACAATGGGTTTTGGTGGTTTTGGAGAAACTCTACCTTACTACGAAAACCGTATGTATCTTCACAAAACTGAAAAAGATAAGTGGGGAATGCCAATCGTGGTATTTGATGCAGAATTGAGAGAAAACGAAAAGAAAATGCGTATTGATATGCAAAATGATGCCAAAGAAATGTTGGAAGCATCAGGCTTGAAAAACGTAAGAGGATATGACAACGGTTCGTATTTAGGAATGGCAATTCACGAAATGGGAACGGCTCGTATGGGACGTGACCCTAAAACATCAGTAGTGAATGGCAACAACCAAGTACACGCTGCGAAAAACGTATTCATGACCGATGGTGCTTGTATGACTTCGGCATCATGCGTGAATCCATCATTAACTTATATGGCATTGACGGCTCGTGCAGCAGATTTTGCGGTGAAAGAGTTGAAGAAACAGAATTTGTAGGATAAACAAAATCTCATAAAAAATCCCCTTGGAGTTTTCTGAGGGGATTTTTTTATAATTATTAAGTTTTTATAGTATGAATCTCTATTTTTCCTATCTTGTATTAAAATATCTAAAATTTTTCAAATATGAGTGCTCTTCTCCAATCTCCTGAAGAAATTGAAATCGATAATCAGAAAATAATGAATATTATTGAAGGCTTAGAGCATTTTAAAAGCAGAATGCCCACTCTCAGTATATATAATAGCATAAATTTGCAAAATGCACTTACAGAGGTTACAAATCAAAGGAAAGTAATATCAAATCAAATTATAGTTTGTGGTATAATAGGATTATGCATATTTGGGTCTGGTATATATGTATTGTACAAAATAGTAAATAAAATATCAATACTAAGCCCAGACTTAGAAATACCATTAATCATAATTACTTCATTAATAATTGTCGTACTCAGTATTCTTGCTTCTTTTATATACAAACTAAATAAAATTGGCGAATCACTTGCGAATAAACATCTCGCATTAAGTACATTTAACAAGATGCAACCGTTATTACAAAATACAAATAACGATACAAGTTATGAATATAGAGATGTTGTAAAACGAATTTTGGATAGCCTTAATAATATGATAGATAATACTCAAAATATAATATAGAATTGAGTATTATGTACTATTTTATGTACAAATTTATATTCAAAAAGTGCAATTTTATTTGATTTTTAATTTAAAAACACTAAATTTGATAGTGTTTTTCATAATGTTTCTAATCATAATTATTTCCTAATCCTTTAATCATGAACTATGTATTCTAATACATTCTCTTACGAAGCAAATGAACAACTGAGGTGGAATCCTCCGTTGAGTTCACCAAAGTCATTTATAACTCTAAAACTAAAACTTACTCACTTATTTTTAATCTCTTTTCAACATCCACCTTCCCCGTAAAACCTTCTGTAAGTAGCACAGTTTTTGCTACACAATCATTGTCCATAGAATTTGTTTAAATTATCTATTTAATGGTTAAGTAATTTAGCGTAATTCATTGATAGCTATGTATTTATCTATGAGCTCCTCTATGGAAAAATATTTTATGTCCACTCGTGTAAAAATTAGCCTAAAGTTCTGATTTTAATCAAATTTTAGTTAATTTTGCACTCCCATTTTAAAATAACGATGAATAATAATCAAACATATTACGATAGAAAAGGAATATTATTAACGTTGTCATCAGAATCAATTGATTTAATTAAAGATGCAACGAATGATTATTTGTTATACTTAACGATTGATTGGTTTTTAGAGAAAAATAATCTTTCTTTATCCTCTTCCATGGGAGCTGAGGGTGAGTATTTAGTGCCAAAATTTAATCCAATTGGGATTCTTTTTTATCCATTATATTTCTCGACTGCTAATGGACACTCAAAAAATTTATTCAAAACACTAAGTCCAATTAAAGAATTTCCTTTTGGGTTATATTCTGAAAACATTATGCTTCGTGTTTTTCATTCTGCTGTAAGAGATAATATAAGAGATAATATAAGCAAGTATTTCATTGCACGAGATGGACAATTTTATGTAAAGTCTTCAAGTATAGCGAATATAGAATCGCTGATTGAATCTGAACCTATCGATTTAAAGACTGACTTGAAGTTTGAAGATGTTTATATTGAAAAAGATGATACAACTTCGGATAATAAATATTCTTCGCTCATTGATGCCCTAAAATCTGCGAGAAAATCTCTGGATATAGCAGACGGAAGACGATTTTTTAATTATGGTCTAAATGATTTTAAGAAAAAATATAATGAACATAAGAATAAGATTTCTAACAAAGAACTAACTTCGCTTTGACAGATTACGATTTTTTACTAAATTTGAATATTAGCTCCTTATCAGGGAGCTTTTTTTGTATCTACTATAATCATTTTTAGCTATGTCAATTGTAGTAACTAATAATCCCATAAAGACTCTCAATAATAAAATTTCACAATTAGAGGCTTCATCAGACGATTATCACCCTTTATTTATAGAAATATTGGTTTATCTAAATGATTTGATTTTGAGCGGTGATTATTATTTTAAAAATGATTCTTTAAACATTGATAAAATAAAAACTATTAATCAGGCTGAAATGATAAAAACTGCTCCAGTGGAGATTGAACAATCCAATGAAGCGAAGGCAATTGATAGTGATAACGATGCAATTAAAATAATTAATTATGTTTCATTAATAGCGGTTGTAGAAAAAATACAGGATGAATTTATTGAAAAAAGGAAAGAATATTTAAGAAGTGGGATTCTTGGAAAAGAAGTTAAAAAAGATTTAGATAATGGGCTATTTTCTTTTACATTACCAGAGTTTATCAATAGAGGCTTACCTGAGTTTAAAGAAAGTAAAGCAACAGCCAACAATCTTGACATTAAAAAATTAAATGCCCTTACCGTATTGCTATATTTCAATATGGCAATTGTGGAAGAGGACGAAAATTTAGCATGTAATGCCTTTCAAATTGATAAATTAACAAGAATAAGTAAATATTTAGACGAAGGAGCTAACGAAAGCAGTAGTTTGGATCTCAAACATCAACACTTCAAAACTATTCTCTTAGACAAAATAATATTTCTAAAAAAGAAGGTAGAATTACGATTAAGAATCAGTGAAGAAGATGATTTAAATCTTACAGAAATGGATGAACTCAAAAAGATAGATAAGAGTTCATCAGATGATAATGTTTCAAACATATATACTGAATTATACGAAAAGTGTATTGATTTTTATGTTTATAAAAAAAGACCATATCAAAAAAGCCCCATTGAACGAAACACAGTTTTTGGTGCAAACGGAAATAGAATATATTTTCAAAGTGATAAAGAATTTGTTTTATCATCGTGTGAAGATGTATGGAAATGGAGTCGTCATTTACGGAAAAGATTAAAAGATGAGTCGTTGCCACACAATGAAGCCCTTGCAGAAATTGAATTAGTATTAGATACTATCAAAAAACGAATAAATTCTTTTCGGAATAATAGTAATATAGAAGATAATTTTCAGTCCTTTACTTACAGTTCTGCTTATAATTTATTATTCAATACGTACATCAAAGTTTTATTAAAAAAAGAAACCGTAGATAAGTTTAAAAATTGTTTGGCAGATGCGAGTAAAGATAATCTTGATGATATTAATTTCATCAGGGATATTTTTAATAAAATTAAGGATAAACAGGACGATACTGGTATTTACGACTATCACCCTTACCAAACACTACTCAATTTTTTTAGAAATTTTACAGCAAGTGTAAGAGAAGACATTTTTTGTCTTGGAATTGACAAAGAAAATCTGGAAGAAAAGAATGAAACCGCAACCATAAAAAAAATAGAAACAAAAATTGTTCTTATCAGCGGTTTATATGAAGATGCTATTAGGCTATTTAACAAAAATCTAAAATGGTGCAAAAGTAAACATTGGAATCCTATTTATCTTGAACTACTAAGTTGTACTATTGAAAATGAATCTGAGGGTGTTAAAAGAAACCTTTTTATTGATTCTTCATTTGTATTGCCAGATAATTTCGATAAAATACAGGAAAAATGGTATGCGGAAAGTCAATATAGAATGGTAACAATGCGTTCAACCAAAAATAGAGCTCAATTTGAAATCCATAGAATTATAACTGAAAATAGTGTAGATAGAAAAAAAGAAGAATTTGAGAAAAAAGTAAAAGAAAATGAATTTAAAGCAGTTCAAATAATTGCTATGTTCATAACGATTTCTACCTTCGTTTTGACAAATGTTAAAGCATTTGAGAATAAATCGTTATCTGCGAGTTTAGCGGTAATGTTTGCTTTTGCAGCTTGTATGCTATTATTTAATGCATTTTTTAAATGGCTAATTAGAGATTCTATTCTTGTTAATTTAGATATGCTACGGTCTGGGAAAACTCGAAAAGAAAAAAAGAATCTAATTGAACAACTTACAAGCTTTTTTACAGATTATAAATATAGTTTCTCTGATGTGATTCTCCTTTCTTTAATTTTAGGATGTGGGTTACTGTCAGGATATTATAGAAGTATTGCGGATTCCCAACAAACTAAAGACAAAGAAAAACACCAAGAGGTTATTTTAGGTTATAAGGGAGAAGTGGTTGAAGCCTATTCTGATACGCTGAAGAAAATACATACATCCTACGATAAGTCATATAAACGAGATTCATTACGTTATAGTAGAGAAGACAGTATAAGAAAATACATAGAGAAATATGTTAAACCTAATGCCATGAGATAGTTTATCTCTTACATATGATTAACTGCTCAAGTTGCTGACTTTGTAGTGAAAAAATGGAAAAACAAAATTTATAGGTTTCTAAATTAAAAAATCCTCTTAGAAAACTCTAAGGGGATTTTTTGCCTTATTTCCTCTCCAAAACAAGTAAGTTCTCCCTCAAAACTGCTTACTAAGCATAATCTCTTCATTCCTAAAAATATTCCCAAATTCAATAATGAAAAAAGTAATTATTATTTTAAGTTATTTGCTGATGGTTTCTTGGCAAATGATTGCTCAAAAATCTGCTCAAAATACGTTTCCTGATGGGACAAAAATACCTGCTTGGTTTTCGGATTCTGCTAAAATTCAGTTGAAAAAATTGGGTAAACAATTTGTCATTACGCAGTTTGGGGCGGTAAATGATAGTACGCTCGTGCAAACGGAGGCAATTCAAAAAACGATTGATGAAGCTGCTAAACAAGGTGGAGGCGTTATCGTTATTCCCAAAGGTACTTTCATGAGTGGGGCTTTGTTTTTTAAACCCAAAACGCATTTGTACGTGTCGGAAGGGGCAATTTTGAAAGGTTCTGATAATATTGCGGATTATCCAAAAATGCCTTCTCGCATGGAAGGACAAAGCTTAGATTATTTCACGGCTTTGGTAAATGCCTACCGTGTGGATGGTTTTACGATTTCGGGAAAAGGAACAATCGACGGCAACGGATTGCATTATTGGGAAGCCTTTTGGGTGAGACGTAAAGAAAATC
The DNA here is from genome assembly GCF_003148625.1 of Arcicella aurantiaca. Taxonomy (GTDB): domain Bacteria; phylum Bacteroidota; class Bacteroidia; order Cytophagales; family Spirosomataceae; genus Arcicella; species Arcicella aurantiaca. The sequence goes on along the minus strand of NZ_QGGO01000005.1, from coordinate 127,260 downwards.
CAAACTGTACAAATTTAGAAGTTTCTCGTCCACGTTTAGTGTTTGTTTGGGGCTGTAAAAACGTACAAGTGCAAGATGTGAAATTGCATAATTCGGGATTTTGGACGAGTCATTATTATCAATGTCAAAACGTAAAAATTTTGAATGTACATATTTATTCGCCTTATCAACCCGTGAAAGCCCCAAGTACCGATGCCATCGACTTAGACGTTTGCACGAATGTCTTGATAAAAGGTTGTTATATGTCGGTAAATGATGATGCCATTGCTTTGAAAGGTGGAAAAGGACCTTACGCTGACAAAGTGCCAAACAACGGAGAAAACACCAATATCATCATCGAAAACTGCGAATTTGGATTTTGTCACTCGGCTTTGACTTGTGGAAGTGAGGCAATTCATAATAAAAATATCGTAATGCGTAATTGTTATGTCAATGAAGCGAGTAGAGTTTTATGGTTGAAAATGCGTCCAGATACGCCTCAATTATACGAATTTATCAGCGTTGAAAATGTAAAAGGACAAGCAAAAAGTATGATTTACGTAAAACCTTGGACACAATTTTTCGATTTGCAAGGTCGTAAAGATGCCCCAGTTTCGTATTGCGACCATATTAATTTGAAAAATATTGACCTAAAATGTGACGTATTTTTCGACGTTGCGATTTCCAAACAAAGCGTTTTATCAAATTTCAATTTTGATAATCTGAACATTGAAACTAAAAATGGAAAAATCGACAAAAGCGTAGTGAATGGATTTATTTTGAAGAAAGTAAACATCAATAAAGCATTGGTAGAGTAAGTAGCACAGGTTTCCAACCTGTCAAAAAGTCCCCGCAGATTGATTTCTGTGGGGATTTTTTATGAATAACCTGTAAAACCTCACATTATTCTTGGGTAAATCAGCTTATCTTCAATCTTCATTTTCATCTAATTCCCAATAAACCTCATGAAATCCGTTCAAAAAATAGCCATTTTAATTCTGTGTTGTATTTATTCTTTCTCAGGAAATGCACAAACCATTAAATACTATCAATCGTTTGATAATCAAAGGATTGCTTTTGAAGATACAGGAAAAGGAAAGCCTGTTTTACTCTTACACGGCTTCATTAACACAGGACAAAATTGGCGAAGAACTCAGTTGTATAAAAATTTAATTGCGAAAGGTTTTCGAGTAATTGTGCCTGATATGCGTGGTAACGGGAAATCAGACAAACCGCATGAAGATAAATTTTATCAGCATGAAGCGGAGGTTAAGGATTTAATGGGATTAATGAAATCTTTGAAAATTAAAGAGTATTCTTTGGTCGGATACTCAAGAGGTGCAATCGTTGGTGCAAAATTACTGACTAAAGATAAAGCTATCACAAAAGTAGTTTTAGGTGGAATTGGTCAGCATTTTACCAATCCGAATTGGGATAGACGTCTAATGTTTGCGGACGCTTTTAGCGGAAAAGCCCATTTGCACCCCGAAACCGCAGGAGCAGTAAAATACGCAAAGTCAATCAATGCTGACACCATTGCTTTGGGCTTTTTACAGAAATATCAGCCCGTAACTTCTCCGCAAGATTTAGGGAAATATAATCATCCTGTTATGATACTTTGCGGAGATGAAGATTTAGACAATGGCGACCCCAAAGTATTACAAACCTATTTCAAAAATGCGATTTTCAAAACCGTCAAAGGCAATCACAACAATACCTACGGAACGCAAGCTTTTGCCGATGAAGTGATTGGGTTTTTGGAGTGATAATTAGGAGTTGGGATTAGTATTTAGTATTGCCATTAGCTTGAAAATCAAGATTATGGAACACCCAGCCCCTAATGACTTATTCAGAAAACTTCAGTACGAAGATTGACTTTCTTTCTACGTGAAACGACAACTTTTAAATCATATTTCATCGAGATTAAACTACTCCCTTCGTCATAGTCAACCATATAGTCGGGGTTAATGATATAACCCCGATGTACACGTAAAAATCCTTCACTCCGAAGAGGTTCTTCAAAAGTATTGATGCACTTGGCGTACAAGTGTTTTTTCTGATTACGAATATGGAAAATGGTATAATTCCCTGATGCTTCAAGCATGATGATGTTTTCCATTGGGATTCTAATTTTTTTCCTGTAATTAACAGTTAAAAATTTAATGGGAGATAATTTATTTTCCATGATTTTATCATTTAGGAGAATTACTCAAAGAAGCTTTTATCATTTCTATTTCAACTTTTAGGCTTTTCAATTGCTCTGATTCTTGCTTCTTGGCATTCAGTAACATAGCCCGCAAAGTCTCATTTTCATCTCTCAATTCTTGAATGGCTTTAAGGGCTACCACACTTAAACCACCATAATTCACACCATAATATTGTCCGTTTTGGGTTACAAATTCAGGGAATAGGGGTAGAACTTCCTGAGCAATCAAACCCATTTGTTGATTAATGTGTAGTGTATCTGTTTTGTAGAAATATCTTGCAACTTTCAATTGAGTAACTTTTTCAAGGACAGATTCTACGGGTTTTATTTGTTCCTTCAAACGAATATCCGACGACTGTACCCATGCTCCATCTGTTTGGCGGACATACGCCTTGAATGCTCCCGATGCCCCATAATGAAAATCAAGGTTTTCGTTGCTTGGATGTGATATTGTCCAAAATTGATTACCTGTGGCAACATCCCGTTTGATTCTAAGACCAAAACGGTCTGGGTTATCTTGTGTAGGAGTATAGTGATTAATTTGGACTGTCCCTGTTTGGCGAACTTCAAAACAGTTACGACGGTTAACTGCATCACCATTCCCGATTGTTAGAAGAAAACGGTTTACACTTGACGGACTTACAAAAAAAGGGTCATAATTATAATAGCCAATTGCTAATGTCCCGTTTGAATAGGCTTGGTTTCCGACACCCAATGAAGTTGAACTCGTTCCATTAGCAGTAGTGTAAGAACCCATTGCTACGCTACTCTCTCCAGAGGCGGTCGTATTTGAACCCATTGCCAAACTATATATTCCAGAAGCGACTGTACCATAGCCCATTGCCACACTGTTGTATCCCGAAGCAGTGGATCCCTCTCCCATTGCGGTGCTGGAATATCCCCCTGCAAAGGTGTTGCTCCCCATCGCTGTACTTCTATCTCCAAATGCCGTGGTATTTACTCCGATAGCAGTACTGATTTGTCCAGAAGCGATAGTATTGGCTCCTAAAGCACTACTTACAATTCCTGAAGCATTCGCATTGAACCCGAATGCTACTGAGTAAAGACCAATATTGGCTGCATCCCAATCAGTTGCATGGTCACCTGTGACAGTTCCACTTCTGAACGCACTTCTGGATGGTATCCACATCAAACGAGTTCCTGCTCCACTCACAGGAGCAGTCGGAGGATTGGAAGTATCATTACTGGGTTGCTGTAATCCCACAGGATTTGCCGACCAAAAACCGCCTGAATTAGTATTTTGTATTTCATTCCCACCTGCTCCCGATAAACTCCAATAATTGGACGTACTACCTGCTTTGGGAAGTTCCGTCCAAGTTCCCGATTGCCTAAACCAATAGCTTTGGGTATTGGTGTCAAAGACTAATAAACCATCAGCAGGATTAGCAATGGCGTTTTTCTGAGCGGAGGTCATACGGGGTGGCAATAAACCTTTTGTCGTGCTACTCACATCCAACATTGCAGATGAATTTGGTGCTGTACCTGTGGAATTAATGCCCATTTGAGCATTTGAAATATTGATTAGAGATAAACAGGAAAGGATAAATAATATTAGCTTTTTCATTGACGAGTATAAGTTAGGGTTAAGTCATACGTTTGTAAATCCTTTATTGACGTTGAACCACTGGCAATTACCGATGCTACAAAGTCAGATTGATTTTGAGTGATAATTAATTGATTACCAGATATTTTGTATTGTCCGAAAAATTTGAAGACTTTGCCATTCGGTAAGGCTACATTGCCAGAAGGATAATTATTAAGTGTTAAACTCAAACTTCCACCACCACCTAATTCATATTTTCCTGAGCCAACTATTAATACAGGATTCATAAACCCTGTAACAAACGAACCACCGCTAAAAACTAATTTTAAACCCTGCGAAACATCTTCAGCAGTCATTCCATCGTAATAAGTGGTGTAAGTTGTGCCTTTTTTTGAGTCGGTAAGAATGGTTTGTTGCCCGTTTACTTTGGTTAATTTCCAAGTGCCATCAATGCCACTTTGGGGCGTTGGGTCACCGTTGTTACTACCACAACCTGCCGAAGAGCCGAAGATGAAAACCCAAGCGAGACAGATATATAAATACGTTTTGTTCATGATTTTGGTGGGTTATTGATTGACGATTAAACCGCTTAATGTGCCTGAGATATTTCCACTTGAAGTAGGCGAAGTTTTTCCTTTCGAGTTTATTTCAAAAAGTGTCCCTGATACTGTTCCAGAGGCTTGGTTTCCAGAGCTTTTCAAATCAAGAAATCCTTTGATTATATAGATTTTGTCATGAATACCAATGACGTTTTTGTCGCTATTGAGTTCGTGTTTTCCAGAAGTAAATGTTTGGAATAGAATCGTTAGAGGTCTTGTACTTTCCATTAAATCACCAATGATGCCATAGCTTTTTTCAGATTTAATGACATTGACTTTTTCGGTAAATTTTTGCCCATTTACAGTAAATAAAAACTGCCCAGATTTAGCTTGTTTTTGTTGTTTGATAAGTGCATCAACTCGTGCATTGCCAGAAGTTTGAGAGAAAGCAATACCAATATTTGAAATAATAAAGAGGAAGATGAGAATGGGTTTCATGATTTCTTGAGTTTTTAAAGCTCAGCAAAGTTCATGAATTAAAAACCGTTTGTAAATGGCACTTTTGTGGGATATTTTGTATTGGTTGACTGGTTATTGGTTGATTGGTTATTGGTTGATTGGTTATTGGTTTATTGGTTATTGGTTTATTGGTTATTGGTTTATTGGTTGATTGGTTATTGGTTGATTGGTTATTGGTTTATTGGTGGATTAGTTTATTGGTTATTACTGATAATCAACTTGATATAAAAAACATCAAATCTCTAAATTGGGTACTATTTAGTCAACTTACCAATAACCAATCTACCAGTTACTGATAACCAATCCACCAATAACCAATCTACCAGTCACTGATAACCAATCCACCAATAACCAATCAACCAATAACCAATAAACCAATAACCAATAAACCAATAACCAATCAACCAATCCACCAGTCACTGATAACCAATCCACCAATAACCAATCAACTACTTAACCAAACGCTCACGTAAAGCCTTAGCAACGGCTTCTGGGGCTGATTGTACTTGTAATTTTAGATAAATATTTTGCAAATGACGACGTACAGTATCGGTAGAAATAAAACATTCTGCCGCAATCATTTTGTAGGAATTTCCGTGCGTTAGTAATTCTAAAATCTCTTTTTCACGTTCGGTAAGATGATATTCATTTGCGATGGGCTGACGAAACGCCTTTAAAACCAAAGTAGCAATTTCGGGGGACATAGGGGCTCCGCCATTCATTAAATCTCGGATAGCAGAAACTAACATAGTAGAAGAATCTTTTTTCAGAATATAGCCATCTGCACCATGACGGAGACATTCAAACAGACGTTCATCGTTAAAAACCGTGTGCATCAAAACTTTCACTTCTGATTTTACCCTTTTTACAGCTAAAACACCCTCAATTCCATTAGAATTAGGCATATCAATATCCATTACAATGACGTCGGGTTTTTCAATTGTCATTTCTTCAACCACTTTCGTACAATCTGTATGAATCCCCACAACCTGAAATCCTTCGGTATTTTCTAATAACAACATGAGCAAATCGCTGAGTCGTTGATTGTCTTCATAAATAGATACGTTAATCATGTGCGGTGGAATAATGGGTTTTCAATAGATTTGAGATGACAAAACAAGCTTAAATCTGAAAATTTTGCAATGGTATTTTTGTGTGATTTTAGCGAACGGTAAATTGTTTAGAGTCCAAAGTCTTATGTATTAAGTCGTAAGTCCGAAGTATTAAGTCTTGAGTGTATTCTTAATACTTTGGACTTAATACTTAATACATTCTACAAAGGAATTTCCAATTGAATATCAGTTCCTTTCTCTTTCTCTGAAATAATATTAATTTTTCCGCCCAAGTTTTCAGTTCTGCTTCTCATATTTCTTATTCCGTTGCGTTCTGTCAGTTGATTTGGATTAAAACCAATTCCGTTATCTTTTATCTGCATGAAAAGCGAGTGTTTTTGAATCTCAATTTTGATTTTCACTTCCGAACATTGAGCGTATTTTGTCAAATTGTTGACGGCTTCTTTAAAAATCAAGTAAATATCATAACGTTCGTCCATGCTCAATTTTATATGCTCGGTAGATTCTGGCAAATCAAACTGATAACGAATATCTTCGGCATCAAAAAGGTCAGATGCAAAACGCTTCATTCTGATAAGTAGTTGGTCGAGTTGGTCGTTTTGCGGTTTCACACTCCACACAATATCGTCCAAAGTATCACCAACTCTTTTAGAATCTTCCACGATTCTATCCGTAAAGTTTTTAATTTGTGGATTATCAGGCATTTTTTGCTGAATGATTGCTCCCAAAATACTAATTCCACTCATGGTAGAACCCACTTCATCATGTAAATCTTTTGATATTTTTTCTCTAACGTGTTGTAATTTAAGTAATTGCTGATAACGAAAACGATATAAAGCGTAGAAAAAACCAGCCATTAAAAGAATAATGAAAATATAAAAAGCAGTTGTTTCATAAAATGCTTTTTTTAAATAAATGGTCATTTTGAAGGAATCTGCTTGCCAATTTCCGCTATTATCTCCCGCTTGAACTTCTAAAAAATATTGATTTGGCGTTAAATTATCAAATCTGATTTCGGGTTTATTGCCCAATTCCACCCAAGAACTTTCTCCAAGACGATATCGATAATTATTGGTAGAATTAAAAATATAATCCAACGTTGAAAAATCAAGACTGATATTAGTTTGGTTTCTTTCAAGTTCCAAAACATGATTTTCTGGAATGGTAGTTTCTTGATTTAAAACTTTTAAGTTGCTTAAAATCAAGTTGTTGAATATTTTTTTAGGATTGGTGAAGTCGTTTGGAATAACATTAAATCCATTGACCGCCCCAATCATGACGGCATTGTTGGGAGTTACTAAAAATCCGTGTTTTATATCATTTGAAATTAATCCTTCCGACGTTTTAAGTTTCAAAATCTTCTTGCCACCATTTATATAAGCGTATAGACCTTCGCTTGTGCCTATCCAAACGGTGCCTTTGGCATCTTCGCCAATGCGTGTCCAAGTGATGCTTTCAAAAATGGACGACCAATCATCACAATGAACTTTTTGAATAACTTTTCCCGAAAAATCTAAACGATTAAAACCTCCTGCAACTACCAAAATGCTCTGTTTTTGTCCCATCACACCATGATAAAAATAGTCGCTGACCGTTTTATCTTGTTGCTGAAAAAGCCCCGTTGTTTCTACGAATTTATGTTGTTTTTTATCAAAATAATTAATGCCATAAGCTTTTGGCATCCAACCGATTAGCCAAATTTTTCCATCTGGAGAAAGTAAAAAATTATGCCATTCATTTTCGGTGAAATAGTTTTTGTAGGCATTTTTATTCCACAACGAAATGGGTTGTAAAGTCGGAAATTTGAAAACTTCAATCGCTGAATTTTGAGGCATTACCCAAAGGTTTTGCTCCTTGTCCAAAATAATGTCATTGATAGGTTTTCGCTTGATTCCAGTTAATTTAACTATTTGTAGAGAACCATTTTTTAACTGAGAAACACCTTCGGAAGAACTCGTCCAAATTTGATTCTTGGGCAAAATATGAACAGCATTTGTGCTAATTTCTGGATTCGCATATTTGAAAATTTGGAACGAATTATCGGATTTTTTCCATCGAACAATTCCCGTGTGCGAAAGTCCCAACCAAAAAGTATTACTATCTTCAGACATAATGGAATTAACCGTTACGGGATGTTTTACCAAAGATTCGGGAATGATGATTCTCTCAATCTGATTCTGCTCCGTACTCCACTGAAAAATGCCCTCATTGCTACAAAACCAAAGTTTTTGCTCTTTTTTATTCTCAATAATGGCATTGATATTTACGCCATTTTTCTGAATTTCTGGAAGATTGATGAGCTTGTTTTGCTCTGGTAAGAATAAGGTTAATCCGTTTTTTTGCCCAATCCAAATGGCATTTTGTTGTTGATATTTTGTGAAGGATAAACTTGAAACATCTCGTAAATGAATTGGAAAATGTTGTAGAATTGTAGCATTTAGAGGGGCAAATTTGATTAATTCTCCATCCGTTTTGATTGCCCAAAAGAAACCGTTTTCATCACGGGTTACGGCAGAAAATGAAGTCTGCAATATTTTGATTAATTGCTTACTTTGAACAGATTTCTTATAAACACCATTTTCACCAAATACCCAAATCGAATGTTGATTGTCTTCGATAAAATGTCCTAAAAGTTCGGCTCCCAAAAACTCATTGGTCATTTTATAGACCATTTTTTTAGCCTTTTTCAAGTCTAAACATTGAACCGTTTGAGCGGTACTCCACCATAATTTTTGCTGACTATCTAAAAATAAATTTCGGTATTTATCGTCGTTTGGGGAAGTATTATTGAAGTTGTTTTTTTGTAAAGTATCAATTTGATAGGTTTTTGTATTGACCCGCATCAATCCTGTATTTTCAAAAAAAGCGTATAAATATGGTTTTGAAGCGGTATTTGTGACAATACTCGAAACTCTTTCGGTAGATTTATGGATAAAAAAGAAACGATGTCCGTCATACCGAACCAAGCCTCTTTCGGTAGCAAACCACGTAAAACCATCCGCATCTGTGGCAGCATCCCAAACTAAATTTGAAGACAATCCATCTTTTGTATCAAGGTGATGTAACACAGGTATTTTTATCTGTGCTTTCGCTTGGAAAATACAAAGAAAGATAAGTAGCAAAAATTGCTTCATTGTTTTGGATTAATAGTGGTTTTGTTTTTTGGCACGCTGATGACGCAGATATACTAACGCAGATTTTATAGATTTTTTTAATTTAAGTATTTGGAATAGATTGATGAGAGTATCGCTAAGGAATTTATCCGCTTAACGCAGGCAGGGTTCAAAAACCCTGCCTGCGTTGAAACTGGAATAATCTAAATTTTGGAATAATTTAAAAACTTAAGTTGACATTATTGGTATCGCATACGCCCCTACGATATGACGACATATTTATAATATCAATTAATTTGTTCTTCTTATCTTATACGTGGACAATTAATTGTACCTTTATTTTCTATAAATATCTGATTATCAGCGTGCCATATTAATTACAAAAGGTCTAAAATCTAACCCCTGAAAACCTACCTCGCCACTTCCACTTTATATTTCTTTCCTTTGATTTTTTCGTCTTTTGTTTTCGTCAAAAGTGTTTTGAAAATTGTACGTTTTACCGCTACAAACGACATGAAATCTTTTACCTCAATCAAGCCTAAATCGCCTTTTTCGAGTTCTCCTTTTTTAGAGAAAAACCCAACAATATCAACTTTGTTTAACTTATTTTTCTTGCCTCCGCTAATATAAATCGTAACAAATTCGGGAGGATTAGGTAGTGTGTTTTTCTCAGGAAGTTCTAAAATTTCTAAAGATTCATCAATGTATTTTGGACGAAATTCATTCCTGTGAAAAATCATGTAAGCCGTTCCAGAGGCGTGCATACGTGCAGTACGACCGTTTCTGTGCGTAAATTCATGTTCTTGCAAAGGCAAATGATAATGAATTACGTGTTTCATTTCTGGAATATCCAAACCTCGGGCTGCCAAGTCGGTCGTAACCAAATAATTAACGCTTCCATTTCTAAATAAAATCAAAGCACGCTCACGGTCGTCTTGGTCCATTCCACCGTGGTAAAAAGTAGTGTAAACTCCCATTTCATTGAGCAATTCGGCAGTACGTTCGGCGGCATCACGGTGATTACAGAAAATCAGGGCAGATTCCGAATTTAACGAACAAATCAAATCGAATAAAGCATCAATTTTATCTTTTTCTTCCGAAATAACAACTTTCATCGAAAGTGCTTTTTTCTCTTCATTTTCGGGCGTGAAATTTAACGTTTTGGGAGACGTAAAACCCACAAATTCTGGAATTTTGATACCATACGTTGCCGATACCAAAACCCTTTTGTTGAGTTTGGGCAAGTTTCCAATGATGTATGACATTTGGTCGTGAAATCCTAAATCCAACGATTTATCAAACTCATCTAAAATCAAAGTTTTGATATGATAAGTATCAAAAGTTCTACGAGTAATATGGTCGAAAACCCTTCCCGGTGTTCCCACCAAAAGAGCAGGAGGATTGCTTAAATTCTGAATTTCGGTTGCCATAGAATGTCCTCCATAACAGACATTGATTTTCATACCCGTTCCCATATTTTTCCAAACCTGCTCAATTTGCATGGCTAATTCACGAGAAGGCGTAAGGATTAAGGCTTGAACCGCATTTTTATTGGGGTCTAACAACTGCAATAAAGGCAAAAGAAAAGCTAAGGTTTTCCCAGAACCTGTTGGCGAAATAAGGAACGTTGTTTTTTCTTGTAAAATAGACTCGTAAGCCTCTTTCTGCATTGGGTTGAGGGCTTCGATTCCTAATTTGCTAAGGACTGGAGCGATATGTTGATGATTTTCCATGATGCAAAGGTACTTAATAATTTTTGTCTGTTTAGCGTTCTGTAAATCAGTTTCTTGAAAAGCTTATGTGGTTTGAAATCAGGCGGTTATGTATTTTAAGTAAAATTACGCTATTTTACAAAACAGGTATTTTTACTCTTTTAAACATTATTTTACTCTTTTAAATTTGCAAAACTAATTTTTAAATCTATTGTGATAAAAGAAATATTCTGTCACAACAAAATATACAAAGACGCTTGTTGAACCAATTAGTACCCCAAAAACAGATTAATTAACCTCCATTTATACTGTGAAAAATTAAAGCCCTAATCTGAAAGGAAAAGGGCTTTTTGTTGTTAATTGATTTATGTTTAATTTTCGGTTGGAAATAAAATATATACAATGAAGAAAATAGTAATCTTAGGTGGAGGAGAAAGTGGCGTTGGAGCAGCGTTATTGGCGAAAGCAAAGGGTTTTAAAGTTTTTTTGTCGGACAAAGGATTATTGTCGGATAAATACAAAGAAATTTTAGCTCAAAACGACATACCTTTTGAAGAAGGCGAACACACTGAAAATCAAATTTTAGATGCCGATGAAGTTATCAAAAGCCCAGGGATTCCCGATAAAGTGGAATTAATCAAGAAATTACATTCTTTACGGATTCCTGTAATTTCTGAAATTGAGTTTGCTTCACGTTATACCAAAGCGAAGATTGTAGCCATCACGGGTAGTAATGGTAAAACAACCACTACGCTTTTGACTTACCATATCTTGAAAAATGCAGGACTTAACGTTGGACTTGCAGGTAACGTGGGAGAGAGTTTTGCGAAGCAAGTAATTGAAGATACTTTCGATTATTTTGTCTTAGAACTCAGCAGTTTTCAATTAGATAATTGTTTTGATTTTAAGGCTGATGTTGCCATTTTATTAAACATCACGCCCGACCATTTGGATAGATATAATTATGAATTTCAGAATTATATCGAGTCTAAATTTAGGATAACTCAAAACATGACAAAGACCGATAATTTTATTTATTATCAGGAAAGTGAAGCCTTGGCGGGAGAGTTAGTTAAGCGTAATGATTTGTCTGTCAATCGTTTGCCGATTTCTTTAATTGGAGAAGTTGCACAAGGTGGATATTTAGCAAATGAGATTTTGAAGGTAAATTACAACAATGAAATTTTTGAATTTCCACAGGCTGAATTACCCATTAAAGGCTCGCATAATGTGATAAATTCATTAGCAGCCATTTTAGTTTCTAAATCTTTAGGACTTGAAAATGGGCAAATTACTGATGGTTTAAAGTCGTTCCAAAGTGTAGAACATCGTCTTGAACCTTGCGGGGAAATCAAAGGTGTAAAATACGTAAACGACTCAAAAGCAACCAATGTCGATTCTGTTTTTTATGCTTTGGGGAGTTTCACTGAACCAATCATTTTAATAATGGGTGGCGTTGATAAAGGAAACGATTACCGCCAAATTGAGCAATTGATAGAAGAAAAAGTAAAGGCTCTCATTTGTATGGGAACGGACAACGCTAAATTATTAGAATTTTTTGGAAAGAAAGTTCCTATGATTTTCTCGGTAGATAGTTTACAAAAAGCCGTGAACCTATCCGCCGATTTAGGAACAGAAGGTGATGTAGTGTTGCTTTCGCCTGCCTGTGCAAGTTTTGATTTATTCAAAAATTATGAAGATAGAGGACGACAGTTTAAAGCGGCGGTAGCGGCTTTGGGGGAGTAGATGTGAAGTTTTGAAAACAAAATAACCAAATGAAAAAAATCTTACTCTCTTTCTTTATTTTAGTCGTTACTTGTTCGATGAAGCCCCAAAAAATCACTTGGACTGCCATCGGAGATTCTATCACGTATCTCAACGACCACCAAGACCAAACGGGTAACAGAATCACCAAAGGTTACATGACTCGTGTGGTTGAAAAATTACCAGACATTGAGTTTGTCAATCAAGGACATAATGGCTGGACTGCCTGTAAAATTGCTGAAAAAATAGAAACGCTCAATTTGCAAAAAGCGGATATTTATTCCGTGTTTTTAGGAACGAACGACTGGTGGGGAGGCAAGCCCCTTGGCGTTTTTGCAGACTACGAAAACAACACAGGTTTTAATACGGTTTTTGGGGCTTATCGCATCATTATTGATAAACTGAAAACGTTGAATCCTGATGCAAAAATCATCTTGATTACGCCCATGCAAAGAGTTGATTTTGTCTATATCGCCAATATGAAAAACAATGCTTATGGTTCTTACAAAGAGAAAAAAGGGCAGTATTTATCGCAATTTGCAGAGGCGATAAGTGCTATTGGAAAACATGAGCATTTTGAAGTGGTAGATTTGTACAATAACAAAAAGTTATCACATAAGAAACTCGTAAAATTTAAGCGATTGAAAGACCCACAAACAGGTAATTACAAAGACTACAAATATCCATCGTTTATAGATATTCCTTTTAATCCAGAAACGGACGAATATCCTTATCCCTTAGAAGCCATCAACATGACTTACGACGGACTTCATCCTTCTGATAAAGGCTATGAAGTGATTACAAAAGAGTTGCTTGGGGTGATGAGGAAGTGAGGTTTGAATTCCCTTGATTTGCAATCAGGGGGCGTTTTGTTTGGGTGTCTTTGACCTCTCTGGTTCAAGTGTCCTCGTTTCTGGTTCAAGCGTCCTCGTTTCTGGTTCAAGCGTCCTCGTTTCTGGTTCAAGCGTCCTCGCTTGAACCAGTGGAACATCTTGCCTATTAAATTTACCCCATCGGCTGGAAGCCTGTAAATAGTCGTCACTCGCAAGATGCGAGCGACTGACTTTGTAAAAAACTACCTACTAAATGCCACCTGTGGCACTTTTTTCTTCATCTCTAAACCATAGCCTGCCAAAATTGACCTTGCCAAAGCGGATTTGTGTACTTCGTCGGCTCCGTCGTAAATTCTTGCACCTCTTTCGTGGCGATACCAAAATGATAATAATAAATCGTCGGTAATGCCATACGCTCCGTGTATTTGAATAGCGTGGTCAATTACTTTTAGCATGACATTGGCACAGAAAAATTTGATTTCCGAAATCTGATTTCTTACTGCTGATGCTCCAAATTTATCAATATTATCTGCCGTTCGTAAAACCATCAAACGAGCTGCATTGATGTTGGCACGACTTTCAGCAATCCAAAATTGTACGGCTTGTTTTTCACCCAACATCGTGCCATCGCCCATATCACGAGTCGCAGCACGTTTGCACATAAGGTCAAAACAACGTTCCGAAATCCCAATCCAACGCATACAGTGGTGGATTCTTCCCGGTCCAAGTCGTTCTTGAGCCAACATAAATCCCATGCCTTCGGCGGCAATCAAATTACTCACGGGTACACGTACATCCGTGTATGTTACCTCCGCATGGCTCGCCCAATGGTCAGCTTCGTGGTCGCCCATGATGCTGATATTTCTTTCCAATTTAAAACCTTTTGTATCAGTCGGCACAATAATTTGGCTCGCTCTTTTATGTGGTGTTGCGTCAGGATTTGTTACCGCCATTACCACCGCAAAAGCCGCTCCATCTGCCGAAGAGGTAAACCATTTTCTACCATTAATTACGTATTCGTCGCCATCACGGACGGCGGTTGTACCCATATTTACAGGGTTCGAACCTGCATAATCGGGTTCAGTCATAGAAAAACACGAACGGATTTTTCCTTCAACCAAAGGGTGTAAATATTTATCTTTAATTTCCTGAGAGGCATATTTCCCAATCAATTCCATATTGCCAATATCGGGAGCTTGGCAATTGAAAGTATAATGCCCGAAAGGAGTGGTAGCTAAAACTTCCGAAACTTGTCCAAATTCACAAAGCGTTAAGCCCAAACCACCTTCCTCAACGGTATGTTGTAATCCCCAAAGTCCTAATTGTTTAACTAATTCACGTTTTTCATCTAAAATTTTGGCAACTTTAGAAAAACGACCTGTTAGGTTTTGGGCAGTTTCGAGTGGATATATTTCTTTTACCAAAAACGCTTTGATTTTTGGTAAAATGTCTCTGGTTTTATCGGTTGCAAATAGCTCTTCCATGTTTTTAGTTGTGATTTGTTTAATTGTGAGTTGTGAATTAGTGATTTAGTGAATTATTGTTTTGCACTAAGATTTGTCAGATTTATAGATTTTTGGATTTTTCAAATTAGGAAGTTGTGAATTAGTGAGTTATTGTTTTGCACTAAGATTTGTCAGATTTATAGATTTTTGGATTCTTCTTATGGATAATCTTATAATCCCTAAATCTAACGAATCATAGTTCAGACAAATAATTCACTAAATCATAACTCACCAATTCACAATTGAAACCTTTGAATTGTCTTGTTTTTTGTAAATTTAATACAAAATAGTATGCGTGCATAATGCTTATAGATATTTTGGTTTAGCATAATTCTCTATTTATTTTCAAGTGCTTATTGTAACTTTGTGGTTCTTAGAACAAAACATTAATTGTTATTTTAAAATAATCGTAAAACGAATGTTAAATCTCGTCTTGTTTGGACCTCCAGGGGCAGGTAAAGGAACGCAATCAGCTAAATTGATTGAAAAGTATCAGTTAGTACATATTTCTACGGGTGATTTATTCCGTATGCACATTTCAAATGATACTGAACTCGGAAAGCGAGTAAAGCAAATTTTAGCAGATGGAATGTTAGTGCCAGATTCTATCACCATTGATATGTTGGAAGAGGAAGTAAAGAAAAATCCAGATGCAAAAGGGTTTATTTTTGACGGTTTTCCTCGCACAGTTGCACAGGCAGAAGCATTGGATGTTTATTTAGAAAAGAACGGACAAACGATAAATGGTGTTGTTCAATTGGAAGTAAACGAAGACGAAATCAAAACTCGTATCGCAGAACGTCAGAAAGTATCTGGACGTGCTGATGACGATGCGGATAAATTATTAAAAAGAATTGACGAATATTTCTCGAAAACGGTTCATGTTTTACCTTATTACGAAGCACAAGGTAAAGTTTCAAAAGTGAATGGTATCGGAAATATCGAAGAGATTTTCTCAAATATTTGCACAGCGATAGACGCATTATAAGGAGGTATGAGGTATGAGATATGAGGTATGGGTATTGTTGTAACGATACCTCATACCTCATACTTCATACCTTATACCTATATTAAAAACATGACTTCAAATTTCATTGATTACGTTAAAATAAATGTCCGTTCTGGTCATGGAGGTAGTGGTTCAAGTCACTTTCGCCGTGAAAAACACGTGCCTAAGGGTGGTCCCGATGGTGGCGATGGCGGACGTGGCGGTCACGTAGTTCTTAGAGGAACCACAGACCACTGGACATTATTACACCTTAAATATCAAAAACACATTTTTGCCAAAGACGGAAATGGTGGCGAAGGACAAAGACGTTCTGGCTCGCAAGGAGCAGATGCCATTATTGAGGTGCCTTTGGGAACAATTGTAAGAGACCCAGAAACGGGAGATTTTTTAGCCGAAGTTACCAAACAAGATGAAGAAGTTATCTTGTTGCGTGGTGGACGTGGCGGTTTAGGGAATTACAACTTCAAATCATCAACAAATCAATCGCCACATTATGCTCAACCTGGTGAAATAGGGGAGGATAAATGGGTGATTTTAGAATTAAAAGTATTAGCAGATGTTGGTTTGGTAGGTTTTCCGAATGCAGGGAAATCAACGCTTTTGTCGGTTATGTCGGCAGCTAAACCAGAAATTGCAGATTATCCATTTACGACAATCGTTCCAAATTTAGGGGTTGTATCTTATCGTGGATTTCGTTCATTTGTAATGGCGGATATTCCCGGAATTATTGAAGGTGCAGCAGAAGGAAAAGGCTTAGGAACAAGATTTTTACGTCATATTGAGCGAAATTCAATTCTTCTCTTCTTAGTGCCTGCTTCCGCAGAAGACATCAATGAAGAATACCACGTATTATTGAATGAGCTAAAACAATATAATCCTGCGTTGTTAGACAAGGAAAGAATTTTGGCAATTTCTAAAATGGATTTGGTAGAGACAGAAGAGCATCGTGAGCGAATTTTGAGCCAAATTCCAGAAGGATTATCACATATTTTCTTCTCGTCAATTATGGAGCAAGGACTTGTAGAGTTGAAGGATTTATTATGGAGTACATTACAAAATGCACAACCACCTGTTCAAGAAATTGAGGCAGGAAATGATGAAGCCTAACAATTTTAAGGAAAGAGATATGAATAAAAGGGTTGTGTAATGAGTCCGAAGTATTAATTTTTAAGAAAATCAGACCGAATAAAGTTGAGATACTTTAATCTGAATGGTTACATTGATTTTGTGGAAAATTCTTAGGACTTAATACATAATACTTTTTACACAACCCTTTTTTGGGTGACGGTCATGATAAATGAAGATGAAAATTTACCGTTATAAAATTCGTTAATAAAGCAAGAGATTCTGAAACTAATAAAAAATATCCCGCCAACTATTTTTTAGCATACCTTATTATGATGAACATTTTCAAAAAAATACTTCTATTAACCTGCTTCGCTTTATTAGCGACACAATTTTCATGGTCGCAGTCTATCGTAGGCGGTGCTTATACTTGTACAGGTAGTGGTACTCAAACATTATCAGTTTCTCCAACAACGGGTATTACGGCATATAGTTGGAGAAATGCAGCAGGTACTTTTACCGCATCTACTGCTTCGATAACCCAACCGAGTGGTTCATATTCTGTGGTTATTACGAAAGCTACGGGTACAACTTCATTGAGTACTACAATTCCGAGTAATATTGTTCCTGCCACTCCTACTATCTCACCATCGTCGGTAGCAAGCCCTATTTGTGGTTCAGCTACACAAACGTTGACCTCTTCAAGTGCTTCTAATTATACATGGAAAAGAGACGGAACTACCATTAGTGGTTCTACCATTTCAATTTCAGTGGCAGGTTCAGATGTAGGCACACCAGGAAGTTATAGTTATACAGTTAGTACTACTAATGCTACTTCTGGTTGTACTGCTTCGAGTAATCCAGTTGTTTTAAGTATGTCGCCAACATTGGCTGCTCCCACAGTTTCAGCAGCAGATGCCAATACGTTAATTTGTGGTACTTCTACCCAAACTTTATCGGCAAGTGGAGGAGGAGCGTCTTATGTTTGGAAACGTGGTACAACAACCTTATCAAATACCGCAAATAGTTTGTTGGTTACAGGAACAGATGCAACAGGAACATTCAGCTATACTGCAGCTTTAGCTAATGCCGCAGGTTGTCCTTTAGTATTTTCAACAACAGGTGTTTCATTAACGTTGTCGCCAGCAGCAACTACACCAACGATTTCACCAGCAACGGTTTCTTCACCGATTTGTGGAACAGCAACGCAAGTTTTAACGGCTACGGCTGGAGCAACTTCATATACTTGGAGACGTTCTGGTACGACTATCACAGGTTCAACCAATTCTATTACAGTTACGGGTACAGATGTAACCATTCCAAATACCTATAATTATACAGTAACGTCTCAAAACGCTGTTGGTTGTGTTTCGGCAGAATCAACTCCCGTAGCTTTGAAAGTTTCTCCAAAACCTGCAACGCCTACCATTTCGCCAGCAAGTTTTTCTCCTAATATTATTTGTGGTACAGATTTTAAAACACTTACGGCAACAAGCGGAGGAGCAAAATATAATTGGAAGCGTGATAATGTTCTTGTGACAAGTTCAACAACTTCTAATTTGTTAGATGTAATTGGAACAGATGTAACGGCTGGTGGAACTTATTCCTACACCGTTTCTTATGATAATTCAGTGGGTTGTTCATCCGATTATTCAACAACGCCTGTGGTATTACAACTATTTCCAACAGTTCCTGCCAAACCAACAATTACGGCAGGCGGAGCAACTATTTTTTGTGAAGGAAATTCGGTAAGATTAACGTCAAGTTATACTGCCAATAAAAACGTTTGGAGTAGAAGTACAGGTGATACCACAACTACGGGAGCTGATGGAATTATTGTAAGAAGTACTAACACTTACACTGTTAAAGCTTTAGATGCCAATGGTTGTAACTCGGTAGCTTCAAATCCATTGACAATAACGGTTAATTTAAGACCTGCCATTCCAATTATTGATAAAGGAACTGCTTACCGTATTTGCGAACTTGACAGTGTTGTCTTGAGTTCAAATAATAAAGGAAATGGAACATATTTATGGAGTAATGGAAAAAATACTCAAAATATCACGGTATATGGAGCAGGCAGTTTTAGCTTAACTTATACAGATACGCAAACGCCTGCGTGTACTTCGTTGCCGTCTTTAATAACGGTTGTTGCAGTTGACCCTCTTCCTGCAAAACCAATTATTACAGCATTGCGTCCGACGGAGTTTTGTTTTAAAGACTTTACAACTTTAAGAGCATCTTCAACGACTGCGGGAACTACTTTTGAATGGGATTATAATAATGCAAAGGATGCTCAAGTTGATGTAGCCCTTACTACCAGAAGTACAAAAACAGAGTTTATAAAAGTGAGTGTAAAGTCTGTTTCTACTTTCCCTAATAATTTTAAAGCTTGTAAATCAAAAGATGCTTCTGACGTTACAACCGTTACGATAAATCCACTTCCAACAACACCAACCATTACAGGAAACGGTCCATTTACTTTTTGTCCAGATTCAACGGTAACGCTTACTTCGACAGATTCTCCCAATGGTGTGTATAAATGGATTAACACGAAGAATAACACGGAGTTTAGCAATAAAAAATCTGTTCTGATTGATACCACAAGTCAATATTTTACCACAACCTCTTTGGGAAAAGTTGGTAAATTTTATGTACGTACCATCAGTGATAAAAGTTGTTTGTCTGATACGTCTAAAAATGTGGTTGTAACAGTCCGTGAAGCTCCACAAGCAGCGAGTATTTTGCCATTTCCTATTACGGCAACCGTTTGTGAAGGAGGTAGAGTGACGATGAAAGCTTTAGTAGCCAATGGTAATGTATCTAAATATACTTGGAGAGATGAGAGTACCCAAAAAGAAGTATCAACAGAACCCGAAGTTTTTACAAGTACCTCTGGTTCATTTAGCGTAAAAGTTCGAGATGTTTTTGGTTGTTTTGCTCCTTATTCAAAACCATTGAAAGTAACGGTTAATGCTTTGCCAACTAAGCCAAGTGTGTCAATTGTCAAATCAAAAATCTTTTGTGAGGGCGACAGTACCATTGTACAATCAAGTACGCCAAGTACAACACCGAATGGAACGAAAAACTTTTATCGTTGGATAGTTGATGGAGAAACTATCGTAGAGTCGATGTCTCGTCAATTTGCGTGGACAAAAGCCAGTTCAATTGCCGTTGCAGTTACAGATACTAATGGTTGTAAAGCCGTTGCCGTATCAGATACCATAAGAACAACAGTTAATCCATTGCCAGAATCTCCGACCATTACGATACGTGGAGCTATTCCATTTTGTGCCGATAAAAACGTTACATTAAGTGCTGTTGGAGGAAATAACCTTTCCTTCAAATGGAGTACAGGAGCGACAACGCCCAATGTTGTCATCAATATTGCGGGTAATGTTACGGTACAATCAATCAATAGTTTTGGGTGTTTGTCTAAGCCATCACAGGCAGTTCAAGTGCGTGTGAATCCATTACCAACAACACCAATATTAACGCCCAATGGGGCAACTACTTTTTGTGATGGTTCGAGGGTGAGATTAGTTTCTTCAAGTCCTTTTAAAGCATTTTGGTGGCGAACTACAACCGATTCTTTAGGAAATGGGGAAGACCAAACGTCTATTTTTGCTTCAAAAACAGGAAATTATTTTGCAAAAGTTCAAGATGGAAATGGATGTATTTCATTAGCATCTGCTCCGATTGCGGTTGATTCAAGGGCAAATCCAACGCCAACAATTATTAAGCAAGCAGGGACATTCTCATTAGATGCCCAAGGAGTAGGAGATGAAGAAGGTTACATTTGGAGATACAATGGTGATTTACAAGCGGATTTGAAGACCCGAATTATTAAAGCCAAAAAAGACGGAGACTATCAAGTACAAGCAAGTATCACTTATATAAATGTTCCAGCGTCAATTGGGAAATTAGTATGTTATTCTAATAATTCTGCGGTCTTGAAATATGTAAGAGACCAGAGTTTTGATGGAATGAGTATATTCCCTAACCCAAGTGCTGACGGCGTTATTAATGTAGAAGTTCTTGAAGATTTAATCGGAGCAACTATCACGATTTATGACCTTTACGGAAGACTAATTTCAGAATATAAAGTCGATAAATTTACCACATTCAAAAAGGTTCAATTGCCTGATTATCATGGTGATACTTATGTTGTAAGAATTTCGACAGATGGATTTGAAAAAACCAGAAAAGTAATAACGCTTAGAAAGTAAACGGGGTTTCAGTGAGCAGTTAACAGTTATCAGTAAACAGTTATCAATAACCGAAAATAAAAAGTATCAAAAAAAAGCCAGTTTAGGGAACTAACATTTCCAAAACTG
>NZ_QGGO01000005.1:0-106009 GCF_003148625.1 Arcicella aurantiaca | reverse complement strand
TTTACTGTTTACTGTTTACTGTTTACTGTTTACTGTTTTTTTACACATCACAGATTAAAACACCTTGTTTCAACGAAGCAATTTTATCAGTTCTTGCAGGAACAAACTCTTGTCCAACGAAACCTTTATAACCTGTATCAACGATAGCTTTCATAATAGCAGGGTAGTTTAATTCTTGCGTGTCATCAATTTCATTACGTCCCGGAACACCTCCTGTATGATAATGAGAAATATATTGGTTATACTTTTTGATTGTTGCAATTACGTCACCTTCCATGATTTGCATGTGGTAAATATCATAAAGCAATTTGAATTTATCAGAACCAACCATTTCGCAAAGAGCAGCACCCCAATCAGTATGGTCACATTGATAATCCTTGTGGTTTACCTTTGAATTCAGTAACTCCATCGTAATCGTAACGTCATACTTTTCAGCCGTTTTCATGATTCTTTGAAGTCCTTTTTTACAGTTAATCAAACCATCTTCATCGCTCAAACCATTACGATTTCCAGAAAAAGTAATCAAGTTTTTGATACCTGCTTTTGCTGCTTTCGGAATTAAGTCTTCATATAAAGCCACTAATCCATCATGGTTTTTAACATTGTTGAAACAAGATGTTAAGCCCATGCCGTTTCCCCATTTGTTTTCTTCTGGCCAACCAATAGCGGCAGTAAGGTCATATTTTTTAAGTATTTCCCATTCCGAAGGTCCTGTCAATTCAAGAGATTGCATCCCGATTTCTTTGGCAGATTTACACAAATCCTCAAAGGGAATTGTATTATAACACCAACGGCAAGCCGAATGATTAATTCTACCCTTGAGACCTGCACCCATTTGGGTATCAGCGGCTTCGATGCGGTTGCTGAGTGAACTTGTTAGCATAGTTGCAGTTGCTAAACCGACGCTTTGTAGTGCTGTTCGGCGTGAGATTGATTTTTCCATTTTTTAGTTATTCCTAAGTCTGAATGAGAGAGGCTTTTGTCTTTGAATTATACTCAAAAATCAATGGAATTTACAATAACTTTTTGGAATATCTATCATTTTTTAGCTGCAAATTACTGATGCCAAGTCTTCATAACATTTAGCGTTTCGTAAGCTACTTTTTGATTATACTCCAATGCTAAACTTTTGTGATTCACTAAATCTATAATTGTTCCTACAAAACAGAAACCACCCGTAAAGAAGTAAAGAATTCCCATACCGATTTGGTCGGTCAAAAAACGTTGAATACCTGCAAAACCAAAAAATCCTATAATGGTAGTAATTAAGATTAAGGTTGTGTCTCGGCGTTTATTTTGGTACATCATCACGAAGTTACGTTGTTGGTCTTCGTTCATGTCTTTAATTAAATTTTGAATAAACATGGCTTCCTCAGCATCAAGATTTGAAAGCATCATTAAAATGTTAGTGTTCATAGTTTTAGTTTTTAGTAATGCAGATTTTAGTCTGCTTGTGTTTAAAAAATTACAGACTAAAGTCTGTGTTACGAATTAATTGAAAAATTCTTTTTAAAATGACCGCTAAGGCAAAAAAACCAAGCGGATGATGTTGGAATGACGCTTTTATTTCTCCGTGAAAAAGATAAGAAATCGAATGACCTAATCCACAACCGGGGCAAAAAGAAAATCCTAAGTTTTTAATAGGGCATAAAGTAAAATGACTTTCAGAAGGATTACTAAAAGCTAAGCAAGTAAGTCCGCCAATCCAGAAAAGTAATTCTATGTTTATGCTCCGTTTCATCTTGAATCAAAGTTGTGGTAAATTTTCATTCATTGGTTATTTTTCTACATGAAGTGGTATTTTTCACATTTGACCAAGAGATTTTTTGTGATGAATATTAATTTTATCATTAGGATTGAACTAAATTAAACTTTATGTTCGTTTTAAAATTATATTTGCAATGTAATGAAAAATCAATTAACCCGCATATTTTGCCTTTTTATGGCTCTTCAAGTGCTATTTGCCAGCACTGGATTTGCTATGTACGAGCATTTTTGCAAAATAAAAGGTGAAAAGACCTATTCATTATCTGTTCCTAAAAAAAGATGTTGCCCTCCTAAAAAGGCAAATAATGAGCATTCTAAAAAAATAGTGCTGAAAAGAGCCAAATGCTGTTCAGACCATGTTGCTCATTATAAAATCACGCCGTATGCTTCGCAAAATTTAAAGGTAAAATTCAATTTTGAATTAAATCCTTATGTTTCAACACCTTTGTTTGTTTATGCTTTTGCGAGTATAAAAGAAACAATTTCTTTTAATACCCTTCATTATTCAAATTCAGCCCCTCCGCTTTCGGGACGAGATATTCTCGTGCGTAATCAATCTTTCCTAATTTGATTTTTCTCAATTAAGTATCAAGAAGTCTATTACTTAATTGCATCGTTTGCTATGTGGGCATATCATGTACGTCTATATGGTCTGAATGTGAGCGTATCCGATACGTTCTTGCATAATATAAAATCAAATTTATGAACACAAAAATATTGTTTAAATTATTGGTTTTTAGTTTTTTAATGTTTTCAAAAGATGGATTTACTCAATCAGAAATGGTTAGAGGAATTGTTTTGGAAAAGAAAGCAAATGGAAAAACAGAACCAATTATCGGAGCAACCTTACGTTGGGAAAATGCCAAAAATGGCACTTCAACCGATAAAAAAGGAGAATTTTCGTTGAATAAATCTCCACAAAATCACGAATTAATTGTTAGCTCAGTCGGATACAGAACGGACACTTTGATGGTTCATTCTTTAGATTATGTAACGATTTATTTAACGGTTCAAAATTCAGACTTACAAGAAGTTGTGGTAAAAAGTGAAGCTACATCAATAGATAAAATGAATCCAATTCATACCGAAATCATCACGACAAAAGCTCTTGCTAAAGCTGCTTGTTGTAACCTTTCGGAGAGTTTTGAGACGAATGCTTCTGTTTCGGTGAGTTATTCTGATGCCATTACGGGGTCAAAACAAATTCAATTATTGGGACTTTCTGGAAATTATATTCAAACAAATGTTGAAAATATTCCGTCGATAAGAGGATTAAATACAGCTTTTGGGCTCAATTATATTCCTGGAACTTGGTTGGCTTCCATTGATGTGGCAAAAGGGGCAGGTTCTGTTGTAAATGGATATGAATCAATGACGGGTGCTTTGAATATTGAATTAGCCAAGCCCGATATGGCAGAAAAATTGTACCTGAATGCTTATGGAAGTTCACAAGGTAGGGGCGAAATTAATTTGAATTTAGCCAATAAAATCAATAAAAAATGGTCGGTTGGTTTGCTCACACACGCCAGCACTTTGCAAACAAAATTAGACCAAAATAATGATGGATTTTTAGATTTACCACTTTACACACAGTTCAACGGTATTAATCGTTGGAAGTATCAGTCTGACAAAATGATGGCTCAGTTTGGCGTAAAAGCACTTTATGAAGATAGAACTGGCGGACAAGTTAATTTTAATCCGAATACTGACCGTAATTCTGGCAAGTTTTATGGTTTTGGAAGCAAAACACAGCGTTATGAGTTTTTTAGTAAAACTGCAAAACTTTATCAGTTGCAACCATACAAAGGTTTAGGCTTGATTATCAATGGTTTAGTGCATGATAATGTTTCGTATTTTGGTTTTAAAAATTATACAGGAACACAGAAAAGCCTTTACGCCAATCTGATTTATCAGAATATTATTGACAATACAAATCATCAATACAAAGCGGGTTTAAGTTATTTATTAGATGATTATAACGAAAAATATATTGATTCTACATTCAAAAGAATGGAGTCTGTTCCCGGGGCATTTGTGGAATATACCGAGACGATTCCTGAAAAATTGACCGTTGTCATTGGTGGGAGAGTAGATTTTCATAATCTTTACGGAACTCGATTTACCCCAAGATTTCACTTGAAATATGACGTTTCGCCAAACTCAGCTTTGCGTTTGAGTGCAGGAAAAGGTTGGAGAATGCCCAATGCTATTTCGGAGAATTTTGGAATGTTAGTCAACTCACGCCAATTGTCTGTCAATGAAGTGATTAGACCAGAGGAGTCTTGGAATTTTGGGATTAGTTTTAGCAATGATTTTTATCTTTTTGGCAAAAAAGGAACGCTAATTTTAGATGCGTATCGAACCGATTTTCAGAATCAACTCATTGTAGATATGGAAAATGCCGATTATGTAAGAATGTATAATTTGAAAGGTCGTTCGTTTTCTAATAGTTTTCAGGCAGAAATTAATTATGCTCCAATGAAACGAATGGACTTGAAATTAGCCTATCGTGTTTTTGATGTACAAAATGACGTTGCAACGCCTTCGGGAGAATTAACTTTGTTGCCTAAACAATTTGTTAATCGTGATAGGTTTTTATTGAATTTGGGATACGCTACAAAGTATGATAAATGGAAATTTGACATTACTTGGCAATGGAATGGAAAGCGAAGAATTCCTGATTTTGCAGAAGGACACGTACATTCTGCCACTTCTCCGACGGTATTTGCTCCTGCTTTTTCAAATATAAATGCCCAAATTACAAAGGCTTTTTATAAATGGGAAATGTATGTAGGAGGCGAAAATTTGAATAATTTTACGCAAAAAGACCCCATATTATCAGCAAAAGACCCTTTCAGTAAAAACTTTGATGCCTCTATGGTTTGGGGACCCGTCATTGGAAGAATGGTTTACGTAGGCATGAGGTATAAAATTAAATAAAAGTAGTGGCGTATTGCATACGCCAATTATGGATAAAAATGGCGTATGCGATACGTCACTACAAAAAATGACACAACAATTCAATATATCAGGCATGACTTGCGAAGCCTGCGAGTATAAAATACAACACGTTTTTTCTCAAATTCCAAGTGTAAAATCAGTCGTTGCAAAATTTTCAGACAATTCAGTGATAATTGAAACAGAAGAGAAATTATCTAACGACAAAATTATAGAAACCTTAAAGCCACATAGCAAATACGCTTTTATTACGAATCCAATCGTGAGTGAAATTACAACGCAGAGCCAATCGTGGACGAGTCAATATTATCCACTTTTGTTGATTGCGGGAATGATTGCAATCGTCAGTTTTTTGACCTCTTTTCATGCAGGAATTTACGCAATGGAGCATTTTCAGTTAAAAATGTTTTTACATAATTTTATGACGGGATTCTTTTTGGTGTTTTCATTTTTTAAACTATTAGACGTAAAAGCCTTCGCCGAAAGTTTCCAGATGTATGATTTATTAGCGGCAAAAGTGCCATTTTATGGTAAACTTTATCCTTTTATAGAATTGGCATTAGGCTTGCTTTGTTTAATTCACTTTCAACCTCAATTGGTTTATTGGGCAGATATTATCATTATGGCTTTCGGAGCTTTAGGGGTAATTCAAAGTGTAGTTGATAAGCGTAAAATTCGTTGTGCCTGTTTGGGTACAGTCTTTAATTTGCCAATGAGTACCGTAACGATTATTGAAAATTCGTTGATGGTGTTGATTGGAATAGCCTTACTTATTATGCTTTAGACAATAGGCTTTAAGCCATACGCAAAGAAAAAATAGATTAAAATTTTAACAAAAACATACTTATAGCTTATTGCCTACGGCTTACAGCATAAAGTACAAAACAAACAAAAAAACATGAAAAAGAGCATCATTTTATTCGTCCTGTTATTTGTGTCAGCCATTACATTTGCTGATAAACCAAAGACTGAAACCGTAAAAATCAAGACATCGGCTATTTGTGAGCAATGCAAAGAAACCATCGAGAAGAAATTAGCTTTTACAAAAGGCGTAATGGAGTCTAATGTTGATTTGGACAGTAAAGACAAAGTAACTACGGTGATTTTTAACCCAAAGAAAACATCGGTAGAGAAAATTAAAAAAGCGATTTCGGCAGTTGGTTACGATGCCGATGAATTAGTAGCTGACCCAGTTGGCTATGAAAAATTACCGGGTTGTTGCAAGAAAGGAGGAATGAGGGAGTAATTTTTAGAATTAAAGATAATGGATTGGGCATTAGTGTTATAACTCGCTATTAATCAAGTTGCAACAATAATGCCCAACACTTAAATCCTAATATCTATTAAGCTAACATTCCCAATAAAGAAGAAAGCTTGTCTTTTAAATCTTTTCTATCAACGATAAAATCTAAGAAACCGTGTTCTAAAACGAATTCGGCACTTTGGAAGCCTTTTGGAAGGTCTTTCCCAATTGTTTCACGGATTACACGTGGACCTGCAAAACCAATTAATGCACCCGGTTCAGAGATATTAAAATCACCTAACATGGCATAAGAAGCCGTTACTCCACCCGTTGTAGGGTCGGTCAAAAGAGAAATATATGGAATACCTGCTTCTGCCAATAATGCTAATTTTGCTGAAGTTTTCGCCATTTGCATTAATGAAAAACCAGCTTCCATCATTCTTGCTCCTCCAGACTTTGAAATCATCAAAAATGGGATTTTGTGTTCCAAAGCATAATCAATTCCTCTTGCGATTTTCTCCCCAACTACTGAACCCATCGAACCACCGATGAAAGAAAAGTCCATAGCAGAAATCACAATGTCAGCATCATTCATTTTTCCGTGTGCTGTTCTTACGGCATCTTTCAAACCTGTTTTCTTTTCAGTAGCCCTGATTCTATCTGGATATTTTTTGGTATCTACAAAGTTCAAAGGGTCGCCTGATGATAACATGGCATCAAGTTCTGTATATCTTGTTTGGTCAAAAAGTAGCTCAAAATATTCTTGAGAGCCTATTTTTTCGTGGTAATTGCAATTTGAACAAGTGTAAGCCAATAAACGATGTTCACGAGTGTGCATCGCTTTTTTACATGATGGACATTGATACCAAAGTCCGTCTGGAGCTTCACGTTTTGATTCTGTTGGGGTTAGGATACCCTTATCTTTTCTGGTAAACCAAGACATATTTTTAGTAGTTTGGGTGTGTATTATTCAAGAATTTATTTCAAAAAATAATACGTAACAAATAACAGACTGCAAAGATAAGCTAAAAAAGAAAAGGGAAAGAGTTGAAATTAGAATATTTATTATTCTACAAATTCAAGTCTTTCCCTTTTTGCTCAAAAATCAACTATTTCACATAAACTGCTTTACGTACAAGGGTTTCATTATTGGTTTGCATACGAATTAAGTACGTACCGCCCACAAAACGAGAAAGGTCAACTGTTTGGCTAAAATCTCTGCCTACACCTTGGAAATCCATTGAGGTAATTTCATTTCCAGATAATGTACCTACCGAAAGGGTTACATTGCCAACTGCTTTGTCAAATTTTGCAGTTAATAAAAATTGTCCCGTTGTACTTGGGTTAGGCGTTAATTTAAGTTCAGCGGTTTCAGTTGTTGGTTCGCTTGCTAAAGGTTTTACGACAACTGTTGGGCGTGGATTATTTCCTTGAATATTCAAATTGTCGATAGACCAACCCCAACCATAACCCCCAACGTCAGCTAACATTCTGAAACGAACTAATATTTGTTCGCCCGCTTTAAAATCACCCGAAGCCAACATATTAATCACTCTTGGCTTGTATAAACTTGCATCTGCTACGGCTAACGAGTTGCCATTGGCATCTACTTTGCTATCCCAAGCGGTTCTCCAAGCAGTTTGGGAGTTACTATCCCAACCATCTTGAAACCATTTCCATGTTTTACCACCATCTTTAGAACCTTCTACAATTACATAATCGAAAAAGTTACGGTTTACAGCTCCGTTACTTTGAAAAGCTAAGCCATCTTCACCAGGTTCAACTAAGGCAATTTCGTCAAAATAAATATTAGCAGTATCACTTCTTAAAATGATTGGTTTCAATAAATTAACTATTGAATTGGTATAAAAATCAGAACTTGAATTTGGATAATTATTCTCTGAACCGTCTGCATAAGGGTGGTCTGTTTGCAGAGCTGTTCCTCCATTTAGTCCAGTTCCAAAAGCTTTCACCGAGAATCCCTTTAAGTACAAATCCTCTTTGGGAGTAGATTCAAAGTCGGTTACATATTTACTAACTGCGGCTAATATTTTTTGTACTTGAATATCGTAATAACCAGTTTTAGGGAAAATAACCTTGTTTTTTGCCTTTGATTTATCCTGCACAATGACACGATATGAGATTTTTTCACCACCTTTTAACCCTAAAGAAGTAAAGTCAAAAGTACCAGAAAAACTATTGCCAAATCCACCCGAAATTACCTCAAAAGCATCTGTTCTTGTCAAACCAAAAGAAGGCAACGTTTTTCCATCTACTTGATATTCAACATAAACGGTGTCGATTCCAATGTTGTCAGAAGCCGTAAGACTTGGTAGCGTTAATTTAGTATCTGTGGCAAAAATCGAAGATAAATTATTCACAAAAGTAGCCGTAGGTTTAGTGGTATCCGCACCAATTCTGAATTTATAAGGTGTTTCAAATTTTAAAGTTAATGTTCCAATTTTTGTCGTAATTGTCTCAGGAGCTTGTGCAGGTGTTATTAATTTTCTTCCTGCGTTATCTTCGGCAGTAAAATAATATGAAATTACTTTTTCTTTTCCATCAGCAGGGAGTGTAAAAGTATAATCATCTGATGTGCCTTTTCGTGTTAATTTTACTTCAGTTGCTGTTGTTTTTACATCACCCAAACTATAAAATAACTTTACGCTTTCAGGTTTATAAGTGGTATCACTAAAGAGTTTTACATCAAAAGTTAAGGCTTTATTCAAGTCTTCTAAGTCGGTTAATCTTTTGTGTGTAATAGAAGAACCCGTCCACCCCATATCTCTGAAAAATGCCAAAACAATTGGTCCGGGATTGTTATTTACTTCTCCGTTTGCTCCTTGTGGCGTCATGGTAGCATTGATTGTGCCAGTTCTATAAGTTGTTTCATCTAAATGGCTATAACTTGAGCCTGACGAATACGTACTCGGAGCATATAAACGAGCGGGAACGCCATCATTATTTTTTAATATTTCGGGAGAATTTGCATACAGATTTCCGCCCGTTAAGGCTTTATATAAGTCTGTTGAAGGGTTTTTAAAAACATCAGTATTTAGTAATTTTTGATTAGTAGCATTTTCAGTAAAATGGTCATAAATGTATGGTAAACCTCCATCTGTAATAATTCCTTGAGTTGCATCTGCTTCGTAAGGTCTAAGAGAACCAAAGAAACCTAAACCATGCCCAATTTCATGGAGAACCGTTGATACAAAATCTTGGCGATTGGCAGGCGTTTTTCCATCTGTGCCTAAGTACCAGTTAAAATCTGAGTTGAAACGAGCAACAATATCAGGATTGTTCCCATTCAATTCTTGGTGAGCCATTTTTTCTGCCAATGCAATAGGATAATACGTAAAGGCTTTATTTGCACCCGAGAAATCACGATAAAGAGAATTTGCCGATGCCGAACCTAATATTGTTTTTCCTAAGCTTTCCCAACGGGCAGTTAATCTAATTGGCACATCTGAAATTAGGATGGATTGCCAAATATCTACGGCTTTTTGAAATGCCGCTTTTGCATCGGTCGGAAAGTCAACATAAGTAACAATAAACTTAGAACGGTCAGCTTGTGGACGTGCATTTTTATCAAATTTTCTAAGATATTCTATTGGCGGAGCAATATAAGACGGAGTATATGGCTTAGAAAAATCAGGAATAGGGCATATAATTTCTACTCCTTTAGTAGAAAAACTATCTGTTTTTTGTTGTCCGTAACTAATTACATAACAAAGCAATAATATGGCTGAGAGTAAAGTCCTTTTCATGGAAAGTATAAATAAAAATTAATTTTTGTAGTTGTTAGATGAAATGGTTTATTCGTTGTTAAATCAAGACAGTCCTTGTTTATAATTCGTTGCCTTGATTATTTTAAACGATAAAATAAAACTTGAATTGTGATAAATTATGTAGGTATCAATTCAAACTCAAATATCGTGCAAAGTAAAATTCTCAGGATAAATTCTTAAAGTAGATGTTGAAGAATTGAGTGAATTACAAAATAAAAAAGCCTTTCTTATGGGTTATAAGAAAGGCTTTGGATAATTACTATCAAAGTCAATTAGTATAAAAGACCTTTAATAGAAATATTTTGAGGGCCATTACTTTTTAGAACTGCCGTTCTCTCAGCAGTTGGGTCATAGTCCCAAAGAAATGTATTTCCTTCTAAAACATCTGTTAAAGGTTTTATACCTGCACTAACAATTCCACTAATTCCACTGCTTAATGTGCCACCACTTAGCGTTGCCGTAGTAGAAAGGCGTGTAAATTTGATATTTCCCTTACTATCAAGACTTGGTTGGTAGTACAAAACACCAGCACCATTAAAAACCAATGTTCCATCAGGGTTTGTTCTGGTATATGATACAACAAGAG
Source organism: Arcicella aurantiaca (assembly GCF_003148625.1). Lineage (GTDB taxonomy): Bacteria > Bacteroidota > Bacteroidia > Cytophagales > Spirosomataceae > Arcicella > Arcicella aurantiaca. Next base: position 95,667 of record NZ_QGGO01000005.1, on the reverse strand, counting down.
CAAATACCCCGTCGTCTGGTAGATATTCCAAAAATACATTTCCGATTACTCGCACAGGAGCAGCAGTAGATAAACTAATAACATTTGCTTTTATTTTTTCATATAATGCTTTATACTCAACTGTTTGTGTTGGAATGTTTGGATTCATATTGAAACCTACAAATAAATTTCCGAGAGCATAATAAAAAGGTAAAGCAGGTTTAGATGTTCCTGTAATATTGATTCTGGTATTATTTACATTGATGTAATAAAGTTTCTTGGCATCGTCCCAGAATAATTCTTGAAATTTAATGCCATATAATGAAATGGCATCTTTTAACTGAATTCCCGTAGTAGTGACACTAAATGCAGAATAAGCGACGTCCACTTCTCCACTTTTATTGATATAGAAAAGTCCCAACTGTTTGGCAGACATATTTATCAATAAATCTGACTTTTCACCAGTAGGGAAAACCAACGTTAAAAATTTTCCTGTATTAGCATAATCATAAGTATTGTTAAAGACAGAAGCTAAACCTCCTTTTGCTAAACTTTCAGATTCGGTTTTGGTTATTTTGGTTAAAACCATTTCAGTTTGGTGGACATTGCCTACCAAATTGATTTGAGCATCTGTTGATGAGGAAATAGCCAATTCTAAATCTGCGAGTTGCCCTGTTCCTCCGTTATAATCTGGATTGACAAGTTCATGCAAATAAGAATAAGAATCGAATACCAATGTTGGTTTTTGTAATGCTTTTATCTGATACGTTGTGGTAAATGCTTTATCATAGCCATTGGTAAAATAATAGAAACCATCAATGTCTGAATACATCGAAACATTGCCATTGGCATCAAATTTTAAGAAAAAACTATATCCTCCGTCTTTTGCTCCGTTGGGGTAATAAAGTCCTTTCCAACCGTATTCAGAACTTATCAATTGTTTTTTATAGGCTTCTATTTGCGTCGTAACCCTTTTGTTACTTGACTCTTCAAATATTGGGTCAATTTCAGATTTTTTGCAAGCAAAAAATACCAATTGAAAGAGTATTGAATATATAAGAAATTTTTTCATGATAGTATGAATTAGGCGAATCGTTATTAGTGATAGAAGAGTATAGTATTTCTTTTCCCATTACTAAAAACCAGTCGCTTGATGAAATCATTTTGTAAAGTTGATAATAGCCGTTTGTGTACGAGTCTGTAAACTTTTAAAATCAATGTTATAGGATTTTTTCAAATAATCTACCACAATTTGCTCTTTCTGACGAATTGCTGCTTTGCCTGCTGTGGTTGTACTTGAGTTTACTAAAGCATCAAAACCTGTTTTGCCTTCAACCAACATTGTAGATAATATTTCAACAAAATCTTCGTCAGGGCCATTCATTGAGTATGGAGTGATATAGCCTGCGGCTAATGCCTCTGAGTCAGATACATTGTACCAATTTGAGGTATAGCTACCCGGTGTGATTTGTTTGAAACTTAATGGATACAAAATATTTTGATGTAAAATATGACCAAATTCATGGTGGATAGTATGTAACATTTGCTTTACGCCCTCTACGTTCTTTTTGTCGAAGTCATTAATTACATATAAAACAACCTTTCTTCCGCCTTCTGCCGTTCCTAAAACAATTGTTCCGTTAGTATTCCAATTGGCACTGCCTACCAATACATATTGTTTGGGACAAAACTTCTTAATAAAGTCAGAACCTGCTTCTTGTTCATAAGGGTCAATCCAGATTGCCTTTACAGCTTCCATCGTAGGTTGAACTTTTGCCACAAGTGGTGGTACTAACGTTTTGTCAAGAGGTACTTCGTAAGGGTCCCAACGGTATTTAACTTCAATATTATAAGGTTTTGTAAAGGTTTGTTCTATCCAATTATCAAGGGGTTGTTTGGTGTAAACATCTCCGCCCAATCCATCAACTTTAGGACTCAAATCTTCTACTGTACTATTACAAGCACATAGTATGCTCATGATAAGAGCAAACAGTGATATATTAATAAATGTCTTTTTCATTTTTTGTATCTTGTTAATTACTGATAAATAATAAAACACGAAAAGTTTTTATGAACTCAATACTTTGAATCATTTACTATCTCGGATTTAGAGCCATTCCTGATAGAGAGGCTTCTTGTGGAATTTGCAGAACTCGTCTTTTATCAGTAGCCGTTAACGTTTGGCTTGTACCATCAATATTATAATGAGTTACTGGAATTTTATAACGCAATAAGTCAAACCAACGCATTCCTTCGTGCATGAATTCTCTTCTTCTATAATCAATAATAGTTTGTAACAATGCCCCCGATGTATTAGTTGTGCCATAATAAGCATTGTTTTTTGCTACCGTCAGCGTGTGGGAAGCAGGGCTATAATTGGCTATTCTTAGGCTTAAAAATGTATTCAAATCTGCTAAGCAATTTGTTACATCATTTTTATACAAATAGGCTTCAGCTCTATTAAAAAGTACTTCTTCTGTTGTAAATAAAGGGTTCATGTTAAAGCCATTACCAATATTTGCACTTGAGTTTATACGTACAAAATATTCATTGTATTTAGGGAGATATACGCCATTATCACTCCCGAAAAGAGAATATGCAAAAGAGCCACCCGCTGGATTTGCTCCAAAATATAAACTACGAGCTGTATTAATGTTGAGTCCGTATCTTATAGATGCCGCCCAATATCTTCCCCAATATGAACTTGTTTCTGCTAATAACAGGTTTGCTTTTTCAGTAGCTTGGCTGTATTCTGTTCTAATAATGGTAAAGCTTTTAGTAGAATAATTGGTGTTCCAATTTCTTAAATTACTACTAAACCCATTTGTTCCTGCCACTTTTGAAGCATATTCAATGACTTTATTATAGTCTTTTTTATACAAATAAAAACGTGAAGCAAAAGCATTGGCAGCGTTTTGAGTAAAGTGATAGGCAGGCACTTTATAAACTTGGTCGCTGATTAAAGGTAAACCTTCCAACAAATCTTTTTCAATCATTTCATATACGTAAGCAACTGTTTTACGGTCATATTTTTTGAGAACGACTTTCTCTGTTTCAGTAACATACGGAATGCCCAAGTCTGAATTAGGAGTGCTTGGGTCATAAAATTTAGAAAATAAATTGACAAGCATAAAATGTGCATAAGCTCTTGCCACTAAAGCTTCTCCTTTTTGGGGATTAAGATTGGGCGTACCTCCCAAGGCTTTGATTGATTCTAAAGCTTGATTGGCTGCTGCAATGGCAGTATAACAAGATTTCCAGTAAAACTGTGGAGAGTCTTCATCAAGCTGTAAAACATCGTCCCAAAAATAGGGTTTTGAATAGATTTGGTTTGGAGTTGAGTTGTTATAATTATCCTCAATATTATCCGACATGATTTCGCAAAAAGCGTGATAACTTCCCGATGGGTATGCACCAACCAATAATTCAGATATTTTTTCGGGCGTATTAATGTCAGTTCTATTATCAGGAATGGTATCCAGATAATTATCACAGCCAGATAATGTTATCAGGCATAGTGTACTTATATATAGAATGAATTTCTTCATGTTATGTTATTTTTTAAAATTAATAGATTCATGTATCTAAAAACGGATTTCTCAATACACAAAATTTAGATACTTTGAAAAAAGGTTGTGACTAAAGTGTTGCTTTCAAAGAGAAAGATACTTGCTTAGGTACAGGCAATGCCACTCCTCCAGAACCAAAGAATTCTGGGTCTTGTCCTAACAATCTTTTATCAGAGTATAACAGCATGATATTGGTTGCAGAAATCTTTGCCGATAGTCCTTTAAATCCAATTTTTGTTGCCCAAGCAAGTGGTAAGGTATAACCCAATGATAGGTTTTTCAATCTTACGAAGTCGCCATTAACAACTCTTGCCGAGGATAGATTATAATTGGTTAATGGATATTCACCTCCAGTTAATAATGATGCAATTCTTGCATCCATGATAGCAGGGATATTTGTTTTAGCTTCGTCTCCCGGTAAAACCCATCTGTTTGAAAACTCTTTTGGAGAAGCTACTAAGTCTGAGTAAGCCTCTGAAAACTTAGAATCAAGTCTGATTTTATTTCCTCCTTGAAACGAAACAAATACGTTAAAATCCCAATTTTTATATTTAAAGCTATTAGAAAAACCTCCAAACATTGTAGGGTCAAGTGAACCTTCATATTTTAGATATTTTGTTTCTTGGCTTTGAATATCAACAATCGTAGAAACCTCTCCCTTTTCATTAACAAATGTTGGAATTCCGTTACTGTTCAGTCCTTTAAAATCTAAAGAGAAAATACTTCTTACAGGATAGCCTTGTTGAGCTCCGCCTTCTTGTTTGGTAAGGTCATATATTAAAGGAAGGCTTTTTAGATTGGTTATCTCAGACTGATTAATGGCATAATTAAGGTTGGTTTTCCATTGGAAGTCTTTATAATTGAGTACTGTGGCGGATAAACCAATGTCAATTCCTCGAGATTTCATATCGGCATAGTTTGCATCTTTGAATAATTGCCCACCCACACCTGAGGTTTTAATTCTACCAATAAGGTCAAAGCCTTTTCTTTGATACGCATCAACAATCAAATTAATTCTATTATTGAATAAACCTAAATCAAATCCAATATTGGTTTCATATTGTTTTTCCCAAGTTAATTCTGAATTTTCTAAACTTTCAATGTATATACGAGATTCTTTTTCAGACAAATAAGGTCTGGTTGTTAATTGATTTTTGAAGATAGCCGTAGAGTTTTTTACTTTTCCCATACTTGCTGTTAGTCCGTAAGTACCTCTCAATGACAATCTGCTAATCAAGTCATTGTCTTTTAAGAAATCTTCTTCTTTAGCATTCCAAGAACCACTGATATTCCAAGTTGGTAAATAACGTGCAGAGGCAGAACGTCCCAGTTGGTTCGAACCATCTATACGAGCTGTACCATTAAAAATATACTTATTCTTGTAAGCATAACTTGCGTTTGAGAAAAAGGCGACATAACGGTCTCTTTTATTTTCTAAACCATAATAATTGAAGTTATAATCTAAACCCTGTTTGATAATTCTATAATCAGTAAAAGGAATACCCCCTTTGTCGAATTGGTATCCAAAACCATTGAAAAAAGCTTCCTCACGGTTGGCAAATTTGATTTCTTGTCCAAGTAATACATTGACAGAGTGAATTTCATCAAAAGTTTTGCTCCAGTTTAGTTGATGTCTGGCATAATAATTAACCAATTTGTCTTCATTTCTTTTATAAATACCTCCTTGTGGCAAAACGACTACTGGTTCAGCCTCAGGGTTATCGGGGTCTCTGTAAAGATATTTGTTTGCTTCTCTAACCGTACTACTCTCTGCTGCACGATAGGCATTCGCTTGGTTAGAAGTTTCGTAGGTTTTATTTTCTCTGGTTGAGTTTACATAACGCATTGTACCTAACACATTGTAAGTAAGATTTTTATTAAACTTATATTGTGTTTCTAATTGTAACTTTAGGTCTAATTGGCTCAAATCCAGATAATTTGTAGCAGATTCTTGAATGATATTAAACGGAGCAAAATCTCTTTTAAAATACTCTAAATTGCCATTTTCATCATAAGCAGTTAAAGCTCTACTGGTATTGAGGGCATAGCTGAAAGGATTGATGTCAAAATCACGGTCATATTTTCCTTGATAAGCATTGTTCACTCTATCCTGTGAACCCGGAGCTTTTTGTTCTCTAATAGAACCTACTGTTATAAACCCTAAAGAAAGTTTTTTACTTAAATTAAAATTAGCTCTCATGGTAGCAGTGTAACGTCTTACTTTATCAGCAATTGACCAACCACTGTCATCATAAACAGAAGTAGAGAAATAATACTGAGCAGCTTCAGAGCCAGAATTAATGCTAAGAGAATGTTCTTGGGTTAAAGAATTACGGAATAATATTTTAAACCAGTCAGTATTAACAGAGGCATATCTTTGTAAGAAATTAGATTTTGCTTCTGGTGTATTTTCCAAACCAAATTTTTTGGTGGTAGCATCATAACTACTGATAAGGTCGTACATTTTGCCATAAATACCTGAATTTGCTCTACGAGAAACGTCACTGTATGTTAGCCAACCTTTTCTTTCTAATTCTGCATAAACACCCATTTGTTCATTTGAATTCATGATGTTATAGCTATCATAAGAAGGACGAAGTGTTACTGAAAAATTGCTTGAATAGTTGATGGTCGTAGGTTGGACACGCCCTTTTTTAGTTGTAATAACCACAACCCCATTCATCGCTCTTGCTCCATATAGTGCGGTTGCAGAGGCATCTTTCAGGATTTGAAAACTCTCAATATCATCAGAGTTTAATCCTGCAACCGCCGAACCCAAAAGTGTATTGGCATTACCTGAAGAAAGGTCATCATTTGAAATATTGACAACATCCTCTAATACAACGCCATCAATAACCCAAAGAGGTTTATTTTCACCAGTGATAGAAGTTGCCCCTCTTACTCTGATTTTAGGAGCAGCTCCAAATGACCCCGACACATTTTGAACTGAAACACCTGAAGCACGTCCTTCAAGCATACGTCCAATATCAATAGTACCTGCCAGTTTTATATCATCTGTCTTTAATTTAACTGCCGCACCCGTAAAATTGGCTCGGTCAATTTTTTGATACCCCGTCACAATAACTTCATCAAGAGCTTGATTGTCCGTTTCTAAACTTACATTAATTTTTGCCTGTTTATTCACAACAACCTCTTTCGAGTTATAACCAATAGCTGAAAAAATGAGGATAGCACCCTCTTTTACTTTGATGGTATATTCACCATTTAGATTGGCAGATACGCCATTTTTTGTCCCTTTTTCTCTTACTGTTGCTCCGGGAATTCCACTATTGACGTTATTGGCTTCTGTGACTTTTCCAGAAACTGTAATTTCTAACGCATAATTTGTGATAAGGTTTGTGTGAGCATAAGTATAATTTGTAAGATAGAACCAACAAATTATGAATGGACTTAACCATTTTAAATGTAACATAGTACGGTTTTTCTTCATAAGAATTTTAGATTGTAATAGAGAAATTACCTCAGAATGTTGATACGAACTCTGTTTAGAGTCATTATACAAAAAATAAATATAGATTAAAAAACATGATTTACAATGAAGTTTTTAGTTCTTTTTGTTACCAAAGGGGGGAAATGTATATAAATTCAAGATTTTCCCTGTTGAACATTTTTAAGTTGGGAGTGGGGTTAAATAGAAGTTGGGGTTCTTGTTGGAATTTATTATTAATCAAGTTATTAGAGAATAAGTAATGAGACACAATGAATTACTATTGTTATTTTTTGTAAATAATTGATAATCAGGATTATGGGAATTGTAGGTTGTAGTTGTAACGGCGAACCGTTCGAACCGTTCTTAAATCGTCAATGTACTTACTTAATATAAAATGCCCAAAGTTAAATGCCCCTAAATTTATGTATCATTATCCAATCCGAAAATAATTTTTATCTTTGCTTTGTAGAAATAATCTCAGACTTTCAAATTAACTAATAATAATTATGTCAACAGGCTTAGACGCTCTTACCCAACAAAAAATTAATTCATGGCTTTCAGGTAATTACGATGCTGATACAAAAGCCAAAATCCAAGAACTTTTAGATGGTAATAAAGAAACTGAATTGACAGATTCGTTCTACAAAGACCTTGAGTTCGGAACGGGTGGAATGCGTGGTGAAATGGGTGTTGGCTGTAATCGTATGAATAAATATACGGTTGGAGGAGCAACACAAGGTTTTGCTAATTATCTGAAAATGAGTATTCCTGATGGAAATATCAGTGTAGCAATCGCTCATGATTCACGTAATAATTCTCCTTATTTTGCTCGTGTAGCAGCAGATATTTTCTCTGCCAATGGTATAAAAGTATTCTTATTTGAAGCATTACGCCCAACGCCAGAACTATCATTTGCTATTCGTCATTTGGGTTGCCAAGGTGGTTTAGTGGTAACTGCTTCGCACAACCCACGTGAGTATAACGGTTATAAAGCTTACTGGAACGATGGTTCGCAGGTAGTTGCTCCGCACGACAAAGGAATTGTGGCAGAGGTTACTAAAATTCAAGCAGTTGATGAAATTAATTTTACAGGAAATCCTGATTTAATTACGATGATTGGAGAAGAAGTTGATGCTGAATATTTAAAAACAATCGAGCATAATTCTATCAATCCAGACGTAATTGCTCGCCAGCAAGACTTAAAAATTGTCTATTCTTCCATTCACGGAACAGGTATTACCCTTGTGCCAAAAGCGTTACAATTACTTGGTTTTGAAAATGTTAGTGTAGTTCAAGCACAAGCAGAACCTAATGGGGATTTTCCAACGGTAGTATATCCAAATCCAGAAGAAACAGAAGCGATGACTTTAGCCATGAACCAAGCTAAAGAATTAGATGCAGATTTAGTAATTGCTACCGACCCAGATGCCGACCGTGTAGGAGCTGCCGTGAAAAATCCTGCGGGAGAATGGGTACTTTTAAATGGTAACCAAATGGCAAGTTTGATTATCTATTATTTATTAAGTGCTTGGAAAAAAGCAGGGAAATTGACAGGGAAAGAATTTGTAGCAAAAACCATTGTGACGACCAATATCATTGATAAAATGTGTGAAAGTCAGGGTGTTAAATGTTATAATACACTTACAGGTTTTAAATATATTGCTGCCGTTATTCGTGAATTAGAAGGTAAAGAACAATTTATTGGTGGTGGAGAAGAATCTTACGGATATTTAATTGGGGATGCTGTGCGTGATAAAGATGCGGTGGCTTCATGTGCTATGATTGCAGAATTAACTGCTTATGCCAAAGACAACGGTAAATCATTGTTCGATTTCCTAACAGAAATGTACATGGAAAATGGATTCTATTACGAAGGTTTGATTTCATTGACTAAAAAAGGAAAAGCAGGAGCAGAAGAAATTCAACAAATGATGGCGAATTTAAGAAGCAATATTCCCGCAACAGTGGCGGGTTCAGAGCCAGTTACTGTTTTGGATTATACCAACTTGACTTCAAAGGACTTGAAAACAGGAGTTGTAACCAATATTCCAGAAGGATTAGGAATGGAGTCTTCAAATGTAATTCAATTGGTATTAGCAGATGGAACAAAAGTTTCAGCACGTCCATCAGGAACAGAACCTAAAATTAAGTTTTATGTTTCAGTTAATGCTCCATTGACCCGTCCAGAGGATTTTGAAACTGTTTTAGCAAGTTTAAAAGCTAAAGTTTCTTCAATTCAAGAAGACTTAGGATTGAAGTAAAAATAAACACTTATCATAATAAAAGAGTAGTCTCAACTCTTTTATTATGATATTTATCATGTCAGTAATCGCCAAACTCTCTGACCTTTGTTTTGCAAACAACAATTTGATTTTTCAAAGAAATAATTGTTGTTTATAAATTAATCCCGCCCAAATACGAATCAAATACGACCGCTTACTAAGTTTAGGCTTGCAGTAATTATAAAAAGTATTTAATTTGTGCCGTTAGATATTTGATATTTTAATCAATAAAACAATCAATTAATACATAACACTAAATCAATTTTCAACCCTTAATTTTTTATAACATGAAAAAATTACTAACTTTTTCCTTCCTTCTCGCATTATTGTTAACCGCTTCTCAAGGTTTTTCACAAGCTTACAAACAAGGAGATAAATATTTAAACGCAACAATAGGTTTAAATTCATATTACAGCACAGGTTTGCCTTTAGGAGCATCTTTCGAGGTAGGTATTACGGATGCTATTAGCGTTGGGGGACAAGCTGACTACGCTTCTGGTAATTATGGTTCAGGTCTTGGATTTACTGCATTTTATATTGGTGCAAGAGGTGCTTATCACTTAGGAGAAGTTCTTAAAATTAACTCAGATAAAGTTGACCTTTATGCTGGTTTGGGTTTAGGTTACCGTTCATTTAGCTGGAAAGATGGCTATAATGGAACTGGTTACAGTTATGGTAATGGTTTAGATTTTAACTATTTTATCGGTGGTAGATATTTCTTCTCTGATAATATTGGAGCTGTATTAGAATTAGGTTATAGTGGTGTTTCAAATGCTCGTGCAGGTTTGACATTCAAATTCTAATCAAAAGTTTGTCATATAAAACTAAAAGGCGAGAATCACTTCTCGCCTTTTTAGTTTTATAATGCTCTTTTAAATTCTGAAGTAAAGTGAAATTGAATATCTGGATTGTTTTGGATATTCATTCTTAAAATCCAATCAGATTCTGCCAAGAATACATAATTTTCGTCTTTATCTTGAGCAATGTTTTGTCCTTTCAAACGTACAAATTCAGCTAATTTTTTAGGGTCTTCTGCCGTAATCCAACAAGCTTTGGCAATATCACGATGGTCAAAACGGCATTTTGCACCGTATTCATGCTCCAAACGATACTGAATTACCTCATATTGAAGTTCCCCAACCGTTCCAACAATTTTACGATTTCCCAATTGTGGTTGCAAGAATAATTGAGCCACACCTTCGTCGGTCAATTGCATAATTCCTTTTTCCAATTGCTTCGATTTCATTGGGTCAAGGTTCATTAATTCCTTGAAAATCTCAGGAGAAAAACTTGGAATACCTTGATATTGTAAGTTTTCACCTTCCGTCATGGTATCACCAATTTTGAAGTTACCCGTATCATACAAACCAACTACGTCCCCCGGGAAACCTTCTTCAATAACCTCTTTATCTTGAGCCATAAAAGTATAAGGGTTGTTAAAACGGAGGTTTTTATCCAAACGAACGTGTTTGTAAAACTTATTTCTTTCAAAAGTTCCCGAACAGATTCTCAAAAAGGCAATTCTATCACGGTGTTTTGGGTCAAGGTTTGCGTGAATTTTGAAGATAAATCCTGAGAATTTTTTCTCTTCTGGCTCAACAACACGTACATCTGTCTGACGAGCTTGCGTACTTGGTGCAATTTCGGTAAACGTATCTAATAACTCTTGAACCCCGAAGTTATTAACCGCCGAGCCAAAGAAAACAGGAGCAATTTCGCCCGACAAATACGTATCTCGCTCGAAATTCCCGTAAACACCTTCAATCAATTCTACGTCTTCTCGTAATTGATTAGCATCTTTTTCGCCCACTTTTTTATCCAATTCCTCCGACCAAATATCTACCGCTACAACTTCTTTCTCGATTTTGGTTTTATTAGCACTGAATAAGTTTAATGATTTTTCGAAAAGATTATAAACTCCTTTAAAATTTGCACCAATGTTGATTGGCCAAGTCAAAGGACGAACTTTAATGTTTAATTTCTGCTCCAATTCATCTAATAAATCGAAAGGGTTTTGCCCCTCTCTATCCATTTTATTGATGAAAATAATCACAGGCGTATTTCTCATTCTACAAACTTCCATCAATCTTTCCGTTTGCTCCTCAACGCCTTTTACGCAGTCAATAACTAAGATTACAGAATCGACAGCCGTAAGGGTACGGTAAGTGTCTTCCGCAAAATCTTTGTGACCGGGAGTGTCCAAAATGTTGATTTTGAGATTGTTATATTCAAAAGTCATTACGGAAGTTGCCACCGAGATACCTCTTTGGCGTTCAATTTCCATGAAATCGGAAGTTGCTCCTTTCTTGATTTTGTTAGATTTTACTGCTCCCGCCGTCTGAATTGCCCCCCCAAAAAGTAGGAGTTTTTCAGTAAGCGTAGTTTTACCCGCATCGGGGTGAGATATAATTCCGAAGGTACGGCGTTTGTGTATTTCGTCTTGAATAGTCATCGCTGAATAAAATTGAGGTGCAAAATTACGGATAAAAAAGTAAACCTTTTATATTACGTTAAAAATGGCAAAAGGATTTCATAGAATTTTATCGTTGCATAGTTAAGCCAGATGTTATTGGAAGAATATGGAATATGAGCAAACTTATCACAATTGATGCTCTGAGTTGCCATCAGTTGTAATCTCTTTAAGCTCGCATTTATACAATTTCAAAAACTTTATTTTACGAGAAGAACTTGCTTTAAAATTTGGGTAAGAAAAGAATTTAGGAACAACCAAAACGCATATACTTTTCAAATTATCATCATTCAATTGTTCTCTGAATGAACAAAGTGTTTTAGCTAATTGTGCCTCGGCTTTATTGCGATTATTATCAATCTGTTGAATTGTTTGAGAGGTCGCATCTGCTTTAAATTCTAAGAAATGTAGCTTATCAGATACAATCAAACAATCACAATCGCCAGGAGTTTTGTTCTCAATACCATGTTCATTTTTCCATTCAAAAATAAATTGATTAGTATTTTTTACAGGTAATCCAGTAGATTGAAATACGCCTTGAATACCGTCTACTGGAAAAATTGAACAATTTTCTCCTTGATTTTGAGAAACTTTTAGCCAATTTAGAGTAGAAGAATTCTGAATTTTTATTTGATTTGAACCATCAATCTGCTTTTCATCAGCAATCCAAAATGTGGTTTGATTAATGGTTTGAATATTAGCCTGATTACGAGTAACTAACGATTCTATTTTTTCGAGATTTTCAGAATAATTACTCATTAAACTTGTTCAAGTAGTAGATTGTATAGTTCACTGTTTTGCATTCCTAATTGTTCAGAAATTGTATCTAAATAATTTTGGTCAATCATTCCCGTTTCAGCATCTTTAATATCGACACAATAATCTTCACTTTGTCCAAGCGAATAAGCATTAAAAAATTGCGAATCTAACCAATATTCTTTTTGAACTATCTTCACAATCTTTGATTGATTATTTGTTTGATTAGTAACATATTGAGCAAAAAGTAAGATGTTCACACAAGCTAAAATATAGGGGCTATGTGTTGTAATGATTAATTTACCATGGTGGATAGTGTTCAAAAATACTCCAAAAGCATTCATTAATTCTTTTTGTGCCAACGGATAAAGATGGGCTTCGGGTTCTTCGACTACAAAAAACTCTCTTCGATTTGTTAATCCTATTGAAAGAAAAACACCTTGTAAGATACGTAATACCTCTTGTTGCCCAGAAGATGCATCTTTCAAAGAAATATTTAAGTTGTTCTCTAATTTAATTTGTTCACCCCATTCTTCACTTTGATATGTGCCTTTCAAGATTTTTTTTGAAATACGTTCAATCATAGTAGTTGCTACTTGGTTATTAAGACCTCTTCCTACCTTTTGAAAGGTTTTTCCATTGTTTTTAAAGTTATTTCTAACTCCCTTAGACCATTGAACAAATTGGTAGAGGAGTTTTTCATTTCCTGTTCTCTGTCTTTTTTCAAAGTCTTGTTCTTTGACTTCATCTTCAATTAATTTTTCAATTTCTTGTTCAATAACCCTCTCAAAAATATCAGGAAAAGCGACAGTCGTACTCCTTCCCGCAATTAAATAGGTATGTGTATTTGTTTCTCTTTTAAAAAGTAAATCTAAATCTTGCTTGAACTGTTGCCTTAAATTAATTTCATCAAGGTTGTCATCCAGTCTTGGAGCTTTGAAATATTTTTTCAAAGCCTCTCCCAGTCCAAATCCCATATTTTTTTCAAAGAGAGCGTAAGTTAATTTATCTGCCCCTTGATTAATTTTTAAATAGGAGGTGTCATTATAGTGAAAATGAATTTCAAAATGGTCACTCCTTGATGTTGGTCCAAATGTTTCTAAGAATTTTTGCCTTGTAATACGATTAATATGTTCTAAAAAGTCAAAATTTTCATTTCTGGAACGTGCAATAATTCCATTTTCATATAATGAATCTGGTAAGGTCTGGAAAAAGAAAATTAATTTTGCAATCGTACTTTTTCCACTTGCTTGCTCACCAATAAGTAATAAAAACCTATTTAATTTTATTATACAAGGCTTTACACCCATAAATTGACTTGAAATAACTAACTTTTGCATCGTAAATCTTCTTTATAAATTATATCCCTAAAATTACGTAAATTTCTTCTGAAACTTGATTTTAGTCATTAACTTCTAAAAAAATAAAATAGTATGCTTGCATAACAATTTAAAAAAATATTAACTTTACAGTATCACAGTTAGCAGTTAACAATAAACAGTTATCAGTTACTATAATCAGTATTTTCGGGTTAGTAGTCATTGTAATTTCTTGATTGTTTACTGCTTACTGATAATTGTTTACTGATAACTGAAAAAAATGAACCGTTCAATCAGAAAAGTAGCCGTACTTGGCTCTGGAATTATGGGAAGCCGTATCGCTTGCCATTTTGCTAATATTGGTGTGGAAGTTTTACTTTTAGACATTGTTCCAAGAGAACCGAATGATGCCGAAAAAGCGAAAGGACTTACTACCGAACATCCTGCGGTGCGTAACCGTATCGTGAATGAAGCTTTCCAAAATACATTAAAATCGAATCCTGCGGCATTATATTCTGCATCTTTTGCCAATAGAATTAAGTTAGGAAATTTTGATGATAACCTTGCCGAAATCAAGAATTATGATTGGGTAATTGAGGTGATTGTTGAAAATTTGGCGATTAAAAAATCTCTTTACGCAAAAGTAGATGCTTTGCGTAAAACAGGGACTTTGGTAACGTCAAATACTTCTGGTATTCCAATTCATTTAATGGCGGAAGGACGTTCTGAGGATTTCCAAAAACATTTTTGTGGAACGCACTTTTTTAATCCTCCAAGATATTTGAAATTGTTGGAAATTATCCCAACACCAACCACTGACCCAGCGGTTACAGATTTCTTGATGCACTACGGCGACCGTTTCTTGGGAAAAACGACCGTTTTGTGTAAGGATACTCCTGCTTTCATCGCCAATCGTGTGGGTGTTTACTCGATGATGAAAACCATGAAAGTGGTGGAAGAAATGGGCTTGACGGTGGAAGAAGTTGATAAATTGACATCGGTAGTAGTGGGTCGCCCGAAATCTGGAACATTCCGTTTGTCGGATGTGGTGGGTTTGGACACAACCATAAACGTATCGAACAATTTGTACGCAGGTTTGACCAACGACGAAGCAAAAGATACTTTTGTTCTTCCTGAAATGATGAAAATATTACAGGAAAATAAATGGTTAGGCGACAAAACGGGTCAAGGATTTTATAAGAAAGTAAAAGGAGCAGGAGGAAAATCGGAGATTTTAGCTTTAAACCTTAAAACTTTTGAATACGAACCGTCTCAAAAAGTAAAATTTGATGTTTTTGAAAAAACGAAAAATTTAGCTTTGAAAGACCGCTTTGCCGTTTTATTAGCTGATAAATCTAAAGCAGGTGAGTTTTATAGAAAGACTATTTTAGATGGATTCAAATATGTGACTAACAGAATTCCAGAGATTTCTGATGAATTATACCGAATTGATGCCGCTATTTGTGCAGGTTTCGGTTGGGAAATCGGACTATTTGAAACTTGGGACGCTATCGGAGTAGAAAAAGGAATAGAATTGATGGCAACTGAAGGCATGAAACCCGCTGAATGGGTGAATGAAATGTTAGCTTCGGGAGCAAAAACGTTCTATAAAAAAGAAGGTGGCAGACGCTTGTATTACGACATTCCAACAAAATCATATAAATCTATTCCAGGAACTGAATCATTTATTATTCTTGAAAACTTATCGGATAATGTGGTTTGGAAAAATGGAGAAAGTACCGCTTACGACTTAGGAGATGGAATTTTAGGTTTAGAATTCCGTTCTAAAATGAACACTTTCGGAGCGGGTGTTATCGAGGGCGTTCAGAAAAGTATTGCTTTGGCTGAAAAAGATTTCAGAGGCTTAGTAATCGGAAATGATAGCACAGAAGCCTTCTCGGCAGGAGCAAATTTAGCAATGTTATTTATGTATGCCATCGAACAAGAATTCGATGAAATAAACATGATGATTGCCCAGTTCCAACAAACAATGATGCGAGTACGTTATTCGTCAATTCCTGTGGTAGTTGCACCGCATACTTTGGCTTTGGGTGGTGGTTGCGAAATTAACCTTCATGCAGACAGAGTTGTAGCAGCTGCAGAAACTTACATGGGCTTAGTAGAAGTTGGCGTAGGTTTAATTCCTGCGGGCGGAGGAACGAAAGAAATGGCAGTACGTTGTTCGGACGCTTACAAAAATGGCGACCCAGAATTAAACACATTGCAGTCGGCATTTATGAATATTGCGATGGCAAAAGTGAGTACCTCAGCTCAAGAAGCGATGGAAATGGGATATTTGCGTCGTGGTGATGAAATTGTATTGAATCGTTCAAGATTAATTGCTGATGCCAAACAAGCAGCCATTGAATTAGCAGAAGCAGGTTATACACAACCAAAACAACGTACTGATGTTAAAGTGCAAGGAAAAGCAGGAATTGCTTTATTCAAAGCGGGCGTTCAAGGTATGAAAATGGGTCGTTTTATTTCGGAACACGATGCTAAAATTGCGGATAAATTAGCTTACGTTATTTCGGGAGGTGATTTGAGCTATCCGCAGTTAGTTTCGGAACAGTATCTTTTAGACTTAGAAAGAGAAGCATTCTTGTCACTTTCGGGAGAGAAAAAGACTTTAGAGCGTATCCAAAGTTTATTGAACGGAGGAAAGCCTTTGAGAAATTAGCATTAGGCGACAGGCTTTAAGTTTTAGACTTAGAGTTTAAAATCAATCAACATCAAGATAGCCTAAAGCTAATAGCTTATGGCTTAAAGCGATAAAAAAATGAACGCATACATAGTAGCGGGCTACCGTACCGCAGTTGGAAAAGCTCCAAGAGGTGTTTTCCGTTTTACAAGACCAGATGATTTGGCAGCCGAAGTTATCAAACATTTAGTTGCACAAGTTCCTGCTTTAGACCCAACTCGGGTTGATGACCTCATCGTGGGTAATGCCGTTCCAGAAGCGGAGCAAGGAATGCAAATTGCGAGATACATTGCTCTTTTATCATTACCTAAAAATGTTCCGGGTTTTACCATCAACCGTTATTGTGGTTCTGGTTTGGAGGCAATCGCTTTGGCATCGGCAAAAATTCACGCAGGAATTGCCGATTGTATCATCGCAGGTGGAGCAGAATCCATGTCCTTAGTACCTGTAATGGGTTATAAAACGGCTTTAAACTTTGAAATTGCTCAGAAAAATCCAGATTATTATATCGGAATGGGTTTAACGGCTGAACAAGTTGCAGACCAATTCAAAATCACTCGTGAAGAACAAGATGAATTTGCGGTAGAATCTCATACAAAGGCATTGACAGCACAAGCTAACGGACTTTTTAAAGACGAAATCGTGCCAATTACCGTGAAGGAAACCTTTTTTGATGAGAAATCAGGAAAGAAAAAGACCCGTGAATCAATCGTTGATACCGACGAAGGACCAAGAGCAGGAACAAGTATGCAAGCTTTATCTAATTTGAAGCCCGTTTTTGCTGCGGGAGGCTCTGTAACGGCAGGGAATTCATCTCAAACTTCAGACGGTGCATCTTTTGTGATGGTAATGTCAGAAGCGATGGTAAAAGAATTAAATCTTGAGCCAATTGCCCGTATGGTAACCTATACAACGGCAGGCGTTGAGCCACGCATCATGGGCATTGGACCCGTTGCGGCTATTCCGTTGGCTTTGAAAAAAGCAGGTTTAAATATCAACGACATCGACCAAATAGAATTGAACGAAGCTTTTGCTGCACAGTCGTTGGCAGTTATTAAAGAATTAGATTTAGACCGTTCAAAAATCAACATGAACGGCGGAGCAATTGCTCTTGGACACCCATTGGGTTGTTCGGGAGCGAAATTATCTGTTCAATTATTCAACGAAATGCGAAGAAGAAATCAGAAATACGGAATGGTTTCCGCCTGTGTAGGTGGAGGACAAGGCGTTGCGGGGATTTATGAGTTTTTGAAGTAGAGATTATGAGAGTATAAGAATAGCCAACTTTCAAAAAGTTGGCTATTCTGTTTTATTGAGAAAATTTTTGTAGTTTCTATATTTCATTGTCCATCTATAATCTTCTTTTTGATAAAATTTGTGATTTAGTTTTGCATCAAGAACGTTTCGTTCTTCTTCAGTAGCCCTTCTGATAAAGTATCTCTTTAGTTGGTTTTTGTTTAAAGAGTCAATCAATATGTCAAAAAATGGGTTTTGAATAGTATCAGATAATGATGCTATGGAAATCATATCGTCACTAAATTTTTTATTCTTTTTGATTATTTCAAATACAGAATTACCTGAAACTTCAATAATATCATCTGGTTGAATATCTAAAAAATCAATTTCGTCATCACGAATCCCTGTGCCACACGCATGAAAGAGATTATCTTTATTATGAAAGAAAATTCTATTACTTGTGTGAAAAATGATATTGAACTTACTACAATACATTCCAAAATTTCCAATATTTTTAGGAATTAGGGGCGGTGGTACTGGAAATTTAGTTAAGCGAGATAAACTATCGTTTTGATGTTCAATAAGGGAATCTTTAACAGAAATGATATATGGTGTTTTGAAAAAATCTGTATAAAATGATTTCTTTTCTGTGTCTTTTGATACACAAGAAGTAAGTAGGAAAAGGAAAATTACAAAACTTTGTAGAATGATATTTTTTTGATTCATGGTATGAAAATACAGAAAAATCTATAATTTTCTATCGAAAAATCAATCAAATACCCTGCTTCAAAAACCTATAAGGACAATGCCTACACCCATTTTTACAACAAAACCCACGTTTTAAGTGATAGGCTTCTGTAAAAACCATAAAACCTTGCTCATTCAGATAAAAATCTTCTTTTGATAGTCCTCTGTTAGCTTCTTCTGTATTTTTTGTTTTCTTTTCCATTAAACATTCAACACTCATTTTTGAAAAAAGTTTATTCTTTCGTATTTTTGAGGAATATGAACGAATATCAAAGTAAATATCATCACGGTTTTAAACTCTTTGCTCAAAAGACTAAGGGTCGTGTATTTACTACGGGTTCACTTTATGGTCATTTCTGCAAAATTCACCGTATTCTCACTGTTTCTGTACAAATCTTGTACGTGATAAATCTCCTTGGAGGTTTCGGGATTGCTTAATCCTAAAATCATCTTTTTATATCATTTTTCAATTAATTTATTCTCGCTCACTTTGTGCCTTGGTGGCTTTGCTACTTTGTGCCTCAAGATAAAATACCATGACTTCCACAACACAAAATATCAATATACAATCAGCATCCGACAAAGCTATTCAACTCGAAGACCGCTTCGGAGCTCATAATTATCACCCAATGCCTGTTGTTCTCCAACGTGGAGAAGGCGTATTCGTTTGGGACGTAGAAGGTGATAAATATTTTGACTTTCTTTCTGCTTATAGTGCTGTTAATCAGGGGCATTGCCACCCAAAAATTGTTGAAGCATTAGTTGCCCAAGCTCAAAATTTAACTCTAACGTCTCGTGCATTTTACAATGACCAATTAGGTATTTGTGAGAAATTCCTTTGTGAGTATTTTGGTTACGACAAAGTTTTGATGATGAACTCAGGGGCAGAAGGAGGGGAGACAGCCTTAAAATTGACTCGTAAATGGGCGTATAAAGTGAAAGGCGTTCCACAAAATCAAGCTAAAACGGTTTATGCTGCGGGTAACTTTTGGGGACGTACCATTGCCGCCATCTCATCATCGACAGACCCATCAAGTTATTCTGATTATGGCCCTCTTTTGCAAGGTTATGAAATTATTCCGTACAATGATTTAGAGGCTTTGGCGGAGGTTTTGAAAGACCCAAATGTAGCAGGTTTTATGGTTGAACCTATTCAGGGAGAGGCAGGTGTTGTTGTTCCAGACGAAGGATATTTGAAAAAAGCCTACGAAATGTGTCGTGAGAAAAATGTACTTTTCATTGCCGATGAAGTACAAACGGGCATCGCACGTACAGGAAAACGTTTGGCTTGCGACCATGAAGGTTTTCAACCAGATATTTTAATTCTCGGAAAAGCACTTTCGGGTGGAACATATCCTGTTTCAGCAGTGCTTTGTCGTGATGAAATAATGCTAACCATCAAACCGGGTGAACACGGTTCAACTTATGGAGGAAACCCATTGGCTTGTGCCGTTACGATGGCTGCTTTGCAAGTGGTTAAAGATGAAAATTTAGCTGAAAATGCGGAAGCAATGGGGCAATTATTCAGAAATAGAATGAATGATTTAATGGCTAAACGCTCAGATTTATTAACCGTAGTGAGAGGGAAAGGACTTTTGAATGCTATTGAAATCAACGATTCCGAAGAAGGAGAAACCGCTTGGGAAATGTGCGTAGCTTTTAAAGAAAATGGACTTTTAGCAAAACCAACACACGGAAATAAAATTCGTTTTGCTCCGCCTTTAGTCATCACAGAAGCTCAAATGAATGAAGCTTGTGATATTATCGAGAAAGTTATTTTGAATTGGTAATTTTAGAAGAGTAAGGAAAGAAAGGAGAGAAGAAATGAAGATAGAATTCTATTTTCTTCATTTCTCCTCTCTTCTTTATTTGCTGGTAATTTTTCTACGCAAACGGCTTAGCGATTGGGGGGTAATTCCTAAGAAGTTTGCTAAATAAATCTGTGGAGTTCTTCGCATTAATTCTGGTTGCATTTCTGATAACCTTTCGTAACGTTCTTGAGCAGTTTCTGCGATAAATGAACGCAATCTGACTTCCTGACCAATGGTATAACCTTCAAACAAAATTCTGCTAAGTCTTTCCCATTTCACAGACTGTTCATAAAGAGCATCTAAATTATCTTTTGAGATAATACATAGATAAGTATCTTCAATCGCTTGAATATAATCTTTACTTGGAAGTCCAAAAGAATAACAGTAAGTGCAAGTAACCAATTGATTTTCAATAGTTAAGTCAAATGTTTTTTCTGTTTCGTCTTTAAGGAAATAAGACCTAAGCATACCTTTGTTAACAAAAAGCATATCTGCATTAAATTCACCTTCTTTTACCCAAAACTCACCTTTTTTTAATGATTTTTCGGTAAATAAATGCTTTGCGTTTTGTAATTCTTCATCGGTAAAAGGTACAATCTGCTGAATAAACTGTATAAAATTTGGGGTCATAATATTTAGGGTAATCGGCGGATTGTCATATTTAGGAATAATAGCGGCATCAAAAAAACAACTTTTTTTGTGTTTGAAAAATTATCAAATGGTAATTAAGGTTATAAAAGTGGATAAACGCCTCTTTTATTGCATATACTGAAGAAAAAAGTAGCAATAAATGATATTGAAAGCTTGTTTGTTACACTAAAAAAGTAAATTGTAAGGATTTTAATTCGTATTTTAAGACCCTATCAATATTAAAAAGTCACACATTACTCAATTTTTTGAGTGAAAAATCAATATTTATGAATCAATACTTAATAACTGCTTACGACGGAACAGACGAAAATGCCTTAGACAGACGAATGACTGTCAGACCTTTTCATTTGGAAGGAGCCAAAAAACTGAAAGAAAACGGTAATTTTATTATTGGCGGGGCGATGCTCAATGATGATGGAAAGATGATTGGCTCAACGATGATTTTACAGTTTGAGAATGAAAACCAACTTCAAAATTGGATTGATTCAGAACCATATATTCAACAAAAAGTTTGGGAGAAATTTGACGTTCAATTATTTAGAGTAGCACAAGTGTAGATGATAAATGATATAAAATTCAAAAGTCTTCATCCAATATAATTTGGGTACAAATACTTTTGGGGGAACTTCTCGAAAGTGCTAAAACTTTTGAGAAGTTGAAATAAGGTATTAAAGAGTAGACTTCCTGCGAAAGTGTTTTATGATTGAAAAATGGTATATTTTCACTCGAAAAGATGTTGTTTTACGACTTAAAATACTTTCGCAGGAAGTCTATTATATTTTTACCGTTTTTGCATTATTCCAGTCAACTAATTTTTCGGCAGAAGCCAAATCTATAAAAGGAAAATCTGTCAATAATTCTTGAAGTTTACCTAAACAACCTCCTAAACCATAATATGATTTGAATTTCCGTAAACGACTCAATTCTTCAATCATAGGTTGATTGGCGTCAAAGTCTCTTGGATGAAAATAAGTCATCACATATTCCGACTGCCTTGTTAATTGTTGCAAAACGGTATAAGGAAGCAATCTAAAATAGCCACCTCCCGAAAAAATCAAAGGCGTTCCAAAACCATTAAAAGTATTAATTGGAAATTCCTTTAGTCGAATACCGTCAATATCAATCCAACATGGTTCAGCAATGCCAAATTGTTCAAATCCTCCGTGCGAGCGTTTTGCAGGAAAAACCGAACAATCTACTTCAATGCCATTTTCTGCTAAAACTTCAAAAACCCACTTATTCTCTTGTTTTATCGAAAATCCGGGAGCTCTGTACGCTCTGATTTTCTTACCAATCACATCTTCCAATGCTTTGATAGAAGTTTCTAAATCGTTTTTGAATTCCGTTCTATTTTGTTCATAAGCCAATTGATGTAAATCAGAATGTGTCGCAATTTCATAACCTTTATCGGCAATTGAACGAATAATATCGGGATGTTTTCGAGCAACCCAACCCAAGCAGAAAAAAGTAGCTTGCTGATTTGTATCTTCTAAAAGCTGAAAAATACGTTCCATATTTTCATGGATTCGAGTTGGATATTTCGCCCAATCTGCCTCTGTCTTCGTCGAATCATTATCCAAAATATGAAACCACTCCTCTATGTCAAAAGTAAGAATATTCATAAAATAGTAACACAGACTTTAGTCTGTATTAGTTATGCAGGTTAAAACCTGCGTTACTTTTAATAAAACCTCTTTCCAGCCGCTAAAAACTCTTTTACGTCATCTTTAGTAGGGAAAGAAAAATACGTCATTTCTTCATTCGGGTTTGGAATCAACTCGTACCCACCCGTATGTATTTTCTCAACCGATTCCAAAATTGCCTGCATTCCCAATAATTTAGTATGGTCAATTAATTCTGCTTGCGTTTTGTTGCCAATTTCTACTTTTTTCTGTACCAAAATATCACCACTGTCAATTCCTTCATCTACAAAAAACACAGAAACACCCGTATATTTTTCATTATTCTTAATTACCCAAAACGAAGGCATTAATCCACGATATTTAGGTAAAAGTGCCGTATGTAAATTCAGACAACCTTTAGGAGCAAGATTGATAAGAGGCAATTTGAAAATTTGATTCCCTGCAATTGAAATTAATAAATCAGGTTTATAAGCCTTCAAACGTTCAAGATTTTCAACTTTATTGATATTTCCTTCAATTTCCACCAACGGTACGTTATGTTTTGCCAAAATATTTTTAACCTTCTTATTCGGGTTCAATTTCGACATGACAAATTTTACTCCGTAATTGACGAAGAATCCCAAACCAAAAATATCATAAGTCTTTTTGAGTTTATCCGAAAAAGATTCTCTTTTCCCAAATGGAGAAACATCAAAAACCACCGTCGCCACCACTTCCGAATGCTTAGGCATATTTTTAATCAAATAATCAATATTCTGAGCCAAATAAAATGGGTCGTCTTGGGTAAGCAAAATTATACGCATATATGTAGCACGGACAGCCCTGTCCGAAATTTAATATTTTAAGATTTCATAAACAATTGTCCAATTTTAGCAATTGGTTTCATCCATAAAGTGTACCAATGTGGTTTTAGATTATTGATTGCCCAAGCTCTTCGGTCTTCCATATTAGCACGGTAGCGATGTTTCCAAGAAGCAGTGCTTGTACCACCATTTCTCATCGTCATCACAACTTCTGGCAAATAACTGGCAGAGAGATTATTTTTATATAACATTCTCAACATCAACTCATAATCACCAGAACAAGTAAAGTCTGTGATATAATAGCCGTATTTCTCAAAAGCAGACTTTTTTAAGTAAAACGATAAATGTGGAGGCATCCAACCTTTCAACCAATTCTCACGTACATACTCACCCGACCGCCAGTAACGTACAATCGTTTGGTCATCACCCAAGTTTACATATTGTTTGTCTCCATAAACCGCATCTGTTTTATTATCTTCAAATGCTTTGGCAATATGACTAATGACTTGGTTGTTAGGATAAAAATCATCGCCACCAATCGTTCCTATAACATCTCCCGTCGCCATTTTTACACCTTTATTTAAAGCATCATAAATACCTTTATCAGGTTCAGATATAAATTTGATTTTATCTCCAAAAGATTTCAGAATATCAACAGTCCCATCTTTAGAAGCTCCATCAATTACAATATACTCCAAATCAGGATAATCTTGAGTAAGTACACTCTCAATGGTTTGGCGAATCGTTTTGGCACTATTAAAAGAAACGGTAATAACGGATATTTTCATGGAATGATGATTGATAAACACGTAGGAGGGATGAATATTGAAAACTCTCGCCTCAATTTAATGGGACACAAAGATAAGCAAGGACTTTGGTTTTGTCAGATGAAAATTATCAAGCGGACAAAAGGTGTAAAATGTACGGATAAATTTCTAATTCAGACTTAAAATCCTAAATACAATTCTGGACACAGGAAATATAAAAAAAACAGAAAATATTTTCCATAACCCCTTGTAATTCAAAAAGAAAGTGCTAATTTTGCAGTCCGATTTAGTAAACAAAATATTTCTCTGTTTTTATACGGGTTGGCAGAACTCGATAAAATTTAAAAATTAATAGAAATATTCAGCAGCTAAATCCTTTTAGTAAAGGTTAAACTTTTACAGTTTTGAAATATAGATTAACATATTTCAAATTCAAATAGTGTCAGAACTGATATTGGATTAATTCGTTGAATGCCCATCAATTAATTTTAATGTTAAGCTACACAAGAACATTCTTTCGTATTGCAGACGTTTTGGTCTGTCCTGCCCGAGCATATCTTGTTGCTTTTCAGTTATTTTTGTCATTTTTGTAGAAGTGAATTTATTTTCATAGATTTTTGTTTATGCCAAATAAAATTCCGACCTTTGCAATCCGTTTTACGGAGATTGTCGTGATGACAATCGTAACTCGTTCATTTACAATCAATTATTAACGTTTTATTCTAATAAAATGTCTGGAATTATCGGAAAGAAAATCGGTATGACCAGCCTCTACAACGCTGACGGTTCTGCCGTTGCTTGTACGCTGATTGAAGCCGGTCCTTGTGTAGTAACGCAAGTAAAAACAGTAGAAAAAGAAGGTTATAGTGCTATTCAATTAGGCTATGGCGAGAAAAAAGAGAAGCATACTACGCAACCTCTTTTAGGTCACTTCAAAAAAGCAGGTACCACTCCAAAGAAAAAACTCGTTGAGTTTAGATCTTTTGACTCACCACTTACATTAGGAGAAACCATTACAGCAGAATTGTTCGCAGAAGGAGACTTCGTTGATGCAGTTGGAACATCTAAAGGTAAAGGTTTTCAAGGTGTTGTTAAACGTCATGGATTTGCAGGGGTAGGTGGTCAAACTCACGGACAGCACAACCGTGGTCGTCACCCAGGTTCAATTGGTGCTTGTTCATTCCCATCTCGTGTATTCAAAGGTATTCGCATGGCAGGTCGTACTGGTGGAAATCGTGTAACAGTTCAAAATTTACAAATTTTGAAAGTTTATGCAGATAAAAACCTTATCGTAGTGTCAGGTTCTGTACCAGGAGCGAAAAACTCATACGTTATTCTTGAAAAATAGATTTGAAAATTTGAAAGATATTTGATTGCTGATTTAGCAATTTTTAAGTATCGAAAGTCATCAATTTTCAAATTTTCAAAATTAACTAATTTTCAAATTAGACAAATGGAATTATCAGTTTTAAATATACAAGGCAAAGAGACAGGAAAGAAAGTAACTCTTTCTGACGAAATCTTTGGCATCGAACCAAACGAACACGTAGTTTGGTTAGACGTGAAGCAATTCTTGGCAAACCAACGTCAAGGAACTCACAAATCAAAAGAAAGAGCAGAGGTTTCTCGTTCAACTCGTAAGTTGAAAAAACAAAAAGGAACAGGTGGTGCTCGTGCAGGTTCTGCTAAATCACCTTTGATGAAAGGTGGTGGACGTATTTTCGGGCCAGTACCAAGAGATTACTCTTTCAAAGTGAACAAAAAAGTAAAATCTTTAGCACGTCAGTCTGCATTTGCTGCAAAAGCACAAGGTGGAAACGTGACTATCTTAGAAGGTTTTTCTTTCGATGCTCCTAAAACAAAATCATATATCGCAATGTTAGATGCTCTTTCATTATCAGGAAAGAAAACATTGTTGATTTTGCCAGAAGACAATAAAAATGTTTATTTGTCAGGACGTAACGTGCCAAAAGCACAAATCGGAACAGCTGGACAAGTTAATACTTATGATTTAGTAAATGCAACTCAACTACTTATTGTAGAAGGTGCAATTGCAGCAATCGAATCATCTTTTAGTAAATAATAGCAGTCAGAGGTTAGAGTTGTATTATTAAACACTACGACTTATGACTTTCGACTTTAAGACTGAAAACAATGAGCATTATCAAAAGACCAATTCTTACTGAGAAATCTCAGGACTTACAGAAAGGCGGTCAGTACGTTTTCGAGGTAGCCAACAAGACGAATAAAATCGAAATTGCAAAGGAAATCAAGAAAATGTATGGTGTTGAGGTGGTAGCCGTAAACACTCTTCGTCAATTTGGTAAGAAGAAATCAAGAAGTACCAGAACTAAGGTAACATCTGGAATTACTTCAACATTCAAAAAAGCAATCGTAACTATCGCTAAAGGTGAAGTTATTGATTTCTATGATGGAATTTAATCACAATTATTGATTTTTAATTAATAATTGAAAACTATGGGAGTTCATCCCGATAATTGAACAAAGCACAGAAATGGCAGCTACAAGAAAAATAAAACCAACAACTCCAGGACAACGTCAAAGAATTGCTCCGACTTTTGAAGAAATAACTGCTTCAAAGCCGTACAAGCCTTTATTGGATGTTGTTAAAAGAACAGGTGGTCGTAACGCAGATGGACACCGTGCCATGCGTTATATCGGTGGAGGACACAAACGTCGTTACCGTATCATCGATTTTCATCGTAATAAATTCGATGTTGAAGCAACAGTTTTGACAGTTGAATACGATCCAAACCGTACAGCACGTATCGCTCTAATCGAATATACAGATGGCGAAAAGGCTTACATCATTGCACCAGCAGGAATTAAAGTTGGACAAACTGTAATTTCATCTGCAACAGCAGCTCCAGAAGTAGGTAACACTATTCCTTTAGCAAACATCCCAACAGGTACAATTGTACACGCAATCGAACTTCGCCCAGGTGGCGGTGCTGAAATGGCACGTTCAGCAGGTACTTATGCACAATTGTTGGCTCGTGATAGCAAATACGCAACGTTAAAATTGCCTTCAGGTGAGATGCGTATGGTATTGTCAAGATGTTTAGCAACTGTTGGTTCGGTGTCTAACTCAGACCACATGAATACCAATATGGGTAAAGCAGGTCGTCATCGTTGGTTAGGTCGTCGTCCAAGAGTTCGTGGTGTAGTTATGAACCCAGTCGATCACCCAATGGGTGGTGGTGAGGGTCGCTCATCAGGAGGTCACCCTCGTTCACGTAACGGTTTATTAGCGAAAGGTAAGAAAACACGTACACCGAACAAACAATCAAATCGTCTAATCATCAGTAGAAAGAAAAAATAGGTAGATGGCACGTTCATTAAAAAAAGGACCTTATATAGACTATCGCCTTGACAACAAGGTACAAGTCATGACCGAATCGGGTAAAAAGTCAGTTATTAAGACTTGGTCACGCCGTTCGATGATTTCACCTGATTTCGTTGGTCATACTTTCGCAGTACACAACGGAAACAAGTTCATTCCTGTATTTGTAACAGATAACATGGTTGGGCATAAATTAGGTGAGTTTGCTCCTACTCGTAACTTCCGAGGTCACACAGCAAAAAAAGATAAAGGCAAAAGATAATTTGGAATGCGGAATGTAGAGTAACGAATTGAGATTAATATCTTAATTCAGAAATCCAAAATCCAAAATCCGAAATCCGAAATCAAAAAATGGA
The DNA here is from genome assembly GCF_003148625.1 of Arcicella aurantiaca. Lineage (GTDB taxonomy): Bacteria > Bacteroidota > Bacteroidia > Cytophagales > Spirosomataceae > Arcicella > Arcicella aurantiaca. Next base: position 67,762 of record NZ_QGGO01000005.1, on the reverse strand, counting down.
AGCAGTAGCTAAATTAAATAATATTCCGACCTCGCCTCAGAAAATGAGAATCGTAGTAGATATGATTAGAGGTCAGAAAGTAACTAAGGCTCTTGGTATTTTGAAATACGAGCCAAAAGTTGGTGCAAGACACGTAGAGAAACTTTTACTCTCGGCAATTGCTAACTGGCAAAACAAAAATGAAGACGTTAAGTTAGAAGATGCTGACTTATATGTTAAAACCGTTACAGTTGATGGCGGTAGTTCATTGAAACGTTTGCGTCCAGCTCCGCAAGGTCGTGGTCACAGAATCTTGAAACGTTCTAACCACATCACGCTTGTAGTTGCTTCAGCAACAGCACCAACAGTAATTTCAGAATAATTAGACAAGAAATCTAAATATCACAAAATGGGACAGAAGATAAACCCCGTTGGTTTAAGACTTGGTATCGTCAGAGGTTGGGATTCTAACTGGTATGGCGGAAAAAGTTTTGCCGATAAATTAGTAGAAGACGATAAAATCCGTAAATACGTAGCCGCACGTATTCCTAAGGGAGCAATCTCAAAGGTTATTATCGAGCGTACTTTAAAGCGTATTACCCTTACAATCAACACGGCTCGTCCAGGTGTTGTAATTGGTAAAGGCGGACAAGAAGTAGATAAAATCAAGGAAGAATTAAAGAAAATCACAGGGAAAGACGTTCAAATTAATATTTTTGAAATTAAACGTCCTGAGATTGATGCTAAATTGATTGGCGAAACTATCGCACAACAATTAGAAGCACGTATTTCATTCCGTCGTGCCATGAAACAATCTATCGCATCAGCTATGCGTGTAGGTGCTCAAGGTATCAAATTGAAACTTTCAGGTCGTTTAGGAGGTGCTGAAATGGCACGTTCTGAAGGATACAAAGAAGGACGTATTCCATTGCACACACTTCGTGCGGATATTGATTACGCAGTATCAGAAGCTTTAACAGTTTACGGAAAAATCGGTATCAAAGTATGGGTATTCCGTGGTGAAGTTTATGGAAAGCGTGACCTTTCTCCAAATGCAGGTGTTGCTGCATCACAAGCTTCAGCAAGTGGTGGAGACTCTCGTGGTGGAAACAACCGTGGTGGACGTGATGATAACGACCGTCGTGGTGGTGGACGTGGACGTGGTGGCGAAGGCGACCGTCGTAACAACAACGCTGGAGGAAATCCTAACAACCGTGGTGGTGGTAATAAACCAGGCGGTAACAATCGTGGCGGTGGAAACAAGCCAGGAGGAAAAAGATAATTAGAAATCTTAGTCAGATGTCGTGAGCCTTAATTACTTACGACTCACGACTGTTCGACTTAAAGACTTAATACAACAATGTTACAACCAAAAAGAACCAAGTTCCGTAAGCAACAGAAAGGTAGAATAAAAGGATTGGCAACACGTGGTCATGAAATCGACTTCGGGTCATTCGCTATCAAGGCTTTGGAACCAGGACGCATCACTGCTCGTCAGATTGAGGCGGCTCGTATTTCAGTAACTCGTGCAATGAAACGTGAAGGACAAGTTTGGATTCGTATTTTTCCTGACAAGCCTATCACTAAGAAACCAGCAGAGGTTCGTATGGGTAAAGGTAAAGGTGCTCCAGAATATTGGGTTGCCAGTATCAAACCAGGTACAATTTTATTCGAATCAGCAGGTGTTCCTTTAGCATTAGCACAAGAAGCATTACGTTTGGCAGCACAGAAATTGCCACTTCGTACATCTTTCGTAGTTCGTAAAGATTATCAAGAATAGGAGATAAGTGGATGAGTTCAGAAGTTTATGAGTTTACCTTGAAAGCAACTCATAAACTCATAAACTCATAGACTCATAAATTCAGTCAAAATGAAAAACGCAGAAATCCAAAAGTTAAGCTTAGACGAATTGAAAAACACTTTAGCTTCTGAAAAAGATGCTTTGGCTCGTTTAAAATTTGCTCATGCTATTTCTCCAATTGAAAATCCATTACGTATCCGTGAGGCTCGTAAAGTGATTGCTCGTTTGGAAACTGCTATTACAGCAGCGAAATAGATTAAAGAGTTATAAGAGTTTTTTATAGCTATTTAATTTAATCACAACAGATTCCATCAATATACTGCTTGGAGTCAATTAATAACAACAATTTAAAATCCAACCATGGAAGAATTACAAAGAAATCTGAGAAAAATCAGAGTAGGGCGTGTGGTGAGTAACAAGATGGATAAGTCTATCACCGTAGCCGTAGAAAGAAAAGTTAAGCATCCACTTTACGGAAAGTTTATGAAAAAAACTTCTAAGTTGATGGCTCACGATGAAGCAAATGAGTGTGGTATTGGCGACACGGTGAAAGTAATGGAGACTCGTCCACTTTCAAAAAACAAGCGTTGGAGATTAGTTGAAGTTATTGAAAAAGCGAAATAAAATTTGAATTTTCGTCAATTTAAAAACCTTTTAGGTTATTCAAATCTTCAAATATTCAAATTTAATTAAGATATAAAACAATGTTACAACAAGAATCAAGATCTGGCGTAGCTGATAACTCAGGAGCAAAAGAAGTGCTTGTAATCCGTGTATTAGGCGGAACAGCAAAAAGATACGCTTCAATTGGTGATAAGGTAGTAGTAACTGTAAAGTCAGCTTTATCGTCATCAAGTATGAAGAAAGGTACGGTTTCTAAAGCCGTAGTAGTAAGAACTAAAAAAGAAATCCGTCGTAAGGATGGTTCATATATCCGTTTCGAGGACAACGCAGTCGTATTGTTGAACAACAACGACGAGCCACGTGGAACTCGTATCTTCGGACCTGTAGCTCGTGAGTTACGTGACGCAGGATTTATGAAAATTGTTTCATTAGCCCCAGAGGTGCTTTAATCATTAATGTATCATGCAAAAGAAATCTAATAAGCAGCCAAAACTGCATATAAAATCTGGTGATACGGTTATCGTTATCGCTGGTAATTCAAAAGGTCAGACAGGAGTAATCACCAAAGTATTAGTTGATAAAAATCGTGCAATTGTAGAAGGTGTAAATCTTCAAACAAAACACGTAAAACCAACTTCTACAAGCCCACAAGGTGCTATCGAAAAACGTGAAGGTTCAATTCACATATCAAACTTAGCAGTAGCTGAAAATGGTAAAGCGGTACGTACTGGTCGTAAATTAAACGAAGCAGGGAAATTACAAAGATTCTCTAAAGCATCAGGTAAATTTGTTTAGTTTGAAATTTAATTAAATTTTTTACTGTTCAAATCGACAAATTTTCAAATTGAAAAAGTGGGTCGGAAATCCACATAAATTTTCATACAATGACAACTACAAGATTAAAAGATAGATATGTAGCTGAAATCGTTCCAGCATTAAAGGAAAAATTTCAATACAAATCAGTAATGCAAGTGCCAAAAATTACTAAAGTTGTAATCAACAAAGGTATTGGTGCAGCAGTTGCAGACAAGAAATTAATTGATACAGGTGTTGATGAAATCACACTTATCGCTGGACAAAAAGCAGTTGCTACAATGTCTAAGAAAGCTATTTCTAACTTTAAGTTACGTGAAAATATGCCAATTGGTGTAAAAGTAACTTTACGTGGAAATAAAATGTATGAATTCCTTGACCGCTTAATGACAGTTGCTTTACCTCGTGTACGTGACTTCAAAGGTGTTTCAGACAAAGGATTCGACGGACGTGGTAACTACACTTTAGGTGTTAAAGAACAAATCATCTTCCCAGAGATTTCAATTGATAAAGTAAGTAAAATCTCTGGTATGGATATTACATTCGTAACCACTGCTGAAACAGATGAAGAAGCAAACGCATTGTTAACTGCAATGGGAATGCCTTTCGCAAATCAGAAGAAATAATTAGGTGTGAAGAGTTAGGAGTTAAGAGTAATAACTTTTTAACTCATAGCTCATAACTCAAAACTCAAAAACATAGATTCTAAACACAATGGCAAAAGAATCAGTCAAAGCAAGAGAAAGAAAAAAAGAAGCTACAGTTGCTAAATATGCTGCAAAACGTGCAGCTTTGAAAGCAGCAGGTGATTATTTAGGATTAGATAAATTACCTAAAAATGCTTCTCCAGTACGTTTACACAACCGTTGTAAATTGACAGGTCGTCCAAGAGGTTATATGCGTAAATTCGGTATCAACCGTGTTACGTTCCGCCAAATGGCATCTGATGGTTTAATTCCAGGTGTAACAAAATCAAGTTGGTAGTTATTGATTGTTAGAGAAGGTTAGAGTGTTTTAAATAGATTTTATTATTACACATTTAAAAGACTTTAGAACTTCCTTAACTCTTTAATTCAAAACAACTTGTCTTTATAAATTTAATTCCGTAATTTTGCGAGCCTTTTCAGAAATAAGGCTCGTTTCAAATATCGAAAACAATGACAGATCCAATAGCAGATTACTTAACACGATTGAGAAATGCCATCAAGGCACGTCACAGAATCGTTGAAATCCCTGCTTCTAACATCAAAAAAGAAATAACTAAAGTTCTTTTTGATAAAGGATATATTCAAAACTACAAATTTGACGATACAACTGTACAGGGTACTATCAAAATTGCATTGAAGTATAATCCTACTACTAAGCAGTCAGCAATCGTTAAATTAGAAAGAATTTCTAAGCCAGGTTTACGTAAGTACAAAGGTGCAGGTGAATTACCACGTGTATTAAACGGATTAGGTATTTCAATTCTTTCAACATCAAAAGGCGTTATCACCGACAAAGAAGCTCGTGTGTTGAACGTAGGTGGTGAAGTTCTTTGCCACGTTTATTAATAATCACATTGCTGAAAGAAGCGGTTTTAGTTTTTGTTAATACAGATAATTAAATAACCTTCCATTTAAGCACAAAACACAAAGTCATGTCAAGAATTGGCAAAAAAGTTATTATTATCCCTGCTGGTGTAACAGTTACAGTTGATAAAAATAACGTATCAGTAAAAGGACCAAAAGGTACTTTGTCTCGTACAATTGACCCTGATATTACAGTTGAAATTGAAGGTGCAGAAATGACCGTAGTTCGTCCAACTGAACAAAAACGTCACAAAGCATTGCACGGTTTATATCGTTCATTAATCAACAATATGGTTGTTGGTGTAAGTGAAGGTTATAAAGCTGAAATGGAAATTGTTGGGGTTGGTTATAAAGCTTCTAATCAAGGGAATATCCTTGAATTAGCCTTAGGGTATTCTCACGGTGTATTTGTTCAGATTCCTGCAGAATTGAAAGTTACAACTGCAATGGAAAAAGGACAGAATCCAAAAGTTACTCTTGAGGGTATTGATAAAGAATTAGTCGGTCAAGTATCAGCAAAAATTCGTTCATTACGTAAAATTGAGCCTTACAAAGGTAAAGGTATTCGTTTTGTTGGAGAACAAATTCGTAGAAAAGCTGGTAAAACTGGTGGTAAGAAATAATCATAATTTGAGAATTCTTCAATTTGAAAATTTGAAGGTTAATTTATTTAGTTTTCAAATTTTCAAATTATTTATTTCCAAATTGAAATCGTGGGTCGGTAATCCACAAAACATACAAACATTACAATGGCTACGCAAAAAGATTCAAGAAGATTACGTATCAAGTTGTCAATCAGAGCAAAGATTTCTGGTACAGCTGAAAAGCCAAGATTATCTGTTTTTCGTTCAAACGCAGGTATCTATGCTCAAGTTATTGATGACGTAAAAGGACATACATTAGCAGCAGCTTCTTCAAAAGAATTAGGATTGGCAAACGGAAACGTTGAAAATGCTAAATTAGTAGGAGCAAAAGTTGCTGAAAAGGCTTTGGCAGCAGGGATTTCATCAGTTGTATTTGACCGTAATGGATATTTATATCACGGACGTGTTCAAGCAGTTGCTGAAGGTGCAAGAGAGGGAGGTCTTAAATTCTAATGAGTTAATTTGAAATTGGAGACAGTTTCAAATCCACAAATTTTCAAATTCAGATAAAATGTCGCAATTAATATCAAAACCAATTAAGGTTAACGAAGGCGAATTAAAAGAAAAAGTTGTTGCTATCAATCGTGTAGCGAAAGTTGTTAAAGGTGGACGTAGATTCAGTTTTTCAGCTATCGTAGTAGTAGGTGATGGTAAAGGCGTTGTTGGATTCGGTTTAGGAAAAGCAAATGAAGTTACTGATGCTATCGCAAAAGGAATTGAAGATGCTAAGAAAAACGTTTTCCAAGTTGCTCTTTTAAAAGCAAGTGTACCTCACGAACAAATTGGTAAATTCTCAGGTGGTTTCGTATTGTTAAAGCCTGCTGCTCCTGGTACTGGAGTAATCGCTGGAGGTGCAATGCGTGCTGTATTAGAATCTGCTGGTGTTCATGACGTATTAGCAAAATCTAAAGGTTCTTCTAACCCACATAACGTGGTTAAAGCAACAGTTGATGCTCTTGTGAAAATGAGAAATCCACATACCGTTGCTTTCCAAAGAGGAATATCATTAGCAAAAGTATTTAACGGGTAATTACTCTAATTATTAGTTATGAATTATGAGTTATGAGGTCTATTACCAATACGAATTCATAACTCATAATTTAGAATTCAAATAAGCCATGTCAAAGGTAAAAATTACACAAGTTAAGAGTACAATCAAACGCCCTGAAGTTCAGAAACGTACAATGCAAGCATTGGGTTTAGGTAAAATCAACAAAAGCGTAGAAAAAGAGTTGAACCCTGCAATCGAAGGAATGATTCGTGCGGTAAAACACATGATTGTTATCGAAAATATCTAATAGTTACTCCAGCTCTTGCTGTTTAGATGACCTTTTGGTCGAGTACAAGCGAGTTGCCTCACGGTGAGGTAGCGTTTAGCAAACATTTAACAAAATTTACAATGAATCTTTCTTCATTAAAACCCGCACAAGGTTCTACTAAAATTAGAAAAAGAGTAGGTCGTGGTCAGGGGTCAGGTATCGGAGCAACTTCAGCTCGTGGACACAAAGGTGCTAAATCTCGTTCAGGTTATTCACGTAAGAGTGGTTTTGAAGGTGGTCAAATGCCTCTTCAACGTCGTGTCCCTAAATTTGGTTTTAAAAATATTAACCGAGTAGAATACAAAGCTATCAATCTTGATACTTTGCAAGCATTAGCTGAATCTGCTGGTGTTTCAGTAATCAATCATGATGTATTGTATCACAATGGTTTAGTTTCTAAAAATGACTTAGTGAAAATCCTTTCTCGTGGTGAAGTTAAATCAGCATTAGAAGTAACAGTTAAAGGTTTTTCAGCATCAGCTAAATCTGCAATTGAAGCAGCTGGTGGAAAGGCAATTGTTGGATAAAATATTTATTTCCATAAGTCGAAAAAACTTCGATTTATGGAAATTTTCAAATTAATCAGGATAGGCAACAGAAATATTTAAGTAATCGTGCGAAAACTGGCAACAGATTTGTATTTAAAGAAAAAGTTGAACAATTTGGATTTTTATTCCTTAACGATTATTTAAACAGATAGCATGAACAAGTTTATTAACACTATCAAAAACATTTTCTCAATAGAGGAATTAAGAGGTAGAATTCTTAATACCCTGTTGTTTATTACCTTTTTTCGCTTAGGTTCATACATTGTATTGCCAGGAGTAGATGCCAATAAATTGGATGCCAAAGGAGATGGAGGTTTATTAGGATTATTAAATATGTTCTCTGGTGGAGCATTTAATAATGCTTCAATATTTGCTTTGGGTATTATGCCTTATATTTCTGCGTCAATTGCTATACAGTTATTGACAATTGCATTGCCTTATTTCCAAAAAATGCAAAAAGACGGAGAGTCAGGACGTAAGAAGTTGAATCAGATTACTCGTGTTTTAACAATATTAGTAACTGCTGCTCAAGCGACTGCTTATTTACAAACAACAATTCCTGCTGAAGCTATTGTTGTAAGTGCTTGGTCATTCCGTATATTCTCAGTGATTATTTTAATTGCAGGGACTATGTTTTGTATGTGGTTAGGAGAAAAAATCACAGATAAAGGAATTGGTAATGGTATTTCAATGCTAATTATGATTGGTATTGTATCTCGTTTCCCAAGTTCTATTATTGGTGAGGCTCAATCTCGTGGAATGTCTGGTGCTTTATTATTTGTTATTGAAATGGTTGCTTTATTCTTCGTTGTGATGGGAGCTGTAATGGTTACTCAAGCTGTTCGTCGAATTCCCGTTCAGTATGCAAAGCAAGTTGTAGGTAATAGAGCCTCAACAGCTGTTGGTGGAGAAAGACAGTATATTCCTTTGAAGCTTAATGCTGCAGGAGTTATGCCAATTATTTTCGCTCAAGCGTTGATGTTTGTACCTGGATTATTAGCAGGACAATTTGCTGATAAAAGTGAATTTGCACAATCTGTAGTTCAAAACTTTGGAGACCCAAGTTCATGGGGGTATAATTTACTTTTTGCCTTCTTGATTATTGTATTTACATTTTTCTATACAGCAATTTCAATTAACCCTACCCAGATTTCAGATGATATGAAGCGTGGGGGAGGATTTGTTCCAGGTGTTAAACCCGGAGAAGCAACTTCAAACTTTATTGCAGATATTTTAGACAGAATTACTCTTCCAGGAGCTATTATGTTAGCTATCATTGCAATTTTGCCAGCTATTGCAGGACTATTTGGAATTACTCGTGGTTTTGCTTCATTCTTTGGAGGAACATCATTATTAATTTTAGTAGGAGTTGTTTTAGATACTCTTCAACAAATTGAAAGCTACTTGTTAATGCGTAAATACGAAGGATTGATGCAATCAGGTAGAGTACAAGGTAGAGCTCAAGCTACCGTATAATTCAAGAGAGTTGAAAGGACTCTTTAAAAGATGATTTTTTTAAAAACAAATGCTGAGTTAGATATAATCAGAGCCAACGGAGTTATTTTGGGTCAAGCTCATGCCGAGGTCGCAAAGATTATAAAACCAGGAGTAACAACAAAGGAGTTAGATAAAATTGCTTTCGAATTCATTAAAGATAATAATGGACATCCTTCATTTTTAAATTACAATGTAAGTGGCAATAAATTTCCTGCTTCACTTTGTATCTCGGTAAATGATATTGTTGTTCATGGAATTCCGAGTAACTATCAGCTAAAGGATGGAGATATAGTTTCGATTGATTGCGGTGTTTATAAAAATGGTTTTCATGCAGATAGTGCTTATACTTATGCTATTGGAAATGTCAAAGAAGAAACACTTAAATTGCTAAGAACAACGAAGGAATCTTTAGCTTTGGCTATTGAACAAGCTGTTTTTGGTAAAAGAATTGGAGATATAGGTTTTGCTGTTCAACACTATTGTGAAAGTTTAGGCTTTACGATAGTTAGAGAGTTAGTTGGACACGGTGTGGGGAAATCTTTACATGAAAAGCCTGAAGTTGCAAACTATGGTAAACGTGGAGATGGACCTAAGTTAAAAGAGAACATGGTTATTGCGATTGAACCTATGGTGAATCAAGGTAAAAAGAGCATACATCAAGAAAATGATGGTTGGACAATTAGAACACAAGATAGAAAACCTTCTGCTCATTTTGAACATACCGTTGCAGTTAAAAAGAACAAAGCTGATATATTGACAACGTTTAAATATATCGAAGAAGCAATAAGTAAATCCGAGTATATCGTTAAAATTTAATTATGGCAAAACAATCATCAATAGAAGTAGATGGAATTATCATTGAGGCTCTCTCAAATGCTATGTTTAGAGTTGAGTTGGAGAATACCCATCAAGTGATTGCCCATATTTCAGGGAAGATGAGGATGAATTATATCAAAATCTTACCTGGTGATAAGGTGAAATTAGAAATGTCTCCTTATGATTTGAGTAAAGCAAGAATAGTGTATCGTTACAAGTAAAAAATAATTACTAAAATGAAAGTAAAAGCGTCTATCAAGAAACGTAGTGCTGAATGTAAAGTAATTCGTCGTCACGGAAAACTTTTCGTTATTAACAAGAAAAATCCAAAGTTTAAACAAAGACAAGGATGATAATATAATAGGGTAGTTGTGAAACTTCCTTATTTAAAATCTAAAAGCTAAAAAAGTATGGCTCGTATTGCAGGGGTTGATATTCCCGACAAAAAAAGAGGCGAAATTGCTTTGACTTATATCTTCGGTATTGGTCGTAGCACTGCTCAGAAAATTTTAACACAGGCTAACATTTCTTTCGACAAAAAAGCTGGCGAATGGAACGATGAAGAAGCAAGTGCCATCCGTGCGATTATCGCTGGAGAATTCAAGACTGAAGGTCAACTTCGTTCTGAAATCCAGTTGAACATCAAACGTTTAATGGACATTGGTTGTTATCGTGGATTACGTCACCGTAAAGGTCTTCCATTACGTGGTCAGAGAACGAAGAATAACTCTCGTACTCGTAAAGGTAAACGTAAGACTATTGCCAACAAGAAAAAAGCAACTAAGTAAAAATTAAGCTGAGATTGAGGATACAGAGAGATTCCCAATTCGCTAAGGTTCTAAGATGAGAAGGTTGTTCATAGAATGTACGTACTCAAAACTGGAATAGAAAACAAAAAAACAAATGGCACAGGCTAAAAGAAAAGACAAAGCAAAGAAAAGAGTTGTTGTAATTGAACCAGTTGGTCAAGTACACATCAAAGCTTCTTTCAACAATATCATTATCTCTATCACAAATACTCAAGGTCAAGTTATATCTTGGGCATCTGCTGGTAAAATGGGCTTTAAAGGCTCTAAAAAGAATACTCCTTATGCTGCACAAATGGCAGCATCAAACTGTGCAGCAGTTGCAGTTGAGGCAGGTATGAAAAAAGCAGAGGTTTTTGTGAAAGGTCCTGGTGCTGGTCGTGAATCTGCTATTAGAACTGTTTCTAATGCAGGTATTGAAGTTTTATCTATCAAAGATATTACTCCACTTCCTCACAACGGATGTCGTCCTCCAAAACGTCGTAGAGTATAATTTCAGAGTTAATCTGAAAAGTAAAAAATTAGCGAAGGGTAATTAGTAATTATTGCCCTTCGTTTCTTTATGTTTCATAATTACTTCATTAGTCATAAGAGGGCTAATGACTCAATTTTATCAAATAATGGCAAGATACACAGGTCCAAAATCAAAAATTGCTCGTCGTTTCGGTGAGCCAATCTTAGGTCCAAGTAAAGCGTTAGCTCGCAAAAACTATGGTCCAGGTCAACACGGAAAAGGAAAACGTGGTAAAGTTTCAGAATATGCTTTACAATTGAAAGAAAAACAAAAAGTGAAATACACTTATGGTATTCTTGAAAAACAATTCGAAAACTTATTCCATAAAGCTGCTGTAAGAGAAGGTATCAAAGGTGAAAACTTATTGAAACTTTGTGAAGCACGTTTAGACAATACTGTTTATCGTTTAGGAATTGCTCCAACTCGTCGTGCTGCACGTCAGTTAGTTATTCACAAACATATTATGGTTGATGGAGAGATTGTAAACATTCCTTCATATTCATTAAAGCCAGGTCAGTTAGTAAGTGTTCGTGAGAAATCTAAATCTTTAGAAGTTGTTACAAACTCATTGACTGGAAAAGCTGGAAAACGTTTCAATTGGTTAGAGTGGGATGCACCTACAATGACTGGTAAGTTTGTTTCTTACCCTGAGCGTTCAGATATTCCTGAAAACTTTAATGAGCAGGCAATCGTCGAACTTTACTCGAAGTAATCTTTTAATATTATTCTTCGGAATACTATTAGCAATATACATTTTGAAATTAGATTTGACAGCATATTTTATGCTGTCAAGTCTGTTTTAAACAATATTTCAAAAGTTGCCAATTTCTTGAATTTATACATGAAAATGGGGCTTATTTTTTTTGCAAACTTGTAATATAAATGATAAGTTTATGATTGTCAAGTTATTTTTGTAAATATTTTATGGAATATTCGTTGAATCACAGACTTTATTTGTAAATTGCGAATCGGTTACTCTATTCTTAATACATTCCAAGGTAAATTACGCTACGAAATATGTCAATATTAGCATTCCAAATGCCCGATAAAGTTGTCATGGAAAAAGCCGACGACTTTCACGGGTTATTTGAGTTTAAGCCACTCGAAAAAGGCTATGGCGTTACAATCGGTAATGCACTTCGTAGAATCTTATTGTCTTCTTTAGAAGGCTACGCTATTACAAGCGTTAAGGTTGGAGGAGTTCAGCACGAATTTTCAGCCATTGAAGGCGTGATTGAGGACATGACTGAGATTATTTTGAACTTGAAAAAAGTTCGTTTTAAGAAATCTCAAGAAATTCTCGAAAACAAAATTAACGTTAGAGTTAAAGGTCAGACGACTTTGAAAGCGGGTGATATTTCTAAATTTACTAACTATTTTGACATCTTGAATCCAGATTTAGTTATCTGTAACCTTGATGAGTCAAAAGAGTTTGAAATGGAAATCATCGTTGAGAAAGGTCGTGGTTATGTTCCTTCTGACGAAGTTAGAAATTCTGAACCACCGTTCGGACACATTCCAATCGATGCTATTTACACGCCAATTAAAAACGTGAAATTTAGTATCGAAAATACTCGTGTTGAGCAAAAAACAGATTACGAAAAGTTAGTTATTGACATTGAAACGGATGGTTCTATCCACCCTGAAGATGCCTTGAAAGGAGCTGCGTATATCTTGATTCAACACTTCATGTTATTCTCTGACCAAACGATGACTTTCGAGTCAATGAAGGCTGAGGAAGACAATGTTGTGGATGAAGAAATGTTACACATGAGAAAATTGTTGAAAACACCATTGGCAGATTTAGACTTATCTGTACGTGCTTACAACTGTTTAAAATCAGCTGATGTGAAAACTTTAGGTGATTTAGCAAGATTAGAAATTTCAGATATGATGAAATTCCGTAATTTCGGTAAAAAATCATTGACAGAATTAGAGCAATTAATTGAAGATAAGGGACTTCATTTTGGTATGGACGTTGTTCGTTACCGTTTAGATGAAGACTGATTCTGATTTAAAATAATAAGGTATAAACTGAAAACTTAGTTTATACCTTATTATTATTTTTAACTAAAAGCAGTAATAGGTGAGTTGATGTGAATTAACTTAACCGCAGTGATAGATGTTTTTTCGTTGGAAGATTCATTAGTCATTTTAAACTTACTCCAATACAATGAGACACGGTAAAAAAAACAACCATTTAGGTAGAACTGCTCCTCACAGAGCCGCTATGTTGTCGAACATGGCTTCTTCATTGATTCTTCACAAAAGAATCGAAACTACATTAGCGAAAGCTAAAGAATTAAGAAAATACGCTGAGCCTTTGATTACAAAAGCTAAAACGGATGATACTAACAATCGTCGTGTTGTATTCTCTTACTTACAAAACAAAGAAGCTATTAAAGAGCTTTTTGGTGTAGTTGCTGAGAAAGTTGCTAATCGCCCAGGTGGTTATACAAGAATTATTAAATTAGGTAATCGTCTTGGTGATAATGCTGAGATGTGCTTGATGGAATTAGTTGACTTCAACGAGACGATGTTAGCTGCAACTGAAGAAAAAGCAGTTAAAACTCGTCGTAGCCGTAGAAGTGGTGCTAAGAAAGAAGAAGTTGCTGTTGAAGCTACTCCTGCTGCTGAGGCTCCTTCTGCTGAGGTTGTTGAAGACGAAGCTCCTGCTACTGAAACTTCAGAAGAAGAAAAAGCAGCAGAGTAATTTTCAAAGATTTATCTTAAAAAAGGGTTTTAACTTAGGTTAAAGCCCTTTTTTTATGATAAATGGTGTAATTAAAAGCGAGAATTGGTGTGGAATGAATTAGTAGGTTTTAGTCGTTAAATATTCATGTGTTTTAGCCATTGTGGAATAGTTACGATTTGAAAGTGATTTTTATTCAATTACTTTAAAACAGTTTTATTTTTTCTAAAGAAAAATTATGGCAACTCAAGGTTGTATGCCGTTTTTTACTTGATTTTAATCCTTATATCTTATACTAAGAAGCTGTTTGAAAAAGGTTTTGCATATCTGAGTCTCAACGGAAATCGTCGTTTTAAACGACGCCTTCCAAGTACGCATCAAATCTTTAAAATTGGTATTAATTCCTCATTGTTTTGATTAATTATGAAAAAAAATAGTATTATTTGGGGACTCATTTTTATGTTGATGAGTCATTATGTTTTGTATGCTCAATTACCTTGTGGAAAGCCTGATGTAAGCTATCAAGAAGAACTTATTACCCAGAAGTTAATTCAACAATATAAATCCTACTCAACACAAGATGGATTGCTTTATGGTATTACTTATATTGCTGTAAAACCTCATTTTGTGAGAACTGATGCTGGAATAACCGATTTGAATATGGGTGCATTTAATAATGCTATTGCTATATGCAATCAATATTTTATTAATGCAGGTATTCAATTTTATATCTGTGGAACTTCTTCAAATACTCCCAATTACATTAATAAAACCGCTATGTATAATTGGAATACTACGGCTTTTAATCGAGATTCTATTACGGCGGCGAATAATGTTAATAATGCTCACAATATTTATTTTAGTAATAGTTTAGGTGGTGTTGGAGGATTTTCATTTGGAATGACCCAAAGTAAAACGAATAATCGAACATTTATTCTTAATGCTCAGACGGATGATAATAAGACTTTGGCTCACGAATTAGGACATTACTTTAACCTTTCTCATACTTTTAATAATAGTGCTTCATCAAATATTTCACTTCGAGAATTGGTTACTCGAAATTCAACTGAAATAAGTCCAAGAGTTTCTTCCAATTGCTTAACAACAGGAGATTTTGTTTGTGATACACCCGCAGACCCTTATAATCTAAATGGTGGAGAGTTGTCGTCGTGCAATGAATCAGGAGATGGCATAACCGTTGTAGATGCTAATGGCGACCATTTTATGCCTTCTTCCTTAAATATAATGAATTACTATTTTTGTTCACCATATAATTTTTCGAGAGGACAATATGCCAGAATCAATGCTGCTTTGGCGGTGAATAATACTCCTAATCCTGATGTCAACAATCGTTATACTTTGGACTGTGCGGAGACTGCTCAAAATGTTGCAACAAATGTGGTTTTGACAAACCTGTCAACGGGTGTTTCATCGGGTGTTTCAATTACTTGGACAGATAATTCTAACGTTGAAACGGGTTATATTATAGAACGTTCAATAACTTCTTCGACTGAAGGGTTTGTAGCAATTGGGGGTGTAGATGCTGATATAGTAAATTTTGTAGATAGAAATGTGGTAAGAAATATGACATATTATTACCGAGTGAAGGCATCAAATACGAAAGAAAACTACAATACCGTTATACCAGCTATTACTACGCCTGCGATTTGTGGCCCTCTGCAAACGTCGGCTTGTATTAGTAATGGAAATATCAATGTGTTTAAAATCGTGAATAATACAGGAATAACTATTTTGGACAATTCTAATAGTGGTTGTTCATCAAATAGCTATGGAGATTTTACAAATCTGGCTTCACCAACTATGAATGCAGGTAAAGCGTATAATTTTTCAATGAAAACTGGATACCTTAATGGCTATTATCCTCAGCATATTGGAATTTGGATAGATGCTAATCAAGACAATGATTTTGATGATGTAGGTGAAATGATTTATCAGAGTTCGGGGAGTGGGGTGATGTACGGTACAACGCAAATTGATGGCGTTTTTACAATTCCAGCTATGACCAATGTTGGAAATATAAGATTAAGAATAAGAAGCAAAGCTCAATATGAAGGTATTGTGACGAGTCCATGTGATGCTAATAATTCAGGTGAAACAGAGGATTATTTACTTTCAGTGGTAAAATCGATTACGGTAAATAACTCTCCTGCATTATTATGTCCAAGTAATAATACTACGTCATTAAATTTTAATATCAATTATATCGCTAATGCCGATAATAATTTTACAGTAGAGTTATCCGACGCAAATGGAGTATTTGGGCAAACTCCTTTGGTGGTAGGTTCAGGAACGATGAGTCCTATTACGATAACTATGCCCAACACAGCGGAGTCTGCGAGTTTATATAAATTAAGAGTTAAAGGAAGTAGCCCTGTTATCATGGGTAATGAGAGTGTTAGTTTTGGGTATGGTATTGCCACTGCTACTCTTTCGTTGTTGAGCAAAGGTGTAATATCTGCTGGAGATAGTAGCCTTCTGAGAATCACTTTTGTGGGAGCGAAGCCATACGCTTTTGTATTATCAAATGGCAAAACTGTAACGGGAATTACAACTGATACCTATGATTTTTACGTAAAACCAATTGCTTCTACCAATTTTACGATTGTGTCGGCATCGGGTAGTTGTGGCGTTGCGAATGTAACTGGTTCGGTAGGCGTAAGTGTGATTCCATATTGTGTACCCTTATATACTTCTGTTTGTTCGCCCAGTAGTACAACTGCTAAAATAGCCATTAATAGAGTATGGTTGCAAAATAGTACCAATAGAATTTTGTTGGACAATGACAATTCAAACTGTTCAAGCGATAATTTTAGTGATTATACTAACCTGACAGCACCAGTTCTAAAAGGTGATAGTATTTATACAGTAAATGTAAAAGGCTATTATGGGTCAAATGGGTATTATTCGCAGTATTTTAGTGTATGGATTGATTACAATAAAAATAATAGCTTTGCGGATGCGGGTGAATTGGTTTGGCAATCCCCAACGAGTGGCTATTCTCTTTCGGGTACATTTACTATTCCTAATACAACATTGCAAGGTAATACTCGTATGCGAGTAAGAAGTAGAAGTGGTTCAGCTCCGACAGACCCATGTGCTAATTATTATTATGGAGAGGGAGAGGATTATTCCGTCAATCTGTTTCAACTGATTTCGGTAGGGGGAGATGTTTCTGGAAGTGCAAGAATATGTCCAAATATCAATAACAATACCTTAACTCTAAGTGGGCAGACAGGAGATATTTTAAAATGGCAATCTGCGGATAATATTAATTTTAGTCCTGCCACTGATATTGAAAATACTACTAATACGCTGAATACACAAAATGTTGCTTCTACAAAATATTATCGGGCAGTGGTTAAATATAGCACTGCACCTGTTGCTTATTCAAGTATAGCCACGTTAACTGTTAGTTCTCCGCCAAGTGTTTCTTCAACGTTGGTTACAGTTAATTATGGCAATTTTGTAAATCTTCAAGCTACTGGTTGTATGGGAGTATTAGTTTGGCAAAAAAAAATGGGTGGTTCGGTAGTTATGCCAATTTCCCCAAAATGCTCAGAAAAATATTTTGCCCAATGTATAGAAACAAATGGAGGAACAAGTTGTTTGACAGGAAACAGTCCTGATGTTTTTCTAAAAGTGATTCCATCAGGAGAGGAATTAACCAGTATAACTTCTGGAAATTGGGAATCACCAAGTACGTGGAGTATTGGTAGAAGTCCTCAGAATGGCGATTTAGTAATCATTAGACCTAATGATACTGTTACAATTACCACTGCTACGGCAGCAGCACAATGCCTTGAAGTCGGAGAGGCAACAAACCTTCAATTCTCAACTCCAGCAAGCAAACTTTCTTTAGGATATTGAGA
Organism: Arcicella aurantiaca; assembly: GCF_003148625.1. Lineage (GTDB taxonomy): Bacteria > Bacteroidota > Bacteroidia > Cytophagales > Spirosomataceae > Arcicella > Arcicella aurantiaca. The sequence goes on along the minus strand of NZ_QGGO01000005.1, from coordinate 50,248 downwards.
ATGTAAAATTTTTGAAGTTACTTTTGTGTTAGTAAACAGCATGAATTTGCCAGTTCTTGATTAGAGTTCTTGAAAAAAAATGTTGTTTTACGGATACAAACACTTTCGCAAGAAGTCTATTGAGTAAGGCAAAATAATTACTTAATGTAGTAAAGTACATTTTGGTGGTTTTAACCTTATACCATTTTAAAGATTTGATGCGTACTTTACGGAGGTCGTCCTTCCAAAGGCTACGGTTTATACACAAGTATTTGAATATCGATTTAGAGCCATAGGCTCGGTTAAATTTTGTAGCGGTGGGTTTTAACCCACCGAAAATGATGCGAAAAGCAATTTTTTAAATATAAGGATTTAATAGATTATCCCTGTAAATCAATAAAGTCTGTACAAGAGTGGGCTAAATTTGTCTGTAATAAATAGTTTTAGGTTCTGTTAAATCAATAGATTTGTAATTTATACCAAATTCATAGAATTTTCAATTCTAAATATGCAAAATAATCAAGAAATTAAAAATCGTCTTTTTCCAGTTTTTTTGAAGTTGGAAGAACTCAACGTTCTATTAGTGGGTGGTGGAAATGTGGGCTTAGAAAAACTTTCAGCCATGTTGAATAATAGTCCAGATTCATGTGTAACAGTTGTGGCGGATTTTTTTCGAGATGAAATCAGAGAATATGTGAAAGGTTATCCAAAGGTTGTTTTAGTAGAAAGAAAATTTGACTTTAACGATTTGAATGATAAGGATTTGGTGATTTTGGCTACGGATAATCCTGATTTACACGCCAGCATCAAACGAGTTACTGCCGAACGCCATATCCTTTGCAATGTAGCTGATACGCCCGATTTATGTGATTTTTATTTGGGTTCAATTGTGCAGAAGGGAGATTTGAAAATTGGAATTTCCACCAATGGAAAATCGCCAACTATGGCAAAACGAATGAGAGAGTTTTTAGACGACATCATTCCCGAAAATATCCAACAGTTGTTAGATAATCTTCGAGAAATCAGAAAGTCAATTAAGGGAGATTTTCAAGAGAAAATTAGAGTCTTGAATGAAGTAACTGAAAGTATGGTCAATGAGCGAAAATCGTGAATTTACTGTTTTGAATCTTTTAAATTGATTAATTCGTCCTCCGAGATAATTCCAGCTTCGTGCAATAATTTTGAAAATTGTGGGGTGAAATTTTCGATAGAATTTATATCAGAAAGATATGGGAGCAAATAATATGATTTCCGTAGTTGGTACATTTCATCACAAGTTGTACGAATCATGTTGGAGTTTCCCTGAGATTTGTTTTGAAAAACCTCTTCAATCAGGTTTTTCATTCCTAATAAATAATAAGTACCATTATTGCTTGGGCCAAGAACGCAATCGTGAGTATTCAGTGCATAATATGATTTGGTAAGATGCCAAAGCGTTAATTCGGTAACATCGCCCCAAATGATACACGCTTGTTTGATATTTTTATCTTTTAGGTTAAAAGCATACTCAAAGGCATTTCTCATGCGTTCGCCTATATTTTTACCGTTTTGCAATTGCTTATCATAATCAGTATTGCTCCAATTGTCATTTTGGTTAATATAGTCAGAATAAAAAATGATTTTAGTATATAACAATTGGTCAGTAATAGACTGAGTAATTTGCATTAAAACCTGTTGAATTGCTTGAGTTTTTTCAAGACCGAGTTTCTCTATAAGTTTATTATTTTCTCTTTTTAGGGAATTGTCGATAAAAATAATTAGGGCGTGTTGATGAGGCATTGCTTTGTTTAATACTTGTTTAACAGAAAAAAAATCTTTGTTTTATCCTATTTCAAGATAGGACTTGAGTATTAATCGCCCAAATAAAAAAGTGGAATTTCGTCAAAAGTTGTCTTTGTATAGACTTTCGGATATTATTTACTTAATTATTTGATGAAGCGAGATAAAGAAGCAAAATGCAAATCTAAAATTGATGATAGGGAGCTATTAAATTTTGTGGAACTTTACCTTAGACAAAACAATAAAGCCTGTAAGTTTTCAATCTTACAGGCTTTATTGTTTTCTAATACCAATTATAAAAATTTGATGCGTACTTTACGGAAGTCGTCGTTCAAAACGCTCAGATACGCAATTCCTTTTTTATAAAGTATAAATCAGTTTTATTATTTCAAAAATTGATAAACAATGAATGCTGAAAAATAAGCTAAAGAAGTCATATAGAAAAACTGTATTGCAGGATATTTCCACGACTTGGTTTCTCGATAAGTAGTTGCGAGCGTACTCATACATTGCATCGCAAAAGCGTAAAATATGAGTAGTGAAAAGCCCAAAGCAGCATCATAGAGTGGCTTTCCTGTTTCAGGATTGATTTCTGCACGCATTCTGTTCATGACTGTTGCGTTTTCGTCTTCAACTTCGCCACCTAAACTATAAATGGTTGACATTGTCCCCACAAAAACTTCACGTGCTGCAAAAGACGTTATCAAGGCAATTCCAATTTTCCAGTCGTAACCTAAAGGTTTAATAGCAGGTTCAATGAACTTGCCAAAATGTCCTGCATACGAATTTTCTAATTTTTGAGCCGCAATTTTATTCTCTAAATCAATACCTGTCAATGTTGGATTTTGCATTTTAACATTAATTTCAGCTTGTTCGATGGCGTCTCCGGGTCCATAACTTGCAAAAACCCAAAGTACAATAGAAATCGCAACGATGATTTTTCCTGCTTCAAAAACAAATGCTTTAGTAGAATTCCAAATGGTAAACATTACGTGTGAAAAACGGGGCCCTTTGTAAGAAGGTAATTCCATGATGAAATAGCTTCTTTCTTTAACTTTCAAAAGGATTTTCATGACCCAAGCCGAAAATAAAGCCATAAAGAAACCTAATAAGTACAAAGCAAATAATGCAACGCCTTGAAGATTAAAGATTCCGAAAAGCGTACTTTTTTCGGGAACAACTAAAGCGATAAGCACCGTATAAATTGGCAAACGAGCAGAGCATGACATTAGCGGCGTTACCATGATGGTAATTAATCTGTCTTTCCATGAAGTAATGCTTCGGGTACTCATAATGGCAGGAACGGCACAGGCAACGCCTGAAATGAGTGGTACAACCGATTTTCCGTTTAAGCCAAAACGTCGCATAAGTTTATCCATAATAAACATTACTCTCGACATATAACCTGTCTCTTCCAAAAGCGAAATAAACAAGAATAAAAAGGCAATTTGAGGAATGAAAATCAAAACACCACCAATCCCTGCAATTAGCCCATCGGTCAATAAATCGGTTAATTTGGTAGGAGGGAGTTGAGATTTCAAAAAGTCATTTAATTGAGCGACTCCACCATCAATCAAGTCCATCGGGTAAGTTGCCCAAGTAAAAATGGCTTGGAACATGATGAATAAGATTCCCAAGAAAATAAAATATCCCCAAAAACGATGTAAGAAAATTTTATCCAAACGGTCAGTCCAAGTATTAACAACTTCATCTTCAACAGGCATTTGGTGAAGACAATTATCAACAATTTCATTGAGTTGGGCGTATCTTGCCATTGTCTCTTTCGACTGTGCATTTTGCGTATTCCAACCGTACTTTTCTTGTAGTTTATCAAAACCTACTCTTTGTTGAGTATTGAATTGTTGCAAATTATCGTGTTCAGAAAGCCACAAAAGAGCGTGATAGTCGTCAGTATCGCCATATTTCTGTTTGATTTCCGCTACCAATTCATGAGAATATTCCATTGGTAAAGAATCATTTGAATTATAGCCAGACTCTAAGGTTTTGTTTACGGCCAAACGCAAACCGTTGAGCCCAATCCCTTTTTTGGCATTTACTTCGGCAACTTCAACGTTGAGTTCTCGTGCTAATTTTACAGAATTAATAACAATTCCTTGATTTTCAGCAACGTCAATCATATTCAAAGCCAAAACCGTAGGAATTCCTAAATCTCGTACCTGACTGAATAACAAAAGATTACGTTTAATATTGGACGCATCAACAACAACGATGGCTAAATCTGGATAATCTGGGTGTTGTGGATTTGCTAAAATATTAATAACGACTTGTTCATCAACTGATTTTGGGTAAATACTATAAATTCCGGGTAAATCCAGAATTTCTGCATCTCCGCCATTATCCAAGTGCCACTTGCCAATGAGCATATCCATCGTAACTCCGGGAAAATTACCAGTTTTTTGGCGTAAACCCGTTATAGAGTTAAACAGTGACGATTTTCCTGCATTGGGATTGCCGATAAGGGCTATTTTTGGTAATTTTTTCAAAACTTGTAAACCGTTTTATTGGCTATCTTTTATAAGTGATTAGTAAAGATGATACACCAATCGTTAAAACTCTAAGCTACAATAATTGTTGCAGCTTCGTCCTTTCGCATGGAAAGAACATACCCCGTAACTTTGACCGCAATAGGGTCACCGAAAGGTGCGATGTGTGTCATGGTCACTTGCGTACCTGGCAAACAGCCCATTTCTAATAATTTTAGAGAAAGCCCTTCGTCGGTAAAATTAACGATGATACCTCTTTCTCCAATTTTCAAATCTGCTATAGTTTTCAAATTCAGTTATCAGTTATCAGTAAGTAGTTATCAGAGCATAAAAGTTATGTCAGTAATCTCCTTACTGCATAACTGATAATTGTTTACTGATAACTGAAAATACTCTTATTTAGATTTATTCAAAACAAAACAAAATTACCAAAGAGTTCCTTCATTGTAAACTATTCGGGAGGAAAACATTTTCGATTATCAAAATATTATTTTGTTTATGTGCTTGAGGTTTGTTTGTGTCGTAACTTTGCAACGAATTAGGGCTTGGGATTTAGGGGTTAGGATTTAGATATTTCTATGAAAGGATTTCTGCCATTTGTTACCTATATCCTAACTCCTAAAACCCAAGTCCTAATAAAATGCTAAAAGAAATAAAAGCACTAATTGATAAAGAAATTAGACTGGAACTTCGGCAGAAATATGCCCTTAACGGAATGTTATTGTATATCGTAAGTACGGTTTATGTTTGTTATTTGTCGTTTAGATTGAAGTCAAACCAGATTGACAAACTTACGTGGAATACTTTGTTCTGGATTATCCTATTGTTTACAGCGATGAATGCCATTGCAAAGAGTTTTACTCAAGAGCGTTTTGGAAGATTGTTGTATTATTATACCTTGGCAAGCCCCGTAGGGATAATTCTTTCAAAGATTATTTACAACACAATTTTGATGCTGGTATTGGCATTAGTTGGTTTTGGTGTATATGCGGTGGTAATGGGAAATCCCGTAGAAGATATGGGAATTTATCTGTTGAGTATTGTTTTGGGAGCAGTCGGGTTTTCGAGTACGCTAACAATGGTAGCAGGAATTGCCTCAAAAGCAGAAAACAGTGCGACGCTCATGGCAATTTTGAGTTTCCCGATTATTATTCCGATGTTGATAATGCTTCTGAAAATCTCTAAAAATGCCCTTGACGGATTGGATAGAGGAAGTAGTTTAGACGAAATCCTGACGCTTTTAGCAATTGATGGAATCGTGTTGGTGTTAAGTGTGATTTTGTTTCCGTATTTGTGGAGAAGCTAAATCAGTTTACAGTTATCAGTAAACAGTTAATAGAAAATAGAGATTTAAAAATGTAGTGATATAAAATAGACTTATCAATGAATGTTTTAGAGGTTTACAGACAAACTGTTTGCAGTCCGACTGATAACTGATAATTGTTTACTGATAACTGATATTATGAAAAACAATTGGTATAAATTCTTAGCCGTAGGGCTACTTTATTATGTATTAATTTGGGGATTTTTAGGTAGAATTCCACGTCAGCCCGTTTTACACGAGACTGCCCGTAATTTGTATTTCCACGTACCCATGTGGTTTGGAATGTTTACGATGTTGAGCGTTTCAGTGTGGAATTCGATAAAATATCTTCGTAGTCCGCAAACATTGTTCGATACAAAAGCCGCTGAATATGCCAGCACAGGGATTTTATTCGGAATTGTAGGAATCGCAACGGGCAGTATTTGGGCAAGATATACGTGGGGAGCTTGGTGGACCAACGACGTAAAACTCAATGGTGCAGCCATTGGACTATTGATTTATTTTGCATATATCATCTTACGTGGTTCGTTCAACGATGAACAACAAAGGGCAAGAATTTCTGCCATTTACAATATTTTTGCGGTTGCACTTCTAATTCCATTGTTGATTATTTTGCCAAGAATGACGGATTCTTTGCACCCAGGAAATGGAGGAAATCCCGGTTTTAAACCAATGGATACAGAACATACCATGAGAATTGTATTTTACCCTGCTTGTCTTGGCTGGATTTGTTTGGGATATTGGATTACTAATTTGAGATTACGCTTGAAAAATTTAGAGCAAATTCATCAAGAAAATAGTTAAGGTTATGGAGAATTTAAGAGTTTATCTAACAAAGCAGTCAAGTGGCTACGGTTTTTCAATTCTACCAAATCAGAAATTGAAAATTATTGAAGAATTTGGAGATAGAGCAAATCCTGCAAGTTTTATTGTTGTTAATTATGGAAAAAAAAGTAATTTTCAATCCATGTTAGGATGGTTAGAAACGGCTGTACTTCCACTACTTTTAGGAATGTATAATCAAGAAGACCTTAAAAAAATCAAAACAGTCTCGTTTTACGACCCAGAATCAGACACGAAAATAGAAGATTTGAATTTATATGAATAACCAATTCCCTAACGAACATCTATATTTTGGTAAGGCAGGGCATTTGTTTGTGATGTCTGAATTTCTTTTAAGAGGTTGGAATGTGGCAATTCCAGAGGTAGATGTTGGTGATGATATTTTCGTGGTGAAAGATTTTAACGGGGAACTTGTACGAGTACAAGTAAAGACCTCAAAGGCAATTTATCTTAAAAATGGAGGTTATACAGCTCAATTCAAATTGTCTCTGAAACAATTAAGAGACTCCATTAAAGAAGTTAGCTATGTCTTGGTAGTCAGAGAAATTGAGAATTGGAATCAACCAATTATAATTGACCAAGAAACATTGCTTGGATTATATGAAAATCAATCGTCAGGTTCTGAATACAAAGACAATCTTACACTAAGATTAACTTTCAAAAACGGAAAGGTGACCAATAAGCAAATTGACCTAACCGAATATCAAAACAATTTTGAAGACTTTATAATATTTTAAAAATGAAAAAAATACTTTCCCTAATCACGTTTTTATTAATCTCGGTAAGTTTGTTTGCTCAGGAAAATGCCTCAAATGAAATAGACATGGCAGATAAACTTTATGAAGATGGTAGAATCTATGTAGTAGTAGCGGTTGTTGCAACCATTTTTACAGGAATCATCGTTTATTTAGTAAACCTTGACAGTAAAATTTCAAAGTTAGAAAAACAAATTAAAAAATAGGTTTTAGGAGTTAGGTTTTAGGTCTTAGTATTTTGTAACTAACTCCTAAAACCTAACCACTAAAACCTAACAACTAATATGAAAAAGACACATATTTTCGGACTTATCGTGATTGCTATTGCTGTGGCAATCCTTGTTTCAACAGGTACAGAAGCAAGTACCTACACAGATTTTGCTGATGCGGAAGTAAAGGCGAAAAGCGGTGATGTTAATCAAGTTCACGTGGTTGGTAAACTGAAAAAAAGTGCTTCGGGGGATATTGAAGATTTGATTTATAACCCAGCGATTGACGCCAATCACTTAGAATTTACCTTAACTGATAACAAAGGTCGCTCACAAAAAGTAGTTTATAATGCTCCTAAGCCACAAGATTTAGGAAAAGCTGAACAAATTGTTATCATCGGTAATATGGAAGGGCAGGTTTTCAAATGTGAAAAAATCTTGTTGAAATGTCCATCAAAATATCAAGATGGAAATGCTGAGTTTAAAGAAGTAGAAAAACCAGCGAAGCAGTCATAAAATTAGATGACTTTAGATTCAAAATATCGCCAAATTATAATTGATTATTTTCAAGACAAGCCAGTTTTGAAAGCATATCTTTTTGGGTCATTTGTCAGAGGAGAAGCTACTGAAAAAAGTGACATTGATATTTTGGTAGAGTTAGATTATTCTCAGTCTATCGGTTTAGGATTTGTTCAAATGCAACTGGATTTGCAAGAAAAGCTGCTCAGAAAAGTAGATTTAGTATCAGAAAGAGCATTGTCAAAATTTGTAAGACCACTTGTTGAACAAGAAAAGGAACTAATATATGCAAGATAGATTGGGAGATAAAGTTCGTTTATTACATATTCTTGAAGCCGCAAGTGAGATTTTGGAATATGTAAAAGATGCTACTTTTGAAGAGTTTTCGAGTAACTCAATGATGTTAAACGCATCGGTTCGGCAACTTGAAATAATAGGCGAGGCTTCAAATAGACTATCTGAAAATATTCATGCAGCAAACCCAGAGATTCCATGGCGAACAATTATTGGATTTAGAAACGTAATTGTTCATGAATACTTTGGACTGGATGATAAGATTGTTTGGACAGTTATTCAAAATGAGATACCCTCTCTAATTCCAAATATTGAAAGGATTATTGAAACAATTTCGTAAATATTTATATTCTTTCAGCCTGCTAATCTTTCGTCTTCATTTGATTGAAAATAGATTCCCAATATTTGGGATATAATGATAAACAAACTCAGTACATTCAAAAATAAAATGTTTCATACAACCATCGGAAATATAGGTCATTTGTGCATTATTCTGTCATTCGTGGCATCAGTAATTGCAACTTTTGGCTATTTCAAATCTGTACAAACCACTGATTTAGACCAACAAGAATCTTGGAAACGCTTTTCTCGCTATGCCTTTTATATTCATGGTGCAGCAGTTGTAGGCGTAATAATTTCTTTATTCTCAATTATTTACAACCATTATTTTGAATATCATTACGCTTGGTCGCACTCATCAAAAGCACTGCCTGTTTACTATATAATTTCTTGTTTCTGGGAAGGGCAGGAGGGAAGTTTCCTTTTGTGGATATTCTGGCACGCAGTTTTAGGAATTATCCTTATCAAAACCAATAAACATTGGGAAGCACCCGTAATGGCAATTTTTGCAGCAGTTCAAACTTTCCTTTGTTCAATGATTTTGGGAGTTGTTTTGCCTGTAATTGATTTGAAAATTGGGTCATCGCCGTTCTTAATGATGAGAGAAGCCATGCCTGATTTACCCATTTGGCAAATGAAACCTGATTTCATTGCAGAAGATGGTCGTGGATTGAATCCATTGCTTCAAAATTATTGGATGGTAATTCACCCGCCAACCCTTTTCTTAGGTTTTGCAACAACCCTAATTCCTTTCGCTTATGCAATGGCGGGTTTGTGGAGAGGTGAATATTCAGCTTGGATTCGTCCAGCTTTGCCTTGGGCTTTGGTATCGGGTTTGGTTTTAGGCGTTGGTATTATCATGGGTGGCTATTGGGCGTATGAAACCCTGAACTTTGGTGGATATTGGAACTGGGACCCTGTTGAAAATGCTTCTTTTGTACCTTGGTTGGTATTAGTTGCCACCATTCACTGTATGATTATTTACAAAACGAATCAAACTGCTCTAAGAACCTCATTTATTTTGGTAATTGCTACGTTTATATTGGTTTTGTACTCAACATTTTTGAATAGAAGTGGTATTTTAGGAGAAGCTTCGGTTCACTCATTTACTGATTTAGGGCTTTCGGGTCAATTGTTGATTTACTTACTTTTCTTCTTATTTATTGCCATTGGTTTGTTAGTTTGGAGATGGAAAGAAGTCCCATCAGACGAAAAAGAAGTGTCAACTTATAGTCGTGAGTTTTGGATTTTCTTAGGGGCAACAACTCTTTGTTTATCTGCTTTCCAAATCATTGCGGCAACCTCATTGCCTGTTTATAATAAAATTGTAGAAGGTTTGGGTTTTGTGTCAAAATTAGCTCCTCCTGCTGATGCTCCAACTTATTACTCTAAATTTCAGTTGTGGTTTGGCGTCGGAATGGCAGTATTTTCGGGTATTGGACAAGCTTTTTGGTGGAAGAAAATTAAACAAGAGAATTTTGCAAAATATTTTTTAACACCATTGTTGGCAAGTTTAATCTTGACATTTGTTGTCATTTTCTTCACAACAAAATCTCAAACAGGAGATTTCTTTGAGTCGCCAACTTATATTATTTTATTGTTTGGTGGAATTTTCTCTATCATCACCAACGGCTCAATTTTGTTTGATATTTTCAAAGGAAACTACAAGCTATCAGGTGGGGCGGTTACACATATAGGCGTTGCCATGATGCTTTTAGGGATTTTATTCTCTTCTGGATATTCAAAAGTTGTTTCTATTAATACCGCAGGTTTTAACATTTCAAACGATAAATCATTTACGGATAATAACGGGAAGGAAAATAAAGAAAACGTTATGTTGTGGCTAAATACGCCACAAAAAATGGACGATTATACGCTTACTTACAAAGGCGTGCGTGTAGAAGGACGTGAATTACCAGATTATCTTCGTCCAGAGCAGGTGGAAATTATTGAAAATGACTTCCACGCAGTTGCTTTGCAAGACATTGAGCAAAAAGGAAAGAAATATTATTCAAAAGGAGATACCTTGCCCGTTTTCCCAGAAAATAAATATTATGAAATTGACTTTAGAGATAAAGATGGAAAGATAACAACGCTTTTCCCTCGTTTTCAGATTAATAAGAAAATGGGTAATTCGGTGTCTCCAGCTCTAAAACGTAATCTTGGGACAGATTTATATACTTACGTTGCCCTTGCTCCAGACTTAGACCAACGTGAGTGGAGTAAAACGGAAAACTATTCAGTAGCTATAAAAGATACTTTCTTTTTGAATGATTATGTTGCAGTATTAGATAACGTAACTCGTGTGAATGAATTTGAAGGAAAACCATTAGGTGCAGGAGATGCTGCCGTGCAAGCAACTATCAAAGTAATGGGCAAAGAGTTTATTCAATATGAAATAAAGCCAATTTTTGTGATTCGTGGAGGAATGGTAGCCATGCCACCAATTGAAAATAACGAAGTAGGTATTAGAGCAAAATTTGTTAATATCGACCCTAAAACGGGTAAATTTGAATTTGCTTTCAATACAACACAAAGAGATTATGTGGTACTAAAAGCTATCGAAAAACCATTAATCAACCTTTTATGGATTGGAACTTTGGTACTTTCTTTGGGTTTTGTAATGGCAATTATCAGACGTTATCGAGAATTCAGATTAATGCGAGATAAAGGATTATAATATTACTTATCAATTAAAAAAGCCTTGTAGAAAATGATTCTGCAAGGCTTTTTTTAGGTTATGAGTAAAATACCCTTTACTCATTCCTTAATAACTCATAAGCTTCATCAATGTTTATGTTCATTAAAATCTTTTCCGCAATGTGGGCATTTAATTTTTCTTCTTTCGCTTTGTTCTCTAATTTGTTCTGCAAATCCCGATGCCAAAATACCTGTTGGCAAAGCAAAAAATGATACACCCAAAATAGCAATAATACCTCCTAAGACTTTGCCCAATGGAGTTATAGGTTTTAAATCTCCATAACCAGCCGTTGTCATGTTATTGACGCCCCACCACATCGCTTCTGGAATACTACTAAATGCTTCTGGTTGAGCAGGATGTTCTACATAATACACTAAACTTGATGAAATAATGAGCGTAAAAATGATAAAAACCATACTCAAAACTAATTCTTCTTGTTTGTCTTTTATCACCCGTTGAATGACGATTAGGGCATGAAAATACTTACTTACTCTGAACAAACGCAACATTCTGAGTAAACGAAGAATCCGAATAAATCCTAAATCTTTAGTGAAATAAGACGCAAAAAAAGGTAAGATTGCGAGTAAATCAATAAGTCCCCAAACAGAAAAAACGAATTTTAAACGACCTTTAATAGGGTGTTTGTATTTGTCATTTTCTACACACGACCAAATTCTAAGTAAATATTCAATACCAAAAACAGACACTGAAAAAATCTCAAACTCATGAAAAAAACGCTCGTATTTTTCTCTGATTGATGGAACAGTATGCAAAATGATAGAAATGGTATTGAAGAAAATAACAAGCGTCAAGAAAAGATTAATCACGAAACTAATTCCGCTTTTTCGTCGGATAGAAATTTCAAGAATGTTGTGTACACGTTTTCTGAGTGAAGTCATATAATCAGCTTTTGTACAAAAATAGGGAATTATGTGTGCTGATTTTAACTGAATGGGTAATTTTATGCTATCTCATATATTGATAAATTTATGACGGAAGATGTTTAATTAATTTTAGCCCAAAATTAATTAAGTGGTCAAAATCATTATCAGTTGTATGGAGTTCTAAGTCGAAATATAAGGCAGTGGTAGCAATCCATAAATCATTTTTACCCATATTTCGGGCTGAGACACCGAGTGGAAGTGGATTCCCTTGTAGTCTTCCTTGACTATAAGCATCGGTTTGGGCGTAGATTTCAGTAAGTTCTTCGGTTATTTCAACTAATGGAAATAAATTAAAGAGATTATTCATAAAAAGCACCTTTTGTATTCCCCAATCAGACTTTAGTGCAAATGCTTTCAATTCTCCAACGACGGGCATTGGGATAATAATTCTTGAGGGTAGATTCTGTGATTTACGAATATGTTTTATGATTAGATTTGTATCAAATATCATGTTCTTTAGTATCTTCAATTAAGGTTGTAGTCATTCTTTTGTTTTCTTCATCAGTGAACCCAAGTACAGGTATAATAATTTCTTCTTTTGAACAAACGGTGTCTAAAAACCTCTCAACACCCCAACGTTTTATGTCTTCGGGACGATAGCTATTGGTCTTTCCTTTTTGTAAAAGAGGAATGATATTTTGCTGGTATGTTGTGTTTGTCATGGTTGATTATTTTGATACAAATATAGGGGAATTATTTACGAAAAATTTACATTTGAGAGCGGTATTTTAGTTTTTCATTTCATCTAAAATGTAAATAAGTAAATCGTATCATACCCATAAAAAATACAAGACTTGCCATAAAAATTAAGACGAACCATGAATATTCATTGCTTAATTTTTTCTGTATTTCAGCATTGTTTTCTTCTAATTCAGTCAAAGAAATAGTGTTTAAAATCCTTGTTACTGGATTAAGAATAAGTGGTATTGAAATCAAGGCAATAATCAATTGAAAAATAAATGGAATTGTATTATATAGCTTTAAAATCTTTGCAATCATCATTAAGATTCCGACAATAGGCATGAAAAACATACCAAAAGAAAGTACACGAGACAGATTTTTTTTGACTGCATCAAAATGTTCATTTGAAGTAGTCAAAATATGATTATTAATTAAACTGGCATAATATGCTCTTTTTAAAATATACTTAAACAACTTTCTCATTGATTAATAATAATTATTTCTATACCAAATTACAAAAAATGCCCTACAGAACAATCCGTAGGGCATTTTTACATTTCATGAAAATCAAATTCCTACATATTCAATCCAGGAAAATAAGCGTTTGCCCCTAATTCCTCTTCGATACGAAGTAATTGATTGTATTTTGCCATACGGTCTGAACGTGAAGCCGAACCAGTTTTGATTTGACCTGTGTTCAATGCTACTGCTAAGTCAGCAATGGTAGCATCTTCAGTTTCACCTGAACGGTGAGACATGATGTTTTTGTATGAATTACGTTTCGCTAAGTTGATTGTGTCGATTGTTTCAGTTAAAGAACCAATTTGGTTTACTTTTACCAATACAGCGTTTGCCACACCTTGCTCGATACCCATTTGTAAACGTTTTACGTTAGTTACAAACAAGTCATCACCAACTAATTGACACTTACCGCCAATTAATTTAGTTTGCTCTTTCCAACCTGCCCAGTCATCTTCAGCCATACCGTCTTCGATAGAGATGATTGGATATTTGTCAGCCCAAGTTTTCCAATAAGCAGCCATTTCCATGTTGTTCAATTGCTTGCCATCAGATTTCTTGAAGGTATAAAGACCAGTTTTTTCGTCATAGAATTCAGAAGCAGCAGCATCCATAGCGATGAAAATTTCTTCACCTGGTTTGTAACCTGCTTTTTCGATTGATTGTAAAACGATTTCGATAGCCTCTTCGTTAGACTTGATGTTTGGTGCAAAACCACCTTCATCACCTACGTTAGTTGAATATCCTTTTGATTTCAATACGCCTTTCAAAGCATGGAAAACCTCAGTACCCATACGCAAAGCGTGCGAGAATGATTCAGCTTTCGCTGGCATTACCATAAATTCTTGGAAGTCGATTGAGTTATCAGCATGAGAACCACCATTCAAGATGTTCATCATTGGTACAGGTAAAGTGTTAGCATTAACACCACCGATGTAACGATATAATGATAAACCTGATTCTTGTGCTGCTGCTTTAGCTACTGCCAAAGAAACACCCAAAATAGCGTTTGCTCCTAATTTGCTTTTGTTTGGAGTTCCGTCCAATTCAATCATCAAACGGTCAATCATGTTTTGTTCAGAAACTTCTAAACCCCACAATTCTTGAGCGATGGTAGTGTTTACGTTTTCAACGGCTTTCAAAACGCCTTTACCCACGTAAGTGCTTTTGTCTTCGTCACGTAATTCAACTGCTTCGTGAATACCTGTTGACGCTCCTGAAGGCACTGCGGCACGTCCAAAAGCACCGTCTTCGGTACGAATATCTACTTCTACAGTTGGATTACCACGTGAATCCAAAATTTGTCTTGCGTGTACATACTGAATTGCACTCATTTTTCTTAGATTTTGTTTTTGATTATAAATTATTAGCCGAAGACTTTACGCATTGGGCAATAGGCTTTTACAGTATATTGGGATAACTTTATATGCTTTCAAAAAAACATATTGCCTAAAGCGTACAGCATATTGCTCATAGCTTAGAAATTCTAAACAAAATTAATTCTTTTTTCAAGATTGTTTGTACTTTTCTAATAGTTTCATGTCATAATTGTTTTAATCCCCTTAAAAATGAAAAATAATATTTGTTCAATCATATTTTTTGCAATAGTATATTTTGTAAATACGTCAATTGGCTTCTCACAAGTTTTGTCAGTTGAGGAATTTGAGAAAAAATATGCTGAAACACCAACCGCTCAGTTGGTAGATGTACGCACAACGGGTGAATACGGTGGCGGGCATTTACCCAAAGCTCAGAATATTGATTATCGTAGTGCAGATTTTACCCAGAAGATTCAAACATTAGATAAATCAAAACCAGTTTTTGTGTATTGTTTGGCAGGCGGGCGTAGTGCTGAGGCTGCCAATATTTTTAAGCAAAATGGTTTTACGCAAGTTTACGATTTAGGCGGAGGATATTTGAAATGGACAACCAAAATGAAACCTGTTGAGGGCGTAAAACCTGTGGAAAAATCAAATGCTTTGTCAAAAGAATATGTGGATAAACTCTTGAAAGACAATAAAATAGTTGTGTTAGATTTTTATGCTACTTGGTGTGGTCCTTGTATCAAAATGATGCCCACTGTTGATAAATTAAAAGCAGAGTTGGAAGGTAAAGTTGTCTTTGAAAAAGTAGATTCAGATGCCAATAAAGCGTTGATTGCTGAATACAAAATTGATGAAATCCCTACGTTTTTGATTTATAAAAATGGTAAATTGACGATGCGTGCAGTAGGTTTCCAGACTGAAAAAGGATTCAGAGAAATGATTGGAGAGTAACTTGAATTTTGTCATTGCGAGGCACGAAGCAATCTGTATGAGTGATGAAAAAAAAAGGAAAAATCTTTGCCTGTAAACTGTCAGAAACCTCCTCAATGGCAAAATTTGCCTAATTTAACAAACAAAACCACTAATGAAATGCCCAAAATATATTGGATAAGCAATCTCAGAGTATTTGCAACCTTAATCGTTATTTTGCTTCATACGGCGAGTAATGGCGTTTATCACTTTGGGAAAATGCCCGTAGATACTTGGTGGATTTGCAATATTATCAATACGTTTGGGCGTTTTGCTGTGCCTGTTTTTGTGATGTTGTCGGGGTATTTGCTTTTAGACCGTTATGATGATTTGGGTGCATTTCTTTCAAAACGTTTTAGTAGAATTTTCGTTCCTTTCTTGGTTTGGCTTTTCATTTACATGATTCACGGTACTTTTAAAGGCATAAAAGCGGAACAAGTAAATTGGTTATCAGCCGATTGGCTTGTGAGAATTTTGACGAATAATGCCAGTGGCTCTGGGCAATTATGGTTTGTGTATATGCTTTTGGGTTTGTATTTGTTTACACCAATTTTGAGCCGTTGGTTTGTGGCTGCTCCCAAAAATGAGGTTTTATTTTTCTTAGGAATGTGGTTTGTTGCCAATTCTTGTTTTTTAGTTTTGGAAAAAACGATGAACATAAAACCTTATTTTGATTTTCGATATTTTACAGGTTTTGCAGGATATTTTGTTTTGGGAGCTTACTTGAAAAAATACCCAATTTTGCCTTCTGCTCAAACGTTGTTATTAGCTATTGCTTTATTTCTGATTGGTTGGATTTCTACGATGTTTACCGTTGAATTTTTCTCGAAACAAGCAGGCAAATACATAGATTTATTGGGCTATCATAGTCCTTTGGTAGTAATGATGAGTTTTGGAATTGTCTTATTTTTTCAACAAATATTTAATAAACCATTTGCCGAAAAAGCTATTGGAGAAATTGATGCGAGTAGCTACGGAGTTTTCTTATTTCACTGGTTGGTGATGAAAATTCTTTCGAGAGATTTTAAGATAAATTTTGCGATGTATAAAAATCCAATTCCGGGAATGTTACTTCATTTTATTCTTACGGCAGTTATTTGTATTGTCGTGATTGGAATTATTAGAAGATTGCCGAAAGGACATTGGATTACGGGGTAGATATGGAGTTTATGAGTTAAGAGTTTATGAGTTAAGAGTTTATGAGTTAAGAGTTTATGAGTTAAAGGTTTATGAGTTAAGAGTTTATGAGTTAAGAGTTTATGAGTTAAGAGTTTATGAGTTAAGAGTTTATGAGTTAAGAGTTTATGAGTAAAGAGTTTATGAGTTAAAGGTTTATGAGTTAAAGGTTTATGAGAAAACGTATCTCATCACTCATAAACTTTTAAACTCATAAACTCTAACTAAAAATGTTCATAACCCGGGGCAGTAATATTCACTAAATTCCCTGATTTCATCATCATTTTTGCGTCAGTAACATCATTTGTAATATAGCCAATGATGCTAACATCATTCATATTCTTGATTTTTTCGTAATCTTCTTGTTTCACCGTGAAGAGTAATTCATAGTCTTCTCCGCCATTTAAAGCTGCCGTCATTGGACTGAAATTTAGCTCAGTAGCCGTTAAATAGGTTTGGTCTTCAATCGGAATTTTGTCTTCAAAAATGACTGCTCCAACGCCCGAGTTTTTACAAATATGCAAAAGTTCAGCCGCCAATCCGTCTGAAACATCAATCATCGAAGTTGGTACAACGCCCAAATCACGTAATTCATACACAACGTCCATGCGAGCTTGCGGTTTCAACTGACGCTCAATCACATAATCTCTATCTTTATCAATTTGTGGTTGCATATCAGGATTCGCCAAGAATACCTGTTTCTCCCGTTCAAGTGTTTGTAAACCCATTAAAGCCGCTCCGAAATCTCCCGAAACACAAACAATATCATTTACTTTTGCCGTATTTCTGTAAACGATTTTTTCCTTTTCTGCAAATCCCAAAGCCGTTATTGAAATGACCAATCCAGAGCGAGAAGCGGAGGTATCTCCACCTACTAAATCCACTTTATATTCATCGCAAGCGGCTTTTATCCCTTCATATAATTCCTCAACTGCCTCTACTGAAATCCGATTACTCAAACCTAAACTAACCGTAATTTGTTTTGGAATGGCATTCATTGCCGCAATGTCAGAAACATTAACTGCCACAGATTTGTATCCTAAAAGTTTGATAGGGCAGTAGGATAAATCAAAATGGATTCCTTCAATCAATAAATCAGTTGAAACGACTAATTCTTTTCCCGCCGAATCAATTACGGCAGCATCATCGCCAATGCCTTTAAGCGTTTCTGGATTATTTATGGGAAATTTCTCGTTGATTAACTTTATTAATCCGAATTCGCCAAGAGTGCTTAGTTCTGTTCTTTGTTCCATGCTACAAAGATAATAAGTTTAGGTGTTAGGTGTTAGATGTTGGGTGTTAGATTCAGGCTTTTAATTATTAGAATGTCTAAAGTTCCAATCCCTAAATTCCAACTCCTAACCCCTAAAAACGAAAAAAGCCGTCCTTTTCAGAACGGCTTTCGAAATTATTTATATTTGGTTTACGGATTCACTAATTGTAAATTCACGGTTGTATTACCTGCTTTGAGGTCTGGTTGTGCTGACTCTAATGTTACAGCAGTTGCAGTTACTGTTGAAGTAATATTATATACGATTGTTCCAGAGGTTCCTGTTGGTGGAGCTCCAGCGGTATTTTTTAAACCTGATAGTGTTAAAACTTTGTCACTACCTGATAATGCCCAAGTACCAGAGAAAGTTGAACCATCTCTTGCTGTTAAGCTGGCAGTACCCGAACCATTAGCGATAGTCCCTAAGGTAAGTTTATAATTACTGTAACCTCCTTCAATATTAGAAGTACCTCCTTTTTGATAGACTTGAGTTCCGTTTTGTTTAGCAATGCTAACCGTCCAAGTTTTATTAGCTAAATTTTCAGCAGCGGTAGGTTCAGTAGTAGAAGTTTTACCACAGCTTAAAACCAATATAAAGGCAAATAGTATAGGTAAGTAAAGAAATATTTTTCTCATAATGATTGTAAGATTTTAATTTTGAAGGTTAAAAATGATAAATTAATTTGAAACGAGCAAATCTAATAAAAAAAATGACGCTTTAAAAGTATGGATAATGTATTTAAAGTGTTGATTTTTAGTATTTTATGTTTAAATGGTAATAAATTGAAAGAATATACGAAATCACAATTAGCTTTAAGAAATGGGCAAGACCGAGACGAAATTTGGGTTGCCTTCCAAGGACAAATTTATGATGTTACAAAGTCTCGCCTTTGGAAAAATGGCAAACATTATGAACATTGGGCTGGGCAAGACCTCACCGAAGAACTTGCCGATGCACCTCATTCAGAAACTGTTTTTGCCAAGTTTGAAATCGTTGGGAAATTACTTTAACCTTTAGACTTCCAATTTTCGTAAAAGTTTATTTCCTATTGATAAAGACTACTTTAACCTGTGAAAAGGTTGCATTACTTTATAAGAATTTCTAAGATAAAACCATGAAACTAATCGCCGAAAGTGGCTCAACTAAAACCGATTGGCGTACAATTACTGCCGACGGACAAATTTCTCAATATAAAACGGTTGGGTTTAATCCTTATTACCAAACGGCGGAGAATATTGCCGAAGAATTACGTGCAAATCTTTTACCAAATTTACCCAATACAAATATTGACGAAGTATTTTATTACGGAACGGGTATTACTAACGATGAAAAAGCGGAGGTGATTCGTCAGGCAATTGGAATGGTCTTTAATGATGTCAAAACGATTGAAGCTCATTCGGATATGCTTGCTGCTGCCCGTGCTTTGTGTGGACGTGAGGCAGGTATTGCGTGTATTTTGGGTACGGGTTCAAATTCTTGTTTTTATGATGGTGATAAAATTACCTTTCAAGTGCCACCACTTGGCTTTTGGTTGGGCGATGAAGGTTCTGGAGGATATTTGGGTAAACAGCTTATTTTGAGTTATTTGCATGAAGAATTGCCCGAAGATTTACGAGCTAAATTTGATAAGCGTTTTGGAGTAAAAGAACGTCTTGAAATTATAGAAAATGCTTATCAGAAACCATTTCCTAATCGGTATTTTGCTTCGTTTTCTAAGTTTTTATTTGATAATCGTCAACATCCTTTTGTGTACCAATTGGTGAGTAATGCTTTTGGCTTGTTTTTTGAAAAATATCTATTAAAATATCCCGATTTTTCGAAATATAAAATCCATTTTACGGGTTCGGTAGCGTTTTATTATTCGGATATTCTAAGAAGAGTTGCGGTTGAAAAAGGCTGTACCATTGGGGTAATTATGGAAAGTCCAATTGCGGGGTTAACTTTATTTTATAAATAATTTATTGATTTATTTTGTGAAATAAATGTATTTTTCAGTGCTGAATCATGCTTTTTAGCGTTATGGTATTAACTTGTGTAAGTGCTGGCTTTATAGGCTATTTAAGGTACAAAACACTTCCCAATTTTGACTTTTTAAATAAATTTATTGACAAAACCATGCTAACTTACGATAGAAACATTGGAACAAAACAAAAGGCTTTACGCATAAATCTTGACCGTCGTATTTACGGTTCATTTGCCGAAATTGGGGCAGGACAAGATGTAGCTGCTAACTTTTTTAAGTCGGGAGGAGCGTCTGGAACTATCGCTAAAACTATTTCAGCCTATGACATGGCATTTTCGGATGCTATTTATGGAGAAGAGGCATCTGGAAGATATGTGGTAGAGGCACGTTTGATGAAAATGCTCAATCGTGAGTACAAATTACTTAATGTTCGCTTGACCGAAATGGCATCAGAGCGGACATTTTTTGCTTTTGCGGATACCGTTTCTGCTCTAAATTATCAGAAAACAAATGACCCGCACGGTTGGATTGGTTTACGTTTTCAACTTGAACCCAATGGTCAGCCAAATGATGTGGTTATTCACGTTAGAATGAAGGATAATGATAATGTCCTTCAACAACAAGCTCTTGGTATTATCGGTGTGAATTTGATGTTTGGCTGTTTTTATTATCACGAACAACCAGAAATTTTACTTCAATCGCTGATGGATGACCTTTCGTCTGACCGTATTGAAATTGACATGATTCGTTTTAGTGGCCCTGATTTTAAGGAAGTTGATGACCGTGTGATGTCATTACATTTAGTGAAAAATGGGTTTACCAATGCCGCACTTTTTGGACCAGACGGAAACGTGATGCAGCCTTCTGAAGCATTTTACAAAAAGCATATTGTGGCAGTGCGTGGGCGTTTCAGACCTGTAACGAATGTGTCTTTGGATATGATTAAAAAAGGTTTGAAGCAATTTGAAAGCGAACCCGACGTTGACGATGATAAAGTGGTTTTGTTGGCAGAATTAACATTGAAAAACCTTCAAGCTGGTAATGAGCAAATCAATGAAAAAGACTTTTTGGATAGAGTTGATATTTTGTGTTCGTTGGGACAAACAGTATTGATTTCAAATTTCCATGAATATTATCGTTTGGTTCAGTATTTGGCAGGATTCACGAAAGTAAGAATGGGCTTAATTTTAGGAATGCCAAATTTGGATTACATTTTTGAAGAAAAGCACTATACGAATATTTCAGGCGGGATTTTGGCAGCTTTTTCAACACTTTTTGCTCCCAAAATTAAATTGTATTTGCACCCAACAATGAATGAAAAGGGAGAAATTGTGACAACGAAAGAATTTATTCCGCCAACGCATTTGAAAGGACTTTTTCAGTATTTACAGGATAACGACAAATTTGCTGATATTAAAGATTATAATCAGAATCTTTTGAGCATAAAAACCGATAATGTTTTAGCCCAAATTCAGTCGGGAGAAGAAGGTTGGGAAGAATTAGTACCACCAACGGTTGTAAAATTAGTGAAAGAAAACTGTTTATTTGGTTATCCTTGCGAGGTTACGCCAGTTTAAAATTAAAACGTTGTCAGCGTTCAAAACGCTGACAACGTTAAAAATACTTTCCATTAACCCATCACCCCTTAACCGCCCTAACCACCTCTCGTTTTCCCCACATTCCTTGGTGTTTCTCAACAATAAAACCTGCCGCCTGCATAGCCTTTCTAACTACCGTTTTTGAACAATAAGTGGTTAAAAAACCGCCTTTTTGCATCACAGAAGCCACTTTTGCAAATGTTTCTTCTGTCCAAAGTTCTGGTTGAGACGATGGGGCAAAAGCGTCATAATAAACTACATCAAAAAGTTTATTAGATGAAAAATTCTGTAAAGTTGTCTTGATTTTTGTTAAGTAGAAATTGGAGTTTATTTCCACTTCTTCTTCCCATTTTGCTTCGTGAAGATTTTTTAATATTTGCGTGTGCAATTCATCTTGATAATTCAAAAGTTGCACATCATCATTTGAAATTGGGAAGGGTTCAAGTGTGGTATAATGAAGTTTTAAATCGTGTTTTTGAGCTTCTAAAACACTTACCAAAGCATTTAAGCCTGTACCAAAGCCTATTTCTAAAACATTTATCTCTTTGATTTCTTGGGCTTTAGCTAATAATCCTAAGTCAATGTAAACTAATTGAGTTTCAGCCATTGCACCACGAACAGAATGGTAAAATTGCCCAAATTCAGAGCTATACAACGTGGTAAAACCATCGTCCGTAATTCTTAATCTTTCCATAATAGACTTCTGCGAAAGTGTTTTATGATTGAAAAATGGTATATTTTCGAGTGAAAATAGCGGGGATTTTGAAAGCATAGCAGAGAAATGGGGGGATGCCCAATCTTGAAAAAATTTCGCTATTTGTAGCCGAAAAGATGTTGTTTTACGACTTAAAACACCTTCGCAGGAAGTCTAATAAATAAGGGGATGTTTTTTAGGATTTAGTTGTCAAGCAAAATATCTAAGCAATTTAACTAAATCCTAAAACCCAGCCCCTAACCCCTGTTATAACATTCCAACGAAATTGTCGAACAAATAACGTGAATCGTGTGGCCCCGGAGATGCTTCTGGGTGGTGTTGTACCGAGAATGCAGGCTTGTCAGTTCTACGTAAACCTTCAACCGTTTGGTCGTTTAAGTTTATGTGTGTCAACTCTACGTTTGAAGCTGCTTTTAATTCTTCCATTTTCACAGCAAAACCATGATTTTGAGAAGTAATTTCAGACAATCCAGTAACTAAATTTTTCACTGGGTGATTCAAACCACGGTGTCCGTTTTTCATTTTATAGGTTGAAAGTCCAGACGCTTGTGCCAAAATTTGGTGTCCTAAACAAATACCAAACGTTGGGTTATTTCCATCAACAATTTGTTTAACCGTTTCAACAGCGTAAGGCATTACCGCAGGGTCGCCAGGGCCATTAGAAACAAAGTAACCATCTGGGTTCCAAGCTTTCATTTCTTCAAAAGAAGTCTTAGCAGGGAATACTTTTAAATAACAACCTCTATCCGTTAAGTTGCTCAAAATGCTTTTCTTAACTCCTAAATCTAAAACTGCTACTTTCTTTTCAGCATCTGGATTTCCCAAGAAATAAGTTTCTTGCGTACATACTTGCGAAGACAATTCTAAACCTTCCATTGGCGGAACTTTTGCCAATTCTTTCTTCAATTCTTCTACGTCTAAAATTTCAGAAGAAATAATGCAATTCATTACACCTGCTTCACGGATATGACGTACAATTTGACGAGTATCAACGCCTGAAATACCTACGATTCCAGCTTTTTCAAAATAATTTTGAAGAGAATCGTCGGCAGTTTTACGAGAATGGATAGGAGAAAATTCATTACAAACCATTCCTGAAATTTTCACAGAAGAAGATTCTGCTTCCAAATCTTCAACAACGCCATAATTCCCGATGTGAGAAGTAGTATTGACAACAACTTGACCAAAATAAGAAGGGTCAGTATAAATTTCCTGATAACCCGTCATACCTGTATTGAAGCAAATTTCTCCGCCGTGTGTTCCGATTTTGCCGAGGGCATTTCCTTTAAAAACTGTACCGTCTTCCAACAACAAAATAGCTGGTTGGCTTTGTGTTACTTTCATTTATCCTTGCTTTTTATGTAAGTAATAGGTTTTGGGTTTTAGGTTTTGGGTTTTAGAACAATAGTTACAAGTGATTTTGCTTATTTTATTGCCTTCTACCTTCTACCTTCTACCTCATACCTCTAAAAAAAGGAGGTCAATGAATTTGACCTCCTAAAATATTATTAAAAACGAGAAAGCGACCTTCTGAGAAGGGAAATCTTCGGTCTTTTTCCAGTTTTTGTACATTTCTAATTTTTTAATTTTTAATTAACACTGCAAAGATAGGGGATAAATGATTTTTTGACAAATTATTTCGACAAACAAAAAACCTTGCTCAGAATCCGAGCAAGGTTTAAGTAATCAAGCATTTATATAAAATTTTACTGAGTCAACAAGGTTGCTCTGATAACTTTTTTGTCAATTTTACCAACAGAAGTCTTCGGAATGGCAACGGCAAACTCTACTGAACTCGGAATTGTCCAAGCCGTAATGGTTTTGTCATCTACATAGCGTTGCATAAAAGCTTTTAGGTCGTCTTTTGTTAAACTTTTCCCTTCTTTCAGAACAATCATTGCGTGCGGGCGTTCTCCCCATTTGGCATCTGGAATCCCCACAATAGCAACTTCTTGTATGGCTTCGTGTTGTCCAATGATATTTTCTAAATCAATTGAACTTACCCATTCGCCTCCTGATTTGATAACGTCTTTTATTCTATCGGTAATTTTCAGTGAATTATTTTCATTCATTGTTGCCACATCACCTGTATGTAGCCAACCATCAAACCATAATTCTTCTGATTTTTGAGGTTCATTATAATAGCCTTGTGTTAACCAAGGAGTTCTGGCAGTTACTTCTCCGATGGTTTCTCCGTCTTTCGGAGCTACTTTACCTTCATCATCTAACAGACGTAAATCTACAAACATGGCAGGTGTACCCGAACGTGTACGTGCTTCCACTTGAAAATCAACATCGGGATTTATTTTGTCTTTCGGACTCACATAAACAGTTGATAAAATTGGACAAGTTTCAGACATTCCATAACCTGTAATTACATCAACTCCTCTTAATATTGCCGCTTTTGCCAGAGCTTTCGGTAAAGCTGAACCTCCAATGACCACTTTCCATTTAGAAAGGTCAATATTTTGAGTAGCAGGGTGCGAGACAAACATTTGCAAGATAGTCGGAACACAATGCGAGAAAGTCGGTTTTTCTTTAACAAAACACTTTAAAACCGTTTCGGGGTCAAATTTACCAATATAAACTTGTTTTGTATTACATAATGTTGCCACGTATGGAAAACCCCATGCGTGAACATGAAACATGGGGGTTAGTGGCATATAAACATCAGAATTGTTAAATCTACAAGCCCCGTCGATAGCACTAAAAGTTAGTCCAACCGAAAGCGTATGCAAAACTAATTGACGATGCGTAAAATATACTCCTTTTGGGTTTCCAGTTGTACCCGTTGTATAAAAGGTTGTAGCAACGGCATCTTCATCAAAATCCTCAAAATCATATTCATCAGATGCTTCTGCTAAAAGCTCTTCATATTCACCAATAATTGGTAGTAAAGGACTTTTTGAATATTCACCTCCATCAGCACAAACGATGATACTTTTTACCGTTTTCATTTCTTTTGCCAACGATTCTAATAAAGGCAAAAAGTCTGAATGACAAATAATTACAACATCTTCAGCATGATTAATGGTATAAAGAATTTGAACAGGAGATAAACGCCAATTGATAGTATGAAGCACATTGCCTGTCATGGGAACGCCAAAAAAGGCTTCCAAATATCGGTGAGAATCGTAATCTAAAACAGCAATCGTTTGTCCGCCATCTAAGCCTAATTTTTTAAAAACATTAGCTTGCTTTCTTACCCGACGATTTAGTTCAAAATAGTTATATCTTACTTGGTCTTTATAAACAATTTCATTTTCTGGCTCTAACATTACAGAATATGCCAAAATACTTTTAATAAGTAATGGATACTTAAATGCGTTGCTTGCTGATGGTAATCTACGAATATTCATAGAATTGTTATAAAAAATATAAAATGATTAATAGTTTTCAAAGATAATACATCAAAAGTAATATTAGATGCTTAATGCTTCGATATTTTTCAATTGTTTGACCCTCACAAGCATATTTTTATTAAGTTCAGACAACCCTTTTTAGTAGAAAACCGTCTATGAAATAACTAATCTTAGTAATGAAAAAATAGTAAACATGTTAAGTGGCTTTATATCAATGACTTATACTTTTTTGGTTTTTTTTAGTTAAATATATTATCATAAAAAAGAACTGACCGTTTAAAAACTTTGAACACTTTTGTATGGTTTATAGCCGTTCTTATCTTAAATTTACTTGTCATTTGATAAAGTTTTGATTTGGTCAAAATCATTCTGGCAAAATCAATTATTATTGTAATAGTTACGCTGAGTATTTTGGCATCAATCTTAACCTAAAAATTCTTATCCAAATATTATTAATTATGAACAACCTTACTCATAAGATTTTTTTAGTCCTTTTATTCGTTGCAACGTCTGTATCTGTATGGGCGAAAGGAAACGAAACTCCGACTTCTAAAAAAACAACTTCGGTAGCAATTCCTCCTGCAGCACCAGCTGTTGCATACTTAGGTGTGGACAGATGTGGTTATCAAGCGGCTGGAGATGCCAGAATGTCTGCTATTCTTCAAGCAAAAGGTTGTGGCAATGGATTTATCCAATGGTATGACTCGAATGGAGCTAATCTTGGAAGAAATCTACCAAGTTCAGATTTAAAATATTTAGATGTTACAAATGACATGGTTGTTTCTGCCACTTGTACTGAATTTGGAGAAGAAAGCCCACGTTCACAAAGTCTTTTCATTAGATATTTGGCAGCTCCAAGTGCTCAACCATTCATTGCTCAAGATAAAGCTACTGTTTGTGATGGTGAGACGATAACTTTAAAATCAAGTGTAACAGATTCAAAATATATCTATTCATGGGAGAGAGGTATTTCTCAAACTACCTATGGATATTTAATTGATGAGTCAACCAAAGGACAAGGTTCTCCAGAATTAAAAGTTACCAAATCTGGATATTATTTCCTTTCTGTGACATCTCCTGACTGTCCGAGTGTTCGTGTGTATGCACAAGGACAAGTTTATGCAGAGTTCTTCTCAGTACCAAAACCGAAAGTTACGGCAAGTGATAGTACATTTTGTGAGGATAAATCAATTTCTTTGAAATCAGATTCAACACAATTTGTAACTAAATACGAATGGTATGTAAATGGTACTAAACAAGATAGCTTAGGTTCAAAAAGTTTTATAAAATTCTTCAATAAAACGGCTAAAATTCAAGCATTAGCTATTGGAACAAGATTGAGTTGTAAATCACCTTTGTCAGATGTTGTTTCTGTAAGAGCGTTAAGAGTTCCTGCAAAACCTGTAATTACTCCTTCTAAAACTGGAGCTGCTATTTGCCAAGGTGATACGCTTTCTTTAACATCAAGTTTAGGATTTAAGTATAAGTGGAGTAACGGTGCCATTACACCAAGTATCAGAAATATCTCAGCCGTTGGCAAATACGCTGTGCAAGTAATAGATACAAGTGGTTGTGTTTCTAAGCCTTCTGATACAACAACGATTACTGTTTTCAAATTGCCTGCAAAACCTGTTATTTCTGCTGATGGTCCAATCGCATTTTGTAGTGGTGGAAGTGTTAATTTAACATCAACTCCTAACACAACTTATATTTGGAGTACCAAAGCAACAACACGTGCAATTAACGTGAATACTTCGGGAGACTTTACTGTTGCAGTTAGAGACGTAAATAACTGTCTTTCTCCAACTTCAGACATTGTAAAAGTTACCGTTTATGCTTTGCCTGCAAAACCGACAATTACAGCAAGTGGACCACTTTCATTCTGTGCTGACCAAAGTGTTGTTTTAACTTCTTCTGATTTAATAAACGGAGAAAAAACTCGTTACCGTTGGAGTACAACAGACTCAACAAAATCTTTAACAGTTAAGACTTCTGCAACATTTACAGTTCGTGTGCTTGACCCTCGCAACTGTTTGTCGCCAGCGTCAGACCCTATTTCTACGATTGCATTACCATTGCCTCCAGCTCCAACAGTTACAGCAGATGGCCCATTGGTATTCTGTGCGAGAAGTAATGCTGACTATACAAAACCTAATAGCGTTAATCTAATTGCAACAAGTCAAAATGTGGTAACTTGGAGTACAGGTTTAGTAGCTAAAACATTAACATTAACAGCAATCGGTGCAGACGGTAAATTTATAGATATTTCAAGAGAATATACAGCTACTGCAAAAGATGCAACAACAGGTTGTATTTCTTCAAAATCAGTTCCTTTGGTAATTGTTGTGAAAAATAACCCAGATGTTTCGGCTTCAAGTATTGATAAAGATGGTACGTTTACGTTGAAAGCGGTGAACTTTCCAGACGGAACAGATTATGAATGGAAATATGGTACAGAAGTATTGAAATTTACAGAAGGTGTTATCAAAGCAAATCGTTATGGAGATTATACAGCTCGTAGAAAAACAGTTTTCACAGTACCAGCTCCAACTAATACATTAGCTTGTTTCTCTGATTTTGTAAAACCATTTAATTTCAAAGAAGACCCAGATTTCAAAGGTTTATCAATTTATCCAAACCCAAGTAATGGTTTGTTAACGATTGAAACTTTAGCAGATTATGAGAATCCAGAAATTATTATTTATGACCTTTTAGGAAGATTAATCTATACAGGAACTGTTCCTTCTATTAAAGGTAAATTAATTGTTGATTTAAGAAACCAACCAGAAGGTGAATATATGCTTCGTTTTAAAGCATCAGGTTTTGATTTAGCAAAACGTATTATCATTAATAGATAATCATTCTTCTTAGAATAAAATTACAAAAGCCTTCTTTAAGCAATTAGAGAAGGCTTTTTGTTTGTTAATTTATTAGACTTCTTGCGAAAGTGTTTTATGATTGAAAAATGATATATTTTCGAGTGAAAATAGCGAGAATTTTGAAAGCATAGCAGAGCTACGGTTGAAAAATTTTCGCTATTTGTAGCCGAAAAGATATTGTTTTACGACTTAAAACACTTTCGCAAGAAGTCTATTATAGAATAATGTTCCTGCAAAAACCGTAAAACTACCCTAAAATGAATTAAATATTTATGATACCTTTGAAGCGTTTTAAACAATTTAACCATACATACCCAAAATGAAAAAATTACTATTAAGTATCGCATTGCTAATTTTTATTAGCGTTTCGGCTTCGGCTCAACAACAGTTTGTTTGGAATTATTATAAGGTAGCGTTGACTTTGCATGATGATTTTAAAGTAACTAAAAATACAGACGAAGAGTTTAGAGCAGAAGGTGATGGAATGGAAGTTTATGTAGATGTTTGGGAAGAAAATATTGCCGTTGAAGACATGGATGAAGCGGTTGCTAAATATGCTTTGAACATGAAAATGACAGAAGTTGATGCTGCTCACGAAGTACATATTAATGGTTTGGACGGCTTTTATGTAGAAGGATTTAAAGACGGAGATAGAATTATGTTAGCAGGCTTAATTGTGCCAAATTCGCATACCAATATTGTAGTAGAAATTAACTTCGATGACAAAGATACTACTGCTGAAAAAGATGCTTTGGCAATATTAAATAGCATAAAGAAATTAAGATAATCATAATCTGAAATGATTTTAAAAGGCTTAGAATATTAATTCCGAGCCTTTTTTTGTTATTTTCGTGAAAGAGATTTTTATAAATATGAAAAAGATTCAACAGATAATTTTAAGTGTGTTCATTACATTTCAAGTGAATGCACAATGGCAAAAACAGGCTTCTAATACTGACGCAAGTTTTAGAGCAATTTGTGCGGTTTCCGATAAAATTGTTTGGATAGGAGGGGCGAAAGGCACATTTTTACATACAAATGATGGTGGCAAAAAGTGGATAACGCAACAAGTTGTTGGAGCAGAGAAACTTGATTTTAGAGATGTTCATGCCTTTGATGACAAGAATGCTATTTTGATGAGTGCGGGTGAAGCTGAACAAGGGAATGCAAAATTTTATAGAACCGAAGACGGAGGGAAGTCTTGGAAAGTTGTTTATGAAACTACTCAAAAAGGTGTATTTTTTGATGGAATTGATTTTTGGGATAAACAAAATGGTATTGCATTTAGCGACCCAATTGATGGCAAGTTTTTCATTGTAAAGACAAAAGATGGAGGAAAGACTTGGTTGCCTGTCAATCCCGCAAATATTCCTTTAAATCAAGAAAATGAAGCGGCTTTTGCTGCCAGTGGAACAAGTTTAATTACGGTAGGAACAAAGCAGGCTTATATTTGTACGGGTGGAGGAGAATTTGCTCGTATTTTCAAAACCGACAATCAGGGCGAAACTTGGTCAGTGATAAAAACCGATATGCCCGCAGGTAAAACGAATGGATTATTTGGGCTAAGATTTTGGGATAATCAGCACGGAATTGCCGTAGGTGGCGATTATCAAGAAGTTGAAAAAGCAATTCCTAATGTTTTATTAACATCTGACGGTGGAAAGACTTGGCAAAATGCTCCGCAAACCAATCCTGCTGGATTAAAAGAGGGTATGGGGATTTATAAAAAGAAATTCCTGATAGCCGTTGGACCATCAGGAACTTGTTTTTCAAAAGATTTTGGTAAGTCTTGGATAATGATTGACAAAACGCCTTTTCATGCTATTAGTATTGCTGAAAATGGCATTTGGGCAGTTGGGGGCAAAGGAGCAATTGGGAAATTAGACCTTGAGATTTTAAAAAAATAAGCTAATCCAATAACCTTACAGGTCCCAAAAGTCCCGATTGTTCTAATTTCCAATCGGGCTTTATGGTAATATTTGTTTTCGTAAAACGCTCATTTTGAGGTTTTTCACGGTCTCCAATCAAGCGGTTTCGCCAAGTATTTACAATTTCAATTTCGAGTTTATTTCCTTTTTCTTTTAATAAACCTGCAACCGAAACTTGGTATGGTGGACACCACAAAATGCCCAAATCTTTTCCATTGAGCTTTACTTTAGCAATCCCAACGTCTTTAACTTCGCCTAAACTTAGCTTAACGTCGGCAAGGTTTAGAACCTTGCCGACGTTAAAAACATCAAAAGTTGTCTTATAAATTGCCTTGCCAGAATAATATTTAATGCCTTCTTCGGGTCTGTCTGTCCAACTGATTAATTTATCAAATTTAGCCGATTTTGGACCGCCCCATTTGGTGTCAAAACTTACATTCCATGTATTATTTATTTCTTGTAATGGCTTGTAAACCAATGGGTTGTTTTTAGATTTTTCGGGTGTATGATTCGGAATATCTTTTCTGAAAACAACAAAAACTGACCCATTGGGATTGAAAGATAAATCCACGAAAGTGCGTCCATTTATTTGATGAAAACGCTTGGCAGGACTAATTTCACCCGTAACAGTATTCCATATTTCAGGTTGTTTTCCTGTTATTCTGAATGCCGCCGTTAAAGAAATTGCCTCTTTATTCTGATTACTAATGAAATAATAATCGGTATTGTCGGCTACTCGGTGAATGTAATCAAATTTTTTACTATCAGATTTATAAACAAACTCACAGTCAGGCAAAATACCTTTATTTTTTAGGGCTTCCTTAGATGATATTGGACGAATTTTTGACGAATTCCAAAGCTGTTCTGTGATAGTTTCGAGTTCTTTTTCTGCTTCATTACCACCTACTAAACTGGCTGTTGAGAAAGGTTTTTCACCCACAACGGTTGCTCCATTTTCAACTAATTCTTTTACTTTTCTGAGTGCTTTTAAGGATAATATTTGATGATTTGGTAAAGCCAAAACTTGATATGAAACGCCATGTGGAAGATAAATTTTGCCATTTTTTACCGATAAATCCATCAATTTATCTTCGTTGATAAGGTCGTAGTCGTAGTTTGGCAATGCTTGTGCGGGGTCGTCATCTTTGTATCGTCCAATATTGGGAATATGGTCGCCATAATAATATAAAACATCTGCTTGTGCTACACCATTTTGCATTAAATATTGAATACGACTGAGATATTTTACAAAAGGCATAGAATAATTCCACCAAGTTACATTTGGGTTAAAGTGCGTTCCTGCAAAATACTCTTGCCCCGGTAAGCCCATTTCTTTGGGCGAACAAGTGAAAGTATGCAAATAAACAAGGTTCAATCCCGCACAAAATTCATGGTCGGCAGAGGGTTTCATATCTGCCCAAATAACGTCGTTCCAATGAGGTCCAATCGTTGTAAATGATTCTGCACCAACCAATGTTTTATTGAAAATTTTTGCTGCACTTGCCGCCTGTTTTACAAAAAATCGGTCAATATCTTTGGAACGGTGAGGCGAAGGCGACCAAAATTCAGACATCATAATTTCTGAATGTCCGTAGTTTTTGAGTCCATCAAAAGGGCCTGCGTGTGGCCCTGCCGATTCGGGCTGAATGCCCATACCGTATTCTTTGGCACGTTTTGCAAATACTCGGTAATGATTATCAGCAATACAATCGCTTAGAGTTTTGCGTAAATCTGTTAAAAAACGGTTGCTTGCTTCACGATTTTCAATGATTTTTCCTGCCAAAACGGGTAAATAAGGCGTAGGGTCGTAGCCACGACGTTTTTTAAATTCGTCTTCAAATTTATCCGACCAATTCATGCCACCCGCTTCAAAACTATCAGTTTGTAGATATTTCAATGTTTTGCCTGCTTTGTTGCCAATCATTTTTAACAATGGCTCAACGTTGGTGTCCCAATAGCGATTAAAATGTTTTTCGCTTGTGTAGTCAATTACGTGTCCTTGCCATTTGCCACTTGATGTAGAAACTTCCGCACCCGTTGGAGCATATCCAAAACGAATAATTGTCCATTCTCCTTCGGGAGCATCCCAATTTAAAACGCCATCTTTTACGAATTGAGATAGGTTGGAAACCTGACCTACGCTTGCATCTTCTTCGCCTTCGGTTGCTAGAATATCTGTTAAAAGTGGGCGAGTTTCTGGCACAGACCAACCCACTTCTTTGGTAGCAGCTTTATTCTGAAAATCTCTAATTGGCTGACGATTTGGGAAGTTTTTAGTAGGAATTGCTAATACAATAATATCCTGATAGAAGCCTTCATGTCCTTTGGGTTGAGGTAAAATCTGTTGAATTTTAGTACCGCCTTTTACATTTACTTCCGAAAAAACGACCTGTTTGGCTGCTTCGGCAGGTGTAATATCTGGTCCTCCCAAATTCCAACCGCTTTGAATACTCAATGACATGACCAAACCCAAACGGTCTGCCTCGTTAATGGCATGAAGGTATAACTCACGCCAAGCGGGCGAACCCCAAAGTGGCCCTTCGGGAACGTCGCCATTGCCTCGCTGATTTTGTCCACCTGCATCAAAAATACACGCTCCACTAAATCCTTTGGCTTTCATTTCGTGTAAATCTCTGGTAATAGCTTCTTTGGTTACATTACCATTGAGCCACCACCACCAACACCGAATTCCATATTCTGAGGGCGGATTTTGGAAATTTTTATCTGAGATTTGGGCAAAAATAGTGTTCGATAAGAAAAGGAAGAAGAGTATTTTGATGAGTGTTTTCATAATTTGGATACAGAATTATCTTGGAAGATAGACCACAGATTGTACGGATTCAGCCGATTTACACAGATTTAATTTCAGATTTGATAATTTTCATACATCATTTAGGTAGGTATGAATAGCATTCATCCAATTCCCATATTTAAACGAGTGAATGCTATTCACCCTTAGCTAACAATAAACCACAAATTAGACGAATTTTTAGCTTCAAACAGATAAATTAAAAATCTGTCTAAATCTGCCAAATCCGTACAATCTGTGGTCTATTTTAAATTTATCTATTTCGTAATCTGTACTTCTCTATACGGATAAGGGAATTTCAAACTTATCGTTGCAAAAGAACTTGGTAAAATATAACTTTTCAAAGCTTTTTCAGCCGTTGCGTGAGCCGTCATTACAGAAACTGCTTGTCCTGTACGAACCAAATCAAACCAACGGTGATTTTCAAAAGCCAATTCAATTCTACGTTCTTGGGCAATGGCTGTTCTAAACTCCGCTTGTGAAGAAATCTTCAATTTTGCATCAGCATTATCAGCCGTTTTAGCAGGAAGCCCCGCTCTGGTACGCACACGGTTAAGGTATGTAAAAGCCTCAGCATTTGGAAAACCTGCTTCATTCAACGCCTCTGCTTGCATCAACAATACATCAGCCAAACGAGAAACGATAAAATTATCTCCTGTATTAAAACGCTCTAAATACGGTGGATTTGAGTATTTTTGAATGAATGGCACAATTTTTTTAGTCGTTGGGTCAGTGAAAGTTGAGTTGATAGAAGCAACCAAACGTTTATCAGAAGGTTCGTAAGCATTGATTAAATCTTGAGTAGGAATGTTCCAACCTGCTGCCGCACCCGAACCCAAAGCATAACCTGTTGCTAATGTTCCAGAATTATAAGGAGCGAAAGAATAGATAAAATTACTAACTTTTCCGCCTACGCCTTCTACAAATTGCACCTCAAAAATTGATTCTGAACCGTTTTTCTTTTTGAAATTATCCGCATAATTTGCCGCTAAAGAATAACCTCCTTCGGTTTCAATTCCTTTTAAAATTTCTGTTGCCGAAGTATAATTTTTCTGAGTTAAGTAAACTTCTCCTAACAACGCTTTTGCTGCTCCCGAAGTAGCTCTTCCGATGTCAGAAGCTGGATATTTGGCAGGTAATTTTGTGATAGCAACTTTAAAATCATCAATAACTGCTGACAAAACTTGAGCTTCGGCTACTCTTGGAGCAGTGGCAAATGCTTCTTCTGGTGAAGTTACTTCTTTCAAAATCAAAGGCACATTGCCAAAAACTCTACTTAAATTAAAATAATAGTAAGCACGTAAAAAACGAGCTTCACCTTCAATTTGATTGCGAGACGCTTGGTCGAAAGTAGCCGATTGAATCTTTGTTAAAAGTAAATTACAACGACTAATTCCTAAATAACTGGCATTGAAAAATGACTGAAAGTTTGAATTTTGGTCGTTTTCACGAAATTCGTCCAATTCTTCCCGAATCGTTCCTGAGCGGTCAGCGGTATTTTGTTGGTACGAAGTATTGTCAGAACGTAATTCTGCAAAGAGCCAAATCGTGTTATTATGAATGCCCTGTAATGGCGAATAAGCTGAATTGATGGCTTGAATAAATTGGTCTTTGGTTTGGTAAAAACTACCCGCCGACCCATTGGTGTCGGGTGTCAATTCAAGGAAATTGTCCTTGCATGAAACCAACGCAAATGTGAGTAAAAGTATCGTTAATTTTTTCATTTTCGTCTTGATTAAAATTTACAGTTAAGTCCCACCGTATAAGTGGCAGCAATTGGATAACTTCCGTAGTTGACACCCGGTGCTAACGAATTATTTCCATTAAATCCAACTTCTGGAAATGCCCCTTTGTAAGGCGAAACGGTCAATAAGTTTTGTCCTGAGAAGTACAAACGAATCCCTTTTGCGTACTTTTTAGGTTTGAAATTATAACCCAACGTTACGTTTCTTACCACCATGTAAGAGGCATCCATTACCCAAGCATCGCTGGTATTTCTTGAAAATGAATCACCTGCTAATGCTGCACCTGTACTTTGAACATTGCCATTTCCTTGATTATTAACGTCTTTATAGGCGTTCAAAACGTCGGAATGAAGATTGAAAACGCCATCTTGATTGTAAGTAAAACGTTTGTAGAAATCAAGAATTTGTCCGCCTTGTGAGCCATTTACCAATACTGAAAAATCTAAATCTCCGTAGGTTACACGGTTGGTCATGCCCCAAGTAAAATCTGCGTAAGGACTACCAATTACGGTTTGGTCGTTGCCATCAATTTTGCCATCGCCGTTAATATCTTCAAAACGAATACTACCAATAGTTTGCACAGATGCACGTGGATATTTAGCTAAATCATCGGCAGTATTGAAGAATCCGCCCGCTTTTTTGTAGCCATAAAACAAGCCCATTGGTTGGTCAACTAAGGTAATACTGCCATTGTCGCCCGATTGGATACGAGTACGATTTCCCAAATTGATAACTTTATTACGGTTGAAAGAAATGTTAAAATCTGTATCCCAATGTAATTTTTTCGTGCTAATATTTCTACTGCTCAATGAGATTTCAACGCCTCGGTTACGCACATTTCCTAAATTGGTAATGGCAGTTGTGAAACCAGAAGACGCAGGAATATCCACGCTTTGGAGCATACTTTGCGTAAAACGCTCATAAAATTCAAGTACCAAACTGAGTTTCCCTTTGAACAAAGACGCATCTAAACCAATATCGGTTTGTTTCGATTGTTCCCAACCTAAATTTGAATTTCCGAGTGAATTAATGGCTTGCCCCGTCACGATTTTTCCACCAATTACATAATTATCCAAACTCAATAATTGTAAAGCCGTAAAATTTCCGATGTTATTATTTCCTGCTAAACCATAACTTGCACGAAGTTTTACGTCCTCAACGATGTCATTTTGTGGAAAAAATTTCTCCTCCGAAATTCTCCAACCCACCGAAGCCGAAGGGAAAGTTCCCCAACGATTATCCGCACCAAATTTTGAAGAACCATCACGACGAACCGCCACATTGACCAAATATTTGTCTTTGAAAGCATAAGTGGCACGTCCAAGATAGGAAAGTAAAGATGCCTTTCCTCCACCTGCACCCGCCGTTACGCCAGTCGCCAAAGCTGAGTTAATGGTTTGAATTACGTCATCTGCATAGCCACTTCCATTTACTGACGTATTTGTATTTACCTCTTTTTGAGCTGAATAACCCGCCATTACCGTAAAACGATGTTCTTTTACACTTTTTGAATAGGTAAGCGTATTTTCAGATAACCAGTTATAAGTACGAGCCGTAAAGTTATTTCCTGTTGCTAAGGTTGGCGGTGGATTACGGAAACCTCCCACAAATGTTGGCGTAAACCTATCCTGTGTATCAAAAATAATGTCGGCATTGAAAGTCGTTAAAAACTTCAAATTGGGCATAATTTCAACCCCTAAATAAACATTGGCAAGACTTCGGATATTGTTAGCAATATTAGTTGTATTGACCAACATATTTACGGGATTGGCATTCACAAATAAACCTGTTGAGGTAATACTTGGCGTAAAAGTACCGTCTGCCTGATAAACACTTGGCAATGGACTGTTCAAATACGACTGTGTAATGATGGCATTATTAAAGTGTCCTTCGGTTTCGGCTAAATGTCTAATTGAGAATGATGGAGCAACATTTAAACCCACAGTTACTTTTTTACCTAAGTTAGCATCAACGTTAGCTCTTACTGAAAAACGTTGAAAATCTGTATTCATCAATGTTCCTTGTTGGTTAAAATAACCTAATGAAATCATTGAACGTAGGTTTTCTGTTCCTCTACTAATGCTCAAATTATAATTTTGCATCGGAGCAGAGCGAGTTAATTCTTTAAACCAGTCAGTTCCTGCACCCAAAGCAGACGGATTTCTGTAAGCTTCTGCAACACTTGAAATATTATACGGAACTCCTTTGATAGCCGCCAATTGTACTTGACCATCAATTCTATTTTGAGCAAATTGTTCAGCCGTCATCATTTGTACACGGTTGCGGTCGGCTATGACTTGCGTACCTGTGTAAGCACTAAATTCAATGTTAGTTACACCTGATTTTGCTTTTTTAGTAGTAATCAAAATAACGCCATTCGAGCCTCTCGAACCATAAATTGCGGTAGAAGAAGCATCTTTCAAGATAGAAATTGACTCAATATCATCAGGGGCAAGCGTACTTAATGGATTAGAGAATTTACTGTAATAATTGGTTACAGGGAAGCCGTCAATTACATACAGAGGGTCGTCGCCTGCACCTAATGAACCCGCCCCACGAATACGAATAACCGGACCTGCTCCCGGAGCTCCCGAAACCTGACTAACTTGTACACCTGCTACTTGTCCTGCCATTTTTTGGTCGATACTTGTAACAGGTAAGTCTTTAATATTTTGGGCTTTAATGCTTGAAACTGCTCCTGTTACATCTTTTCTTTCTTGGCTACCATACCCAACCACAACCACTTCCGAAAGCGTTTTGGTATCTAAAACCATTGCCACATTTATTTTGGTACGATTGCCAATGGTAACTTCTTGATTCAAATATCCTACATAACTAAAAACCAAAACCGTTTTTTCGTCAGGAACTGATAAACGAAAATTACCATTGCCATCTGTACTTGTGCCTGTTGTGGTATTTTTAATGCCAATACTAACACCCGGCAAACCTTGTCCACTTTCAGAATCGGTAACTGTTCCGCTGATTGTTTGAGCAATTGATTCGATTTTCGACGTATTTTTTACGGCTAAAACCTCATTTTCATTAAGTTTTCCGTCATTAAACGGTGTGGCTATATTAGTCGTTGTTAGCGAAATGTTTTCTTGAAATCGGGCATCGTTATCTGCCGTTTGTTTTGATTTCTTTTCTGCTAAAATTAAATAAGAATCGTCCTTTATTTTCTTGTAACGCAAGCCTAACGGACGCAAAATACTTCCCAAACTCTTCTCAAATTTTAGGTCATAATGAATAGCGTTGCTCGAAACATTAAAGCCTTGAATAACTCTATCTTCAAATAAAATGTCGATTTTATAATGAGATTTTAAATTGCGAAGAGCATCTTTCAAGCTAATGCTTGATACACTTTCGGAGTGAGATTTTTGGAGTTTGGCATAAGCCATCATCTGTGCAAAACTGGAATTTTGCCACAAAAATAGGAGAGTGAAGGCAAAAAAAGTCTTGCCAACCATTCGTAGTTTTTGTTTCATAACTAAAAAGTTGGGTTTAAATTATTCAAAAAAAGTAACGTTATTATCTTGTCTATTAAAGTTGATTTCTAATAATTCTGAAATGACTTGGAGGAGTTCGTCGGCATTTTCAGCATGAAAAGTTCCTGAGATTGTTCTTTGAGATAAGGCTTCATCTCGGAATTCAATTTTCACCCCGAAATTTTCATAAATCATCGTTGCAACCTCTTTTAAGGGTGTTTGTTCAAAAACAAAACGATGTTCTTGCCAAGCAGAATAATTTTGTGGTTGGGCAATTTGTTGGACTTTTGCCTGCCCAATGGGGTTGAAAGTCACTAAATCGCCCGGTTTCATCGTTAACTGTTTGGTCGCTTTTCCAACCAAATAATTTAACTGTACTTTCCCTTTGTTCAAGACTACTTTCGCCTCTTTCTGACGAGCATATACGTTGAATTCTGTTCCTAAAACTTCTACCTCAAAATTCTTGTCAGTTTTTACAGTAAATCGTTGGTTATCAATGGTATGTTTTACTGAAAAACTGGCTTCTCCTGTTAAAAATACCTCACGAGTTTTCGTTCCAAAACCAAAACGAGCCACCTTTAAAGCAGAATTAGCATTGAGCGACACTTGGCTACCATCTGGCAGTTGTATTTTCTGAATTTCGCCAAAAGCAGTTTGGTAGCGTTTATAAAAAATATAATCTCGGGCAATAAAAACGCCAAAAGAAATAAGTAAAACTACCGCCGCCGCAGCCAACCAACGAAAATTGTGTTGGAAAAAATTAGGTGTAGGCTCAACGGAAATGGGCGTTAAATACGCCTCATTTTGAGCAATTTTTTGAAGTGATTTTTGGAGAGCGTCCTCCGTATTGGGTAAAATCTGAATAAATTGATTCTCCCATTCATCCAACCATTCGTAATACTGTTCTCGATTTTGAGGTTCGAGAAGCCATTGTTCAATTAACTTTTTTTGTAGTGGAGTTGCTCTACCCGAAAAACTCTCAAACAATATATTTTTATTTACTGATTTGTCCATTTTTAGTTTGTTCTACTGTTAATAGTAACACAGACTTTAGTCTGTAATT
The DNA here is from genome assembly GCF_003148625.1 of Arcicella aurantiaca. Lineage (GTDB taxonomy): Bacteria > Bacteroidota > Bacteroidia > Cytophagales > Spirosomataceae > Arcicella > Arcicella aurantiaca. The sequence goes on along the minus strand of NZ_QGGO01000005.1, from coordinate 10,570 downwards.
GAGTGCCACATATTTTAGTCTGTAATTGAGTAACGCAGACTAAAATATGTATCCAGTAATTTTACTTACAGACTGAAGTCTGTGTTACTGAAAATGAGAAAAATGAAAAGCGAAACTAAATAACCGTCTAAGGCTTTTCGCATTTGTGAAAGTGCCTTCATCATGTGTGCTTCAACTGTTTTTAAGGCAATTTCTAATTCTTCGGCTATCTCTTTATTTTTCTTATTTTCAAAACGGCTCATCAAAAATACTCGCTGACATTGGGGTGGGAGTGTGCTAATGCTATTTTCAATTTTTGAGAAAAGCTCATCATATTGAAGCATGGATTGTGGCGTTTCTTCCAAAACTTGGTTCAGAATATTCTCTGGAATTTCGTCAATATCAGAATCATTTTTAAACTCCCATTGTAGATAATTATAGGCACGATTACGGACGGATGCGTACAAATACGAGCGAAAAGAAGTAGTGATTTGTATTTGCCCTTGATTTTTCCAGAAAGTTAAAAAAACGTCTCCGACAATATCTTCCGCTACTTCTTTGGAATACACAAAGCGAACCGCATGGCTACATAAGGCACGGTAATATTTTCGGAACAATAATTCGTACCCCTTTTTGGGGTCATCTTGAAATGCCTGTCGGATAAAAACCTCAGAATCTGTGATTTTTCCTTGAACACTATGCTCATTGACAACTCGAATTATTGGCGAATCCTCATTGAATGTGTATCCTACATTTTCTGACATAGTTAAAGACTTTATTAGAGCCAATTAATTAGTATTGAGATATTTATCTGTTTTTGGAAAGCAAGCGTAATGAATTGCTAAAAGGCGATACTTACATCGTGTCTAATTATTATGACAAGAATTAATTTTACTACCCTTAGTGTTTTGTGAAAAATGTTCATTTTTTTGTTTAAAAAATTATATTTTGAAATAAGGGGCATTTTATTCAGAAGAAAATGGAAGGATTTTAATACTCGAAGAATGAATTATATGTAAAAACAAAAAACGTCATAAGTTTAAAACCTATGACGTTAAATGAATGTATTGGCGAATAGCATTCGCCAATTTTGAATTACAAGCTGGCGAATGCTATTCGCCAATACTACTTTTTACCTTTCCAAGAAATCATCAAAACGCCACCCAAAACGATAACTGTTCCGATAATTTGCCAAGTAGAAATGTGTTCGTCTAAGAAAATATTTGCCATAATTATCGTTGCGATTGGTCCAATACTACCAATGATTGAAGCATTGCCCGAACCAATTCTTTTGATTCCTTCCGAAATCATAAACGATGGAATGACCGTCGTAAAAACCGCCATCGTGATGGATAACCAATAAACTTCTGGTTGATATGAAAGTAATCCGCCACCAATTGATAGGTAATAATGCACAATAATCATGGCGGTAGAAATCAGCATGGCGTAGCAAGTAAATCGTAAAGCCCCAATTTTAGGAATCATCTCGCCCGACCCAATCAAATACAAAGCATACGTGAGTGAACTCATGAAAATCAAAAATGAGCCTGTGATTAAATCCTTTTGCAAACCCATGCGGAGGTCGGGGATAAATGCAAAAACCACGCCCAAATATGTAATAATAAGAGCGAAATATTGAATTTTATGAATTGGTTTTTTAAGAAAAATCCCCGAAAGAATCACCACCAAAGTTGGATAAATAAACAAAATAAGTCGTTCAACGCTGGCGGTGATGTAGTTCAATCCCCAAAAGTCGAAAAAGGCAGCTAAGTAATAACCAACCAAACCGATTACTAACATCCAAACCCATTCTTTGCGGTTCAATTTTGGCACTTCCGCCTGATTTTTATTCTGAAAAAATAGAATTACCAAATAAAATGGAGCGGAAAATAACATTCTAAGAGCCAGTAAAGAAACAGTATCCACATGATAATGAATATAATTATATTTGACTAAAACGGCTTTTCCCGCAAAACATATCGAGCCGACAATTACCAAAATTGCCCCGATGAAATACTGTATTTGTGATTTTGTCATAATTATTTTAAGTGCTTTAAGCCGTAAGCTATATGCGTTACGTTTTCAAGCTAACATTTGCTTAAAGCTTATTGCTTGTAAAACATAAAAAAAACCTTCCCAAAAAGCTCTGGAAAGGTTTTAAAGATTTTTATATCAAAAGGCTATTTTTTAGCCCTTTGTTTTTTTACATCTTCGGGATGAATTGCTCCTGCCTTATTTCCAAAACTTTTACGTACATACGTGAGTACCTCTGCAACCTCTTTATCTGTCAGAAAATCATGCGATGGCATTTCGTTTGAAAAGCTATCACCATTAACTTCTGCGTCTTTCAGACCTTTCAGAATAACATTAATGAGGCGGAGGGAATCACCTAAAACCCAATCCGTATTTACTAAAGGAGGATTCATATTAGGCACACCGCTTCCGTCCTCTTGGTGACAAGGGAGACAGTAAGTTTCGTAAATAATTTTTCCAGAATCTGCTTGAAAATTAGCAGATTTGGATTTAGAAACGGTATTTTTTTGCATCATTGCCGAACTCAAAAACAACGTAAGCAATGATAATGTGATGATGTATTTCATTGTGTATTCCGATGCTTCCGCATCGGACAATAGTATAATTAAAACTGTACAATCTGATGTGGAAACATCGAGTTACAATTATTGATAAATAACTCTCCAAACCTTTCCTTTTACAGAATCAGTAATGTAAATAGAGCCGTCTGTTCCTTGAGCTAATCCCATTGGTCGAGCTTTTGCATCATTAGCACTTTTGATTTCTGCTCCACCCGCAAAACCTTCTGCAAAAACTTCATAATCGCCCGATGGTTTTCCGTCTTTCCCGAAAGGAACAAAAGCTACAAAATAACCACCTTGTTTTAATGGAGCTCTATTCCAAGAACCATGAAAACAGATAAACGCACCGTTTTTGTATTTTGCAGGAAATTGATTTCCAGTATAAAACATCAAAGCATTTGGAGCCCAGTGAGCAGGAAACGCCATAATTGGCTTGTCTTTGCCTTCGCAAACTCCTTGTGTTTTAGTATCCCCACCGTACTCAGGAGCAAGGATTTTCTTATTTTGAAAACGGTCGTGGTAACAATAAGGCCAACCAAAATCTGAACCTTTCTTTAATAATAAAAACTCCTCAGAAGGTAATTCTGCACTTTGTTCAGCATTGTACATTTCTGGATAAAGGGTTGTCAATTGGTCACGTCCATGTTGCATGGCATATAATTCCCCTTGTTCTTTGTTCCAAGTTATGCCCACAATATTTCTGATACCTGTTGCATAACGGAAGCCATCAGCGTGTTTTTGGTTTTTCTTATTAGCATCAAATTGCCAAACGCCACCGTGCCAATCTAAAATTGGACAAGGCATCATTCCTTTTGAACCTTTTACACGATTTTTTTCCTGACAAGCGTTAGACGGAGCTCCAAAAGTTACATAAAGGTGTCCTTTGTCATCTAAAGCTAACGATTTTGTTCCGTGTTCTCCGTACAATTCTAATCCTGTAACGATAGTTTCTGGTTTTGATTCGTCAGGAATACCATTTTTCATCGGATAACGTGACACCGAAGAATCAGAAGACGCATATAAATAACCATTCCCGATAGCAATTCCTGTTCCTACAAAATTTCCGAAACCTTTTGTTTCGTCTGCTTTTCCGTCGCCATTGGTATCTTTCAAGATGATAGTTCCTTTGCCATCTTTCAATTTACTCAGGCGAACATAAATATCTCCTTTTTCACTTACAGCAATGTGGCGTGCTTTTCCCACACCTTCCGAAACCACCAAAGCTCCAAAACCTTTTGGAAGCGTAATTCCTCCATTATCGGCATCTGCTTTTAGTTTTTGCGTTTTATTGGGCGTTTTATCAATTGGCTTAAAACTCATACAAAGAGTTGCCAAGGAAATAGATAAGATTAGATGTCTCATTATTAGTTTGTGTTTAAGCTCTAAATTTACATATAAACTATAAAAGTATAACTAAGTTCTGACCTGATTTTGGGCAATAGGTTTTAAGCTGTATGCTTTAGGTAGTAAACAATATGCTTTATACAATAGATATTAAATACCGTAATTTAAGCTATACAGGAGGTAAATAAGCAATTTACTATTAAATAAATACGATGTTGAGCATATTGCTTACTGCCTAAAGCTTGAAGTAATTTATGGCAATTGTCAACTTTAACTTCTTCAAGAAAAAGTTTAAAAAATCTATGAAAAAAAAAACAAGCCTTTTTCATTCAACTGTTTCTGTTACCTTTGTACAATTTTTGGAGATACGTTATTGAATTATGAGATATGAGGTATGAAGTATGAGGTTGTAGGTTTTTAATCAAATTTAATATTGAATGGGAAATGATGAAACTTAAAAAGTAGATAATTTTCCAGTTTATTAGAGACTATACACACTTTTACTGATAACCAATAACTGATTAACCAATAACTGATTTCCCCTTCCATCCCTCAAAAAAATAACAAGAAAGTGCCAAAGAATACTTCTATTAAGTCCGTTCTTATTATCGGTTCAGGTCCAATCATCATCGGTCAGGCTTGCGAGTTTGATTATTCAGGTTCTCAGGCGGCTCGTTCGTTGCGTGAAGAAGGTATCAAGGTTGCCTTGATAAATTCCAATCCAGCAACTATCATGACTGACCCCCTTAATGCCGATTACGTTTATTTGAAGCCCCTCGATAAAAATTCAATTATCGAAATCTTAGAAAAACACCAAGCAGAAGGAATGCCAATTGATGCCGTTTTACCAACAATGGGTGGTCAGACGGCATTAAATTTAGCTATCGACTGTGATGCAGCAGGTGTTTGGAAAAAATACGGTGTTGAGATTATTGGGGTAGATATCAAAGCTATCGAAACTACGGAAGACCGTGAGAAATTTCGTTTGAAAATGATTGAGATTGGCGTGGGTGTTTGTAAAGGACGTACAGCTCGCTCATTTTTGGAAGGAAAAGAAATTGCTCAAGAAACAGGTTTTCCATTAGTAATTCGTCCTTCATTTACTTTGGGTGGAACTGGTGGAGGTTTTGTTCATGACCCTAAAGATTTTGATGCAGCCCTTAACAAAGGTTTGCACGCATCGCCAACACATGAAGTATTGGTAGAGCAGTCAATTATGGGTTGGAAAGAATACGAATTAGAATTATTACGTGATAATTTAGGAAACGTAATTATCATTTGTTCTATCGAGAACTTTGACCCAATGGGTATCCACACAGGAGACTCAATTACGGTTGCCCCTGCACAAACTTTACCTGATACCATTTATCAGAAAATGCGTGATATGGCAATTAAAATGATGAATGCTATTGGTCAATTTGCAGGTGGTTGTAACGTTCAGTTCTCATTAAATCCAGAGACTGACGAAATCATCGCCATCGAAATTAACCCACGTGTATCTCGTTCATCTGCCTTAGCCTCAAAAGCAACGGGTTATCCAATTGCGAAAATTGCTGCTAAAATGGCAATCGGTTATAACTTAGATGAATTGACAAATGCTATTACAGGTTCAACTTCGGCATTTTTTGAGCCAGCACTTGACTATGTTATCGTAAAAGTACCACGTTGGAACTTTGATAAATTTAAAGGAGCTGATAAGACTTTAGGTTTACAAATGAAGTCGGTAGGTGAAACAATGGGTATTGGTCGTAACTTCCAAGAGGCACTTCAAAAAGCTTGTCAATCACTTGAAATTAAGCGTAACGGAATGGGAGCAGATGGGAAAGGTCTTCGTGACCAAGACGCCATTATGCACTCATTGGCAAATCCTTCTTGGAATCGTCTTTTCCATATTTACGATGCTTTCAAATTGGGTATTTCTTTCAAAACAATTCAGCAGACAACTAAAATAGACAGATGGTTTTTATACCAAGTAGAAGATTTAGTTAGAGTTGAAAATGAAATGGAGAAATATTCAATCAATACAATTCCAACTGAATTATTAGAAGAAGCCAAACATAAAGGGTTTGCTGACCGCCAGATTGCCTATACACTTCGTTGTATGGAGTCGGAGGTTTATGACAAACGTAATAACTTAGGCATCAAACGTGTTTATAAATGTGTAGATACTTGTGCGGCAGAATTTGAAGCGAAAACACCATATTTCTATTCAACATTCTCGCAAGGTTCTGAGACATTAGATAATGAATCAGTAACAACCAATAAGAAAAAAATTGTTGTTTTGGGTTCAGGACCAAACCGTATCGGACAAGGTATTGAATTTGACTATTCATGTGTACACGGTATTTTGGCAGCCAAAGAAGCAGGTTATGAGGCAATTATGATTAACTCAAACCCTGAGACTGTTTCAACAGACTTTGATATTGCGGATAAATTATATTTCGAGCCAGTTTTCTGGGAACACGTTTACGACATCATTCAGCACGAAAAACCAGAAGGAGTTATCGTACAGTTGGGTGGACAAACGGCATTGAAATTGGCGGAAAAATTATCAAAATACGGTATCAAAATCATAGGAACATCATTTGAAGCCCTTGATTTAGCAGAAGATAGAGGTGCATTCTCAGCATTGTTGAGAGATAACGAAATTCCTTTCCCTAAATTTGGTGTTTGTGAAGATGCTGATAATGCCGTAGAATTAGGTCGTCAATTAGGTTATCCATTGTTGGTTCGTCCTTCTTATGTATTAGGTGGGCAATCAATGAAAATCGTTATCAACGAACAAGAATTAGAGCAACACGTAGTAGATATTTTAAGAGATATTCCAGGAAATAAAATTTTGCTTGACCATTTCTTAGAAAATGCTATCGAAGCAGAAGCAGATGCCATTTGTGACGGTGAAGATGTATATATCATCGGAATCATGGAGCATATCGAGCCAGCAGGTATTCACTCAGGTGACTCGCACTCGGTACTTCCTCCATTTGATTTATCAGAGAATGTAATTCGCCAAATCGAAGAACATACACGTAAAATTGCTGTAGCCTTAAAAACTAAAGGTTTACTAAATATCCAGTTTGCTGTAAAAGACGAAATCGTTTATATTATCGAAGCTAACCCACGTGCTTCTCGTACAGTACCATTTATTTGTAAAGCTTACCAAGAGCCTTACGTGAATTATGCTACAAAAGTGATGTTGGGAGCGAAGGTAAAAGATTTCAATTTCCAACCAAAGAAACATGGATGGGCAATCAAAATTCCAGTATTCTCATTCAACAAATTCCCGAATGTAAATATGGAATTAGGACCAGAGATGAAATCAACAGGTGAAGCCATTTACTTTATTGACTCATTAAAAGATGATTTCTTCAGAAAAGTTTATGGAGAACGTAATCTTTATCTTTCAAGATAATAAAACAAAAAAAATCCCAATCTGAAAAGGTTGGGATTTTTTGTTTTATTCAATTTCATAAGCTTAAAAAAAAAATTATATTCTGTGAGAAAGAAAAAATAATTTTTTTTTTCTTTTAAAATAATAACGCTTCAAAAGTCCCATTTTTCTCTTCTCAACGTCAAATTTTTATTTTCCGCAATTAGCCTTTTATTTGATAAACGTATATACTACCGTGTATATATTTTATTATTTGGTAATATCTATACCTATTCTTACCGAATAATAAAAACAACATTAGTGAAGAATCAAATATTACTCTTGTTCGTATCATTGTTCACTAATTAAAAAGTCTCAATATATTTTTTGGGGGATAGGAAATAATAAAAACAACATTAGTGAAGATATTTTTTCTTTGCCCGTCCAGTCGTGTATCTACTTGCAAATGAGTGAATTATGAATGATAGTTCTCGATAATTAATAGTTCTAAGTAAAATTAGTAGTTCTGATACAATGTAAACTATATGACTAATAAAACAATAACACACTCCAAAATAATAACTCCTTTCTTTCTCGAAAATCCTTGATTAATCTTTCAAGCGATGCTTGTATGACTAATGCAAAACTGTTTTCGATATTATAAAAGTGAAAATTAATATAGTTATGAGATTTTGGAATCAATAGCTATCAACCACTAATATTAAAAAATAAGTAGGTCACTCCATACTGTAATAAGATGGGGGTAAACGGTTGTTTATTATTCACAATTTAACCATGAAAAAAATTATACCTATGAAGCCTTTATACAATGATTTTTTAACAGTTGCACGAAATATTGTTGAAAACAATTATGATGACGAGTCATTTGGATGCCCTTCTTTATGTGAAGGGTTGAATATGAGTCGTTCGCACGTTCACCGAAAATTAGTAGAAGAGACAGGGCTATCTTGTTCAGAGTTCATACAGCAAATCAGACTTGAGAAAGCCAAAGAATTGCTGATGAATACGACGGATTCAATTTATGAAATAGCATTTAGAGTTGGTTATTCTGATGCCAATTATTTCAGTCGTTCTTTCTCAAAAATTTACGGTTATCCTCCTTCCCAGTGCAGACAAATGTCTGCTTAGTTATACAGTAAAAGTCTTATTATTTCTTCCAATTTTCACGTTCTATGAAAACAATATTACAGTCTCCAGGTAAATCAACGATTTATAACTTTGTCGATAGACCAAATATATTTTTATTTAAACCTTTACGGTTTTTGCTGTTATTTTTAATGTTTAGTGTGATGGCTCAGGTGGGGTTTGGGCAAGACAATACTTGGACTGGGGGGGCAGGTGATGGACTTTGGACCTCACCTGCAAACTGGAGCTTAGGTGTACCTACTGCTTCACATAGAGTAGTTTTTGATGCGTCTGATAATGTCTCGCAAACCGCAGATGTAACAGTTTCTGCAATAAAAGTGACCGATAATGCAACGATTAATATTAATGCAATTGGGGGAGCATTTAACTTGATTTGCGATGGAGGAACCAACAGCGTTATTGAGGCTGGAAGTACCCTTAATCTTGAAACTGCTACAGGATCTATTTCTCTTGTTTTCGTTAACGGAGGAACAACAGAAGTTTTTGCTATTAATGGAACTTTGAATATAGGAAATAATGGAACTTTTAATAGTGCCAATAGTCATACGAGTGTTGGTGGTATTCTTAGAAGGTCAAGTAACATATCTTCGGTAATAGTATCTTCAACAACTAACTTAAACTTCCTTAATGGTGGAAGTTTTGAATTAACTGCAAACGCAGGGTTAGTACCTACTGCAACTTGGGATATAAACTCTAATTTAAAAATTACGGGGGTTACCAACGGAGGGCTTTCTGGTATGGCTCAAAACTTTGGAAATGTAATTTGGAATTGTGCTGGGCAGAGTGGTTTAACAACTTTTACACCAAATTTAATTGCTGGTAATTTTGATGTTCAAAATACTAATTCTCAGGTATTATCAGTTACAACAACCCCACTTAGCATTGGAGGAAACTATATTCAAGCGGGGTATGTGAGAACAGCATCATCAAGTACGTCGAGAACATGGAATGTAGCTGGAAATGTAACAATAAATTCAGGTACATTAAAACTTGGAGAAGGTACAGGAATAGGTACTATTAATGTAATAGGAAATTTTACTCATAATGGAGGAACAATAACACAAACAGGGGGTGGTTCGGGTCAAATAAATTTTGATGGTACAACAACCTATACTTCTGGCGGTACAAATACTGGTGTAATTAATTATACTGTTAATGCTACCAAATCATTAATAATGGCATCTGCATCAACAGCAATAACTGGTGGAGGTTCTTTTACTTTGAATAGTGGAGCAACAATTGATATTAAATCTGCTGATGGTATAACAAGCAGTGGAGCAACTGGAAACGTACAGGTTACAGGTACAAGAACTTATAATACCGGAGCGAATTATATTTATTCGGGAATGGCACAAAGTTTAGGGAGTGGTTTTACTGGAGGTGCAACGCTACAATTAAAAGGTTCAGGCACAAAAACATTTAGTAATGCAGTGGCTATTAGTGGTGCTACTACGGTTGATAATGGCGTAATAGTTGCATTAGGGACATTTGCATCTACAACGGGTACATTAAATATTAGGTCAGGCGGAACACCTGCGGGTACGTGGGGAAGTACAGGTTCTAGTGCTACCTATAAAGATGCTACCTATTTTGGCTCAACAAATACCGGTACTTTGAGTGTAGGAACTGGCACTTGTACGGCAATTACATTATCTGGGCAATCTGCAACACCAACCGCAGTAACTTGTTTTGGGGGTAATAATGGTTCAATAGCTTTGACAAATCCTACTACTGTTTCTGGTGGTACGGGTATTAAGACATTATCTTATGCTTGGAGTAAAACAGGTGGAGGGTTCAGTTCAACAGCTCAAAATCCTTCATCTTTGACAGCAGGACCTTATGCTGTAACGATTACTGCTACGGATGAAAATCAGTGTACAGCTACGGTTAGTATTACTGGAGTGGTGGTTACACAACCTGCGGCAATCACTGCTTCAACCGCTTCTAAAACTGATGTATCTTGTAATGGAGGAACAAACGGAACGATTACCTTAGCGGGTGCGGGTGGAACAGCTCCTTATGCTTACACTATCACAGGAACAGGCTCAAATACTACTGGGGCAACTTCTGGAAACTTCACAGGTTTACCAGCGGGTACTTACAATTATAGCATCAC
>NZ_QGGO01000004.1:272300-293757 GCF_003148625.1 Arcicella aurantiaca | reverse complement strand
TTTAGTTCAACCGAACAAAGTCCATCAGTAACGGCACCAACAACAGCAGGAGTTTATACTTACTCAGTATTGGTATCAGGAACAGGTGGATGTACAGGCACAGCAACAACAAGTGTAACGGTTAAAGCTTTACCAACAGTAACAGTATCAAGTGCTTCAATTTGTGCAGGAACAGTAGGAACGTTGAAAGTTACAGAAACGGCAGATAGTTATGTATGGAGTGGCGATAACAACTTCTCAGCGACTACGCAAGAAGTATCAGTTACAAAAGCAGGAACATACACAGTGACTATTACGACTAACGGATGTACCGCAACGGCAACAACAACGGTTGAAGTGAAAGCAACGGCAGATATTAAAGCTATTTCTAAAGAAGTTTGTACAGGTGGAACAACAACCTTAACAGCAACAGGCGGTGTAACTTACACATGGTCAGCACCAGATGGCTTCACAGCCACAGGAGCAAATCCAACGGTGTCAGTACAGCAAGTTTATACCGTAATCGGAACAACTGAGGGTGGATGTATCGGAACAGCAACGGCTACTTTAACTATTAAAGATAACCCAACTGTTAAAATTACAGGAGACACCGTTACTTGTTCTGGCGGGAAAGTTACATTAACTGCCAACGCTACAGGAGCATTCACATGGTCTGGAGCAAATAATTTCTCTGCAACAACTGCATCGGTAGATGTATCTGCAGGAACTTATCAAGTAACAGTAACTAACGCAGGATGTAGTGCAGTTGGAACAATTAAAGTAGTTAGTGATAACTTGTCAATCCAAGTAGGTGGAGCAACAGTATGTGAAGGTGGTTCAATCGCTTTAACTGGTGATGCAACTGCAACAACAGGTATTAAATCTTACGCATGGTCTGGACCAAATGGATTTACTTCAACAGAAAAATCTCCATCGGTAACTAAACCAACTGAGTCAGGTACATATACTTTAACGGTAATCTCAAATGCAGGTTGTACAGCAACAGCAACGACAACGATAACGGTAACACCAGCATCGGTTTCAACGGCAGCAGTTGCCTTCTGTAATGGAGGAAAAGCTACCTTGACTGCAACAGGTGGAACAGGAGCAACGTACTTATGGACAGGCGGATTAACTACTTCAAGTATCGAAGTAACCACCGCAGGAACGTATGATGTAACTATCACAGATGTAACAGGTTGTATCTCGAAAGGTAAATTCACTGTAACAGAAACAGCTAAACCAAATGTGGTAATTTCAGGAGCAACTGCCTTATGTGCATCAACATCAACTGAATTGACTGTCAATAAAGACGTAACCAACGGTGAGACTTACTTATGGTCTGGTATCAATGGATTTACAGCAACAACTCAGAAGATAAATGTTTCAACTGCGGGAGATTATTCAGTATTAGTGAAAACAGCAGGTGGTTGTGAAGCAACAGCGAAAGTAACAGTAACAGCAGGATTTACACCAACCGCAGTATGTGGGCCAGTTTGTGAAGGTCAAGACTTAATCTTGAATGTAACAGGCGGATTAACTTACTCATGGTCAAGTCCAAATGGTTTCACGTCATCGTCGCAAAGCCCGCAATTATTGAATGTTAAATTATCTGATGCAGGAATTTACTCAGTAACAGTTACAGGAAATGGTTGTACTGCAACAGTCGTAGCAACGTTAATTGTTTATCCGAAACCAACGGGTATTACAGCAACAACTCAAGTTTCAACTTGTGACCAAGATACGCCTAAGAATGACGGTAAAGTTGTCTTAGCAGGAACATTCACAGGATTGAAATACGACATCGTTGAAGGAAGCACTTACACAGGAACTAAGAAATACGCAGACGCAACAGAAATTCCTACGAATGGAGTTGTTAAATCTGGTATTGCTAATCCAAGTACAAATGCAGGCACGAAATATACAGTACGTGTATTCAATGCCAACGATTGCTACACGGATTACACGGTAACAATGCAACAAGTTGTATGTTCATGTGGAGAAGCAAGATGTGTACCTTATGGTATCATCAAAACGAAAAGTGCTAAGAAGTAATTAGGTAGGTGAGGTTAAGGTATTAGGTCGTAGGTATGAGGTATTAGGTGGGAAAATGGAACTTGAGATAATCAAAATCCATTTTCCCTAACCCCTAACCCCTAACCCCTAACCCCTAACCCCTAACCCCTAACCCCTAAAAAGATAATAATAAAAGTAAAGATGGGATAATCAGGAAAATACGTTTTCAATGCGAGCGAAGACTAACCCTAACCCACGTATGCAAAGCCCTCGAACCAATGGTCGAGGGCTTTCTTTTTCGGAACAATGAAGGATTTGTCACAAGACAAACGATAGCCCACTGATGAAACGGATAATACTGATTTTCGCAGATTTTTTTATTTTATCTGACTGTGTGTCACAGACTGTGCGTCACAGACTGTGCGTCACAGTGTAAATCTGTAAAATCAGTTCAATCTGTGGTCTAAATTTGTCTGCGACAAATAGTTTATAGTCCCGTTTTTATACTTCATAGTGATTCAACATGAGTCATTCCGAATTTTAAAATGATAAAAAGCGGTCGAAAAATTAATTTTGACCGCTTTTTTATGATTGATGGAACAGTGAATTCCTACTGTTTGAGCGTAGCGAGTTTAGGAATTCTTGACTTTTTTGTTACTTTTTGTGTCAAGACAAAAAGTAAGGACGAGAATAAGTACAAGAAACTTATGAATCTCCTAATAATCGCTAATTAAGACGAAAAATTCGGGATGACTCATGTTTTATATTCCATTCAACAACAAATTTTGACAAAAAACGTTGTCGGTAGTATATTTACACATATTTTTCTAACCACCAATTGTTAAAAATTAACATTTTAAACAGAAAAATATAGCAATTGTGCTTAAACAAATACCCCATAAAAATCTATTATTTCTCTTATTCTTCATTGGTTTTACTTGGGTAAGTCATGCCCAAACTATTACTATTGTGAAGGATGGGGCAGGGATATGTCCAGGTGGAAGTATTGGGTTGTTTTGTTCTGAACCTGACATTGTTGATTATACATGGGAGTTTTTACGACCTGCTCCGACAGGATGGTCAACACTTACGGGAAAAACATCAAGTAGTATTAGTCATAATGAAATTGGAAAATACCGCTTAACTGTCCGAGATATAAATGGAGTAGTTAAAATTTCAAATGTTCTTGATATTGTAGGTTTATCAAACCCACCCATACCAGTAATTACTCCGAGTAGAAATGTCACTCAAATTTGTCAAGGTGATTCAATTATTTTAAATACAACAATTCAAACAGGATATTTTTACTACTGGAGTTTTAATGATACTCAACTTGTTGTACCACAAAATGAAGCTATAAAATTAGTCGCTAAAAAAGCTGGAAAATACGAATTATTGATAGTTGATAATAGCTTGAGTAGTAACAGTTGTAGTGCAAAATCCCTCCCATACAAACTTGATTATACCTCAACAGTTACAGTTACAATTGATTCTCTTCCTCCATTTTGCGGTTTAACTACTCCTCCTAAAAATCTAACGGCAAGTCCTTCCGGAGGAACATTTAAAGGAACAGGTATTACAGATAGAACCTTAGGTACTTTCAATCCTGCAACGGCAGGAGTTGGCAAACATGAAATAACTTACGAAGTCTCACAAAATGGTAGTTGTCCAAGCGTTTTTGAAAAACGAACCTTTACGGTATCAGACCCAAAATCTGTCATTACTACCAACACAGGAAAAACACAATTTTGTCAAGGCGATATTGCCACACTTTCAGCTCCTGCGGGAATGAAAAAATATGAATGGTTTTTAGGTGGAAGTCCAGTGGGTTCATTAAATAAATTGGACGTTACGGCAGGAGGAGATTTCCAACTGAAAATTACCGACGATGCTCCATGTTCAAATACTTCTCCTATTGTAAAAATTGAATTTTTCAATGCAACAAGTGTTACTACCGACCTCATTGCCTCAGTTTGTGGAACAGAACACCCTGCTGTACCCCTCAGAGGCACGCCTTCGGGTGGAGCATTTACCATTGATGGACAATTTGCTACCACTTTTGACTATAAGAAATTAGGTATTGGAAGCCACAAAGTGCTTTACAAATTAGACGGTTCATTGCCTTGTTTGCAAGGAAGTTCTGAGCAGGACGTAGTAATTCAAGATTTTCCGAAACCCAATTTAGGCGATGATATTCTTTTAGGAAAAGGAAATGGAATAACCTTAAAAGGTTTCGTTTCGGGTAGAAATATTACTTATGCTTGGTCGCCAAGCAATAATTTAGATGATGCCACCATTGCTAATCCATTGGCTACTCCAAACGTAACAACCCAATATTCTGTAATTGCTAAAACCGATTTAGGTTGTGAAGGCAAAGACACCGTTAATATTGTGGTGTATCAACCAGTGTATATTCCGTCGGCATTTACACCCAATGGCGACTTGAATAATGACACTTGGGAATTGAATGGTTTAGAGGTTTACCCCAATCCAGAAGTACAAATTTTTAACCGTTGGGGAAATATGATATTTTATTCACAAGGAACATACACACCGTTTGATGGCACAGATAAAGGAAAAAATCTTCCCGAAGGAATGTACGTTTACAAAATAAATCCTTTCCCAGACCGCCCCGATTTTCAGTATAAAGGCACATTTATGTTATTTCGCTAATTTTTCACCCCTCAATGCAACCCTTTCAGATTTGACTTACGTCCATATTTTTACAAGGGCGAGAATTGTTGTATCTTACTATTAAGATTGATAATATCGAACCCCAAAAAATATGATGGCATTTTACAAAAAACATATTCAAACAAAAAACTCACCACAGAATATCGGGAAAATGAAACCAATCCTTTATTCATTGTTGACCATTTTATCTCTACAAAGTTGTGATAAAGTGGTTGATGAAACTCCGCCTGTATTACCGCCAACGATTCCACAAGCTACCACCGAAGTTTTTAAACTGAGCTATCCTAATGTAAGTTCATTTGTTTTCAAACCTTTAGAACAAGACAAAACTTGGCAAACTGATTTTGTCACTCCTGCTGGAAAAGTCTTTTCATTAGTTGATTATCAAGGAGAAATTATTGATTTGAATGAATTGGTTGGAACTCCCAAAAGCCTTCCAATTGCTATAAAACAGCATTTTTTGAATAATTATCCTTCCTCTCAAATAGTGATGTTTTATGATGTAATGAAATCTCCGACGGTGACAGATGGCTATAAATTAGTGATTCAAACAGATAAAAATACAAATCTCAATTTGTACTATGATGTAAATAACAATTTTGTTCGAGAAGAAATTCAACCTAACGAAAAAGTCTCTGCTATTGTTTTTACAAGTACCGACCAAATAAATTTTGATGCTTCAATCCCGACAGTCATCAAACAATTTTTGAGTAATAATCAACTCAAAAGTGCCAGTGTGATTATTTATAATTTGGCTGATAAATCATATAAAATTGTCTTGAATTTCAGAGAAAAATTAAACGGAGCTTTGCAAACATCTGAAATTTTACTTTCTGATGCAGGGCAAATTTTGCAGTGGGTATCTTCTATTGAAAATGAATACAGTTATAAAATATTGCCGAAGACAAATTTACCAACAGAAATTAACACCTATTTAGCAACTAATTTACCCAATTGGCAATTTGATTATGGCGTGTCTGAAACCATTTTTGGAAATAATAAAACCAATTTTGTAACGGTAAAAATTGGTCAAAATGATAGCTATTTGATTGTAGATGAAGAGATTAAGAAAAATGATTTAATCTTGGTACGAACACAAGCTTTAGCAGAAAATTATTTGCCCGAAACCGTAAAAACAGCTTTGACAAATAGTTTTAATAACTGGACTTTTGTAAAAGCAAACGTAATTTATGAGCCTTATCGTCAGTCACTTAGTCAGATTGTGACGAATGTAAATCATTTTCAAATTGAAGTAAAACAAGGAACTGACCGTTATGCTGTTCGTTTGGCAAGCGACGGAAATATCCTGTATAAATACCGAATTCTATAAATTTTAATAAAAGATTTAGACCGCCAATGATAAAACTTAAATCAAGGCAAAGCTATTTTGAATAAAACGTACCCTAAACTCTAAATGCCAACAAACGAAAGAGAATTAGTCCTTGCTTGTAAACGCAACGACCCCAAAGCACAAACTGCCTTTTATAATCTGTATAAAGGTCGGCTTTTGGGGGTATGTAGGCGTTATGCACGTACAGAAGCGGAGGCAGAAGACATTTTTCAAGAAGCATTTATCAAAATTTTCAAGAATCTACACACACTCGAAAAGATAGAATCGGTTAATTATTGGGTAAAATCTTCGGTGATTCGTACCGCTATCGACCACTATCGCCACACAAATCATGAAAGAGAACAGGTTGGTTATGAGTATGTTGCGGAGTTTAGCGAAAATGATGAAAATATATTTTCAAGTTTAAGCAGAGAACAAATTTTGAATGTCATCAATACTTTACCAGATGGTTATAGAATGGTGATAAATATGTATTTGATTGATGGCTACACCCATGCTGAAATTGCAGAAATGTTGAATATAACCGAAGGAACGTCAAAATCTCAGTTATCAAGAGGACGGGATTTATTGAAAAAACAATTAATGAAAATTGGTTATCATGACGTAACAAGAGTTTATTAGTAATTGGGAATTAGTGAAAACTAAACCTTGAAATTAATTCGTAAAAATATTAAAATGCAGAATCCAGAAGAAGATATACTCAAACGCTTACTCCAAGATACTTTCTCGGATTATGAGCCTGAGCCGTCCGAACAAACTTGGGAAAATATACGCTTTGCCATTCAGCCTGATGAACCACGTTTTGGCGGAAATTTAAAACGATTTATTTTTCCCGTTGTGGCTTTGCTTTTATTATTGAGCAGCGTAGTGATATGGCATAAAACGGATGATGAAATAGCTAATCCTACTGTGAAGAATACCGAAAATTTAGCCATAAATAATAGAAAAGAAATAAAAGAAAATGAGAATATTACTCACGAATTTAAGTCGAAAGAAAAGCGAGAGGTTGTTGAAAGAGAGTTAGTTACAAAAAGATTTGAAAGTGTAAAAGGTAGTGAAGTATATACTCCAAACAAATTATTAGTAGATAGCGTTACGCCCAAAGAGGAGGAGGAAAAGCTTCTGAATGCCCGCCAGCAATCAGAAGCAATTGTGGTTTTAGACAAAACTTCTGAAAATGTATCAATACCAAATGAGAAAGTTTCAACACAATCTCTTTTAGTAAGTTTAAATGAAAAAGTAGCTTTGACAGAAAGCAAAAACGATGAATTGGGCATAATAGACCTTGAAAATTCGACAGAAAAACAATTTTTTGCGACGGGAAAATTGACTAAAAAGCAGAAAAAGACTTCTAATATTGGCTATAATTTACAAGAAAAGAGCATCGCTAATTTGGGTGATGAAGACAGAATAATCACCGAAAATCATAGTGCTATCAATGATGCCGTAATTGAACAAGTTAGATACATAAAACCACTTGACGTTCTGGAAAGTAAGGATTTGGTATTGGAGAAAGTCAACTTTACAACGCCAAAAATATCCTCAATTTCTATCAATAAAGAGGTTAAACCTATTCGCAGAGCCACCTATTTGAGTGTTAGTATTACGCCTTTACAAACGTATAGAATACTAACGGTCAATAATCGTGGCGTTCAGAATTTATTAAAAAATAGCCTTTTTGATGCCGAACGAAATGGATTTGCGTTTGAAGTAGGCATGACGAAAGCAATTGCAAATACGTGGAATTTTAGAAGTAATATTTCGTATTTGAAAATGCGTCAATGGGCAGAATATCAAGTTTCTACCGATGAAATATTGGTTAAAAATACCTCTGCCATTACCAATAGTATCGAACAAATCGGCGAACGTAAAACAGAAAGACAAACCCTTGAAATGGTAGGTTTGAAGGTCGATGTTCAGAAATTTTTACGAACATCAATCCGAAATCGTTATTTTATTGCCACAGGTACGCAATTGATGTACGACCCCGCTAACCGTCAGTCCAACGTGTTTGTAAATGCTTCGGCAGGTTTTCAGCACATTATCAATAAAAATTGTTTCTTGACGGTAGAACCAACCGCCAATTATTTATTAAACAATATCAACGACTCAAAAAGCCTCATACAGTCCAGTGCATATAATTTAGGGCTAAAAATTGGGCTGAATTTTAAAGTTCAATAAATCAAATAATCATGAAGAAATTTACACTTTTATTCGCTACGTTGCTGGCGATGTTTGGCGATGCTTTTGGGCAGAAGGAAACAAGGTTAGTTTGGGAACAGGGATTAAACACTCGTGTGGACTCTGTTTTTTATAGCCTTATGGGTGGTATTTCTCGAACCTCACAAGGGGAGATTGTTGTAGGCACAGATGAAATAAGAGTGTTTTCTGAAAATGGAAAATACTTATTGAAGTATTCTGATATTAGCCAAAGTAACGTCTTATATAGTCTTGCACAAGGTAAGAAAATTAATTGGAGTATCAGTAAAGAAAAAGTTATATTGGTTGATAAATCCTTTAAGGTATTGGTTACTCTTGATAATGTAGAGCCAAAAAGCATAATTGAAATTGAAGATGGAATATTCTTATTTACAACAGGAAAAGTCATAAAATACGATTTTTCAGGGAGAGAGTTATGGCAGTATCAACTAAAAAATAAAATAAATAGTTTTAATATTTTGGATAATAATGAATGGATTTCAGGGTTGAAATCTGACAACATTGTATCTAATTACACTCTATTTTATCATGATGATAATTCTGGTAAAGGGCAAAGAACTATGATAAGAATCAATGGTAAGAATGTAACAGAAATGACCATTGATTTCATGCCAGAAATGACGATTCCTACTATAGATAAAGGTTTTTGGGCTATTGATTTACGAGTACCAGTTATGGAAGAAAGGGTTTACATTAAGTATGACTCTACTGGGAAAAAAATGTTTGAAATTAACCCCAGAGATATTAAACTTGGAATTTCATATGTAAAAGATACAAGACCTGTAGGAATAACTCCCAACGGCTCGCTCATCTTTGAAAGTAATGGTCAAAATGCCTCAGAACTCCTTTTTTTTAGAGTAGATATGACTGGAAAAGCACAAGCCACCGAAAGAATAGGTATAGCTGATTACACAGGGTCAGCCCCCTCAAAAGTCATAGCCTTATCAGAAGACTCATTACTTTTTGCAGGTCCAAAATATTATGTAACTGGAAATGTAATTTTTGGAGCTGCTTCTTTTTCTGATAATAAGGTTAATTGGGGTAAAGTGGATAAGGTTGGCTCATCAATCGGTGTTGTTGGAAATCAATTTTTGAATCAAAATTCAGAAAAAATAGAAAGTTATGATTTACAAGGGCAGTTGTTGTGGGTACACCGAATTACCAATTATCAACGATTTAATCGTTTAGTGCAAAGTAGTTTGTATCCATCATATTCTCTGTACCAACCATACTATTTGAGTTCAATCTATGAATGGAAGGGTGTTGAAGAATACATTTATTTAAGAGAAGTTGGTTTTGTAAGAAAGGTACGTGTTTCAGATGGGGCTTTAATATGGAGAATTAATCAGTTAAATGAAATGAGATTATTTGATGAAGATAAAGATGGGAATTCCTATTGGATTAATGAAAACGGTAATTATAACAAAAAGAAAAAGACAGTATTTATCGTGTCGAATAAAGGAGAAATAAATAAAATTTTTGAATCTCCCAAAGAAGATTGGAATCTTGAAGGATATGGTTCAATTTATGAAAGATTTACTATATCCATAGATATTCAAAATAAGAATATTTATACAATACCCTTAGAAGAACAGGTAGATAAAAGTTTGAGATTCTTTTTAAGGAAATATGCTTATCGTTGTCTATACGACTTGGCAGCCACCGCCCAAGCCACAGGCAAAACAGAAGCCTGTTCAGGCACAAAGGTAAAACTATCTACAACTAAACAAGATGGATTAACCTACCAATGGCAAAAAGATGGAAAAGATATTCCGACCTTCAAAGATACTGTGCATGATGTGGAAGAATCTGGAAACTATACGGTTACGGTAAAAGATGAAATATGTCAGAATCAGGCAACATCAAACGCTGTGAAAGTAATCATTAAACCCACTCCCGAAGCCAGCATTTCTACTGATATTAAAGGCGTAATTTATGAACCCTTCAAAGTAAAAATGACTGCTAATATTGGTACAGGTTTGAGCTACGAGTGGTACGAAAATGATACACTTATTGCCAATGCTACCACGGCGATTTATGAAGCAGGTAAATCAGGGACTTATCAAGTGAAAGTTTCAAAAGATGGCTGTATGAAAGTATCAGAACCATTCAAAATCAGTATTTTAATTCCTTTGGCAAATGAAAGCGAAGTAGGAGAGGAAGAAGTATTGGTTTATCCGAACCCCGTCAAAGAAAATGATGCCTTTCACATTGTCTTACCAACATCATTAAAAAACGCCAATGTTCAATTATTCGACAGTTATGGACGTGAGCATACCTTTGATTATGCCAACGGACAAGCACAAATAACAGGTCTTCAACAAGGAGTTTATTTTTTGCGAGTATCTAAACATGACAAAACTGTTAGTAGTAAAATAATTATTGAGTAGTAAGTTGAAGACAAAAAAGAAAGCCACTCCGAATATCGGGGTGGCTTTGCTGTGAAACCTCTTTAAACTTCTCAATTAAATCTTTTAGTATCGGAATTATCTAATATTTGGCGGACTCTTTTAAGGTTACACTTCTCCGAAGTGGGTACGAGAATTTTCACTATATTCTACAAAGGTTGAACCTCTCCGAGGTATAAATCGACACAATTTCGGAGAAATTCAACCTTTGTAGCACAAGAATAGCCTCGAATTACGGGCTTCGGAGAAGCCTAACCTTAATTCCGCCAAATAGTAGATAATTCCGTTTAGTATTTATGATGAAATGTAATTCGACGGTTTGGATTACATAATTATTGAACATTTCCAAGAAACTACAAATCGTATTATCCAGCCCTATCTGCTACTCAATCTCCGAAGTGAAAATGCTATTGAGCTAACTCCTCACATTCAACAGCGAATAACATCTTTTGTCTATTACTGAAACTAAAATTAGTGGATGATTTTTACTTTTTTCTGAGAATGAGACGAAACCTTGAAAAGAAAAGACGAAAATTTTATTTCATGATAATTGAAGTCGTTTTTTGCTTTTTTATGATTTTAATCAATTCAAGACCTGATTTTTAATCCTGACCCTATATGGTATGAAAATGTTGATTTTTTTACTTAAAAGGGTGTTTTTTCTTAAAAACAGGTTTGAAAAATAGGTGTTTTTTGCAAAAAAATATTTTTTTATTAAAACTAAAATTCTCTGATACGTACTCTTTGAAATTAGGCTTTTTTACCTAATTTTTAGTATAAACCTCTTTTTATGATAAATACATTTTTTACTTAAAAGCTGTTTTTGGGTAATGAATACCTTTACGTTTTGATTTTAAAAAAATCTTATTAATGCTTTGAATTATTATATTTAATCATAAAATTTATGTAACAACTGAGTACAATCACTCAGTCATCAACGTAAAATGTTAAGAAAATGACAATAGAAAATCAATTCCAAGCGATAACAGATAACCTAAATACAACAAATAATGAGGTAGAAATCCTTGATTTATTAGTTGATAGCAATAATATGTTTTATGATTATTCTAAGAATAGAGTAGTTTCATTTATACATGGAAAAAATTATCATTTAGTATTATTTAATGCTCAAGAGGGTGACAGAGGATTTACCATGTACACCGTTGAAAACTTCTGTGAACATGAAGCAGATTTGGTAATGTTGCGTAATATTTTTGCGTATGCCATTCATAATGGACTCAATAATTACCTAATGCGTATGGCTCGTAGTAAGGTGGAAGATATTTTTTACATGACTGATACTTTCAGAGCTTTATTCAACAAACCAAAACCAATTGATGATTACGAAGTACAAACCCCAAGATTGCCTTCTTCATTAACATACTGATATGCCAAGCCCTTCTAAATTTTAGAGGGGCTTTTTATTGGGAAAGACAGCAAGCACTTAGTTGATTTAATACTTAGTACACTGTTTAATAAGTTATTTCAACTTCCCGAAACAATTCCATTGTGGGTTAAACTTTCGGGAAGTTCCCACAATCAAAGATTTTAGGATAAAAATTATTTAGAAAACTTATTAAACAGTGTACTTAGTATCAAAATATTGTATTTTGTGTCATTCTCAGAGGACTCTGAGAAACCTATTTAAAGAAATTAGCAGGAATGTAAATCCAAATTTGAAAATAGTTATTTACTTAATTTGAAAATGAAGTATTGGGTAGTAAATTGGTCAAAATGATTGAATCAAGACTATCCAAGAACTTTCAAATGACTATCTTAAAACGCCTTTTTATATTTGTATTGACAGTCGTAAGTCTTTTTTCGTGTAAAAAAGACTTACGACTTTTTGATAAAGACCCTAAAACGTTTTTGACTGAATACGGAAAAGAAAACCCTGAAAAAGAGGTTGTTATAAAAACCGTTGGTGGAGATATTACTATAAAGCTATATGAAAAAACGCCTTTGCATCGGGCTAATTTTGTCAGATTAGTCAAGTCAAATTATTATATTCACCGTACTTTTTATCGGAATGTTTATTTGACCGCTATTCAAGGTGGAGGGGAATATGAAGACCAATTGGATTATCTCGTTCCGCCCGAATATTTCCCAGAACTTACCCATAAACGTGGGGCAGTTGCAATGGCAAGGTACGATGAAGGTAATCCAGAAAAAGCATCTTCTCCTACTGAATTCTTTATTGTAACCAATGCTAATGAAGCAAAAAAATTAAATGGACTTTATGTGGTTTTTGGGGAAGTTACCAAAGGAATGGACGTAGTTGATAAAATTCAACAAGCCCCAGAATATTACGAAAAACCTGCAATTCCTGTATTTTTCAGAATTGAAATGCCGTGAGGGTTTGGGTTTATGAGCTTATGAGTGGATGAGGATTTGAGTTTTGAGTATTTGAGGATGTGAAGAGTTGAGTATTTGAGGTCTTTTTATCAAACTGTGTCAATTTCTACTTTCGGTTTCAAAAATGCTTATTTCAAGGCAATGAAACCATTTTTAAAAATACTTCACACTGTTGAATGAAAATACTCGAATATAACCTTCCATCATATCCTCAAATCCTCACATTCTCAACTCTTCAAATTTTCAGATCCTCAACTCTTCACATCCCCAAATCTTCACATCCTCAAATCCTCTTCAAAACCATTCTCATAATTGAATCGCTATCATTGAGTTTTTGTACTTCTGAAATGGCTACCCATGCCAAATCTGTGGATTCTGACGAAATCGTTAATGGTTCATTTATATCAGCTTCTAATAAAAACCTTACGTCATAATGTAAGTGTGCAGGTACACCTTTACGCTCAGGGATTTCATGAATGTCAATATCAAAAATATCCGAGCTAATCACTTGAATATCAGAAAGTCCTGTTTCTTCTTGTGCTTCTTTGAGTGCCACATTTAGCACGTCAGCATCGCCATCACAATGTCCACCCGTCTGAAACCATTTATCTAATTTTCGGTGATGAGTCAATAGCGTAAATTGACGAGATTTATCGACAATCCAAGCTGAGCCTGTAACGTGTCCTATGAGTAAAGAGCGTTCAAAACAGTCGGGGTTTTCATTGACAAATGTGGTAATTTGTTCAGTAAAAATGGTTTCTTGTTTGTTGAAAGGTTGATGCTTTTTGAGGAGGTCAATTAATTGATTTCTGTGCATGAGTTTAGATTAATGCGGGTAAATATTCGATAAACCATTGAGGTAATAAATCGGCAATATAGCGTTTTTTATGATTTGAAATTGCTAATAGCACTCGTGGAATTCCCGATGATGTATCCCAAATATATAGATTGTCTATTAAATGAAAGTTTTGATTTAAGAAACGTAAATTGCCAAAATAATTATGAAAAATAGCATAAGGAGGAACGAAAAACCCATTGTTTTGGACTCTATCCTTTACTCTTATTTCTGATAGATTTAAGGTTGCTAAGCCTAAGAAAACCATATTTATAGAGTAGTTTTTTTCTTTAAAAAGATGAATCGTATCCCATGAGTTTGCATTACTAAAATGTCCTTCATAGGCAAAATCTTTTTGTGCTACAATTGCGTCACTACTCAATCGTTTAAACTCAATAATAGTCTCTTCTTCTGCTTGTTGCACAGCATATTTATGGACTTTTATCGATTGTTTAGCCAAGATAAGTTTCTGACTAAAGATAATATCTCCGTCAAAAATAGATAAATCCTGAGCAGAACTGGGTAATAAATTTCTTCCAAATGTAGATTTTCCAGCACCATTATGTCCTGCAATTATGTATAAATTGGGCATGGTAATAAGTTGAATTTTTCTCGTAGATTATCGGCTTCTTCAATAGTTAAAAAACGTAGAACTTTATGGTTTTGAGTTTGTAATTCAAACTCCGCAATTGCAATATCTCCATTTGCGTATTCATAATAAAAGTGGTTATCACTAAGGTCTAATTCTCCGAGCATAAAAGGCATATTTTTTACAAACTTTTGCTCTCTTAATTGTTCAATAGATGAACTTGCTTGCTTTTCTAAATCAAGAATAAAATCGGGCTTGTGCATGATATTACTGTTTAGTTTAATGGAACAAATCTACTCATTTGTCGTGAATAATTGCCCATTCGACAAAAAACTAAACTCTTTTGAAGATATACTGTTAAATTTGAACAATACAATCTAATATAAACGAATAACAAAAAATGAAAAAACTGTTCTTTGCCGTTTTGACGTGCATTTCTCTTTCAGCTACGGCTCAACTTCGTTTGCCACAACCAAGCCCTGCGGCTTCAGTTTCTCAGGTAGTTGGCACAACTGATATTTCTGTTAAATATTCTCGTCCAGGATTAAAAGGGCGTGATGTATTTGGTGGAGTGGTTGCTTATGATAAAGTTTGGAGAACAGGTGCAAACGGAGCAACGCAAATCACCATTTCAAATGACGTATTGGTGGCTGGTCAAAAATTGACAGCGGGTACATATTCTATCTTTTCAATTCCTACTTCTGGAGCTTGGACATTGATTTTCAACAAAGATATTTCAGCTTCTGAACAAACGTATTCGCAAGATAAAGATGCTTTGCGTGTAAGCGTAAAATCTTCTCCAGTAGCTAAAACAGAATGGTTTACAATTGATTTCTCTGACCTTTCTGACAGTACTGCGAACATGAATATCACTTGGGCTGATAAAAAAATTGTTGCTCCTTTAGCGATTGAAACTTCAAAAATGATTGAAACGGCTATCGCTAAAGCAACTACTGACAATGCAGGTTTAATGCGTGGTGCGGCTGATTATTTGCAAGGAAAAGGAAAATTAGACCAAGCTTTGAAATTGGTTAATTCTTCAATTGCAGGGGCTGAAACTTTCCGTAATCTTTGGACTAAAGCTCAGATTTTGAGTAAATTAGGTAATTATGGTGAGGCTTTGCCATTGGCTCAAAAAGCTCTTTCTTTAGGACAAGGTGACCCATCTTTTGGTTTCTTTAAAGATGCTATCACAAAAGGTATTGCGGATTATACTGCTAAAATTCCTGCGGCAGTACAAGCTGTTCCTTTGAAGAAGAAAAAATAATTGCTAAGTAAAAAGGAGCGAAGGAACAGAGTACCAAAGTGGCGGAGAAGTTTCCCCTATCACTTAGTTCCTTTGTTCCTTCGCTCCTTTGTCTCTCAAAATTCTACATCTTCTTCATATAAGCAATCAAAACCTTTCTTACATCATTACGAATATCGTTAATATCTTTTTCGTCAGATTCTGTCACTTTAATTACATCAGGGTTTTGGTAAGTTAAATATCCAAAATTAGTTTCTTTTCCTTCCATCATAAATTTCGGAATTGACACATAATAATCTTGGTTTACGTCCAATAATTTACCGTTGATAAACCACTCATTTTTAGCGTCATCGTGAGTGATTTTATCCCATTGTAAAAAACCTCCATTTCCTTTGTTTTTCAAACCTGTTTCTAAAATTCGTTCTAATAAACGTCCTTTCATGGCTACTTCTACGATTTTTCCACCGAAAGGCAGAATACGCATAATATCAAGTTGTGTGATTTTTCCAGAAATTTGGTCGTCAATTCGTACTGAACCACTATTAAAAACGGAACAATCAACTGGTTTTGAAGCAGCAGCAGTCATTGATTGAGCAATTAAATCTCCTAAATTGGTATGTCCATTTCGCATACTACTTTCACGCCCATCCAACGGTTCTGTAACTTCTGCCACAACATCATTTTTATCCATACCCGCTTTTACGATAGCAACATCCATAATATCATCCCACTTTTTTACAACAGTTGCCACCGCAGAATCTTGTGGAATACTATCGTTAATTTTACGTAAATCACTTTTAATAGTTGCCGTTTTAGTTTCGGTATTATAAGAAATAGTATGAACATAAGCCGTTTTTGCGTTTGCATCAGCTTTGGCAATGACTACGCCTTTTACCGTTTCAATCATATTATCATGGTCATGTCCGCCCATTAATAATTTGACATCGGGCAACATTTCAGCCAATTTTGCGTCATCAGCTTTGTTGATGTGTGTAATACCAACCACAAAATCACATTCATTTTTTAGAATGTCATAAGTGTTTTTAGCACTTTCAAAAAAGTCTCCATAATACACAAAATCCTTTTTATTTGATGGTAAAACGATTGAGAACATACCCATTTTTACCGATTTTCCTTGTGCATTTTTGAAACTCAAAATTGCCGTTTTGGGGAATGGGACTTTTACGCCATCAACCGTTTTGCTAAATGGCTCTAAAACACCTTTTTTATTTTGTAAAGCATTAGAAGCAAGCCAGTTAAATTTAGATTCGTCGATGCGTTTTTGTAAATCTGCTTCGTCTAAATCAAATTCATGGTTTCCCAAACCGACCCAATCAAAACCAACGGCATTCATGGCTTCTACCATTTGGCGACCTTTGATGCTTTTTCCTTCATATTTAAAGGTACTGATAAGAGCAGGGTTTAAGAAATCTCCCGCCAAAACTGTAAGAGTGTTTGGATTTTTCTGGAGTAATTCTTTGCGTAAAGTGGCTACACGAGCCATTCCGCCTACTTTTCCACCTTCTAATGGTGAAATTTCGTACACGTCATTTACATGAAGAAAAGTGATTTCTACCGTTTTATCTGAGGCTTTATTGGCGGTAGGTTGTGTTGATTTACACGAAAATAAAAGAGCTGTCATTAAACAGCCATAAAAAAATAGTTTGTTCATATTGGTTGATGGTTTCAAATACCAAAAAATGGTTTCAATAACAAAACTAAGTTTTATTCTAAAGACTTTCAATCAAATACTGATGAAACCCCGAAATCTGCGATAAGAGGGATAAACTGGTTATTTCGTTTTTCAAGCTAACAAAAATAAACAGTGTTTACAGAATTTGTTACTTCAAGACTTGACCAATGACAATTACAAATAAATGTGTTTTCGACTCTTGCAAAACCATCAACTGAATAAGAATCTACCAAAGTAAGATTGCCTTGAAGTTTCAAATACAATTGATGAAAATGATAATCTTCTATTCTTTTTTCAACGATAACGAATCCTTTTTCTAATAATTGGTTGACCAATCGAGTGACAGGTTCGCAAGCTCGGCAATCATCTACTACAATTTCAGTCATTATTTTAAAGGGATTTCTTTTACGAAGGTTAATTTTTTGGTGTAATCACTCACAAAAACTTGCCAAGCACCACCTGCTCCATGATTGGGATTCGCCAAAGTTAAGGAAACTGCCACTTTTATCGTGTTGTTTACTGTGTATTCTCCTACTTTTGGACGAAAACCAAAGGTCGGGTGCGGACTAACTTGCAAACTTGCCCAATATTTTACTTTGTCGTAATTGACATCGGTTAAAGATTTTTCAATGCTATAAAATTCTGATTGCCCCGGTAAACCACCATACAATTTTGTTTGAGCAGGAATTTCAAAAACCTCCCAAGCATCAACCCCGGGATAATTTCCAGAACCTTGCCAGCGTTTTGCTTTTATCAAAAGAGAATCATCAGTAGCTTGAACCGCCTTGATGCCCGATTGTGCAATAAAAGATGATAAAAGTGCGGAGCTTTTTAGCGTTGGAACATTTTTCTGTCCGCAAGCAAAAAATAAATAAGTCGCAATGAGGAATAAAGAAAATCTACGTGTCATAGTTTTTAAGGTTTTTGTTTTAAAATTAACAAATGTTACTTTTAAAATCTTAGTAGGCAGATTATTATTTCAAAATAATATTGTGATTTCTTTCTTGGTCAAAACTGGAATAAATTTTGATTAAGTAATATCATAAGTAAATCAATCACGGCTTTTTTGTAGTTTTATGTTATGAATGATTATTTTACTAATCAAAAATACTGAAATCATGGAAATACAATATCTTTCTGATGAACAGGGACGACATACCGCCGTTCAAATTCCTATTGACGAATGGAATAAACTTACCGAAGAAAATGAGGTTTTTAGAAATTTTGAGAAAAACAATTCCTCTCAAAAAAGACCTTCAGATTTTCGTGGTGCAATTTCTAAAAACACTGCCGAAAAATTAATACAGTATGCTACACAAGCCAGAGTAGAATGGGACAGAGATATATCTTAGACACAAATACAATTATTGATTATGTAGGCGATAAACTTCCACAAGATTCAGCTTTGATAATGGATAGATTAGTAGATGAAGAATTGAACGTTTCCATCATTAGACTTCCTGCGAAAGTGTTTTAAGTCGTAAAACAACATCTTTTCGGCTACCAATAGCGAAAATTTTTCAACCGTAGCTCTGCTATGCTTTCAAAATTCCCGCTATTTTCACTCGAAAATATACCATTTTTCAATCATAAAACACTTTCGCAGGAAGTCTATTGCAAAAATTGAAACATTGGGGTTCAATGGTGAAGAATCTGAAATGCAGAAATTAAAAGATTTTTTGAGCCTTTCAAAAATATATTATGTAGATGACGTGGTTGCTGACAAAACCATTTATTTACGTAAAAAATACCGTAAACTTAAACTTGGAGATGCCATAATTGCCGCAACGGCAATGGCAAATGATTTAACTTTGATTAGCCGTAATACCAAAGATTTTGAGAATATTTCTGGGCTGACTTGTATCAATCCTTATGAATTAAAATAGCCTAAAATCTTTGCTGAAAAAATATGCAATTTCTATTTCCAACCTTTCTTTGGGGACTTTTGGCTTTGTCAATTCCCGTCATTATTCACCTGTTCAACTTCCGTAGAACTAAAAAAGTGCTATTTACCAATGTCGCTTTTTTGAAGGCAGTCAATACCACAACATCGTCTTTTCGCAGATTAAAACATTTGTTGATAATGGCGGCACGTATGGCGTTTATTGCGTGTTTGGCTCTTGCGTTTGCACAACCTTTTTTACCTTCCAAATCAGGAAAAGGTATGAATGCGGGCGGTGTTGCCAGTATTTATGTGGATAATTCGCTTTCGATGCAAAATGAGTTAGATAAAAAATCTTACTTAGATAAAGCCATCGCCAAAGTGGAAGAATTATTGGCGGCTTTCCCACAAGGTTCTCAATTACAGTTGGTTACGAATGATTTTTCGTCGGATGAACATAGCGTTGGAAATACCCAACAAATAAAAGACCGCACTACTACCATTAAGTTTACGCATACGCCACGTAGTTTTGAAAATATTCTGAAACGTCAGGCAAATTTGGCTTCAAAGCATAATTCGCAAGGAGGAAATCAATATTTGTGGTTTTCAGATTTTCAAAAATCTACTTCGGGAGATTTAACAAAACTTAAGTTAGACTCAACTTCACGCCTTTTTATTGTACCTGTACAAGCAAAAGCCTTGCAAAATGTGTTCGTAGATTCAGTTTGGATGAGTACGCCTTTTGTGCGTGAAATGTCCACCAATCAATTGACGGTCAGATTGTTTAATACAGGAGAACGTGCCGTTGAAAATCTACAAGTAAAATTATTTATCGACGATACGCAGGTTTCTTCAACCATTGCCAGTATTCAATCAAAGTCGTCAACAACGGCAAATTTTGCTTTTACCGTAAAAGGAAAAGGCTTCAAAAAAGCTCGAATTTCATTTGACGATACGCCAATTACTTTTGATAATGATTACTATTTTGTGTTGAATGCCGCCCCAACCATCAAGGTTTTACATCTTTACGGACAAGCATCGGCAGGCAAATACGTTCAGACGGTTTTTGATAATGATAGTGTCTTTGCCTTCCGTAGTTTCTCGGCTTCTAATGTTGATGTTGGGCAGTTCAAAACCGCAAATTTGGTAGTTTTAGAAGGTGTGCAAAATATTGATGGAAGTATCAAAACGGCTTTGCAAGACTTTGTTCGTGCGGGTGGAAGTTTGTTTGTTATTCCTCCACAAACGCCTGATTTACAGAGTTACAACGCTTTTATGGGTACGTTTAATGTTCGTGGCATTCAGTCGAGAACCATTACGCAAGCTGATTTTACGCCATTGGCTGAACCTGTAAAAACGTCATCGTTTTTCATTGATATTTTTGATAATTCAACGCAAAAAGAATTGCTACAAATGCCCAATCAAGGAGGCGTTTTAACGTGGCAAGCAATGGGAGATAAACTCTTGAATTTCAGAAATAATCAACCATTCCTGACGGCTTCTAATGCAGGAAGTGGCAAAGTGTATTTATTGGCTTCTCCACTTGATGCCACTTTTGGGGATTTTGCTCGCAATGCTCTTTTTGTTCCAATTATGTATAAAGTTGGAGCGTTGAGTGTTCGTCAAGAACCAACAGCTTATTCTTTTGAACAAAATACATTTACGGTTGAAGTTGATGATATTCCAAAAACTTCCACCTTTAAATTGAGAAAGGGGAAATTGGAGATAATTCCTGTTCAAAATTTGAACGGAAAGCAATTAACGATAGAATTGCCAAAAGCCAATCAATTAGCCGATAATCAGGCAATTGAGTCGGGTTATTACGAATTGGTTTTGAACGGAAAAGTAGAAAGATTGGTCGCTTTTAATCACGACAATAAAGAATCAATGATGAATTTTTATAGTGTTGATGAATTGAAATCAATCTTTGATGGCAAGAAAAATGTACAGGTTTTCGATAAAATTGATGATGCTGATTTCGTAAAAACCTTTAAAGACCAAAATTTTGGCGTGGCTCTTTGGAAATATTTTCTAATTGCCGCTTTAGCATTTTTAGCCCTTGAAATTTTATTGATGAGATTGATGAAGTAATTTTCAAAGGGGTTAAGGGACAAAGTGGCAAAGGGACAAAGTGGCAAAGGGACAAAGGGACAAAGTGGCAAAGGGACAAAGTGGCAAAGTGGCAAAGG
>NZ_QGGO01000004.1:61994-272050 GCF_003148625.1 Arcicella aurantiaca | reverse complement strand
CAAAGTGGCAAAGTGGCAAAGGAGCAAAGTGGCAAAGAAAATATATACTTTTTTCTCTGCTCCTTTGTCCCTTTGCTCCTGTGTTCCTTTTTCTTTTTTCTCTGTTCCTTTTTCTTTTTTCTCTGCTCCTTTGTCCCTCTGCACCTTTGTCCCTCTGCACCTTTGTCCCTCTGCACCTTTGTCCCTCTGCACCTTTGTCCCTCTGCTCCTTTGTCCCTTTTTCTCTACTTCTTTGAGATATAAAAATAGTTTTTGGGTAGGAATAACCGAATTTTCGACTAACTTGTATAAAAATTAATCAGGCATTTTAAATTATAAACTTATGCTTAGTAGAGTCGCAAATTCTATTTATTGGATGAATCGGTACATTGAACGTGCCGATAATTATGCCCGTTTTATCTCGGTAAACTTCAATCTTGCTTTAGATTTACCCCCCAATGTTCCAGAACAATGGAAGCCGCTGATTATCGCAACTGCCGATAACTATATCTTTGAACAGTATTATGATGCCCCCACTCGTGAAAATGTTTTGTACTTCATGGCTTTTGACGTTCGGAATCCGAACTCAATTTTGTCTTGTTTATTAGAGGCTCGTGAAAATGCAAGAACCATTCGTGAAAGTATTTCTCGTGAAATGTGGGAATACGTCAATCAGATTTATTGGACTGTCAAAGATGCAGCAGCAGAAAGTAAATCGTGGGAATTGGCTCGTTATCAAGGATTTTTAGAGAATATCAAAACGGGAAGTCAGTTGTTCTACGGAATTGTTGATTCTACCATTACACGTGGAGAAGGCTGGCATTTTGGTCGTTTGGGAAGACTTTTAGAACGTGCTGATAAAACAACTCGTTTTTTAGATGTAAAATATTTTACGCTTCTTCCCGAAATTGATGCCGTAGGTTCACCACTTGATTTATTATTGTGGTCGGCGGTATTGAAATCGGTAAGTGCTTATAATATGTTCCGTCAGCAATATCAAATCGTCAATCCAACTGCCATTACAGATTTTTTATTGTTAGATAAAAAATTTCCTCGCTCAGTGATGCACTGTATTCGTCAGGCGGAACTTTCATTGTACGAAATTTCGGGAACAGCCATTACCAATTCTTATTCAAATCCTGCTGAAAAAGCCCTTAGTAAGTTACGTTCAGAAGTAGAATTTACCGAAGTAAAAGACATATTTAAAATAGGATTACACCAATATTTAGATGAGTTTCAACAAAAAAATAATGGCGTTGGGGCTGCTATTTTCAAAACTTATTTCGATTTAAAACCAGTTATTGAAGAAGAATCTATGAATCTTGTGGTGAATCAATAAGGAGTTTTTTACTTTTGTAAACTCATAGGTAATAAGTGAAAGGTATTGGAATTAAAATTAACTCATTATTTTTCTAATACTTAACACTTAATACCCAATCCAAAAACCACAAAATGACATATTGTTTAGGAATCAAAGTTAAAGGCGGTCTTGTTGCCATTGCTGATAACAGAATAACAGCGGGAACAGAAGTTTACTCAAACAAAAAAGTTTCAACTCATCAAATCGGGAATCATTCGTTGTTTATTATGACGGCAGGTTTACGGTCAATTAGAGATAAATCTATTATCTACTTCAATCAATTAACGAAAGAAAAAGGCTTTACATTTGACTATATGTTTGAAGCAGTAAACGCTTTTGCTGAGATGATTCGTAAGGTTGCCGAAGAAGATAAAGCAAGCCTAAAAGAAGAAGGTTACAAATTTAATTTGCACTCTATTATAGGTGGGCAAATGGAGAAAGACGATGAACACAAACTGTTTTTGGTGTTTCCAGAAGGTAACTGGATTGAAATTAATGAAGGTTTAAAGTTTCAAATCATTGGAAATTCTAATTATGGAAAACCTTTACTGAACCGAGCATTATCTTATGAAACTTCAATTGAAGAAGCTTTGAAATTGGGTTTCCTTTCTTTTGATGCTACGCAAGTAAGTGCCAGTGATGTTGATTATCCGATTGACGTAATTGTTTACCATAAAAACTCTTTTCATCTTATCGAACATCGCTTAGAAAAAGAACAAATGGAAGCAGTTACCAAACAATGGAATGCACTAATGAAGACTTCTGTTGACACTTTACAAACTGAATGGATAAACGATGTACTTGGTAATAAGTAAGCGATTTTGATAATACTTCAAATACAAAAGAATATACTTAATTGATTGAGGTTTGCAAAAAAAACTGCGTAAGTTGTTGACTTTTAGTGACTTACTTGTTTGATTTCTCGCAAATTGCTTTTCGCTTAAAATAATACGACAACTTTATGGCTAAACATAAGGTTGTCGTATTGATTTGTTGACTACCCAAACACTAAATATCAAAAACTGAATTATGCTTCTAAAAATCGAACACGAACTTGACTATCAATACTCAAATGCGGTTTTTTTAGAACCGCATTATCTTTATTTACATCCCAAACGAAGTTCTTTATTATCGCTACAATCATTTGATATTCAGATTAGTCCAGAACCTACTACCATTGCCAAAAATCTCGATACTTCTGATAATACACAGTACATTCTCTTTTTCAAGGATACTACTTCTGCTCTCAATATAAAAGTAACTTCCATCGTCGATACGACAGTTTTCAATCCACTTTCATTTATTTATCATCCTTTTGAAAATAGCTCTTTGCCCATTCAATATTCTGAGGAGGTTGCCCAAGCATTGAGCCCGTATTTGGTGAAAGATGGCATTACGACATTGATTGACCAAACTGCAAGACAAATTGCTGGAAGTGTAGATTGGAATACGACTTCCTTTTTAACAAGCCTAAATGCCTATATTCATGATTTCAGATACGAAGTAAGAGATGAAGGCGAACCACATTCTCCAGAAATAACGCTTTTGAGTCGATACGGTTCTTGTCGTGATTATTCGGTTTTATTTATGGCAATGTGCCGAGTGATGGGAATTGCGGCTCGTTTTGTGAGTGGCTATTATTCAGCCGTAGAACCCGAAGACCCATCGCAACCACAATATCTTCATGCTTGGGTGGAAGTATATTTACCGGGTGGAGGTTGGCGTGGTTTTGACCCTACCCAGAATTGCTTGGTATCGGGCAATCATATTCCTGTGGGAGCATCTGCCATTCCGCATTTAGTTACACCCATTAGAGGAACTTTCAGAGGCAGTGCATCGGGAACTTTTGAGGCAAAAGTGAAAATTGCAAAACTTGATGAATTACATTAATTTCTTCAAAGTTTCAAGGTTGATTTTTTCATCAAAAACGGATTGAATTGGGATTTGAAAACCTGTCATTACCAAACTTTTAATATTTCCTTCTGAAGATTTTAATAGTAATTCGTATTGCCCTTCTTCGTAATGATATTGTTCAATCGTTTGATGGTCTGGGTCAATAATCCAATATTCTTCAATTTGATGTGCTTGATAATCTTTGAATTTGACTCCTCGGCCACGGTCTTTTGTGCCTTTTGATAATATCTCAATTACAAAATCAGGAGTAGGGAATAAGGTTTGTTTTTCGGTAAAAGATTCAGATTTTTCTTTTCGGAAGAAACAAATATCTGGCTCGTAGTCATTGCGAGTAAGTGTAATCATGATTTTTTCGATACCAACAAAACCTAATTGATGTTTAATGTTATAAACATTCATCAATTGAGCCAATAAAAGCGATGCCGTATTATGGCGTTTCATCACAGGTGAATGCACAATGATTTCACCATTAATGAATTCTACCTTTTCTTGTTCGGTAATATCGTTGTAAAAAGCGATTCTACGTGCTTTTTCATCTTCGAGAATATTTTCTATTTCTTGGATTATCAAATAAGCATCAGGTTCTTTGAGGAGTTCGGAAATTAGTGGATTACTCATTTGTTTAAGATTTATAGTCAAATATACAAAAAGCCCTCATACGATGCGAGGGCTTTTATAAAAATCTATTTCATGAATTCAATCTTCAATTCTGTTGTTATCAATTTTGTCGGTATTGTTTCTTTTTTAGCCTCACGCATCCCCCAGATTTTACGAATATCATACCTCTTTTTATTGGCGATTATATAAGGTAATTCGAGAGATATTTGCTTGTTGGTGGTACTGTCCAAAAGAATTCTATTATTTTGAGAGTTTTCCTTATAATTAACTGAATACAGATATACAGGGAACTCATTTGTATCATTAATGTAATCTCTCAATGTTGCTTTCATATCTGGATCAACATAGTTATCAAGTTCTGTTTTATTAGAACAATCTAAAAAGAAAAAGCCCAAAATTAATAACGATATTGTTTTCATAATTGCTTATTAATATTACTTTGTTTGAGTGATAAATTGAAAATCTCCTAAGTTAATAGGTGCTCTTGCAAATCCAACATCTTGACCGTAATTCAAAACATAAATTCCCAATTGGTCTGAAGTATTTGTTGATGTAACAGTAAGAGTTCTTGAATTGGTACTACTTCCAGTAAAGCCTATATTCCAAACATCTTTTATACCAATACCAAAACTTGAACCCAATGCTGTGCTTGAAGCATAAGTATCTGTTTTTACAGCACCGTCATCCTTCTCATAAAAAACATATTGCATCTGCTCACCGTATAAAAAGGGAGACCATGTTACACCTTCTCCAAACCAATTAATCCAAATGCCCGCAACATTTTTATAAATGTCTGCTCCATTAGTTGTAAATTCAGTTAAATAACCTTGATTTATACCTGCATTTTTTGCTTGCTCTTGAGTATAATAAATATTAGGACCCACCAAATGAGCATTTGCAAAGTAAAGTGGAACAGATTTTGAAATTACAAATTGATTAAAGTCTTCGCCTGGTCGTACTCTTAACATTGCCACTACACATACTATTTCTAAATTTCCATCCGTCCAATTTTCGGATATATTTGAAAGTGATGCTGAATTTGTAAATCTACAATACATCATCCTTTCTTTAACATTTTGGTTTAAATCACCATTTTTATTGTAATAAATACTTTTTCGATGACTTCCTTTATTCATGGCTTGAACCCAAGGGATGTTATTATTTTGGTCTGAAGATACAGACCCACTTAATATGCCTTCTGGACATAGCTTCCAAATGTGAGCGATTAATACGGATCCAAAACTTCCATCATTGGGCGAATCAGTATAATCCCAAAAATTTATCCCATAGTATGGTAAAGAACCATTCATTCCAGTATCAGCTTTTCTTTGGTTACTTCTCTTAGTATTCTCATTTAAGAACCCTTCTCCTGCAATAAAAAATTCTGTATCTCCTTCCTTATAATAAGGTATCCATTCTTTTCCTATGGCAGAACGACCATTTTTTACTACATTTAACGTTTCAATACGCTCATTATTCTTAACAACTATTATAACTTTATTTGGGAATTTATGAGCATCAAGTTTCGTTTCATTCGCTTTTGAATCGTAAACTCTTACAAAATCAACTTTTTTGTATTCCAGTTCAGAATTAGAAACAGCAACCAATGGAATGTCTGTTTCTGTGTCCCAAGTTTTGGCAGATTGTACGAAAAAATCAGGAATTAAGATATTGAGTTTGGGCAGAATATTAACAATTTTATCCAGTTCTCCTTCTTTCAAATTATTGCTTTTAGCCAAAACCGAACTAAATGACTCTGTACCATTTACCAACTTATTTTTATTGGCATGATAAAGTACATCGTAGTCATTATCAAACATCTTCAGAGACTCGCTTTTAACGAACTCTCTAACTTCTTTATTTTCTAATGCCTTTGCCAAAATTTTAGCAAATTGTATTCTTGCCGCATCTTGCTGTTCAATGGGAACATTTTCAAGAGATGATGAACCTCTATTCAGAGGATTATCTAAATTACTAAGTTCATCTTTACAAGAGAAAATTGACAGGCTTAAACAAGCTGTTAAAATAGCAAGAGATTTCTTGCTGGTAAGAAGATTTTTCATACCTTTACATTGGTTTTAGTTAGACAATTGAGACCTCGCCCTGTCGTCGAACGCCAATTTGAGACAGGGCATTTTGTTTTTATGTGTTATTAACACTTAAAAACACTTCAAAGGTAACAAGCTAAACTAAACATTGTCAAGGGAAAGAATCGGTAAAAATAGAACATTTAATAACCATAAAATTTTTCTTTGATGTGTTTATAGGTTGCAGGACTGATTAACGATTTCCCATCTAAAATGATGTTATTTTTTTTAAACCAAACTCTTAGGGTTTTAGGTGTAATCCCAAATTCTGTAGCAATTTCTTGACGGGTTCTTATTTTTTCCATGAGTGTAAATTATTAAAAGGTTTATGAATTTAAACGAAAATTACTCAAAAAAAAAGCATTTTACTAATTCATCAGAGGAAATTGAGGGATAAAAAAAGAAATTTAAAGATAGTGTTTGTAGCTAAGTTGATGCTATACATATAAGCTATTTACTAATTATAAAAATCATGATTTATTTAAACGGAGAAATTCTCCCTTCTGAAAAAGCCCAAATTCATGTTTCTGACCTCGGATTATTGAGAGGTTACGGTATTTTTGATTTCTTCCGTGCCATTGACGGACAACCGATTTTTATTGAAGACCACCTCGACCGTTTTGAGAATTCTGCTCGTTTAATGAGACTTCCCATTCCTGAATCTCGTGAGCGTTTGCGTGAAATTATTTTGGAAATTATTCGTCTAAATCCACATCCTTTATTGGGAGTAAAAATGGTTATGACGGGTGGTTATTCTGAAGATGGTTATACGCCGTCGGAGCAGTCAAATTTGATTGTGATGGGCAAACCTTTTGAGTTTAAACCTGCGGATATTGGCATGAAATTGATGTCGATGGAATACCGCAGAGAAATTCCCGAAATTAAAACGCTTAATTATATCGTACCCATCAGAGCAATCCAACAAATGAAAGCCCAAGGTGCTGACGATTTGTTGTATTATCGAGACGGAAAGATTTCGGAATCATCGAGAAGTAATATTTTTATCATCAAAAATGAGAAAATCATCACGCCCGTTGATGGGGCATTATTTGGTGTTACGAGAAAACATATCCTAAATTTTGCAAAAAAACATTTTATTGTGGAAGAAAGAGATGTAACCGTTCAAGAGTTTTGGGAAGCCGATGAAGTTTTTACAACAGGAAGTACAAAACGCATTGTTGCAATTACCAAGACTGATAATCAAGTGTTTAGTGACGGAAAAGTTGGGCGTATTACAAAAAAACTTCAAGAATTATTTTTAGAAGAAGAAAAAGCTAACGAAAAAATTACGCTCTAAATTTTGAGGGAATCTTTAAAAAATCTACATTTGAGTAGATGTTTAGAGAATAATAGGTGACGGAAAAACAATTTATGCGTTTTAACCCTATAAGCTATTATTTTGCTATTATTTCTAATTTTAAACTTTAAACAATAAACTGTCTAACAATTATGGGCTTAATGTCATTTTTTAAAG
The DNA here is from genome assembly GCF_003148625.1 of Arcicella aurantiaca. Lineage (GTDB taxonomy): Bacteria > Bacteroidota > Bacteroidia > Cytophagales > Spirosomataceae > Arcicella > Arcicella aurantiaca. The sequence continues at coordinate 264,618 of NZ_QGGO01000004.1, read as the reverse complement.
GTGTCGGAGAAAAGGTTTTCGGTGGACACAAAGAAGTTGAACCTGCTAAAGCAGCAGAGGTAGAACCATTAAGAGCGAGTGCTTTATTAGCTCATATCAAAACATTGGGTTTACCATACAATTCTTTGACAGTTAAAACTGCTGGTGATACCGTAGTTTTAGAAGGAGAAGTTGCTAAACAAGAAGATGCAGAGAAAATTGCATTGGCAGTTGGTAACGTAGAAGGCGTAAAAGTGGTTGATAATCAATTGGACGTTGCAGAACCTGCTGAAGAAGCAAAATATCACGAGGTTGTTTCTGGTGATACTTTGTCTAAAATTGCTAAAGAATACTATGGCGATATGATGAAATACCCAGTGATTTTTGAAGCTAACAAGCCGATGTTATCACACCCTGATAAAATTTATCCAGGTCAAGTATTACGTATTCCACCATTGGCGTAATCTTTACGGAGAAATAGAATAAAAGAAAGAAGGGAGGATGAAAAATAGGAGAGGGACAAACAAGTCTAACTTCCATTTTTCTTCCTCCCTTTCTCTTATTCCTCTTTTCTCTTTTTCTCTCTCTTTGCTTCCACTTCTTTCTGTTTCTTTTCTCGGCTTGCTAAGGCTTTTAATTTCTTTTCCATCTCTATCGGATAACCCAATAAATCCCTCAGAACCACCGATGCACAACCGCCACCAAAAGCCGCTGGCATATATGAAATTGTGCCATAAGCTGATTTCTTAAAATTAGAACCATCAGTAAGCATCAGCGATTCTTCAATCATTTTTTCAATTGAATAAACGGCTTTAATTCCCGATGAAATACCCAATTTACGCAAACGCTTACGCATGAGTGATGCCAAATAACATTCACGAGTATCAAATAAATCTGCTGTTCTGATTTTGGTAGGGTCAACTTTTCCACCTGCTCCCATCGACGAGACAATACGTAAACCTTTTTTGTGAGCAGTCGTTAAAAGTGTCAATTTTGGTGTAATTGAATCAATGCAATCCATAACGTAATCAAATTTTTGACTACTTAATATTTCTTCGGCGGCTTCGGGTGAAAGAAATTCACGAATAGAAGTCAGTTTTAAATCAGGATTGATTGCCAATAACCTTTCAGCCATTAAATCAGCTTTAGGTTGTCCGTGCGTAGTAGCCAGTGCAGGTAACTGACGATTGCGGTTTGATGGGTCAACAACGTCACCATCAACGATAGTCATTGTTCCCACGCCTGAGCGAGCAATGAATTCGGCTGCAAAAGAGCCAACGCCACCCAGTCCCACGACTAAAACATGGGCATTCTGTAATTTTTGGAGTCCATCATCTCCAACTAATAATTTGGTTCTTCCAAGCCAAGCTAAATCACTCATTTAATTAGGTGTTAGGATTTAGGTGTTAGGGCTTAGGAGTACATTTATAATCCCTCAAACCCAACTTTCAACAGAAACGTCTGCCTTCCCTACTCACTAACTTTATAATCTTTAAAAATATCTGCAACACTTATTTCAAAATCCTCTAAAACGGGTTTAGCGGAACAAATATCGTCGTCAAAACAGATTTTGACATCTTTCCGAGAAGTGTAAACATAAACGACTTCTTGCTCAGGAATGATATGCCAAACTACTTTTACATCGGCTTTGAAATACTCAATTAATTTTGCTTCAACATCAATCAGATGGTCATTTGGCGAAATCACTTCGATAGCGAAGGTAGGAATAACATCAATTCCTTCTCGACCTTGATAAATTTGTTCTCTGCTAAAATAAGCAATATCGGGTCTTCTCATTTGGAATTGAGTAAGCATCACGTCAGGTTCAGTCATCAATGTTCCTTTTCTGTGATACCCTTTCTCAATAAATAATATATTAAGAATATCAAAGATGTAGTATTGTTTCTTTTTCATACCTTCAAATTGAACTAATTCATCGTTATACCATTCATACTTCACGCCATCGTTGGGTTGTTGCCAATCCAAAAATGCTTCCAACGTTTTGGGAAATTGTATGATGCTATCTTGTATCTTGACCATTGGAATATTATTTTATTAAGAAAATTAAGTGCTTCAACAAGATTAGTTTCGCTTATTTTATCTTAAAGTGTTTAACGTGTTGAAAGTTAATGTCTTATGCAAACCAATTAACCAATAACTAATTTCCAGTAACTACTTACCCTACCGTTTCTCGAATTTGATAATCGGTAGTTTTATCTGAGTTTCGAGTCATGAGTTCTCCGATAAATCCTGCAACAAATAGCTGAACGCCAATAATAATGGCAACTAATGCCAAAAAGAACAGCGGATTATCAGTTACATTTCTGAATTTCATTTGATTGGCAATGGCATAGATTTTATCACCAATTAAATACAAGGTAATCATGCTACCAATCAAAAATGATAAGATTCCCAACCCTCCGAAAAGGTGCATTGGTCGTTTGCCAAATTTTTGGACAAAAGTAATAGACAATAAGTCTAAAAATCCGTATAAAAAGCGTTCAATACCAAATTTGGTTGTACCATATTTACGAGCTTGATGTTGGACTACTTTCTCACCAATTTTATCAAAACCATTCCATTTTGCCATTACGGGAATATATCGGTGCATTTCTCCGTATAGCGTTATTGTTTTGATGACTTCATGTTTGTATGCTTTTAATCCGCAATTGAAATCATGTAAGTAAACGCCTGACATTGAGCGTGTTGCTGCATTGTATAGTTTGGTAGGAATGGTCTTGGTGATTGGGTCAAAACGTTTTTGTTTCCAGCCAGAAACTAAATCGAAATTATCTTCCGTAATCATTCTATACAATTCTGGAATTTCGTCTGGACTGTCTTGCAAATCGGCATCCATTGTAATAACTACTTTACCTTTTGCATCCTTAAAACCTACATGAAGTGCAGCAGATTTACCATAATTTCTACTGAATGAAATACCTTTAATATTTGTATTTTTCTCTGAAAGATTTTTGACAACATTCCAAGAATTATCACGACTACCATCATTGACAAAAATGATTTCGTAGCTAAATTTATTTTCATTCATCACACGTTCTATCCAAGCGGCAAGTTCGGGTAATGATTCATCTTCGTTATAAAGTGGTACTATGACTGAAATGTCTAACATATTTATATCTGTAAGGTTTTACTTTTTGCTGCCACGAAGGCACAAAGTTTCAAATAATATTCGGAACAATAAAGGGTTTGTCACAAGACAAACGATAGACCACAGATAGAACGGATTATACTGATTTTCGCTGATTTTTCTTTATTTTATCTGTAAAATCAGTTCAATCTGTGGTCTAAATTTATCTGCGACAAATAGTTTATTCTGTTAATATTTTGTGGCTTAGTGTCTTTGTGGCTAAAATCAAAATATCAAATAATATTCTTTCAAAAGGTTTTGAAAATCATGAGTATAATTTTCGTTTGCATCTTTGATGAATAGTTCTTGGTTTTCAAATGCTTGATTTGCTTGTCCAAAGGTCGTAATAATTCTTAATATTTTTGTGCCTTCACGATGTCTAATCGTAAGTTTTTTGTGAGGATAAAGCCCTTTTGAAATAGCCAAACTTTCTAAAACTGAACTTTCATACGCTGGTAATAAGACAACAAATGTGCCAGCGGAGGCAATTAGATGTAAAACCGATTGTATCAAATCTTCAAAAGAAAGTGTGTCGGTATGGATAGAATTATTACGAGCAGTTTCTTCTGCTTTTAAATGATTTTGAAAAAAAGGAGGATTACTAACAATTAAATCATATTTATTTTGATACACTGAAATCTCGGAAAAATCTTGGATAGAAGTATTAAAAACACTAATCTGCTCTTTGAAAACACTTTCTTGAATATTATTTTGTGCCTGATTATAGGCATTTGTATCAATTTCTACGGCATCAATTTCTGCTTCTGTTCGTTGAGCGAGCATCATCGCCACTAAGCCCGTTCCTGTACCAATATCCAAGATTTTGTTAGTCTTAGCTACGTTTGTGTAAGCCCCCAATATGCAGGCATCGGTGGTTACTTTCATCGCCGTTTGGTCTTGATGAATCGTGAATTTCTTGAACGAAAAATGAGTATTCGCAGGCATGGTTTTTATAAAATGCAAAATTACGGGCTTTCGTTTATAAAGCTTTATTTATTCGTTGATTATCTGTTTTTTCTTCACACGCCTTTTTGCGTGATTTTTATCTTTAATTATTTTACTTTCCCTTATTTCCTGATTTTGTCCTTTTATTAAGTAATATTTTACAAAACATTCATAACTTTTATGATTTAATAATAAATATTTAAAAAACATTTTAATTTTTTTATAAAAGTTTTCTATATTTGGCATATCATTACTATTTAAGTAAGTGGGATATTGAAAATTATAGAATTTGTAAGAGATAGAATTAGTAATTTGGTTTGATATTTAGCAGACTTGCTACTTACTGCTTTCAGTATATTTAACCAATACTCACATGATCACTAAAAAACTATCAAATAAGAACCGAATCATTAAGCAGTTATATTTTTCTGGTTCAATGTCGTGTGCAGACTTTAGTATGCAACTTAATAAGAGCCTTCCTTTTATTACCAAATTGGTTAATGATTTGGTTGAAGAAGAGGTAATTGTTGAGACAGGTTTTGCTCCTTCAACGGGTGGACGACGACCATTGATGTATTCTCTCAAACCTGAGACTTTGTACATCGTGGCAGTATCAATGGACCAATTCATTACAAGAATTGCTTTGATGGATACCAATAATGAAGTTGTGGGAGATGTTGCAAGAATTGTATTGACATTGAGTAATAATGATGATGCTTTAATGACACTTTATGGAGAGTTGGATAAGTTTGTTCAAAACCTGAAAGTGGATAAAAAGAAAATTATTGGTGTTGGTATTGGAATGCCAGGTTTTATTGATATTAAGCAAGGCATTAACCATAGTTTTTTACAAACTCCCTCAACGTATGGTAAGGAGAGTATAACGCAATTTATCTCTGAGAAACTGGACATTCCTGTATTCATTGATAATGATTCAAGTGTAATTGCTTTGGCAGAATTGCGTTTTGGAGCGGGTATCAACCGTAAAAATGTAATGGTTATTAATGTAAGTTGGGGTGTAGGTTTGGGCATGATATTAAGTGGAAATTTATATAGAGGTGCTAATGGCTTTGCTGGCGAATTTAGCCATATTCCGCTTTTTACTAATAATAAATTATGTAGTTGTGGCAAAAGTGGCTGTTTAGAAACGGAAACTTCTTTATCTGTTTTAATAGAGAAGTTCAAAGAAGCCCTTGCACAAGGCAGAGTTTCCAAATTGAGTGCAGTTCCAGACGGAAATATTGAAGAAGCAAGTGCATTAATTGTAAAATGTGCCATTGAAGGAGACAGACTTGCGGTAGAATTGCTCTCTGAAATTGGGTATAAAATTGGGCGTGGAGTAGCCATCCTCATTCACCTCCTCAATCCAGAATTAATCATTTTGAGTGGACGTGGTACGCAAGCAGGGCAGATTTGGCAAGCTCCTATTCAACAAGCACTTAACGAACATTGCATTCCAAAATTATCACAAAATACACTCATTAAAGTTTCAAAATTAGGCTTCGATGCTTCACTGATAGGTGCGGCAGCTTTAGTAATGGAAAATTATGACCATATTTATTCTTCTTAAATATCAGGATAATCAGTAGTGATTTTACGTATAAAATTACCGAAGATTAGAAACATGATTTCAAATATAAATTGGGATAAATGGTTGAATATCTCTACACCTGTTACATTTATTTTAAAAGGCATTGAAATATACTTCATCATAATTTATCAAACCTATTTACCATAAAAAAGCCGTTAAAAGTAAAGTGATTTACGATTAACGGCTTTAATTTTGAGAATATACTACGCTTCTTCTTTCGTTCTAACTTTAATATTGAGAACCTCAACCAATAAAGAGAAAGCAATGGCAAAATATAAATATCCCTTCGGTACAGCTCCCACGTGCGACCCCAAAATAGAAACATTAGCATCATGGGCAGCCTCAGCAATGAGCATAAAACCAATCATAATCAAGAAAGCCATACCCAACATTTGAATAGAAGGATGACGATTTACAAACTCGCCAACTGGCCCTGAAAAACCCATCATAATCAAAATAGAAATCACAACGGCAGCAATCATAATTGGTAAAACTTGCGTCAAACCAATAGCCGTAAGGATGGAATCAATCGAGAAAACAATATTAATTAAAGCAATCTGAATCACAACCGCAGTCAATTTATCCGAAGCAGAAGTTTTAGGTTTATCTTCATGATGTCCACCTTTTTCTAATTTCTCATGAATTTCAGAGGTTGCTTTGTATAAAAGAAACAAGCCACCAATAAATAAAATAAGGCTTTGTCCTGATATTCCTGCATGAAACCAACCCCAATTAATGTGCGTAAAAGGTTCTTGCAAAGAAATAATAAATGACAGACCAAATAATAAAATGATTCTGAAAACCATCGCCAAAAGCATACCGATATTTCGAGCTTTAGGTTGGTCTCTTTTTGCTAATTTGTTAGCTGCAATCGAGATAAATATAATATTATCGATTCCTAAAACAATTTCGAGGAAAGTCAGGGTGATTAAACTAACAATACTGTCTGCTGAAAGTAATTCTTGAAAATTCATTTATGTTTTGGTTTATTTAGTTTAAAAGGTGACGAGTTGTTGAGTTTTAGCACTAAACCCCGAAATCTTAATTATGAGAACCAATCTAAGAATAACCAATTCCCAATAACTACTTCCAACTCTTTCTACAAAAATATTGAGATTAGCGGATAATCAAAACTCATTTCGGTACAAATGGTCATATTCCGATATTTTTTCTTGTAAAAACTTTATGAACAGTTTTATAAAAAAACGATAGCTTCTAAACCCAATATGAGTAAAAGTCATGGTTAATTTGTAGTTTTGCATCAGATTTTATAATTTCAATGTTATAATAAAACTTATTAATTATCATTTAACGCCAATTCTTCTGCCTAAATGGTATAGATTTTGGAATTCTTAGTTATTTTTAAAATTATTCCCCTGACATTTTCCTAAAAATATATTTCAAATAATGAAATTCGTCGTATCTTCTTCAGTCTTACTAAAACAGCTCTCGGCAGTTAATGGCGTTATTGCCAACAACCCAATTGTTCCAATTTTGGAGAACTTTTTGTTCCAAATAGACCAATCTCAACTTACCGTAACAGCCTCTGATTTACAGACTGTTATGATTACGACTTTAGCCATAGAATCTACGGATTCTGGTGCAATTGCCGTTCCTGCTCGTTTATTGTTGGATACCCTTCGTGGTTTACCCGACCAACCAATTACGTTCAAAATTGATAGTGAAACCTTCGGAACAGAGATTATTACAGAAAATGGTCGCTATAAATTATCGGGCGAAAATCCAATTGATTTCCCGAAAGTACCACAAGTAACCAAAAGTCTTTCGGTTCAAATTCCTGCTGATGTATTAGGAGCAGCCATCGCCAATACCATTTTTGCGGTTTCAAATGATGATTTGCGTCCAGCCATGACAGGTGTTTACGTACAATTATCACCAGAATATACCAATTTCGTAGCCACTGACGGTCACCGTTTAATTCGTTACAGAAGAGCCGACGTAAAGTCAGAATATGATTCAACGATGATTATTCCACGTAAGGCATTAAACTTGTTGAAATCAACTTTACCGTCTGACGATACAACGGTTACGGCAGATTTCAGTTCAGCCAATGCGTTTTTCAGTTTCAATAATATCAGAATGATTTGTCGTTTAATCGACGAGCGTTTCCCTGATTATGAAAATGCAATTCCACAGAACAATCCAAACGTGATGATGATTAATCGTGCGGAGTTCTTGGGTTCGTTGAAACGTATTTCAATTTATTCAAACAAAACAACGCATCAAATTCGTTTGAAATTAGCGAAAAACGATTTAGTTATTTCGGCGGAAGATTTAGATTACTCAAACGAAGCCAACGAAAAATTGATGTGCGATTATGACGGAGAAGAAATGGAAATTGGATTCAATGCAAAATTCATGGTAGAAATGTTGGGTAACATTAGCTCAAACATGATTTCTTTGGAAATGTCACAACCAAATCGTGCAGGTTTAATCATTCCTTCTGATAAAAAAGAAAACGAAGATATTTTATTATTGGTAATGCCAGTAATGTTGAATACTTATGCGTAATTCAGTAAACAGTTATCAGTTAAAAATGAAAAATAACTCTCTTGAAGACCAATTAACTCCTTCACAGAAGAAGACTTGGGCAATAATTAAACGAGGTTTTGAAGAGTTGAAATTGATTGAGGTGGGGAAGATGAAAACAACTCCTGCAAAAGATTTCTTACTTGAATTAAAAAGAGAAGGATATTTATAAAAACAGGCTTGCGAATATGTTTCGCAAGCCTATTTTTTTTGTACAAATGATTATAGATTATCCATAAAGATAATTGGCAAGATTCTTGAAAGTGTGGTGATAGAAATAATATCTATCAAGTCTTTTCGTTAATCCATTAAGACACAGACACATGAAAAAAATAAAAGTATTCGTTTTTGCAACATTCGTTTCTTTAACGTGGCTTTCGGGCTGTAAAACGGCTCAGCAAGCACCCATAATTACCAAAACTGAAGAGGAAGTTATTGCAGAAATACCTCAAGAACAAGGAGTTACTTTTTTTGAAGGAACATTACAAGCAGGTTTAGAAAAAGCAAAAAACGAAAATAAACTCATTTTTGTAGATTGCTATACTACATGGTGTGGTCCTTGCAAAGTGCTGAAACAATATACTTTTAAAGATGCAAATTTAGGTGATTTCATGAAGCAGAATTATATCTGTTTAGCCATTGACATGGAAAAACCAGAAGGAATGACCATTGCAAAAAGATACGGAATTGAAGCTTATCCAACGCTTTTGTTTTTGGATAAATACGGAAGAGTTGTCAATCATCAAGTTGGAGGAATAGGAGCGGAGGCATTATTGGCAAAAGCAGAACAAACCGTCAGAAAATCAATGTAGTCTTAGTAAATAGTTGAATAATACGAAGCCTTCGCAATTTGTGAAGGCTTTTTTTGTGGAATAAATTTACATTCAATAATCAGGTTCGTATCAAAAGACGTAAATTTGTAGCACTGATAATTTAAAATATATGTCGAATCTCCTAAAAGCGTTAAAATTAATAATTGATAATCCAATAATACAGGTTAAGAACTATTATACAGGTCGAAATAGAGCAAATTCTGTTGGTGAAGCGTTAGAAAATTATGTAAAAGATATTTTTGCAAACTCTTTTGACTTGTCAGAAATAGAAAGAATAGAAAAGCTCAACAAAATATTTTCATACTTGGGAAACCAAAATAATCCGCCTGATATAATTCTTCGCAATGGCGATGCAATAGAAACTAAAAAAGTTCAAAGTGGGAATTCTGATTTAGCTTTAAATAGTTCTTTCCCAAAAGCACAACTGTTTGCTGACGACTTATTGCTAAAAGATGAAGCAAGAAATGGTGAAAAATGGAACGTAAAAGATATTATTTATATTATTGGTCATACCTCTGATACGGATATAAAACATCTCTGGTTTGTTTATGGAGATTGTTTTGCCGCTAAAAAAGAAGTTTATGAAAGAATCAAAACAACAATTGCTGATGGAATCAAAAGTATTCCTGATGTTGAATTTGCCAAAACCAATGAATTAGGAAGGGTTAATAGAGTTGACCCATTAGGCATAACAAATTTAAGAATTAGAGGTATGTGGACTTTACAAAATCCAAGTAAAGTGTTTTCATATCTTGATTGTATTGATGTAAATTCAAGATTTCAGGTCAATTGTATTTTGAAAAACCGAGAAGTTTGATTCTTTTCCAAAGGAAGATAGAGATAATTTAATTGATATGAAAAAAGAAAATTATTCCTTGAAAGATATAAAAATTAAAAATCCAAATAATCCTGCTCAACTGTTGGATTGCAAATTAATAACATTCAAAGTCAATTAATATGAAGTTAGCTACATTTTTTGCTGGTGCAGGCGGTTTAGATTTGGGTTTTTCTCAAGCTGGATTTGATGTTATTTGGGCAAATGAATATGATAAATCCATCTGGGAAACCTATGAAAAGAATCATGAAGGTGTTTATTTAGACAAACGAAGCATTACAGAGATTCCTACTAATGAAGTTCCTGATTGTGATGGAATTATTGGTGGACCTCCGTGTCAAAGTTGGTCGGAAGCAGGGGCTAAACGGGGAATTGGAGATAAAAGAGGGCAACTTTTTTATGATTTTATTAGAATTTTGGCTGACAAACAACCTAAGTTTTTCCTTGCTGAAAATGTTTCTGGAATGCTTTTAGCATCTCATGGAAGTGCTTTAGAAAATATTAAAAGTATGTTTCGTGAGTGTGGTTATAATCTGTCCTTTAAAATGTTAAATGTATCTGATTATGGAGTACCACAAGATAGGAAGCGTGTCTTTTTTGTTGGTTATCGTACTGATTTAGGGATTGAATTCAAATTTCCTACACCAACAACGTTAGAAAATAAAATTCCTTTAAGCAAAGCCATAGGTGATTTAAAAGATAATGTTCTTTCTGCCCAAAAAGGTAATATTACAAATGGGGAAGGCTGTTTAATTTCTAATCATGAATATATGACAGGTGGTTTTTCTACAATTTATATGTCAAGAAATCGTGTTCGTTCTTGGGATGAGGTATCATTTACTATTCAAGCTGGAGGCCGTCATGCCCCTTGTCATCCACAAGCTCCAAAATTTGAATTTGTCGAACAAAATGTAAGAGTTTTTGTACCTGGAAAAGAAGATTTATATCGTAGATTAAGTGTTAGGGAATGTGCAAGGGTTCAAACTTTTCCCGATAACTTTAAATTCTATTACAAAAATATCGCTGACGGTTATAAAATGATTGGCAATGCTGTTCCTGTGCGTATGGCTAATGTCTTGGCAAAAAAAATATTAGATGATTTGAAAAACTTAAATCATAGTGAGCAAATAAAAACTCAAAAATGGCATCTTGTTTCTAATATGATTGAATCAACATCCGTTATTGCAGTTTAAAAAATAACGATTCATTATCAGGCTTTTTCGGCCTAAAAAATAAATACATTAGATGAAAATATCTCTTAATTGGCTTAAACAATTTGTAGAAATAAATGAAAATGCTCAAGAATTAGATGAGCTTTTGACAGGTACAGGTTTAGAAGTAGAATCTATCGAACGCCACGAGGCTATCTTGGGAGGTTTACAGGGTTTTGTAGTGGGCGAAGTGCTTACTTGCGAACGCTTTGAAGTAAAAGATAAAAAATTAAGTTTAACTACGGTTGATATTGGTACAGGCACGCCTTCGCAGGTGGTATGTGGTGCGGCTAACGTAGATGCGGGTCAAAAAGTGATTGTGGCAACTGTTGGCACTACGCTATATGACCATGCCGCAGGTAAGCCAATTTTCCAGATTACAAGTAAAAAAACTTACGGACATCTTTCGGAAGGAATGATTTGTGCCGAAGACGAATTGGGCTTAGGAACATCGCACGATGGTATTTTGATACTTGATACTGACTTGCCAAACGGAACGCCAGCCGCTCAATATTTCAACTTAGAAGCAGATTTATTAATCGAAATTGGTTTGACACCAAACCGTGCTGATGCGGCTTCACATTGGGGCGTAGCTCGTGACGTAAAAGCAAAAACGGGTCGTGCCATTACTTTGCCTTCGGTTGAAAACTTTAAAGTTGCCAATAATAATTTCCCGATTGAATTAGTCGTAGAAAAACCAGAAGATTGTCCACGTTTTTGCGGAGTAACGATTGATGGCGTAAAAGTGCAAGATTCACCAGAATGGTTGCGTAAATATTTAGAAACCATTGGTTTACGTCCAATCAATAACATTGTTGACATTACCAATTATATCTGCCACGGACTTGGTCAGCCAATGCACGCTTACGATTGGCACGCTATCAAAGGGCAGAAAATTGTTGTAAAAACATTGGAAGCAGGTACAAAATTTACAACGTTAGATGAAGTTGAACGTACTTTGGGTGAAACCGACTTAATGATTTGTGATGCCGAAGAAGCGGTGGGAATTGCAGGCGTTTTTGGAGGAATGAAATCTGGAATTAAGCCAGAAACTACTCGTGTTTATTTAGAAGTTGCGTATTTTGACCCTGCATCAGTGCGTAAAACGGCTCAGCGTCATGGTTTGAAAACAGATGCTTCATTCCGTTTTGAACGTGGAACAGACCCAAATGCAAAATTATTTGCTTTAAAACACGCTGCTTTATTAATTCAAGAATTGGCGGGTGGTGAAATTGCATCAGAAGTTACAGATTTTTATCCAACGTCAATTGCCGATTTCAACATCAAGGTTTTATACAAAAATATTGACCGTTTGATTGGGAAAAAATTAGAAAGATCACTGATTAAAGATATTCTGACAGCTTTGGATATTCAAATTCAAGATGAAAATGAAGATGGATTTAATGCAATTGTACCGCCATTCCGAGTAGATGTTACTCGTGAAGCAGACGTAATTGAAGAAATTTTACGTATTTATGGTTTCAATAATATTGAACTTTCGGAGAATTTAGGAACGGATTATCTTTCAAGTTTCCCTGCAAAAGACCGTGATAATTTACAGTTGAAATTATCACAAATTTTAGCGGCGAACGGTTTTAACGAAATCATTACAAATTCTTTGACAAAACCTGCTTATGCAGAATTAATTAAGGCTGATTTACCTAACGAAAACGTTGAGATTTTAAATAAGCTTTCTGAAGACTTGGGCGTGATGCGTCAGACGATGTTATTCTCAGGTTTGGAAGTATTAGCTTATAATATTAACCGTCGTCAGAAGGATTTACGAGTATTTGATTTTGGAAAAACATATCATAAAATCAATGATAAATACGTTGAAAAACGCCATTTAGCCATTTTTATTACGGGTAATACTGAAAATGAAACTTGGCAAATGAAATCTCAAAAAGTAGCATTTCATACGCTTGCAAGTGCGGTAAATAAAGTTTTGGGAAGTCTTGGCGTGAAAAGTTTTGACAGTAAACCGATTGAAAATTCTGCGACATTTGAGTACGGTTTGAGCTATTTGGTAAACAAGAAAGAAGTTGTGAAATTGGGATTAGTAAAACCAAACGTAGCCAAAAAAGCAGAGGTGAAACAACACGTTTTCTTTGCGGATATTGATTGGGATTATTTATTCAAGCAATATAATGACAAGGCTGTTTTTGCTGAATTATCTAAATTCCCAGAAGTTCGTCGTGACCTTTCATTGGTAATTGACAAAACGGTAAGCTTCGACCAAATCCAGAAATTAGCTCGTAATTATGAGAAAAATTTGTTGAAGCAAATCAATGTTTTTGACGTATATCAAGGCGATAATTTAGGTGAAGGTAAGAAATCATATTCTGTAAGTTTCACATTACAAGACAATGAACAAACCTTAACGGATAAAGTTATCGACAAAACGATGGAGAAATTGATGGGAGCGTTTGAGAAAGAGATTGGGGCGGTGATTAGAAAATAAAATTTCAGAATAAGGGTTTGTAGATAAGTTTACAAACCCTTATTTTTAGTGTATGAATTAAGTTTTACCTACTTTAAAATAAAATAACAAACAGCTATGTCAATCATTAAGCAACCTTTACTTTTTGCAGGTTCATTAGGCGAAAAACATCTTTACACCCTTTATGATTCTGGGGCAAATCTTTCATGTATAAACCCTGAGTATTTAGAAAACTTAGAAAATCCAACGCAATTAGGGCGTATTCGTATGATGGGTACAGCTGCTGAGGGGCATTATATTGAAGTAACACAAAGAGTAAGCCTCGACTTTTATATGGACGATGTACTTTTATCAGATGAGTTTTTAGTGATTCCAGGATTGAGCGAAGAAGCTATTATTGGAGCAGCAACAATGCAGAAATGGAGAATTAAATTAGATTTTGAGCATGATACAGCTATTGTTGACCCAAAGGTTGCAAAAATGCAATTGGTGTAGCATAATATTTGTGTAAATTATTCGTATATAATTCAAATTTAAAAAAATAACAAAATGTTAAAATCAAATTTCTTAACCGCTTTACTTATCGTATTGTCAATCAGCGTGTTTGCTGGTAATACTCCTGCTAAAAAAGACGGAACAACAGGTATTCAATTCTTTAACGGAACGTTTAAAGAAGCCTTAGCTAAAGCTAAAAAAGAAAACAAAATGGTCATGATGGACTGTTATACTACTTGGTGTGGACCTTGCAAAGTGCTAAAAAAACAAGTATTTGTGGATAAGGCTTTAGGTGATTACATGAATGCAAAATACGTTTGCGTAGCAATGGATTACGAGAATGGTGAAGGTCCAGCAGTAGCTCAACAATATCCAGTGGATGGCTATCCAACACTTTATTTCTTAGATGCTTCTGGAAAAGTGAAAAAGACAATGAGTGGTGTTCCCCAGCCAACTTCTGGAGCAGCAGGTGCAATTTTGACTTTAGCTAAAAAATACGGAAAGTAGATTTAAGTTAAAATGAAATAGGGGAGATTTTAGATATTTTTAATCTAAAATCTCCCCTATTTTTGTTATTTGCCAAACTTAGTTTCTTCCTCCAAATTTACCCTTCATACGGTCTTTAGCTTCATCTTTAATATCCTCATATTTGGTGTACTGTTCAGCCGAAAGGATAGTTTTCATTTTTGCATCTTGTGCCGTTACTAAATCTCTCATTTCTCTCATTGCTGCACGTTTATCTGGAGCATCACGCATTGCATCTCTTTTCTGATTTAACTCCAATAACAAAGGTTTAATTTGATTAACTTGGTCAGAAGATAAGCTCAAAGCCTTTGTCCATCTTTGAATTTGATTATCTACTCTTTGAGCTGGAGTCAAATTTTGTTGTGGGCGTTCGCCTCTACCATCTTGAGCTTTCACAGATTCTGTACTTAGTGCAAATGTTGCTGCGAAAATGCTTAATGCCAATACTAATTTCTTTTTCATGCTTAATGTGGATTAATATTTATTAAAATTTCTGGTTAGATAACAGATAATATTAAAGGTTTAACGTAAAAATTAAAAACATATTTTGTAGAAGTGGTTTTAAAACCTTAATTTTGCACCACAAAGAAATCAAACGCTTTGTAGGGCCTATAGCTCATTCGGTTAGAGCAACTGACTCATAATCAGTAGGTGCTTGGTTCGATTCCAAGTGGGCCCACTTAAAGGACTTATAATCAATTGATTATAAGTCCTTTTTTATTATATCGATAAACCATGCTTCGTTTTATGACTGATTACTATAAAATATCGTTAGAAGTTTTATCCCAAATCCTTAAAGTTGAAGGTTACGACCATTGGGAAAAATGGATGCAGGAAGATATAAAATTGTGGGAAACTACAAAAAGTGTCGAACATCATTTACATGCTTATGGCGGAATGGGGTCATTTAATGATGTTGTGATTGGTTATAATGATACAGAAGGTCTTTGGAAAGGTAGAGTTTTCGGGGGCTTTCAATCAATTGCTTATGGACTTGCTTCGGGAGATTCTTTAGCAATTATTCTCGACCGAATGCAAAACAATTCTTGCATAATAAGCGGATGGAGATGTTTAGCGTGTGGGAATGCAAAAATTACTACAAAAGATGTTGAGGTTTTTATCGCTTCAAATCTTATTCCGAAGCTTTTTGTGGAGTATATCAATAAAAATCAATTGCCAGATTTGGGGGCTATTGATAAAATATTAGCATCTGAGATAATTATTAATCAGCGAAATACGCTAAAAGTCTTAATTAGCAATGCAGGAATTGATTTAAGTGAAGATACCAATTGGCAGTGGAATTGTCCAAAATGTGGAAGTGCTGATACGTGTTCGTATCGTTGGGAGGTCAAAGAAAGTGAAACTAAAATCGTTGACGCAAAGGATAATTTACCTTTTATAAAATAATACGGAAGTATGTTCTTCCAAAATAATAAGACAGTTATAAACCAAGAAAGCACCTCATTTGAGGTGCTTTCTTGGTTATGATTTATTCAAATCTTAATAAAACTTAGCTCTGTTATCAACAACTTTTGCATTTTCTTTGATTGCTTCGTTGATATAGAATGATGTTCTTTGTGCTGCCATCATTTTGGCTGAATTTTTATAGATTGTCAAATCTGCAATAGCTGGAGCTGGAGTAGATTTTGTTGTTTCCATTACAAATACACCTGCTTCTCCTTTGAAAGGCTTAGATTTTTGTCCTACTTTCAAACCGAATGCTTTTCCTAATGCAGTTGGGTCAGCACCTGCACTTGTCAATACTCCTTGTGCAAGCGTTAAATCGTTCACTGTTTCAACTAATGCACCTGCACCATACTTCTGTGCCATTTGCTCTAAAGTACCCGAAATACCGCCTAATTTCTTAGTGATTTGTTCTGCTTTTAAATCACCTCTAACACGAGCAGTCAATTCATCACGGAAGTCATCAACTTTCACAACGTCTTTGCTTGTTGCTCCAGTTTCAAGAGCAACAATATATTGATTGTCATTCTGGAAAACTTCTGAAACTGCACCTATTTTAGTATCGTTATTAAATGCCCAACGAACAATATCACGAGCATTTTGTAAGTTATTTACACCTGTTGCACCTTCTTGAATTCTGTCAGCACGTAACATCAACAATGATTTGTCTTTTTTCAAAGCTGCTTCAAATTTATCTTTTGTATCATTTGCTGAAGCGAAAGCATCTGCTTTACGTAAAACATCATCCATCGTAGATTGACTTGGAGCGATTGTACGGTTCACTGCTGCTAATTTATAACGAGTATTTGTTTTAGCTTCTGTAACTTTTACTACGTGATAACCGAAATCTGTTTCAACAAGACCTGGTAATAAACCTGTTCCTGAATAACCAAATACTGCATTTTCAAATGGCTTAACCATTCCTCCGTTATTTTTGAAATAACCTAAATCTCCACCTTGTTGAGCTGTACCATCTGAACCAAATTGTTGTGCCATTGCTTCAAAAGAAGCTCCGCCTTTAATTTGTGCTAAGATTCCTTCTGCACGTTTACGAGCTGCTGCTTTTACTGAATCTGGAGCATTTTTGTCTGCATTGATTAAGATATGGCTTGCACGAACTGTATATAAAGAATCCTTTTGAACACCACCATATTTATAGATAGAATATGATAAACCATTTTTGAATGGACCATAAATACCACCAACAACCATTGAGCTTAATTGACCTTTTACTGCTTCTGGAATTTCAGCTAAAGTTGCATAGTATGGCGTTTTTACGTCTGAATTCATCATCGCAAAAGCTGAATCGTTCTTTGTAACAGCTAATTCTTTTGCTAAACGCTTGATGTCGTTGTAGAAAGATGCTGTATCTGCTTTTGAAGGAATTACAGGGAAAGTAACATACTGTAAAGAACGAGTGTTTTGTCCTTTGAAAAGGTCTTTATGACTGTTCAAATATTCTTCTAATTGAGAATCCGAAACTTTAATAGTTGAATCTGCAACTGAATAGAATGGAACGTATAGGTAACGAACGTCAACTTTAGCAGTTTGAGCTGTATATTCTTTTTGAGCTTCTGCGTTAGTGGTATAAGTTGACATTCTTAATAAGTTCTCATACTTGCTTCTCAAACGGTCTTGGCTTAATGATTTTTCAAAATTAGCCCAAGCTTGTTGTTGTGCAACTGGCATTGTTTTGAAGTTTTTCAAGAACTGAATAACGTAGTTTTTGTCAAACTGACCTGTTTGTGGATTTGTAAATTGCTGACGAACTGAAGGGTGAATGTTTTCTCCTTGAACCATATCAACCAATTCTTTTGGAGTTACTGACAATCCCAAAGATTCATACTCTTTTCCATAAGCCAAATCCATAATGTACTGATTCCAAACTTGTTCACGCATTTGAGCTAATTCTTGCTCTCCTGGCCCACGACCAGCTTGTTGGGTGTAGTTTTGAGAAAGCTCTTCAACTTTCTTTTGGAAATCCTGAAATTTGATGTTTTCACCACCAATTTCTCCCACAACATCACTTGAGCCGCCAAAGAAGCTTGAACGACCTTGGAAAATATCTCCGCCGACGAGGAAGAGAATTAAACTGATAGCAATAGCTGCTGCTGCCACTCCCGACTTCTCTCTAATTTTGGTAATTAATGCCATTTTTAAATAGTTATTTATTTGTTATCTGCTGTTTGCCTCTCGTGAAGAAAGACAGATTGTAATACAAATTATTAATGAAAGTTTCTTTTAAATACGTTTAAAATAACGCAAAAGAAACGCAAAATAATCACATTCTGAGTTAATATCAAAATGTATGACGGTGTATTGCTGATACCTCTTTTACAAAACTCTTGCCAAAAATATTCTATACACTTGAAGGAACACTATTTTAATGGTTTGTAAATGCCTCATTGAGTCGATAAGTATTTGATAATCATGTATTTTATGATTTATTATAGATGAAAGTCTTAGAATCTAAACTTTCTACTTGCATCTGTCAGATTCGAGCGTTTTTTAAAGTTTTTTTATTCTATTTCTGTTACCTATTCACTAATTTTCAGTCTTCATTTATATAAACAGTAATTAATTTGTTAAATAAGCCGCCTGTTTTACAGCGTTTTTATTTTAAAAAATTTTAATTAGCCACATGTTGAAAATAGACTACATATTATTGGCAAGGCATTTTCGTGGGGAAACTTCCGAAGAGGAGAACACTATAATTGATTTATGGAGAGAGCAATCTGTGATGAATGGATTAACTTACAAAAGGTTACAAAAGGTTAGTAAGTCTGAAAATTCAGTAGAAGAGAAAGTTATTAGCAAAGAAGAAAGAATTGTATGGAAAAAAATAATTACTAAAATTTTAGCTGAGGAAGATTTATCTGTATAAATTATAGCCAATAAAAAAGCCCACAAATCATTTTGTTGGGCTTTTTTATTATTGAAAGTTTTACGCTTTAACTGTTTGTGCTAAAGCTTCTAAAAATCTATCACATTCTGCTTGTCCTAATGCCAAACTTGGTAAAAGACGAAGGGTATTTTTCCCTGCGTAACCACAGAAAATTTTATGCTCAAACAATAGCGTATCTCTGATGGTATCAACAGGTTTTTCAAATTCAATTCCTATCATTAAGCCACGCCCACGAAGTTCTTTGATGCCTTCTATCTGCTTTAAATTTTCAAATAAATATTCACCTTTTTTAATGGCATTTTCCATTAAATTTTCTTCTTTCATTACATCTAAAACCGCTACTGCTGCTGCACAAGCTAAATGATTTCCTCCGAAAGTTGTACCTAACATTCCGAATTTTGCTTTAAATTTTGGAGAAATCAACACGCCACCAATCGGGAAACCATTGCCCATTCCTTTGGCAGTAGTCATAATGTCTGGACGAATGCCTGAGAAATCATGCGAGAAAAATTTACCTGAACGCCCGTATCCGCACTGAACTGAATCCAAAATTAAAATTGCACCAGTTTTATCACACATTTCACGAGCCGTTTTCAAGAATTCGTCTGAACAAACATTAATTCCTCCAACACCTTGAATTCCTTCTACAATAACGGCACAAACTTCCTCTGTAATGTTTTCTTTTAATGCCTCAACATCATTGAATGGTAAGAAAGTAACGTGTTCGTCGTAATTGATAGGAGCAATAATTGCTTTATTATCTGTTACAGCTACTGCACCTGCTGTTCTTCCATGAAACGCTTTTGAAAAGGCAATTACTTTTTTACGACCATTGAAGAAAGAGGCTAATTTTAGAGCGTTTTCATTGGCTTCTGCTCCCGAATTACAAAGGAATAACTCATAATCGTCATAGCCCGAAAGCTCGCCCAATTTGGTAGCTAATTCTTGCTGAATAGGAATATTTACTGAGTTTGAATAAAACCCTAAATTGCTTAATTGTTCCGTTAATTTCTGAACATAATGTGGATGTGAATGTCCAATTGAAATTACAGCATGACCTCCGTAAAGGTCAAGATATTCTACGCCATTTTTGTCCCATAATTTGCTTCCTTGAGCTTTTACAGGGGTGATGTCGTAGAGTGGATATACATTAAAAAGATTCATTGTATCAGTTATTAGTTATCAGTTATCAGTTATCAGTAAAGCAAAAAAGTAATGTGCTTGTTTACCATTAACTGATAACCAATAACTATTTTATTTATTTCTATGTCTTCCAAATTTGTAACCCAATGCTCCATAGAACTGTCCGAACCAGATGCTTTGTTGTGCATAGTCTAAGTCGTCTCTACCAGTTGTATGAACATTGTTCAAACGAACGAATCCTCCCATTACGTCCGTTTGGAAGAAAAGCCTTCGGGATATATCAAAACGGAGACCAGTTTTGGCAGAAAAACCATAACCTGCAAAATTGAAATGGTTATTTTTCCCAACTTTGAAAAGATAAGAATCTGTACGTGGAATTAATGTTCCTGCCCCTATGCCCACAAGCCAATCAACACCTTGTATATTGTTTTGAGCTTTCCAAAGACGGTCATATCTGTCAAGTTCAAAATGAACATAATTGAAACCGTCGGTATGTTCGTAAGTCAAAAAATCCTTATTTATTTTAAAAGGTTGATTATTAAAATCGCCTACATAAGCAGGATTTATAGCTTGAACATCAATAGCAGGGGAAGAAACTTGTGCCGAAATATGTCCTGTAAGTGTTGACATTTGTTCATTTACCATTACATATTTCATGTGGTCTGAGCCAAATGAAACTGCCCAGTGGTCTTTGAAAAAATATCCTACTCTAAAATTGTATTGTGGAATTGAAAGGCGAGTAATATCCACATATTCATTTACCGAAAATGGAATTGGTAAATCATGTGCTTCTACGTCTTTTAGCGTAAAATCGTAACCTATTCCTTTAAATGTTATATCAGATTTTGCGTATTCAGAACGGTTGTATCCCCAAAAAAAGTAATATTCACCTTTGCGACTATATGGTCTTTTTTCTTGGGCAATACTATTAAAAATTATTGAATTAAGCAGTATGATTAATAATAATAGCTTTTGCATTTTATGGATTTATTAGTAGCACAGACTTTAGTCTGTTTAGTATTTAACAGACTAAAGTCTGTGTTACGATTACATTCCAACAGATTTCAAACCTAAACCAGTTTTTTCATCAAGACCAAACATCAAATTCATATTTTGAACTGCCTGTCCTGATGCTCCTTTTGTGAGGTTATCAATAATGCTGGTTATGAGTAAATTCCCGTCTTGAACTTCTAAAGAAATCAAACATTTATTGGTATTTACTACTTGTTTCACATCTACTGCCACATCACTTACGTGTGTGAATGGGTGCGACTGATAGTAGTTTTTGTAAAGTTCTTTGGCTTCGGCTAAAGTTCCTGAGAATTTAGTATAAACATTTGCCATAATTCCACGAGTAAAAGTACCACGATATGGAATGAAATTAACGGTTGGATTTGCTCCATTAAATGAAGAAATCACCATGCCAATTTCCGTCAAATGCTGATGCGTGAAGGCTTTATAAATGGAGATATTATTGCTTCTCCAAGAAAAATGCCCCGTTGGTGAAAGGCTTTGTCCTGCCCCCGTAGAACCCGTAACTGCCGAGACATGAACATCATCATGGATTAAACCCGCTTGTGCCAAAGGCAACAAAGCCAATTCAATGGAAGTCGCAAAACAACCTGGATTAGCAATATGATTTGCCTGACGGATTTTATCACGTTGCAATTCTGCCAAACCATACACAAAACCTTCCGATTGGTCACGATAATCTGTACTTAAATCAACGATTTTTACTGATTTAAATTCAGGATTTGCCGCTAAAAATTTCTTAGATTCTCCGTGTCCAGAGCAAAGAAAAATAACATCAACGTTGGTATGTAAGTCGTCTGAGAAGCGTAAATCAGTATCGCCTAATAAATCAGTGTGTGTATTATAAACAGGTTTTCCTGCTTGAGATTTTGAGTTTACGTAAACTATTTCTGCTTCGGGGTGATGGATTAAAATTCTGAGTAATTCGCCTCCTGTATATCCTGCACCGCCTATTATTCCTATTTTCATTTTTTTAGTTTATGAGTTCAGTAGTTTATGAGTTTATGAGTGCTAAAGATGACAATTTGTAAGAGATAGATATTTTCTTTTACTTACGTTTTATCTATTTTTACTTCATAAAAATACTTCATAAACTATTTATTCCGAACGGTTTTTATTAATGCAACCAACATAGCCTTAACTTCTCTAAATTGTTCCTCTAAGTTTTTGTACTCCTCTTCAGAGATATAAGCTAAATCTTTACTTAATAAATTGTAATATTCACTTTCATGGAGTGAACCAAGTGCAATCTGAAAGAAATTAGCAATATCATTTGATGAATATTTGCCACATCCTTCTACCAAATTTGCTGAAACAGAAACAGCACTTCGTCTATATTGACTTACCAAACCGTAAACTTCACTTTTAGGAAAGCCATTCGTGAGTTGATAAACTTTTAGAACAATAAGGTGTGATTTCTGCCAAACTTTAAGGTCTTTGTAGTTTTGCATAATATATTGATGTGGTTTGTAGAATTTTTTAATCAATGAAAAGATTGATTAAGTGTTTATGAGCAATGATTCTTAGCACCATAAACTCATAAACACTTAACTCATAAACGTTATTTACTTTCCTGCATAATCCGTAACCTTACGATGAATCATCGTCTGATTTGACACAATTTTCGAGAATCCTCTTACATCATCTCCAGTCCACGAATTATTCATCTCTCCATAAGTTCCAAAAATTGATGACATCAAATCGTATTTTGATTCAATACCAATCAATTGGTAACGATACGGTGCTAAATGAATATCAACCGTTCCTGTTACATTGTCTTGAGTATCAGCCAAGAAAGTCTCAAAGTTACGAACAACAGGCTCTAAGAATTGTCCTTCGTGGAGCATCGTTCCGTAAGTTTCACCCAAAGTCTGTTTCCAGTATAATTGTTGTTTGGTAAGCGTATGTTTTTCTAATAAATGGTGGGCTTTGATGATTAACAAAGGTGCTGCGGCTTCAAAACCAACACGTCCTTTGATACCAATAATGGTGTCGCCCACGTGAATATCACGACCAACGCCGTAAGGTGCTGCAATGTCAGTCAATTTACAAATTGCCTCAACAGGTGACATTGTTTCGCCATTGATTCCCACTAATTGACCTTTTTCAAAGTGTAATTTTACCGTTTCTTCGCCTGTTTTAGTTACTTGTGTAGGCCAAGCTGATTCTGGTAAATATCCATTGGAAGTCAAAGTTTCTTTTCCGCCAACCGACGTTCCCCAAAGTCCTTTGTTGATTGAATAAGTAGATTTTGTCCAGTCACGAACAACGCCTTTTCCTTTCAAATATTCAATTTCTGCTTCACGAGATAATTTTAAATCACGAATTGGCGTAATTACTTCCACATCAGGAACCATAATCTGGAAAACCACATCAAAACGAACTTGGTCGTTTCCTGCTCCTGTACTTCCGTGTGCAATGGCTTTTGCACCTAATTTGTTGGCATATTCCGCAACGGCAGTTGCTTGAAAAACACGCTCTGCTGATACTGAAAGCGGATAAGTATTGTTTTTCAAAACATTACCATACACCATGTAGCGAATACAATCGTTGTAGTATTTTTCAACTACATCCAACGTTACGTGACTGGCAACGCCCAAACCGTAGGCTTTCTGCTCAATGTCTTTCAATTCCTCTTCGCTGAAACCACCTGTATTCACAAGGGCAGAATGTACTTCAAATCCACGGTCTTCGGATAGATATTTTACACAAAAGGAGGTATCAAGCCCTCCCGAAAATGCTAAGATTACTTTTGGTTTACTCATTTTTTGTTGTCAGCACCACGTAAATTGTGATGGCTGGTATTTTGAATTTATTTTAAAGTCGTTGTTATTTGCTTTTTTGTACTATCAAAGTATCAATTCTTATTTTAGATTTATCAGAAATGTATTTCATAACCTCTGATAAATTTTCCGTTCCTCTTATACCAGAACTTCCTGTGTCCCACTCTTCACTATTGTTGAAAATTACTTTATATTCATCCTCAACCAGAATAGCAATATCAGGGTTAGGATTTGGATAGAATTGTATTTTTTTGACTTGATTAAGAGAGTATTTCTTCTTTACAGTTGTTCCGTAATCTCCTAATTCAATAGAGTCTTTGGTAATTTTACCATCAATATTCCAAAAGTAGAAAATTAAAAATACAGTAATACAGCCAAAAAATAACTTCCAATATTTTGCAAAAACTTCTGCTCCATTGGAGGAAAGTCCATACTCTAATTCATATTTGGTATTAAATTTCTCATAATCCTCTTTCGACATCATAGAAAGCATTGATTTTTCCATGATTGATATTGAAAATGTAAATATGACACCTATTGTCACAATCAAAGGCATAGTTTCAAAGCGTAGATAAAAAATAGCATCTTTTGGCTTAGTTTGTAGTAAAATATTTATATTTCTAAGTGAATAATAAAGTACAACTCCTACAAATAATACTATCAAAATCGCAATTGATGGCGACCATTGATATTTTTTGTATGTTTTTTCAATATCTTCTAATTCGTATTTTTTGTAATCTTTTTCTTTTTTATTTGTTGGAAATATTTTTGCCAAAATAAATAGAACAAGTAGTACAAGTAAGTGGTGAGAATGTTGTAAAATATCTTGCAAATTCATGTGTATGACAATGTTTTTTGCCTTTATGGGTGTTTCAAACTTCATCAATCGCTCGCATCTTGCGAGTGATTAGTATTAATAGGCTTCCAGCCTTACTGCCGTTGTCTGTGTCTCCACAGACAACCATTCCAAATTGAATTAATGTAATCGTCTGTGAAGACACAGACATCGGCGAGAACTTCCCGAAAGTTCTAAAACTTTCGGGAAGTTTATAGTGTCCTTACACCGCCTGTCTCTCTGCTCTTTTAGCTTGCATTTTCAAGAACATCTTTTCTTTGATAGATTTCAAACGTTCTAAAACTTTTACGTCTTTCAAGAAATTCCACGGCTCGTGTTCTTCTTGTTGTTTATCTTTATTAGCATTTGCTTCTTGTTCTCTTTTGGCTTTGTTTTTCTCCCACTCTGGGTCAAAAATCATACCTGTGCATAGACAATGCTTGCGGTCGGTGCGAGTCAACACGTCATAATTCACGCACGACTGACAACCTTTCCAGAAAGCATCATTTACGGGCAATTCCGAGAAAGTTGTTGGCTCATAACCCAATTCAGAGTTAATTTTCATTACTGCCAACGACGTAGTTATACCAATGATTTTTGCATCGGGGTATTTAGTGCGTGATAATTCAAAGGCTTTTGCTTTCACCGCCTTTGCAATACCATATTTACGCCATTCGGGTTTTACAATTAAGCCAGAATTTGCCACAAATTTGCCATGTTCCCAAGTTTCTACATAACAGAAACCAATAAATTCGCCTGCATCATTGGTGGCAATGATAGCTTTCCCTTCCTTGATTTTATCTTTTAAATATTCTGGAGAACGTTTAGCAATACCAGTTCCACGAGCTTTGGCAGACTCTTCCATTTCGTGACAAATGGCTTCAGCAAGATGTAAATGTTCAGTTGTAGCAACTTGAACTGTATAATTATTGGTTAAAACCTCAGAAGCTGATTCTTTTTCCACTTTAAGTTTTAGCTAAAATTGTTTTTGATGTTAAAAAAACAAGATGATGAATAACTATGGCTTCAAACAAAGCCTTAGATTGTTAATGATTTACCCGAAAAAATTCGATAAAATATCTGTCACATAGACAGACAGAAAAGCATTAGGGTATCAGACCCTACGGAAGAATGTACACCTAAAAATAGGTGTGGGGAGATAAGAATATGATATGAATTTTACTTCGTATTCCATTTTTATTAAGTAAATTAACCGACCTTGAAATGCTTGAAATCGAATAATCATGCAAAGTTTACCAAAACAAAATGGAAGATGCAATGTTTTTTTGCGTTTTTATTTTTAGAACGCCTTTTACAAGGGTAAAAAACAGGTTTTAAAAGTGATTCAGCCTAATTTTTATTATTCTTTTACGAATATTTATTTTGATTTATCTTGGAAAACAATTGACTTATTTAACCGTTAATAATCAAAATATTAAAAGCTTTGTTCTTTGGTTCTCTTTTTGCTTTATATGGTAGATAGATGTTTTTAAGTTATTGAAAATCAATAAATTATTGAATTTTAGATAGAGTGTTGTTTGGAATTTAAAGATATTTTTCATAAAATTGATAGATGCTTTATAATGAAATTTTGCATTGATAAACCTAAAAATGAAATGTTGTGCCTAATATTAAGATTTAAGTGAAATTAGATTTGAAGTTTGCGAAGTTTACTTAATATCAATTAGTACAAAATACTTAACAATAAAGGATGTCCGTTTCTCCGAAAATAAATACGAATAAACTTACTGCCGACGACCTTATTTATGGCTACATGAATGGGATTTTTCCAATGGCTGATACCGATGGAACGCTTTACTGGTATTCGCCTGACCCAAGGGCAATTATTCCGATTGATACTTATAAACCGCCCAAATCGTTACGTCCTGTTCTTAACAAAAAAACTTTTGAAGTAAGAATTAATACCGATTTTGAAGGCGTGATGAGAAATTGTGCAGCCGCCCGAAAAGGAGATGATGAAACTTGGATTTCGGAAGAAATTATAGAAGCTTATTGTGAATTACATCACATGGGCTTGGCATATTCTGTTGAGACGTATATTGAAAACCGTTTAGTTGGAGGGCTTTATGGAGTATCAATCGGAGCGGCATTTTTTGGCGAGTCGATGTTTTATAAAGTTCCTGATGGCTCAAAGGTTGCGTTTCATTATTTAATGGAAATATTAAAGAATCAAGGTTTTGAATTGCTTGATACTCAATTTATTAACGATAATGTTAGGCGTTTTGGAGCTATTGAAATTCCTCGTGGTGAATATGTAAAAGCGCTCAAAAAATCACTTGAACGAAGATGTTTATTTACAGAGAATGCTTTGGAACATCTCTTTAAAGTTTAGTGAGAAAAAACAGAATTAGTGATTAGTTGAAAACGATTTAATGAGTTAAACGCAATTTGAGAAAAGCGAATTTACAAAGTGTCGATTTTATTGAGGATACCAATACCCTTTCGTAAATCTAAATGTTTTCAGTATAATTCGTATTTTTGCAAGGTTAAAAATTAATCACTCATTCCATTATTCTCCAATCATATATTTAGAAATGTCTAAACCAATTATCGTTATCAAATTTGGAACTGCTTCAATTACGCATAAAACAGGCGAGTTAAATGAAGATATTTTGCAAGAAATAGCTCGTCAGATTTCGATTCTTCATGCTGATTATCAAATTGTTATGGTATCGTCGGGGGCGGTAGGAGCAGGGAGAGGATTTATTCAAAATTATAAAGGAACAATTTCTGAAAGAAAAGCGGCGGCAGCCATTGGTAATCCACTTTTATTAGCAAAATACACACAATATTTCTCTAAATACGGAATTACCGTTGCTCAAAGTCTTTGTGAAAGACATCATTTTGCCAATAGAAATCAATTTTTACAGTTGAAAGAAACTTATCAAGAACTTTGGAAAAATGGGATTATTCCAATTGCCAATGAAAATGACGTGGTGAGTAATTTAGAGTTGAAATTCTCTGATAATGACGAATTAGCAACGTTAATTGCAACGGGTTTCGGAGCAGATACTTTGCTTTTATGTACTTCCGTTGGTGGACTTTTAGATGCTGATAAAAATATTATTCCTTTTATTCCAAAGGTAGATTCTTCGGTTATTGGCTTGGCAAATGATGATAAATCGTCATTGGGTTTGGGCGGTATGATTTCTAAATTAACTTATACTCGTATGGCAACCCGCATGGGTACAAGAGTGGTTATTTTTGGCATGAAACCCGAAGATGGAATGTTGAAAGCGATTGATAATCAGAATGGTACAAGCTTTGCTCCAGAGAAAGTAGCTTTGAATGCACGTCAGAAATGGTTAGCATCGGGTAGTCTCATTGCTGGAAAAGTGCAAGTTGATGCAGGGGCAAGTGTAGCTTTAGAGAACAGAAAAAGTTTGTTGGCAGTAGGTATCAAAAAGGTGATGGGTTCTTTTGAAAAAGGAGAAGTTTTTGAGATTTTAGACGAAAAGAAAAACGTCATTGCTATTGCTCGTGCAAGAGAATCTTCTGAAGTAATCGCTGATAATTTGAAAACTCAAAACTTTGAGGTAGCCAATGCTGATGAAATTGTAGTTTTGTAATTGGCTCGGTCTGAGCGACCCTATCTGAACTATGATTTTTATGCTTATAGGATTTTAGGATAATGGGAAAATCTTAAAATTAAATCATCTTTTAAATCATAGTTCAGACAGAATGCTGAATCTAACTCCTATGATTCTCTAATTTTCCCCAAGTTTCGCCCGAAAGAATATTTTTGACATTTTCCGAAGCTAAAAAATCGTGCGGAAATCCTAAATCAAATTTGCTTACTTCGTCTAATTGTGTAATTTGTTCGGGTGATAATTTGAAGTTTACACAGCCCAAAGAATCTTCAATTTGGGTTAAAGACCTTGCTCCAACAATTGGAATAACTACCTGATTTTTCTGACGACACCAGTTTAATGCTACTTGTGAGGGCGTTACGCCAATTTCGTCAGCTATATTCACAACAACTTGTGTAATCTTCTGAGAACGTTCATTTATTCGTAAACTATTGTCTGGCACACGCCCTTTTTCGCCTCTTAGATATTTTCCAGATAATGCACCGCCTGCCAATGACGCCCACGGAGCTACTGCCAAATCAAGAGCTTTCGCCATCGGTAATAAATCACGTTCTGGGGTACGTTGAATCAATGAATATTCTACTTGTAAACCCACAAAACGACTCCAGCCACGTAAATCAGCCATTGTGTTGGCTTGGGCAACTACCCACGCAGGTGTGTCTGAGATTCCGATATATTGTATTTTCCCAGAGGTGACTAAATCATCCAAAGCTCGCATCATTTCGTCAACGGGCGTTGTACCATCCCAAGCATGAACCCACAAGAGGTCAATAAAATCAGTTTTAAGTCGCTTTAAAGATTCATTAACTGAACGAACCATATTTTTACGATGATTTCCTGCAAAATTTGGGTCACCTTTGCGGTCAAAAAGAGAATATTTTGTAGCTAAAACAAAATGGTCACGGTCTGCATTGATGAACTCTCCAACCATTTTTTCAGAAGTTCCTTCTGTATAACGATTGGCAGTATCAATGAAATTTCCCTCAGCATTGGCATAAGCCTCAAAAACCTTTTTCGAGGTATCATAATCTGCTCCCCAGCCCCATTCTGTTCCGAAAGTCATTGTTCCCAAAGCGATTTCGGAAACTCTTAATCCTGATTTTCCTAAAAGTTTATAGTTCATGAATTCATTAAAATTATGTGGAAGTAAATATCGCAAAAAGAGACTTTTAAAACTAACCTCGAATCATTTATTACTCGAACATCCTTTTGGCTTTCAAAGGTAGTGTAAAATTATGTTGATATTTTCTAATATTTTGTCGTTTTGTCATTCACTTTTTTTTGTTCCTTTGTATCAAAATAAAAAACAATCATCTAATGTTAGATAAAAATCAAATAGCTCAACGAATTGCTCGTGAAGTAAAAGACGGATATTATGTCAATTTAGGAATCGGGATACCAACGCTTGTGGCTAATTATATTCCCGAAAATATAAATGTTGTTTTGCAATCTGAAAATGGATTGCTTGGAATTGGTCCTTTTCCAACGGAAGAAAATGTTGACCCAGATTTGATTAATGCAGGAAAACAAACCGTTACGATGGTAGATGGTTCGTCCTTGTTTAGTTCAGCGGAAAGTTTTGCGATGATTCGTGGGGGACACGTTGATTTGACGATTTTGGGAGCAATGGAAGTTTCTGAAAATGGTGATATTGCCAACTGGAAAATTCCGGGAAAGATGGTAAAAGGAATGGGTGGAGCAATGGATTTGGTAGCTTCTGCCGAAAATATCATTGTGGCAATGCAACACGTTAATAAAGCAGGGGAGTCTAAGTTGTTGAAATCGTGTTCGTTACCGTTGACAGGTTTACGTTGTGTAAAGAAAATTGTTACAGAATTAGCCGTTTTGGAAGTTCTGCCTGAGGGTGGTTTTAAACTTTTAGAAACAGCTCCGGGAGTAACGATTGATGATATTCAAAAAGCAACAGAAGGTAAATTAATTGTGGGTGATGATGTGATAGAAATGAGCTTTGCTTAATATTTAGGTTAAACCAATAGCGTTCAGATTTTGAGAGAAATTCCCTAAAATCTGAACGCTATTGGTTTATTCGTCTTTTAAAACAATGGTACGATTGGTTGTCATGACTTCTTTTCCGTTGACTTTTGTAGTAGTTAAATCTCCAGATTGAAGGCTAATGTGTTTGATGAAAAAATTATTTTCTGTTTTTACAACAAAAGTATAATCTTCGTCTTCCAGAGGAGAAAGCTCAAGAAGCATTGAAGCCTTATTTTCCTTTCCCAATAATTTTTCAAATAAGAAAGTATAGTCATTACGTTTGCGTAAATATACTTTTATAGTTTCTTTTGAAGGGTTGCTAATATTTACCTTTAAGTTTAACGGATTTTTCTCATCTTCTGAAAGGGTGACTTTAAAAGCATTTTCTGCATTTTTTGATACTTTTTTCTTTGGTTCATTTGAAGGACTTTGAGCTTCAATATGGCAAGTAGTCAATAATAAAAATGCTGAAATTACTGCACCTTTCAAAATCATATTGGTCGATTCTGTCATGGTAAGTGTGTTGGTTAGGAATTGTTTTAGATTTATGGGTTAATATTTTAAAAATTATTGGGCGTCTAAAATTTCTACTTTTCTATCTAAAAACATTTGCCCATTTCGTGTTCCCAATTCTTCTGTGGTAATAACAAAATTTTTAGTAAATGATTCATAGTTGGTAGTAATTGAGAGCGTGTAGATTCCATCTTCTAACCTTTCAAGACCAAGAAGCATGGAGTATATAGGTCGGCGATGAAAAATATCATCTTGAAAAAGCTGACCGTTTTGGTTTTTAAGGTTAACATTTAATAATTCTTGTGCAGGATTGTTAACGACAATTCTAAAATTGAGGTTACTGGTTGATTCCTGATTAACGGAGACTTGAAATAAATTTTTTAAATTTTTGTCTATTTTGGGACGCTCTTCACGCATGGATAAATACTGAGCAGAAATGGATACGCTTATAATTGAAAATCCAGTAAGGAAAATAGACTTGATAATGCTGTTTCTCATTTTTAATGCTGTTTGAGGAGTTATAAAAACTCATTGGCGGAAACTCAAAAAACAGTGGTTATAAGTTTGTAATAAAAACGTAAAAGTACCTCTTCTCGTGTGGAGAAAATATTTTTAGACTTTAAAATTAGTAAACGGTAGTTTTCGTAAATGACGAATTTAAGAGAATAGAGGTGAAGAAGGGACTTTTTTTGAAATTTATAGAGAATAAAGTTTAGGGTTTATACTTGGCTAAACTCTATTCTCTATAAATTATTACTCTATTTAATTTATCTTTTCATTAAGTTTTTCATGTTTGGCATTTTCATTTTGCCATCTTGAACATTGTTCATCATACGCATCATTTTACGCATTCCGTCAAATTGTTTCAGAAGATTATTCAATTCTGTTACACTTGTTCCAGAGCCTGTGGCAATACGTTTTTTACGAGACATATCTAAGATTTCTGGTTTCTGACGTTCCTTCGGAGTCATTGACTGAATGATGGCTTCAATAGATTTGAAGGCATCATCTGGTACGTCAACGTCTTTTACTGCTTGTGACATTCCCGGAACCATACCCATCAAATCTTTCAAATTACCCATTTTCTTGATTTGTTGTAATTGAGCATAGAAGTCTTCAAATGTAAACTGATTTTGACGAATTTTCTTGTTGATACGCTCAGATTCTTCTTCGTCAAATGCCATTTGAGCTCTTTCTACCAAACTCAAAACGTCACCCATACCCAAAATACGGCTTGCCATACGGTCTGGATAGAATTGGTCAAGAGCATCCATTTTCTCACCTGTTGAGATAAACTTAATGGGTTTATCTACAATATGACGAATTGAAAGTGCCGCACCACCACGAGCATCACCATCTAATTTTGTTAGAACAACTCCATCAAAATTCAAGCGGTCGTTGAATGTTTTTGCAGTATTTACCGCATCTTGTCCCGTCATTGAATCCACAACAAATAGGATTTCAGAAGGTTTGATAGCGTCTTTTACTGCGGCAATTTCATTCATCATTGCTTCGTCAACTGCTAAACGTCCAGCAGTATCCACAATAATTACACGCTTGCCCATTTTACGCCCATACGCCATAGCGTTTTGTGCGATTTCGATGGCATTTTTGTTTTCTGGCTCAGCATAAACATCCACACCAACTTGTTCTCCAAGAACTTTAAGCTGGTCAATTGCCGCAGGACGGTAAATATCACAAGCTACCAAAAGTACATTACGACCACTTTTTTTAAGATATTGAGCTAATTTTCCAGAAAAAGTTGTCTTTCCTGAACCTTGTAAACCAGCAATTAAAACAACGGCAGGGTCTGGTTTCAAGTTAATAGCTTGTACCGACGAACCCATTAATTTAACGAGTTCTTCGTGAACAATTTTTACCAACATTTGCCCCGGGTCAACGGCAATCAAGATTTGCTGCCCCATGGCTTCATCCTTGATACGGTCGGTGATTTCTTTGGCAACTTTATAGTTTACGTCAGCATCCATCAAAGCCTTACGGATTTCTTTGACAGTACTGGCTACGTTTACATCTGTGATACGTCCCTTACCTTTAAGGGTACGCATTGCGGTGGTAATTTTACTGCTTAAATTTTCAAACATTACGTAATGTATTTATTTCAATAATTCTGTTAAAACCTTATTTGTCAATCGTTTATCAAAAACAGATTTTACTGGTATTTTAAAGTTTTTGATAGCTACACTTTCTATATTTCCGTCTTTACCTTTAAAAAGTAGTTCATATTTTTTATGGCTTAAAACGTATTGTTCAATAGTTTGTTTTGTTGGGTCAATTATCCAATACTCCTTTACACCATGAGCTTCATAATCGTCATATTTTATTGTTCGGTCAATATTGGCAGTTGATTTTGACAGAACCTCAACTATTAAATCTGGAGCAGGAAACTGCATTTGGTCTTCTGTAAAGTCCTTTGCTTTCGATTGTTTCCAAAAACATACATCTGGTTCATAGTCGTTACGAGTTAATGAAACCAATGTTTTTTCGATACCCACCCAACCCAAATCGTGTTCATCTACAAATGTTGAAATTAACCGATATATTCTTCCGTTGGCATCGTTGTGCTTCTGTTTTACGGGCGAATGAAAAATGATTTCGCCATTGATAAATTCCATTTTACGGTTTTCTTCAATAATTTCGTAAAAATGCTTACGCAGTTCTTTTTCCTTCTCCAATGCTTCTTGAAGACGTTGTAATACGACAAAAGCATGAGGCATAGCTAAGATGCCTTTCTGAATTTCGGCAATACTCATGGTTTATGGGAAAATTTTATAAATATCCTTTCGATGGACTACCCGAGCAAATTCAACTGTCTGATTTTCAAAGAAAAAACCAATTCTGTATTTTCCTATTTTAATTCGATAAGCGTTTTTAAAACCAACTAATTTTTTTATATTTTTCAGTTCTGTAATATTTTCAGCGAGTTCAACCGTTTCGATTACATCAGCAATATCTTCTAAAATAGATTTATCAAGAATATTATCTACATCTTTATCAAACTTTGCTAAAAAGTCAACCTTCATGCTTTCTAAGTTTTGCCATAATGCTTTCCCTCGAAACTTTTTCACTACGGTCTGCTTCTTTCATCATCATTGCTAAACCCAAATCTTCTTGAATTTCATCAGAAACTAATTGCGTTTGAATTTGCATTTTTTTGAATAAATCTGATAATAATTTCATCTCAGATTTATTTCGAGGAGTAATTACCATTGATGTCATATTCACGAACAATTTTATGTTTACAACAAAGGTACAAAATAAAGTCTAAATGGAATTGACTAAATGAGCTTGTCTAAACTGGTTTTTGCTTATGGTCTAAATTTGACTTAATTTCAAACATGAAATCACTCAGAACACTTAAAATAGTTAGTATTTTATATTTACTGATTCCGTCAATTTTGTTTCTACTTACTTGGGTTCACCTCTGGATTAGCATTCCTTGTGTGCTTTTTATTAGTTTTTATACTTGGAAAACTGTTTTTCAACAAGGTATTCAAGCTCCAATTAATACTTTAACACTTCAAAATATTGTTTTAAGTATCTTTTTGTCAATCGTGCTTAATTTCGTTTTAGGAATTGGTGAATTTCGACCGCAAACGTATGATTTTCAGGCAAATAATTTTAAATATTATGATTTAATAACCAACGACTTACCCGTTTATTACGCCAAACAACAAACTTATCTTTGTTATTATACAGGTTATTATTTGCCTTCTGCTTTATTGGCAAAGGTTTTTGGCTTGGCAACTTGTAGATACATTTCTTTCATTTGGAGTGTTCTTGGTTTGAGTCTTGTCTTTACTTGGATTACAACCTTTACACCTAAAAACGCATTTTCAATTTTATTGGTAGTAGTCGTATTTTCCAATACTTGGATAGCGGTAAAGCTATTAATGAATGTTGAATTTTTCCAAGAATATTTACAACCTTATTATTTTCAATTAAATCAGTTTAAACTCATTACACAATCATTTGTGAAGAACTACGCATGGGCTACGCAACATACGTTACCTGCCTGTTTGGGGGCGTGTATGATTATTGAAGAATTTAGAAAAAAGCAATCTGAAAGTGATTTGAAATATTTGTTATTGATGTTACTTTCAACCATGTTTTGGAGTCCATTAACAACGATTGGTTTGTTTCCGTTTGTAGCGATTAGTTTTTTGATAAACTTTAAAAATGTCTTTTCTGCTACAAAAAGAAAGGATTTGGGATTAATGTTTTTACTTACTATTTCATTTATTCCGTTGATACTCTATTTTATTAGTACCGAAGGTGTTCATGCGAACAATACTGAATTTATTTGGCAAACGGGTGTTTCTTGGTGGTTATTCTTCTATTTACTTTATGCTTTTTCAAACTTTATTGGTTGGGGAATACTTTTACGATTGTATGAAAATACGCCTAAATTACTTTGGATAATTGCGGTGTTTTTTCCTTGTTTAATTGCCATTTATAGAATTGGAATTTATAACGATTTTAATATCAGAGTTTCTTTTCCATCTTTTTTTATGCTTTCTATTTTAGTTGGAATTTCGGTGATTGAAAGGTTAAATTGGAAGTCGGTATCGGGTGGGATAATTTTATTCGTTCTGTTTTTCAATTCTCTTTCTAATATAAATCAACTTGAAAAAGGGATTTTTCCTGCAAAAATTCTTACAACAATTGAAAAACCATTTATTTTTAAAGCTACCAATATGCTTGAATTTCAGCGAGTTGCTTATGGAGATGAATCGGCGGTCTTGGAATATTCTTTGAAGAAAGATTCTGTTTTTGAGCGGTATTTTTTGAAAAAATGATATTTATGTTTTGCCACGAAGGCTCTAAAGTATTGTTATTTCTGTTTGTATTTGTTTTGCCACGAAGACACGAAGGCTCTAAAGTTTTTCTAATAATAACTTAGAGCCTTTGTGTCTTCGTGGCAATATTTGTATTTGCCACAAAGGCTCAAAGTTTTTCTAATAATAACTTAGAGTCTTCGTGCTTTCGTGGCAATATTTGTATTTGCCACAAAGGCTCAAAGTTTTTCTAATAATAACTTAGAGTCTTCGTGGCAAAATATATAAACCTTACTTCAAAACCTTCTTCAAAAACTCATCAATATACTTAATAGTCGGCTCGAACCACGGATTGAATAGGCAAAATGAATGTGGTGAATCTGGAAAAGAATGTACTTCTGAATAAATATTATTCTGGTCTAAAACCTTTCTAAAATCTTCTCGTCCAGCG
Source organism: Arcicella aurantiaca (assembly GCF_003148625.1). Classification (GTDB taxonomy): domain Bacteria; phylum Bacteroidota; class Bacteroidia; order Cytophagales; family Spirosomataceae; genus Arcicella; species Arcicella aurantiaca. Next base: position 228,538 of record NZ_QGGO01000004.1, on the reverse strand, counting down.
TGCATTCTATCAACAGAACTGTTTAGAAATAACATAGGAGGGGTGTTTTTGCCCACGTGAGTGAGCGGAGAGGCTTCTTCCCAAAGTTTTAAATTATCCGCTTTCGAGTAGCCAAACCAATAAGTTGCGGCAGATGTATTTTTTCGGTCATCACCTTCCCCTGATTCTGCGTGAACAAACGAAAGTGTACCATCAATATCCACCACCGCTTGCACTTTACTCGAATGGTTTAAATTAGCATTATTTCCTTCAAAATACGGGTTTTGAGCAGTTACACCCATGAATGCAGAAAGTTGTCCGCCTGCCGAAAATCCTAAAGTTGCAATCCGATTGGTATCAATATTATAAGTTTGAGCATTGGCTTTCATCCAACGCAAAGCCGTTTTTAAATCATAAACTGCGGCAGGATAAAGTGCTTCGGTAGAAAGTCGATATTCGGGCGTAAAACATACATACCCTAAGTCTGCCAAACGCCTTGCCAATTGATGATGTTGCGTTCTATTTCCTGTTCTCCAACCACCTCCGTGAATGATTATAATGGCTGGTAATGCTTTTTTAGCTACTTTTTTAGGAGAAAAAACGTCTAATAACAAAGCTCTTTCTCCAATTTTTCCATAGCTAATTGCTTTTTGTTCGTTAACAGAACTTAACGATTTTTCGGGAACAATTTCGGTAATTGGGTGCGACTTTTTGGTATTGAGATAGGCACTATTGTTTGAATAAGAAGAATCAATTTTACCCGTAATTCCTATGAACGAAGGCTGTGACCAAAAGGTATTTAAGGATGGTTTTAAACTTCCCGCAAATATTTTTTCAGTTGTAAAAGCAGCCGCTTCTTCATCACTTAGTTGGTGCGACCATTTTGCTCTTGCATTCAAATTTGCACCTTCTCCCGAATTTTTGTATTCGGCGTAAAATGTGGTAGTTTCATTGGCTACATTCGACCAATTATCCCAACCTGTGGCTACAATGTGTTTGCCCAATTCACAATTAATGAAAGCCGTTTTTGCAAAACTTCTCCACGGACGACCCAAGAAAACTTTGTCAACACCCGCATCGGCGGTTAATTTACAATTCTTGAAAACGTAGCCATAATTTACCCAATTTGGCGTTGAAGCAGCAGAAACGTAGCCATTTACTTTACTGTGAATCGTACAATTTTCAAACAAAGCAGTTGATGAACCGAAAATAAAATCAACTGTTCCTTCGATGTAACAATTGATAAAATGCTGTCGAGAATTTTCTCCCGAAGCAAAAATCGTATCCTGATTTCCTAAGAATTTACACTTCCGCATTACGCAACGGTCGCCCTCAATGTGTAAGGCAACGGCTTGCCCAACTCTTCCTGCGGTGTTTTCAATAACGAGATTTTCTAATGTAATATCATTTCCCATCACTTTTAGCGTGTAGGAATCGAAGGTTTCCATTTTTCCTTTGCCCGAAAAATCATCGTAGCTAATCACAGTTCCTTCTTCTCCTACAAAAGTTATGTTGGAAAGTGTACTTGGAATAACAATTTTCTCTTTGTAAATCCCTTTTTTGATACGAACAGTAATTCGTTTTGGAAGATAAACTCGGATGGCATCAACGGCGTCTTGGATGTATCTGAAATCCCCAGAACCATCTTTAGCCACCACTAAATCATGCTGAATTTTGAGGGCTTGGGAATTTGAATTCCAAATCGTTATGAACGATAGAAAAATAGATACGTAAATTCTGAATAGAGGAAATTTCGATAGTTTTTTCATGAGATTATTAATCAATTATATAAAACATTAAATGATTAATAATCAATAATCTACTCTAAATTATGAGGCTATTTATTTTGTTGCGGTCAAAAAAAGAGAACTTCCGAAAAAACCTCTTTTCAGAATTTTCTCCTCCGTTTTTACGATTTTATAGAAGAACTCATTTAACCAATGTGGTGGTACACTTACATCTGAAACCAATTTTTGAGTATCTATCAATCCTAATTTCAATTGTAGTTGTTGAGAAAGCCTAATCGCTAAAACCAATGGTGAAAGTAGCCACGTCCAGTAAGAATGATAATGAATTTTTAGAGGAGATTTTGACAGAAAATCTTGAAAATCAGTTAAGGTAAAACGCCATTTTCCTCCAACGGCAATGTCGTGTGTTCCATAGAAGATAGGAAACGCATTATTATTAGACAGAAAAATGCCGTTTGGTTTTATAAGGTTTGCAATATTCTGTAAGGCGTTGGTAATCTGTGTTTTATCTAAGCAATAAAATACATCATTGCAAATAATAACGTCAAATTGTTGATTTTGAAAATGAGTATTCAAATCATCAATACTCATTTTTTGTACATTCAAATTACGAGATTTTGAAAAATGAATCGAATAGTCAGAATAATCAATTCCTTGGATATTAGCGTATTGATTTGTCCGTAAAAAAGTTAATAAACCGCCTGTTCCACAGCCAATATCCAAAATAGTAATGTCTTTATTTTGCCCGAATTTGGATTGAATTTCAGCCGATATTTTTTCGTGAAGAATTCTATACCACCAAAGTTTTTCTTCGGCTTCAAACATCATTCTAAATTCTTCTTCACTACTATTCAGCATTGTTTATACGTTTGATTTTGAGTGTATATTGAGGCGTATTTCCTTGTGTCAAAAAGGTTTTGCCAATATATTCTCCGACGATTCCTATTGAGATTAATTGTATGCCACCAAAAAATAAAACCACTAATCTAATGGGATAATCAATTACAGAGAAAAGCTGCAAGACTGATAAAATAAGTGCTGTAAAGGTAGATAACATTCCTAAAAACAATGATAACCTAACAGGTAAAAGTGAATAGCCAAATATGATATTTAGAAATAGACTGGCTAATTTTTTGGCTGTATAATTAGATTCACCGTGGTGGCGGTCATTATGTATAACCGTAACTTTTCCTACATTATCGGTAATGTTAAAAATTAAACCGTCGAGATAAGGATAAGGCCCTTTGTATTTACAAATTTCTTCTACAACCTCTCTTTTGATAATTTTAAAGCTGGATAAGTATAAGTCTTGAGGTTTTTTGAATAAAGTTGTTGTGACTTGATTGACTAACCAACTACCAAAATTTCTTATAGCATGATGTTTTTTTTCATCATATTGACTGTAAACTACATCGAAATTTCCATTTTGGGCAGTATTCAACAGTTTGATAATTTCAGATGGAGGATTCTGAAAATCATCATCAATAATGACTGTATATTCCCCTTTGGCATAATAAAGACCACACATTACGGCATTAAATTCTCCAAAGTTTTTTCGTAGAGAAAGAAATGAAATATTTTTATATTGTTCAGAAAGATTGATACATACCTGTTCCGAATTGTCTTTACTGCCATCATTTATTAAAATGATTTCAAAGGCATACGCTTTTAACTGCTCTTGTACTGTTTCTACAAGTTTAGTTATAGTGACTGCTCCGTGATAGACAGGAATAACGACAGATAATAACATTCTAAAGTGTTTGGAAAAAGTGGTAAATTATGATTAATACGTATTAATGTAATGAATGATGTAGGATATTTCTTCGTCTGTAAGAGATGTATTGAGGGGTAAACTTACCACTTGCTGATGTATTTTTTCAGTAATTGGAAGCGTTAAATGATTCCATGACTTGTATGCCAATTGTTGATGTGGAGCAAGTGGATAATGCACATCCGTTCCAATACCATTTTCACTGAGCAATTGTCGGAATGAATCTCTATTTTCAACTCTAATAACAAACAAATGCCAAGCATCATTGTTGATAGAGTCTGCAATAGGAAGGGTAATTTTAGGGTTATTTATTTCGGTTAAATATCTGTTCGCAATTTTTTTACGATAATTATTTTCTGTATCGAGATACGGTAATTTTATGTTTAAAATGGCGGCTTGTATTTCACTTAATCTACTATTATATCCTTGATAATCAAATATATATTTTTGAGAAGAACCGTAATTTCTCAGTGCAAAAATGCGTTCTGCAAAAGCGTCATCATTTGTTGTGATTGCCCCAGCATCGCCCATTGCTCCTAAATTTTTGGAAGGGTAAAAACTAAAGCCTGCTCCATCAGATAAGTTTCCTGCTTTTTTATTATTGTAAATAGCACCATGTGCTTGAGCAGCATCTTCAAAAACTTTTAAACCATATTTTGTTGCAATAGCGTTAATTTCATCCATTTTACAACATCTTCCATACAGGTGTGTTACTAAAATGGCTTTTGTTTTGGCTGTAATTGCCTGTTCAATTGCATGAGGATTAATTAAGTAATCGTCTAAGATTGGCTCAACTGGTACGGGTACAAGGTTGGCGTTTGATACCGCTAAAATAGTAGCAATATAAGAATTAGCAGGAACAATAACTTCTGAATCCTTAGGAAATTCAGAGGCTTTAAGCATGATTGTTAGGGCATCTAAGCCGTTGGCTACTCCAATACAATATTTTACGCCACAATAGTTGGCAAAACTGGTTTCAAATTGTTTTAATCTTTCTCCTAAAATATACCACCCAGAACAAACTGCTTTGGAAATTTCTTCTGTGATTTGGGCTTCATAAATCTGATTTGTAGATTTAAGATTGAGAAAAGGTATTTGCATTTAATTCAAAATCAAGTATTAACAATTGGAGCTGCCTGTGTATATGGCTCAAATATATAGTCAGCTTGAGAGTACTGTGTATTTGCTAAGACTAAAAGAATAGATGTATCTGTAAATTCATCCATAACGTGCCAATCCTCAGGTGCTAATAAAAGACATTTGTTAGGAGAATCTAATTGAAAATATTCTTGTGTTTCATTATTATCTACCCAAACTCTGCAATTTCCTGATATACAAATTAATGCTTGCCAAGTATTCACATGGCGGTGTCCACCTCTTTCATGTCCCTCTTTCCCTCTAATGTAAAATACTCTTTTAATATCTCCGGGTAATATTTTTTCAAAAACGGTTAGGTCGCCTGCATCAGATTCAAATGTACTTAATTGTAAAATTTTTGCCATAAACTATTTGGAGTTTGTTAACTAATAGTGTAAAGATACAGATTTTTGTAATTAAAGAGATTACCGTTTTATAATTCTACTCATTTTTGATTCTCTTACACAGAAAAGTCGTCCTAAAATTGGATTTAGGACGACTTTAATAGAAATGTAATAATATTTAAGTTATTAAGCTATTATCACTGCTGTGCCTTTTTCAACATCCTGTTCAACGGTTTTGTACTTGACATTTTCTTTAATTGAACCGTCTCTGTACTGTACCGTTACTCTTTGGTTACGGTCTGCAATTTTAATGGCTTGACGTGGTACAATTTTCTCGGCAGTCTGACCAGCACTTGGGTCGTGATAGTCTTGCTCGTCACCTCTGCCACCTGCCAAACCGCCAATTAATGCTGAAAGTGCATCATCTTTTTGCGTTTGTAATTTGGGTTGAGGAGCTTGCTTTGGCTGTGCTTTTGGAGCTTCTGCTTCTTGGATTTCTGGCATATCCGCTTTCATCAAGAAACTAACGGTATCAATGTTAATTCTGCTCAAGAAACGTTCAAATAATTTAACCGCTTCAAATTTGTAAATTAACAATGGGTCTTTTTGTTCGTAAGAAGCATTCTGAACAGATTGTTTCAAATCGTCCATGTCTCTTAAATGCTCTTTCCACTCTTGGTCAATTAAACTCAATGCAATAGATTTCTCCATTTCTTGAATCAATTTACGACCGTTCGTATCAATCGTTTCCTGAGCATCAGCAAACATTTGTGACATCATGTTTCCACTCACAATTGGTACTTGCATACCTGTATATCCGTGAGAAAGGGCTTCTTTGGCAAAGTTTACAACTTTTTCCATCAAGCCTTTATTTTTAGCATGATAATGTTGTTCGGCTGCTTCGTATAAACGAGTGGTACGTTGTTGAGTATTGAATTTACCAATTTCATCACGTGAGAATGGCGGAACAATTCCTAAAATCTCAATACAACGCAATTCTAATTCGTCAAAATTTGGATTGTTTTGAATAATTTCAGAACAAACATCATACGTATTATTGGCAATATCTAAAGCTAAACGTTCTCCGAAAAGGGCATTCTGACGACGTTTGTAGATGGCATTTCTTTGGTAGTTCATTACGTCATCATATTCTAATAAACGCTTACGAATACCAAAGTTATTTTCTTCTACTTTTTTCTGAGCTCTTTCTACCGACGACGTAATCATTGAGTGCTGAATCACTTCGCCTTCTTCCATACCCATTCTGTCCATCACTTTAGCGATACGGTCTGAACCGAATTTACGCATCAAATCATCTTCTAATGAAAGGAAGAATTGTGAAGAACCAACGTCTCCTTGACGACCCGCACGACCACGTAACTGTCTGTCAACACGGCGAGATTCGTGTCTTTCTGTACCTACAATGGCTAAACCTCCTGATTTTTTTGCATCAGCAGATAATTTAATATCCGTACCACGACCAGCCATGTTGGTTGCGATGGTTACTTTTCCAGAATGACCAGCCTCCGCAACGATGTCTGCTTCACGAGCGTGTTGCTTGGCGTTCAATACATTGTGTTGAATTTTACGGATTGAAAGCATACGGCTCAACAATTCAGAGTTATCAACCGAAGTTGTACCCACTAAAACAGGGCGACCACCATCAACTAATTCTTGAATTTCGTCAGCAACGGCACTATATTTTTCACGAACAGTTTTGTAAACTTTGTCTTCGTGGTCAAATCTTGAAATTTGACGGTTAGTTGGAATCGTTACTACGTCCAATTTGTAAATCGTCCAGAATTCACCTGCTTCTGTTTCAGCTGTACCCGTCATACCACAAAGTTTGTGATACATTCTGAAATAGTTTTGAAGCGTAATCGTGGCATACGTTTGCGTAGCATCTTCGATGTTTACGCTTTCTTTTGCTTCAATGGCTTGGTGCAATCCGTCTGAATAACGGCGACCTTCCATAATACGACCCGTTGATTCATCTACGATTTTTACTTTTCCGTCTGTTTCATCAACGATGTATTCAACGTTTTTCTCGAATAAAGTATAAGCTTTCAATAATTGGCTTACGGTGTGAATACGTTGTGTTTTTGCTGAATAATCACGAATAAGAGCTTCTTTTTCAAGTAATCTTTCTTGTTCAGTAATCTCTGCTTTTTTCTCAATAGTTGTTAAATCAACCGAAAGGTCAGGAATCACAAAGAAATCAGGGTTTTCTACCATGCGAGTCATGAAAGTCAAACCTTTTTCCGTCATTTCCACCTGATTGTTTTTCTCTTCAATCGTAAACATCAACGGAGCATCTGCTTCTGGCATCAATTTCTGATTTTCTGCCAAATAGATATTTTCCGTTTCCTGCATGATTTGCTTAATACCTGTTTCAGAAAGATATTTAATTACAGGACGAGCTTTTGGTAAACCTCTGTAAGCACGGAAAAGAGCCAAACCACCTTCTTTTTTATTACCAGCAGCGATTAATTTCTTGGCTTCTACCAATAAATCTTGAACCAATTTCTTTTGTTGCTCAACCATACGAGCTACCAAAGGATTGAAGGCATCAAATTCTTGTTCGTCGCCACGAGCCATTGGGCCAGAAATAATCAATGGAGTACGAGCGTCATCAATCAAAACTGAATCGACCTCATCGACCATTGCGTAATGGTGTTTGCGTTGAACTTGCTCTTCTGGCGTGCGAGCCATGTTATCACGGAGATAATCGAAACCGAATTCGTTATTTGTTCCGTAAGTAATATCGGCTAAATATGCCTGACGACGTTCGTCTGTATTTGGTTCGTGTTTATCGATACAATCAACCGTCAAACCATGAAATTCAAATAAAGGAGCATTCCATTCAGAGTCACGTTTGGCAAGATAATCATTGACTGTAACCAAGTGAACACCACGACCAGCCAAAGCATTTAAGAAAGCAGGAAGTGTAGAAACCAACGTTTTACCTTCACCCGTAGCCATTTCCGAAATTTTACCTTGATGTAATACAACTCCACCAATCAACTGAACATCGTAGTGAACCATGTTCCACTCAATTTCATTTCCTGCGGCGTTCCATTTGTTGTGCCAAATGGCATTATCGCCAACAATTTCAACGTTTTTCTTCTTGGCTGCAATAAATTTATCATGAACCGTTGCAGGAACTTCTAATTTTTTATGCTCGGTAAAACGCCTTGCGGTTTCTTTCACGATGGCAAAAGCCCGAGGAAGAATGTCCAAAAGAACAACTTCTAATTGTTTATTACGGTCAAGACCAAGCGTATCAATTTGGTTGAAAATAGTTTCTTTAGCATCAACTGACATTTCAGGATTTGCTTCGACCTCCATTTTTAAATCAGAAATATCAGCATCAATCTTAGCAAGATTTTTCTGGATAATTTCTTTTAATTCGGCCGTTTGCTGACGTAATTGTTCGTCAGATAGGTTACGCAGTTTTGAAAATTCGGCATTTGTTTTTTCAACGTAAGGCATTAATTCCTTAATGTCACGTTCAGACTTAGTTCCGAAAAGCTTAGTTACTGCTTTGGTGATGTAATTTATCATTATACTGTTTTTATGTTCTGTGTTTAGTTCTCGTATTCAGATTAATAAGCAACGAAACGCTAAAGTTGCCTGTCTCTAAAATGAAAATACTTACAAATTTAGTTCATTCGACTTGATTTTTTTTAAACCAACGATATTTTAACGTGTTAAAGACGACAGTTGTTATGATAATTGATGATAAACTGGTCATAAACGATTAACACAGGATAAATTAGTAAGTGTTTGATAGTGAATTTGAGGTTTAATGTATTATTTTGTAGAATTATTTTGCCCATACTATAGTATCATGAAATTATATATATACGTTTGTTCTCTCCAAAAGAGGGATTACTCCACTATTGCTTGTCGTAAGTTTTTCGTACTCTTCTTTATCTTTTTTGCCTCTTATTGGAGTTTTGGACAAGGAACTGGAATTCAAGATGAGTTGAAGATTAAAGGAAGTTATGGGAATGGACTTTTTGGTTTAGTGGGTTTAAATTTTGACCAATCGGGAAGAATGTACGCCTACGAAATTAATGGTAAAGTCTGGGCTATTCGTTATGATACTAACCATGTTGAGCAACGTCATTTAATGCTTGATATTTCAAATGAAGTATTAAATACGGGTGACTTGGGGTTGGTATCTATGGTTTTAGACCCCAATTTTGTCACAAATGGACATATATATCTAATGTATTCTGTGAATAGATTATTCTTATTGACAGGTGTTGATGGAGGAGATGATGCAAGTCAATCAGGAACGATTGTTAGGGTGGCACGATACACTGCAGATATTAATACTGATTTTACCACTCTTATTCCCAATAGTCGTCTCGTTTTAATAGGAGATGTGCCATCAGATGGTATTCCAATTTTAGGTCCCAATCATGGTGGAGGATGTATGGTTTTTGGAACAGACGGAACATTATTAATATCAACTGGTGATGGTTCTGTTGTTGGGAATGACACTGGTAATAATGGAAATGTATATGAAGCCATCGAGGCAGGAGTAATTACTGCTGGACAAAATGTAGGAAGTTATCGTTGCCAAATGGATAGTAGTTTGAATGGGAAAGTGTTAAGAATCAATCCGATGACTGGAGAAGGATATGCTTCTAATCCTCATTATGATAGCTTAAAACCACGTGCCGCACAGTCAAGAATGTGGGCTAAAGGATTTAGAAATCCATATAGAATGACTTTGATGCCCAATACGGGTGGACATCACTCTGAGGAGGGAAACCCCGGTATTTTAGTTGTAGGAGATGTTGGAGGCTATCAAAGAGAAGAAATCAATACGGTAACAGCAAGCGACCAAAATTTCGGATGGCCTCATTATGAAGGGATAGATTCAAGCAATGAAGCTTTTGATGATTCTACCTACATACCTAATAATCACAGAAAGCCTATTTTTGAGTATCGAGAACATTCTTTTCATGCTAATGTTTTATTCAATCAAACGACAATTAAGCAATTAGGAATTCAGGAAGGACAGTTTTATTATAATGGTTTAGATGTTTTTAAGGGAAGTACCATTGTCGTAGGAGACTTTTATCAGGGAACGAGTTTTCCAGCTAAATATCATAATGCTTTATTTTTTGCTGATTTTGGAGCAAAATGGATTAGAGCGATGACTTTTGATGCAAATCATGAACCCGCTACTATTGAGGACTTTATGCAGCTACCAGACCAAATTGTTGGCGTAACATTTAATCCTTCGGAAGATGCCATTTATTATGTTAGCGGCAATACTGCTCCTTGCGACGAAGCTCATAAAGTGACATACTCAACCGCTGACTTTCCCCCAATTGCAAAAATAGAGATGGATTCTAATCATGGAATGGCATCGTTACCTATTGCTTTTAGTGCCATTAAATCTTACGACCCAGACAATTCAACACTTACCTACGAATGGTCGGTTGATAATGTTGTTTTTAGTACAGGATTAGCTCCTCACTATCTATTCAAACCTACTGGAAATACACAACAAACATATAAAGTAAAATTGAAAGTTACTGATAATAATGGGACAGGTATGACGGCTTTCGATTCAGTTTATGTTTATGCTAATAATACTCCACCTGCTATTATGAGTACAAGTTTGGATGAGGTTGCTTCAATTCCTCCTAATCAAAACTATAGTGTTAATTTGTCTGCCGTAGTGACAGATAAACAAGCGAATGCTAATGATTTAACCTTGAGTTGGACAATTGCTTTTGCTCATAACGGACATGAACATAAAGATGCCCCTCTGATTGGTAACAATCTTTCAGCAACTTTCCCTGCCTCTGGATGTGAAGCTGGTGATGCTACTTATTGGTATAAGGTTTATCTTCAAGTAACTGACCCCCAAGGATTATCAGAAACCCAAGTGAAAAATATTGAAATAAATTGCGGAGGAACTCCGCAAACATTGTCTTTTAATGCTATTCCTAATCAAGAAATTGATATTAATTCCTTGCATAGTATAACAGCTTCTGCTGTATCGTCTGTCGGGGTATCTCCCTTGTATTATTTTACAATGTCTGGCCCTGCTTATACTGTTGATAACCAAATTAAATTGACGGGAAAGCCGGGGAAAGTGACTATTCGAGCAGTTCAACACGGAAATGCTACTTATAGACCCGCTTTGCCAGTTGACCAAAGCTTTGAAGTTGACCGTGCAATAATACATTATTCAATGAGTTTTGACTCAATTCCCAATAAGTTGCCAACAGATGCTTCTTTTTCTATTAATGCCACTACTTCTCCAACACAAGAGCCATTTTCCTATATGCTGATATCAGGCCCTGCTACAATTTCTGGAAATGTTATTAGCCTCACAGGTGATACAGGAACAGTAAAAGTAAGAGCTTTTTTTGAAGGAGATTATTTTAAGAAAGGAGTATATGTTGATAGATTTTTTAAGGTCTATATACCAACTCCGCCCGTTGCTTTGGTTGCCCAAGATGAAACAATTTATGGAGATGCTTTAAATACTAATTGGCTAAATTTTTCTTCGATTTCTGCTTTGGATATGGCTAATGCGAGTTTACCTTTTATCAATACAAAATCCATTAAAATAACAAATCCAACGAGTGCCGAAACCTTAGATTTTAGAAAATCTTCTTCGCTTAGTGTTGCGGATTTTCCACATGGAATTGAATTTTGGGTTTATAATGATGGAAATACGGCGTATCCACTTCAAATACAAACATTTGAGACGAGTAGTGGCGGAGGTAGCCCTATCTTAAGTGTAATGGCTGACCCTAAAAAATGGGTTCATTATATATTGGAATGGACTTTGTTTGGGAATCCTTCGCAAGTTGGAAAAGTTGTCATAAAACTTAATCAAACACAAACCGAAAGTCTTTATTTTGATGAAGTGAAATTGCTTTATTGTGCTGATATGCAATCTGTTAAAACAGGTAGCTGGGATGATACAAGCGTTTGGTCATGTAAAAGATTACCCATCACTACCGACATCATAACCATCAACGCTGGACACATTGTGACTATACCAACAGGGGTAAGTGCAACCTTAAATATTTTACAACTTTTAGGAACGCTAAACAAAGAATCAGGTAGCACTTTGAATATTAATAATTATTGATTTGCTTTGAGTATAAGGAAAACCAAATACACTCAAAAACAACAAATGAACGCAAATCAAATTTTTAGTCTTGAAGGAAAAGTTGCCCTCATTACAGGAGCATCAAAAGGAATTGGCGAAGCCATCGCACGGTTTTATGCTGCTTGTGGAGCGAAAGTTGTTATCAATTCTCGCAAACAAGAAGAATTAGACAAAGTAGCGGAAGATATTCGCTCGCAAGGTGGAGAATGTACGGGTATTGCCGCCAATGCAGGGGATATTTCGAGCTGTAAATTGTTGATACAACAAACCGTTGATTTATACGGAGGCATTGATATTTTAGTTAATAATGCCGCAACTAATCCTGTTTATGGTCCAGTTTTAAATGCAGAAGAATGGGCTTTTGACAAGATTATGAATATTAATGTAAAAGCCCCATTTGAAATTAGTAAAATGGTTCATCCCATTATGAAACAACGTGGTGGAGGTTCAGTAATAAATATTAGTTCTATTGCAGGCATTACGCCAGACCCAGGTTTAGGGTTATATTCTGTCTCGAAAGCTGCCTTGAATATGCTCACAAAAGTTACTGCCAAAGAATGGGGAGCGGACGGCATTAGAGTCAATTCAATTTGTCCGGGATTAATCAAAACAAAATTTTCAGAAGCCCTTTGGCAGAATGAACAAATATTAAATCGTTTTGTTAAAAACCTACCCATTGCTCGTATGGGAACCGTTGAGGAAATTGCAGGTTTAGCTCTTTTCTTAGCCTCTGATGCTTCGGGTTATTGCACAGGAGGAATTTATACTGCCGACGGCGGAACGACGATTTAGCAGTTATCAGTGAACAGTTATTAGTGAATGGTTAATAGTTATTAGTGAATGGTTAATAGTTATCAGTGAATGGTTAATAGTTATCAGTGAATGGTTAATAGTGAACAGTTATCAGTAAACAGTTAATAGTTAATAGTTATCAGTTAATAGTTAATAGTTATCAGTAAAAATAAACTTAACGCTAAGATAATATGGGTAACTTTGCCATTAATAGCGTTTACTTTCTATCGTGACCTGTTTACTGATAACTGATAACTGATAATTGTTTACTGATAACTGAAAATACATTGGCAACATTTAAAGAATTAGGCGTTTCAGAGCATTTCATTCAAGCATTGACTGAAATGAATATTAACAAGCCTTCTGAAATACAGGAAAAATCTATTCCATTTTTACTCAAAAATCAAAACGATTTTATTGGTCAAGCACAAACGGGAACAGGCAAAACCGCCGCTTTCGGTTTACCGCTTTTAATGAAAATTAACCCAAAATCTACGGAAGTTCAAGGCTTGATTTTAGCACCAACTCGTGAATTATGCCAACAAATTGCCAAGCATTTATTCAAGTTGACCAAATATGCTCCAGAAAAAATCTTCGTCGGGGCTGTTTATGGCGGTGAGAAAATTGAAATACAATTAAGAAATCTATCAAGACCAACTCAAATAATTGTAGCAACACCGGGACGATTAATTGATTTGTTAAATCGTAAGGCGATTAGTCTGAAAACCGTAAAAACGCTCATTTTAGACGAAGCCGACGAAATGTTGAGCATGGGTTTTAAAGAAGAATTGAATACTGTTTTACGTCAAATTCCGACGGATGGGAAAAAATGGTTGTTTTCAGCAACGTTGCCGACGGCTCTTCAAAAATTGATAGATACTTACATGGCTAAAAATACCAAAATGGTGCAAGTCAGTAAGCATGAAGTAGTAAATAATTTGATTGAACACCAATATTTTGTCTGTGAAGAGAAGGATAAATTTGATTATGTTGTTCAGTTTATAAAAACGATGAATGCTGCTTCGGGAATAATTTTTTGTAGAACCAAAGCCGCTGTACAAACGCTAACGAAGCAACTAATTAGTAAAAATTATCCTGTTGACGCCATTCACGGAGATTTACAACAAAAAGAACGTGATAAAGTAATGCGGGCTTTCAAGAGTCATAAACTCAAAATTTTGATAGCTACTGATATTTCTGCTCGTGGAATTGACGTTGACGATTTGGCTTATGTTATTCATTATCAATTGCCCGACCAACCAGAATATTATACCCACCGAAGTGGCAGAACGGCTCGTGCAGGGAAAAGAGGAATATCTATCTGTTTTGTAACGCAATCTGAAGTGAAAAGACTTAATGAATACACTAAGTTGTTGAATATTTCTTTCAAGAAAATTTAATAAAATAAGAAACGGCAAGGAGTTCTGATGTAATCATTGAACCTCTTGCCGTTTTATTTGAATAACTTTATCTACTAAATATAGCATTACTGCTACTTACTTTTTTCAGTATTTGCTTTTTTCTTATTCCACGGAGCAGTCGTATTCATTCCCATCTGAATTGCCAATATTGCCATCAAAACGGTGAAAATAATAAACACCCATCTAAATATTTTTTGATTTTGATTCATATTAATTCTTGCCTATTATCCGTTATTGGTATCGTTTAAAATATTTTTCGCAATAAAATTAACGAATTAACATTAACCAATGAAGATTATCTGAAGAATCTAATTATTTTGCAAATTATTTAACCGCTGATAAGATTTCATAAGCATTTATCAAGTGCATAATTTACCCCCATGAAAAATAAACTAAAATACTACTTATTTCTAATTCCAGCGAGTAGCCTTGTGCTAAGTTGCTCGGATGCAGGTAAAAAGTACGAAGACGTTGAAGAAGCAAAAACGTGTTCTATGATTTTTATTGACAAATCGGTAAGCGTGAATGTCAATAAAAAATTTGTTAACGAAAAATATACCAAAGTCATTAGTCAATTGATTGATGAAAATGTGAAAGGGAAAGGCGATAAAATTGAGGTATATTTTGTACATGAAAATACTGCCAAAGGCAAAGCCGTTGAAGTAACAAGCAGAACCGAAAAGGGAGAATTGCAAGGTGCAAGTTCAACTGATTCGGAGGCGATTTCGACAGAATACAATATGTCGATGGACAAAGAACGGAGTGTTTTTAAGAAAATCGTTTTTGCTCAATTAGCTTCTCAGAACACCTCTTCAAGTAAGAACAATACCGATATTTGGGCGGCGTTACCTTTAATTGACAAAGTTATTGGAAAAGGTTATAACGTGAAAGCCTACTTTTTGTCGGATATGGTTGAAAGCATGAAAGCAGAAGGTCGTCGAGATTTTCATACCAATCCTCCTGTTGATGATGCCGCAGCGGTAGGTTGGGCAAGAGAAGATGCCGATGGATTAAAAGCTACTTTGCCTAATATTGGATTAGCACAAATATTTATTGCAAAACCATTTGAACCAACGGCTTCAAGAAAGAAAAATAATCCAGCCATTTCAACTTATTGGCAACGTCTTTTCTTAGAATTGGGCGTAACTGCCGAAGTTGTAGAACTGTAAAGGAGGTAAGAGGAAAGAAGGTAGGAGGAAAGGGAGGCTTTTCCCTTAACTCTTTCCCTATTTCCCTTTCCCCCTTAACTCTTCCCTCTTTCCCTCTATCAATAAATATATGCTAATTGTCAAAATTCCTACAACTGCCCAAGAATGGGAGCAATATTATCATCTTCGTTTTACAGTTTTGCGTGAACCTTGGGGGCAACTTAAAGGTAGTGAAGTGCTAAAAGACGAAGACCAAGCCGACCACGCCATGATTGTTGATGCTGAAACCGACAAAATTGTGGGCGTAGCACGTATGCAAACAAATACGCCTACACAAGGGCAGGTTAGATGTGTGGCAGTAGCTCCAGAAGTACAAGGAAAAGGCGTTGGCAAGTTATTGATGAAATATTTGGAAGATGTAGCCAAAGCAAAAGGCATCAAAGAGATTATCCTTGATGCCAGAGAAAATGCCGTAAAGTTTTACCAATCAATTGGTTATGATATTGTAGAAGACTCTTATTTGCTCTTCGGAGAAATTCAACATTATAAAATGAGAAAAGAATTAAGTAAGTAGTGGTGATTTGTAATTCAAAAATAACCCCAAAATTAGCTTCCCAAACGGAACTAATTCCAACAAACGATGCTAATCTCTATTCTCTAATCTTCTCACCTCTGAATTTTCACATCAAAATTAACCAATCCTGAGGTTAAAGTATTCCCACTTGTTGATGTTGTATTGCTGATGGTATTTACTTTAATAAGTCCTTTGCGAGTAACATTTTTCCCGTCTCTGGTAGTTCTTGTATGCTGAAACATATAGATTTTACCTGCTTCAATAGCCAAATCTTGCGTAGTTGTAGAAATCGCTAAATTATTCAAAACAATATCGCTGACTGTTATCCAATCTATACTAATATTCGTTGGAGCGTAGTAAACCGTTGTTCCTCCGTTGGTTAATACACCAGAACAGTTTTTGTCCGTAACGGTATTGCCCAAACCTAAAGCACTTCTTCGTGGATTTGATAAAAATGTAGGTTTAATTGAAGGAGAGCCAATGGTTGCATAAGAAATATCAACGAAATTTAAGTTAGAATCTAAATCGCAGGCAGTATATAAATCGCCAGTGGTTGCTGAAAAACGGGTGGCGTTGTTGCTCGTTTGAACACCCAACGTAACATTACTAAATGAAGATATTTGGTCTATTGCAGAAGGAATGAGATTAATACCTTTGCGAGAAATATTGCCTTTGTCGTCGGTAATGTCCACATAAAAAACACGATAAACCGTCGTTCCCACAGATGGTAAAGTCAATTCCAAACTTCGAGTTTGTTCATCTGTATTTTTTAGACGAATGTTATCCAATAATAATGTGCCAATTTTTTCTGGATTATTAGTCACATAAGCCGCCATTTTAACGGGTTTTCCTCCATCACTTCCTTTTTTGATATTAAAAGAAATCGAAATTACATCATTATTCGAAAGTGTAATATCTGGCTTAGTTTCCAAACGACTATCGGTAAATTTAATAGTTAGCTTACCATTGGCAGCAGGCAAAGGAGCGTCTCCGGGTTCGGGGTCTGGTCCACTGCAAGACCAAAAAAATGAATAGATTAAAGTAAGGATAAAGATATTTTTCATGGGTTTTATCTGTATTACTAAATATTAAAAATAGGTTATTGTTTTGAAAATCAATGTGTTATTTGAAATCTTCCGATAATCATTTCAAATATAATTAAATCAAAATTAAAATCCTGACAATCAAACGACTATCAGGATTTTAAGTATGTGGTGATTGGTGATTTGAAAATTGGTAATTAAGTAGCGACGGTCGCTTCTGCTTAATTACATTCTTAATTTAACGAAACCCAATTTTCTCTCTTTGGAACTGACTTTGTATCATCTGAAAGGCTTCTATGGTTACTTGATGTTCAAATTTTTCTCGCCAATAATTGGTTTCGGCTCTGAGTTTCTCAGTTTCTTCTTTTAGTAACTCCAAATCTGTTTTTTGTGGATTGGGCAAAACTTCAGGCGTTTGAATTTCTTCGCCTAATAATTCTAAAATACTAATTTTGAGAATATCCGCTAACTTTTTAGCTCTGCTCAGGGTTAGTTCTGTTTTATTTCGTTCAATATCGCCATAAGCGGAGGTTGATATTCCTAAGAAATCAGCCATATTTTCCTGAGAATAGCCTTTTGAAAGGCGAGCATAACGTATTTTTTCTCCGATTTCCATAATTTTTCAAATGTTGATTTTAAAGAATATTTTATAATAAATGTTTGATTTATAGGTTTTTGGGAAACTTTTTTTCTTGCTTTATAAAGCAAAATCATTTTTTCTGATAAATTCTCTGTAAAACTGACAACAATTATTTCATAGTTTTTGCATCTTTGCTGTCGAAGTTTTTTCGATAACACAATTGTCGTTCAGATAAGTTTCAAGTTTTTACGCTCGAACTATTTGCGTATTCAGTAAGTTATTGATGAGAAGATAAATTTTAGACTTAAAAAATCACATTACATAAATCTAATTAAAAAATATGTTTCCAAAAGAATTAAGTTCAGAAGAATTCAGAAAATACGCCGTACATCATAGAGGTTTGAACGGCTTGGCAGTTGACCAATACATGAATCAGGCAAATAATATTGGTGGTACAAGTCGCCCATTTATTGAAGATATGACTCAATACATCATCGAAGAGCGTCCAATGCGTTTTGCTCAGATTGATGTATTCTCTCGTTTAATCATGGACAGAATTATCTTCATGGGTGTTCCTGTGGATGATTATATGGCAAATATCATTGTAGCTCAAATGTTATTTATGGAATCAACAGATGCCAAAAAAGACATTATGATGTACATTAACTCGCCAGGTGGTTCGGTTTATGCAGGTCTTGGAATTTATGACACCATGCACTATATCCGTCCTGACGTTTCTACAATTTGTACATCGTTGGCGGCATCAATGGGTGCGGTTTTATTGGCAGGTGGTACAGCAGGTAAGCGTTCAGCATTGCCACACGCACGTATCATGATTCACCAACCTTCGGGCGGAGCTCAAGGACAATCTCGTGATATTGAAATTACGGCTCGTGAAATCGTGAAAATTCGTAAAGAATTGTACGAAATCTTGGCTCATCACTCAGGAAAAACTTTTGAAGAAATCGAAAGAGATTCAGACCGTGACTACTGGATGCGTGCAGAAGAAGCGAAAGAATATGGTTTGATTGATGAGGTTTTGACAAGAGCGTAGGTTAGTTCTTGATAACTGGTTATTAGTTATTGGTCAAGTGAAAATGCTTACTTCTTTCCAGCAAAGAGGTAAGCATTTTTCGTTTAAAATTCAGTAATTTTGTGTCTTCAAAAAAACTCATAGCTTAAAGCTCATAGCTCAAAGCTAAACAATATGAAACAACAACAACCTTATTGCGTCCTGTGCGGGCGTTCTCAACGTGAAGTGCCTTTGTTGATGGAAGGTATGGACGGACATATTTGTAGCGACTGTGTGTCGCAGGCGTATCAGGTCGTGCAGACGGAACTTCATTCTGAAAAACAAAAACAAAAGAAAACGCCTAAATTTCAATTGATTAAGCCAATTGAAATGAAAAATTATATCGACAAATACGTAATTGGTCAAGACGAAGCCAAACGCCATCTTTGTGTTGCAGTGTATAATCATTACAAAAGATTGATGCAACCCAAAGTAAAAGAAGATGATATTTACATTGAAAAATCAAATATTATCATGGTGGGTGAAACGGGAACAGGCAAAACCTACATGGCTCGTACTATCGCCAAAATGTTGCAAGTGCCTTTCTGTATTGCCGATGCAACGGTTGTGACTGAGGCTGGTTATGTGGGCGAAGACGTAGAAAGTATCCTGACACGTTTGCTTCAATCGGCTGATTATGACGTAGCCAAAGCAGAAATGGGTATCGTATTTATTGATGAAATTGATAAAATTGCTCGTAAATCTGATAATCCATCAATCACTCGTGACGTATCGGGCGAAGGGGTACAACAGGCACTTTTGAAACTGTTGGAAGGTGCGGTCGTAAACTGTCCACCACAAGGCGGACGTAAGCACCCCGACCAAAAAATGATTCCGATTAATACCGAAAATATCCTTTTCATTTGTGGAGGTGCATTTGATGGTATTCAAAGACATATTTCAAAGAGATTAAATACGCAACCGATTGGATTTAGTTCAGATGATAATTTCTTTGAAGAATTTGATGATAATCATTTAATGCGTTATATCACGTCGCAAGATTTAAAATCGTTTGGTTTAATTCCAGAATTATTAGGGCGTTTGCCAGTGGTTACATTCTTGAATCCTCTAACGAAAGATACCTTATTAACGATTTTGACTGACCCTAAAAATGCACTTACCAAGCAATATCATAAACTTTTCAAGATGGAAGGTATTGATTTGGAATTTGAAAAAGCAGCTTTAGAATATATCGTTGACCAAGCGATGGAATATAAATTAGGGGCAAGAGGTTTGCGTTCAATCTGTGAAGCAATTATTACAGATGCCATGTTTGAATTGCCGTCTCAAACAGATATTAAACATTTGACCATTACGCTTCCGTATGCTCGTGAGAAATTTGAACGCACGGTATTTCATAAAATGAAGAAAGCGGCGTAAAAGTTATCAAAAGATTTTATCAGAAATGCCTGCAAATGTAGTTTGTGGGCATTTTTTGTCTCAACGAAGAGCATTATGATTTATTGATTTTAGAATGATGAAAATCTGATAATCCTGATTTCCAGATTATATTGTAAGAAGAACCTTAACATCAATTCATCAAATAAATCATAGTTCTGAAATAATCTTTTAAGCCATTTATCGTTGAAAAAAATAAACATACAAACCTTAATTCATCATGCGTTCATCTAAACTAATCTTAGCCATAATTTCAATTTTAGCAATTGCTCAATCTTGTACACATCAAAAAGGATATTTTACGGTTGTTTCTCAAACTCATGCTGTAAAATCGACAATTCAGCCAGAAGTAAAACCCAATGTAGTGCCAACTGTTGCTACTGTTTCAGAAACTCCCTCAATTGAAAGCGTAAAGCCAACTTTAGTAGCTTCAAATTCAGAAGTTGTTGCTTTGGAAAATGCCGTAAAAAACACCAAATACGAGAAAGAAGTAAAGCAATTTTTAGCTAAAGTTGAGCAACCTTCCAACGAAGTAAAAGCCAATACCAAAGTCGTAAAAATGAATTTCGCTCAGAAAATTATTTTCAAAAAATTACAGAAAAAAATGGCAAATACAGCCAAACCATCTGGCTTTAGGGATTTAAGTCCATTCTTGAAAATCGGTTTAATTTTGTTAGGAATCGGTATTGTATTAGCCATTTTTGGTTTAGGAGTTGTAGGCGGACTTGCTGCCTTTATTGGCTTAGCGTTTACCATTTTAGGGCTAATTGGCTCTGTTTAGTTCCTTAAAATAGCCATTCTTCATATTTTCGTTGGCTAATCGGAGATTTTTCTTCAATTTTAAGCTCCACGTCCAAATATTCAAACTGTCAATGTCCGTTTTAGATAAAATTAAGTCCATATTTAAGTTGCCTTTGGCAGATAAAAATAAGAACGTCGTAGAGCCGTCGGTAGAACTATTGCCTGCTACTGAAGTTGTCCGTGAAGATACGGAAGTGGTAGAATTTGTAAATTTACCTACTTCGCAAGTACAAACCGCAGATTTTCGTGAACCAGATTGGCTCATCAATCAAGATATTTTACGAGATGAAGGCGTTATTTTTGGACTTTCAGGCTCAAATCCCGACGAAAAAATCTCTATCATTAAGCATTATTTTGCTCAACAAACGGCTGAAACTGACCGTGTTATTGAACAAAAAGAAGAGAAAATAGGTGAGCTAAATTATTGGATAAACGAAAAGGAAAGTTTGGTTAAAGAGTTAGAACAAAAGATTCAAGACCTTAAAAGTCAGGAATTTACCGAACAACATCATTTACCAAGAACAACCGTTGGTTTATTGTTAGCGTGTGGAATTGCAGTGGGAAATTACTTTTTGATTGAAGAATCTTTACGTGGACAATTTCAGCAAAGCCAATTAATTGCCGCAGGGGTTTTTATGGCAGGAATGTTTAACCTTTTCGGCAGAATTTCTTTTCTGCATGATGACGTAAAAGAAAGTAATTGGAAACGCCTTTTAGAAGAAATTGGAATGCCTTTAGCTTCTGCATTTTTTGTTTTTGCACAGATTTATGCAACGCAATCACCCATGAAATCATTTGCTTTGTTTGGGTTTATTTTCTTTTTATTCATGTTTTCGGGTAAATTATTGTTGGGAAATTTAACGGTTTTGAAAGATGATTTAACCATTTTCCAAAAGAGAAATCAATTACAAAAAGATAAAATAAAAAAGGTAGCTGATTGGGAAACAGAAATAGAAAAACATAAAACAGAAATAGAAAAACATCGTCAAGAAAAGCAAGATGTTTTACCAGAATTAACCAAATTAAGCACCCAAAATTCCAAGATAAAAGCTCAAAGAGATATGCTCATTAAGGTATTTGAAAGTGAATATCTTTTAGCAACACAATATCGTAATCGTTTGAGTGGTAGGCAGATGAAAGAGATTTTGGGTGGGGAGGAAATGTAGCACAGGTTTTAACCTGTAAGTGAGTTTAAGCAAGGCAAGTTTCATTTAGGTTGCTTGCCTCTGGCGAATGACCAGTATTATTAGGCTTCCAGCCATTTTGACTTATACTACGGCTTGAAGCCGAAGAATAGTCGTCACTCGCCAGAGGCAAGCGACTAATTTTAACTACAATCATAAAATTATTATACACCATGAAAAAATACACAGTTGTCATTTTTGGCATATTAGGAACATTGGCATTGATTTATGTTATTGTAGGTGCTGTAAATTATTTTACGCTCATCAATACAATAGAAAAACCATTAGCAACACAAATACATATTCCCGAAGGTGGAAAGCAAACTGAAGTACCTGAAAAATATGTAATTAAAATCAAACTTATGGAAAATCATGAGTTTACTTACAAAACGATAAAATCAAAATTGTCTAATCCATTACCTATTGATTATCAGGCATTTGTTAAAGAAGTCACCCCATTAATAAAACAGATAGGGAAGGATAATGTTGTAATATCGTTGTATTTAAGTGAGGATGAAAAATATAAAGACATCGTGGATATGCTTGATATATTTACGAAAAACGACATAAAAAAATACGCAATTTTGAAAGACAATGAACGAAAATAAAGAGCAATCACATACAGAAAACTACGATTTTCAACATGGCTATCAAAGCGGTTTAGAATCAGTTGAAAAGGAAACTTACGAAGGCTATTTGTCGTCGCAGGTGAATTTTGAATGGCTGACCCGACAATTAACGGAAAAACGTCAAGAACTTTCGGACTTAGGTAAGGTTATTGACCATTGTAAATTGCGTTTCAAAGAGGCTTACGATGCGCTTCAAGACCGTATTTTGAAAGTTAATTTAGCGGGCAAAAATAAAGACCGAACTGAAACTTTATTGGCTGAAAATCAGGAATCTATTCGTCAGTATTCGGAGAAAAGAACGTCTGTTTCTCATAAATATTCGCTTTTTGCAGGGATAATTTATTTGTTGGCAGGTATTTCTTTTGTGGCAGGCGATTTAATTATTTCGCACGAAATTGTGGCGTATGCCCTCAATATTCGTAATAATTTTGAAGCTTGGGCTTTTGCTATTGGCTTGGCAATGGTTTCTGTATTGCTAAAACCTGCTTACGAGCGTTTGATTGAATCTCCTTATACCGATAATAATTCGGTAAAAAGTAAGCGTATTTATGCTTGGTTTAAAGGTATTACGGTTGCTTTTGCAGTAGCTACTTTGTTTATTTTGGGTTGGTTTAGATACGAGGCTTTCAAGACTGACAAAATGAAAGAAGGCGTAAATAAATCTATCAAACAACTTCAAAATCAGGCTTTTGACCCCTTGAATCCTTCTGCTGCACCATCTCCTGAGTTGACTCAGCAAATTGATGCAAAAATGAAGACTTTTGATATTTTAAACGAAAAATTGGTAAACAGTCCTTGGGCGTTGGCATCGTTTGTTTTATCAGGAATTTTATTTGCTTTGGCAGGAGCAATTTGTTTGGGAATTGCCTTTCCAGTTTTGCAATGTTATTGGCAAAGATGGTTGCAAATTGACCCCAAATTGAAGCGTTTACGAAAAGAACAAAAACGTTTAACGACAGAATTACAAGGTTTTGAAGTAGAATTGTCGGAGCAAATTGTTCAGAAAAATATTTTAGAAAACGACTTAAAATTACTGCCTAATTTAGAGACTTTAGAAAGCCAAAAACAGAGCTTGCAAGAAGAAATAAAAAGCATTGAAAACGAAACTCGTTTGGCAGAAACCGATGCCAGAATTGGAGCTTACAACGATGGTTTTGGTAAAGGCTCAATGGTAAGAGACGTTATCAACGACGACGAAGTGAATCAATTTGTAAGAGAAAACTACTTCGATACCAGCACTTTAGCCAACAGAGCAAAGAACAATGTTGGCGATAAAGCCCTTTTCTCAAAACGCCCAAATCTGCGACCACATCAACAATTGAGGAAATTGATTTCGGAGGATTTTTCGGATGGAGAATAAATAAAAAACGGAGATTTAGGTCTCCTTTTTTTATACCATTTCATATTCAAAAACGTGAATATTTAACACATTTTCGATTTTGCAGATAGTTTCAATCGTTAAATTTTCTGAGCCTTTTACGATTTTGTTTACTTGTTGCGGGCTTATTTTTAGTAATGTTGCTAACTCCTTTTGAGAGCTTGGAAACTGGTCTTT
The DNA here is from genome assembly GCF_003148625.1 of Arcicella aurantiaca. Lineage (GTDB taxonomy): Bacteria > Bacteroidota > Bacteroidia > Cytophagales > Spirosomataceae > Arcicella > Arcicella aurantiaca. The sequence continues at coordinate 204,206 of NZ_QGGO01000004.1, read as the reverse complement.
ACTTTTATTATCACGCAATTTACGCAGTATTTTCAACGCAATTTTTCCTGAGCGTTCTCGCCATGCTTCATTGGCTTGTCTCCATTGAATTTTTTCTAATAAACCAGACTTCTCATCACTTACCAAGCCTAAGAATTTTTCTAAATTTTTGCTCTTTTCCATTGTTAAATATCTAATTCGTTGAATGAATCTAAATCAAAAATACCTTCTGATTGTAAGTATTGTCTGCATTTCTCTAATTTTAGTAATTCATTTTTAGTGTGTTCTCTTTCTTGCATCGTATGTGTCAACTTGATAGCACCTCCTGTAATAACGTAGTAATTAGGCTCAATTTTTATTGCATATAACCTCAACCATCTTCGTCTTGCCTTTTGCTTTGATAAAATGACAGCTCTAAATTCTAAATTATTCAATGGTTTAAAAATAGCATCAAGTGTTTGAAAATTACTTTCGGCAATATCCAGTAAAAGCTTGTCTAAAAGGTTTGCTTCGTTAATCGTTTCTTCAATGGCAGATTCAACGGTCAATCCAAAATATTTTAAATCATTTTTATGATTATCGAAAAATTCTTCTAAAAATTCAAAATCGTTCCAGTCATCAAACAAACGCTCTAATTCATTTGTTTCCTGCTCGTCGTATTTAAAGGAGTATAAACCTGTAATAAAAGTATGAACTATTTTCATAATAATCAACCTATGGGTTTATTATTTGTGTAATTAAAAGTCGTCCTGATTTATATTCAATTAGGACGACTTTAGTATTTACCACGCCCGCCCCGATTTATTTCAATCGGGGCGGACATGGTTTTGCGATTGTATCGCCATTCTCTTAATAAGCCTTAGCAAAAATCACTCTACGGCTTGAAGGATTTCCTGTCAATACGCATTTGCCTTCTTCTTCTTCTGCATCCAATGTAATACAACGGATTGTGGCTTTGGTTAATTCTTTGATTTTCTCCTCTGTTTCTGGCGAACCGTCCCAGTGAGCAGAAATAAAGCCTAATTCGTCGCTTTCGATAATTTTCAAAAACTCGTCCCAAGTATCCACTTTGAAAAGGTGATTTGCTCTGAAATCCAACGCTCTTTGATAAATATTCGCTTGAATATCTTCTAATAAATTAGTCACCGTTTCTACTACCGAATCAATCGCATAAGTTGCTTTTACTTTAGTATCTCTACGAGCAATTTCTACTGTTCCGTTTGCCAAATCTCTTGCTCCGATTGCCAAACGAACAGGTACGCCTTTCAATTCGTATTCTGCAAATTTAAACCCTGGAGATTGTTTATCTGAATTATCAAATTTCACAGAAACTCCTCTTTGTTTTAATGCTTTCACGATAGGAGCAACCGCTTCGGAAATTTGGGCTAATTGTTCTTCACCTTTGAAAATAGGCACAATTACCACTTGAATTGGCGCTAACTTTGGCGGTAAAACTAAACCTTCATCGTCTGAGTGAGCCATGATTAATGCACCCATCAAGCGAGTAGAAACGCCCCAAGATGTTCCCCAAACGTGTTCTTGTTTGTTTTCTTTCGATACAAATTTTACATCAAATGCTTTGGCAAAATTTTGTCCCAAAAAGTGAGAAGTTCCCGCTTGTAAAGCACGCCCATCTTGCATCATTGCCTCAATACAATAAGTTTCGTCAGCTCCTGCAAAACGTTCATTTGCTGTTTTCTTCCCTCTCAAAACAGGTACAGCCATAAATTGTTCTGCAAAAGTGGCATAAACTTCCAACATTTGTTCTGTTTCAAAAATGGCTTCTTCACGAGTGGCGTGTGCGGTGTGTCCTTCTTGCCAAAGGAATTCAGCGGTACGCAAGAATAAACGAGTACGCATTTCCCAACGTACAACGTTTGCCCATTGGTTGATTAGTAAAGGTAAATCACGGTATGATTGAATCCAGTTTCTGTAAGTATTCCAAATGATAGCTTCAGACGTTGGACGAACTACCAATTCTTCTTCCAATTTTGCTTCTGGGTCAACAATTAATTTACCCGGTTTATTTGGGTCATTTTTAAGGCGATAGTGTGTTACTACGGCACATTCTTTGGCGAAACCTTCAGCGTTTTTCTCCTCTGCTTCAAATAAACTTTTAGGTACAAAAAGGGGAAAATAAGCATTTGTATGCCCAGTTTCTTTAAACATATCGTCTAAAGCACGTTGCATTTTTTCCCAGATAGAATAACCATAAGGCTTAATAACCATGCAACCACGCACGGCGGAATTTTCTGCTAAATCAGCACGTTTCACGAGTTCGTTATACCACTCAGAATAATTTTCGCTACGTTTTGGTAGGCTTTTGCTCATTTTTGTTTTTTGTTAATTGTAAATGAGGGAGAAATGGCACGCAGATGCTTCGCAACGCAGATTTACACAGATATTCCACCTACTATTGCTTTCTCCCTTGGCTGGTATTTAGTGTATTGCAAGAGTAAAAAGGTACCTGCGAAAATCTGCGTTATCGCAGGTATCTGTGTAATCTGCGTTCCATTTGTACCACTTTAATCAAATTCTAATCCCTTTCTTGGTAATAATATATTTTTGTTTGATACTTTCGTTAAGTAAAATAGGGGTAAATAATGATTTGATTGTCTTTAATGTATAGTTTCAAAAACATTAAAACGTTCAAGTTTTTAGACTAAAATAATTGCCATTTCTATCCTTATTTTTGAGGGTAAATATTTGACTATCAAATTACTAATTCCCAAAAACTAACACCTAAAAACTAAAAAGTAAATAATTTTGTTAATGCTGTGTTAAATATCTTGCAAAGATAAGTTTTTGTAGTAAGTTTGACACGAAATTATCCATTTGAAAGTGTGTTAATTTGAAAATTTATCAATTAACCGTTCTTTCAAATTATTAAATTGAATAATTTCCCAAAATAAAATACCTAAAATCATGAACATTGCACAATCCATCAAACTCTTTTCAGTCGCAGCATTGATGAGTGTTGTTTGGGGATGTAGTTCCTCAAAGCAAGTAGCAAAGTCTTCGACCTCTGAGGTGTACGATGATATGTATGCTTCTGCCAATGAAACACGTCCTGCTACCTTAACCAGTCGTGAACGTTATTATCAAGCTCAGGAGGAGGAATATCTTAACCGTAATCCAGAATATAGAGAGCAAAATAATACGAATCAGAATGCTCAAGGTACAGATGAATATTATTCTCAGAATTGGATAAATTCTCGTGGATACTATCAAAATCAAGTACCTTATGCTAATGGTTATGGTAATTATAATAATGGGTATAATTCCCCTTTCAATAATTACGGTTTTAATAATTGGTATGGAAACCCCGGTATTTCATTCGGTATGGGCTTTGGAGGATATTATAATAATCCTTGGAATTCATACGGTGCTTATAATCCTTACAATCCTTTCGGAAGTGGAATGTACGATACTTGGGGATATTCGGGATATAGACCGTGGGGATATAGCAGTGGCTTCTCATTATGGGGTTCTTATGCTTACAATCCTTTTGGCTACGGATACAGTCCTTATGGATATAGCAGCTATTATGACCCTTGGGGATATGGTTACAGAGGTTATGGAAATACGTATGTGTACAACTATGGCTCAAATGTAACGGGTGCTAATGGAAATTATAGTAACCCTGTTCCACGTACTCCACGTCAGAGAGATACTTATTCGTCATCGGCTTATAATGGTGACTATAGTGGTAATCGTGGTGGAAATACTTCTCCACGTGGCAACAGAAATGACGCAGGTTATACTACTGGCAATACAAGTAGTAATGGTAACAATGACTATTATTCTCGTCCAAGACGTGACAATGGTTATTCAAGCAGTACTACTTCTGGTGGTAATTCATCGAATGCAAACACTCGTTCTAATAGCTCTTGGAACTGGTCTAATAATAATTCAAATACCTCAAATAGTAACTCTTCTTGGGGGGCAAATCGTAGTACAACTACTACGCCAAGTTCATCATGGGGAGGTTCATCAAGTAGTGGTAGTTCAAGCGGAGGCTCATCGGGTTCGTCTGGTGGCGGAGGCGGTGGTTCAAGAGGTCCACGTTAATATTAACAAAACATTAACATAAAATATACCCCTCAAAATAGCAAATTGAGGGGTATATTTCGTTTAAAGGTAGGGGAATATAAATATTTAGGTGTCATCTTTGTATAAAACTCTTATCCTTCCACAAATTCATAATCCGTTAAATACATGAAAATTTCATTTGGCTTTTTTGCATTTATACTAACATTTGCTTCGCTTCAGGTTGTTGCACAAGATAATAGTTATGAAGCCTTAGCAAAAATGTTTTCGCAAACAGCTCCTACGGGAACAGCTCGTTTTCAAGCAATTGGAGGTAGTCATTCTGCTTTAGGGGCAGATGTAAGTTCGGCAGCGGGTAATCCCGCAGGATTGGGTTTTTATACACGTTCAGAATTTAGTTTTACACCAGGGTATCAAAGTGCAAGCAATAGTTCTATTTATGCTGTTGAACCGGGGCGAACTACAAACTCGAATGTAAATAATTTTAATATTGCCAATATTGGAGTTGTTTTTGGAGGAGCAGAACCTCAATTTCGTGAAGGCTGGAGAGGAGCTTTTTCTATTTCTTTCTCACGTCAAAGTACCTTGTATAATAATGTAAGTTTTGCAGGAAATGGAGCTTCAAGTTCTATTACAGATAGTTATGCAGAGTCTTTGAATAGACAAATTACGTATGACCAAGTTTATAACCCCAATCCACTTACGCAATCAGATTTGTTATATGCTTTGAATAACAATGCCCCCAATAATTTTGGAGGAACATCAAGCATGAATTATTGGGGATATTTGGTAACGGCTACTAACAATACTACAAATCCATTTATTGGTGCAGAACCCAACGCAAAAGTAAATCAGAGTTTTAATTTCCAATCTACTGGACGTGTAAGCCAATGGACGCTTGCTTATGGAGGTACTGCCAATGAGAAATTTTATATTGGAGGTAGCTTAGGGATTCCAAGTTATCATTATGAAACAGTAAAGAATTTTACCGAAAATTTCCAATCATATCAAGAAATCAAAGGTTTTACAGATTCTCGTTTACTTACATCAAGCGGAACAGGAATTAATTTGACCGTTGGAACTATCTACAAACCTAATGATATGATTCGCTTTGGATTGTCTGTGGTTACGCCAACTTGGTACGATGTCGATGAAACAAGTTCTTCGGCAAAAGTTATTAATGTAGATGAAACAAAAGGAATTGATTTAGGAACAAATCCTGACCGTAATATTTTGAACAGATTGATAGGCATTGGATATAAAGTTGCTCAAAGAAATAACGTTTATTATATCACGAGTATTCCGAGACTTTCAACGGTAACTTATGAAGATAATTACCAACTCCGTACTCCATTTAAAGCCAACGGGGGTGTTGCTTTATTTTTCAAGAAAAAAGGCTTTGTTTCGGCTGATATTGAATATGTAGCTTATAAAGGAATGAACGTTAGCACAACAAATCCAGACTCAGAGATTATTGGAGATTTAGAAAATTCGGCAGCTAATATAAAACTGTTTTATAATAACGTTTTGAATGTAAAAATAGGAGGGGAATATCGTGTAGGAAATGTTAGCTTGAGAGGTGGTTTCAATTATATGCCAACACCGTACAGTACCAACTTTGACAGTGGAAATACTATTGACCGTTCTCAGAAAATCTATTCAGCAGGACTTGGTTATAGAACAAATGAGTTTTATATCGACGTTACGGGTATGTACGGAACAACTCAGCAATCATTTACGCCTTATTCTTTGTCAAGTTCTGGAGATTATGCTTCTGCCAAAATTGATAATAGCTACGTAAAAGGTTTAGTAAGTTTCGGAATATTCTTTTAAGATAATTATAACCTTGCCCATTTCTACGACCTCCAAATTTTTGGAGGTCGTTTTGTTTGTATCAACTCGAAAAAAAGGTAAATTCGTTGAAACACGAAATTCATGTTCGTAAAATAACGAATCAACTATGAACAAACGCTTACTTTCACTTGATGTCTTTCGGGGCATGACGGTCGCTTTGATGATTTTGGTAAACAATGCAGGAGATTGGGGACATATTTATCTTCCGCTCGAACACGCAGAATGGAATGGTTGTACACCTACCGACTTAGTTTTTCCTTTCTTTCTCTTCATCGTTGGCGTTTCTATTTCTTATGCTTTTCAAGGAAAAACTGCCGATAAAGAGACTGTCTCCAAACTTATTATTCGCTCTTTAAAACTATTTGGATTGGGTTTATTCCTTTCTCTTTTCCCCAAATTTGACTTTTCCGTAGTACGTATTCCGGGAGTGCTTCAACGCATTGCAATCGTATTTTTTATTTGTTCATTAATCTATTTAACGACTAAAAATAAAACGCAACAAATTACCTTCGTTGTTATTCTGATTGTCTATTGGATATTGATGACTTTCGTCCCTGTTCCTGATTATGGCGTTGCTAATCTACAACCAGAATATAATTTGGGAGCATATTTAGATAGATTAATTATGGGAATCCCTCACCTTTATAAAAATGGAAAAACTTGGGACCCAGAAGGTTTATTAAGCACCTTACCAGCCGTTGCAACAGGACTTTCGGGCGTATTGACAGGTACTTGGTTACAGAGAAAAGACAAAGAAGTTGGAGAAAAATTGACGAATTTATATTTGTTCGGTTGTGTGTTTATGCTTTTAGGTTGGATTTGGGACGCTGCGGGTTTTCCAATAAACAAAGCTTTATGGACAAGTTCGTATGTTCTTTGGACTTCTGGCTTAGCTCTTTGTTTCTTAGCCAGTTTTTATTGGCTTATTGACGTAAAAGGCTATCAAAAATGGACAAAACCTTTTGTGGTGTATGGGGTAAATGCCATTACGGTTTTCTTTCTCTCGGGATTAATTCCAAGAATTATGAGAATGATAAATATTACAACAGTCAATGGCGAAGAAATTAATTCGGAGAGATGGATGTATAAAACCTTAATTGCTCCCATATTTGAAAATCCTTATAATGCTTCTGCCGCAGGTGCTTTGACGGTCGTTATTATTTGGCTCGGAATTTTGTGGGCAATGTACGAGAAGAAAGTAATTGTGAAAGTGTGATGTGGGGAAGGAGGTAAAAGAAAATGGAGAAAGGTGTTAATACAACCTTTCTCCATTTTTTTTCGTCTTAAAGAACAACTACTGAATTTTCGTCAGCAGAAACGCCACTTGGAACGTATTTATCAGCTGCTTCGTCATTAATCCAGTTATCGTTATCAACCAAATAACGGAAAGCAAATTCTCTACCTTTTTCTAATTCTACTGATGCTTTAAAAGTACCATCTTTTTGTTTTTTCAAAGCCGTTGGATTCCATTCGTTAAAATCTCCTACTAAGCTTACTGATTTTGCTCCATTTACTGTATCTGCCGAAACTGCAAAAGTAACTTTACATACAGGTTTGCTTTTTGAATAAGTTTTGCTGATTGCCATAATTGTAATGAGTTTTAAGATTAATATTTTGTTATTAAATTAATTCGATTTTATTACATTATAATGCAAATATTCAAAAAATATTTTCATACTAACTTAATTATCAAGTAATTAATTTTTAATAATATTGAAATAATTATATATTATAGAAAATAAAGTAAAAAACCTTTGACGTTAAATCTAAATTTTAAAAACTATATAAAATCACACAATTCAAAACAATAGACAATTGAAACAAAAACGAACGAATATCAATAAAACAAAAATTATAATACGGCAATCATTTTTTATCCATAAACCTTACCTTTGCGTATTGACTCTATTGTTCTCGACAACAAATAACATGAAAAAAATCCTCTTTATCATACTTGCTTTTTTCTCCTTTTCGGCCTATACCCAGCAAAAGCATTTAACCGTTTACACAGAAGATTCTGATATTAGGCATCAAATTTATGTTGGTTCATCGTTTCCATTGAGGGTTCAGGCAGGATACGAGTTTCAATATAAAAGGTTGCAAATTGGTGTATTTGCGGGTTTTACACCCAAAAAATACCAGAATTTTGTTATTGAATTTTTGAGAAGTATTCAAAGCTCATACAGAGATGAATTAAGTTATATAAAAGTTATGGCTGAGCCTAAATTTCAATACGGGGGAGAATTAAAGTTTAATCTTGGCAGAAATATCTCAGTAGGAGCAACCGCCCAAACTTTTAACGGAACAATAACTGATACTCCTAAGAAGATGGTAGAAGGCATTTTGCCCGAAGAAGCCGTGAATATTGCTTTATTGGCTGACTATTCTACTGAAGCGAAAAATGCCTATGAAAATAAGCAAATTGAAGCTGTAATGAATACCATTTTGGCTGGTCCAACCATTGAAAAAACGTTTTGGTTGAACAATAATGAAACGATTTTTATCAAGGCTAAAGTGGCATATTGGTTTTTGGTAAAACGTGAATACGATTTAGCTCCAACAGATTTTTCGTCTCTTGAACAATTGGGAATACAAACATTAAAACCACGATTTGTCAATAAATTAGAGAAAATCTCGACGCAATTACAAGCTCCAAGTTTTGGCTTAGAATTGGGTTTTGCTTTTTAGAAGTGGAACGGATTGGAAAATCCGTTCTGCTTTTTATAAATCTCCTAATTGCGGACGAATTAAAATTTCTTCTAAAACGGTTGTATTGGGTAAACAGTGAGCCGTCCAAACAACCTGAGCAATATCATCAGAAGCAATAAAACGTTCTGCTGGTAACTCAACGCCCGCCCACGAATCTGTCAATGTTGCCCCCGGTAAAATACTCGTAACTCGTACATGATGCGGTTTTAATTCTTCACGCAAAACCTTGCTCATGCCCAATAACGCAAATTTTGAAATACAATAAGAACCTCCGTTGGTATAAGCCGTAATACTCGCCGTTGAACAAATGTTAAAAATATGTCCTTCTTTTTTAGCAATCATGTCACCAACTAAGGCTCTTGTGAGATAATAAGCACTGTACAAATTTGTCTCAATCATGGCTTCGAGCGTGCCTTCAGCTTCATTGTTAATTTCACCGGGTAAGAAAAAACCTGTATTGTTGACTAATATATCTACTTGATTAACAGTCTGTTTGACAAAATCAGCAAAAGCTAAAACTTCATTTTTCTTCGATAAATCTGCTTTGAAAAAATGTACATTTTCTGGGAAATTATCATCTTCACTTCTTGCACAAGTTAATACTGTAAAACCTTCTTTGGCAAATTTTTCTACAATGGCTCTGCCAATACCTTTTGTACCACCTGTTACAACTATCGTTTTGTTCATTATCTTTGCTTTTATTGAACTGTAAAGTTAAAGATAAAAAGTAACACAGACTTTAGTCTGTCATTGTAAACAGACTAAAGTCTGTGTTACAGTATCAACTTCTAAAACTAAAAAGATGTCAAGATTAGGTAAATATTTAATTTTTCTGGGAAAACTCTTCACCAATAGAGAAAAGTTTAGAGTTTATTTTGCGTTAGTATTCGATGAAGCCGTACAGATAGGTATTGGTTCATTATTGATTGTGGCAATCGTTTCGTTTTTCTTGGGAGCCGTTACGTGCGTGCAAACCGCTGCAAACTTAGATAACCCATTTGTACCCCATTATATCATCAGTCTTATCGTTAGAGATTCTACTATTTTAGAATTTGCTCCGACCATTACAGGTATTGTTTTGGCAGGAAAAGTAGGGTCAAATATTGCGGGAGAATTAGGAACGATGCGAATTACGGAACAAATAGATGCTTTGGAAGTGATGGGAATTAATTCGACTTCGTATTTAGTTTTACCCAAAATAGTAGCGGCAATTTTAGTATTTCCGATGTTGGTAACTTTAGCCGCATTTCTTTCTATTTGGGGGGGATATTTAGCAGGTTGGATGACAGGAGCAATTTCTCCACAAGAATATATACAAGGGATTCAGTTTGAATTTAAAGCTTTTAACGTGCCTTTTGCTCTGATTAAAGCGGTTGTTTTTGCCTTCTTGATTGTGTCAATTTCAGCCTATCAAGGATATTTTACGAGCGGAGGAGCTTTAGAAGTTGGAAAAGCAAGTACAGCAGCCGTAACTAATAGTTGCATTGCCGTTTTGATTGCAGATTATTTATTGGCTCAGTTACTGATAACGACGTAAGGTAAATGGTTCAACTTCCCGAAAGTTTTTTAACTTTCGGGAAGTTCCAAAGTGGAATATTTTACCCCAAAAACGAAATTAATTTAATCGCTTCCATTGCCTCTTTCACATCGTGAACCCGCAAAATATTTGCTCCTTTCATCAAAGCAACGGTATTCAAAACGGTTGAGCCGTTCAAAGAATCATTCGGTGAAATATTTAATTTTCGCCAAATCATAGATTTTCTGGAAACACCTACCAACATTGGGCAATCCAATAATCTAAAATCTTCTAAATGTTTCAATAAAACATAATTTTGGTCGGCTGTTTTGGCAAAACCAAAGCCCAAATCAATGATAATATCTTTTTGTCCTAATTGGCGTAATTGGTAAACTTTCTTTTGTAAGTCGTCCAAAACATCATTTACCAAATCGTCATAATCAGTCATTTGTGTCATCGTTTCAATCGTTCCTCTCATGTGCATCAACACGTAAGGAACGCCCAAACGAGCCACTGTTTCAAACATTTTATCATCTAAAATTCCACCCGAAACATCATTAATTATCACCGCACCCGCTTCTACGCATTTTTGAGCGACATTTGAACGAAAAGTATCAATTGAAATCAATGCTTCTGGGAATTTCTGCATAATTGCCTCAATAACAGGCAATACTCGGTTTAACTCCTCTTCTTCACTCACAGGACTTGCTCCGGGGCGAGTAGAATGTCCACCAATATCCAAGAAAGTAGCTCCTTCCGAAAGCATTTTTTCGGCTCTGTCCAATACCTTCGACAAATCAGTAAAGCGATTGCCTTCAAAAAAAGAATCGGGGGTAATATTTAAAATCCCCATGATGTGGGGTTGTGAGAGGTCGAGGAGGTTTTGTTTTAGGTTGATTAGCATTATTTGAGAGGAAACGATAAATTTTTATTTCAAAGGATTATCCATCCATATTTGATTTATATGTGGATTGGATGTTGTATCAGCATTTTTTACAATACTGAATAAATAAAGAAAATTGTCTTTTTGGACAATACGAAAACTTTGGATTCGAGGTTGTCTATTTTCAAGGTCAGAGTCATAGATTTGTCTGACGAATAAACCTTTATCTTTTACCGAAAATGAGTCAAGGTCATACCATTGATTTGTAAAATCTCCGTTCATGTAGAGAATGGAATTTGAAATAATCAAAAATATAAAAATAGATATTTTAAATAATGTTTGTTTTTTATTGGAGATACTGTAAATCAAAACTAATGAACAGGTAATGAATGGCAAGTATGAAACTTTATCATAAATTTTCAATAATGAATTGTTACTCAATGTGATTGGAAAAGTAGTTCCAGTCCACCAACAGTACATTTTAAGTAATATTAGTACAAAATAGAGAACTACGAATATATAAATTACACCTTTAAATGGGGATATATTTTTCATGAATGAAAGTTATATTTTCTATAATTTACTTTTGTCTTCTGAGGGTGCCGTTTCAAGGCAGAAGTATCCATCTCACAAAGCTAATCATTTCAAGAAAATAAAAAGTGTTTTATCCTGTTTTTGAATTAACTATTAAAAACACCTAAACGACTTGCTTCTAAGGACATTTTCGAGTAATTTTCATAAAAAATCAGCATTATGACAACATTAGAAATTAATATTCTTGATGACGAAAGTCTAATTTTGGATGTTCTGAGAGCATTTGAACAAAGACATTTACTGATTTTTACCAATAAAAAATCATATTCATTCTCTGGTAAAAAAATGGAAGAAATGGAATATGAAGATATGCTCAATGAAGCACGAAAAACACCCGCTTACTCACTTGAACAAGCCAAAAAGTATTTGAATCTATGACCCGTGAATTAATCTTACGTGAAAGATTTTTAGATAGTTTATTAGAAATTGAAGCCTATTTGAGTCAGTACATTGGTTCAAAAAAAGCTCGAAAATTTCCCAGTGACGTTATTGGTTTTATCTCTGATATAATCGTTAATAATCCATTCGCTTTTATGAAATATGAAAGCCGTTTTCCTGAAAATTCAAATATAAGAAGAGCTGTTTTTAAAATGATTATTGTATTGTTTATGAAGTAACAGATGAAAAAATTGACATTCTGAATATTTATCATACCAGTAGAGACCCAAACGAAGTATTACTTTAGACGTCCTACTATATCTCCAAATTTAATTCTTACAAAATTTATCAAATAACCTCATGGGACTTTTAAACGCATTAATGGGAAATTCTTCGGAAGTTTCGCCAGATAAAATTTTACATGAATTTGAGCCAATCTTGATTGAAGGCGAAACAATCGTAAAGTCTTTCAAACTTATCCGTGATATGTTTGTGTTTACGAATAAACGCTTGATATTGGTTGATAAACAAGGAGTTACGGGTTCAAAAACTGACTTTATGACAATTCCTTATAAGTCAGTTAATTATTTCTCAAAACGCTCGGCAAGCCTGCTCGACCTCGATGCCGAAATCTTGATTTGGGTAAAAGGCTCAGAAACTCCTATTCAAAAAGACTTCCGCAAGGGTGAAAATATCAATGATGTTTATAAAACCTTGAGTAGCTTTGTACTTGCTTAATTAGGTATGAGGTATGAGGTATAAGGTATGGGGTAGCTGTTTCAGTTCATTTTCATCACCTCATACCTCATACCTCATATCTACTACCTAAAATCATGACCCAAACAGAAACAGAATACAGACAAATTATTTCTATTTGTAAAGCATTATTTCAAAAGAAAAACAAAGATTATGGTACTTCTTGGCGGATTTTACGCTTACCAAGTCTTACCGACCAAATATTTATTAAGGCTCAACGCATTCGTTCAATTCAAGAAAAAGGTGTTCAAAAAATTGAAGATGGTATTGAAGGCGAGTTTATCGGCATTATCAATTATTGTGTAATTGCTTTGATTCAGAAAAAGTTAGAAGGTTCTAATAAAATGGAGTTTTCGGAACAAGAATTGAGTGATTTATACGATGAACAAGTAGAGGAAACGCTTGATTTGCAAAAAAATAAAAATCACGATTATGACGAAGCTTGGCGTGATATGCGAATCAGTTCAATGACGGATTTAATCTTGATGAAGATTTTTAGAACAAAACAAATTGAAGATAATCAGGGAGTTACCATTGTTTCGGAAGGCATTGAAGCGAATTATCAAGATATGATGAATTATGCCGTTTTTTGTATGATTAAGATGAAATTGTAACACAGACTTTAGTCTGTATGAAGAAGTTAAAGTAACACAGATTTTAGGCTGTCCTTTATTATTTATACAGACTAAAGTCTGTGTTACTTTAACTTTTCATTAACAGCAAGCTCAACTTTTTAGCACTAATTTAGTAGAATTTATAAAACTATCCCCTCCGATGCGGAATCATCGGGTTTAACAAACATGAAATTTATTGCTCATTTTTCCAGAATTTTCGTTGGTGTAATTTTTATTTTTTCGGGACTTATCAAGCTCAATGACCCCGTCGGAACAGAAATTAAATTAGAAGAATACTTTGATGTATTTGCCACTGATTTCCCTGCTATGGCTGGTTTTTGGCATTTTTGGGTGCCTTACGCTTTGTATGTTTCTATCTTTTTATGTGCTTTAGAATTGGTTTTGGGCGTTTGTCTTTTGGTACAATATAAACTCAAATCGGCTTCTTGGATATTATTAGCTACCGTTATTTTCTTCGGTTTCTTGACGTTCTATTCAGCCTATTTCAATAAAGTTACAGACTGTGGGTGTTTCGGTGAAACGATTAAATTAAAGCCTTGGACTTCGTTTTGGAAAGATATGGTTTTGATGTTTTTTATCTTAATTATTCTTTGGCAACGCAATATTTTTGCTGATAAAAAAACAGGAATGTGGGTCGGAATGTCAATCATTTTCTGCCTTTTCTTAGGAATTTACGCCGTAAAATTCCTTCCGCCTTATGATGGACTTCCTTACGCTGTTGGGCAAGATATTCCTAAAAACATGAAGCCGTCTGAACCTTTGAGATTTAAGTATATCTACGAAAAAGATGGTAAAACATTAGAATTGAATGAAATGCCAACGGATACAACTTACAAATTTAAGGAAATGATTACCTTGAATCAGGATGAAGCGAAGGCAAAAATTACGGATTATAATATTTGGAAAGATGGCGATTCGACGGATTATAAAGCAGAAAGTTTTGTTGGTAAAAAATTAATGGTTGTTATTCCTGTGGTTGCCAAAGCAAGTACAGATGATATGGATAAAATTAAATCGTTGGCGAAAAGTTTAGAAGGAACAGACGTAAAAGTTTGGATTTTGACAGGTTCACCAGAGGAAGAAATCAATAATTTCCGCCATGAACATCAATTGGCAATTCCTGCTTTTAGTTCAGATACAAAGGTTTTGAAAACTATCGGTAGAGCCAATCCAACGATTTGGTTATTAAAAGACGGTATCGTAAAAGGCAAATGGGCTCACGCCGAAACGCCTGATAAAGAGGAGGTACTTAGTAGGTTTTAGAAGTTAGGTATTGGGTGTTAGAATAAGCATTGAAATGTCTTAGTGAAATAGCTTATCCTAACATACAAGGACTGAACCATAGTGCCAGTTTTCTACGTATTTATAAAATTTCAGTTCTATATGAAAATTCAAAAATTTGAAGACTTAATTGCATGGCAAAAGGCTCAAACTTTAGCTTTGCAAATATATAAAACCTATGCTCCGCTTAGGGATTGGGGTTTTAAAGACCAAATTCAGCGAGCATCGGTATCAGTTTCTAATAATATCGCAGAAGGGTTCGGTAGGAATAGTTTGTTGGAGTACATTAGATTTCTTTACATTGCCCATGCTTCTTGTAACGAAGTTAAATCAATGATTTATTTATCATTTGGACTAAATTATATTTCAGAAGAAACACAAAATGAATTAATTGAAATGTGTAATGAGGAGGGAAGAATCATTAATGGTTTAATCGGTTCTCTGCAAAAACTAAAACCTAATTCCTGATACCCAAAACCTCTTGGTATGAAAAATATTTTCCTAATTGGAATGCCCTCATCGGGCAAAAGTACGCTGGGGCGACAGCTTGCCAAACGCCTTAATTTTCAGTTTATTGACATGGATGATTTAATTACTAATCAAGAATTATCATCTGTTTTTGACATTTTCAAATTTAAAGGTGAAGATTATTTTCGTCAGGTAGAAAGCAAAGTCTTGAAGGGAATTGCTCCTAATCAAAAATTCGTAATTGCTACGGGTGGTGGTGTTCCGTGTTTTTTTGACAATATGGAATACATCAAAACTAACGGAACGAGTATCTTTTTGAATGTTCCTCCTGAAGATTTATTGAAGAGAATCCATAAAACAGATGCCAATAATCGCCCATTGATTGATAAAAGAAAAACGGATGATGAACTTTTAAAGGAATTGACGGCAAGATTTGAATATCGCCTTCAATTTTATGAAAGAGCTGATTTACAGATAGATGGCAATATTGACGTTGACCAACTTCTCTGGCTTTTAGAAGAAATTGAAAGTGAGTGATTTAGTTATGAGGTTTTAGGGATTAGTTGTTAGGTTTTAGTTTATATGTCTAACTATTTTCCTAAAACCTAATTCCCAACCCCTAAAACCTACAATCAAGCATATTTCTTTTTACGAAGAAAACTCTTCAGTAATCCTGCTAAAACCAACACTACGATTGGTAAAATAAGGTTGATTGCTTGCCAATATTCACGGTCGTCTTGCAATGCTACTTTGTCTAAGGGACGAAGTGTAATTTCCTTATTCCGAGCCGTAATAACACCATTATCATCTAAAAGATAATCAACGGCATTCAGCACAAAATCTTTATTGGCAAAGGTATTTCCCGAATATTTATCAAAACCTAAAGGCAAAGGCGTATTTTGCTTACGGTCAAAATCATTTACAGGAATATCGCCATCTGAACACACAATAATTTTTGACGCTTTCCCACTTGGTTTAAATGTCGCTGAACGTGGGTCATTCGGTAAAATTCTGTTCTTAAATAACGACTCAAAATTTCCTTCTAACAATAATCCCACCGTTTGCACACCCGCTTTGTATTGACTTGCATCGAGGGCTTTATTGGCAAAATTATAACTCATGATGGCTGGAGCTTTCAATAATTGCGTGTATTGAGACGTCATCAATAAAGGCGTTTTCGTAATTCCGTTTGCCCTAACAGTATCTAAAGACCCAACATTTTTTGTGTAAACGGCATCTAAATTCTTGACAATTGGTGATTTTCCGAAGGTATTTATTAAAGGAAAATATTGCCAAGGAACAAGCTGAATATTGGCTTTATTGCCAAAATTACCCACATCTAATGGAATAGCGGCACACATTTGAGCATCTTTAATAAGATTCGGATTGAGACGAACTCCGTATTTAAACAACAAATCTTCCAAGCCAACACTTTGCACCTGAGCTACACTTCCTTCTCTGGCTACTGAATCAACTTTTACGGCATCCATGAAGAAAAGAGCCTTACCTCCGTTGATAATAAATTGGTCAATTTTATATTTATCATCATCGTTGAAAGGCTGGTCGGGCTTCATGACCAAAATGCCGTCTAAACCATCAAGTGTAGGAGATTGACGTAAATCAACGGGATATAATTGATAGTTTTTCTTCAATGCTCCAATCAAATCTAACTGATTAACGGCTGGTAATTTTGAGTAATTGACAAAAATACCAATCTTCTTTTTTTGACTTGCCGTAAGTGTTTTGATTGCCGAAGCTAATTGATATTCTACGCCTTCATACGACTGATTGAGAACTTCTTGTGGAGATGCCATTTTGTTCCCTTTCAGTAAAAGTGTAGCAATTTCTTTATCTTGATACGTAATTACAGCTCCCGGAACGACCAAACTTTGCGTTTTTTTGCCATCTTCATTTGCCATAACGTTGGTAGGAGGAATACCTTTTTGAGCTAATTCTACGATTTTTTCATTACGAGTTTTTTCGTTCTTGTATTCAGAATTCAAGTCGATGAAGGCATATTTGATGTTTGTGCCACCATAAATCTGAAATTCGTCCAAAGTTTCACGAACGGCATTTTCTAAGCGTTTAAAACCCGACGGAATACTTTTTCCTGTTAAATAAACTTTCACATAAACTTCATCGTCGAGGTTTTGTAGGAGATTTTTAGTGGCTTCATTAATAGTAAAACGCTTTTCTTCCGTGAGGTCAACTCTAAAGAAAAACTGATTTGCCAACACATTCAAGCCAATTATTGCACCGACTACGAGAAGAATTTGAATGATTTTGTTTTTCATGAAAAAATATAAATAATTGTGTAATAACGAGTTTCAATACTACTAAAACCTAACCCCTAATTAATAACGCTTCAAAATTAGCCAGTATTTGCTTTTTGAGGAAATAAATTTAATTCATCTCCGTATAAATTATAATGTCAGGTGGTTATAGAAACTATTTCCCGATTTCCAATAACCAGTTTCCAATAACCAATCCCTACTTCCTAAACTTTCTCCAAAGATTTTGCCACAACCAAAGCCATTGCTTCCGCAGATTCACTGGCGAATAGATGTTGTGTCATTTGAAGCAAATGAGAATTGTAAATATGTTCTTTATATACTTGATTATCAAGTTTGTAGGCAGTGTCGCAAATAACTAAATGATATTGCTGACTGAATATGTCATAAACAATAATCGGATTAGAAATGCTTGTGCCAACGTCAAAACAGAAAAGAAAAACGGGGAAATCGAATAATTGTAAGCCCTTTAAAGTCGGGACAATTTCTGCATCAAAGTATTCATAATGAAGCAGTTGATGTTCAAAACGCCGTCTTTTCAAACAGTCTGATAATTCTCTTAATTTACGATTCATCACTGCCAATGGCGTTTCAAAAAAATCAAATTGGTTGATAGGTTTCCAGAGGTTACTCCCCAATTCAAGATATTCCATAGCATCATTCGATAAATCTAATTTGTAGTTGAACATCGGATAATGCGGGGCAAAATAGCCTGGATAAAAGAATTTCATGCCTTGCTTTTGGCAAAATTCCATTTTCAAAAGCATCAAATATTTGCCCAAACTATGCTTTTTATAATCAGGGTCATAGAAACAAACAATACCTTCTGAACTATCTTTCCCCAAGTCGATAATACCACAAGCAATAAGTTTTTCGGTATCAAAAACACAAATTTCGTAGGAATTATATACATTTTTAAAGCCATTATCATATAAAAGATGGCTCAATGATGGGGCGGTATCAAAAGGAACGGAGTTTTTATATTTCTCAAATAATGTGAGCCGATTGGTAGCTAAATCTGGTGATGTTGGGTAAATTCTGACTGTGAATTTACTGTTCATCTTCCTGATTTTTTCCTGTGTTTTTGAAGGAATAAATGTTCGTAAATCAACCCGTAACCAAATTGCACTATAAAATAATCCCTTAAATTTCAGAAAGTTAGTAGTGAAAATAGATTGTCCCATTCTAAACCAACCTCTTTCTAAATAATCATCTAATTGTTCGGGTTGGATTGGTTCAGTTGGAAAATGTAATTCTGCAAGCATTTATTTTTATAGAGCGAAAAGCGATTAGCGAAAATGAGTAATTGTTTTATTGGGCAGTCAGTTATCAAATGTTAAATTGTGATTGCTGACTGCCGATAGCTAATTATATCGAAATTCTATTTTTTTGCACGATAATACATCGTTGAGCAATTGTCTTTTGTTAAGGTTTTTGTAGCATATTGGGCAATTTCATCAGTTGTAACTGCTTGAATTCTGCTTGATTCTTGATTGGCGTATTCAACATTTCCCGCATTGGCAGCAAAAGCCAAATTCATGGCACGATTCAATAATTCTACCTCCGAGAAAACTAAGGTTGATTCTGCCTGATTTTTCACTTTGGTTAATTCTTCTTCTGAAACTGGATTTTTTAAGAAATCATCTAAAACATCTTGAATGGCTGCATCGCCTTCCTCAATACTTACGCCTTGGTTCAAATTGCCTTGAATTACCATTAATCCGGGGTCAAGCGAAGCCGTCACATAAGCGTTTACAGAGTTGAAAATTTGGTTTTCCATCACCAATTTATAAAGTCTTGAAGACTTACTTCGTCCCAAAATATCACTAACCAAATCTGTTGCATTGAAGCCCTTATCATGGCGTCCTTGTGTGTGATAAACCTTGTAAATGGCATCTAAAGGCACTTCTGCTTCCGTTTCCAAAAATCTTGAAGCCGTTTGTATTCCTTCGATTGGCAAGTTTTTTTTCACCACATTTCCCGCAGGAATTGGCTCAAACCATTTTTTACAAAGTTGTTTTACTTGTTCAACGGTTACATTTCCTGCCACTACTAAATTGGCATTATTCGGTAAATAATGGTTGTAGAAAAATCCACGCACATCATCCATTACGGCATTTTCAATATGCGAAATTTCTTTACCAATGGTCGCCCATTTGTAAGGGTGTGTTTTATAAGCAAGCGGACGAAGTTTCAACCAAACGTCTCCATAAGGCTGATTTAAGTACCGTTGCTTGAACTCTTCAATCACCACTTTTTGTTGTACATCTAAAACCTTTTGGTCGAAAGAAAGAGCCATCATTCGGTCAGATTCTAACCAAAAAGCGGTTTCAAGATTTACCGCTGGCAAAGTAATATAGTAATTTGTAATATCCGGAGAAGTAAAAGCGTTATTCTCACCGCCTACTTTTTGTAATGGCGTATCGTAAGACGGAATATTTTTTGAACCCCCAAACATTAAGTGTTCAAATAAATGAGCAAAGCCCGTTTTGTGTTCCTCTTCGTCCCTCGACCCCACATTATAAACAATATTGACTGCCGCAAATGGCGTAGAATTATCTTGGTGAACGTAAACCTTTAATCCGTTATCTAATATAAAATGTTCGTAACTTATCATTTCTTAGCGTTTTGTTTGAAATTGCTTGCAATTCTCAAGTAACAATTACTACTTTTAAGAATTCTACTCAAATCCGATTAACAAAGATACTTTATCATTAAAACATTCTCTCTTTTAAACTCGAATTAAAATCCAATATGAAAAAAATATATTCGTTTCCAGAATCGATACTTAGCATAATTAAACAATTTGCATTTTACATTTTTGTGCTTAGTGCCTACTGCCTACTGCCAACTACTTCTAAGGCTCAAATTTTGAATGACGCCGTAACTCGTCAACAAATTTCACAAGGATTAGATAAAATGTACTCTTATGATTTCAAAGAATCGGCTGAGATTTTTGCCAGAATTAAAGCGAAATATCCGCAACATCCTGTGTTTTATACTTTAATGGCAATTCAAACTGAACTACAATATTTCCCTTTGAAAGATTATCCTGCTCAGCAAAAAGTGTATTTGGCGTATTTGAATCAAAGTAGAAATCTTGCAGAAACCATGTTGGATAAAAATGAAGATGACATTGAAGCGAGTTTTTTTGAATTGGCAACTTTAGGATATTTAGCCGCTTTTGATGCTGATAATCAAGAATTTATGAAAGCCGTTGGCGTAGCTAAAAAAGCCTATTCTCATTTGAAAAGAGGTTTAGCTTTAACAGATAAACAACCCGAATTTTTGTATTCGTCGGGCATTTATAATTATTACCGAATTGAATATCCAGAAACGCATCCTGTCATAAAATCTGTGATTTGGATGTTTGCCGATGGAAATAAAAAATTGGGTTTACAACAATTAGATTTAGCCACTAAAAAGACCATTTTCGTAAAAAATGAAGCTACTTTTTATGCTGGATATGTTCATACAAAATACGAGTCAAATTTTGCTAAAGCATTGACTTACAACAATATTTTGATTGATAAATATCCTGATAATTTGTTGTATCAGATGCAAAGAGCAGAGTTTCTGTATGCCGTTGGTCGTTATGAAGATTCGGAAGATTTTGCGGATAAAATTCTGAAACAAAAAGGAGCAATGTTTCAATGTGCGGGTACAATTTTTAAAGGATTAGTAGCCGAAAAACATAAAAAGGACGATAAAACCGCCGAAACTTTATTATTAAGAGGTGTTAAATTGCCATTTGATGAACGTTTCACCAAAGATTATCACGCCCTTGCTTATATGGGACTCGCACGTATTGCGAAACGTGAAGGAGAACTTGATAAAATGAAAGAATACGCAAAAAAGGCAAGTAAATTAGCTGAATATAAATCAACTTTGGCAGAAGCGAAGGCGATTTTGAAGTAGTGATGTATGGCACGCAGATGACGCTGATGTTCCGCAACGCAGATTTAAAAGGATTTTTATTCAATGTATAGAAAATATAATATGAAAATATTTTTTAATCTATTGAAATCTGCGTTGCGAAGCATCAGCGTCATCTGCGTGCTAATCAGTTACCCACGCATTTCCTGCAATAATTTATTCGCAAAAATAAATTCGTTGAGTTCTGGAACGGTTGACGTTCTGATATTATTGCTGTCGCCTTCCCAAAGTTTTTTGCCTTTGTAGAGAAACATAATTTTCTCTCCAATACCGATTACCGAATTCATATCATGGGTAATGACAATGGTGGTGATATTAAATTCATCGGTGATTTCTTTGATTAAATCATCAATTTTTACGGAAGTCAGCGGGTCAAGTCCAGAGTTTGGTTCATCGCAAAATAAGTATTTCGGATTCATCACGATGGCTCTGGCAATCCCAACTCTTTTCTTCATTCCACCCGAAATTTCTGAAGGCATTCTTCCTCCTGCATTATCCAATTCAACTCTTTTTAAACAAAATTCGGCACGGTCAATTTTCTCCTTTTCCGACATATCCGTAAGCATATCCAAAGGAAATTTTACGTTTTCCAATACTGTCTTCGAGTCAAATAATGCTCCTCCTTGAAACAAAACGCCCATTTCACGACGAATCGTTTTACGAGTTTCTTCATCAGAATTATGAAAATCCCGACCATCGTAGAGAATTTGTCCTTTTTCGGGTTTTACAATCCCAATCATACTCTTTAGCAACACACTTTTTCCCGTGCCACTTCCTCCAATAATCAAAGATGTATCCCCAGGTTTAAAAGTGCCATTAATTCCCATGAGTATGTCTCGTCCGTTAAAGGCTTTGTGAATGTCTTTTATTTCAATCATTTGTTGTATGTGTGATTAGGATTTAGAAGTTAGAAAATTAGTTGGCAGGACTTGATTGGTATTTTTTATAAATCGTTCATGGTCAGTTGGTAGATGAACTAAAACTTAATCTCTAAAACCTAAAACCTTCTTATCATACAAATTTAAAGAAACTTACAGATTTTCAATATCATTCAAATATATTTCCGCTTGCTTCAGTATTTCTGCTTTTTGCGAAGATTGCATTTTATTCCAAGTTACGTAAGCCATGCCAATTCTTGGATTTTTGGAAAGTTTGTCTGCATGACGGTCGTAAAAATCCCAGTAAAGGCTATTAAAAGGACAGGCTTTAAATCCAGTTTTCTTAGATTTATCATAAAAACAAGTTCCGCAATAATGGCTCATTTTGTCGATATAATTTGCCGAAGCCACGTAAGGTTTAGAGCCAACAATTCCACCATCAGCATACTGACTCATGCCTCTTGTATTGGTAATTTCAACCCACTGAATGGCATCAATGTAAACGCCTAAATACCACTCGTCCACTTCGTTGGGATTAACACCTGCTAAGAGTGAAAAATTCCCAATCACCATCAATCTTTGAATATGATGAGCATACGCAAAGTCTAAACTTTGTCCGACAGAATGTTTCAGACAGTTCATTTTTGTTTGTCCATTCCAAAACCAATTGGGAAGTTTTCTATCGTGATTGAAATAATTAAGGGTTTCATAATCAGGCATTTTTCCCCAATAAATGCCCCGCATATATTCACGCCAACCAATAATTTGTCTAACAAAACCTTCAATTTGCGAAATACTGATTTTATCCTGATTTTCCTCCCAAAACTTTATGGCTTTTTCTATTACTTCCAAAGGAGAAATCAATTTTACATTCATTGAAAATGATAATCGAGAATGATAGATTGACCAATAGGAGGGGTGCATAGCATCTTCGTAAGTTCCGAAGTTTTCAAGGCAATTCTCCACAAAAAAATCTAAAAGTGCTAAAGATTCTGCTCGTGTCGTTGCCCAAATAAACGCTTTAGGGTTTACTCTACCAATGGTTTTAATTTCTTGTTTTTGTACTAATTCATACATTTTAGAAACGTCTTTGTCGAATGTTAATGGCTCAACAGGACGGTGATTATTTGGTAGTTTTTTGCGGTTATCAGCATCATAATTCCATTGTCCCGTCAAAGGTTCTGAACCATCCATCAAAATACCGTATTTCTTCCGCATCATTCGGTAGAAATTTTCCATCAAAAATGTCTTTTTACCTTTGAAAAACTCCGAAAACTCAGACGGTGAAATCATAAAATGCTCCGTATCGCAACCTGATTTTTTAGCAAAATCTTTCAACTGCTCACTCAACCGATATTCATCAGGTTGCTGATATTCAAAGGCTTCAATATTAAGTTCTTGAATAAGATTATCAAGATTTTGAGTGAGTGATTGCGTATTCTTTTCATCGTCTAATGTCAAATAAATTACTTGATGACCTTGCGTTCGTAAGTCTTCTGCAAAGGCACGCATAGCCGTAAAAAAAGCAATGATTTTTTGAATATGGTGATTTACATAATCCGTCTCTTGCCGAATTTCCATCATCACATAAATGATATTTTGGTCTTTTTGCTGATACCAAGAATGTTGGTGATTGAGTTGGTCGCCGAGGATAAGGCGTAGGATTTGTTTTTGCATACTCAATAAACCAATTTCATAAAATGTTGTTTGAATAAAATAGTAAGTTTAATTGTATTCAACTTTAAAGTTTTAATTTTTATTTTAAATTGATATATTCAAACTTTAAAGTGTATATTTGTGTTTGCAATATAACTCTTACACTTAGATGACAAAAGACATAGTTCAAAGCTTTTTAGATGACTTTAAAGTCAAAATGATGATTCTGGATATTGTTTTTTTGAATAACAGAGTCAAAAATGCTCAGACATTAGCACTCCTTGAAATACCTGTATCGAAACAAAAACAAATTATTGAAGAATTAGCCATTGAAAATTACTCAGAAGGTCCAATTGAAGATACAAATTTTGTGGGTAGTCCTCTTTGGGTATTTGGTAAATCCATTAAAGGCCATGAATTATACATCAAAATTTCGATGGGTTTGCCCAACCGTAGTACCATTTGTATCTCCTTTCATATTGCAGAATTTCCCATTAACTATCCATTAAAATAAACAATAAGATGAAACCAATATTGAGTCCTTTTAGTGAAAAAACGCTAAACGTGCAGTCGAGGAAAGAGAAAATAACTTTTCGTAAAGAAGAGTTTGAAGTGGTTTATCATTTTTATGAAGATTTAGGACAAGAATTCACCACGCCCGAAACTGACGAATTAACCTTATTACAGGTGTATAATCAGTATCGTGAAAAATATAAATTGCCTTTTCCTGAGCAAATAAAAGCCATTAGAGAAAAATATGAGCTTTCGGCTTCCAAGATGTCGGAAGTTTTAGGGTTAGGGATTAATGTTTATCGTCAGTACGAAAGTGGCGAAATGCCCAATCAATCCAATGCTCGATTGATTCAATTAGCCAACGACCCAGAAGAATTTAGAAAGTTGATATTATTGAGTGATGCTTTTCAAGAAAAGGAATTGGATAGAGTTTTGAAGCGAGTAGATGGACTGATTCAAGCCGAAAAACAGATTTCTTTTGATGATTTATTGAGTGAATACGTGCTTGGAAATATTGAAAAACTATCCTCGACAAATGGTTATAAACAACCTACCATTCAGAAAACCATGCAGGTAATTTGTTATTTGGTAGATAAGCTAAAACCTTGGAAAACGGGTTTAAATAAATTGCTTTTTTACACCGACTTTCTGCATTACCACAACAATGGCGTAGCATTGATGGGTTTAGAATATCGAGCAATCCAACACGGAACAGTACCCACCAATTATGAAATGTTATTAGCCTATACTTCCCAAAAGGGATTTATCGAAGCCAAACAAAAAGAATCTGCCAACGGATTTATAGGAGAACAGTATTTTTTGGGAGAAGAAAGCCAAACCACAGAAAGCACCTTTACACCGCTTGAACTCCAAACTCTCGAAAAAGTGGTTGAGCTATTTAAAGGAAAAACCACCAAACAAATAGTAGAAATTAATCATTTAGAATCCGCTTGGATTGATAATCAGGAATTGAAACGGGTGGTGGATTATGAGTTTGCGTTTGGGTTGAGGGGTGAGGGGATAAGTTTCTATAATTAATCTTAACTTTCATACAAGTTTTCTTTACATTATATTTGTTGACAATGTTAAAATCTATCAAAAGAAAAGATAAAATAATGATGCAGTATAATATAGTAGATCTTTTTTCGGGTTGTGGAGGATTTTCATACGGCTTTGAAAGTGCGGGCTTTAATGTTCTTTTAGGAGTTGATAATGATGAAAAATCCTTAAAAACCTTTGAAAAGAATCATAAGAATTCGAAAGGATTAAAATTAGATTTACATGAAGATGAAGCTATTGATACAATTATAGAGAAATTAGGTGATAAGGTTGTAGATGTAATTATTGCTGGTCCTCCATGTCAAGGATTCTCTCTAACAGGAAGAAGAGATGAGAATGATAAAAGAAATAAACTCTTTTATTCTGTTTTTAAATTAGCAGAAAAAGTAAACCCTAAAGCAATAATCATAGAAAATGTTCCTGGGTTAGCAACACTTTATGAAGGACAAGCCAAGAAAACAATTTTAGAAGAATTCTATAAATTGGGCTTTACATCAAATTTTAAAGTATTATTTGCTCCAGATTATGAAGTACCTCAGATTAGAAAAAGGATTTTTTTTGTAGGGCTATCTCCAGAGTTTGGGGAGTTTGAATTTCCAATACCTATCTTAAAAGAAGAGGAGTATAACACTTGTGAAGATGCAATTAGTGATTTACCTACTCGGGAATTTGAGTTAGGTGAAGAAATTGACGAATATGATAAAGAGCCTAAATCAGAGTATCAGAAAAGATTACGAAAAGGTTCAACTGCACTTTATAATCATGTATCCTCTAAACACACTGAGCATGTAATTAATGTAATTTCACAAGTGCCAGAAGGAGGTAATCATAAAAATTTGCCTCCTGGAGTAGGAGATAGTAGAAAGTTTAATGAAGCATGGACAAGATACCACAGTAAAAAACCTTCTAAAACAATTGATACAGGGCATAGAAATCATTTTCATTATAAATTTAACCGTATTCCAACGGTGAGAGAAAATGCACGGTTACAATCTTTTCCTGATTGTTTTGTTTTTGAAGGAAATAAAACTCAACAAAATAGACAAGTAGGTAATGCTGTTCCTCCTTTATTGGGTTTTCATATTGCAAAACAATTATTAAAATTTTTAAACAAAAATGGAGAATAATAGAAAATATAATGTCATTGATTTATTTGCAGGTTGTGGAGGATTAACGGATGGATTTGAACAGACTGGTAAATACAATACATTGGCGTGTTTAGAATGGGAAAAGAAACCCTGTGAAACTCTAAGTAAAAGATTGACCAACAAATGGGGAATAGATGGAGAAAAAATAGTTTTAAGATTTGACATACAAAGGACATACGAGTTATTTTATGGTTGGAATGATACTGACTATGGGCAAAATAATGGATTATGTAGTCTAATTGGTGATAAGTCTATCGATTTGATTATTGGCGGTCCTCCATGTCAAGCATATTCTATTGCAGGAAGAATTCGGGATGAAAATAGGATGAATGATGATTATAGGAATTTCCTTTTTGAGAGTTATTTGGAAGTTGTGGATAAATTTAGACCAAAAGTATTTGTTTTTGAAAATGTTGAAGGCTTATTGAGTGCTTCACCAGGTGGTATTTCAATAGTTGATAGAATTACAAAAGCCTTTTCTGAAATTGGGTATGAAATAACAGACAACTTACGACAGCTTGCTCTACTTGACTGTTCTAAGTTTGGCATTCCTCAATCAAGGAAAAGACTAATTATTTTGGGAGTAAATCGTGAATTAATAGAAGAAGAGCCGCAAGTGGCTTTGTATGATTTTTATGAGGTTATTATAAAAAAATACTTAACTAAAGAAGTTAATACAGTACGTCATGCAATTGGTAATATGCCAAAAATGTTTCCTCTTGATAGTCCACAAAAAATTAATGGAAAATTATTTAGCCATACTTATGATAGAAATCAAGAGTTCTTAAATAATTTACCAAGGACTCAAAGCCAAAGAGATATTTCTATTTTTAAATTATTGACAGAGGACATAGAAACAGGTAGAAATGAATATATTAAAACTGACAAATTAAAAGAGTTATATACAAAAGTAACAGGTAGAAATTCAAATGTCCATAAATACCATGTACTCAGGTGGGATAAACCAAGCAATACAATTCCTGCACACTTATATAAAGATGGACTTCGTCATATACATCCAGACAGTAATCAGGCAAGAACAATTACGATTAGAGAAGCGGCAAAACTTCAAACATTTGAAGATGATTTTGAATTTTTAGGAAGCCAACAAGACCAATATAAAATGATTGGCAATGCAGTTCCACCACTTTTTGCAAAAAAAATCGCATTAGCTACAAATGAATTTATAGAAAAATATTATGGCAAAATACTACATAAAGAAATTAGGTTTTCAAGAGTTGGGCAGTCCTAAGCCTGATGGAAGCGTTTCAAGAGGAAGATATATCTATGTATCAAAACAGGTTCAATCTTTTTTTCCTCAATTATCAAAAGTTATAACAAATGATGCTGTTGTTATACCCATAGTACCCTTTTTTAAAAATGAAAAAGTATATTCATGGTATGTATATCATAACGACAAATATAATCAGTCAAATGGTACGAGAGATGAGTTTCGCATTTATTTGAATAAACTTATAGACCCTAATAAACTTTATCAGCCCAATGATATTGTTGTTTTTGAAAGAGTTGAACAGAATGATAATGAGCTAATGCCTCTATATTTCATGTATCGGTTTGATAATGAAAATGAAAACTACCACTTTTTGACTTCTTTAATAACTAACTCAAAGATTAAAGGTGGTCATGCTCTTTTTGAAGGTGATTTACCTTTTATAGAACATAATACAAATAATGTCGAAAATATTAAAGTTATCATTGCAAATGATGCTGAAAGAGAGATAGTAAAACAACAAGATGAAATTTTACAGGAGTTTACTATTGCTAATGATACTACAAAGCAACAAGAAGAAAATTTAGAAGAGAATGAAAATTACGAAGATATAGAACAAATTAGAGGTGCCCATTTGTTTAACTCTGTGAGTTTTAGAGATTTTGTATTATTAGCTTATGACTATAAATGTGCAATTACTGAAAAAGTAATTTATTGGAATTCATTTTATAATTTAGAAGCTGCTCATATAAAACCTAAAGCACATTTAGGAACTTTTTTGCCTTGCAATGGCATAGCACTTTGTCGAGATATGCACTGGGCTTTTGATAAAGGATTTATCACTATCGACAATGAATTAAAAGTAATAGTTCATGAGGATGTTAAAAATACTCTTTTAAACGAATATCATGGTAAGAAAATCATTGTTCCTAAAGTTGAATATTTTCAACCATCTATTATTTTTCTTAAACACCATCAAACAAATGTTTTTGGTATGTTTAAATATTCAGGTATGATCAGAAAAATATAAATTACAAAAAAAGCCGTTTCAGATTATCTGAAACGGCTTTTTCAATATAAAAACGAATTCCTATTTAGAACTCAAAACTGCACCATAATACTCACGGTTCATACGAGCTATGTTTTCCAATGAAATACCTTTTGGACATTCAGCTTCGCAAGCTCCTGTGTTGGTACACGCTCCGAAACCTTCTGTATCCATTTGTGCAACCATTTTCTCGGCACGCATAGTACGTTCTGCTTGTCCTTGTGGTAATAAAGCTAATTGAGAAATCTTCGCTGAGGTAAACAACATCGCCGAAGCATTTTTACAAGCTGCTACACAAGCACCACAACCGATACACGCTGCTGCTGCAAATGCCTCATCTGCATGGTCTTTACCGATTGGTAAAGCGTTGGCATCTTGTGCGTTACCTGTGTTTACAGAAACGTAACCACCCGCAGAAATGATACGGTCGAAAGCTGAACGGTTTACCGCTAAGTCTTTTACAATTGGGAATGCTTGAGCTCTCCAAGGTTCAACTGTAATAGTATCACCGTCTTTGAAACTACGCATGTGTAACTGACAAGTAGTTACACCTTTGTTTGGTCCGTGAGGCTCTCCGTTGATATACATTGAACACATACCGCAAATACCTTCACGGCAGTCATGGTCGAATGCTACTGGAGAATCTCCTTCGTTGATAAGACGTTCGTTCAAAACATCAAACATCTCTAAGAAAGACATATCTTCTGATACACCTGCAACTTTATAGTCTTGAAAATTGCCTTCTGAGTTGGCATTTTTCTGACGCCACACTTTGAGCGTCAAATTCATATTTCCTTCCATTATTTATTAGGATTTAGGGGTTGGGGGGTAGGATTTAGTGTTGCCCTTCACTCGGAAGATTTAACTTTTCATTCAATGATTTTAATAAGCTGTTTAATAAAATCAGAACTTCTTCTATTTTCTTTTTACCCTCTAACGCCTGAATATTTGTGATATAACCTAAATTCTCTGAAATAATAATACAGGTTTCTGCTTCCATAATTGACCCACGAGCTATTCTTAAAAATTGAATATAACTTTGGGTACTGTGTCGTCCATATCCTTCTGCAATATTGAGTGAAACTGATACCGTTGCACGTCTTAATTGAGAGGTAAGCCCAAATGTTTCATCTTTGGGAAAACTTTTTGATAAATTATAGATAAAGGTTACAAGCTCAATCGCTTTTTGCCAAACTCGTAAATCTTTATAACTTTTTATCATTGTTTTGAGAACTATA
The DNA here is from genome assembly GCF_003148625.1 of Arcicella aurantiaca. Taxonomy (GTDB): domain Bacteria; phylum Bacteroidota; class Bacteroidia; order Cytophagales; family Spirosomataceae; genus Arcicella; species Arcicella aurantiaca. Next base: position 174,105 of record NZ_QGGO01000004.1, on the reverse strand, counting down.
TTATGAAAGTTAAGATTTAGAACTTAGTTTATTTTACGTAATTACGTTTCTATATCTAAATCCTAAATCCCAACCCCTAACCACTATTTATAATTTCTTTGAGCAATTTTAATATTTTCGTAAACTAACTCTTCTTTGTGTAATTCATACGCTGACTGACCTTTGTATTCCCATGCGGCAACATACATATAGTTTTCGTCATCACGTTTTGCTTCTCCGCCGTCTTCTTGGAATTCTTCACGGAAGTGTCCTCCACATGATTCATTACGGTTAAGAGCATCAATACACATCAATTCGCCAAGTTCTAAGAAGTCAGCTACACGAGCCGCTTTTTCTAATTCTGGGTTGAATTCGTCTGCATCTCCCGGAATTCTTACATCTGCCCAGAATTCTTTCTGTAATGCTTGAATTTCAACGATTGCTTCTTTCAAACCAGCTTCGTTACGAGCCATACCACACTTATCCCACATGATTTTTCCTAATTTCTTATGGAAATAATCAACAGATTTCGTGCCTTTAATACCCATCAATTTGTCAATAGTCTCTTGAACAGCTTTTTCAGAAGCCACAAACTCAGGAGCATCAGTTGGGATTGCTTTTGTACGAATATCTCCTGCCAAATAAGCACCAATTGTATATGGTAATACGAAATAACCATCAGCCAAACCTTGCATTAAAGCAGAAGCTCCCAAACGGTTAGCACCGTGGTCAGAGAAGTTTGCTTCTCCCAAAGCATAAAGCCCAGGAACAGTTGTCATTAAGTTATAATCAACCCAAAGTCCACCCATTGTATAGTGAACCGCAGGATAAATACGCATTGGAACTTCGTAAGGGTCTTCGCCAGTAATTTGCTTATACATATCAAACAAGTTACCGTATTTCTCTTTTACTACTTCTTTACCCATTACTTGCAATTCTTCAGTAGATGGATTAGCAAGTCCTTTTTTGTTGGCTTCGATACGACCATAACGTAAGATAGCTTCTGCATAGTCAAGATAAACTGCCATTTTAGAAGTACCCACACCATAACCTGCATCACAACGTTCTTTAGCCGCACGAGAGGCAATATCACGAGGCACTAAGTTACCAAAAGCAGGATAACGACGTTCTAAATAATAATCACGCTCATCTTCTGGAATTTGAACGGCTAAACGAGTATCATTTTGTTTTTTAGGAACCCAAATACGACCGTCATTACGCAATGATTCTGACATCAAAGTCAATTTCGATTGGTGGTCGCCTGATACAGGAATACAAGTTGGGTGAATTTGTGTATAGCAAGGGTTTGCGAAGAATGCACCTTTGCGGTGAGCTTTCCAAGCAGCCGTTACGTTAGACCCCATTGCGTTTGTAGAAAGATAGAATACGTTACCATATCCACCTGTACACAATAACACAGCGTGTCCGAAATGTCTTTCTAATTTACCAGAAATCAAATCACGAGCAATGATACCACGAGCTTTGCCGTCAATCATTACTACGTCCATCATTTCGTGGCGAGTGTACATCGTTACGTTACCTAAACCAACCTGACGTTGTAAAGCAGAATAAGCACCTAACAATAATTGTTGTCCAGTTTGTCCAGCAGCATAAAAAGTACGTTGTACTTGCGTACCACCAAATGAACGGTTTGATAATAACCCACCATATTCACGAGCAAAAGGAACACCTTGAGCCACACATTGGTCGATAATATTACCAGAAACTTCAGCTAAACGGTGTACGTTTGCTTCTCTTGCACGGTAGTCACCACCTTTAATGGTATCATAAAATAAACGGTGAATAGAGTCACCATCATTTTGGTAATTTTTGGCAGCATTGATACCACCTTGAGCAGCAATTGAGTGAGCTCTACGTGGAGAATCTTGGAAACAGAAAGCTTTCACTTTGTATCCTAATTCAGCCAATGAAGCAGCAGCAGAAGCACCAGCTAAGCCAGTACCTACCACGATAACTTCGATATTCCGCTTGTTAGCAGGGTTTACTAAAGGTACTGATGATTTGAACTTTGTCCATTTTTCATCAATTGAACCGTTAGGTATTTTAGCATCTAATTTAGTTGACATAAACGTATTTATTTCAGTTAGAAGTCTTCAGTTTACCAATTTACTATATCCTAAAAACTTACAACTATTGACTTATGACTTAAAGATTATTTAATCCAACCCAAGTGCATGGCAATTGGCATGGCAGCAAATATCAAAGGAATAAGAATTGAGAATCCTGCACCTAAACATTTAACAAAAGGAGTGTATTTTGGGTGATTCCAACCCATTGTTTGGAAGGCACTCTGGAAACCATGTAATAAATGGTAAGCCAAAGAAAGACATCCTACAACATACAATACTACTGGAATAGGGTTAGCAAAAACCTCTACCATTTCTTGGAAAAGAGTTTTTTGTCCTCCAGAAATGACATCAGTAAAACGACTTACTACCCAAAAGTGACGTAAGTGAACTACCAAGAAAATCAATAATAATGAACCTAAAAGACCCATTGAACGAGAATACCAAGTTGAGTTAGCTTCGCCTTTTACAACTGCATACTTTACTGGACGTTTTTCGTTGTTTGATTTCCAAAGCATCAATCCATCCACGATGTGAATAAGAAGTCCTGCCATAAGACCAACTTCTGAAATTCTGATGAATAAATTGTGTGCCATAAATTCAGCGGCTTCGTTGAATGTATGCCCTCCATCATTAAGAAAAATACAAGCATTAATTGCACAATGCACTACAAGAAAGGCAATTAACGAAAGCCCCGTAACAGCCATAATGAGTTTTCTACCCAATGAACTTGTTAATGTTTTTGTTACCCAAGACATTTTTTATTTGTTTTAGTTATCAGTAATTAAGTTATTAGTTATTGGTAATTAGTGACTAATTGCTGATGGTTAGAAATTACTGATTAGTTGAAGATTTTTCAAAGAGATAATTTTGTTTAATAATTTCACAAACGAAGTCTTTAATAAAACCAACAAACATTCTCAGCCAATCACTAATCACCAATCACAATTCACAAATAACTTACTCCAAAACTACTACCCAAACGGCTGTCTTTCAAATTATCTATCACTTTTTCGCAATTATTTATAATGTTTTTACGTTTTTTTACAATAAAATAAGAATGTGCCGTTAAATTCTGTTTTATTAAAAACGGTATCGAAACATTTGATTTTTCAACCTTGTGTTTTAAAAATTTGTTTTGTTTGTCGGTAAAAAAAAATAATGTTTTAACTTGTGGGCAAAAGCTTGACCTTTTTATTCAACGTCACATGAAATTAAGATTACTATATATCCTCGTGCTGGGATTTTTTCTGAGCCTTTACTCTACCAAAACTTACGCCACTCACTTGAGAGGAGGTGAGATTTCTATTAAAAGGATTTCTACCACTTCACTCACTTATGAATTTACGCTAACCATTTATTGTGATAATACTTCTGGAGGCGGATTGACAGCTTGGAGTCAACAAAAAACGGCTAAATTTTGCTTTGGAGATGGATTAGGTGTTATCATTGAAGCTCCCAGAATTAATGGAGGAGGAAATGGTGAAGACCTTGGCAATGGTGTAGCCAAAGGAGTTTATAAAGCTACTTATACTTTTGCGGCTGCGGCTGACTATAAGGTTTCGGTAGCGATTTCTAACAGAAATGCCAATGTAAGAAACATGGCGGGAACTTCCGACCAAATTCCTTTTTATGTAGAAACAATTTTGAAGGTGAATCCGGGTTTGGGGCAAAACTCGACGCCCATTTTATTGAACCCCGCAGTTGATTTAACGGCAGTGATAGGACAGAAATTTATTCATAACCCTAACGCAATTGATGTAGAGGGGGATAGTCTTGCCTATAAGTTAGTTCCTTGTAGAAAAGGTAATCAAGATGATTGTAAAGACCGAGGAACGGCAATTACGGGTTTTGTTCAGCCCAATGAGGTCGCTTCTGCCTCAAGTAACTTTACCATTAATCCACGCACAGGAGATTTAGTTTGGGATGTTCCACAAGAACAAGGTTTGTATAACTGTGCCTTTATTGTAGAAGAATGGAGAAATGGCGTACTGATTTCAATAACGGTGCGTGATATGCAAATTGAAGTAAAAGATGCTGATAACGCTGCCCCCAAAATAAAAATCCCTGACGATATTTGTGTGGAAGCTGGGACGTCAATAAATGAAATTATTACGGCAACTGATACTCCTTCAAAAACAGGTAGAATGGATAATTTGACTATTTTATCAACAGGAGCGGTATATAAATTACCTGACGGAACAACATTTATTTCGCCTGATTATGCGGTATTTACTTCAACGGCTAATCAACCATCTACCGCTTCTGGAAGATTCGTTTGGAAAACAAGTTGTAGTCATATCAGGCAAGAACCTTATGATATTTTATTTAAAGTATCTGATTTGCCACTTTCTAAAAGTATTCCGAGCTTAGTAGATAGTAAAAACTGGCGTATTAAAGTGATTGCCCCAAGAATTAAAAATCTAAAACTTACGCCAAACGCAGGTAGCCGAACCATGACTTTACAATGGGATAGTTATGCGTGTCAAAACACAGGTGCGGTTATCATTATTTACCGAAAAGAAGGTTGTGATACCTATAAACCTCCTGTTTGTACCGTTGGTTTACCTGCTAATTTAGGATATGTAGAAGTGGGTCGTGTACCTGTAAATGCAACAACTTTTACAGATAGAAATCTTAAACGAAATACTGATTATAGTTATCGTACTGTGGTATTATTCACTAATGGAACAAATACTACCATGAGTGTAACTTCAGACCAAGTTTGTGCTAATTTACCATTTCAAGGGCCAGTAATTACCAATGTTACCGTTGATAAAACTGATGCTACCAATGGAGAAATTACGGTGAGATGGACTCGTCCAATAAGTTTGGATAAAGTACAGTTTAAAGGACCATATCAATTCCGTTTATTCAGAGCAACTGGCGAAACAGGTGCTACGGGCTTTACACAAGTATCACCAAATATTGATACAGATTTGACCGTCGGGAAATTGGATACACTTTTCACCGATAAAGCACTGAATACTACTAATAATGTATATCGCTATCGTTTAGTTTTTTATTACACAGATAACGCAACATTGACGGCATTAGATACTGCCGAAATGGCAAGTAGTGTACGTTTAACGGCAACAGGCGGATTGAAAAATGTAAGTTTGACATGGCAAGCTACTGTACCTTGGACTAACGACAATCAAGCTCACAGAATCTATCGTGAAACCAAACAAGGTTCTGGTATTTTTAACAGAATAGCCGACGTTCCTGTTACAAACACAAGCTCATTTAGATTTACAGATACAGGAGCAGATACTTATGCCGCAGATGGAATTGTTCTTGCTAAAATGTCTCCTGATTCTTCATATTGTTATAAAATTGAAACTGTTGGAACTTACGGTGATGCGAAAATAAAACCAGCATTGCTGTATAATTTCTCGCAAATTACTTGTGCAACACCATTCCTGTTACCGTGTCCTCCTGACTTAACAATTGATATTTTAGATTGTAATCAGATTAAAAATGACGCTTCAAAGTGTAATCAAACCACTTTTGAAAACAAGTTGAAATGGACAATGCCAACCAAAACAAGTGCTATTGAGGAATGCGACCCTGAGATTGTGAAATATACCATTTATTTCTCCGCACGTTCTGGTGCAGCTTTCACAAAGATAGGAGAGGTTACATCGCCAACACCACCAGAGAAAGCATTTACACATACAAAAACAGACTCATATTTGGGTTGTTATTATGTAACGGCAACGAACCGTTTTGGTAAAGAAAGTGAAAGAAGTAATGTAGTTTGTAAAGACAATTGTACCAGCTTTGAATTGCCAAATATCTTTACGCCAAATGGTGACGGTAAAAATGATATTTTTCAAGCAATGAAATGCCCACAAGCGGTGCAAGGTGTAAACTTCATTGTTTATAATCGTGCAGGACAAAAAGTTTATGAATATACAGGTCCAAAATTAGAATGGAACGGAACAGATGCTTCTGGCAATCAAATGCCAGCAGGGTCATATTTTTATACTTGTGACGTACAATTCTTAACATTAGACCCAGCTTCGCCATTATTAAGTTTAAAAGGCTGGGTAGAATTGGTTAGATAATAGTTTTGACAATAAATTTTAAACGTCGTTGAACACTTCCATAATCGAATTGTTCAACGACGTTTTTTGTTTGTTTGAACTATGATTTATAAGATTAGAATATTTCATAATTTTTACAAATCATAAATCGTTTAGGAACAATGTACTTATTGACGCAAACCGCAGACGGGGTGAAAAACCGCCGTCAGGGTTTCGACCAAATACCCTGACGGCGGTTTTTCACCCCGTCTGCGGTTATTGAAGTCGTAGTATAGACTTCCGAATCGTTCTGTAACCTCATAAATTTATCTTATAATCAACGAATCCTATCAATCATAGTTCAAACAAAAAACGCCATGAAAACTTAATTTCATGGCGTTTTTACTGAGAATTGATAATTATACTAAGCTATCAGCAATTTGCTTGAACTCTTCTACATCAATACTCTTTGATTCAATTTTCATATTGGCTACAATTACATCAGAGATTTTAGAAGCATAAACTTCATTAAACATCTTCATGAAATTGTCTTGTTTATTCTTGTCTGTCAAATATCCGTTTGCGATACGCTCAATCATTTCATTCATGCTATCGTCAGCACCACCCATCATACCGAACTGTCCACGAATCATATCTTTAGTTCTTTCTAAAACTTCTGGATATTCAACTTTGATTTCGTTTTTCGTAGCAATTTCGTTTTTGATTAAATTCCAACGAATGTCTTTCTTAACATTGTCAAAATCTTCTTCAATTTGTTCTGGCGTAAATTTACCCTCGTTGATTTCAACTAACCAAGTTTTCAAAAACTCTTCAGGTAATTCAATAGAAATATTTTCTAATAAAGCTTTTTCAGAATCAATTTTCAATAAATATTCTGATTCACGCTTGTAGTTAGATTTGATAATTTCCATGATTTCAGCACGGAATTCTTCTTCCGAAGAAACTTTACCTTCACCTAAAATTTTATCAAAAAATGCTTGATTCAATTCAGCAGGCATTTGACGAGTAATATCTTCTACTACAAAAGTTACTTCACCCGTTAAACCCGTTTTATTTCCAGTAGCTAATTCAATTGATTTTTCATCAACAAAAGTAGCTTGTAAGTCAAAGGTTAAAGTAGCATCTTTAGCAGCTCCGATGAAAGTTCCTTTTGCTTCTTCTTTGATAGCTTTGAAAGGAATAGCCGATTTTTCTGACCATTCACCTTGCGTAAATGTTCCGAAAATCATATCACCTTCTTCAATAGAATCTGGGTGAATTTGCTCGCCACCGTTTTTCTTTAAATTCTCAAGCGTTTCTTCTACTTCTTTTTCAGTTGCTTGAATATCATAAGTCTTTACAGCAGGAATTTTATCAAAATCAACAGCAAACTCACCTGCTAAACCAAGGTTATAAGCAAAATCGAAATCCTTTTGGTTGTCCCAATCAATACGGTCTTGCTCCTCACGTGCAGGCATTGGCTCACCTACAAGATTAAGATTATTTTCACGGATATATTCTTGTACAGCCTTACCCAACATTTGATTGATTTCATCAACTAAAATTGATTTACCAAACATCTTTTGAACCATCTGCATTGGTACCATACCCGGACGAAAGCCTTTGATATTAGCACGCTTACGATAATCTTTAAGATTTTTATCAACTTGAGGTTTGTAATCTGCTTCTACAATTGAAACGACCAAACGGGCATTTACAGGGGTACTTTTTTCGAGAGAAATGTTCATCTTTTTGATTTCGGATTGTCGATTGCGGATTTCGGATTTTATTTTTCCGTAAAATCAATGTTTGTCATCAATTTTATAAAACTATTGAGAATTATTTCAGATTGAAATTTCGTAAATCCGCATTCCGAAATAGACAATCTAAAATCAAAAAAGCCCTCAAAACCGTTTCGGTTGAGAGGGCTTTGAATAAAAGTACGGGCGGAGGGACTCGAACCCCCATGCCTCACGGCGCCAGATCCTAAGTCTGGTATGTCTACCAATTCCACCACGCCCGCTTGCGTTGAGGATTGTTCCTTTTGGGAGTGCAAAATTAGGAAGAGGTTTTTTTATTTGCAAATGGTTTTGCAAAAATTTTTCATTTTTTTTGAAATTATTTTAAAACCATCAATGCTTTTACTAATGGTTCGCCTCCTGTATCCACTTTTACAAAATATTTTCCATCTGGAATATTACTAACATTTAACGAAATCTCAGTCCGAGAAACCCGTGTTGGATTGGTGTTAAAATTACGTCCATACACGTCTGTTATTAAAAACTCGACATTGTTTTTAGCAAAGGCTTCTGACGAAATAATGGTTTCTACTTGAGCTGGGTTCGGGAAAATGGTCAAGTCTGTCAACGGTGTTTCATTTTCATTTGCCAATACTGCTGGTGCTTTGAAAATCGGAACAGGTTTAAAGGTTTGGTCTAATAAAATATTTTTTACAGAGCTGGCACTTGCCCCCATCCAATCCTGTAAAATTGCCGCATAAACAGTTCTAAAATCAGTTTGTAAAGGAATGTTGTTGTCTTTGGTAGTGAGGAGGCTCAAATCTGGATTTTTACCTATGATTTGCGTTTTTACGGCATTGCCAAAAACAAATAAAGGTGCAGCCCATCCGTGGTCAGTTCCTTTACTTCCATTTGAAAATCCACGACGTCCAAATTCTGAGAATGTCATGCCCACCACACGGTCTTGCGTTCCTTGTGCTTTTAAATCGTCCATAAAGGCAGTGATTCCTTCTGATAGCCGTTGCATAAGGGTTGCATGAGTGCCTGTGGAAGTATCGGTTGAAATTACTTGGTCTGAGTGTGTGTCGAATCCTCCGAGTGTAACGTAATAAATTTTTGTTTGCAAACCTCCATGAATAAGCCTTGCAACAATTTTTAATTGGTCTGCCAAACTATTGCTGGTAGGATATGTGACAAAGTTCTTTCCTAAACCTGAGGCTGTTTTCAATTGCCCTGCGTAGGCAAATGAGGAGGTTTGTTGCTGGCGAACAAAAGCAGTATATTTCCCGCCTGCTGTTTTGGGTAATGGGCTTGGGCTTATACTGGGTTTATCTCCTACAATTCTTGCAAATGCGTCAGGGTCTTGAATAGCAATAGCCGATGTTATAGATGTTGTATTGAAAATTGTTGCAGAAATAGAAGAAATCTGAATGGCTAATGGGTCAGGGTTAGTGGTATTTGGATAATTATCAAGAAAGTTGGGGTATCTATCCGAAACGTATCTCCCCAACCATCCCGAAGTAGAAATTTTGTCTGAATCTACCGCAGTAAACCAAATATCACTGGCACGGAAATGTGAAAAATTAGGATTAGGATAGCCCGCAGAATGCACAATGGATAATTTCCCCTCATTATAGAGTCTTTGTAAGCCTGTCATTGAAGGGTGTAATCCTGTTTGAGGGGCATTATTGAGTTTTAATATTTTACTTTCACTAATGGCAATATTTTCTCGTACACCAGTAGAAGAATACGTTTTATATTGGTCGATTGGTAAAACCATGTTTAACCCATCGTTTCCACCTGATAATTGAATGACAACTAAAATATTGTCGTTGGTATCGGCAGCATCCAACATGGCTTGCATAAACGGTGTTGTTGCTTGGGTATGTGCTTTAGCTCCAAATCCGTCAAGAATCAGAGGTAAAAAAAACGATGCTGAAGTATATTGTAAAAAATCTCTACGTTTCATGTTAATTTGGGATTTAATGGATTGAGCAATTCAAAATAATTTTGATTTGATAAATATCAAAATCGAAAATTATCCCATTTGAAATTCAGCTAATCTTAGAATAAAATTCACTAATCGGTCTAAACGTGTTTTAGCGTTATTTTTCTTGGTTGCATTAGTTGGTGCATTGGTGTATTCATCCCAAATTGTTACCCATTCATAATACGGTGAACCTGCCATTAAAGGCTGTTCAACTAAGTATTTCACTTGGTCGTCGGTTAAAGAGAAAGAAAGTAAAGAATCGGTTAATTCCTTGACCATTTTATAAGGGTCTCGTGGGTCAGAAGTTACCAGTGGTAGTCCTAAAGTATTAATATCCAATGCCGTTGCCGTAGCTCCTTTTACAAGATAGTCAGTCCAACTCCCTCTCAAAGCAAGCGTTGTAGAGTTTATCCAAATCTCATAGAAATCAGTATCATAGTATGGTCTCCAGCCAAAAACATTAGGTTGGTCAATAATATCCATTTGCTGTTCTTTCAATCGAGCATTGAAATAATTGGTTGCCGCATCGTACTTGGTGCGGTCTTTTACGGGGTCTGGAAGTTGATAATTGAAGTTTCTCAATGTGCCTATTACCAAGTCTGCTGGTGACTTTATTTGTGAACCCCAGAGTGTTTCATCATAAAAATGTTGACTATTAAAAAGTGTTTGTAGTGTAATTTTTATATCATAATTTTTTCTAAAAATAGCGGCTAAGGGTTCAATAAAATCTTTTTCAATTTGCTCCGAAATGTCGGCTTGAACAAACCAACGATAAAATTTTCTGACAATAAAACGTGCAGTTTCTGGTTGTGCCAAAATCATGTCAATCAACTCTTTTAATTCATTTTCTCCTGTGGCAGTACCTGTCGTTGATTTTATAGTCTTTTTTTGATATAAGTCTGAAAAAACTTTATCAGCTACATCATGTTGTGCCGACCTAAACTCTGAGCCGATATATGTTGAAGTGATGTTTCGGTAATTCAGAGAACGCCAACCTGTTAATACCCGTGCTGCTGCTTTTACGTCATCTTCTGTATAATTTCCACGACCAATGGTAAATAATTCCATCAATTCACGAGCATAATTTTCGTTAGGTTTACCTACAACATTACTTGCTCCGTCCAGATAGATGAGCATCGAAGGGTCTTTGGTGATTTCAATCACAAACTCTTTAAAATTGCCAAAAGCATATTTACGTAATAATTGATTTTGACGATATAAAAAACGAACATCCGATACCTCGGTGGAGGTAGAAACAAAATGGTTTTGCCAGAATAATGTTGTCTTTTCTAATAAAGAAACAGGTTGCGAAATCATCAAGCCAACCCACCATAATTTGAGTCGTCCACGACGAGTTCCATCAAAAGCGTTACGTTCGGTATCGTTTGTACCAGTTCCTCCCCATACTAAATCATGGGAAGTCTTCTGATTTTCATCAGTTGGGTCTGATGGGATTGGCTGAGTTGCCAGTAATTTTTGAACGACAAAATCAGATTTTTTGCCAGTAAATTCCTTTACTTGGGCAGGAGTTGCTCCGAAGGATGCCCTACGCAACAAATGTGTTACTTGACGAGCCGTGAGATTTTGCGTGAAAGCGTCAATCAATGCCATAAATTTTTCGGAAGTTTAATATAAGAGTTTAATGATTAGATTGTAAAGAAATACAATGGTTTAACGTGTCGGGAAGAAATTGTAAATAATTGATTGGCAGGTGAATAGAAGGTCGTTTTCTCAAGTGGTCATTTCTCAAAAATACAATATTCTGAGAAATATTAAAGATTTTTTATGTTATCATTTAAAGATTAAATATAATATTTTCTACTTGAAAAAAGTCAATAACACATTATTGTTCAATAGATTACATAAAAAAAGCGTCAATGAGTTTTGAGTCATTGACGCTAAAATGAGTTTTTATTTGATTTAAAAAGAATTCAAACAATTATTGATTCTCTTTAAATAACTTCTTTATATTTAAGTATTAGGACAAAATGAAACGCTATTTCGAAATATCACAAACCATTGATAATCAAGTTTATGATAATCGTAATTCTTAAATCGTCCTTGTACTTACTTATTCAAAATACGCTTAATATCATTGGCTTGTGTAAGATAGTCTTTGAATTTGTCGTAGCTATCTGAAATCATTAAACCCTTGAATTTCAGTAGCGTTGTGATATATTCGTCTAAGACGTCAATAATATTTTCTTGATTTTGGCGGAAAATAGGAATCCAAGTTTCGGGGTTAGACTTCGCCAAACGAACCGTTGATTCAAATCCAGAACTTGCCAAATTGAAAATACTTTCTTCATCTTTTTCCTTTGCCAAAACGGTGGATGCAAGAGCAAAAGAACAAATGTGTGAAATATGCGAAATATAAGCCGTATGAATATCATGAGCCGTTGAATCCAGATAAGTTACTCGCATTTTAAGTCCATTTTCGTACATTTTCTTGATAAGTTCAATCAATTCAGGTTTAGAATCTTCAATATCACAAAGTACACAATTTTTATGGTCAAATAAATTCCTAATGGCAGCATCTGGTCCCGAAAATTCAGTTCCTGCCATCGGGTGAGTTGCCACAAAGTTCTGACGATTTGGGTGCGATTTTACCGCATCAATCACAGGCTTTTTTGTTGAACCAACCTCAATAACTACGTGATTAGGAGAAATGACATCCAACACTTTCGGGAGTAAAGAGATAAGCGTATCCACAGGCGTAGCCATGATAATAATATCCGACTCATTAATGGCTTCATCCAATGTAGCGATAACGTCAACTAAGCCTAATACAAGAGCTTTTTCGGTATGTAAAATGTTATTATCAACACCAATTATTTTATCAGCAAATTTATTTTCTTTCAAACTCAGAGCCATTGAGCCACCAATGAGTCCAAGTCCAACAATAGTAATTGTCATATTTTTAGTGATAAGTTATAAAGGATGCGTTATGAGTAATAAGTTATGTGCATGAATAACACTCATAACGCATCACTATTTTTAGATATTTCCTTCAAAAACTTTTACGGCAGGACCAATTAGATAAATATTGTCGTAGCCGTTTTCTGTACGGTTAAACTCAATTCTAAGATTTCCCCCAACCACTTTAATGTCCACGAATTTATCAAAGCCCAGTCTCGAATTTGCCGACAAAGCACAAGCAGTTACGCCCGTTCCGCAGGCATAAGTTTCATCTTCAACGCCACGCTCATACGTCCGAACATTTAATTTATTATCGCCAACTACTTCTACGAAATTAACATTTGTTCCTCCTTTGCTTACAAATGGTTCACCATATCGTACAGCTTTTCCTTTAGCATAAACATCCAAATTCTCTAAATCATCAACGTATTCCACATAATGAGGAGAACCTGTATTCATGAAATCATAAGATTCTGTTTTTTCAATATTGTTAACATCAATCATTTTTAGAGAAACAACTTCTGGACTAACTTTCGCTTCATGTTCGCCATCAGTAGCAATAAAAACAGTAGAGTCTCCAATGATTCCTAAATCATGAGCAAAACGAACCAGACAACGTCCGCCATTACCACACATAGAGCCTTCAGTACCATCAGAATTGAAATAGACCATTCTGAAATCATACCCTTCTGCGTTTTGCAAAAGCATAAGTCCATCCGCCCCAACACCAAAACGGCGGTGGCATAAATCTGCAATTAATTTTTGAGAAACAGGAAACGTTTCATCACGGTCATCAATAACCACAAAATCATTACCTGTACCTTGATATTTATAAAATTTCATAACGCTATTTTTGGGGAACGCAGATGACACAGATACTACGTAACACAGATTTAAAGAGATTTTCTATTTATAGAGATACGTTTTACCATCTAAGCCTAAAGCTGTTTAGTAAAATGCAAGTCTTAAAAATAAAATCCTTTTAAATCTGCGTTGCGAAGCATCAGTGTCATCAGTGTTCCATTATTGTCCGATTAAATATTTTTCTTTTAAAACTTTCAAATGATGTAATTCATGTCCAGCAATCATCGTCACCAAAGCACGAGCCGAAACAGGATTATTATTTGCAAAACCAATTTGAGAAGCAACTTCATCAGAGAAAGTTGAAAATAAAGCAATAGACCCTTCACGGACTAAACGATACTGTTCAAACAAAGATTCAAAACTTTGTTCAGAAAATTTTGCAGCATTTGCATAATTATTTTCATCAAAAGGAGGTAGAGATTGCTTTTCTCCTCGTGCAATACACAAAGCACGATACCCAAAAATTCTTTCAGTATCTGTTAAATGACCCAAAATTTCGTGTGGCGACCACTTCCCTTCGGCATATTTGAAGTTTTTTTGTGCTTCAGACAAATTTTTATACAAATTTTTTACAAAATCTTTTTGACTCGTAAGTGCTTCAATAACATTTTGATTTTCAACTTGTTCTATGTAGTAAGAGAAGTAAATATTCTGCGGATATTCGCTCTGGAGAGGCCTATTCATAATTTTTTTTCGTTTTTTTTTTCACAAAGGTATTGCATTGTCAGAAATTTCGACTAATTTTGCATCACAATCAACGACAATGAAATGGTTCTGAAATCAAAATCAGCTCGTTTAGGAGATAAAGTAAAAGGTTTGGTAGTTCAGTTGGTTAGAATACATGCCTGTCACGCATGGGGTCGCGGGTTCGAGTCCCGTCCAGACCGCCAATTAAAAGTCTGATAATCAGAAGATTATCAGACTTTTTTCTTTTATTTGGTTTAAACTTAAAATCTTGGTTTAAACATAGTTTAAACATTTTTGAATTTTTGTTTAAACCGAAAAAAAGAAATCACTCCCGTTAGGAAGTGATTTCTTTTTGTTTCTCAGCAAGTTTATTTTGTTGTTCTAAGGAGGTCTTTTTCTTTTCATCTTTTTTTTCTTGATAATTGATAAAAAAAAGGAAAGCTACACACGTTAATAATACTCCCGCAATCCACCAAAGCCAAGCAAAATTTTCACTTTTTTCACTTTGCTTGGCAATGTAACCAAGACCATTTGAGACTGCACCTTGTGCCATTTCTACAAATGGATTTGAAACCACATAGAACATTATATTTAAGCAAGTTTTACAATATCTGTAAGGATTAAATAAACATCTTCAATTTGATTAACAACTCGGTATGTTTGTTGCCCCAAGTGATTAGTGTAAGGAACAGACTTGTTTTTATACAACTGAAAGGCTTTTTTCAATAAATCATTTTCGTAGAAATTTACCTTCGCCTCTAATTGTTGAATTTGCTTCTTTTGCATTTCCATCTTTGGGATTAGTTCCGAGGTACTTTTCGGGGTTTGGTTTTGTAATGAGTGGCGTGTGGAAATTACAGTATCAACGTACTCACTCAACGTCATTCCTGTTTGCTGTGCTTCTTGTGCTAATTGTATTTTTGTTCCTGCATCGCACTTGAAACCTAATGTTACTTTGTTTTGAGCGAATTGGAGTCCTTCCAATTGTAATGCTCTGCCTGTTTTAATTTCTTTCATTTTATGCTTTGAATTAAAAATAATTAGTGGTTAATCCTCTATAACTTACTGACACAAAAGTAATTAACCCTCATTAATTACTTTCGGGTTAATGAGGGTTAATCAAGGTTAATTCAAGTTAATTCCAGTTAATCAGGAGGTTCTCCAAGATGTTGATAGATTAATCCAACCTGTTTTGGAGTTAATGTTCGTAAGTTTTTATCATATGTAAAATCTGGAATCATTGATAACATTCTATTGAATGTTGGTAAGCATACTTGATATTGTTGTGCTAATTGTGTTCGTGTCATTGTTGGATATTTATGAATTTCCATTTTTATAAAATTTATACTGTAACAAGTGTAACGGTTGTAACACCTCGTTACGGCTGTTACAACTGTTACAGATTATATTTTTCACAGAGTCGTTTAACCTTCATGTGATTAATATCCAACTCTTTAGCAATTTCTCTCAGGGAAAGCTCTGAATTATCATTTTTCAATGCCGTAATCATTTCCTTCAATTCTTCCTCTGCTTCACTTTTGGTTTGTAAATGATTACTTTCTTTGTCTTCCTTTTTAAAAGTAAACCCTAAAAAATTGTACGGTTTATCTAACTCACAAACCATCACATTGTCAGAGACACCACAAGAACGTGCTTTTACTTGTTTAACATAGCGTAAATGCTCTCCTTGACTACTTTTCCCTATACAAAAAATAGAATCAGCAAAATTGGCTAATTGCTTACTGCCTGCTAAATCATTCACTGTTAAAGGATTCATAGGATTAGACCGCTTAGGAGTGTGTGCCAATATCATCATAGACAAACTCAATTTATTCTTGAGCTGAATTAAATGCTTCATTAATGGCAATGCTTCTTTTCCTGATTCTGTGGATTGCATACGTAAGTAAGTGATGTTATCAACAATCAAAACCTTTGCCTGCTCTCTTATCAGAATATTTTCAATTTCTTCAAATAATTGCTTTTCAAAGTTCTCAAAATCGGTAAAACTAACATTAATCATTACACGGAGAAAATTACTATTAAACAAATAATGATTCTCCCATTCTACGGAGTAACGCCTTTCAAATTGCTTATCAGATAGTTCAAAGTCGAGATAAATGACTTTTTGAGGTGGTGCTTTTGAACCAAACATGCCTTCACTATTACCATCACTAATATTGTTGGCTGATTGTACCGCAAAAATAGATTTACCAACATTGGTATCTGCAAATAAGATAGCGACCTCTCCTTCAAACCAAAAATTTCCGCAAAGACTTAAAGGGACTGCTTGATTCTTAGCATCATCTATACAAGCGTTAGCGGTACGAACTACAAGCAAACCTTCTTTCTCTTTTGTCTTTTCTGGTGTCTCTAAATCTGGTTGCTTCTTACTTACGGGATTAAATTCCATGTTCATAAAGGTTTAGAGGTAAATAATGTAGTAATCCTATCGGTTTGTACCTTACATCTAACTGAATACCATTAAAGTCTTGGTTATTTGCTCGTTGATGTTGCCAATACGATTCCACTTCTTGCCAGATATTATGATAACGTAAACAATTAAGCTCATTGAAAACATCTGTCAGAGATGCTAAAAGTTTGTTCTCTTTCTCAATATACCAATCTTTGGCATTTGGAGTTAGGGCGTACTTCTCTAACTCCGAAGTACGCTCATTGATGAGTTGTTTTAGTTGCTCCTGTGCCATCATCTTCTACCTCCTTTTGTTGAAAGATTTGACAGAGCCTCTTCTCTTATTTCCTTAGCAGTTTTTTTTCTCCCAGAAGCCAACCATTCATCTAATTCAGATTTCAAGAAATAGTTGAATTTTCCACGTTTGTAGAAAGGGATTGAATTATTGTGGCAATCGCTATACAGGGTACTAATGGAACGTTTGAGAAAAATAGAAGCCTCTTCTATTGAAAGATACTCGTGTGGCTGAAAAGTTTTGCCTTTTGGGGTTGGATTTGAATGCTCGGAAAGAGCTTCACGAACTGAGTTTTGAATTAGATGTTCTAATTCTTCTGAAGTCATTAAGACTAATTTTGGGGTGTTATTCATAATGTTGCACCAAGTGGGAGTTAGTTGAGTGGTTAGTGATTGGTAATTTGCTCCACTTTGGTGATACAAAGGAAAAAACTATTTTCAATTGGCTCGGGAGTGTTTGGGAGTACTCGGGGGTGTTTGGGAGTGTTTGGGGGTATTAAGGGTTGTTTAGAGATATTTTTTTAAAGAAAACTCTATTTATTAAAGTATTTAGAGCTTTACTGATTATCAAATCTATGAATTAATTCTAAATTAACCCTCATTAATTGAGGATTAACCCATAAAAAAAGCCACTCAAATAAGTGGCTTTTCCTTTAATTAACTATCGTATCTATCCTTCCAATACCGCAAACACTTCATTCACTAAATCATTTATTCTTTCCGTTTTGGTTTTGATTAGGTCTTTCAATTCAAGGGTGCTTCTAAGAGCTACTTGGTTTTGCTTGGTTGGGTTTTTGGCTGAAATATCAAAATTCTGAATATCGCTTGCCTTGACTGTCCAAGCGTTTTCATTCGTGGCTTTGGTTGGTAATAATGCCAAAAATTCCTTGAAATGGTCGTACTGAATGGGTTTGTTCTTCGTTAATTTGTAGGGTGGATTCAGTTCGTAATACCATATTTGCTGTGTGCTTCCTGTTTTTTCTAAGAACAAAACGTTGGTTTTTACGCCTGAGTAGGGCAAAAATACCCCCGATGGCAAACTAATAATGGTATGCAAATTAAAATCCTGTAACATGGATTCTTTTACTTTGGCAAAGGCATTGTTGGTCTGGAATAAAATACCTTCTGGCAATACCAACGCTATTTTACCGCCTGTTTTTACGGATTTCAAAATGTGTTGCAAAAACAGTAATTCGGTGGCGTTACTCGTAATTGGAAAGTTACTTTGGATAGATTCATTTTCTTTTCCGCCGAAGGGTGGATTGGCTAAAATGACTTCAAAACGTTGGCTTTCTTGAATCTGTCTAATGTCTTTGGTTAAGGTATTTGCCTTGACAATATTGGGTGCTTCAATGCCGTGCAGAATCATGTTCATCAATCCCATTGCGTAGGAAAGTGGCGTTTTTTCGATACCCACTAACGATTCAGTTTGTAAAAACTTCATTTCATCGGTGGATAAATTCAGTTGTTTGTCTTTGGTATTTTTGGCTTTGATGTATTCGTAAGATTCAATTAAAAAACCGCACGTTCCGCAAGAAGGGTCATAGATTTTATTGCCGATTTGTGGATTCACTGCTTCTACCATTGCTTTAATGAGTGGACGTGGCGTGTAAAACTCACCGCTATTGCCTCCGTCACTGCCCATGCCTTGCAACAGGTTTTCATAGACTTTCGATAATTCAAATAAATCATCGTTGTTTTGAAATTGCAGACTATCCACCAGATTCAAGATTTCTCTGAGATTCCCTCCGTCTTGAATACGGTTGGCGAGTACCTCAAAAACAGCCCCAATTTTGTATTCAATGGCTTTTTCGTTGGCGTTGGTATCTTTAAATCCTTGTAGGTACGGAAAGAGTTTATTGTTTACAAAAGCAATTAAATCATCACTGGTTAAAGCGTTTTTGGTATCTATTTTTCCTTCCTCATTCTTCGGACACGCCCATATTTGCCAACGGTATTCTTCGGCAATGGTATAGGTGTATTCCTTGAAATCCATTTCTGCGTCTATTTTACGATTTTCTTCAAAATCTGCCATGAATTTCAAGAATAATATCCATGAAATTTGTTCGGTGTAGTGCATTGCTCCGCTGATGCCATCATCACGGCGGAGTATATCGGTAATTCTATTGATTTGACTGTGCATAATGATTGGATAATCTGATTTTAAATCGTATTTTTGTACTACCTAATCGTTTCGGACGTACTGAGAAGGAAGGTTTCGTACCTCATGTATCGTAGGTTTTTAAAGCCGTCAAGCCTCCTTGTCGGCTTTTATTTTGTACATAGTGTGAAACACTAAACGGCTCACCTTGTTCTTTTTTTGGCTCGTGATAGTTCTTACTTCTTTCACCACAAATATTTTATCTTCAATTTTTTTGACAAATTGTATTGATGGTTTTTTGGATTTGTTGGTTACTCCTGTCGAATGTATTTCGTCAGGAAATAAAAACACCTCTAACATCTTTACAAAATCTTCTTTCACCACAGCCTCTTGCCCTCTTTTTCCCTCTGAAACAGGTTTTCCATGATGTTCGAGTGCGTGGGTTACGCCATAGTTATCCAAACAAACCCAATGACCCGAAACATCCATTTCAGTAGCTTCCTTTATTCTTTCTGCAAGATTATCAGGCACAATAAACAAATCTAATTTACGATGAAAGGGTTCTAATGAACTGATACATTCGTCGTATAATTCATATATTTTTTGCCGTATTTCGTTATCTATCAATATCATATTTCTGTATAGCAATTACAATTTCCCCTCAAAAGCCTCCTGCAAAACACTCTTTTTCAACTCTATTAGTTGTGCCAAACGCTCTTCTTGCTCCATAATTAACGCATCCAATTTGGCAAAACTCGTATCTAAATAAGCTATGATTCTTTCTTGTTCGGGGAGTGGGGGGAGTGGGATTTTACAACTTAATAAATCCTTATCAGAAATTGCAGGATATTGCGTTCCTCTAATTAGGGGTGATATTTGTTCTTGAATAAAATCTGATGTAGCATGATAATACAAATATTTACTATCAATAATAGATTTTGGACTTAATATACAAAAGCCAGTTGAGCAAATTAGGTTGTCATATTCTGCTTCAATAATAGCGATATTTTTAAGGCTTGGACGAGTAGTTGCAAAAACAATGTCTCCTTTTTTAGCTAATTTTCTTGCTCTACTTGGAGCATCCTTTCCAAGCATTAATTTTGTTTCTGATACTTTAAATAACTTATTGTCAATTGAAGAAATATCAAGATAATTTATAAAATCATCGGGTTTAGACTCAGGATTTTTTGTTTTTGAAATGTTTACCACCTCCCCTAACTTCTTCATTTCACAATCCAAATTAGCAATTTGTTCTACCAAAACCGCCTTTTTAAGTTCTTGGGTATGGGCAATATTTTCTTTTTGTAAAGTTATGGCTTCATCAAGGCTTTGGAAGGCGGTGTCTAATTTTTGTACAATTCTCTCTTGCTCTTTTAAAGGAGGGAGGGGGATTTCAAAATCAACTAATTTTTCAACGTTCAAATTCATCTGAGCCGATTTCGTTGCTTTTGATTCAAGTTTTTCCTTTAATGTTGTCAAAAAATAATACATAAACTCATTATTACCTTTTTTTGATAATATTCCAACAACGCTATCTGGAAAACAAGCATCTACTCCTAATATTGCCACATCTCCAATATTTGCAGCAATAGTAAGACAAATCGTACCTTTTGACCATAACTTACTTTGTTCTAATCCTTTTTCACTATACGATTCAGTAAATTCAGTAATATATTTATGGGCATTTCTAACATCACCAGTTTGTATAAAAGGAAATTTTCCACCGAATAAACTTTTATCATTTCTTGGTCTATGCTTAGATTTTCCTCTTTTCACCTCTGCAACTTCCCCCAATTTTTTCCATTCCCAACCATTAGGCAATTCTTTGGTATTGTTACTTGTATTTTTAGTCATTAGTATTGGTTAAAATGCTTATTGTTCTCTAAAATAAGCGTCAAATAAAATCATTACATTTTAGGCAAAAAGTATCTTTTGCAAGTCGATAAAAGCCGTTTGTAATTGTTGTACATTACCGCCAAAGGCTTTGAGGGCTTCTTGTCGGTTACCCGCAAATTGGCTTTTTTTAATCAATTCCGATAAGTTTTCAGCGTCCAATTCTTTTACACCGTAGCGTTCGTATTGTTCCAAAATAAAGTACAAAAAGTTCTTGGCTCTTTGGTCTTTATATTGTTCAAAAAAGGTTTCATTTCCTTTTGCCAACAGCACTCGTTCGGTGTAGGTAGTTAGGTCGGTATTGTATTGCAAATACGCCAATACATCAATTACATCGCAGTTTTCAGCTTTCAAAAGTCGTTTAAATTCCATTAATTGCTCGCCCGAAAGCCCTTCTGCTTCTAATTTTTTGATAAAATCCTTACGAGTTTGTGGGTTTTGCCATACCTGTCTCAATTGGGTTTCATCCTTAAAAATGGCAGGTAAATGCCCCATAATTTCACGGAGGTAGGCTTCGGCATCAAGCGTTTGTCCGTTGGCATTCACGTAAAAATATTGTTTAGAAGCAATTTCTATTTTTTTGCCATTGAGTTGAATTGTTAGGATTTCGGGTTTGCCTTCACCACCATCTTCTTCTCCACCCGTTGGTTTTTCGCCTTTGGGTTTTGGAGTATATGGAGGTTTTGGTTCTTCAGCAATGGGCGTTTCGGGTCGTAAATCACCATCCCAAAGTGGGTCATTAAAAAGCTCAGTAGCACCCGTAAAATCAATAATGGTAAAAAAATCTTTGCCTTCATACAAACGAGTTCCCCGCCCGATGATTTGCTTAAATTCAGTCATAGAATTGATTTGTCTGACCAAAACAATATTTCTTACATTCAAGACATCCACGCCCGTTGTCAGCATTTGCGAAGACGTAACGATGGTAGGCATTATTTTTTCATTATCTTGAAATCTCTCTAACAATTCCTTTCCTACGTCACCATCGTTGCTTGTAATGCGGACACAGTAATTTTTATCTGAATTCTTTTTGTGTTTGTTAATAGCATCACGCATTTCGGCGGCGTGTGGTTGATTGACACAAAACACAATCGTTTTATCAAATTCGTTGATATGATTGAGTAATTGTTGAGCAATAAAATCAGTTCGTTCGGGAATGGTAAGATTGCGTTCAAAGTCAGAAAGTGAATATTCTTCCTTATCAACCGACCCCGAAACAACGGTATCATTGCCATCTGGACGGTAGGTATCAAGATTGGTGGTCATTCTTAAAACCTTGTAAGGAGTCAAATAACCATCATTAATACCATCAATCAAAGAATATTTATAGACAGGTTCACCAAAATACGTGTAAGTATCAGCATTGTCGCTGTGCTTAGGCGTAGCCGTTAGCCCGATATGCAAAGCCGATTGAAAATAATCCAATATTTTTCGCCAACTCCCTTTATCATTCGCCACCCCTCGATGGCATTCGTCAATGATGATGACATCAAAAAAATCAGATGGATAGAGTTTATAGAAACCATCAACCACATCCTCGTCGTTTTCTGGTGGCAAAGCATAAATTAATTTATCATCAGACAAGGTGGAAACTTGTCCTACGGTACGGTCAGAAATAGCTTGATAAATAGCAAAGTAGAAATTTCGTTCCATCGGAGCTTTTCCACCTCTCTTTCTAATTTCCTTACCTGTAATTTTTACGATGTCTTTATCAAAATGATTAAAGGCGTTAATGGCTTGGTCGGCTAAAATATTTCTATCCGCCAAAAACAAGATTTTGGGTCTGTGGTCTTTGCCGTCGGCAGTCCATTTAGCTTGATGGAGTTTATTGGCAATTTGAAAAGCTACGTAGGTTTTACCCGTACCAGTGGCAAGCGTCAATAAAACTCGTTTCTGACCATCGGCAATGGCTTCCATTGTTTTACGAATGGCAATTTCTTGGTAATAACGTTCCTGTTTTCCTTCGGGATTGAGTAAGGGAATCGCTAATAGCTTCTGAATAAGGCTATTTTGGTTTCCGAAAAGGCGTTCATAAAGAGCTTCTGGCGTTGGAAAATTATCAATATATTGTCCTTTCCCCGCCACCATATCAAACTCATAGATTTTATGTCCGTTAGTGGAATAAGCAATATTGAGTTTTAATAAATCAGCATAATTTTTAACCTGTTCTAAACCTTCGGTGGGCGAAAGCGTCTCTTTTTTAGCCTCGATAAACGCCAAATGAGTATTGTTGAATTTCAGTAAATAATCAGCTTTAAGCGTTGAAGCACGTTTGTTACCCACTAATTTTCGTCCTGCCTTAATTGGATATTCTTCACGGAGATTAGGGATAACCCATCCAGATTCTTTGAGTTTAGGATTAATCAGATTGGTGCGTGTTTCAGTTTCGTTCATCATGGCGTTTATCGCTTTTGTGGTTTGAGGTAGTATGCTATTAATTTAATTGTTAAAGTTCGGTTGGTTTTTGGGATTTTGGAAATTATTTGAGGAAAATGAAGGGCTTAGATTTCAAATTCACCAAATATAATCTTGTAAGTTCATATTTAATCTGAATTTTGATACAAGAAGAAAATCAGCGGTTCTTTGCTGAACTTGCTTTTAGGAGCTTTAATAGATTTAATTTCAATGCCGTATAATTCTTTTAGCCACTCTATTGCTTGCTGAGTATATTCAAAACAGATAAGTCCTTCACTGGTTTCCCAAGACTTATTTATTGTTAGATTTTTGGAAAGACTCTCAATATCTGCCAAATATTTTTCTTCCAAATCCTTTCCTTCTGACCACTTTAGGGTAAGATAAAGAGTATTGTATTTGAATTGATAATCACGTGCATTTATAATAGGTAAGTGAATTCCTGAGAGATATATTTGTTCACACCAAAAACCTCCATATTGATGATTAAAGTAGTTTTTACTTCTTAGGTTTCTATCTGTTGAATAATACCCGATGAAGAAACAAGGTGTATGTTCATTGGGTAAATATGATATTGCTAATTCCATTGATTATTTAAGTTTTGCTTTTTCTTTTAATTTTACTTTTTACCGTATCAATGTCAATTAATTTTCGGATAATTAGCATTTTACCAAGTTCAAAAAACGCTACGAACTCAAAAAAATCTCTATTATTTTCGGTATGCGTGTAGAAATGAATTGAGTCGGTTATTTTTACAACTTCCCAATTCTCTTCTGGGGGTACTGATTCCTCTGTTCTCGGTTTGCCCCAAGTATAATTATTTAATTCCCACCAGAGCATATCCCAATCTGTTTCTAACATTCCATCGTCGGTAATTCTATAATGTTGTAAAGATTCATCTAATGATTTCGTCTGAAAGTGTTGTCCTTCTAATCGTTTCCTGTCTTTTTCTGTTACAGGCAACATTGCGACATTGATTGTAATAGTATCATACATTCCCATCGTTAAAATTTAGGTTAATTTGTTTAAAATCAACATCTACTCAAATTATCAAAAGCAAAAGAGTTTTGAATTTTTACCCTTGAAGTTTTAATGTAAAAACAGAATTTTGAATCTTGATTATCACATTCAGAGTTTTTACAAATTGTCATTCTCTATATCCATTTCAATTCCCTTAGTTTTTCATCCTAACACCATTACGGCACGAGCAATTGATTCTTCTTTCGATGTTGAATATTTTTATATTTCTGTCAAGGCGTTGAATTCGTCCAATTCATCTTGTATTATTTCAATGCGTGCTTCCAATTCTGAAACTAATTCATCTCTTTGTTTTACTTTCAGTTCAGACTCATAGTTTTGAGTTTCATCGTAACGGTGGTCTTTCGACAAGCCATCTTTAATTTCGAGGTCTTTGTAAAACTTAGCAAGTCCTTTCAACTCACTTAATTCAAATATTTTGGAGTAAACCAATGTATTTGCCTGAGCGAGTCGGGTTTTCAACGATACAAGTTCTTGCATCTTTGTCATAAGTTGTACTTGTATTTCTGTAATGTCATAAGGACGTGGATTGCCACTAATAACCGAATTGTATTCTTCAATCCTTTCTCGAAGCATTTTTAACTCTGCCACGATTTTATTTTTTTGTTTAAGTGCTTTTGCAATTTTCATGTTGAACTAATTTTTCTGTGAAGAAGTAAAATAAAAAACCCGAACTTTTCGGGTTCGGGTTGTATAATCATTTTGTGAATTCTATTAGAATCAGCAAAAGCTAAACCATACCCTAACACCTCTGAACTGTTTAGTACAGATTTGGCGAGAAGAGATATGTCTGCGTTGAATTTGCATCGTTTTATTTTTCACAAAGGTAGTATTTTTCTAAAATGACAATCAAGATAATCTTGATATTTATTTTTAAGCATCTTGTAGTCAGTGGGTTATTTTAGGGTTTACGATTTGGATTAATATTGAATTAATCTGGGTTAGTTTAGGGTTAATACTAAAAGTTTATGATACTTATGGATATACCCATCGTTTGTGATTAATATGCGTATATCCATAAAATAGAACCCGACACGACTTATGAGAATACCATCATCATTTTATTTTTGATTGACATTAGAAGTTTTAGTTACCATTATTATGTATAAATTCTGGGCTTGTAGGCTTCTAAGTTAAAATATGAAAGCTCCAATATTTATCCCCACAAAATTTATTTGTGCAGTTGTACTTTCCCAAGGTTTTAAAAATTTATTAGCGTCTTTACTGTACAATGTACCCAACTGGCTGTAAAATAATTCAATGGAATAGCCGTATTTCCCACTACCTTTTGTTTTTTCTAATCCTAACGCAACTGAGAATCCACCATATATTTTGTCATTGAAGGTTCTGTTTGTGTAGTCTTCTAAAAAAGGGATATTAGGTGTGTTTGTATTATATCTACTAACTATTAAACCTGGGGCAACATAATACCTAATCTTTGAGGGACAGGTTGGGAGTGTATGAAATTTAAAATCAATATTTCCATTTAATACTGACATACTTGAAATAGTGCTTGGAAAGGTCAATTTTGAATCTTTTACAGTATAATAAAAGCTTTCACTACTTATTCCAACTCTTAAATCCAGAATCTTTTTATAACTCATAAGATTTACCCTAAAACCAAAACGCTTTCCTAAATCAAAAGTGGTATTATATCCATCATCTGCTGAAACTGCAAGAGGATAAATTGGTTTAAACGTTCCTAATGAACCTCCTATAAAAAACTCAAACCTTACTCTGAACTTTGTAGTCGTATCACAATTGTTTCCTTGTGCAATAGCTAATGGAATTTCAGGACAATTCTCCTTGAAATTCTTACAACGACAATCTTTGTATTGACTTTCAAGTTTGAGACTATCTTCTTTTGTGCAGGTGAATTTTACAGCTTCTTTAATATAGTAACAAACATCTGTTCTTTCTCTAATTGCATAACTAAGTCTTGTACTATCAAGATATTTTGCTTGATTCAATTTCATGTGCTGAATAAATAAAGTGTCATTGATACAGCATCTTACTCTTGTTGATAGCGTATTATATCTTATGGAGTCTGTTTTACTTAAACAGTTTACAGTTATATCTTTTAGTATCTCAAAACTTCCTTTGCAACGACCATTTGTAAATAGAGAGTCAGCTTGCAATAGAGATTTCTGAGATTTCTCTCTACATAGTTTTTGGCTATTCTTTTTTGTTATTTCATCTAATAAGGTCGAAATTCTTATAGGCAGTTCGGTAGAGTCTTTTTTAGAGATACAATCCAAGGTTGTAATTTTTTTATCAGCATCTTTTAATCTTTGCTCTGCTAAGGTATAATTCCCAGATTCTATATTTAAAACTGATTCTTTAATTTCGGTTTTTATTCTCTCCAGTTGTTTAAATTGCTCCTTACAGTCTCTAACAAGTATAGTAGTATCCTTATCATTACTTGGCTTATTATTGCAAGTTTCTAAAAGAGATTTAATACCATCTGTGATGAATAATTTTTCATCTAAAGAGTTCATTTTAGAACTGTATTCTGCTGATTTGCCACCACATGGATTTTTTAAAAATCTTCCTTTACAGTATTCATAAAAATCTTTTTTTAATCCTTGAGACTGAGGGGCATATTTAAAAGTCAGCTTTTGGTAAGCATCTAAAACTCTGTTTATATTAGATTCGTCATTATTGTTTTCTAAATCACCAATTAACTGCAAGAGGTAAATACTTCTGTTGCAGTAAAATATAGCATCATCAATCCATCTTGTATTGAGATTACACTGGAGATTTTTTGCTTGAGTGTAATTTTTTACTGATTTTTTGAATTGGCTTTCGCCGTATTGTTGGTTGGCTAACTTAACAAAGCTGTCAAATTGAGGTTTACAGTCTGCTGATGGTGGGACAACTATATTTTCTTCAATCTTTTTGAGTTGTGTTTTGACATACGCTTTTTTATAATCGTCATTTGATTGAGTAATAACACGATAAAAGGCTCTTGCTTCCTCAAATTTCCCCTCCTTCAATCGCTCGTCGCCTTTCTTTATGAAGTTTTCCAAGAAGCTATCATGCTTAGTATTTATGACAGATTCAATTCCTTCCAATAATTTTTTGGTAGTAATATCTGGATTTATTTTTAGAATTTTTTGACAAATATTTTTAGCAGTTTGATAGTCTTTTTGAATGAAAGCTGTCGTTGCCTCTTCTCGAAGTTTAAATAAATTCTTTGAATTCTGAATTAATCGTAAAAGAGGTTCTCTATCTGAATTATCTATTGTATTTATACAGTAGGTATAATAAGAAATTGCTTTTAAATAATCACCGTTAGCATAGTTTGCGTCTCCCTTACCCTTGAATAGTGTATAAGTATCTATTGTGTTATTATTTTCATATTTTTTTTGTGAAAAAACCGAAAAACTGAAATAAACTGATACGAATAATAATAAATATGTAGTATAATTTTTCATTCCATTATTGGTTCGGTGTAATTATTTCGTCTAACAACTTGATAGCCTCTTTAAATTGAGTGTTTCTCTTTTGAATATCAGGGTCGTTGATTATAGCTTCGTCAGTGGTTATTTGGGAATTAAATTTAGCTTTTAAGGTTTTGACTTTTTCTTTATCAGCACAGTCTTTACAGTCTTTCATCAAACTAAAAGCTGTTAATGATTCTCCGTTAGCTTGTTCAATATTTTGTTCACCAATCTTCAAAAGGGAATCAAATTTTGCTTCGCAATTAGTGATTTTTGGAGCTTCTTCGACGAGTTTTGGGGAAGAAGTATCTATTGTGGAGCCTGTTCCCCCAGACCCTCGTAGCGAATTAGTCCACCAGTAGCCTGCTAACAGTAACACTAATGAAATCCCAGCTGCATACACCCAAATAATCTTAGCCTTGGGTGGTGGGGGATTATTTCCTTCTGTCTCAATTGGTGGTATGGGCGGTATTTTTATAATTTCTTCGGCTCCAATAGAAACATTTTGAGCTGATTTTATATCATAAGTCTTTTCTTCAATTTCTGAAAGAATAATAGGGAGAGGTATATTTGGTTCGGGTTCTGAGAATAACTGAGCAAGTTCTTCAAACTTTTCCGCCTCTGTATAATAAGGATAAGGCTGTTCATCTGTAACATTACCCTGCACATCTGGACATACCTTAGTATCACGAGTAATATTAAATTCTCGAAGTTCTTCTATGGTAAATGACTCTTTGGTGGGCTTATCTTGTTTTAAAATGAAATACTTCATAATAGATTTATAGATTGGTAATATGTTGGTGTTTTATGTAGTCCTTTTACTACACGTATTCAATTTTAATCTTATTCTTTATTCGCCAGCCGTTATTTTCTTTGATAACTATTCCAGCTTCTAATTCATTGATAGAGTTATGTTTTTGGCTATCATAACCGTTGAAGGCATCACATACAGGTACAATGTGCTTTGTTCGATTATCAATAATATTTTTTAAGGCTCTATCATTCTTAGATGCAATAAAATGTATCTTGGGGTTTGTCTGGGACTCTCCAATTATTATTATTTGATAGTACGTGTAACTGTCTGGTCTTTCCAAAATCGTATCTTCACTAAAAAAGCCTGAAGTGTCAGGGTTACTTAGATATATGATTTTTTCTTCTACCACATTAGGTAACTCAGATTTTTCAATAACTGGAAGGGGTGTTTCCTCAATAGCATCAATAGTGGTTATAAAAGAAGGGGTTATTATTTTACTTTCTTCGATTTTGGACTCAAACTCAAGCTTATCAAGCTGTTCTCCTTGTAATATTTTTAGTAAATAATCTTTATTATTCCCTGATTCACTTTCAAGTACAGTTACAATTTTTATTAAAAATTCTTCTACATTTCTTATTTCAATTCCGAAAGATTTTATTTTATCTATGTTCCATTCAACTTGACGATTTTTTAATGAATTTTGACTCATATTTTTAGCGATTAACCATATTGAAATAAATAATAAAAGACCACCTAAAGTACCTAAACCTAATACGTCCTTATGTTTAATAAGTGAATCTAAACTTATATCATCTTCTACGGGTATATTTTTATCCTCTACAATATGTGGCTTTTGAAGTTTATATCCAATCAAATTGATTGTAGTCATTCCAAGACTTTTATAAGAGCTTACCAATGAATCTATTATTGCACTATTAATCTTGGTTTTTGTAGTATCGTTTGATTGTTTTTTTATAGTATTGAGTATAGTTTTTAATGAGTCATGCTGCTTAAATACCGCATCATACTTTTTAACTTTATCTTCTATTTTTTTGAGTTGAATAGTATCACTTTGAGCCTTACTACTAAGGCTCAAAGCTATCATTAATAATAAAAAAGGAATTTTCTTTTTCATAGAGTAGGTTAGTTACTGAATTAACTTATTGATTTACAGTTGATTTGAGATTTCAAATGCTAATTGATTCATAGTTCCCATAATAGGATAGAAGAAAAGTGTTTCTTCTAACTCTGTATCTATTTCTGTAAGTCCTTTCTTTTTAGCTTCAATTGCTTTGTTTAAAAAATTCCTTAAATCTGCGTCATTCAAAACATTCTTTGTAAGAACAATAGCTTCTTTTGATATATCAAAATTATTTTCAAAACTAAACTGCTTATTCATGTTTAGAAAAAACTGTATGAAGTTCTCTGTCTCTTGTAAAATTGCATCAATTATTTCTGCATTTTGAAGGTCTTCATATCTAAGACTTTCAAATTTATTTTCATGCACCCCTGCATACACAGAAGGCGATAATGGCTTTTCTATTTGTGTTACATCCATTAATAAAGCTCCTTTGCAGGTTGCTTCTTTGGGAGTAGAGCCTTTATAAACGACTAATTTTTCTCGATTTCCATATACTGTACCATAAACTTGTTCTATTATTTTTTGTGTAAATTCTTCCAAAATCTGGGCATCTCCAGTAATAATATCTAACATTTTTGCACCTGTACCACTAAAAGTAATTGTACGTGGTTTATCGAAGTTATTAGCAACCATTAATTTAACAACATGATAGACACTGGCAGTATAAAACAATAAAAATACGATACGTAAATTATCATCTTTTGATAGTTGCTTATTGAAAGACCATCGGTTTTTATCATTTGTGCTGTGCCGGTTTTTTTCGAGTCCAAACCAAAATGAAATAATTTCTTCAGAGCAATTATCCTCTAATAATTTATTATTAAAATTCTCTAAATCAGTATTGGTTTCTAATAGTTCTTCAAAATATTGCTTGTATCTATTGACAAATCCATTATTTTTTGCACCACGTTCAAGCAAAAAATCGCCATATATGGCATTTCCTGCAAAACGGAATGATGTTAAATAAACTGGACGATTGTCTCTATAAATAGCTATGTCAGAACTTCCACCACCAATATCAATAGATACGGCGGATGATGTATTTATTTGCGTATTGACATTTTGATAATGATAAAATGGTGCGATAGATTCCAATATTTCTATTGGTTTGGCATCTGAACGGTTTGTAATATGTTTTCTAAATAATTCGTCCCATTTTTCTTTAAGCTTACCTTTTCTACCACGAGTCATACTTGAAGGGTAGAACCAGTAAATTTTGGTTGCACTAAGATTTCCCCCTTCCAATAAGACCTTATTTCTTATCATCATGATAAGCTCTTCTAAAAAATGATATACTTGTAGTTCTGATTTTGCATCTCTTGGAATCCATTTTAAGTTTGGAGTAATTCTATCTCTATCACGAGTATTTCTTTTTTCATAATAAAATGGAGTATTTATATCAATAAGAGTATGTGCTTGTCCACTAAAGTCTTTGGGCTGGGCTATTACTGACCTTAAAGGAAAGCTATATTCAATATCCTGCCCAATCATAATTGGTAAAAATTCAAAATCAAATCGGCTTTTAATTTGCTCATTAAAACCCGCAAGTGAATTCTGATAGTAATTCAAATCCATCATTAAGGCTACTTGTCTTCTACCAAATTGAAAGGGAGATGATTCTGAATTGTTTTTCTTGAATTCAATATGTGTATTAGTTGTTCCAAAATCTATGGCAAAACTTAGTGTATCTGTTCCACCATTGTATAAATTCCAATTCGGAATCATTATAGCTTTTAATGATAAGTTATTATTTGAAATATCAAATGAGATATAATCAAATTCATTTTCTAAAGCATAGTATTTAGAAATTACAGAGTCGCCCGCATCACTTCGTTTTTTTTCAAGAGTATTCACTTCTTTCACTTCTGAAAGCTCATAAAACTGCAACTTAATACTATCATACTGGTCTAAATCTTCGATTAGTTGGACACGATAGTCAGCATTAATTTTTTCATTACCAGATTTTATGAAGGGATACATTGATAAACCGAAAGTTTGCTCAACAATATATCCTATATTTTCTTTAAGGTTAGGTTCAGTTAGAGGTTCATTAGGGTCAATAAATATATAACTTCGCTCTAAAGTAATGTATTCATTACGAAGCTTAGAAGCATCTCCCTTTATGGGAATTTGTAGGCTTACGTCAATAGAATGCCCATGACCTTCTTTGATTTGTACTTTTACTTTCCCGTTCCCGTTCTTTAAATCTTCTATATCAAAAAACTCAAAAAACGTATTTTTAATTGGTAACAGATAACCAGCTTTATCATTATCGGGCAAATTGTATAAGTTACCTACCCAGAAATCTTGAGTATTAATAGGGTATTTAACACGAATAAGGTATGGTTCGAGTAAATCACTTACGGTAAGCCAAGGGTAATTTTCACTTTGAGCAGGTAACTGTCTTTCATTTTTACGCCAATCTTCTGCGACAAATGAAGGTATTTCTAATCCATTTTTCCATTTAGCTTGAGTGTATTGTAGAGATTTGTGGTAGTTATTCTGTAAAACCAAGGGAATTGGTTCATTTGGAAATAACTTTCTATACTTTGTTGTATCAATTACAAAATCACTAATTTTTTCTACATCAGAAGCTACGACCTTTCGTTTACAAATTGGAATATCTAATACCTCTACTATGTTTCCTTGCTGTCCTGCATTTAATTGTTCAAACAATTGGCTATAATCTCCTTGCTTTAATAATAATTCCCCGTTTTGTGAACAAATATGTTGATGATATAAAGTAGGATTATGTTTCTCAAGAGCCTTAAAGCTATTTTCCAAATAGTCGTCAATTTCTCTAAAATAAGTTCTAAAGTTATTTTGAAGTTTCAGGCAATACCAAAATTTTTGATAATCAATATCTCTTTTGTAAAGTGGAGTGTAAGTCTTGTCAAATAACTGAGTATCAAATGCTAATCCTAAAGCTGACAAATCATTCGCA
This sequence comes from Arcicella aurantiaca, assembly GCF_003148625.1. Classification (GTDB taxonomy): domain Bacteria; phylum Bacteroidota; class Bacteroidia; order Cytophagales; family Spirosomataceae; genus Arcicella; species Arcicella aurantiaca. The sequence goes on along the minus strand of NZ_QGGO01000004.1, from coordinate 141,382 downwards.
GAAGAAAAAAATAAAGTAGAAGGCGAAGTTCCGCCAACAATTTTACCTTGATATTGTAAAATAAAAAGTCGGTTAAGCTTATCAAAGTTATAGATATTAGCATCTTGATTAAGGTATAATTCGAGTACCTTCCCCAAACGCTTATGACCTTCAGATGATTTTGGGTTCAGAAGGTTTCCCAAATTGCCATTATTTTTATCAACACTCCAAGGAATAATTTTAACCTTATCCTTGATTTTATCATAGTTAAAAAATAAAAGAGCTACATCCAATGCTTCAGACACTAAACGTTCATCGTTGGGAGTTCCTTTTAAATTAGGATTTCGAGATAAATTAGCAAAAGCCGCTCTAACCAAGTCAAACCGAGCGAATGGACTTGGGATTGAGGTAGGAGGGTTTAATGTATTTCCGCCTTCGGGGTCTTTGATTGCCTCGATTTCACTTTTTCCATATTGGCTTGACTTAAACCAGTGGTCGCCATTGGCATTGTTATGATATGCTATTACCTTGGTCATGGTTTATGAGAATAAATTGAAAAATCTTTCTTTTAGTAATTGTTGTGTCCCTTTGTTGAAAAGAGATAAGAATTTCACTTCAGCATTTACAAAAGAGACTTCTTTTTTATTCTCTTTTGTCAAAAACTCATCAAACGAATTGAAGTCAACGTCAGGGGTAAAAAAAGATTTTAAACCACTTGATGCACTTGGTTTTACTTGATTAATAGTGTCTGCTAAACTTTCATTTCCAAGAAGGAATGGTTGGAAGGCTCGTTGGTTACGTCCCATTTCGATTAACCACTCTTTGTAGCTATTTAAAAAAGATTCTAATGTTTTATAAAAAGAACCTGTAGTGAAGTCTTTATCAATCGTAGGTGCAGATTTACTCCAGCTAACGTTTCCCAACGATTTACTAATTTGTGCATCCATGTATTTTTTCATGAATGTCATTTTAGAAAGAGGTAAACTTATAATTCGATTAGTTGCAGCACTAATGTCTGTCATTTTGATAGGGTCAGTATCATTTTTTATTGCGAATTCGCTAAAAGTAGGGTTTGTTGGCTGTCCCAAATTGACTTGTAACATAGCATCAGGGGTATTCATGAAATCTACAATACTCAGAGCTGCTGCCATTTCCACAAAGTGTGCATCATTTTTTTGCCCTCCTTCTCCTGGGTCATTTTGATAATCTTTATTATGGGCTTCACCGATGTAATACATTTTGTTTACAGAGGGATTTACTCCTTTGGTATAATATTGTAGGGCAGACTTAGTTTTTGAGATAAAAGTAGCTTTGTCAATAGTTTTGTCCGTTGATGGTAAAACCCCAAAATAGGGCATCACAGAGACAGCTCCAATTATTGCATTATTTAAAAAGCTACTATTGGGAACTTGATTAGTTGCTCCTCTAATGTTTTTAAGTATAATTGGAAACCCTGCGGCACCAGTACCTCCAAAAATAGAACTAATAATAAAAATTCTGTCATTAGCTTTAAAGTTAGAAGCAAAATATTGAAATTCGTTCGACTCTTTAAACTGATTAAGCACTACACTGCCAATATTAGGGTTACCAACAAAGCCAATATCCATTTCAGTGTCTAAGTTTTTTTCAGAAAATAATAAGCTGGCAAGAGCTTTATTAGAATCGTCTAAACTGGCAAAGTCAATATAATCCTTGAATTTTTCATTTGCTACACCTTTAAGCTCGAATATATAGCTACTTGCAATAAGGTCTGCATTATCAACCATATCCTTTAAAGTAGCAATCTTAGTGCAAAAAAAATCACCACTTTGAGGCTGTTGAACAAGACTATTACGTATTTCTTGATATTCTTTTAAGACATTTTCAGTACGTTGTAAGTCTTTATTCCCTCTATGAGGGTCAACAATGATTGGAATTATGGTATTTGTGTTGTTCATCTCTACACCAGATGCAAGCAACATCGTTAGTGCTTTTACAACTCGTGAGCCTGTTCCACCAACAGCAAAAATATATAGGTTCGACATAGTATTTAGATTAAAAAGGAGTTTTACGAGCGTTTAAACTAATATAACGCAATCCGATTGAAAACAGGGAAAAAAGAATAAAAGAAATAACCCCAATCCCAAATCCGAAAGATAAGAAAGTTGAGAACCCACTATCGAAGTATTCTCCTAAAGTCGGGTCATTTTCATCTCTTGGTAGCATTTTTTGTGCTTGCAGTAAGCAAATAATTATGCTCCATACTAAGCAAATAAATGCTGTTATTATGCCCGTAGTAAACCAATGACTGGTTTTATAAAACCAAGTACGAAAGCTAAGAGGGTTTTTATAAAAGAAGAAACATCCTGACAATGTAACAGCTATCAATATCCAGAAAAAATCGGTAGGCAAAAATCTATTGTAGATGTCTTCAACTAATTGTTTGTTAAATAGAGCCTTATAAATAGGCAACAGAAATCTGTCCATGTATTTAATTATTTAATTGTAAAGTGATTTTATAAAAATATTCTTCTTGATTAGGATTATATGCTCTATCAATGCCTCCAAGCATATTTTTAATACCATAAGTGGTATGTTCAAAATTAGGAATTTTGTCAGATTGGTCGTGAATCGTATTAGATTCTTCAATCCATTTGGGCGGAAAGTTTCGCTTGAACTTTAAATATAAATCACGTTTTCCTCCTACATTACGGCTACTACTTAATGTAAATTTATGAGTACCATCCGTGTGTTTAATAGGCGTTATTTTGTCAAGTACAAAAGGTTGGGTACACTCTACTTTATAGTTATTAATGTCTTCTTTAATCTCATTAGGAAGATATAATTTAGACAAATCAACTAACACATTGATTGTAAGCTTTTTACTATCACTATCTACTCTGACATTTTGTAGAGTCTTAACAACTTTACTTTTTGATACTACTTCATCATCATCTTGTTCGATGTCCCCTTCATTATCCTTGTCATGTAGTAATACTGTATAATAGGGCTTAAAAAGATTGACATTATTAGAGAATAAATGAAAATTTTCAAAACCAGTATATTTCACCCAATCTCTTGATACTTTATAATTATCATCCTCCAAGAACTTCTTCATCGTAGCATTTTTTGCAAAAATACTTACATAGTATGGTCTTGTTTTATTTCTGTATTCAAAAGGAGGTGCATTATGAGCATAATATTTTCCATCGTAATCACCATTGAATTTTAATACTAAAACTGAATAATCTTGTGCATAGTCATGAAATACATTCTCTGTTAATTGTTGTGCTTCAATTACAATTCTCTCATCTTTTTTACCAGTCATATTAGGAGTAGAGTAAATTAAATCAGAAAACATTATGCTTACTTCCCCTTCACTCAAGTCATTTAAAATTGTCTTGAATATTTTGTTGAAATCTGTAAAGTTTGGATTCCCAATTCCTTTGGTATATTTAAAAATATCATTGCTTTCTGCCAAATCAGTAAAGGTTCTATCTATTGGATAAACCTTGTCATTTACAACATAGATTTTATTAGCTTCTGGAGAAACAACATCGAAATTGTTTAACAATGAAGTTATTACAGTTTTGAATTGTCCATCTCCATTTGGTTTGTCATAGAAGAACATACTTCCACTACTCTCTAAATATAGCTTAGGTATTATTGCTCCAATTATGGTCTGTTCTCCTGTAAGAGCTATCCTAACCTCTTTTTTCTTCGATACCTTAATATAGAGTTCATTCTTTTTAATTAGCGACAATAAGGAATTATCATTAACAGCATCGTTAACGATTAAATCGGGTTGGCAATCTTTGAAATCTTCTTTATTATTAAGGATAAATGTTTTGAATGTTATTATTGATTCTGATGTAATTTGTTTGTCAGTTTTTATTGCATCAGTTATTTTCTCTTGAAGAGTGTCACAAGGTGTAGTGCATGAGGTAATTAGAAGTGCAATTGTTATTAGAATTAGGTATCTCATTATAAAGGTATTTTATTTTGGGAGTAAGATAAAATAGGTATTCTCTTTAAACAGGAGTTCTATAAAAAACTTTGTGATTTTTTATGAATAAATTATAAGGGTTGTTTTAGAGAAAATGGTTATAATCATTACTTCCCAAACTCTGCAAGTATGGTGTTTGTCTGTGAACTTCTCCTTAAAATAATTATTGACTCTTTAATTTAGGCTAAATAATAGAATTGAAGAAATAGTGTGTATTATTCCTCTGAAATACCCAATCAAGATTTAATTATGAAATAAGAAAATAGAACGACAATCGAAGGATTTTGATTATCTACAATTTTAGTAAATAATTATTGAATATAATACAGAATGTGATGCTATTTTTTTGATTTTTATTATTCGGAGTCTATAACAGTAATTTTATTGAAGTTATCTGTCTTCATCTGAGGGTTTTATACTAATTTTTTCTATAATGTAATTGTCAATGCGGATGATTTAACTTGATTGCGATGTACTTTGTATAATTTGTCTCATTATAGTTTTTAGTAAACGTTGCAGTTTGTGGAGTGTTAATTTTTTAAGGACTGTAAATATTTTTATTTGATAATTTTTATAAAAGAAGTCTTCCTATTTCGCCAATTATTTCAACAGATTTATTAGAGTAAAAGCCACTTTCGAGTAGTTTTATAATTCATATATGGTAAATACGTACCATGTCAATTAGCCAGAGGTTTATTTTTTACCACATAAATGGTACATAAAAACGACAAGGCTAAATGCTTAATTATTTATAAATCATATTGGTGGTGTGCATATTCGTCAATTTCTTTTAAAAAAGACTTTCAGTTACATAAGATTTATCATGCCAAAACGGAATACAACTTGCAAGTTTCTTTGAATAGACAATAATACACTTTATAATTTCCGAAAATAGTTTTCGGAAATTGCACTAAATCAGAAAAGCCACTCGAAAGTGGCTTCACAACAATTCATACATTGGCAAATACAAACTAAGCTAATATCTTTTTAGCTTTAACTCTATGAGCCAAAGGTTTATTTTTCATCTTTATTTGTTGAATCATTAAATCAATTTTTTCTAATTCCTGAGCATTGGCGTTGCTATTAACCACCAAGTCAATATTTAAAGGTTCTTCTACTAATCCCATGATTTTTTATATTTTTTCCCTTAGTTTCAGTTTTCAAATTTAAAGTTAATTTTGAGTATTTTGGTGTTTTATGATACAATCATTTCTTCATATCCGTCTCAATTAACCGTTTCAAGTCCTCAATTTTTGGTAATTCAATGAGGTATTTTGAAACAAAAATATCGTTATCTATTCCTCCCAATGTGTATTCCACAAAAGTATCGTTTTTATTAGCACACAAGATTAATCCGATAGGTGGATTATCGTGTTCTGTCATTTCATTATCCTTGTAGTAATTCAGATAGAAATTCATTTGCCCAGCGTCAGCGTGACTAAACTTTCCAACTTTGAGGTCAATCAAAATATTACACCGCAGAATTCTATGGTAAAATACCAAATCAATATAGTAATGTTCGTTATCAAAAGTTATTCTTCTTTGGCGTGCCTCAAAACAAAAACCTCTGCCCATTTCAATCAAAAAGTCTTGTAAATGGTCAATGATTGCAGTTTCTAACTGATTTTCAGAAATCTTTTTTCTTTCTTGTAATCCTAAAAACTCCAATAGCACAGGGCTTCTAAGTAAATCCTTTGCTGTTTCTGGTGTTTTATCTTTATGGCTTTTAATAACTCCTTTTTTATCTGTTGAAAGTCCAGTTCTTTCAAAAAGGAGTGTATTTATTGCTCTTTCTAATGCTCGCACTGACCAAGAACTTTGAATGATTTGCACTTCATAAAACCGTCTTTTAATCTCAGAATCTAACTGAATTAACTCTACAAAATGAGAGAAACTGAGCCGTGAAAGTAGGATTTCAGGTGGGTAGGATTCAATAGTTTCCAATTTTCCAGACAGTGTCTGGAAAATTGAAGGCGATAATTGTAAATCAGAGCCTTTCAATTTCGCAGACAGTGTTTGCGAAATCTGAGGATAGACTTGATAGAATGCTTTAAAAGTATAAAGATTGCTATTTGACAACCCTTTGATGTGTTTTACTCGCTTGGCAATAGATAGAATTATTTTTGCCCCATAAACGGCTCTGTCTTGTCCATTCAATTCAAACTCAATAATGTAATAGCCTATAAGCCAGTTTCTTAGCGTAAAATTTTCATCTACTTGTTTACTCGCACGAGCTTGGAAGAAATTGTGCGTTAATTCAATATTCTCAATAAGTTGGTCAAAATTCATATTCTTATTTTAAAGTAAATTCAAAGTAGCCTCATACAATTCTTCATTCTCAAAATCACCCAAATAAATTTTCGTAGTTTTCTCAGAATCATGCCCTAATAATTCACTGATTTTAGAAATTTCAACACCGCTACGTTTTAATACAGTCGCAAATGTGTGCCGTGCAACGTATGTCGTTAGTACAACGTCAATTCCTGCCATTTGAGCCAACGTTTTTAAATCCTTGTTAATCTGTTTAGTAACCTTTTTAATTCGGTTATTGATTTGTACTTCCGTTTTATGTTTAGCTTTATCCAAGTAAGGAAAAACATAATCGCCTACACTATATTTTCTATAATAGGCTAAAATCTTCTTAGCAGGAGGTAGTAACTGTACTTTAATTTGTTGATGAGTTTTGTTACGCTCATAGTCCATTAAATTGTCAGGAGAAATATCTTTCCATTGCAATTCCAATATATCGCTGATATTCATCCCAGAACAATAGTAACTATATAAAAATACATTTTGGGAATGATAGAGTTGTGTATCCTTTTCAATTTGTAGTGATGCAATTTTTAAAATATCCTCTTTTGTGATTGCTCGCTTTTTAGTTTTAGTATTAAACTTGGAAACCTTGAAATCTATAAAAGGGTCTGATTCTTTCTTTGCAAAATCTTCAACTATCGCACGATTATACAACGCCCGTAAAGTTCTAAAATACACACTCATAGAAACCTCAGTGACACCACGTTCCCGAAAATCTTGTTCAAACTTTCTGAGGAAAGCTCCATCTAATTCTGAAAAAGTAAAGTCTTTTTGATTTCGGAAACGTAGAATAACGTTACGTAGATTTTTATGAATATTTGCATTGCCAACTTTATCAACTTTGAGTAAGTCCGCAATCACTTCATCAAGAAATTGAATCACCGTAGTTTTTCTACTTTGATTCTTTAATTTCTTGGTAAATTCTTCTGCTGAAAAATCCGTTTGTTCATCCTCCAATTTCATTAGAAGGCGTTTGGCTTCCATTTTGGTTTTCTCAATTTTAATAACCATTTCTTTTGCCAAAGGATGCTTCTTAGAAGGAAGGTTTTTCTTATCGTCCCAAAGGGCTTTAGAACAACTTTCTCCAACTGAAATATATTTTGATTTACGGTCTTTAATCAAGCGAACCATAATTGGACTTTCGCCATTTTTTAATACCTTTGAAGTGAAAAGAACAACATCAATTGTAGCCATTTATTATATTTGTTTTGTTTCTGGTTTAAACATAGTTTAAACAAATGTACTAAAAATTAACAAATAAATAAAAATAACAAAAAGTAAAAGGTCTTTAACTTGCTGAAAATCAATATAGTAATAAATATTGAGAAGTATCTAAAAGTTGGATTATCATGCCTGTCACGCATGGGGTCGCGGGTTCGAGTCCCGTCCAGACCGCAAATAGCACTCAGTTTGAGTGCTATTTTCGTTTAAAGGCGGTTTAAAGCATTTTGAGAGGGGGACATTTAGTATGTTTTATCATATAATAACAGATTTTTTGCTACCCGTTTGATACCAGCTTTTATATAGATTTTTGGGATTAGGTTTGTTGCTCAAACAATAACCAATTTTCAAAATGAAAGTAAGATACACATTGGTCTTTGACCGAAAAAAAGAAGTTGCTGCCAAAGGCAAAGGTTTAGTTCAGATTCAAGCATATTTAGATGGTGGTCGAAGATATTTTTCTACCAAATTGTATGTAACTCCCAAGGAGTGGGATAAAAAAGCTAATTCCGTTAAAGAACCTTATACTGCCAAATTACTAAGAGAACGAATTGCAGAGTTTGAAAAATTTGAGGTAGAGTATAGAGCTTTACACTTAAAATTTAAGCTATCTGATTTTGATTTATTTCTTAACCCTCCCAAAGTTGAGATAGCTCCTGAGCCTATCAAAATATCCTTCACCGAATTTTTTAGAAATCAACTCTCCAAAGAAACGCAGTTAAAGCAAGTAACTCTAACGAATCAGGCAAATTGTCTGAGAAAGCTAATTGAGTTTAAAGAAGTCATTGAATTTGAAGACTTGAAATATACCCTTCTTCAAGATTTTGAAATATTCTTGAAAAATGTAAAGAATCTTAAAGTCAATACTATTGAGAAGTATTATGTATTATTTATACTCAAGCAACTTATAGAAATAGAGGGCATTTCAAATGTTTAATTTGCCCTCAATTCCTATAATAAAAATTAGAAATTTAATAATTCTCCATATCGTTTAGACCTCATATCAAAAGCATCTATTCCTCCTTCCATTATATTGCAAATTTCTTGCTTTATTTCCTTTGTTTCAACGCTACCTGTCAATTTCACCTGAATATGTTTTGTTTCTGAATCCATAACGATAATATGCTCACTATCTCCATTTACAGGAATATTTGCATTATGAGTTACGACAATAATTTGGCGTATTTCTTTTGAGTTTTTCATCTGATCAACAACTAAATCATAAATAAGTCGATTATCTAAATCATCTTCGGGTTGGTCTAAAATTAATGGTTTTGTTCCATGAGATAATAGAAGCGTTAAGATGGCTGCCGTTTTTTGTCCAGCCGAAGCATTTGAAATAGATTTATATGTATTCCCAACCTTGTATTCAATTTGAATCTCATCTTCTGGGAAGAGTAAGTCTAAGTCAATTAGACTTTCATCATTCAAAATATGTACCTTATTGGTAAAAAAGAGTTTACCAAATTGACTATCAATAGTTTTATTTTGATTGTGTTCAAATAGAAGATTGAAGATTTCTTGATTTTGTTCTAAAAACTTTTCGTTTCCTGATTTAGACCATTTCTCCGTTATTATTTTCAAATCGTTAGAATAATTTGTTTCATCCAAACTAAATATTTTTCTGAGGGATTCTTCATAATCATCTAAAGCTCTACAAAATTTAACCTTAGCTCTGACATTTCTATCTTTCAATATGGAATCTAAGAAACTTTGACGTTGTCTTTGAAGTTGTTGTCTTAATTCAAAATATTCTTTCTTTATTTCTTCCTTTTTGGCAATAGTTATCAACAAAACCTCTTCTTTTTTAGTGATTGTATCAAGCTCTTGCTTTTTGTTACTTAGTAATGTAATATCATTTTGAATACTTGCTAAATCTACTCCTTGTTCAAGTAATTCCGTTCTTGTTTTATTTAAGGATTCCTGTATTTTGTTAAATGTTTGTTTCCAATTACTTACGTAAATTTTTGTATTTAAATCACTTGAATAGCTATCGTATTTATCTTTTAATTCTTCTATTTCGAACTTTATCTTTCTTATTTTGGCTAAATTATCTGAGAAAATGGCACTCAATTCAATTTGATATTCATCCCTTAAATGGTTGATGTCAAAATCTTCAATATCATTTAATACATCAATCAATAGTTTCTATTTGGCTTTTATAGGAATTAATAAGCCTATTTTCCTCTTCAAAATTTTGTATTTTTTTTAATAATTCTCCTGCATCACTTGTTTTAAATTGATTTATTTTTACTTCTAATTCTTGATTACAGAAAATTTAATTCTCAAATATTTTTTTTTGAAGTCATTTTTTCTACAACGCTACAACGAAATGATTAATAGTTTGATTATTAAGCAGTTATTGTTTTTTTTATTGAAAATTTCCTTGTAAAGTCGTTGTATTTCGTTGTAGCGTTATTTTTTTCGTTGTAGCCGTTGTAACGGTTTACAACGAAATTACAACGAAGAAAATGATTTAAGTAGTTGATAATCAAATGATTATATTTTCGTAGTTAAAGAAATTGACAAACCTGTAAAAGTTACTCAAAGATTGTTTACAATTGTAAAGTGACTATAATCTTGATTAGTAGGGTTTAACGTTGAATTATTGGTGAAATAGTAAGCCAAAGCTGTATAACAGGCTTGGCTTTTTGTTTTACGATGCCTTGTCTCACGTCCTTTTATTAATATCTTTGTCAATACTGTCACACGATAAAAATTAGTATCACTATTATATAATTATGTCTAAAAAAATTACCCTCTCGTATCTCGAAGGATTTTTGTTTGATGCCTGCGATATTCTAAGAGGAAATATGGATGCCTCAGAATTTAAAGAGTATATCTTAGGAATGCTTTTCCTAAAACGTTTAAGCGATAAATTTGAATTTGACCGTGCAAAACGGTTGAAGGATTTGGAAGCTAATGGTATTGTTGAATCAAAACTTGAAAAGGCTCTTGATAAACATGATGCGTATCAGTATTATGTGCCACCAATTGCACGATGGAATTACGTTGTTAATGAAGAGGTTACAGAGATAGATTTAGAAATCTTTGCAGAAACGAAAGATTTTGAAAAAAGTCAAAAAAGGGAATTTAGGAATGTCAATAAAGGAATTTTACACTTAAAAGAAAACGTTGGGGATAGTCTTAACAAAGCTCTGGCGGCGTTGGAGGAAGAAAACCCTGACAAACTAAGTGGTGTACTCACAAACGTAAATTTTAACCGTACCATCGGTAAAAATAAAAGTACGCTTACCGATGAAAAACTAAAAGAGTTTATTGACCATTTTAACAAAGTTAGACTTACTGACGACAACTTTGAGTTTCCTGATATTTTGGGAGCTGCTTACGAATATCTTATCAAATATTTTGCCGATAGTGCTGGTAAAAAAGGGGGAGAATTCTACACTCCTGCCGAAGTGGTAAAACTCTTGGTTACGATGCTCGAACCCGAAGCCGATTCTTCTGTTTATGACCCTACGTGTGGCTCGGGGGGTATGCTTATCGAAGCTAAAAATTATGTGGAAGCTCGTTATGGAGATACTTCTCGTTTGAGCTTTTATGGGCAAGAATTAAATGGTACAACGTGGTCTTTGTGTAAGATGAATATGTTGTTTCATGATATTTTTGACGCTAAAATCTTACAAGGTGATACCCTTGCTGACCCACAACACATTGAGGACGGAGAACTGCAACATTTTGATATTGTACTGGCTAATCCGCCATTCTCTCAAGATTATTCCGATATTAAATATTTCCGTGACCGTTTCTTTCATTGGATGCCTAAGAAAAGTAAAGCTGATTTTATGTTTGTGCAACACATGATTTCAGTCTTGAAAGACAATGGACGTATGGCCGTGGTGATGCCTCACGGGGTGCTGTTTAGGGGTAGCGAAGAGAAAAGTTTGCGTAAGTGGTTGGTATCTCGTGGTTTGCTCGAAGCCGTGGTGGGTTTGCCACAGGGCTTGTTTTATGGTACGGGTATTCCTGCTTCAGTGTTGGTTATCAACAAAAAAGGTGCTGCTGACCGTAAGGACGTGCTTTTTATCAATGCTGACCGTGAGTTTAAGGAGGGTAAAAATCAAAATAAACTTCGCCCTGAGGATATTACCAAAATTAGCTATGTTTATCGCAAACGTGAAAATTTGGAAGGCTATGCTGAACTGGTTACGAAGGAGGATTTGCTCCGTGAAGATTTTAACTTTAACATCCGTCGTTATGTGGACAATAGCCCGCCTGCCGAACCTCAAAACGTAAAGGCTCACTTACATGGAGGAATTCCTTTGGCTGAGGTGGACGATTTACAGGCTTTTTGGCAAAATTATCCTGCTTTGCGTCAAGACCTTTTTACGGATGCTCATAAGGGTTTCGCTCAGTTTACGGAGGCTATTAGCTCTAAGGACGAACTCAAACAAGTTGTGCAAAATCATCAGGCTATCAAAGACAAGCGGTTGGCTTATGAACAATGTTTGGAGCAATGGTGGCAAACAAACTTGGCTCGTTTTGAAGCCTTGCCTGTCAACAAAAACGTGTTTGAGTTGCACCGTGAGTTCTCCAGAAGTATTGCTCACGATTTTAGTGCTTTGGGTATTTTGGATATTTACAAAAGCCGTGGAGCTTTTGCGACGTATTGGAATACGCTCGAAACCGATTTGAAATCAGTGGCGGCAAGTGGTTGGAATGCCGAACTGATTCCTGATGAAGAAATTTTACAATCTCAATTTCCTGAGGTATTGGCTGAATTGGCTCAAAATGAAGCTCGTCGAGATGAGTTGGAAGCTTTATTTAAGGAAGTGAACGACTTGGAAGAGGATGCTTACAACGAAGAGGATTTTGAGGTGTACCCCAAAGAGATATTGACAGCGTTTAAAGACCAATTAAAAACATTGAATGGCTCTTTGAAAACCCTTACCAAAGAGATAAAAGCCCTCAATATCCGTATTAAAACCAATTTGATTGTGGATGATTTGAAAAACGAATTGGAGGAAAAACAACAGCAACAAACCAGTATTGAACTTGAAATAAAGGCAAATGAAAGCAAATTAGCCCGCCACACTGCTTTGGAGAAAGAACTGAAAGACTGCAAAGCCACCATTAAGGAGATTAAAGACCGTAAAGAGGAATTGGTAGAAAAAGCACGGGAAAAAATTATGCCCGACGAAGCCAAAGCCTTAATTATGGCTCGTTGGAAACTGACCCTACAATATACCGTAATGGACTACGTAAGCCGTTTTGAACGGGCTTTGGTACAAGAAATTGAAAAACGCTATACCAAATATTGCGAAACCCTTAAAGGTATTTTACAAGACCGCAATACCGCTACAAATAAATTGGACAACTATTTAATTGAATTGGGATATGAAGGATAATTGGGTGAAGGTTCAACTGAGTAATTTGGTCGAGTGTCTGGATGGACAAAGAATACCTATAAAAAAAGAAATTAGAGAATTAATAAAAGGTAGTATTCCATACTACGGAGCTTCTGGAATTATTGATTTTGTTAATGATTATATCTTCGATGAAGAATTAATTTTGCTTGGAGAAGATGGCGAAAATGTTATTTCTCGAAATCTTCCACTTGCTTTTAAAATATCAGGGAAAAATTGGGTTAATAATCATGCTCATGTTCTTAGAGCCAAACATGGTTATGATACTGATTTTTTAGTGTATTTACTTGAAAATAGGGATTATACAGATATTGTATCTGGCTCTGCTCAACCTAAAATCAATCAAAATAATTTAATGAAATTGGTTTTTAACGTTCCAGAATCTTTACAAAAACAGCAAAAAATAGCCAAGATATTAAGTACCTGTGATGAAGTAATAGAAAAGACAGAAGCGGCAATTGCCAAATACAAAGCCATCAAGCAAGGTATGATGCACGATTTGTTTACTCGTGGCATAGATGTTTCAACGGGTAAACTCCGCCCAAGCTACCAAGAAGCCCAAGAGCTGTATAAAGAATCTGAATTGGGAATGATTCCGAAAGAGTGGGAAGTTTCGACATTTGGCAGATATACAACCCATAATTTGTACGGTCCTCGGTTCAGTGCGAATGATTATCATATTGACGGGAATGTAAAGACAATAAGAGGTACAGATTTTACAAAAGATGGTAATATTTTATATGACCAAGCACCAGTCGCTATGTTAGACAAAAGTAAAATATTACCTCATATTCTAAAAAGTGGAGACATTGTTATGATAACAACTGCTGATTGTGGTTTAACTGCTGTATTTGAAGAACAGGACATTGATTTTATTTCAAGTGCTTATGCTGTAAAATACAGATTCAACGAACATATAAACCCCTACTTTATTAAATATTTGATGCAAACTGAATCCTTACTTAAACAAGTTAATAAATGTATTCGTCAAGGTACTTTAGGAAATTTGCCAGGTTCTGATGTTCTAAAATTTTTATTTTGTAAACCAGAATTAGATGAACAAATTGAAATAGTCGAAAGATTCAAATCTTTATTTCAAAAACTTCAAGCGGAAGAATCTTCTTTATCCAAATACAAGAAGCTAAAAGAGGGTTTAATGCAGGATTTATTAACGGGGAAGGTTGAGGTATCAGAGTAGTTTTTTGTATTTACGTTTTACGGAGGCAGAATTGCCCTATCTATTTGATTTTAAGAACACATCCTATCATATTCAAAAAGTTTACTACCTCATGGCAGAATATAAAAACGTCGAAAAACCTTTTTTAACTAAATTAACCGCTTTAGGTTGGCAAGTAATAGACCAAGGATTTGGTGGCATACCTAAAGACCCCACTAAAAGTTTACGTGCTAATTTTAAGGAAGTTACCTTGAAAGAAATCTTCAAAGCAAGTATCAAAGAAATCAACAAACATCAGGGCGAAGCATGGCTAACTGATAAGCAACTCGAAGATATTTATCAGGAAATAACTGCCCACGAACGTAAACATACCTCTCTGTTAGAAGCCAACCGAGCTGTTTTTGAAATGCTAACGGGCAAAACCAAAATTACCGTTGCCGAAAACGAATACACAGGCGAGAAGAATCCAATCGTAAAACTAATAGATTTTGAGCATTGGGATAATAATACCTTCATTGCCATCAATCAGTTTAGAATTGTCACCACAGGCGGTCCTCGAGAAGGCATCATTCCCGATATTGTTTTGTTTGTGAATGGTTTGCCATTTGTCGTGATTGAATGTAAAGATGTAGATGTAGCCGACCCAATCTCTGAAAGTGTTAATCAATTAAGGCGTTATTCCAATACCCGAGACAGTGATTTTGGCATTGTAGAAGGGGAAGAGAAACTCTTTCATTATAACCTCTTCACGATAGCCACTCATGGAGAAGAAGCCCGTGTAGGCACCATTACGGGTGATGCAGAGTATTACCTAAACTGGAAAGATATTTTTCCAGAAGTGTATAAGTCTATCGACATCAGTACCTACACAGAAGAAGAAACCTTGCGTTATCGGGAAAACGGTTTATTGAAAGACCCGAAAGTTAGGCAAGAAGTGATGATTCACGGAATGCTCAACAAAGAAATACTCTTGGATGTGCTACGCCATTTTACGCTTTTTATGGAGGTAAAAGAAGGGGTTGTCGTAAAAGTAGTATGCCGTTATCAGCAGTTTAGAGCCGTAGGTAAAATATTAAATAAGCTTCGTAGCGGACACACAGGAAACGAGCGGTCGGGCGTAGTTTGGCATACTCAAGGGTCTGGTAAATCCTTAACCATGGTGTTTTTAGTGCGTAAACTTCGCTCACAAGCAGACCTCAAAGACTTTAAAGCCATTCTAACCGTTGACCGAGCTGATTTAGAAAAGCAACTATCAAAAGATGCCAGACTTACCGAAGAGTTTAAGGACAAAAACATTGTGAACTCCCGTAAGGAACTGAAACAAAAGCTAAGTGGTGACAGCTCAGACCTGAATATGGTGATGATTCACAAATTTGTAGAAGACGAACTCAAGCACTCGGCAAGTTTAATGAAAGCCTACGTAGAAGAAGGTGAAGTGCCTGAATTTAAGCCCTTTGAAGTTGTTAATAAATCAGACCGAATAGTATTGTTAATTGATGAAGCCCACCGAACCCAAGGAGGCGACATGGGAGATAATTTATTTGCGGCCTTCCCGAATGCTGCCAAAATTGCCTTTACGGGTACACCTTTACTAACAGACCGCCACAAGCAAAAGACCCACGAGCGTTTCGGAGGGTCAAAAGACTTCATTGATACTTATAAGATACGCCAAGCGGTAGATGACCGAGCCACCTTAGATATTGTATACATCGGCAAAACCACCACCGACCAAATTAAAAACAAAGAAGCTTTTGACAGAGATTTTGAAGACGTATTTAGCAAACGAACAAAAGAAGAAAAAGAGGAAATCCAAAAACGCTATGGTACTATGCAAGCCTATCTTGAAAACATGGATAGATTGCGTAAAATCTCAAAAGACTTAGTAAATCATTACATTGATGAGATTTTACCAAATGGCTACAAAGCGATGGTAGTAGCCAGTTCAATATTGGCAGCCGCACGTTATCAATATTTGATTTTGGAAGCAGTAAAAGAACGGTTGAAATTGGAAGAAAGCAAAGAAGTACGGGATGAGCAACTCATAAAGCAAATTGCTTTTATTGAAGCTTGTACCGTAGTAACCATGCAAGACAACAACGAAGAAGCCTTCATTAGTGCCGCCAGAAAGAAAGCAAAAGAGATGAATGCCGTTGAAAACTTCAAAAAGGACTTTAACTACAAAACGGATGAGACGGGTAATTATCTGAAACCAGAAACAGGCGTAGCGTTTTTGTGTGTCTGCGACCGTTTATTAACAGGTTTTGATGCACCTATTGCTCAAGTGATGTACTTAGATAGAAATATCCGAGAACACGACCTATTACAGGCAATTGCCCGAGTAAACCGAACCAAAGGAACAAAGTCGCACGGTATTTTGGTGGATTATTATGGCGTATCAAACCATTTAAAAGAAGCCTTAAATATTTGGGGAGCAGAAGATGAGAAAGATATTAAAGAGCTTTTGGAGTATTTCAGGGACATCAATAAAGAAATTCCCGTATTAGAAGCTCGTTACAATCGAATGATTCAACTCTTTGAAGATAAAGGCATTAAAGAATTTAGAGCATTTGTTGAGCAAACGATGAGTGATAAAAAAGCAGAGTTTGATTTAGCAGAACGCTGTATCACTTTAGCCGAATCCGTTTCATTTCGGGCTCAATTTGATACTTATCTAAAAGCCTATTTTGATAGTGTTGATTTACTCTTTAATACCCGAATAGCTAAAGATTACTATGTACAAACAAAGCGTTTTGGGTACTTATTAGTTAGAATTAAGAACCGTTATAAAGATGAGAGTTTAGACTTAAAATGGGCAAAGCCCAAAGTAAGAAAGTTGATTGACCAGTATCTCGAAACTTTGGGAATTGATAGTAAAATACCACCAGTGAGTTTACTATCTGATGATTTCTTTTCAGAACTTAATAAGCTTGGCGGACACACGCAGTCGAAAGCTTCAGAAATGGAACACGCTATCAGAAGGCATATTAAGGTAAATATGGAAAAAGACCCAGGGCTTTATCAACGTTTCTTAGAGAGATTACAGCAAATAATAGAACGCTATAAAGGTAATTGGGCGAACCAAGTAGATGAATTTACCGCTTTGCATAACGATATAGCCAAAGGACGAAAAGAAGATAAAGAAGAAGGACTTAACGAACAGGAACTACCTTTTTATGATTTGATAATCATGCGTGCTTATGAAGAAGGAACAACTGTACCAGAAGAAGATAAAGAATTAATAAAAAAGTTAGTGTCACAATTGGTTGAAATCTTGCAAGAAGCAATCAATAAACCTGATTTTTGGAAAGGAAGAGAATCCGAGATTAGAAAACTAAGAGGAGAAATAGATGATATGTTTGACTTTTCAGAAGTGGATGCACTTTCAGAGAACCACGAAAAGTTAAGTACAGAAGTATTAAGTTTAGCAAGTAAACGTCATCAAGAATTATTAAGCAAATAGAAAATGGTTATTTGGGGTATTGATATACAAATCACAAAAAGCAATAGAAAAACAGTGAGTATCTATGTGGAAAGGGATGGCACTGTGGCGGCTCTTGTACCAGAGTATTTGACCGATGAAGAAGTCATTGAAGTCATCAAAACCAAAGAGTATCAAATACACAAAAATCTTGCTCAGTGGACTCAACTGAACGAAGCAAAAGTAGAACGAGAATACGTGAGTGGCCAATCCTTTATGTATTTGGGACGTAATTATCGTTTACGCTTGGTGGATGAGAAACTTGGCGAAGTAAAGTTGAAAAATGGGTACTTTCTATTGAGTAGGCAAGAAAAACTGAAAGCTAAAGAGTTATTTGTTGAATTTTATAAATCGAAATTGAAAGAAAAAATTTGGCCAATTATAGAGCGGTACAAAGGACAATTGGGTGTGAAACCGCAAGAGTTGAAAATCATGGAACTCCAAAATAGGTGGGCATCCTGTACCTTGAAGGGTAACGTGAATTTTCACTGGAAATGTGCAATGGCTCCAATAGACGTTTTGAATTACATTGTGGTACACGAGTTAGCCCATATTATTCATCCTAATCATTCGTCTGAATTTTGGAATACAGTCGATAAAGTTATGGCAAATTATGATAGTCAAATAAAGTGGCTAAGGATGAATGGTGCAGGTATGGACTTATAAATAAATATTTAACTAAATGGAAAAAATACAAAATTTACCTATTGATTTTTTTGAAAAAATTGAGTTATCTACTTTAAACTGCATGACAGATAAGTATGTCATTAAATCAAAAGAATATCACATTTTTAGTTGTGAGAATAAGTTTAGGGGTATTAAGCAGTCATCAAATAACGGTGGAATTCCTTTTTTTATGACACATCAAGAATTGTTTGATACTGCCTGCTTGATTTATGAAAAAATGTACCAAAGTCCTCCCGAGTATCTTTATTATTCGGAATTATCTACTATTTGGCGGAATTAAGGTTAGGCTTCTCCGAAGCCCGTAATTCGAGGCTATTCTTGTGCTACAAAGGTTGAATTTCTCCGAAATTGTGTCGATTTATACCTCGGAGAGGTTCAACCTTTGTAGAATATAGTGAAAATTCTCGTACCCACTTCGGAGAAGTGTAACCTTAAAAGAGTCCGCCAAATGGTAGATAATTCCGATCATTTTAGACCTGTAAAATGGCTTGCAACAAACTTAAATATTCCCGTAGAAATGGTATATGAGAAGAAGTTTTCTCAACAAAGTATCTATGGAATGTATAAGGAACAAGTAAAGAAAGAGTTTTTCCAGAAAAGCCAAAAGTCTATCCCCGATAACTATGTCTTGATTATTGATGAAATAAATAGAGGTAACGTATCTCAGATATTTGGTGAATTGATTACGCTTTTGGAAGAAGACAAAAGGATTGATGCTGAAGATGGAATGCCATTAACTGTTACTTTACCATATTCTAAAAAAACATTTTCAGTACCCAAGAATCTATTTATCGTTGGTACAATGAATACTGCCGACCGAAGTGTTGAGGCATTAGACACAGCTTTACGAAGACGATTTAGTTTTCAAGAAATGACTCCTAATTATGACTTAAATGAATTGAATTACGAAGTTATTCCAGGGGTATCTGCCAATGAGTTACTCAAAACTATTAACAGTCGCATTGAAAAACTATTGGATAAAGACCATTTAATAGGGCATTCTTTCTTTATGAATAGGTCTGGCGGTAGCCCTTTAAATAATGTAGTTGATGCTTTTTATAGGAATATTATCCCATTATTACAGGAGTATTTCTTTGGTGATTACGGTAAAATCGGCTTAATATTAGGGCAAGGTTTTGTAAAACTAATGGAAGCAGAGAATGAGACAATTTTTGCAAAATTCGACTACGATATTGAAACCAGAGACGTATATGAAATTATAGACCATCGTGGTAATCACAACACTTTTAAAGTAGCAATCAAACAATTAATGAATAGAAATTGATTAAGGCATCTGAACATATTACGGTCTTTGAACACGAAACAATTCGGTTTGACAAAGGTGAAAAAAGGATAACAAGAGAGCTGTATGAGGCTTTACAGCTTTATTATGGCAAAGGAGTTCCTTACTTCCGACTTTGCTATAATGGTATTCAGTTTTGTGAGTATGTAGGTGTAATTCAAGTAGGGAAAACAGTAATAGAAATCTTGCCCAAAGCTGATAAGAATCCTAATTTAGGGCAGGATGAGCAAAAGTGGAGAGATGTTCTTATAGGGATGCTACGGGTAATAGGTGTATTTGATATTCATTCAACGAGCAATAGCCACTTGAATATCAAATCAAATACAATACTTGACCTTTACTTTGAATTGTTTCTTAAAGAGGTTGAATTTTTAGTACACAGTGGACTTGTAAAACAATATCGAAAGAAACAGGGTAATCTGACAGCATTAAAAGGAAGCTTACAATTTGGGAAGCACATTCAACATAACCTTGTGCATAAAGAGAATTTCTACGTGAGCCATAACACTTACGATGTTGACCATTTGCTTCATTTTATACTTTACAAAACGATTTGTTTAATTAAACAGATTAATACCAACGTATCGTTACAAAGTAGAATAGGCTCATTATTATTGAATTTTCCAGAGATGCCAGACGTAAAAGTTACAGAATCAACCTTTGACAAGCTTGTATTTAACAGAAAAACTCAAAAATATCAGAATGCAGTTGAAATAGCTAAGTTGTTATTGTTGAAATACCACCCAGATATAAGCAAAGGACAAAATAATGTTTTAGCCTTAATGTTTGATATGAATGTGCTTTGGGAGCGATTTGTTTATGTAAGTCTTAGAAAGGTTATTGGTAGAGAGAATACGATAACTTCCCAAACAACTAAGAGTTTTTGGAAGCCCCAAAACGGTAACTATTCAAGTATTAGACCAGATATTGTTATTAATTACGATTCAGAACAATGTGTTGTCTTGGATACTAAATGGAAAAATCTCGGAGGTACAAAACCCTCTCCCGACGATTTGCGGCAGATGTATGTTTATCACGAGTATTTCAAAGCAAAGAAAGTTGCTTTAGTATATCCAAGTAATATGTTTAACAGCATTGGAGGTGTATTTTCTCGTTTGAATGATAAAGAAACTTTTGAAAAGTCGTGTAGTGTAATTGGCGTAGGAGTAGGAGATAATATCACTATTTGGCAAGAAGAGATAGCTAAATATATTAAGAATTGGATGGATGATAAGAGTAATAACTAATGGAAAGACGAAAACTATTCAGTACTATCAGTGAAATAATATAGTATAAGAAACGAATCAAGTTGTTGAGGACTTCAATTATGAGATAGTGAAAATATATAATGATGGTTAAGTGCTTGCATAACAAACCATAATCTTATTTAACCGTTTGTTCTAAATTCTCTTGCGTTCAATTAGAATTTATCTATTTTTGTTTAAAAAATCTACCAATGTATCAACCAGGATTACACCTTATTTGTGACTGTCTTAGTAAAGAAACCACAGCTTTGTCTAACTATAAAGCTTGCCAAATACTGCTTGACCAACTAATTGAAAGTGAAGGCTTATCAAAGGTTGGAGAGGTTTATCATAATTTCCCTTCGGGTGGTTTTACGGGAGTAGTTTGTCTAACAGAATCACATATTTCCATTCATACATGGCCTGAATTTGGGCGTATTACTTTTGATGTTTTTCTTTCTAACTACCAGAAAGTCAATAATCAAATAGCTCATAGAATTTACGCTAAACTCATAGAATTGTTCAACGCCAATGTCATTGCTTCTCATGAGATTAACCGCTAATCAACTTTATCGTTATGACCAAGACCATCAATGTGGTGGTTGCTCGTCGTTACGCAGCATTACGAAACATGAGACGATAAACTTGGTGTGTAAATCGTGTGGTACTCTTCATGTGATACAAAAAAGCATTGTCTATGATGGTGAATTTCGAGTTGATGAAGTCCATAAAAATAAGTTTCAAAAGGGCAATTCTACCATTCCTGTTGGTACTAAATTAGTATTAAAAGGCATTAATTTTGAAGTTGTTGGAGTGCTAAAAAAAGCAGAAGGAAATGCTTATACATGGCAAGAGTATTACTTGTACAATACCAAGGTAGGTTATCGTTTCTTGACTGAATATCAGGGGCATTGGATTTTCTTAGAAGAAATTGTTGATAAAAAACACATTAAAGAGCAACCTTACGATAACGAAGCCGTTTACGACCATGAATATTATCGTCTGTTTAGCGATTACCACGCAAGTATAGAAAGTGCCAATGGAGAGTTTCCGATAAACTTGCTCAAAGTATCTAAAACTTTGGTGAAGGAATATATTTTGCCTCCATTTTTAATAACATCGGAAAAAGATGATGATAAAAAACATTGGTTCAAAGGAGAATACCTTCCCACAGAAGAGCTTGATGAGGCTTTGCAAGGTAAAATAATCCTACCAGATTCGTTTGGTATAGGCGTTGTAGAGCCTTATAAGCCAAGAGTTTGGTTTACTGAATTAATGCAAATTAGCGTTGTTTCAGTGGCAATATTATTCTTTATCCATGTGTTTTTTTCAAAAAGTGAATTGGTGTTTGAAAAGAAGTTTTACAGCGAAACAATTAGTGAAATGCGTAATGTGGGTAGTGGTTATGACAGCTCGAAGGTCTATATTTCGCCAAGTTTTCAATTAAAAAATGGGAATGCTAATTTAGAATTTACGCTTGAAGCGAACGTTGATAATAATTGGCTTGAAACAGATATTGTTTTAGTGAATGATAAAACGGGTGACGAATATAATGTGTCGATGGGAGTAGAGTTCTACTCAGGTGTTGAAGGTGGTGAGTCTTGGACTGAAGGTAGTAAAGAAACCGATTCTATGATTGAAAAAATACCAGAGGGGTTATATCACTTAGAGATTTCTCCCTCTACAACGTATCCAAATTTAGTGTCTAATTTTACATTGAAGGTGCATCGGGGAGTGGCGGTTTATGGTGGTCTTTTCATTATTTTGCTTTTACTCTGTATTTACCCAATCATTAGCTACTATCAGGAAAAAACTTTTGAGTATCGTCGTTGGCAAGTGAGTGACAATACTCCTTTTGAAGAAGATTCTTGGTTGGGCGTTTTTTAATCAAAATTGAATATGAAAATCAATAAGCAAGCACCCGAAAAAATTACTTACATTGGTGTCGTAGCTCTTATGTTATTCTACTATGGGTATTGTAGATATAATGGTCAAGGCTTATTTTATTTCATGGATTCTCATCCTGAAAAATGGTCGCCACAAGGTGCAAGTAATGGATTTCATCATAAATAAGTATTTAAATAGGGGTAGAGTTTAGTTGTTGGGCATTAGTGTTGGAACTCCCTATTAATCAGCATATTGCAACATAGTTAAACATAAACTAATTCTTAACGAATACTTAGCAGTCGAAATATTATGGTTTTCGGCTAAACCTTTTACCACAAAAACATGGAAAATATCATTCACCTAAAATCTGTTGTTGACTCAATTCTTTTCTCATTTATCGGTATTTGTATTTTGGTGATTTCTTTCGTGATTATCGAAAAAATAACGCCTGAGAATATCTATAAACAGGTGGTGGACAGAAATAATACAGCTATTGCCATCATTTTTGCCGCTTTTATTATTGCCATTGCTATCATCATTAGCTCGGCTATTCACGGATAATTATGCCCATACTTCTATTATTCGCCGTTTTTGTCATTGCTACTTGTGGACTTATCTACGAGCTTATTGCGGGAACACTCGCCAGTTATTTGTTGGGTGACTCCGTGACGCAATTTTCAACTATTATTGGGGTTTACTTATTTTCCATGGGCGTTGGTTCTTATTTCTCGAAGTTCGTTGAGAAAGAACTATTGGCATGGTTCGTGAAAATTGAAATCTTAGTGGGTTTAGTAGGCGGAACAAGTTCATCAATTTTGTTTTTGGTATTCGATAAGGTGGCTTCTTTCCGAATCATTCTTTATTTCCTCATCGGTCTTACGGGTGTTTTGGTAGGTTTAGAAATACCCCTATTGATGAGAGTATTAGAAAAAAGCAAGTTTGAATTTAAAGAAATTGTTTCTAAAGTTTTCACCTTCGACTACATCGGAGCGTTGTTGGCTTCCGTACTTTTTCCCTTGCTTTTTGTACCTTACATGGGGTTGATTCGTACCTCGTTTTTCTTTGGCGTTTTCAATACCATCGTTGCCTTAATTGTCTGTTATCAATTTTCGGATGAATTAAAGAATAAAATTGCTCTAAAAATATCCGCTTGGTCGGTGTTGGTTCTGTTAGTAATTGGCTTTATACTTTCCGATAAAATTATGTCGTGGTCAGAATCTATGGCGTATCAGGACAAGATTATTTTTGCGAAATCAAGCCATTACCAACGTATTATTTTAACTCGGAATAAACGAGAATTGAAACTATTCCTTAACGGAAATTTGCAGTTTAGTTCAACTGATGAATACCGCTATCATGAGGCATTGGTTCACCCAGGCATGGCAAGCCGACAAGCTATTAAAAATGTGTTGATTTTAGGTGGTGGAGATGGTTTAGCGGTGCGAGAATTATTGAAATATCCTCAAATTCAACACATTACTCTGGTTGATTTGGATACTTACATGACGGATTTATTCAAGAAAAATCCGCTACTTACTACGCTAAATCAAGGTTCTTTGACTAATCCTAAAGTAAAAGTTATCAATACTGATGCCTTTCAGTGGGCAAGAAATACCAATGAGCAATTTGATTTTGTAGTAATTGACTTTCCCGACCCTTCTAATTTCTCCGTTGGAAAATTATACACTAATACTTTTTACCGTGAAGTTTGCAAACTAATGAGTCACGAAGCCGTTTTGGTGGTACAATCAACATCGCCGTATGTTGCTCCAAAGTCGTTTTGGTGTGTTAATAAAACGCTTCAATCAGTCGGATTACTAACGCAACCTTATCATTGTTATGTGCCTTCATTTGGAGAATGGGGCTATGTTTTGGCTTCAAAATCGGCATTTCACGTAGCCGAAACTTATGTGCCAGACTTGAAATTTTTAAACAAGGATTCTTTCAAACAAATGGCTTATTTTCCGAAAGATATGCAGTCAGTTCAAACAGAAACAAATAAATTGAATAACCAGATTTTGGTACATTATTTTGAAGAAGAATGGGGAAAGGTGCAATGAAAAACAAGCTGACACGTAAAACATTCTTACTCCGTTCTTTGGCAGGATTAGGAGCTTTCTTTGGATTGTCGTGGGGAACAAAAGCAATTTTAAATCCTATAAAACCCACCATTAAAGGGCGAATATTGGGAGCTAATCATCAAATAGGACATTTATTAAGAAATTTATCAAGTCCTCAAAAAGCCGAAGAAAAGCAAAGCGAAGAAATCATTGAAGTACCCATTTTGATTGTGGGGACGGGGATTGCTGGACTAAGTGCCGCTCGAAAATTACAGAAAGCGGGTCACAAAAACTTTCTTTTAGTGGATTTAGAAGACCACATTGGCGGAAATGCTGATGCAGGGAAAAATGCAACAACTGCTTACCCTTGGGCAGCTCACTATTTGCCTATTCCTAATAATGAAGACCAAGAATTATTGGCATTTTTAGAAGAACACAATATCATAACAGGCTATAATTCAAAAGGTTTACCCATTTATAATGAATATCATCTATGTCAATCACCACAAGAACGACTCTTTTTGAAAGGACGTTGGCAAGAAGGATTAATTCCAAACTATGGTATTTCAGAAATTGATAGAAAACAGATAAGTAGCTTTTTAGCTTTGATGAATAAATATCGTCAGGAAAAAGGTACTGATGGACGTTGGGCTTTTGATATTCCTTTGGCGTTGGCATCAAAAGATGAAGTGTTTCAACAATTAGATAAGATTTCAATGACTGACTTTTTGAGTCAGCATAATCTTGACTCTGAATATTTACTCTGGTACGTAAACTATTGTTGTAGAGACGATTATGGCATCACGAGTGCCAATACTTCTGCTTATGCTGGTATTCATTATTTTGCAGCGAGAAGAGGAAATGCTGACAATGCTGAAAGTAACGCAGTATTGACTTGGGCAGAAGGAAACAACTTTTTAGCAAAAGCCTTATCAACCGATTTCAAAGATAAAATCAAGACTAAAACACTGGTAACGCAAGTAAATTGGAATAGTGATGGAGTAGAAGCTACCGCTTATGATTGGGATAAAAATGTTTCAGTGAAAATTAAAGCTCAGCGAATTATTTTGGCTACGCCACAATTTGTCAATCAGCGAATTTTACCAAAAGAGTCCATTCAAATATCCACGGATTCATTTCAATACGCACCTTGGTTGGTTGCCAATATCACCGTTAACCAAGTACCGATTGAAAGAGATGGTTTTTTATGTTGGGATAATGTGGCGTACAATTCCAATTCATTGGGTTATATCAGTGCCACGCATCAAGAAGTAAGTCGGGAAACGGATAAATGGGTACTCACTTATTATTTACCTTTATCACATAAATCGCCCGTAGAAGCACGTAAAGAGGCTATTAAGAAAATTTATGAAGAATGGACGGAGGAAATTTTAATGGATTTAGAAAGTTTTCATCCTAATATAAGAGCAACAATTGAAGAAATTAACCTTAAAATTTGGGGACATGGTATGATTGCTCCAATGATTGGCTTTCTTTCTTCTGAAAACAGAAAATTAGCTTCCAGAAATATTGATAACCGAATATTCTTTGCTCACAGCGATTTGAGTGGAGTTTCTATTTTTGAAGAATCATTTTATCAAGGTAATCGAGTAGCCGATGAACTACTACCATATTTATCAATTTCATGACAAAACAACCTTGGATTACAAACGCAAAGACTGATTTATTATTCATCATTGCCCCAACTTTTGTGGCATTAGCACTTGCTTTTGTTTTTGCTCAGTCTTATTTTTTCCATGAAACAACGCCACTCTGGGCGTGGGTAGTTTTTGTATTATTGATAGATGTTGCTCATGTTCATAGTATGCTTTTTAAAACTTATTTTGATGCTGGAAGCTTTCAAAAACATAGAATCCTTTATACGCTCACTCCCTTACTTTGTTACTTCGCTTTTGTCTCAATTTATTGGCTTGGTGGAAGTGAATGGTTCTGGCGGATTTTAGCGTATTTAGCTGTATTTCACTTTATAAGGCAACAATATGGCTTTGTTCGCTTGTACAATCGACAACATAGTCAGTCAAAATATTTAGATTTATTTGATGAAATTACCATTTATGGAGCGACTGTTTTGCCGATAATTCATTGGCATCTGAATTCACCAAGAGAGTTCCTTTGGTTTGTTGAACAAGATTTTCTCTCATTTCCTAACACTCAATATTTATCAATTATTAATTGGATTTATGCTGGATTAGTCGTGCTTTATATATTCAAGGAATCTTATAGTATCCTTAATCATCAAGTAAACATCCCTCGCATTTTACTGATTGCAGGAACAATGGCTTCTTGGTATTTTGGAATCGTTTACTTCAATAACGATTTAATTTTCACCATTCTGAATGTTGTAGCTCACGGCGTACCGTATATGTGCTTAATTTGGGTTGACCTTCATAAGCGAAAAGGGCAAGTAAAAGGATTTAGTAGGCTTGTATTCAATAAAAATGGGTTATTTTTTTTCATTATTATCATTATTTTAATTGCCTATTTTGAAGAAGCAATTTGGGACGCAACCCAATGGCGGAGCTACGATACACTTTTTTCTTGGGCTTATTGTTTGCCTACTACGTTTTCAACGATGTCTTTGTCGTTCTTAATACCTTTGTTAGCCCTTCCGCAAGTAACTCATTATGTTTTAGATGGTTTTATTTGGAAGAAAGGTTTTGAATGATAGGTAAACGTCAGAATTTGAATGATTTAGTATTATTTTTCATTGCTGTTTAAAAACCCCATTTTGAACACAAATAACTGCATTCTGAACACATCCAAACTTTTTCAACTTCAGACCTTTGTACCTCACAAATAAACAAAGCGATGAATAATAAATTAGAAAACAAAGTTGTATTGGTGATGAGTGTCGAAAAACTTGCGAGTGAATTAAATGTAACATCATCATATTTTAGTGATATGCTCATAAGTTTGACGGGACAAAATACGCAGCAACATATTCATAACAGATTGATTGAAAGAGCAAAAGAGATTCTAATCACAACTGATTTAACCGTAAGTGAAATCGCTTATCAATTAGGATTTGAATACTCGCAATCCTTCAGAATACTATTCAAAAATAAGACTAATTTAACACCCATTGAGTACCGACACAGTTATAATTAGGGGTGGTATTTATGTTTTATAGAGAATCAAGATGAAATGTCCAGTTTTTTAATTAAAAAACTGGACATTTTATATATTTAAAAGGAGGAACATTTAGATTAAAATATCCATTTTGAATTTTGAAAAGTGCATCCTGATGCACTTTTTTGCGTTTGGTATAAATTTTTTCTTATATTTATACAAATAAACGCAATATATTGCACAAATGAATAAGGAGCTATTAGGGAAAAATATAAAATATAGAAGGAAAGTCTTGAAAGTTCGGCAGGAAGATTTAGCCGAAATTTCGGGTGTAGCTCTTCGTACTGTTGTTTCTATTGAACGTGGAGAAGGTAATCCATCTTTAGAAACATTACTCAAAATTGCAGAGGTTTTAGGTATGGAGCTTCAATTAAACGTGAAATTATGAGAAAAGCAATTGTAAACTTTAAAGGAATGCCAGCGGGTATTGTAGAAGAAAATGAAACAGGATTTGTTTTTAGATACGATGATGATTATTTCCACAATCCTACACAAAGAGCTATAAGCCTTACTTTGCCTAAAACTCAACAGGCTTATTATCACACTTCGCTTTTTCCTGTTTTTTATAATATGCTACCAGAGGGTGCAAACAAAGAAATACTTTGTCGTGTTTTGCGAATTGATGAAAATGATTTCTTTGGCTTATTGCTTGCTACGGCTCAATACGATACCATTGGGGCAATAACCATTACACCAACCAATGACTGATTTTACCTTATCATGCTGTCCATCAACTCTCAAGGAGGGTTTTGATACTTTTAGCCCATTAGCATTAAGAAGGCTTTTTGGAGGTAAATCTGTTAATCATGTTTTACCTTTTACCTTGGAGTATTCGGCTAAAATTACCTCCGAAGTTCAACGTGTTTCTATTTCAGGAGTTCAAGAAAAGGTATCTCTTTTGCTGGAAAGGAACGAACTAAAACCCGTAAAAGAAAATGAACATGGGCAGTATATTCTGAAACCCATTCCCAATAGTCGTTTTAGAGCAGTTAATGAAATCCCTGCTAATGAGCATCTTACAATGCAAATAGCCAAACAAGTTTATAAAATTGAAACGGCTGAAAACTCCTTAATTTTCTTTCCAGACAGTAGTCCTGCTTACCTGACAAAACGATTTGATTATCAGCAAAATAATGGAAAATTAATGCTCGAAGACTTTGCTACGTTGTCAGGTAAATCCAAACTAAAAGGAGGTAGTACGCTCAAGTATGAAGGTAGTTATGAAGACATGGCTAAGCTCATTAAGAAAAGTGTAGTTGCTTATCCCGTTGAAATAGAAAAGTTTTTTCGGTTGGTGTTATTTAATTATTTGTTTTCTAATGGCGATGCTCACCTGAAGAATTTTTCATTGATCGAAACTTCCAGTGGCGATATGGTTTTATCACCAGCGTATGACTTACTGTGTACCCGCTTACACGTGAATGACTCGGATATGGCAACGTCAGACGGTCTATTTTCTGAAGATTTTGAAACAGAATCCTTTCAAGCAAATGCTTTTTATGCGTATGATGATTTTCTGGCTTTTGCCATAAAAATTGGCATTAATCAAAAAAGAGCAGAAAAGATTCTCCAGTTTTTTCAGCGAGACCATTCGCAAATACACGAGCTGACAAGTAATTCTTTTCTCTCGGAAGAAACTAAGAAAATTTATACTGATTTATATTTCGACAAGCTGAAGCGGTTGAGGTACTCTTTTTTGAAAGATTGAGGGTTTATCTCTAAAAAGGTTTTCATATCTTTGGCTCAAAGAAGACAAGTAGCTCAGCTTGGAAGAGCATCTGCCTATCACGCAGAGGGTCGTAGGTTCGATGCCTGCCTTGTCTTTTTTCTTCTATATGAAGAATGTAGTTTAATAGGAAAAACACAAGCTTGCTAAGCTTGAAATTTGGGTTCGATGCCTGACATTCTTCAACTCTTTACGACTTATCCCAATGAATCAATACAACTTTAGTGAAGAAGAGTGGAATACTTGTGTCAAAGTGTTAACTGCATTGAAAGAAAATCCTTTTGATAACCCAGATAATCAGCTATTTAAAACCCTCATTACTGCTATCCATAAAAAAGCAAAAAAGGAAATTCGTCAGATTGAAAATGATACTAAGCATTCTGAGGATATAGCCAAACTCACACAAACTACTATTGTGGATAATGCTCATAATAATGTCACTTTATATTCACATGAGCCTCTCTCTTCGTTTCAATTTACCGAATTAAATCACCCTCAAAGATGCTATTGCTGTGGTTCAAATTATACTACATTGCATTTTTTCTATCACAAACTTTGTCCAGATTGTGCAAAATTTAACTATGCTCAACGGCAAATAGAACCCAATTTCAAGGACTATCAAGTTATTATTACTGGTGGTAGGGTGAAGATTGGGTATTCAACGGCTCTTAAATTTTTGAGAGCTGGTGCCAATGTTTTAGTTTCAACTCGCTTTCCAGCGTTGGCATTAACACAATTCAGTAAAGAGGCTGATTTTACTAATTGGAAGGATAATTTGACACTCTATGGTTTGGATTTACGGAATATTAAGGCGGTTTATGAATTTGTTGAATTTTGTAAAAATACGCTCCCTTGCGTTGATATTCTCATCAATAATGCGGCTCAAACTATCAAATATACCCCTGAATATTATCACCCACTGATTCAGCGAGAACAGCAAAACTTACTTGATTTTCATAGTCAAAAGCTAATTGAGAATACTACGCCCGTAGTGCTAAAACAAGAACAGTTATTGGAATCAGCCAGTTTGAGCGATTTTAAAGTCAATCGTTTTGGGCAACCCGTTGATTATAGAGCTGTCAATAGTTGGAATTCTAAATTAGAGGAAGTAGGTTTAGAAGAGTTGTTGGAGGTGAATTTTATCAATCATATTTCTCCTTATATCTTAATTTCTGAATTGAAGAGTTTGATGGCTAAAAGCTCGCTGAAAGAGAAATTTATTATCAATGTTACGTCGTCAGAAGGTCAGTTTAGTTATGCGAATAAAACTATCTATCATCCACATACTAATATGACTAAGGCTGCACTGAATATGCTCACAAGAACTTCAGCGGCTGATTTTGTAAAGAAAAATATTTATATGAACTCGGTTGATGTAGGTTGGATTTCGACTGGTGCAAATGAAGAAAAACGTTCAAGACTTTTTGAAAAACTGAGTATTCCACCGCTTGATTCGGTAGATGGTGCCATGCGTATCATTCACCCAATCTTAGCAATACAAGAAGGAAATACTTCACTTTACGGAAAATTACTCAAAAACTACAAAGAAGTAGAATGGTAAACTAATCAATAGATTTCATCAGTTTTTTTATTTATCTTGCTTTTGAAATACACTTAAAAGCATCAAAATGAATAATTACTTTTTGATGATGTTAACCGCAATCAGAGAGCGAGAAGAAGTTATTCTCTACGATAATATTCTTCAAACATCTGAGCAAGAACAACATCAAGTTATAGACTATTTAAGTCAGGTTTATCACCAAGAGTCATTAGAATATCCGCACCAAATCCCACCGTTTGACGCTCACGCTGGACTATGGGCAGCCAATACGCTTTATGTCTCGGCTCAACTCTTACTTTATCGTAAGAATAGTAACGATGACCTGTCAGCATTACTTCCTCATTTTATGTATCCCAAAACGCCTTCGGCAGTTCTTTCTGCGGATTTGTCGCTTCGTTTTTTACCCGATGTTATCACTCACTTGGATAGAATTAATCCCGAAGATGAACTTATCCCCATTTTAGAAAATCATCTTTATTCATGGCATTATTCTGGCATTAATTACCCTTTGTTGGTTGAGAAACTTGATTTTACGATTGAACAGTCTGACCGATGTCTTCAACAATTATATGCCAATCGGATTATTAAGTACCAAAGAAAACCATTAGCCGAAACCATTGCATTTTCGGAAATCGTAGGGGCTTCATTAGGAGATTATCGTAAGAGTTTTTGGGTGAATTATTAAAACGTTTAAACAAATAAGTTAAGTTTTATGAATGCTATTGATAAGTTAAATCAAGTATTGTCCTACATCAAAGGGTCTTTTATCGGAAAGGATGAAATCGTTGATTTATTAGGAATTAGTCTAATTGCGAGAGAAAATGCTTTTTTATTGGGGTCTCCTGGTACAGCTAAAAGTGCTATTATCCGAATGCTATCCAATGGTATTGAGGATGGGAATAATTTTGAATATTTACTAACTCGTTTTACCGAGCCAAATGAAATTTTTGGACCATTTGACATTCGTAAATTGAAAGATGGAGAACTCATTACCAATACCGAAGGCATGATGCCAGAAGCATCAATGGTATTTTTGGATGAAATTTTTAACGCTAACAGTGCTATTTTGAATAGCTTATTGATGGCATTAAATGAACGAGTGTTTAGGAGAGGGAAAGAAACTCGGAAACTACCTGCCTTAATGTTTGTGGGGGCGAGTAACGTATTGCCCGAAGATGAAACGTTGAATGCTTTGCTCGACCGTTTTTTAATTCGTGTGAAATGTGATTACGTAAATCCAGATTTATTAGAAAGCGTATTAACCGAAGGTTGGAAGTTACAACGAGATGATAATGCCCCCATGCCAACCATTACGCCAGCCGAAATTAAAGAACTCCAACAGTTGAGTAAAACCGTTGATTTAATGCCTATTCGTAAGCAATATGTAGATTTAATCCATAATTTACGGAATACAGGTATTAAAATATCGGACAGACGTGCCGTAAAAATTCAGAATTTATTGGTGGCATCAGCTCTGATTTGTGGAAGAACAGAAACCATTATTTCTGATTTATGGGTAATGAAATACATTTGGGACACCGAAGAACAAATAGAAATTTTGGCGGGTATTATTGACGGAGTTATTGGCAAAGAAGCTGTTCCACAAAGTCATCCGCAGGCTTTATTTAACAAAGTTCCTAACAGTGAAGAACTAATAAAAGAGGTCGTTTTATTAACCGATAAATGGGAAAATAGCGGTTTGTCTTTCGAGGAACAAAACGTGATTAAAGATAAATTACGCTACGTTCAGAATAGAAGCGGATGGATTAAAAATCAAGAACATAGACAACATATTCAACAAAAAATAGAATCGTTATGGCACAAAATACTTCAAACGATATAAACTATTTTTTGGCTATCGACGAGAAACATCTTGATTTTTTAGGGAAAATCAGGCATTGGGCTAACCTCAAAATGGCAATGGAAGATAATTTTTGTTGGGTTAAAGACTTTACCTATGAGCAAATAAATGCTCTGGACGTGAAAACGATTCCCTACAAAACGATTTATTATTCTCAAGAAAATAAACTGTTCAAGCAAGATAGTTTACTGCCAG
This sequence comes from Arcicella aurantiaca, assembly GCF_003148625.1. Classification (GTDB taxonomy): domain Bacteria; phylum Bacteroidota; class Bacteroidia; order Cytophagales; family Spirosomataceae; genus Arcicella; species Arcicella aurantiaca. Next base: position 108,168 of record NZ_QGGO01000004.1, on the reverse strand, counting down.
AGCGTACAATCCCGATGTTGTTGTGGACTCCTATTGAAAGAGCTTTATCAATTGAATTGCCAAGTTATAATTTTAATTATTTTGGAGTCAGCAACCAAGTTTCGATAAAACTCGTTCAGTCAGAACAGGAAAAGCCTGTGCTGGGAATGTTGGTTGAAAGGAAGACTTTAAAAGAATATATACAAAATGCACCTGCTATTAGACTTCAAAAGCTGAAATGGACTATTCTTGATGAGTCAGCAGTTTTTATCATTGGAGAACCTAATTTACCAATTCAAGGAGAAGGATTTTGGAAGAATGGAGACTTCTTTTTACCCATTGGTTATGATTTTGAACTGCCTATTTTAACCAACGTATTAAGCCTGCTAATTGACCCCAATCATCGAAATCATATAGTTTACGGTTTGGATAACCAGTATTTTTTAATGGGGAAACATGATTTTCAACCACTTTCAATAAGTTCATTCAGATTGAGTTTTTATAACCTATGACACTTTACGAATACTTTCAATCAACCAATAATTACTTTTGGCAATGGGAATACGATGCGGATTCTGAGGGCTTTAATGTCATTGGAATTCCAGAGGGAAATACCATTGTGTATAAAGATATGGTGATAGATATAATGGATAAGTTGAGTCACCAAGGGACACCTCCATTTGGTGTTTTATTGTTGTTATTAATTGCTACTAATCCCAATGGAGAAGAAGACATAAAAAGAATTGATAGAAAACTGACAGATTATCTCATCTATAGTCAAAATACAAAAAATACTAACATTGTATCCACAGTGCTGTCAATGGCTACTCAGTTTTTGTATTTAATAACGCAATTACCAAAAGAGTATAAAATAGGAGCAAACAGAATTTTGTTATTCCAAACTTTACTCCAAAAGAGCCATAATAAATTGGGGTATCAGAAGATTCGTCCGATTGTAAAGGCGATGCAATCAAAAAGTTATTCCGAAGTAGAATTACTTAAAGTCATAGAATTTAATGAGTCGATATTTCTGAAGGATTTTAGAATTGTAAGTTTATTAAAAAAACACTTTGACAATGTTGATGATATTATGTCAAAAATGGGCGACCTTTTGCCTATTGAAGAGGAATTGCTCACTGAAAATACGGATACAGACGAAATACCGAAGCTTGATTTTGTTGAAGAACTCATTGAAAATACAAATACTTTTCACGTTGGTACACTTTTGAAGAGAATTTGGTCGGGATTGAATGTGCCTTTTCATAATGTATTGCCGAGTCAACAACCCATTGGTGGTGTTTCAGATTTAACCAATAAAGGCAATTTTGATAGGCTTTTAATTTCAGAATTTGCTAACGATGATATTGTTTTTCTATCCAGAATTGCCAATAATGAAGCTTTATACATTAACCGAGAAGTGCCGCCACAGTCGGAAGATTTAGAAAGAATTATCTTGATAGATGTTTCTATTAAAAACTGGGGAACGCCCAAGTTGCTTGCTCATGCCCTATTGTTGGCTATTGCCAAACACCCAAAATCAAGTATTCATTGTACTGCCTATGCAGTTGGCGAAACCTATCAACCACTTAATTTTGATACGATTCACGAAATCATTAAAGGGGTACAATATTTAGAAGGCTGTTTGGAGGCGAGTAATGGTTTAACTGCTTTTTTTAACGATAATCCAGCGAATAAAAACAATGAAATATTTTTCATTACGACAACCGATGCAGTAAAATCTGCCGCCGTGCAAAAGGTATTAAGTGATAATCATTCAGCGATAAATTATTGGATTTATACGGATGCCGAAGGTAAAATTGACTTATTCAAAAGACAACATAGTAGCCGAAAGCATATCCAGACACTCAAATTACCATTAGAGGAATTATGGACAAAGAAGCCTAAGAATGATATAATGAAGGTTCCAGAAAAAGTGGAAAATAAACCTACATTTTATAACATCTTATTTCCTAAACAAAGGAAGGTGAGGTTTTCATTATCAACCACTAATAGTAAGGTTTATCACATTGCTCACGATTGTTTATTTGAGGAACGAGATAGCGAATACTTAAATAGAGGTTGGGAGTTAATTAGTGATGATATTCCCAAAGCTCAGGCATTTGAGATTGGATTAATGTCAAATAATGAATTAGTCTTACTGTGTTATGCGGATAATAAAAAAGAGATAACATTAATCAACTTTACCACTAAAATTAGAAAAAGTATTTCATTTGACTGGAAGGGGTCACCACATAAACATTTTGTTTTTGATAAGGATATTTTTCATTTTGCAACATATCCTCGAAATTATCATATAGCATTTGTAGATGGTGAGATACAGATTTCAAAAACTATGGAATACTCATATACTAAGCTATTTAAAGATAAATTTGAGGTAAATGCTGAACTGAGACTTAGAAATATTCATATTTCCAATACCTTGACCAACATCAACAGAGTGTATATCAATGCGAAGGGAAATTTGACAATAAATAATCATGAATACGTAATTGTTCAAGGAAATCAAATTAAACTTATTATATGTGGTGGTTTTTCATCTTCCGTTCAAGAAGTCACTATACAAAGTAATGAGAATGTTGTATTTCCTGTTGAAGCACAAATGCAAAGTAAAGATTACTTCGTTTTTCCCAATGGTTATTCTGTAACAGTTAATCGTTTAGGAATTTTGATTTTATCATATTTTGATAGTACCAACAATCGTGATGAAAAGATTTTCCTTCCAACTGTAATGGATAATCAACTTGGAGTAGCTTCCTATATACACTTTTCTGGGAATACTTTTTATAGTAGAAGAACTGACTTTGAAGGAAGACAAACAATGAAAGAACAAGACTTTTGGGATAAATACATAACACCTTTCATCAAAGACATCATAGATTATGAAGTTAACCATAGAACCATATCATCAAAATAATTATCCTCTCGGTGGTATTTTGATACAGGGAAATCAGCCTCATAAATGGCTGTCTGAAATTCAAGCAATGGGTTTGTTATTAGAAAATATTATAGCATATCCTATTCCAGCGACTACTCCCAACAGTGTTTGGGGGTGTTTTTTGATGGTTAATTTAGAAAAATATAAGGTTGATATTCGCCTAAATACATTCGTGCAGGTGATAAATCAAGTGTTGTATCTGCCCGAAAAAACTACTTTGTATCCAAGCCTTTCTAAACACGATATTGATAAATTGTTCCTGGATAAACCTGCTATTTTACATCCAGCTTTTGGTTTAGTGGAATTGTCAGAACCCATTAATTGGTTTGAATTAGTGATAAGTCCCACGCAAAAAGCAACACATTGTCGTCGCCCTGCTGATGCCGTTTTTATTCCTAAACGAATTAGCAGTTTTCAAATAATGCCGACTTCTGTTGAAGAAACTTTGCAACAGTTGGAAGAAAAAATATTTCCTCAGCAGAAAAATTTTGAAGACCAGCCACTAAATGTTTTTGAGAAGACAAAGTTGTTGCTGTACAAGCAATTATTTGACAAAAAAGCAAAGATAACAGAAACAGAATCCGCAGATTATCAAGAAAAACCTTTATTCTCGCTATTCAAATCGGTACTGAATATCTTTTCAAAGAAGGAATCTGAAATTACAGAATCCATGAAAGAAGACTTTGCTTCCTTAGAAAAGCGAAATCAAAAATACCTTGATAAGTTGTTGGAGATGTTCCAGAATAATTTGGAGGAAGCTTTAAAATATGCTATTCCACTCGACGAAGGTACATCGAGAGGCAGTAATTCAATAAGAGGAGCTGATTTTTCAATGCGTTGGAGTAACTTTTCTTTGTTTGGAAACAACGATAGTTCGGTAGGTGGAAGTACATTTTTTGACAATGATGGATACTTTAAATTGCAAAAAGAATATGCTGAAGCCGCACAGAAATTAATCCAACAAAAGCAGTATCACAAAGCCGCTTTTATTTTCATGAAGCTCCTGAAAAATCCTTTTCAAGCAGCAAAAACATTGGAAGATGGGGGGCTTTACAAAGACGCTGCATCAATTTATCTGAAGTACGTCAAGGATAAAAACAAAGCGGCCATTTGCTACGAAAAAGGCAATATGACCGTTGATGCGATTGAGCTTTACAAAGAATTAAATCAAAATGAGAAAGTAGGTGATTTATATGTAAGTATCAATCGTCAGAAAGAGGGATTTGTCTATTATCAAAAAGTAGTGGATGAATATAAAAATAGCTACCAATACGTAAAAGCTTCGCTACTGTATAAAAACAAAATGTTTGACGTAGAATCTGGACAAGCCCTATTGTTGGATGGTTGGCGAAATCAGCGAGATGCTTTTAATTGTTTGAACAACTACTTAAATAACATTCATCAAGACTCAACTCGTTGGCAAGAATTAGTGAGCGTATATAAAGAAGACGTTTCTCCTCAAAACCATGATATATTCCTTAATGTGCTAAAATATGAATTTGAGCGAGATGGTGAGTTTTCTGAAGGTATCCGAGATATGGCGTATGAGGTAATCACCAAACAACTTAAAACCAACCCAAGTGTTGTTTCTGAGCTGAGGACTTATAATAAAAAAGATAAGCAATTGGTGAAAGATACCATGCGGTATAAGTTGAATGTTGTAAAATAGGAGGATAGGTTATCTTTTGCACCTCCTATTCATTTCATTTTTAATATTTTCAGGTTCTAAAATTTCTAAATCTTCTGAAAACTCCATTAGTTTTCCCCACATTTCATTATTGGGCTTAACTGAAATACTAAAGGTTATGGAAGAATCGTTTTCAGATATTTTTTGCTGAGAAGAGTGCATTAGTTTTGTTTCAATGTAGTAAGCTCTATTTTTTCTTACGTTAAAGATTATGTTTTCAAGTTTGCTATCAGTGACTGTTACGCCAATGATGTCTTTGAAATAGGTTTTAGGGTTGAATTCTCCACTTGGTAATACCTCTTCATGCCAAAAACTAAACTTTGTAATTCTATCCAAAGGTAAGTTTTGGATATTTTCTCTTCCCTTTTCCCAGCCAAATAAAAACCAGCGACTATTGTATTGTTTCAAAAGTACAGGCTTAATAATTCGTTCTTGAATAGAGCCTTGATAAGGCTCGTACATAATCTTTAAAGTACGATTTTCTTTGATGTTTTTATAGAGTTTTTCCAGGTGTTCAAGTCCTTTTAATGACTGTTGTTCAAACTCAATGATTTGACTTTCTTCTCCACCCAATACGCCTATTCTTTGCTCCAATCTCATCAGAATTTCATCTAATACTTTCCAATCTTTTGCTTTCTGTTGGCGTAATAGAGCCAATAATTCATTCAAAGAGCCATATTCTGAATTGTCGAAAACTTCAAAAATTGAGTATGGAATATCATCATAAAAGTATTTTCCTTTACGCTTTTTAACGGGTGCAAAGAAGGTATTTTTTAAAGCTGAAATATCATATTCAATGGTTCGCTGACTCACTTTTATGTCTAATTTACTCTCACACGCATTTGCGAGTGCTTCCCAATCGTAATGAAATTTAGTGCGTAATTTTTGATGGATTAGGAATATTCGTTGGAATTTTTTCAAATCGACTGGCATACTAAATTGAATTTTAAGAGTTTTAGAATAAATAAGTAATCGTAAAATTACGCAAAAAACTTGCGTATTGTAGAGGTTGTTTTGTATCGAAATCAAAAAACAGGACTTATGACAAATACTACGATGCTTTCTTTTCTTGAAAGTCATTCATTAAAAATATGACATCTGAATATTAGAATTGATGTAGGGATTTCAACAGGAATGTTGGATATTTGGGGAGGAATTAAAATCCTTCCTTTTAAAGGATAAAATTTCAAAAATATAAGACACCCACAAGGTATTGATTTTTGCAAAGCGTTTCGCTTTGTGGTTTAGGCATTGTTCTAAACGTAATGTTATGTGTTAACATCGTTGCAAGACATTTGTGACGTATTTAGACATATTACTATTATATATATTATTTATTTAATAATGTGGGAAGTAGGTTCAATTCATACAAAAGAATACGTGGGTGTCTTTAAAATTTATGCAATTAACAGAAGAACAGAAAGAAACTATAAAAATTTGCTTTTCGACGATGGAAAGCATCGATGATTTAGTGGTACTCCTAAATTTTGTCAATCCATTGCTTTATCCTGAAAATTATGAAGGTAAAATAAATGCTATCCAGAAAAAATCTGTTACGTTTTACGCTAATCCAAAACTCTCAGGAGATAAACGCTACGCTGAGTTTTCTATCAGAAAGAAATCAGGAGGAGATCGTAAAATTGCTGCACCCCATAAGTCTCTGAAACTCATTCAAAGTGCGTTAAACTTTATATTTTCAGTTATTTATGAACCCAAAGAGTACGTTACAGGGTTTGTGCCTGAGAAAAGTATTGTTGATAATGCCAAGGTTCATGTTGGCAGAAACTATGTCTATAATATTGACTTAGAAAACTTCTTTCCGAGTATCGAACTCAATCGTGTAAAAGCGGTATTGAAACTCCCTCCTTTTTCACTTGAAGGTACAGAGCGTGAAAAAATTGCTTACTTGATTGCTTGCCTTGCTTGTAAAGATGGGCGTTTACCACAAGGTTCGCCCACTTCGCCAGTTTTATCGAATATTGTATGTCAGAAGATGGACAGACGACTAAGAGGTTTTGCCAAAGCCTTTCATTGCCGATTTACACGTTATGCCGATGATATAACGTTTTCTGCAAATAAAGATGTGTTTAATCAAACCTTCAAAACGGAGCTGAAACGAATCATCGAAGACCAGAATTTTACTATCAATGAAAAGAAAGTGAGATTACAGGGAAGAGGATACAAGCAAGAAGTTACGGGCTTAATTGTAAATGAGAAACTGAATGTAAGTAAAAAATATGTGCGTGAAGTACGTGCAATGTTGAATAATTGGGATAAATTGGGATATGAGAAAGCATCTGAAAAATTCAAGAAGCACTATTATGAAGATAAAGGTCATGTAAAGAAAGGAGAAGCATCTATGCAAAATGTAGTTTGGGGAAAATTGCAATTTTTGAAGATGGTAAAGGGAGAAGAGGATGCTGTGGTGTTGAAATATGAGGCACAGTATAAGAAATTGAACCCTCAACCTTTGCAAGTTAATTTGGATAATCCTACTCTGTCAGATATTTTAGCTATTTGGGAGAATGATATTAATGGAAAAGGAATTGAAGATGCTATGGAGTTATACTACTCTAAATTTAAGTAAAATGCAAAAGGATAAAATTGATTTTATAGTAGATTTATTAGCGGATAACCGAATTGAAGCACCTTTGAAAGAAAAGGTGTCAGATTTGGCTACAAAAGAATTGAAGAGAATTTTTAGTGTTGAAAGCGAGAATCGGGAGAGGATTTTGGAGATTGAAAGGAAGATGTTGAATTTAAAAAATGAGTCAACTTCTAATACACCCACTAATAATACTGACGAAAAACCTAAAAATGATACGATAACTCCACCTAACCCACTTCACACAAAGAACTTTCTTGCTTATTTTAGAGATAGCGAAGGATTAAAATACTTAACGCATGATTATAAAGATTTAGCTAATAAAATTCCAAGGGAAACATTACTTTCAATTGCAAAAAAAGAGTTTGACGAAGCGAAAAGAAAAAATCCAGATGTATATTCTAAGTTACTCAGGAGAGTTGAAGAGTTTGCTTTTAAAGAAAAGCCCAATTGGACAATTAGAAAAGGTAAAAAGGAAACAACGATTAATTTAGGCTGGAAGTCAAAAGAATTTATAGATTGGGAGGCAAGTTCGCTTGTGCATCCATGTATGGATTCAGTTTGGAATACAAAAATGATTGAACCATTTAAAAAAACTATTGAAGTAAGAGATGGTATGTTGTTAGAGATTATTGAAGAGACTATTTCATTAGTTTTTTCAAAAGAAGATTTAGATATTTTTGTAATTAATTATGATAAGACTAATCTCTTATCAGGTCGCTTTTTTACGGATGTAGATTGGTTTGGTCAAGCAATTTATAAGATATTGAGTGGCACAAAAAAGAAAGCGGAAAAGAATGGGTTTTATAATATATCAATCGAATATAAAGAGGTATTTGAGAATAATTATAAATGTCTTAAAATAATTCACCTGGACTCAAAACCAAATAGAAGTTCAGAATCTAATGATTTAATAAGTGGTGACTTTAAAGATATTAGGAGTGTATTGTGGAGTCTTTGCAATTGGGCAATAGAGGCTGAGTTCAGCAATGGATTTAGAAGGAAATATTTACTTTGGGATACTAATATTAAAGAAACAAGTTTTGAAATTCCAAAAGAAGAGGTCAAGGGATTTACACATTTACTTTTATTTTACTAATTATGATTTTAATATTTGATGACACTTTTGTAGAAAGAGAGGCAGACTATCCAACAGATTTTCTTTTGCAAGAAAAATATAAAAATGTTATAAACATACACACACAAATAAAGGGTAGCGAAATAAATACTTTTGAATCAAAAATAACCGATGCAACTTGTATTGCTTGCCATAGGACAATTAAGTTTTATGGTAATTCTGGAAATGTACTATCACAGGAAAAAAATATTCATTTTTTTGACAAATTAGAATCGTTCATCAATAATAGTGGGAAGCCTTACATTTCATTTAGTGGTTCAAATATTCATACGAAGCTAATTGGGGAGAATAATTTAGCAATTAATAAAAGACAGTTTTACTTTAATCTGCAAAATTTTGCTGATTATCTTATTGATAATCAGCAAGTAGAGCTAAGAACGTTAACCTATGGAAAGAATTGGTTAGGATACGAACTATCGGGAATTCAAAGTAATATTTTTTATATTTTAGGACGATACGAAATGTATCAATTTTTAACTGATTTTGATAATATTGAGTCTAAATTATTTTCTGAATTAATAAGATTTAATGATGTAAATGGTTTATTTACATCATCTGAAAGTTGGATACAATACTTGAGAACTAACTATAATGAAATTTTTTTTTTACAATCATTTCTTGAAAAAATTGTAAAATCGTACATAAAATATGGAAAATACATATATAATCTCTGACAATTCAGATTGGATACAGAAAATAACTAAACAATTAGAGTTACCTAATAATCAAGTTTTATTCTATCAAGAATGGCGGGAAGATTTTCTTTTTGATGATTGGGTAAGTATCAATATTAAACCTGATATATCGTACTTGATTATACCTATTGAATTAGGTTCAAATAGATTCAATTCATTTGAAGGGTTAAGGTTGGCAATGCACATAAGATTTATGAAAAGTCATGTAAGGTATTTGCCGATTATCTTCATTTCTAACCGTGAAGAATGGCAAATACGCCAAATGCTTCGTGATAATCTTGATAAGAACCATTTGGATTATTTAATTGGGACAAAAGGAACAGATTTTTTGAAACCTAATATTTCTGAGATAAAGGCTGTTTTAGAGAATATAAAACCTTTAAACGAAGAAGAATATAAAGCTCAATTTTATGACCATATTCATTTATTACCACTTGAAGAAGATGGCGGTAAACACTCCCTCGCTAATATTTGGGGTGCATTGAGATTAAATGAAGTCTTAAATCTCAATGCAATAAATGATAAAAATTTAACGAACCGTACCAAAGAACTTTATTTCAAGTATTTACGAGCTTTTCACGAAGAAAGCAAAGGCAGTTTTGAATATTTACAATCTTTGCAATGCATTGGAAAACGAATTTTGTTGATTGATGATGAGGCTGATAAAGGCTGGAATGATGTTTTAAAAGCAATATTTAAAGGTGCTGATTTCCAATTCATTGACTTTAATAATAAAACGTTTAAATATAAAAAAGAGTCCATAAAAAAAGTAAAAGACGAAAACTGGGATTTAATATTGCTGGATTTACGCCTTAATCCCTCAGAAGAAGACACAAGCAATAAATTAATAAAAACAGAAAACTATTCTGGTGCAAAAATTCTAAAAAAAATAAAAAGACATAACGCCGGGATTCAGGTAATCATGCTTACAGCCTCAAATAAGGCTTGGAATATGAAAAAACTGCTTGATTTAGGTGCTGATGGCTATTATATTAAAGAATCGCCAGAATTTAATTTTTCGGCAGAATTTACCCATGAAAGTTACGATAACTTTGGAAAAGAGTGTAACACTTGTTTTGAAAGACATTACTTACGGAAGATATTTGAGATGGATAAAGTAATTCAAAAAAGGTTAGATTTAGAGAATGGTATTTTGAGCAATGCTACACTAAATCGTGGTGCTGTAAATCTTATAAAGGTATATCTTAAACAAGCTTTTAACGCAATTTACAAATACTCACAGACTCAAAAAGAATATGCGTTATACAGCTTTCTGGAATATTACAAAATTGCAGAATTATTGGGAAAGGAATTAATAGATGATAATACTACCAAGTTTTTTATCAAAAAAAAATCGGGCAATATTGACTTCATAATCAAGACACCATTGCTATCCAAAGTAGAACCAGTCAAAGAGGCTTCGAGTACAGGAAAGTCTTTCTTAAAAGGCTACAAAGAAAAGGATTATACACCAATAAAGGATGATGATGAAGGGTTTTATAAGAAACCCACTTCGTCTTTACGCTTTTCTGGTCTTATGCTTTTAAGATTTGGTTTTGAGGAAGTCAGTGTAGAAACTTTTATGTCTTTGAATAACCTTAGAAATACAGTAGTAGCTCATTCGGCTGATAACTCAGCATCAGAAATTAAAGTTGAAAATGTAATTTCATTATTAGAAATATTGGAAAAAGTATTTCAAAAATTATAAATATGGGACAATACCTCGCTATCGGCATAGCAACTAACTTTACAGCCTCAAAAAGAGAAGTTGAAGCCGTTTCTATTGAAAAAGTAATAGAAAAAATGACCGCTGATATTGGTTTTGATACAAATCTTTATGAATTGGAAGAAACCGAATACTCTTGGCAATGGAATCTTAAAAGCGATAAAATTCAAAGTGAATTTGTGCCTTTTTTAGAGCATTTTTATAGAGTGATGGGTAAATTTGTTCGTCTCGATGATGCCGATGAGGTAATTCAAAAGTTAAAGTCTGAACAGTCCAAATCTCTTCAAGCATTTCTGAAAAAAGGGCATTTCTACAATTTTCAAGAAAGCTACTCAAATGATTCTTATGATTTTTTTTTCGAGAAAGAAGGTTCACAGATGAAAAACAGAGTACGCATCACTTCTGGTGTGATTAGTTTAGCTATGACAGGTAAAATAATGATGGAAGCCACAGGTGGTTTTTTTGAGTTCTTTGAAGCAATGATTCACCAAAATTTTAGTGAATTTGATTTATCGAAAAATATCCGTGTGTACATAGCAGGTTAAACGTAAATAAATACCTTATTTTTCTTTCAAGAACAAAAAAATATTAGACATAAGGAGTATTTTAAGGTGTATATTCTTCATAGACTAATATTTCAAGAAAAATAACACAACTCTCAAAATTTCCACCATTCTTGGTACTCAAACTAATGGCATAGTGTTAAAGGATTGACAGTCAATGGGTTGTGTATTTGTTTCGTCCAGACCGCAAAAGCTCAGAAATTTATTTCTGAGCTTTTTCTTTGTTGGTTAATTCGCTTATTGATAAGTTAGAATCTTCGCTTTTTGGTACATAACTAACGGAGCGTTGTTTACACCGAACAAGATTTTATCACCCACAAAAGCCATGTTTTTAACGTCGCCACGAATGTTTAAACCTGAAGTGTTTTGAGGTAAATATTCAAACGCTCCCTTTCCTTTGTTGATGAAGAGTTGCCCGTGATTGGCATCTAAATTCCCAATTCTTACTCGCATTTTTGAGTTGTTGCCTGCTAACAGTAAATCTGGGAGTTTGTCTCCGTTAATATCTTGAAATTTAATGGCGTTTACCATCGAGAATTGTGCTTGAATGGGTAGTCTTGTAAAACTTAATTCTCCATTATTATTCATTAAAATTCCCGAAGCCAATTCATGAATTTGAGTGGTGAATGATTCTTTGTCGTTCAATAATGTTAGTAAATCTGAGGTTTTTGTCTCTGAATATGATTTATAATCGGTGTATTTTTTCTTGATGCTTGGTAGTTGGCTCGATAGTTCATCTAAACTGTATGCAGGATAATTTTGTCCCTGTATAAAGTGAGACATAATTGGGTCGATGCTTCCATTGCCGTCAAAGTCTTTTACTGTGAGCGTAAATGGCTCGTTTACAGATGCTTTATATTGCGAATTAAGCCCCAAATTGCCTAATACAAGGTCTTCGTCGCCGTCATTATCTATGTCTTGAGCTTCAATGCTTTGCCAAAAACCGTTCAGATTTGGGAGTTCTTTTTTCTCAAAATTACCGTTTTTATTCATCAAAATCGTTACGGGAATCCACTCGCCAACCAAAACTATGTCTTTTAATCCGTCTTTGTTAATATCAATTGCCGTGGCATCTGTCACAATTCCTAATTTTGATAAATGTTCGTTTGGAAGCTCTTTGAAAGTTCCTTTTTCGTTTATTAAAATGGACGAAGGATTATACGCAGGGTAATTATGTGGCACTACATAACCTGCCAGAAATAAGTCTAAATCGCCATCATTGTCGGCATCAAATGGAAGGACTTTACTTTTTGAGCTTCTATTGAGAGGCAGTTTATCTTCCGATTTAGTGAAATTCCCTTTGCCATCGTTTAGGTATAAACGGTCTTGTAATAGAAAATCATCGACCAAATATTCATAACCTCCACTCACTACGTATAAGTCGAGGTCGCCGTCATTGTCTGAATCGAAAAAGGTCGCATCGGCATCGGTACAAAGTTCGTCTTGCTTAAAAATAGCTTGCTGACTTTCTCTGAAATTTCCCGATTTATCTTGTAGTAAAAGTTGTCCTTTTGAGCCTTTTCCACCACCCAAATAAACATCCTCGATTTTATCACCGTTGACGTCTCCAACTGCCAAAGCTGGTCCTTGATACGAATACATTTGTGGTAAAAGGAGCTGTTTGCTAAAATCATTAAATGGCATTTGGCTATGCACAAAGCTATTATTTTGAACTTCTGTATAATAAGGCGTTGGGCTAATAGATTGATATTCAGATTCTTTTTGGTAGTTGATTGTATTCGTTTGGTTTATCTGAAGATTTTTTATGATTTGTGTTGCGTTATCATTCCAGACAATTCTGATGCTATCAATTTTTGTATTGTTCCCTAATCCAAAATGTAGTGGAATGGAAACACTACTCTGAAATCCACGAAGATTTGACGCTTCTTGGTATTGTTTCAACCCTCCCGAATAAGCATAAACTTTTGATCCTTCAATGCTTTTATTGCCGTTTTTAAGGGTAATATTTACAAAATTTTGTGGAGTATTTTCTTGCTGTAAATTCTGATAAATACTGGCTTCTTCGTTGATATTATTGACGATTAATTCAAGGTCGCCATCGTTGTCTAAATCGGCATAAACGGCTCCGTTTGAGTTGATGGGTAACTCAATGCCCCAATCTTTGGTTAGGTTTGAGAAGGTTAAATCTCCGTTGTTTTTGAAGATGTAATTTGTCGTTAGGGTAGAAGGCATTTGCTTGATAATATCGAGCATACTGGCGTTTTCATCACTCTTTTTATCAGCGTAATATTTCACAAAATCCATGTTGGAATAATCTCTTAAATAGCCATTGGTGACAAATAAATCTTTGTAGCCGTCATTGTCATAATCTGCAAAAAGTGCCGACCAGCTCCAATCGGTATTTGAAATTCCCGAGACTTGTCCAATGTCGCTAAATGTGCCATTTCCATTGTTCATTTGCAACATATTTCGCATGATTTCTGGGTGAAAACCATTTTTTAACATAGATAAATATGCTTCATAATTGTCTGGACCAAATAACAATTTTTGACGCTTATTATCTTCTGGAAGCATATCGAGTGTGATAATATCGGGCAGTAAATCATTGTTAAAATCGGCAATATCATTTCCCATTGAAAAATAACTGGTGTGGTCAGTCATCTTGGCAATATTATCGCTAAATGTTCCGTCCTGATTATTGATGTATAAATAATCAGACTCGATGTAGTCATTTGAAACGTAAATATCGGGGAAGTTGTCGTTGTTCAAATCGGCAATGTGAAGCCCTAAACCAAAGCCAATTGGGTTTCCTTTGATGCCTGCCGCAACGGAAACATCAATGAATTTGCCATTATCATTTCGGAGTAATTTATCGCCTGCTAAAGAATCTCGCATGGCGTGAACTGCTTCAACATCAAAACGATTAAAATCTTTGACATTGTGGTTCATCACGAAGGCATCTAAATCGCCATCTTTGTCGTAATCAAAAAATGCAGTTTGGGTAGTAAAACCATTGCAATCAAGTCCGTATTCAGCCGCTTTTTCGGTAAATTGTGGCGATGAACTATTTTTATTATTGATGTAGAGTTTGTTTTTGCGTAATGCAGGATTGTCAACATTGCCCGAAACCGAAACATAAATATCATTCCAACCGTCGTTATTTATATCTACTATCGAAACGCCCGTTTTCCATTCGCCATTAAATGTAATGCCCGAATTTTCGGTAACATCTTCAAATTCAAGTCCTTTTCCTTTATTGATATACAATTTGTCGCTTCCCATATTGGCAGTAAAATAAAGGTCAATCAAACCGTCATTATTAAAATCAGCCGCTGCGACACCACCGCCATTATAGAAATATTCGTAGTTTAAAACATTTTGGGTTTCGTTTTCTTCGATTTTATTGATAAAGCTAACGCCTGTTTTGGCAGAACTTAGTCTATCAAATTTTTTATTGTTAGTCTTGCAAGAGGTTAAAAAAAGGACAATAATTATGGTAAAAAGAGGAGGAAGGAAAGGAAGGCGATTCATGTTTATATAAAGTATTTCGGGTTGACTTTAAATGAAAGAAACGGAGCAAATATAGCTCCGTTTCAGTAAATCTCTATTATGAAACAAAATTACTACTTATCCCACCAAATTTTAGATGTGAAAGTATCTCCACCTGTTAAAGATGCAACCGCAGCTTTATAATTATCAGGGTTGTATGATGCTTCCGTAGATTTGTATGGAATTCGTCGTGGAATTGTACCGTTTGAGAAACCGTTTGGATAAACAACTGCCGTTAATGCAGGGTATCCAGAACGTCTCCAGTTAGACCATGTTTCAATGAAGTTGAATGTGCTACCAGTAGCTACCCAAATTTGCTCATTGATTTGTTTTAACGATGCTTCTGTTGAACTTACGTTCAAAGGGTTTTTCGTTAAAAATGCGTCCATTGCCGTTACTGCTTTCGTAATTGAAGCATCACCGCTGGCAGTTGTATTAAACTGTGCTAATGAAGCTGCTGCTGCTTTTACACCTGCTTTGTAGTGGTCTGCTGCGGTAGTTGTTCCAACATTCCAACCTTTTATTTTTGCTTCTGCTAAAAGAAGTTCAGTTTCTGCATAAGTCAATACGAAGTTTACACCACTTCTATCAATGAAAACTGAAGTACGTGGACGAGAATATTTACCTACACGTGCTACGTCTGCTCCTGAACCCGATGCTCCCGGATATTGTGGATGTTTAGCAACGTCAGTTGTTCCACCGTTCAAATCATATCCGTTTGGCAAACCAATTTGGATTGCTTCGCTGTTATCTCCTGCAAGATTTTGGTCTGTATTTTTGGCGTAACCTTCTTGCGAAACTTCTGCAATAGCACTTAAACGTGGGTCAGCAGTTGCTTTTAAATAGTCAATGAAAGTTTTGCTCCATCTTACTTCACGGTAATCGTCTGGTACTCTTAATGCACCACTTGTATTATTTCCGTTTGTAGCGTTGTCGGTTAATACTTTTGCGTTATCGTCAATGCTTGAAAAAACACCACCTGTATATGCTTTTTCAGCCCAAGTTTTAGCGGCTGCTGCATCAATTTTTGTTAAACGCATCGCTAATTTTAGCATTAACGAATAACCAAATTTCTTCCATTTCGTAACATTTCCACCATACATTAAATCAGCGGTTGGACCAGCTTTTGAGGTGTTCAAAGCAGTAATGGCTGCATCTAATTCTGTAAGCATTGCAGGATAAATAGCCGCCTGAGTGTCATATTTCGGTAACGTAATTCCTTCTTTAGCCTTTAATGCTTGTGAATATGGAACGTCTCCGTAACAATCTGTAATACGAGCTAAACAAAGCACTTTCATGATTGTTCCAATGTTGTATAAATTGGACATTTCAGGTTTGTCTTTTGTCAAATTTTGCATTTCGTAAGACAATGAAGCCGCACGGTATGTTTCTTCATGTACTCTTCCTTGATAAGCAATAAAACTTCCAGAAGGTACATATTTATCACCGTTTCCGTAATAAGAAAACGTTGAAGCAAGCACTTGAGTCCACATACTTTGGAAAAGTAATTGTGAATAACCCGTATTTCCGTACTCAAATTGAGATTGAGATAAAAGGTAATTTGGATTAAAAACTGCGGAACTCGTCTTGTTTGGGTCAGTATTTATCGACTCGAAATTGTCAGTACAAGAAGTCGTAAATACCGTAATTAATGTCAATATATATGCTATTTTTTTCATATTTTCCGAATTTAGAATTTAACATTTAGGTTGAAACCGTAAGTTCTGGTTGATGGTAAACTGTTACCTTCAATACCTGCGTAACTTAAAATCGGAGAGAAACCTGCTTCTGGGTCGATATTATCAGTATATTTCAAGAATGTAAATAAGTTTCTACAAACTAATGATACTTCAACTGCCTTGATTGGCGTATTTCCAAAGATTTTTGGATTGATTGTGTATCCCAAAGTCACTTGTCTTAACTTAATGAAACTTCCGTCCATCACGTTCAATGCTGAAATTCTTCTTGCTAAGTTTTGATAGTAAGTTTGAGCTGGCACGTTTACTGTATTGGCAGAACCGTCAGCCGTAACACCATTTGCCACAACGCCCGTCTCACGACCTGCCAATGTCATCTGGTTCAAACCTCTGAAAATAGTGTAATAGTTTGTCGCTGAAAGCACTTTGTTGCCAAAACGATAGTCAATCAAGAATGAGAAATTAAAGTTTTTGTAAGTAAACTCATTGTTGAAACCACCATAAAATTTAGGTAAAACTGAACCCATTGGTGTGCGTTCTGCCGCTTGTACAGGAATACCAGAAGCATCTACTACGATTTTACCATTTTTATAAACGTAGTCATAAGCCATGATTTGTGGGCCGGGTAAGCCTTTAATCAATGCCGTATTGGCGTTTAATGGACGGTAAGTTCCTAATCCTAATTGTTGTTGGTCTGAACCAGAACCGTTGATTTCAACAATTTTGTTGCTGATAAACGTAAAGTTCAATGAAGTTGACCATTTTAATTTACCCGTTGAAACAGGAATACCCGTAATCAAAGCTTCTAAACCTGAGTTCTGAGTAGAACCTGTACCGATTTGTTGATTGCTAAATCCTGTTGCTTCCGACAATGAACCATTGATGATTTCATTGTTTGTTTTACGGTTGAAATATGCAAGGTCTAAACCTAATCTATTTTGGTAAAACTTCAATTCTGTACCAATTTCAAATTCTGAAAGTGTATATGGTTTCAAGAATAAGTTTGGTAATGTGCTACTGAATGAACCCGTAGTTGTTCCTTGAATGGCAGAACCTACGCTATAATATTGTGAAGTGCTATAAGGACTTGCAGGCTCACCACTAACTACTGCATAAGATGCTCTTAATTTTCCGTAGCTCAATTTTGAAGAATTAGCTAATTCAGTGAAGTCATAACTTAATGATACTGAAGGCGTGAAAATTCCGTAGTTATTTACTGGTAAAGTAGAGAAGGCATCATAACGACCCGTTGTTGATAAAATCAACTGATTTTTGTAGTTGAAATCAACTGAATAGTATGCCGAGTTTGTTTGCTTTTCGTTGTAGTCGTAAGAACGGTTGAATGAAAGTACGTTTAATGGACTGTAAAAGAATGGAATCACGAATGGACCTCCACCAATTGCCATTCTGTCGTATTTGTTTTTACGAATAGCCACACCACCAAGCACATCAACGCTAATATCTTTTACTAAGTTGAAATTTCCACCGATGATAGCGTCTGCGTTAAGTTCAGAAGTTGAAGCCGTTGAAAGTTCATCAAATCCACCTTTCTGACCATTTGAATAAGCCGTTCCTGTTGGTGTAATTTTGAAAATTCCGTCATTCAATTGGTCATAACCTAAACGAATTTGTGAGTAAATGTTTTTCGTAAAGTCATATTTTGCCGTGATTGCAGAAATCATACGTTTACGTTTTACATCATTTCTATAACGATTTACCACAAACCAAGGATTGGTTACATAAATATCGTCATTGTATTGTGTTTCGTTACCGTTTTCAGTCGTTGCATCAAAACCTGGATTCAACACATTTTGGTCAAGGTTGGTTGCCAAGAAGTTAATGTTGTTAGCATTCATTGGACCATCACTCAATTGTGGTTTGTTTTGATTCAATTCATCAACATAATTGAACATTAAATCAACTTTCAATTTATCTCCGAATTTCTGAGAACCTGTGAAGTTGAAAGTTTTTCTGTCAAGACCACTGTTACGAAGAATTGAATTATTACTCAAATTAGCAATTGATAAACGGAATGCACCATTGTCGTTTCCGTTTGAAATTGAAATAGAGTTTGTCAAAGAAGAACCGCTTCTGTAAAAGTTTTTGATATTGTCTTTTACTGCCGAATAAGCATAACTTTTTCCGTCAAATTGGATAGTTGAAGCACCGTCCAATTTTTCACCCCAACTCAACATACCACTGTTCAATGCACTTGTTGTGTTGGTTGGTCTTTTTCCGTTTAAGCCTTGCCCGTAAACATATTGGTAATCTGTAAAATTGATAGCTTGGTCAGTAACTGCATTTAGGTTATAGTCGATTGACATTTTACCTTTTTTGCCCGATTTCGTTGTAATCAAAATTACACCGTTTGCAGCTCTTGCTCCATAAAGTGCCGAAGCCGAAGCACCTTTCAATACCGACATACTTTCGATATCGTCTGGGTTAAGGTTAGAGATACCGTCTCCGTTATCAGCACCACCCCATTCTCCAGCACTACCTCTTTGGGTATTGTCGATAGGCACACCGTTCATGACAATTAATGGAGAACTTGCCGTAAAACTCGCCATACCTCTCAATAAGATTCTTGCAGAAGAACCAGAACCTCCGTTTGTTCCAGAGATATTCAAACCTGCCACTCTACCAGCCATTGAATACGCAACGTTAGTTTCTCTGGCTTTTGTCATTTGCTCGCCACCAACCGTCGTTACGGCATAACCAACTTTGCGAGCTTCTTTCGAGATACCCAAAGCCGTTACAACAACTTCGTTCAAAGCATTATTCTCTGGCGATAAAGCAACGTTAATAACACTAAGACTTCCAACAGTTACTTTTTTTACACCAAAACCAACATAGCTAAAGCTGATAATATCTCCTGCTTTTGCATCAATAGAATACTCTCCTTTGTCGTTAGAAACTGTACCTTTGGTTGTTCCCTGTAAGGCAACATTTACCCCGTAAAGTGGTGCTCCAGCTTCGTCCGATACCTTTCCTCTTATGCTCATTTTTTGGGCTATACCCTCAAGAGAACAAACCGAAAAGATGAAGCAGTAACAAAACATTTGTAGCGCTTTCTTCATAATTTGTGTTTTAGATTAAAATTGGATTGAAAATTTATATTAACTGAAAATAAAATTATGGATGGGCGAATAATTTTTTATTAATATTTAATTAACAACGTCATAACTTAGCTTAATGCAGTGATAATAATAAGCCTTAAAATACAAAAAACGCCTTTCTGATAGTTCAGAAGGGCGTTTTTTGTCAAATTCCTAAAATATTTTATTGGGCTTTCTATAAATCTAAAAACTCTCGATATGGGATTGTGTATTCCTCAGAATAAAGCCTTTGGTAGTCTTTTGCAAACTTTTCGTAAGAACTTTTAGCTAAAGAATGCTTCCCTAAATGGATTAATGACTTGCATTTTAGAGACATTGCTTTTTCATCAATCGAATCAAATTTGAAAATGTTATCTGCAATTTCTACGATTTTTTCTGCATCGTCTTCAACCGTTAATTGCTCCGAATATGCCAAAAGGACATCAATAATTTTATTGGAAATTTCGCCTTTAAAATCATCCAACCATTCATATTCCAGATTCGATAAAAACGACCCCTGATTGATGATGGCTAATAGTTTTTTGACTTGTGCATTACTCAATACTTTTTTAGATTGTGTTAAATTTTGGATTTCGTAATAATCAATATTTACTTGGGAAGGCTCAAAAATGATTTTCCAATTCCCTGAATCTTTGTTGATTTGAATGCCCGATAATTGTTCAAAAATTGATTTTAATTTGGTAATATTTACCGAACGGTTATTTCTGGCACTATTGGTTGATTTGTCGTACCAAAATAGTTCATTCAATTTTGAAGACTCAATTCCTTTATTCCAACGAATCGAATTTAATAAAATGAACAAAAACATTTCTTTCAATAATGGCGAAAACTGATTGGTCAAATCTACCTCTTGATTATTGATTACCTTGAAAGTTCCGAACAAAGAAATCTTCCCTGTTTCGGCGTTTTTCTCTTCTTTTAGGCTTTCAGTTTGTACTATTATTTTGGGTGCTTCCGCCACCTTTTTACTCTCTATTTTAAGGTCTTCTTGAATGATTTTAACAACTTTTTTTTGCTTTGTTTTCTTCTTCCTGAAATACCAAATACCAATAAATAAGCCAGTTAATCCTACAATTCCCAATATCCACCATTGAGAATTGGCTTTATTAAACTGAGTTTTGTTTTGAGGATAAACCGTAAGATTTGTGGGTGGAAAATTGAGAGAATAAATGCTTATCTCTGTCGAATCTACGGGTGTTCTATCAAAGAAACTGGTTACACAAAATAATTTCTGATTCTCTTGGTCATAATACAAATCTGCAAAGCTTGAAACGTCCATAAATTTGTACGGAATTTCCTTAGAAATACGTGTAAATGTAGGATTTGTCAGCGAACCTTCTATTAATTGTAAACTTGAACTTAATGTTAACTGGTTGTAAATCAGTCCATAAAATGTTTTTTTGTTGTCATTCACAATAAGAGAAGACGCTACCACAAAGGGGTCGTCTGGTTGTGAAAGTTGATATACTTTTTTGGAAGTATTGGTCTGCCAATCAATTTCAAAAAGGTCATAATAATTTTGAGGACTCAAGCCTTGGTCGCCAGATTTTGAGCCAAAACCACCAAAAATAAATGATTTTGTAGCTCCATAATGCCCCAAACCAAACATATAACGTGGTTGAATTTCATCACCTTTTAGCACAATATCCGACCATTTTTGGGTGTTAAAAGAGAATTTTTGAACTCTATTTTTATACTTAAATTGCCCATAACCACCAATGAACGCCATTGCAGTGTCGTTGGGGTAAATGTATTTATTATGATGCCAATATTCGGTTAAATTAAATTGTTCATTGGGTGAAATATCCCAAGAATTTTGGGCTTGATTATAATTAAAAATCTTCTGTTCGTTTAATCTTACATTGATTAATTTCTGCTGATTTTTTAGGTAAATACCAGCATCTCCGAAGGTAAACTTAGCGTGTTGACTTACGAAATCTTTAGATGAAAATACATCATTATTGGTATTGAGGAAGTATGAGCGGAGGTTACTATTGATGATAATTTGGTGTGATTTTTCATCAAAAGCAAAACTGGAATTACCTTTAAATTTGATTTTTTTCAAAAGTTTCCATTCGTAATGGTCTTTCAATAACCATTGTGGATTTTTGGCAATTGCCTGATTTTGACCGATAATGTCTAACGATGAATTTCCAAAAACTTCTTTTAAAGTCCAATGGTGAGTAATTTCATCGTCAGATTTTAGAATAATATTCCTCAAAAACATGGGAAGGGCATCGCTCGTCAAAAACTTCGGATTTGAACATTCTCCTGCATAAATCTTAAAGCATTTATTGAATTTGAAAGGCAAAATTCCTTTTCCAAAAAGCTGATTATTACAGTAAAATTGGAGTTGATTGTCTTGAATGAAAATTTTGAAATGATTCCATTTTGAGTATAAAGCAGCGGAGTCGAGTTGCCTTCCAATTTTTATATCTTGCCCTGCGGAAACAATCCTAAAATGTTGCTTTTTACCTTTAGAATCTGACTGAAAAAGTAAGTCTATATTCCTATTGTCATCATCAATTATCCTGAAAACGTAACCAAAATATGAGCTTACTTTGGGCTTGAATTTTAAATCGAATTCTAAGGCAGTATTTTCATCGGAGCAGAAGCTTTTTTCTTTTCCTAAAATTAGAGATGTTCGTTTGTCGATAACGACCTCATGCCCCAAAAATTCCAGTCCATATTCTTGTCCAATTACCTCTTGATTTATGATTAGACCAATAAAGAATATATAAAGAAATTTAGATTTAAAGAGGCTCTTCCACATATTATCAATTGTAAGCTATTAATGGGTTGTTGATTGGGTAAATGCTAAAACGACGTTATGGTAAGTGGTTACGATAAATTAGTTATCAAGTAACGACTTTGTATAATAGGCTCACTTTCAGTAAATTAATTGAAGTAATTTGAAATCAATCTGCTAAAGTAAATTTGCTTGATTCCGTATTAATCAAATATTAATTTTTTATTTATCGACCTACATAATTTTGATGCACTTAGCTTTATATACAAAGCTATTTTTTAACGAGTCAAAATGCAAATTCTTACTACGATATTAGTGCGAATTGTGCATCTTTTAAGGCTCTTATCGTATAATATTTGTTTAAACTTTTACTAAATGAAAAATTTCTGTATTATATTACTGCTGATGCTCTCAATGTCGGCTTTTTCTCAAAACACGCTTCATCAGACATCTTCGCAGTATCAATATCCAACTGAACCAGCCGTCAGACAAAAATTGGAAGATTGGCGAAATTTGAAATTCGGAATGATAATCCACTGGGGTTTGTACGCCGTTCCAGGAATTATTGAGTCTTGGCAAATTTGTAATGAAGATTGGATTACGAGAGATTCTACCAGTAAATATGACGACTATAAAAAATGGTATTGGGGTTTAAATAGTCAGTTCAATCCTACCAAATTTGACCCAGAATCTTGGGCAAAATCAGCCAAAAATGCAGGAATGAAATACGTGGTTTTCACGACGAAACACCACGATGGTTTTGCCATGTTCAATACCAAATTTTCAGATTTTAGTATTAGTAATGGCCCGTTTGCTACTAACCCAAAAGCAGATGTTGCCAAGTATGTTTTTGATGCTTTCAGAAAAGAAAATTTCATGATTGGTGCGTATTACTCAAAACCAGATTGGCATTCTCAATATTTTTGGTGGGACAGATACGCTACTCCTGACAGAAATGTGAATTATGATATTCGTAAATTCCCTTGGCGTTGGAATCAGTTTAAGCAATTTACCTATAACCAAATTAATGAATTGACTTCTAATTATGGTAGTATTGATATTTTGTGGTTAGATGGTGGTTGGGTGCGTCCACTCGAAACGGTCAATGATGAAGTACGTTCTTGGGGAGCTCCAATTCCTCCTTTTAGTCAAGAAATTGATATGCCCGCTATTGCTAACATGGCTCGTAAAAACCAAAAAGGACTTTTGATGGTAGATAGAACGGTGCATGGCGAATTTGAAAATTATCGTACCCCAGAGCAAAGTATTCCAAAAACGATGTCGGATACGCCTTGGGAAAGTTGCATTACGCTCGGCGATGCTTGGGGATACGTTCCGAATGATAATTTTAAGACTTCTAATAAAATAATTCATACCTTAATTGAAGTAGTTGCCAAAGGTGGAAGTTTATTGCTTGGCGTTGGACCAACTGCTGAAGGTACGCTTTTGCCTGTTCAGACAGAACGCCTAAAACAAATTGGCGATTGGTTAAATATCAACGGAGAAGCTATTTATAATACCAGAGCCATTCAAGAGTTTCATGATAAAGAGGTATTTTTTACGAAAGGACAAAATTCAACGCATTTCGCATTGGTGAGAATTCCCGAAGGACAATCGCCCGAAACTGTAATTTCTTGGACTACCAACCTACCAAAAGCGGGTAGTAAAGTAACTTTATTAGGCGAAATTGTGAATTTGAAATGGGAAATAAAAGACAATACTGTACAAGTTGTTTTACCCAAAAAACTGCTTGAAAAATATAAATCATCACCCGCTTTAGCCTTTAAATTTGAAAAATGAGATATTTGAAATTTTCCTTGATATTGGTATTCGTTGTACTTTGTTCAAACGGTTTTTCACAGTATAAATTAGTCAGAGACGGATTTATCAATGACAATGCGGAGGAAAAAGCGTGTCATGCCTCAACCATTGTAGAATTATCCAAATCTCGATTAATGGCAGCATGGTTTGCGGGTGAATATGAGAGCAATCCCAAAGTTTGTATTTGGGTGTCAACTTTTGAGAAAAACGTTTGGAAAAAGCCACAAAAAGTTGCTGACGGAATTTTTGAAGGAAAACAATACGCTTGTTGGAATCCTGTACTTTTTAAAAATAAGCAAGGAAAATTATTTCTATTTTATAAAGTAGGTGTAAATCCAAGAGAATGGTGGGGCATGATGAAAACCTCATTGAATGATGGCAAAACATGGTCGAAAGCCGAGAAATTGCCTAATGATATGCTTGGGTCAATCAGAAATAAATCTATCCAATTGAGTTCTGGCGAAGTATTACATCCATCAAGTACCGAAAGCGTAAAGGGCGAAATTTGGAAATCGCACCTTGAAATATCAGATTCAAATGTCAAAAATTGGCAGAAAATTGAGATTGATTGTGGCGAATTTGGCGTAATTCAGCCCAGTATTTTGGTACATAAAGGTGAAATTTTGCAAATGCTTTTACGGAGTAAACAAAATAAAATTATCCAGTCGTGGTCGATTGATAAAGGCAAAACTTGGGGTAGATTGACACCCACTAATTTACCAAATCCCAATTCGGGTATTGATGCCGTGACGCTCAAAGACGGTTCATTTATTTTGATTTATAATCCACTAATAGCTGGAAAAGAATGGTCGAATGGCAGAAATATTTTGAAAGTAGCTCATTCTAAAGACGGAATAAATTGGACAGATATTTATGAACTTGAAAACGAAAAACAAGGAGAATTTAGCTATCCAGCCGTCATTCAAACAAGTGATGGTCTAATTCATATTACTTATACTTTTGACCGTAAAAAGATAAAACACGTTGTTTTAAAAACTAAATAATCTCACGTGTTAGTGGGGTGACTTCCCGAAAGTTTTAACACTTTCGGGAAGTTAAACGACAAAGCAATAATATTATAAACTTTAACTATCTTGAAAATGAATAACTTATTGAAAATAAAATTATTTCTATTTGTCTTGTCATTCTCGGTCAATTCAATAGCACAGGTCAAAAAAAATGCTCCTTCGCCTGTTTATCCCATTCCCACTGCCAAACAATTAGCTTGGCACGAGATGGAAATGAACGCTTTTATTCATTTCACAACCAATACTTTTACCGATAAAGAATGGGGATACGGCGATGAAAGTAATTCGGTTTTTAACCCGACCAACGTTGATGCAAACCAATGGGCAAGCAATTTGAAAAATGCAGGATTCAAAATGATGATTTTAACGACTAAACATCACGACGGATTTTGCCTTTGGCCAAGTAAATTCACAGAGCATTCTATCAAAAATAGTCCCTATAAAAATGGCAAAGGAGATATTGTAAAAGAAACAAGTGAAGCAGCTAAAAAAGCAGGGTTGAAATTTGGCGTTTATTTATCGCCTTGGGATAGAAACAGAGCCGATTACGGAAAACCGTCTTACGTTGATTATTACAGAAATCAATTAAAAGAACTATTTACCCAATACGGAAAAGTAACCGAAATGTGGTTTGACGGAGCCAATGGGGGAGACGGTTTTTATGGCGGAGCAAATGAAAAACGTAAAATTGATGGAAAAACATTTTATCAATGGTCAGAAACCTTGAAACTCATTCGTAGTATTCAGCCCAATGTTGTATTTTTTAGTGACGCAGGTCCAGACATTCGTTGGGTAGGTAACGAACAAGGCAAAGCAGGCAGAACCAATTGGAACAACATCACTACGGATACACTTTATGCAGGTAAAGGCGGAATTGAAGAATTATTAAATACAGGTTCTGCCGAAGGGAAAAATTGGGTTCCTGCCGAAGTCGATGTTTCTATCAGACCGGGTTGGTTTTATCATGCCAAAGAAGACAGTTTAGTAAAAACGCCAGAGAAATTATTTGATATTTATTTGACATCAGTAGGGCGTGGCTCAAATTTATTATTGAATGTTCCGCCAGATAGAACTGGACAATTTCATGCCAATGATGTGAAGGCGTTACAAGGTTTTAGTGCTTTAATGAAGAAAGAATTAGGTAAAAACTTGGCGGTAAATGCTTCAGTAAAAGCAGATTCGTATCGTGCAGGTTTTGCTCCAAGTTTATTAACCGATGGCAAAAAAGATACGTATTGGGCAACCAATGACGATGTTAAAACTGCAAGTTTAGAAATCAATTTAGGGTCGCAAAAAACGGTTAAATACATTTTGTTACAAGAATACATCCAATTGGGACAACGAATAAAAGCCTTTAGTGTTGATGTTTGGAAAGATGGAAAATGGCAAACTGTTGCCAACGAAACTACGATTGGCTATAAACGAATTGTAAAAATTTCGCCAGAAAAAACTGATAGAATTCGTGTCAATATTTTAGATTCAAGAGCTTGTCCTGTACTTTCAAATCTTGAAGTTTTTTAGAGTAATTAATTACAAAAGGAGGCTGATTGACACTCTACTAATAAAGATGAAAATTTAGGTATTTACCGTTCAACTTCCCGAAAGTTTTGAACTTTCGGGAAGTTCTCCAAAATCTACTTTGGTCTATTAATTTAAAACACCAAAGTAGAATTAAAAACTTCCTCCTTTTCAAACACTATCTTTCGTTCATTCATTTTCAATCCCAAACTTCTACATTTTTACGCTCGAATGAGTTTTCTTTTCCTTCTCGTTATTTTTTGAAAAATTGTCATAAATTTACACCGAATAACTAACCACAAAAATATTAATGTTAAGCCGAGTTAAAAAGTGGCTCAAAAGTTTTGAGAAATACCTTTTTTATTACCACGACGGTTTTTTTGAGCTTCCTTATCTATCAAACTCTCCCGAAGTAATGATTGAGAGTTTGAAAAAAATGCCCGTCACCAAATATAACCCATTAGAGCAATCAATACTTTCTAATAACCCTTTCACGAAAGGAGAAATGCGGTATCGAGAGATTGAGACTGGCTTTTGGGTACTTGCCACTCAAATTGAGTTTAAAGTAAATGTGCATACCAGAGCCATTTACGATGAAGGTGGTTCTGACTATTATTTCTTGGCATTTTCGCTTTATCGTTGTGATATTCCTTTAGTGAATATGCACGTCAATAAAATTACGATGCCTAATAAAAGTTGGGCAATTTATAAACCGGGTAGCGAAATTGATGCCTATCATTATAAAGGAACAGAAGGGCTTTTCTTGAATTTTGTATTTAATCATACTTGGTTAAACCAAAATTTGTTTGGTGGAAAAGGCTCAGAAAGTGAATTGCAAAATTTCCTAAATCTTCATACTGGGCATATCACTTGGGAGGATGTTGTGCCTGATGCCGAAACTATGGCTCAGAAAATCTGGAAAAATCTTTTGCAGGGGCAAGAAGAACGCTTTAATGCTTTATCGTTAAAAATACAGACGCTTGAACTTATTTCTACTTTTTTTACCAATATCAATAAAGAGAAAGTATTGGAACAAACTTTTCCTCAAAACGAAGCCGACCGTGTGGCTTTAGTAAAGGTTGAGAAAATATTGATGGACAATTTGACAGAAGGTTTTATGGGTATTGAAGCTATCGCCAAGCAAATAAATATGTCAGAATCTAAGTTAAAGGTCGTTTTTAAAGGCGTTTATGGGCAATCCATTTATCAGTATTTTAAGGAAAAACAAATGGTTTTAGCCTTTCAACTACTTAAAAATCCCGATGTGCAGATTAAAAATATTGCAGCGTCTTTAGGCTATGAAAATCCGGGAAAATTTACTGCGGCATTCAAAAAATATCATAAAATCTTACCTTCAGAAGTCATAAAATAGTTATAGATTTTACACACTAAAAATGTCTTAATGGATTATTGATTTGTCGTTTTGGATTATCGACGAGAATCTTTCATGTTTTACCTTTGTGCATTCTTCAAAGCTTGTATTCCAACCGCCCAAACGAGCATTAACCACACCCAAATTTTAAGAGAATGCGAGATAATCATTACTTCCTGTTACCCAACAAACATCGAAAATTTGAGCAAATACTTTATTCAGATATACTGTATCTGCAAAGTAACAGCAATTATACCCTCATACATTTACAAGATGGTTCAGTAAAAATTTCTACTAAAACGCTACTTTTTCACATCAACAATTCTTTAGACGAGAGTTTTATCAGAATTCATAGAACATTTTGCGTTAATAAAAATTACATTCAAAATCCTGATGTTAATGGCAATACCGATTTTTTACAAATTAGAGGAGGTATTCAATTAGCTCTTTCTCGAAGAAAAAGACGAGAAATATTAAGAGAGAAATCGCTTGAATTTTCAGGAGAAAATCAATCAATAGAAGAATTATCAACGATAGCTCCTTAGTTTTTATATAAGTGTATTTCAGACAAAATATTTACCTAACACTCCAATATATGCAAAAGTCTATGATGATATAAAATATCTGTGCAGAACTCAATAGACTCACAATAGCATCCAGCAATGGGTGCTATTTGCATTTATTTACCATGCTCGTTTAATAGAATGCTGAATTTGTCTTATTTTTGGAGACTATTAAAATACAAAATTATGTCGTTAGAAAATTTTTCAGAAAAATTAAATCAAAGTCCAGAAAGTATAGATTTCGCAGAAGTGATTGCATTAATAGATGCCAATTACGATTTTACGCCAACTGCTTTCCAAAACGGAGAAACACGCAATGAAGCAGGACAGAATTCTGGTTCTTGCAAATTATTTTCATTTGCTCAGGTACAAAATTTGACACAAGCACAAACCTTAGCTTGCTTTGGAGCATTTTATAGAGTAGATGTTTTAGAGAATCCGACGGGAGATAATCACCAAAACATCCGAAATTTTATAAAATTTGGATGGGATGGAATAAAATTTGAAGGAATTGCCCTTTCGCCAAAAGCATAAGACGTCCAAAAAACGCTTGTTGTTTATCTCAAAAAGGTAAACAACAAGTCATGAAAATGCTCTTTATTGAGAATAATTAAAAAAAGTTTAAATTATTTTCAATGATAAATAATTGATTATCAATGTGATTAATAATATTATTATTTTTTTAAATATTAAGGCTTGCATAATTAATAGAGAACGTGTAATTTTGCACCACGTTAAAAGAAACGGTAATAGTATTTTGGTTTCATAGCTCAGCTGGTTCAGAGCACCTGCCTTACAAGCAGGGGGTCCTAGGTTCGAATCCTAGTGGGACCACCACTTTAAGTCCTCATTAAGTAATTTTTGAGGACTTTTTTGTTTTAAATCCAATCTCAATACTATGATTAATAAAGTAATTTCTGGTGCCGATGAAGCCGTAGCAGATATAAAAGATGGTTCTGTACTTATGATGGGCGGTTTTGGCTTGTCTGGCATTCCTGAAAATTGTATTTCAGCCTTACTTCGTACAGGTGTGAAAAATCTGACTTGTATTTCAAATAATGCTGGCGTTGACGATTTTGGCATTGGCTTGCTTTTGCAAACTCGTCAAGTAAAAAAAATGATTTCTTCGTATGTAGGCGAAAATCAAGAATTTGAACGTCAATTATTAGCTGGAGAGTTGGAAGTTGATTTAATACCACAAGGTACACTTGCTGAGCGTATGCGTGCAGGTGGTGCGGGTATTCCTGCATTTTTTACGCCTGCGGGAGTAGGAACAGAAGTTGCCGAAGGAAAAGAAATGAGAGAATTTGATGGTAAAATGTATTTGATGGAACGTTGGTTAAAGGCTGATTTTGCTATTGTTAAAGCATGGAAAGGCGATACCGCAGGAAATTTGATTTATCGTGGAACTGCCCAGAATTTTAATCCTATGGCAGCCGCAGCAGGAAAAATCACGATTGCAGAAGTAGAAGAATTAGTACCTGTTGGCACACTTGACCCTGCCCAAATTCATACGCCCGGAATTTACGTTCAAAGAATTTTTCAAGGGAAAGATTATGAAAAACGTATCGAGAAAAGAACAGTTAGGGGCTAAGGTGTGAATGAGGGAATTGTGATTTATTTTTTTTAAATATATTTTTTTGTTACCAAATAAAAATCCTTTACGACTAAATGGTTGTAAAGGATTTTTTATGAATATACTTCAAAGAAATCTGCGATGCCCTTAACGTTTTATCTCTAATAAACTTATGTCAAATCTTATAGCCCATAGAGACGCACTGCTCACAGTGGATTCTAAACGAAATATTGCTTTATTTATCGACCGTATCATTATGCTGAAAGGAGAGGGTAATTATACTCTTTTTCATTTACGTGACGGAAAGGCAAAAATGTTTGCTCATTGTATCAATACTTATGAGGAAATTTTGCAAGCCAAAGGTTTTTTGCGTGTTCACAAGTCATTTATGGTTAATCCACAATACGTAATTGATTATAATTCTGATGATAGTAAATTGGTTTTGCAAAATAATCTGACGGCATCAGTTTCTCGCAGGCGAAAAGGTATTTTGAAGGAAGTTTAGAGGTAGGTCGTAGGTATGAGGTATGATTTCGTAGGTATGAGGTATGAGGTATGATTTCGTAGGTATGAGATTTTATTTATTGGCAGGAATTAATTAACCTCATAAATACTTACTACCTCATACCTACTACCTCATACCTTTGACTCGCTTTTATTAATCGTTTTTTAATGGCTTTTACAAAATGTTCAGGACTCAAAACCTTCATCACTTCGCCAAAACCCAAAATTTCCTTTTCTAATTCATAATTGTGTTGTACTTTAATTTCAATGATAATTCCGTCTTCGTTTCTTTCAATGACTTTTTGAGAATGATGTAAAGGCTTGGTTTCTACGTAAGGGGCGTGTTGAGCAACGACAAAAATCTTCACATTCATGGGTCGTAAATTATTTACGGTCACGCCAATAACGTTTTTATAGTATTCTTCGGGAATAAGGTCTTGATTTTCTGTATATGCTACATCGTCGGATAAACTTACGTCGATAATTCTATCTAATGCCAAACTTGAAATTGAACCGTTTTGCTTACGAACTCCTACCGCAAACCAACGATTTTTAAATTCCTTTAGCCACCAAACATGAAAGAAAAATACGTTTGGTTCTTTTGCTTTAAAGGATTGGTAGGTCATTTTGATAGCTTTTTTCTGGATAACCGCTTGGTACAAAATATCCAAATATGCCAAACCCTTCAAATTATCATTTTTCTCAAAATCAATAACTGGCGATTTCTTTTTTCCTACCGAATACACATGGTCTTCTAATTTTTGGACAACTTCATTTAACTGCTCAAAGTGCGAAAACCCTTTGAATTGTTTTAGCATTTCAACCGCTTCGTTCATCCGTGAAAGGTCAGTATCAGAAATGGGAATATTGGTAATGCTATAATTGTGGTCTTCGTAGGTATAATATTTTTTCTCCAAAACTACAATTGGAGCGAAATAGCCCAACTTATCACTTCTCATCATCTGAATATCATTCTGGATTGTCCGTTTACTGATGGTTTCGATGCCTTCATATTCATAAAGTGTATCCGACACTTTTTCAATTAAATCTTCCAATGTCCATTTTCGGAATCGGTTTCTCAAACAAGTATCAATGGTTTTATAGCGGATAAGGGCGTTGCGGTTGGCTGGCATATTGTTGGATTTTAGATTAGAACGCAGATTACGCTGATGCAAGCAACGCAGATTTAAAAGGATTTTTATTTATCTGTTAAAATCTGTATGTCATAAATTCACGATTCGCAATTCGCAAATCGTGAATTTTTATAAATATCTAAATTATTTTTTATCTACGCAAATAGATTGCGTAGTAGGTTTTCAACTTTGTATCATCAAATTAATAATCATGGTTGATTAACAATGTTGGTTTCTGTATAGCCACGTAGTGTCGGGATAATAATTGCCGATATGCTATCGAAGGTTTATTGTTTGATGTATAACCTGTTTGTCGGAGGTTCGAATCCTTCTCTCAGCAATGAGATAACTCAGTCTGGTAGAGTAACAGAAAATCGCAGGTTCGAATCCTGCCGTCGAGTGATTGACGTAGCTAAGTTGGTAAAGCACCACTCTTTCAAGTGGATTCCAAGGATTAAAAAACAGTTCAGATTGGTCTGCGTAATGATTTCCCAAAGAATGATTTACAATTTGCCAAAAGCCTGAAAATGATGGATACCGTAATGTGATTGGTTTGTACTTTTTAATTGAATTTAGCTTTTGGTTACAATGAAAATTAATGTCATAAACATTGATAAAATTCTGAAAGCCGATTGCTAATAAATTTTAAAAACTACTCAACAATTATTTACTAAAATCAGATTCCGTTTTCGATAAATGGATTAATCTGACTGTTTTTAAAAAACGAAAACAAATAAAACGATGAAATATGTAACAATTAACGCCTATAAAATGGGCTTAGTATTCAAAAATGGAGCTTATAAAAAAGCTATTTCAGAAGGAAATCACTGGTTAATGCCTTTTGAAAATCTACAACAATTTGACATGACACAGCCTTTTGTTTCGTCTGTGCATTTAGATATTTTATTGAAAGACGAAACGCTAAAAACTCAATTGGAAGTCGTTGAAGTTCAGGATAATGAAATTGTTTTGCAATACGAAAACGGTTTGTTTAAAACTATCTTGACGGCTGGGAAATACGCTTTCTGGAAAGGGATTATAACCTATAAATTCGTGCGTGTTGATACGAGCAAAATTGAAATTACGGAAGAAATTCCTGCAAATATATTGGTGAATAAATTGGGAGCGTACATTCGTGGATACGTCGTAGAGTCGCATGAAAAGGCGTTATTGTTTGTTAATGGCAAATTTGAGCGACTTTTAGAAGGCGGAACTTATTATTGGTGGAAAAACAATATTACGATTCACGTAGCTAAAATTGATACTCGCCAAATGCAAATAGAATTGTCGGGACAAGAGATTTTGACGAAAGACAAAGCCTCTTTACGAATCAATTTTTATGCTCAATACAAAGTTACAGACATTGTAAAAGCGGCTTTGGAGAACAAAGACCACGAAAAACAATTGTATGTTTTGGTACAATTGGCATTGCGTGAATTTGTGGGAACATTGACTTTAGACGAGCTTTTGGAGAAGAAAGAATCTCTCGCTCCTGCGATTTTGACATCACTTGCTACCAAAACGACTTCTTTGGGCGTAGAGGTTTTGAACTGTGGAATCCGTGATATTATTTTACCGGGAGAAATGCGTGAAATTATGAATCAGGTATTGGTGGCTGAGAAAAAAGCACAAGCCAACATCATTATGAGACGTGAAGAAACGGCGTCAACTCGTAGCTTATTGAATACGGCAAAATTGATGGAAGAAAACGATATGTTATTCAAATTGAAAGAAATGGAATACGTGGAGAAAATTGCCGACAAAATCAATAATATTTCGGTTTCGGGCGGAGGGCAGTTTTTGGAACAAATGAAGGCGATGTTTAGTCCTGTTAGGTAGAATAATGGCTAATTATGATTTTGTAATTAGCCATTATCAAAATATTAGCGACTTTTTATCAGTTCTTTCAATCTACGAAGGATAAATACAATTTGGGTTAAATCTTCTAAATTAGAAGCATCAAATTTATGGCTTACAAAATATTCACTTCCTTGTAAAAGTGTGAAGTTCCAAATACTACCCACTAACCATGCTCCATAAATGGGTTTATTATCTGCGTTTTTGTATTGAGCAACCAACATTGCCGCTAACATTTGTGCTTCGGGGTCGTTGCTATCTCCTTTTTGCTTTTTAAATTCTTGGAGGAAAAAATAGGGCGTTTTTGGAGTCGAAATTCCCGCAGGAGAAGCTAAAAGACAATCACAAATTACGCCGATTTTAGTTCCATTGAAAGTTGCATTCATTGGACGTTCGTAGAATGAAATAATCTTGTCTTCTTCTTCAATATCAGCCAAATCGAAAAGCAGACTAATGAATTTCATTTTTAGCTCTTCCTCATTCCAACCATCACCAGATTTTAAGGCTTTGCGGTAAAGTTTTTCGATTCGTTCAGATTCTCCTGAGTTTAGTACACCTTTGGCAGTAACCCACTCGTCAATCAATTTACCTTCTCGTAATCGTGGTAAATTGAAATGCACTAAAATTGAATCAGTATCCAAAGGTAATTTACTAATTTGTTCCATCTTCTTGATTTGTTATTTATACGAAATTACGGATTTTTGAAGGTAATTAAAATAAAATTATAATTACGCAAATAGACTGCGTAGTGGGTTTTTAGCTTTGTATCATCAAATCAAACAACATGAACACCAAACAACTAAACCAACTAATTGCCGATAACTACATCATTGTCAATAAACATCCAACGGCAGATTTATATATCTATAATTATTCGCAAAAAGCTCAATACGACCGTGTTTGGAATGAGTGGACTTTGGCTTGTCGGGGCTTGATTTTGGATGGAAATTATCAAGTCGTGGCTCGTCCGTTTCAGAAGTTCTTTAATTTGGGTGAGCATGAAAATCAAGAAATTCCGAATGAACCTTTTGAAGTTTTTGAGAAAATGGACGGCTCTTTGGGGATTTTGTATTGGCTTGATGACAAACCACATATCGCTACTCGTGGGTCGTTTACGAGTGAGCAGTCGGAGGTAGCAACGGAAATGCTTCATACGCAATATGCTGAGGTAATTCCGCTTTTAGATAAATCAAAAACGTATTTATTCGAGATTATTTATCCCGAAAACCGTATTGTTTTGGATTATGGAAATGAGCGTAAATTGGTTTTATTAGCAATTGTTGATACCCAAACAGGCGAAGAAACCAACGTAGAGACGTTGCCTGCAACGTCTTCTGAAGAACAATATTTTCCAATAGTCAAACGATACAATGGGTTAAACGATTTATCTAAATTGAAACAATTAGAAGAAGATAACAAAGAAGGATTTGTCGTGAAATTTAAGAGTGGGTATCGACTAAAAGTTAAATTTGAGGAATACCAACGAATTCATCGAATAATTTCGCAAGTTTCTACTTTGAGTATTTGGGAATATTTGAAAACAGGACAAGATTTATTACCA
The DNA here is from genome assembly GCF_003148625.1 of Arcicella aurantiaca. Lineage (GTDB taxonomy): Bacteria > Bacteroidota > Bacteroidia > Cytophagales > Spirosomataceae > Arcicella > Arcicella aurantiaca. Next base: position 72,814 of record NZ_QGGO01000004.1, on the reverse strand, counting down.
TTTTTGGATAGAGTTCCCGATGAATTTTATGATTGGGTAAAAGCTACGCACGCTAAATTCTTAGAAAAATTTGCCGAAATTGAAACGAAATCCAAGCAAGAGTTTAAGGTTTTGGAAGACAGAAAAGCGACCGCTATGTATTTTCAAACTTGTCAATATCCTTCAGTTTTATTCAAAATGTTGGACGAACAGCCTTATGACCAATTAATCTGGAAAATCATTAAACCTGATTATCAAAAACCTTTTGTTGATAAATTTGATGAGATTTATTAGACCACAGATTTTACAGATTAGACGGATTTAAGCGGATAAAATGTTAAACTAAATCAGTTCAATCAGTAAAATCTGTGGTCTATTTTTAATTCGAGAAAATGAACATAATATTTAAAACCATAGTAGGTAGTCAAGCATACGGGACAAATACCGTTGGGTCGGATACGGACCATAAAGGTGTGTACATTCAGCCTGTCCGTGAGTTGGTGGGCTTTGGTTACAAAGAACAAATTGAAGTTAGTAAGGACGAATGTTATTATGAGGTTCGGCGGTTTTTGCAGTTGCTTCAATCGGCTAATCCTACGATGTTGGAATTGCTTTTTATGCCCGAAGATTGCATTATCGAAAAACATCCAGCCTTTGATTTAATTCTCCAAAATCGTGATAAGTTCTTGACAAAGAAATGTTTACATTCTTTTGGCGGTTATGCCGTTGCCCAAATAAAAAAAGCAAAAGGTTTGGATAAAAAGATGAATTGGGAAAAGGATAAAATGGTTCGGAAGTCATTGATGGATTTTTGCTTTATTTATCAAAATGGGAAAACCTTACCTTTAGAAAGCTTTTTATCCGAGAATAATTTAGAAGAAAAACATTGTGGATTGGTCAATTTAGCCCATTTTAAAGATTGTTACGCCTTTTATTATGATGCTTCCAAACAATTGGGTTATCGGGGAATTATGGCTGAAAATGGGGACAATGTCAGGCTAAGTTCTGTACCGATAGGGGAGAAGGATTTAACGATTTTGTATTTTAATAAGGAAGGCTATTCAAGCCATTGCAAGGATTTTGTGCAATATACCGATTGGCTGAAAAATCGAAATACGCAACGGTATGTAGATATTGAGAGTCATGGACAGCAAATTGACGGCAAAAATCTCTTGCATTGTCAGCGGTTGTTGGACATGGCTTTGGAGATTGCCGAACAAAAAACAATCATCGTCAGGAGACCAAATGCCCAAGATTTATTGAAAATTCGTAGAGGAGAAATTGATTTGGAACGCTTTATGGAAAAAGCCGAAGCGGATATTTTAAAGCTAAATTCCTACTTTGAAAAAAGTGATTTGCCCGATGATGTGGATAAGGATTTTGTGAATGAGTTGTTGTTGGGGGTGAGGAGCAAAGTGGCATAGTGACAAAGGAGCAAAGTTTCAAAGGAGCATAGTAACAAAGTGGCATAGTAAGAAAGTAACGGAGTGACAAAGGAGCATAGTAACAAAGTGGCGGAGTGACAAAGGAGCATAGTAACAAAGTGGCGGAGTAACAAAGTGGCGGAGTGACAAAGGAGCATAGTAACAAAGTGGCGGAGTGACAAAGGAGCAAAGAAAAAAGTTTAAGCATTTACTACTTTGCTCCTTTGTTCCTCCGTCCTCTGCTCCTTCACTCCTTAAAATAAAACATAATGAAAAAACTATTAATACTACGTGGGTTGCCTGCAAGCGGGAAATCCACTTATGCGAAAAATTTATTAACTGAAAATCCGCACGTTTGGAAACGACTGAATAAAGACGAATTACGGGCGATGTTGGATAATTCGGTACATAGTAATCCCAACGAAAAGTTTGTGGAGCGTGTCCGTGATTTTATGCTCGTGGAGGCTTTGAAAGAAGGAAAGCACGTGGTGATTGACGATACCAATTTGTCAGATAGACCAATTGAAAGAATTACGCAAGTCGTTCAAAAATACATGAAAGATTCGGGCGATAAAGTACATATTGAGATAAAAGGTTTTGATACGTCGCTGGAAGAATGTTTGGAACGAGACGAAAAACGGGAGAAAAAAGTAGGTCGAGACGTAATTATGCGAATGTATAAACAACACATTCTGAAAGATGAACGTGGACCACATTATCAAGAACAAGACGATACTTTACCACCTGCCATTCTTTGTGATATTGATGGAACATTAGCCATTATTCACGACCGAAGTCCATTTGATACCAAACGTTGCGAGACAGATTTATTAAATACTCCTGTGGCAGAAATCGTGAAAATGTACCATGAAAAAGGGGTGAAAATAATTTTAATGTCGGGGCGAGAAGATAGTGCGAGAAGTCAAACTATGAATTGGTTATCGTACAATAAAATTCCGTACAATGCCTTGTATATGCGTTCTGCGGGTGATGTGCGAAAAGATGCCATCATAAAAAAAGAATTGTACGAAAAACACGTCAAAGGACAGTTTTTCGTACAATTCGTATTAGATGACCGAAATCAAGTAGTTGATTTATGGCGTTTAGATTTGGGTTTATTATGTCTGCAAGTTAATTATGGAGACTTTTGACGTAACACAGACTTTAGTCTGTATGTAGAATAAACAGACTAAAGTCTGTGTTACGTTACTCAGATAAATGAAAACTAATTGGTAAAGTAAATCTTACTGCAACAGCTCTACCTGATTGTTTTCCGGGCGACCATTTTGGCATCAATTTTACTACTCTCTGTGCTTCTTCATCACAACCAAAACCGATTCCCTTCAGTATATCAACTTTGGTGATACTTCCATCTTGCCCAACTACAAATTGCATGAAAACTTTTCCTTCTACATTAGCATTGGCGGCAGAGGTAGGATAACGTAGGTTTTTCTGTAAAAACTTCGCTAATGCTTCCATTCCACCCATGAATTCTGGATTTTGCTCAACCGTTATAAATTCTTGATTACTTTCTTCTGTTTTAACGGCTACTGGCATTTCTGGTTGAGATGCTTTATTAGCGTCGGGGTCTTCTGTTGGGATTGGTTCGTCAACGCCAATAATATTTTGCGTTCCGATATTTGTTGCTTCACTCAAAACATCTTGGTCGGGAGGTAATTCCGTTGCTTTGGAATCATCAACAATTTCAGGTTCCATAAATCTTACTTGACTTCTCACTTGCGGTTCTGGTTCAACTGGTGGAGGAGGAGTAACAGGTTCGATGGGTTTGACTTCTTCTTTTGGAGGTTGTTCCATAACTAACACATCTGCAATTACTTCTCTTCTTATATCTTTATCCACTTTTGCCCAAAGCATAGGTGTAAGTATTGCCAAACAAAATAGTCCAATGCCAATAATTAAGGATTTTCTGATAACGTTTTGGTAGTCAGCTCGTAAAATGTAAGCTCCATAGCTTTTGTTACGATTTTGGAAAACAATGTCCTCCAATGTTTCGAGATTTTCTTGGTGATTTTCCATGATTGATTATTGTTTGAAGTTTAACTATTTCTTTAGTTGATTTAATTTTTAAAAAAGCCCAAGCAGGGCAGGGTAAATAAACTATCTATTTAGTTGATTTAGGGTTTTAAAATCCCCACTTGTTGGGGTGGGGGAGCTAATTTGTTTGAACTGAGATTAAGTTGATTAAATGATTTTCTTTTTTGTTTGAACTAAGATTGATAGAATTAAATGAATTTAGGATTATTAGCAACGATGTTTAATCTTAAATTTGAACCAAGATTAACAGGATTAAATGATTTTAGGAATATCTGTAACAATGTTTAATCTTAAAATCATTTAATCTCATAAATCTTAGTTTAAACAGTTTATTTCGATAATTGGAAATTAATCGGTATCGTAAAACGGCTTCTTACATTTTTACCACTTTGTTTGCCTGCTTCCCATTTAGGAATTGACTTCAAAACTCTCAAAGCTTCTTGGTCTAAACTCTCATTTTCGGTAGATTTCAAAACTTCAAAATTTTCGCCAGAGCCATCTGTATTGATAACAAATTGGACATAAATTTTTCCTTGAATTTTTGCTTTTTGAGCAGCTTCTGGATATTTTAAATTGTCTTGTAAATATTTGGCAAATGCCTCCATTCCTCCCGGAAACTCAGCTTGTTGTTCAACAGCATTAAAAACCTTATTTGTATCTTGTTTACTTTGTTGAAACGTTTTTACTTCATCAACCAAGGCAGGGCTGATAATCAGTGCTTTAGATAGGTCAATACCTTCCTCTGCCAATACTTCTCTGGCTGATTTTCTGACGGTTACTTCTTCTAAATGTGAATCTGTGATTCCATCAATTTTTGATTCTATATTCTTTAGTTCTTTGTTCGCCAATGTTGCCGACGAAACAACAATCATCACCATAAAAAGAGGTGCGATGAGTCCGTATTTCATCAAAGCCGTTTGGTTTGAACGTTCTTGTTGTAGCATTTTTATTCTTGTTTTTAAAAGGGAAGAATTAAAGAAATTATTGGTTAACGGAATTGCTTGTACGCCAAATTGTTCTTGGAATAAAAGCATCGCATAGTCCGCCTTTGAGGCTTCGTTACGACTTGCCACTTCGTCTGCAATAAACTCGTGAATGTGTTTTATTGAGTTTTTGTAGAAATACACAACAGGATTGAACCAGTTGAATATCGCAATTAATTCAAACAGCATCACATCGGCAGAGTGTAACTGACGAATATGGACAAACTCGTGTTTCATAATGGTAGAACGTTGCTTTAACTCTTTGCTTACGAATAGCATATTGAAAAACGAAAAAGCTTGTTTTGAGTCTTTCTGAGTTGTTTTTAGCTTCATCATTTTGCCGAGATAAACTAAATTTCCACTGAAACGGGCAATACCTACAAGAATTCCAATGATGTAAAATACCGCCATAAAATCGCCCAAAGTGAGAGAATGAGCTTGTTTTTTAACGGCAACATAGAAAATTTGCGGGTCATAAAATACCTCTATCGTCTGCGAAACTTGTTCAGTCACAAACCAACTACGTACCCATTCCGACTGCATCAATGGTATGAAAAAAGCCAACGCTGCCGATGCCACCAAGTAGCCACGATTGAGGTTAAAGAACGTTTCTGAACGCAACAAAAGGCGATAAAAACCGTAGAATAAAATCAAATATAAATTCACTTGGAGGAGGTAATTGAGCCAGTTCATATTTTATTTGTGATTTATAGAATGAATAATTGAGAGATTTATGGAGCTTGTGATTAAGGGAATAATTTAGTGATTTAACGAATTAGTGATTGAGTGTAAAATTTAGATTATTATTTTCAAGAAAATAAATGAATGAAAATGAACTTAAAATATATCAATTCACTTTTAATACCTAATACCTAATACCTAATACCTAATACCTAATACCTAATAGTTTTTCATCTTCCTTCGTAATCCCCACAATAGCGTAGTGTTTGTTATTGGTGATGACCATTTCGTCTAATAAATCTACCATATTGCGGTATTTGGCTTTGTCGGTTGACTTGATGACAACGGTAAAAGCTTCACCAATTTTTCGTTTATAATCAAATAAAACTTCACGAATACCTTTGTCAGAAAAATCAGTTGTTTTTACTGTTGGATTACACTCTGTTCCTTGATAATAATGCACTTTGTTGTCGGCATCAATTACTACATTTAATGATTCAGAACAACGCACAGGAGAGCTTAATCCTCTATCAGTTTTATCAGGCATATTCAGTTGCATAACCACAGGTTTCATCAGCGAAGTAGTTAGCATAAAGAATGTTATCAATAAAAAGCCTAAATCTACCATCGGGGTCATGTCGATTTTAGTAGATAATTTGTGGCTACGTTTTTTGCCTTTTGGGGCTTGGTCGGATGCAGATATTTCAGCCATGTTTTTAATTTAGTTGTGAATTGTGAATGAGTGAGTTGTGATTTTACTCACAAATAGAACTGTTGTAGAACTAATTTAGTTAATCCGATTTCACTTCCCGAAAGTTTTAAAACTTTCGGGAAGTTTGTCTAAATATATTTTTTAACTGGTGTAGAACTAATTTAGTGTTTGATTTCTGTACTCAGTAATTTTTATGATTGTGTGAACTAAAGACAATTATGAAAAGCTTTTCCCTTTTTATTTAGTAGATGCAGAAGAATCTGTTTTTCCATAAATGTTTTTTGCGGACAAGGCTGTCCGTGTTACTTTTCTTCTTCCTTCATTTTGTTAATCATCGCCAAAATTTGGTCAGCATCTTTTACGTCGATTTTTCCTTTTTTAGAGAAAAATGAGAAAAGACTTGAAAACGAATTCTCAAAATAACCTTCTACTAATTTTTCGGTAGCATAAGAACTGTAATTTTCTTTGCTCACAATCGGGAAATATTCGTGTGATTTTCCGTAAGCATTATGACTGACAAATCCTTTTTCCTGCAAAATCCTGATAATGGTCGAAACCGTATTATAAGCAGGTTTTGGTTCTGGCAATTCGTCTAAAACGTCTTTAACGAATCCCTTTTCTATTTGCCAAAGCACCTGCATTATCTGCTCTTCGGCTTTAGTAAGTTCTCTTTCTGGTTGCATGATTTTATGCTTTTATATGCTGATTGTGATACCTTAATTGTTAATTCTGAAACAAACATATAACTAATATTTTAGTTTACAAACTATTTGTTTAGTTTTTTGAAATATTTTTATAAAAAGCATAAAAAAAGCGGTTTTAAACCGCTCTTTTCTTTAAATAGATTTTCAAAAGTTATCTCACAATTACAATTTCTCCATTTTCTAATTACCAATAACTAATCTCCATTTACTTCATTATTTTCTTCGAGGTGGTAATAATGCGGTTACAGTAATCTCAATATTGGCACCACTTGCAAGTCCAGAAACGGCAACTGTGCTACGAGTAGGGAAGTTTGACGTAAAATATTTGCCATAAATAGTATTCATTTTTTGAAAATCATCTATGTTTTTTAGATAAATTGTGGTACTCAGAATATCTTCTAATTTTGCCCCACCTGCCGTTAAAATAGCTTTGATATTCTCTATAATTTGTGCCGTTTCTGCTTCTACACCGCCTTCAACTAATTTTCGAGTCGTTGGATTTAAGCCAATTTGACCAGAAACAAATAAAAATCCGTTTGCCTTAATCCCTTGACTGTACGGAGCGATTGGCACAGGAGCTTTGTCGGTTTTGATGATTTCTTTATTTTGAGCGATAATTTCCAAAGAAGTGAAAAGGAATAAGATTGATAAAAAGGATGCTTTCATAGTTGTTATTATTTTTACTTATCAATTTACAATTTTCACTTTTGAGATTCAAAAAGTTTTGCAATTAACCTTCGTCGCTCACTAAACTTTTAACTTTCTTCGCATTTTTAGATTGATTGAAACGATAATTGAGCGTCAGATTTATTTGTCGAATTCTAAATTGCGACATTCCTTCTGAATAAAAAGTGTCTCCCTGCGTCGTATAACGCATTTTTCGAGTATTGAATAAATCGGTTATATTAAAATTTAACGTTCCTTTGCCGCCAAAAACTTCTTTGCTCATCGACAAATCAACATAGTATAATGCTAAGCGTTCGCCTTGTGCCGTTTTTTGTGGAGCTTCATAATTTCCTCTTACTTGTAAATCAAAACTTTTAGCAATTGTAAATCTTGAAGTTTGGCGTACAAACCAACTTACTGTTTTTCTTTTGTATAATTCGCTAATATTACTTCCGTCAATATCAGCTTGGAAGAAATTGAAGTTAAAATCTAACTTCCACCATTTGTAAAGGTTGTATTGGCTTGTTAATTCTAAACCAAAACTTTTTTCGCCATTCAAATTTTCGGGACGAGTTCTTGAAAAACCTGTTGAATCCACTCTTCTAATTCTATCAATTTTTCCTTGTGTATCTCGGTAAAAAAGAGAAGAAGTGATAGAACCTTTTTCAAAATATTTAATGTGTCCTAATTCAAAAACATTGCTAAATTCTGGATTCAAATCTGGATTTCCGCCAAAGAAATTTCTACTATCTGGAAAAGAGAAAAATGGACTTAAATCATTGTAAAAAGGTCTTCTTACCCTACGGCTATAACTCAATTGTAGAGCATTTTCTTTGGGTAAATTGTAGGTGAAATGTACGCTTGGGAACAAATTAGCGTATTTTCTTGGATTTACTTCGTTGGTTTCTCGCAAGGTTGTTTTTACGTCTGTCCATTCTGCTCTTAAACCTGCCTGATACGAAAATTTCTTGGTTTTATTGCCTAATATTCCATACCAAGCGTTGATATTTTCATTGTAAATAAAGTAGTTTTTTAAGCCTTGTACCACCGCCCATTGTCCAGATTCGTTGCGTTGTGTAACGATATAATCATTCACCATATCTCTAAAACTGCTGCGTACACCTGTTTCAAATTTTCCTTCTTTGCCAATTGGTTGCACGTAATCCACCTGTACGAGCCACTGTTTTTCGTATTCATCGTTCAACGAATTTTGGAGAGAAGTATTCGCTTTATCTGCTGAACCATCTTTGAAAATAGCATTTTGCGTAAAGACTTGATTGGAACGTTCCCAGTTATCCAAGAAACGAACATCAGCCGAAAGAGAATGGTTTTTCTTGGTAAAATCCTTCTTATAACTCAACGCATATTCCGAATTTGGTTCTTGTTCGTCTTCTGTTTGGTTTCGGAAAGTCGTTCTGAAAACACTTTTATCTGTTGCCAATAAATCATGATAAACAATATCTAAATTGCGGTGAGCATCGCTTCTTTTGAATAAATAAGAAGCCGTTAAAATGCTTTTGTCGCTGAAAAAATAGTCTAAACCACCTCTAATATTGTTGTTTAATCCACTCACTTCATTTTCACTTGATTGGTCATAAATGGCTTTTTGTCCATTCACAATGGCTTCTTGATAGCTATTTCCTTTTCCCGGAGATTTACGATATGAAAGTCCGTAATTGATAAAGAAATTGACTTTTTTGTGACGATAATTCAAATTTCCTCCGATTCCATAATTGGTTGGATAGCCCGTAATTAGCTCCAATGAACCGTTAAAGCCTTGTCTTTGGTCTTTTTTCAAGATAATATTGATGATACCCGCCATACCTTCGGCTTCGTATCGAGCAGACGGATTGGTGATAATTTCAACTCTTTCTACCATATTTCCTTGTAATTGTTGCAAGCCTGCACCACCCTTAAAACTGACTAAGCCAGAGGGTTTTCCGTCAATCAAAATTCTAACATTATCGCTACCACGTAATTTTACGCCACCGTCTGGGTCAACTGAAATGGAGGGAATATTAGTCAGTAAATCGCTGGCAGAACCACCTGCGTTTGCCAAGTCTTTGCCGACGTTGAATATTTTTTTATCCAATGCCAAAACCATGGTGCTTTTTTCGGCTCTGACTTCCACTTCTGCAAGTGTACTGCTCGAAACTTCCAATTTTATCGTTCCTAAATCAACGATATTTTGTTCTTTTGAAAGAGAAAATTCTGCCGTTTTAAAATTTTTATAGCCCATAAATTCAATTTCGGCAATATATTTCCCGAAGTTGATATTTAAAGAAATTTCGCCTTTTTCATTGGCAATGTTTCCTGTAACTAATTTATTGTCAGAAACTTGTAAAATTTTCAAACTTGCGAAGCTTAATAGTTCGTCTGTTTTTGCATCAACAATTTTGGCTTTTATTGTTCCTTTCGACTGTGCTTGTGTATTGGTACAAAAACAAAAAATGAGTAAAATGAAGCAATAGAGAGATAGTAAAGATTTTTTCATTGAGGTTATTTTGGATATTCAGAAAAATAAAACAAAGGTCGTTGTTTTTACCTCAAATGTTAGGATGGTCTATACATAAAATAGATGAAATTGCTGTTTGTAGCTTTCAACGGCTCAATTTTAGGAATAAAAAAAGGTTGACAAATTTGCCAACCCTTTAAAAAAATCAATTTTCAATATGTTATTTCTGTAAATAATCTCGTTTTCAGTTGTACAGATTTATTTAACGGTAATTTACCCAAGAAATTTCTTGATGAAAATATCAAAAACTTCAATAAGAATCAGAATAATAACAATCCATTCGAGGCGGGTAGATTCCCGATTTTGGAGAAGGTCGGTGAAAAGAGTTAGGTTATCTTGAACAATTTTGAGCTTATAGTCAATGTCTTGATAACGCATTTTTAGGTCAAAAGTTTTCTTTAAACCTTTGTCTATACGTTCTAAATGTTCATTTTCCCAAACAATATCTGGAGCATCAAAAATGTAAAGATTGTCAATAATACTGTTTTTGATATTGATGGTTCTGCCAATGAATTTCAGTAGGTCTTTTTTTGAATATTTGAATGTTCCTGTCTTTTCGAGTTCATCGGTTATTTCTCTGGAATCCTTAAAAATTTCAAGAGTTAGGTCTTCGTAATGGTCTAAGGCTACTGATTGACCAATATTTAACATCACAATTCTGATGGTATCGTCTGTGATTTCAGAAACGGTAATTGAATTATATTTTAGGACGATTGATACAGAAGGGTCGGTTTGTAAATCGAAATGCTCGTCATATTTTCCATCTACTTCATTTTCGACATATCCTTTGACAAACTTCAAAAATTCACTTTTTTCTAAATCCCCAAATCCTCCAAATACCACAATTCCATAACTTAATAAGTAGCAATATTTTTCGTCGTCTCGTTTATAAAAAAGCTCAGAATTATTAAATAGTATGGGCTGGCTTGCATAATCATTTCTAAATTTTTTAAGGTTTATAACTTCAGAGATTTGATAGGCTTCAATTTTCATAATATGGGTTGGCAGTTGGCAGTTATCAGTTAACAATGAACAGTTAACAGTTAGTAGTTCAGTTAATCTGTAATCAGCTATTTGTGAATATTAAACAGTTAGCAGTTA